>JABHBL010000022.1 GCA_018673925.1 Fidelibacterota bacterium
GTACCCGGGGCCGGAATCGAACCGGCACGGCTTTAAGGGCCGAGGGATTTTAAGTCCCTTGTGTCTACCAATTCCACCACCCGGGCCATCAGAACACTGAATCTCGAACACAGAATGTCGAATTTCGAAGTGTTGTAATCATTTTTCAATTCACACCAAGGGAATTTTAGTCCCTTGTGTCTAGCCCTGGAGGTTTTCGGAGAAAAGCTTCGCTTTTCCACCACCCGGGCCATCAGAACACTGAATATCGAACAAGGAATGTCGAATTTCTAAGTGTTGTAATCATTTTTCAAATCACGCCAAGGGTTTTGAGTCCCTTGTGTCTAGCCCTGGAGCTTTTCGCAGAAAAGCGGTGCTTTTCCACCACCCGGGCCATCAGAACACTGAATCTCGAACACAGAATGTCGAATTTCGAAGTGTTGTAATCATTTTTCAATTCATACCAAGGGAATTTTAGTCCCTTGTGTCTAGCCCTGAAGCTTTTCGCAGAAAAGCGTCGCTTTTCCACCACCCGGGCCAAACGGTATTAATTCCGAATTATAAATGAGCAATTAGGAATTAAAAGTGAGCATAATCGAATTCGCAATTCGTAATTGATTATTCCTAATTATCAAGAGGCGTGGGTCGGATTCGAACCGGCGAATGATGGTTTTGCAAACCACTCCCTTAGACCAACTTGGGCACCACGCCATGTCATAAAGCGCGCCAATATAGTTTCACATTGATATCAGGTCAACCATAGCATACATCAGGCGAAAAAAATCTATCAATCTTTAAAAATATTAGTCAATTTCGTTTTAATTGTTGTAAAAAAAGAGTGATGACCACGATTGTTTGATCCCTCGCGAGATCCATATAAAAATCTTCTGCGTTCTCTGTGCTCTCTGTAGTTGAATAAAAAAAGGCCGGTCAACTGACCGGCCTTTTGGTAAAACAGTAAGTGGGGGAGGTTTACATCATTCCGCCCATGCCACCCATACCGCCCATACCACCCATGCCTGGATCCATTGGAGGACCACCAGCAGCAGGTTCAGGCTTATCAGTAATGGCACATTCCGTAGTCAGCAAGAGACCTGCGATTGAAGCAGCATTCTCGAGGGCTGTACGGGCAACCTTGGTTGGATCAAGGATACCAGCTTTAAGAAGATTCTTGAAATCTTCTGCGCGGGCATCAAAACCAAAGTCATCTTTACCTTCTTTAACTTTCTGTACAACAATTGAATCTTCCCAACCGGCATTCTTTGAAATCTGACGGATAGGCTCTTCCAGTGAGCGACGCAGGATATCAATACCCAACTGTTGATCACCTTCAAGCGTAAGATCAAGAACCTGTGATGCACGAAGAAGAGCAACACCGCCACCAGGGATGATTCCCTCAGCAACTGCAGCCCGTGTAGCATGCAAGGCATCTTCAACACGTGCTTTCTTCTCTTTCATCTCAACTTCAGTAGCAGCGCCAACATTCAGCACAGCAACACCACCAGCCAACTTGGCCAGACGTTCTTGAAGTTTCTCACGATCATAATCAGAAGTTGTATTTTCAACCTGAACTTTGATCTCATTGATACGAGCAGTCAGCTTCTCTTTTTCACCAGCACCATCAACAACAGTTGTATTCTCTTTGTCGATGATAACCGTCTTGGCAGATCCTAGATATTCAAGCGTTGCATTCTCTAACTTGTAACCCTGATCTTCAGAAACTACAATTCCACCTGTGAGGATAGCGATATCCTCAAGCATGGCTTTACGACGGTCACCGAAACCAGGAGCTTTTACAGCAGCAATCTTAAGTGTTCCGCGGAGACGGTTGACAACCAGTGTGGCTAGAGCTTCACCATCAACATCTTCAGCGATGATGAGGAGAGGACGGCCAGTCTGTGAGGATTTTTCAAGAATTGGAAGCAGATCTTTCATGGTGCTGATCTTTTTATCATAGATCAGGATCAAAGCATCTTCAAGTAGTGTTTCCATGTTCTCTGCATTGGTCACAAAGTAAGGGGAGAGGTAACCGCGATCAAACTGCATACCTTCAACTGTCTCTAAGTGTGTATCCATGGTTTTGGATTCTTCAACAGTGATAACACCGTCTTTGCCAACTTTGTCCATGGCTTCTGCAATCAAATCACCAATAGCTTTGTCATTGTTAGCTGAAATAGTTCCAACCTGGGCAATTTCTTCATTACTCTTAACATCTTTGCTCAATGTCTGGAGATAATCTACAACCTGCTTAACACCAGCATCGATACCACGTTTGATTTCCATTGGGTTAGCGCCAGCTGTAACGTTCTTCAAACCCTGTGTGACGATAGCCTGAGCAAGTACGGTTGCTGTGGTAGTTCCATCACCAGCAATGTCAGAAGTCTTTGATGCAACTTCGCGTACCATCTGGGCACCCATGTTTTCACGTGGATCATCCAGTTCGATTTCTTTTGCTACGGTTACACCATCTTTAGTAATCGTTGGTGCACCAAATTTTTTGTCGATAACGACATTACGACCCTTGGGTCCCAGTGTTACTTTTACAGCGTTTGCCAGAACATCAACACCAGTCTTCAGTTTGGACCGGGCTTCCTGATCAAATTCGATGTATTTTGCCATTTTTCTGTTATTCCTCTCGTTTCTTTTAAAGGATTGTCAGTAGTTACTGACTCATAATATTCAAATAATATGCTCTATTGGCACTCAGACCTTTAGAGCGCCAAATAATATTCAGGTTACAATGTCACTCCAAGTAAAAATCAACGATTTGAGATGAGTAGAAAACGTCTATATCCTAAATAATAACAGAAGCATATGCCGATATTATCCATTTTTCATGACGTTGTTTTACATGAAAGCAATTAGAATTTATTTTGATGAGATGGAGCGAATGAAGGATAAAACCCAGACCGCCGATCTGTTATGAAAAGGAAAACTAGTTCCCGGTACTCCCAAATCCACCGGTTCCACGTGTGGTATCACTTAGCTCATCTACCAGCTCGAAGGTGATGGCTGAGCCATCCATAGCCACCAATTGGAACAGACGATCTCCTGCAGATACCCGGTAATCCTCAGTCTTGATATTATCAACCATCCCGATTATTTCACCGCGATAGCCACCATCTATCAAACCAATGGAGTTTGACATCCTTAAAGGGGTCTTAGAGATACTTGAACGAGGCATGAGATAGTAGGGCTGGCCTGAGGCTGTCTCGCAGGATATTTGCAGTTTCAGAGGTGCAGTTTCACCAGCTCTAATGATTTGGTTTTCCATGATGAACAAATCGAGACCCGCATCACCAGCATGGTAATGCCCATGTTGTTCATATTGTTTGCGGCTTGCATCATTGTGAGGTCGAATTTTTATGTGCATCTTATCTCCAAAGTTTATCATTCTGGACATTGAGCTCGTCGAAATGTCCATTATTCTATCAATTCAATTTTGTTGACTTCGACCCATCTTCGCTCCTTAAGCTACGACAGGGCGGGCAGGTTCAGTCTCCAGATCTAGTAATTGCGAGGATCGAAGATCCGTGGCAATCTCGAACCCAGAGATCGCCGCGCTCTGCACGCGAAGACCTATTATGTAGATCCCTTGACATCCCGAGGCTCTCGAAGGATGCGCTCGAGATGACTTGTTGACTCCCATTTATTCATTCTCAACTTCGACAAGCTCAGTCATCGGTATCCTTTTAATGAAATATATTGTACCACCAGGAGTTTCGCCGTTTCTCTTCTCTAGCCCAACGATCTCGCCATTCCAGACCTTCCGTGATTTCATTAAAACCTAGACTTTCGTATACTGATGAATGCACACGCTGGCGCCAGTCAAAATAGTTGGGATATTTGTAACTGCGATTGGGATGGACCGCATTGGTGAGGAGAATGACAAACATTTGATTGTCAGGATCAATCCAAATGGAGGTTCCTGTGAATCCTGTATGACCAAAACTATTGGAACTCAAATACACACCACCTGAACTGCTTTCAGAAGGACTATCCCAACCCAGACAGCGAGAGTTGTCGTCATCCAGCATATTCGCTCTGCTGGTAAACAATTCGATGGTCTCAGGTTTGAATATGACGGTATCACCCAAAGTGCCATTGTTTAGCATCATCTGTGAAAACCTGGCCAGATCAATTGCTGTAGCAAAAAGACCTGCATGTCCAGTAATCCCACCCAGGGAATGTGAGTTTTCATCATGGACAAACCCATGCACCAGCATGCTGTCCAGCTCACTGATCTCAGTTGGGACAATTCGATCAAGCCGTTGATCCGGTAGATAACCAGTGCCATGCATGGCAAGGGGTCCAAAAATGACACTATCCGTAAAGGCATTCAAATCAGTCCCAGCCAGTTTCTCAATCACTTTACCCAGAGTAATCAAACCAATATCGGAATATTTGTATTTGGTGCCAGGAATTGTATCCAGCTCTGATTCAAACACACTGTCCAGCAGTGCTTCCCGGTTGGGAGACTCCATGGCGTAAAATCGCTTGAAAGGTTTCATGCCTGCCGTATGGGTCAATAAATTTTTAACTGTAATTGTTTGTTTTAATGAGTCATTCAACGAATCGGGTCCAGCAAATTCTGGGAGATAGGAGACCACCGTGCTGTCCAGATTAAGTTTGCCTTCCTCATAAAGTTTCATAGCTGCCGATGTGGTGGCTATCACTTTGGTCACTGAGGCCAGATCAAAAACATCCCCGCGGTAGGTTTGGCGGTCTGAATCGTAGGTATGTTCACCAAAATATTCATGCATAAAAATTTTGCCGTCCTTGGCTGCCAACAGGACACCGCCAGGCCAGGCATTTTCAGCAAGTGCCTGATTCACATGAGGCATAATTCTTCCAGGGTCGGCTCCAATGTCTTCGGGAGCCACATGTTGGAGAATCGTTGGTTGGAGTCTGGATTTAACCCTGGTTGTCACACTTGATGTGGGGATTCCATTTCTTCTTAAGCCATCACCGCGCTTTGCTATATCTGGAATGGTGATGGGAAGCTTGCCCGTGATGTTAGCCTTCCCTAATAACGCCCTGGCAAGCGCTCGCTGCATCTCAGTTTGACTGCTATAAGTCACGAGATAGGTGGGGATATCAGGAAAAGCCCGGATTAAATAAGGCGTCCCAAAACTGGTGACAATCATATGAGGTGTCTTACGAGAAAGGGAATCAACAAAGGCACTTTGAACGGCAGGTAAAAGTACTCGATCCTTATTCATTTTAACCCGACTGAAGATATTTAAGATCACCCTGGCAGAATCTGGAATACTTGCCAGAACATTATCATAGGTTGTAGTCAGATCAGAATTGTCCAGTATCCAGGTTGAAGCATTATTCAGTGAGCGCTGGAGCACAGATTGAATAGTGGATCTATCGTGATCATTGGCCCAGTCACGGATATCGACAATATAGACATGTTGTGAATCCGTCATACTCACAGGCACCAGGTTCTGATTGTCTCTCACCAGCGTGACAGCCTTGGCCATGATATCCTGAGCCACAGACTTATTGTGTTGGGTGCCCAGTCTAAGCTGCATATCAGATAGGCTTAAAGTTTTCTTTTTGTCCAGACCAAGTTTTTGTTTGAGGGTCAAAATCCTCACCACGGATTCATCAATTCGACTTTCGCTGATCAACCCATCTTTCACAGCTTCTTCAACCCAGTCCACTGAGCCTTTATAATTCCGATTCTGAATAATGATATCTGAACCAGCCTTAATGGTCTGGATCAAGGCATATCGATCGGGGAAATTTCTGGTAATACCACCCATGGCCATGGCGTCAGTAATGATAGCCCCTTTAAAGCCCTGCCGTTTCCTTAAAATATCCTGTAGCCAATAAGGGGAGAGGCTGGATGGAATACCTGGCTCCATCTGAAATTCACCTGCATCAAGATGACCCACCATGACCAGATCAACACCAGCATCGATGATGGCTTGAAACGGTTTGAGCTCCACATTCCACAGACGAGCAGAATCAGAGGGAATTTGTGCCAGAGATATATGTGAGTCAGTCTGAGTGTCCCCATGACCTGGATAGTGCTTTGCCGTAGCTAGCATACCCTGCGAATGGAGTCCCTGCATAAAACTGATGGCATAGCGTGCGACTTCATCAGGGTCCTCACTAAAAGCGCGAGTGTTAATAATGGGGTTGGATGGGTTGTTATTCACATCAACTACGGGGGCCAGAGCAAGATGAACACCTAGAGCACGACCCTCCTCAGCAGTGATTCGACCGGCTTCAAATGCCCATTTTGGGTCACCAGTGGCAGCCAGGGCCATAGGCCATGGTAATTGCGTCCCTGCACCAAATCTTTTTTGAAGCCCGTATTCCAGATCGGCTTCTATCATGATGGGCACCAGGGATCGTGACTGCATTTCATTGAGAAGGGTGAGGGCGGACGCGGTTTCACCACCCCAGACATGAATGAATCCGATGCCATCGGTTTCGAGGAGACCCTCGATTTCCTGCCAACGGGCAGATTCGGCTGGCAAATAGTCCAGTCTCATGGAATAGACCATCATCTGGGATATTTTTTGACGCAGAGTTAATTTCTTGAGTGTGGCTCTTACCCAGGGTGTTGAATCAACAGCTGCAGGTTGACTACTACAGGTGACGAGTATCAGTACAGCCAGTGTTGCCGCAGAAAGTCTAAATATCCGAGAATAATTCATGAGAGTCCTGTAAAATGAACAATGTTTCTTAGAAGTGAACAAAGTGAGTGTGATCTTCAGCCAGATCGGTGATCAACTTAATCTGAGTCTTAGACAGGGCTAAGCTTCGGCGCTTGAGCATGAGCTCAGCTGTTTGTATAGCTTTTTCCAACTCATGGGTTCCATTTCCCCATGAAAAGGAGGGGATAGCCCGCGGTGGAAAATCAGCTTGAAAGACGTTACAGAATGGCCCGATCAGGGTGCCGGTATTTAAGCGGACGCCAATGGCGGTTTTAACATGATCACCAATGATGGAACCCAGGAATTGACGACCACTTTCATAATTATTGCCATCCCAGGATACACGAATCGGTTGGTAATTGTTCTTCATATTACTGGTGATGGTTCCTGCTCCCAGATTGATCCATGACCCTAGAATGGAATCACCTAGAAAACCATCATGACTCTTGTTTGAATATGGATGAATGATACAGCCCTTGACCTCACCACCCAAATTGCAAACTCTACCAACGACAGACTGTCTGATGGAGGTGGAGGGCTTTAATGAGGTTCGTTTGCCTAGGTATACTGGACCAACAATTGAACTGAAGGGACTGATTTTGCAATCCTGATCAATAACGATGGGTCCATTGCTGGCATCCAGATGGACGAATTTTCCAATCTGTGCAGTATTGTGGATGAAAATATTGCGATCTGTGAGCGTGTATAGATCGGCTGGAAGTTTGTTGAGGATGTTATTTTCTTCAACCCACATTTTTGCATCAAATTCGATTGCCGGGGCGATGAAATCCAAATAATCCCATATCCAATTTGGATGATTCTCGCAAATCTCGACGTTGCAGACAATTTTTTCCAGTTTTTCAAGTGATAGGTGAAAGTCAGAACTGAATTTCATAGTTGATCCAGTTCGTGCAGCAACAATCTGATTGTCAATGACTACTGCAGATGTACCTGATTCATTGAGGATTGAAATGGCAGATGGGTACAACCAGGCTGGAGTGGCTGCATTTAAAAATATGGCGTCTTTCTCTGCTTCCATATTTATTGGAATATCAGGATACTTTTCGTTGTGCTCATCAGCCAATATGGGCCGGACCCACAATTGGACTTGATCATCAGCAAATATGTGCTGGGCTCTTTCCAGGTTGGAATAAATGCCGTATCGAAGTTCAGCAACAGAACGGAGGAGCGTTAGAGGTCCAAAAGGGGATAGGTTCTCAGGTTCAAAGAGTATGTATGAGCTCATGATACTTTCCTAAGTTGTGATTTTGCCTAACTATCCAGCTTGTGGATAGAAAAGTCATCTTATCCACGCAGGTCTGCACATATAACTAGAGAATATTGGCTTGATAATGCATTCAACTGAATCTAAGCCGGCTCTCTGTTGAATCAATACACAAAGCGATAGCATTAGTAAGTAAAAAAGATTAACTTACTGACCTTGGAATACAAACTGCAAACGAAGATTGTAAAGTAGACCTCAACAAACTAAAGATTCCATTCTGGAGTGACAGTACCAGTTGAGCTCTGGGGATAGCTATGAAAAAATCGAATTTCCATTTTGTCCGTCAAATTAATGAAATATCTGTTTTGCGAATTGTCCGCGATGAAGGTCCTATTTCCAGATCTGAAGTAGCCCGTCGTATGGGTGTTTCGAAAGTAATCATCGGGGGGATTGTTCGCCGTCTTCTTGGGACCAATATTCTTTTCGAGATTGGCAAAGGGGAGTCTACTGTTCAGGGTGGTAGGCGACCTGTGATGTTAGAGTTCAACGCAGATGCTGGTCTGGCCATTGGAGTAGAAGTACATTTACATAGCGCAACCATCCTCATCACCAATATGAATGCTGAAATTTTGCATGAAGGTGTGGTTAATTTTAATGATAACACCAACCCCAAGGCGATTTTGACTCGAATCACAAGATCAATTGAGAAAATGGTTGGTGATGAAGAAAAAATGGCATCGATTCTAGGTGTGGGAATTGCATTACCTGGACTGATTGATTATGAAGCTGGTTCGATTTTGTCTACGCACTCACTAAAAGAGTGGGAAGGCTTTCCCATTAAGACTTTCCTTGAAGACTCCCTTGATACCAAAGTCTATATGGAAAATGATGTTAAAACCATTACCCTGGGTGAATACCATTGGGGAGCTGGTCAGCAGGCCAAGAATGTGGTCTATATCTGGCTGGGTGAGGGAATCGGGGCCGGAATCATCATCAATGGTGATATCTATCGTGGAATTACTGCCTCAGCTGGAGAAGTTGGTTATACTGAAATTTCTGCCCGTGGAATTAATCGCGGTAAATATCCCATACTGTATCAAGATCAGCGTCGTTTTGGTGAAATTCTTACCACACAACACCTGGAATTTTCAATGCAGCAGGCTGCTAGCTCCAATGGAAGAATGACCATCTTAAAAGATGCTGAAATTAATCTTCAGAGCATCGCTTCAGCTGCCAAGAACAATGATGAACTGGCTCTAGATGCTCTCAAAGAGTTTGGTGAAATTCTTGGGATACTGACCATTGGTGTGATCAATCTATTTAATCCGGAATTGATAATCATGGGTGGTCCCGTTATTGATAAGTGTCCCATGGTCCTTGATTCGGCAACTCGGAGTGCAAAAGCAGATGTTCTATTGATCCCTGCTGAAGTAGTTAAAATAAAAGCGGGTGCTCTAAAGAATCGGGCAGGTACTCTGGGAGCTGTAGGAATGGTCCTCCAGGATCTTTTCAAGCCACCAATTGTAAACCTGGCGACCTACCGATCGCTGATTTTACCTGAATAATTGTAGTTTTTAAAACGGTTTACTTGGATGATCTGGCAATCTGGTCTCGAAGTAGAGCTGCTTCCTCATAATTTTCAGAAAGCAAAGCCATCTGCAACTCAATTTCAAGTTTTTCCTGCACAGGTAACTCTGAGGGAACCCCATCGTCTGTAATACGGTGCTGTAATTCACGAAGCTGAAAAATTTCAGGACTTAAATCGGGTTGAGGATCGTCAAGAACATTTTTATAGATATGTTTAATCTGACGAACACCTGCTTTTAGAATTCTCAAAGCTTCACTCTTGTCGTTGGACTCAAGCTTTAACATGGTTTTAGCTGAAGTATTCATCATCATCACATATGGACGATGCTGTTGACTGGTAATGTTCTCAACCGCGCCGGCATAATTCGCAATGACATTTAGGATATCAAGATTGTGACGGGTATCTCGAATTACACCCTGGTAGTCTTTCAACTGATGTAGGCTGAGATAACGATGATAATACTGCATCCCTTCCTGTCTCAGGTTAAAGGATTGACGCGGATCTAAGGTAAACTCTTTTTCGGCAGCAGCCAGAGAGCGATAATAGTCAAGATAGGAATCGAATCCTTCAGGACGATGACCATCAGGTCTCCCCATATATTCCATTTGGATAAGACCCAGATCTACCCGCATCTGAACCAGCTGGCGACCATTTTCAGCCTTGATTATTCTTGCACTTACTGTCAGGGGATCAAAGGGCCATTCGCTTAATATTTTACTAATATCCATCGCGTCTAATTAAATCAGAACTACATGTTCCACAAAGAGAATCTCAATTATATCAATTCTCAGACATCTGAATTATTTTGGGAATTAAGGAAACTAGCCATTTCCATTTTCCTACTTCCTACTTCCTACTTCCTACTTCCTACTTCCTACTTCCTACTTCCTACTTCCTACTTCCTACTTCCTACTTTCTACTTTCTACTTTCTACTTTCTACTTTCTACTTTCTACTTTCTACTTTCTAACTTCTACCTTCTAACTCCTAACTTCTGTCCTATCTTGATCCCATGAATGCACATTTACACAATCGAGAAATTATATTGCTGGGGTTGGCCCCGGTAACTGAGAAAGTTCACGGAATGTGGTACAAAGGTTACCCCGTACATCAAGGGGAAACCGAATCGAGCATGAATTTTGCCACGCTGTATGCCCAGGAACATGGGATTGTCCCTGATCAAAACTTGCTTAGACAAGAATGGCTGAATTTTGTAGACACCCTACTGACTGCCGGTTTCCATCTCCATATAGTTCCATTTCCCGATGAATTGAATCGACCTGATAGCCTCTATCATGATGCTGTCTTTATAAGAGATGGGGGAATGATCTTCAGAGGAATCTGGATTAAAAGTCGATTTAGTGTTAAAGACCGTATCTACGAAGGTGAGTTCCATACCAAATTAGTGGAATCAAAACTTGGAAAAACAGTAGTTACCCTGCCAGAAGGTGCTCTCCTTGAGGGGGGGGATATCAATTATCTTGAAACCATTCATGGCAGTTATTATTTCGGTGGTCTATCACGTTCAAACAAGGCGGGGCATGATTTTGTACGAAACATCATTCGACCAGATCATTACATCCTGGTGGAATCAGAAGGTTATCATCTTGATACTGTCTTTACACCGGTTGTCACAGTAGAAAATGAAATGAAAGCTGTGATAGTGACTGCTGATATGCTCAGTGAAAAAAGCATGCGTGAGATTCGCTCATTAGGAGTAAAAGTAATGGAAGTCTCCCAATTGGACTCATCCGGTATGGAAGGCGAACTGGGAGATTACGCAGTAAATGCCCTTATTGCACCAGGTATCATGGTAAACAGCAGCAAGTTTTCAACTCCCGGTATCGAAGACCAATTGGCTGAGATGGGTATCCAGAGGTATGTGACACCCCTAACTAGTTTTCGCTATGCCGGCGGTTCGGTTCACTGTCTGACCAACGAAGTATACTAGCACTTATTTCCGGAGGCTGAGGCTCTCGAAGCCTCTTTCTTAAACATATTGCAGGACATTTCGAGGACCTCGATGTCCGACTCTGTATTACTTCATTATTATGTAAAAAAAAGACCGGTGAATCACCGGTCTAAATGACGCTATAGTCGCAGTGACTATAAATTGCAGAAAAGTGCTTTAAGAAAAGGTCGCCATATGTTTGGCAACACGTGATTTCTGGTTAGCAGCTTTATTTTTATGGATAATTCCATTAGCAGCTACTTTGTCAATAATCACGATGGCGGAATGTCCAAGAGCAGTTGCGTTCTCGGCATTGTCAGCAGCCATGGCTTTTTTGATAGCGCTTTTCATCAATGAACTATAATGCTTATTGCGTATACGGGCTTTTTCAGCTTGTCTGATACGTTTCGCGATGGTCTTTTTTACAGGCATATTTTTTCTTTCTCCTCAAAAATGCCCGCGAATATAGATGCGCACCACACCTCTGTCAACGCTTTAAGTGGAAATAAAAATCAGGCATTTGCATGTCTTTTCAATCATATAAAGCACGCTAAATAATTTTCCATTTTGAATTTTCTGATTTTGCTTTGCCTCATTTCTGCCTACTTTACGAAATATTTAAGAATGCTATAGAAAAATGAGTTTTAAATATCACAGATTTAAACTCACAATATTTTGACAATATTGTCACCAGGAGGAGAGTGGGATGAGTGATCGGGTAGAAGAAATAAAAGATTCCTTGAGGTTGGTTCCTTTATTCTCGGATTTAAACGACAAAGTACTCACACATCTTGCTGAAGTTTGTCAGGAGAAATCCTACGATAAAGATCAGCATATCCTCCATCAAGAACAATCTGGAGACAACTTTTTTGTAATTGAATCCGGCTCTGTAAAAGTGACCCGCCTGGCAGAAGATGGACGTGAAGCTGTTCTGGCCTTCCTTCGAGAAGGAGATTTCTTTGGCGAATTGGCCATCCTGGATGGAGAAACCAGATCTGCCAATGTAATTACTTTGACTGAATGCAAAATTCAAACTATTAATCGTCGAGAATTTTTGGACCTTCTGGAGCACCACCCATCCGTGGCTACTGCCCTGTTGATGGAATTAGCCCTGCGTCTTAGAAAAACCGATATGCACCTAGAATATTTGACGCTCAGTGATGCTGAAGGTAAAATCGCCTCTATCCTCATTGGGCTTGCTGAAGAAAATGGCACCTATAAAATGGGTGATGTCACACTGGGAAATATGCCCATGCAGCAGGATATTGCCAATATGGCCGGGACCACCCGCGAAACGGTTTCACGTATGATGAAAAAATTGGAAGAGAAGAATTGGCTTACCCGTGATGGACAGAAGGTCATTATTCGTAAATACAGTAAATTTAAGGAAATATATCAGCTCAAATTCTGATCTTACCCACCATGAAAATTGATTTAAATGGAATATTAGATTCCAAGCGCCTGGCCATTTCCCGGGCGCTTTCATTTGTAGAAAATACCGATAACCTCGATATGGAAATCACAGATGCTTTGTTTAAACATCTCGGTCGAGCCTATCGAATTGGTGTGACTGGTCCTCCTGGAGCTGGTAAAAGCTCATTGGTTGATCGAATCATCACATATTGGCGCAATCAGGGCAAACGTATCGCTGTCATTTCAGTAGATCCCACCAGCCCCTTTACAGGGGGAGCCATCCTGGGAGATCGCGTTCGCATGGGTCGGCACTATGCTGACAAAGGCGTTTTCATTCGATCTATGGCCACTCGTGGAAGTCACGGTGGCTTGGCTCTGAGGGCTCAGGATGCTGCTGATATCTTTGATGCTGCCGGTTACGATATCATTGTTTACGAAACCGTGGGAGTGGGTCAGGTGGAGCTGGATGTCGCAAAAGCAGCTGACACGACTCTTGTAGTACTTGTTCCAGAATCAGGTGATGATATTCAGGCTATGAAGGCCGGTCTCATGGAGATAGCCGATCTGTTTATTATTAACAAAGCAGACCGACAGGGAGCCAATCAAGCTTTTGCCCAGATTCAGTCCATGTTGGAGATGAGACATCCAGAAAAGGGATTATGGCCACCTCAGGTCATTAAAACCAGTGCACTTAAAGATGAGGGGCTTTCAGATTTAACGGATGCCCTGGTAGAACATCGTCAATTCTTAGATGAACATGGTATCATCCGTCAGAATTTCAAGGACAGAATCCTTTTTAAGATTAAATCTCATATCGATGAAAACGTTCTTAACACATTTTGGACGCAAGCAAACAAGACACAATTGGATCAAGCCATGAACACTGAAAATGTCATGAGCATCTTACCTGGTAAAATTGTGGATTCTCTGTTGAAGGATGAAGCGAATTGAAAACGATGAGAAGTGATGTAGTGGTTTGATAAAACCTTAAATGCTACCTGACAGTTAAAGAATTATTCATCAACATTAACATCCCAGTCTTGAAACAAGCCATCCTGGTTGAGGGAGCGATGTAGATCCATGACCTGCCCTCGATGAACTCCAATCAAGTATATTGAACCACCGCCCTGATAGTAATAGGAATTTTCTGTAAAATTATTGCCATCTAGTTCACCCGATTGAATGTTATGCCAATCCTGGGTCATGATTTGACCTAAATCTTCGGTAGGGTAGACACCCCACTCACCGTAATAAGCTCGAACCTCATTACGTATTGACCCAAGGGCGGCCTCACCTTCGGCTCTGACAGCTTTTTGAATACTACCTCGGTAGATGGGCACTGCAACAGCAGCAAGCACACTGATTATAAGAATCACAATCATAAGCTCAACCAAACTGAATCCAGTTAAAGACCTTTTTTCGATCCTGTTTCCGGCTGTGTCAGGCTGTTGATTCTTTTGTAAGTAGCATCGATTCATAGTCAGCAAATAGTATAAAACGCAATATGGGGGAATTCAAATTCAATATTTCCAATTATTAATAGCAGATAAAGTCAAGTTTTAAATAAATTTTCAAAGTGAAATTCAAATCAGAGGTGGTGGGTAATTGAAGTTGTAGGTTGGATAGATTTGTTTACTTCTATATTCAATTGGGGTTTTTCTCACCTCTAATCCTTTTATCTTAATCGACTATGTCAAAAGTAAGTAATACTGAAATGCCACTGCTGGATCACCTCGAAGAGTTGAGGTGGAGAGTTATAAAAGCCTTTAGTAGTATTCTTCTTTTTGCGGTCATTGGTTTTATTTTTTCCAATCAGCTCATCTACATCTTGAGCATTCCCATTGAAAACACTGAACCCAAACTGGATCTTCTGAACACAACCATTCTTGGTGTTTTTCTGGCTAAAATGCGGGTGGCAGTGGTCCTGGGTATTGTGTTTTCCCTACCGGTTATTATTCATCAAGTCTGGAAATTTATTGCTCCTGGACTGCTAGACGATGAGCGTTCATTCGCTCCTATGCTCATCATTACAACTATCGTGAGTTTTGTTATCGGTGGGCTTTTCTCATATTTTGTAATGATACCCTGGTCGTTGAAATTTTTTGCAGTACTGAACTATGGCCTTGAAGGTCTGGTTAACTATGTAACCATCACTGACTATCTCAATTATATCACCATCCTTATACTTTTTACAGGAATGGCTTTTGAACTTCCCGTTGTTGTATTCATCCTGGCTAAGATCGGTATTGTGACCCCCAATATTTTGAGGAAAGTTCGTCGTTTTGCTTATCTGGGCATACTTATGGTATCGGCGATATTCACACCTGCTGATCCTTTTACCATGGTGGGTGTAGCCATGCCTATGGTTCTCCTGTATGAAGTCAGCATTTTTGTCGCGAAACTTGTTAAGCAAAAAAAGCAGGAAAAAGCCGAGATGGAAGAAGTTGAATCTGAGGGAATAAATAAAGAGGACGAGTTGCTTGAAGATTTCCTTGGATGATCTCCTACGGCCTATTCAGGCTGAGCTGAATAGCTTTCAACACTATTTTGAGAATTCTCTCAAATCCCATGTGTTTCTGATTAACCAGGTCATGAAATATGTCATTGCCCAAAAGGGTAAAAAGATGCGCCCCATGCTCTTATTGCTTTCGGCCCGACTTAGTGGTGAATGTACGGAGCAAACTTATTCTGCTGCAACTTTGGTGGAGGTCTTACACACTGCCACCCTGGTTCATGATGATGTTGTGGATGAGGCTGAAACCAGACGGGGGCTTCCCAGCATCAACTCTATCTGGCGCAACAAAATTAGCGTACTCATTGGAGACTATCTTTTCTCCAAAGCGTTGGTGAAAATGGTTGCTCTCAAGCATCCAGAGATGTTGGAGCTCCTTGCGAACACTGCTGATAAGCTAGTGACTGGCGAAATTGACCAGATAGATCGTGCTCGCTCCGACACGATGACTGAAGATGCCTATTATGATATGATTGAGGATAAAACGGCTTCACTACTTGCCACAGGATGTAAGCTGGGTGCCATGACTACATCCGATGACCAAAAGGTGTGGGATGCGCTGTACGAATATGGTCGAAATTTTGGAATTGCCTTTCAAATCAAAGACGATCTATTCGATTTTGAAGGACGTGCTTCATCTGTGGGAAAACCTATTGGTCTGGATGTTAAACACAATATGGTAACTTTACCTCTGATACATGCACTGCAGCAGTGTAGCAAGCAGGAGCAACGGGAATTTAAGCGCATGACCAAAAAGGGCAGCGATAAGGTTATTCAACAAAATGTTCTAGAGTTTATCAATCGCTATGGTGGCCTGGAATACACCAAACAAAAACTTCAGGACTATTCTGATAAAGCCAAGACTGCGCTGAGTGATTTCCCCGATTCAGCTGTTAAACACTCCATGATTCAGTTTATCGATTACAATATTCAACGCGAGAAATAAAACCATGCCGTGCCATATTCAGGTTAAAAACCTGGCACTTTCTTATCGCTGGAAAATATTTCAAAAAACCATATTTCAGGATTTAAACCTATGTATTCCATCAGGATCGTTTGTGACGATTATTGGTGGAAATGGTAGTGGTAAAAGCAGTCTGGTTAAGCTTATCCTTGGGTTGGTAGAACCAGAATCTGGTGAAGTCTTACTAAATGACATTATCGTCAGACCTGGCTATCCAGAAGCAATAAAAACCAATCGAATAGCCTATTTAACTCAACAAATTGAGGATCTTTTTTTCTCGGAAACGGTGGCTGAGGAAATGAGCTATCAAAGAGATGATGTGGTGGTGCCCAATATGGAGGAAATACTGCACACACTGGGCTTGGATACTCTATGGAGTCGAAGCGTGGAAAGTTTATCAGGGGGAGAGCGACAATCCCTGGCACTGGCTCAATTCATGATGCAGGATGCTCCTTTATTGATATTAGACGAACCAAGCTCATATCTTGATCAGACCAAGGCCTCCATACTTAAGGCATTCCTGGAGAAAGCGCACCAATCCGGAAAAACAATTTTACATGTCACCCAATTCGTCTCTGAACTCAAGTGGGGAACCCATGTGATCGACCTGGATCAATCCAATGTGAGCCTGGCTACCCTATGAATCACACAATTCCAGCATTGAGAAAGACATATGGCGATAATCCGTCCTTTATTCTAGAAGCTCCTGAGCAATCAATTAGTGGAGCTGGATATACCTGTATCATCGGAGAAAACGGATCTGGTAAGAGCACCTATGGGGAAACTTTAGCCGAGTTATCATCACATAACTCAGATGAAAAGTGGTATTATTTACCTCAGCATCTTGACCGGTTTCTATTTGCTGAAAACGTAAGTGAACAGCTTAGTGCCTTGCTATCACAGGAAATAAATCAAACTAGATTGGTGAGTCTCATTGAAGAACTTGGATTCTCCGATCCAGAAGGCATGCTTCATTTTCCCTTTCTACTCATGAGTGGGGGAGAACGACGACGCATGGCACTGGTTTGTGTGTTTTATCTAGAACCAGCCCGTTTGATTCTTGATGAACCAGAGATTGGTGTTACAACAAAAGAAAACATGGTGCTTCTATCAAAATTACATAATTTGGCCGGCACGAATGCGAGGGTAATCATTATCTCGCACAATGCTGAATTTGTAAGGCAATCATCGGATATTATCTGTCTTATTAATGGAAAAATTGCCAGAGCGGGTCGGACTGAGGAACTAATTTCTGACCCCAACTTTGAATTAGAGAAATACGGAGTTAGGTTTAGTCAATAAATGGTAAACTATGCAACCATAAAAAAGTTTCTCACCGCTGCTAATCTGACTTCATTGGCTAGAGCTTTTATGGTGTTCCCCCTGGTGTATTTATTGAATAGATGGGAAGGTGGCGTCGCAGATTTCCCGCTGTGGGCCGTTTTCTGGATCATTCTGGCTATGTTTTCTGATTATCTAGATGGCTGGTTTGCACGTTCTTATCATGAAGTGAGTCGGTTTGGGAAATTCCTTGATCCAATGGCTGATAAAATTGTGGTATTTGGTGTGCTGTTTTTTGCAAAACCAATTGCCAGGGCTATACCGGGCTGGTTTGTGGCTTTTATCATAATTAGAGAACTGTTAATATTTGGCTTAGGATACTATGTCAGCAAAGATTCAAAGCGTGATATGCAAGCAAATCGAACCGGTAAATGGTCCATATTCCTCACCAGTATTACCTTTATACTTATGATATTTGAGCTGCATCCATGGGCTGATTATATACTCTATCTTACGGTGGTTGTTGGCTCTTTCTCCCTGTTTTTCTATTTGAAACGTTATTACCATCTTTATCAGGTTGATGTCAAGAAACCCTCGTAACACCTGATTATTAATCATTAAATAAAGTGTCAAGATATGATTTTTTCGTCTGCATTTAATCGACTTAAACAAGGTTTAAGCCGTTCACGTACACAGTTTAACAACCGTATAAGCAAATTATTTACTGGATCAGTACCCCTAACTGATGAATTGCTGGAGGAGATCGAAGAAATTCTCATCTCTGCGGATATTGGTGTAGAACTCTCCATTGAGATTATTGAAGATCTGCGTATGAATTTTCCCCTCAACCAGGTGGTTGAAATGAATTCAGTGGTGGAATTTCTAAAATCCGACATTATGCGTCGTATGGAGGTGAAGCAAATCCCAACCGAAACTACGGAAAAACCCCATGTTATCCTTGTTGTGGGTGTGAATGGAACCGGGAAAACTACATCCATAGGAAAGTTAGCCTACCACTATACCAGTCAGGGCAAAAGCGTGCTTCTGGTAGCCGGAGATACCTTCCGTGCAGCTGCCATAGAGCAACTTGAGATATGGTCAGAACGAAGTGGCGCTGAACTCACCAAAAAAGATGCTGCAGATCCAAGTGCAGTTGTTTATGATGCGCTTCAAAGTGCCAATCAGCGGGGGATAGATGTGGTTCTCATTGATACTGCAGGGCGATTGCACACTCAGAAGAATCTCATGATTGAATTGGATAAAATCCAGCGTGTCGTTAAAAAAGTTATACCCAGTGCTCCCCATGAAACTGTTTTGACTATTGATGCCACCACGGGGCAAAATGGTCTTATCCAGGCTCGCCAGTTTTCAGAGGTCACACCAGTCGATCATCTCTTTCTTACAAAACTGGATGGAACCGCCAAGGGTGGGATAGCCATAGCCATTCACCACAACCTTGATATTCCTGTGAAATACATTGGTATTGGAGAGCAAAAGGAAGATATACAGGATTTTGATGCTGCGAGCTATGTGCAGGCATTATTTGAGGTAGGGTCGTAGGCTGGTAGCATGCTACCAGCCTACTGCATCCAAGGAAAAATCTGACAATGCCTCAATCTAATAAAAAAGTCCACATCATCAGTTTGGGATGTGTGAAGAATACCGTTGATAGTGAGATCATTGCAGGTGGGCTTGAATCAGCTGGCATAGAACTGGTTGATGAACCTGAGGATGCCAATACCATCATCATCAACACCTGTGGTTTTATCGGTGACGCCAAGCAGGAATCGGTTGAGGTCATTCTTGAAGCTGCCCAATTAAAAACCGACGGTCAACTTAAAGAGCTACTTGTAGCAGGCTGTCTATCAGCACGTTACAAGAAAGAGCTAACCCAGGAAATGCCTGAGGTTGACAAGTTTTTTGTCACAGAGGATTTTCGGAATATTTTTGAGTATATCGCATCCAAACCCCACCTGGCTGATGATCCGGATCATCGGAGAAAACTCCTGACTCCACGTCATTATGCCTATCTTAAAATCAGTGAGGGTTGTGACAATGTATGCAGTTTTTGTGCAATACCTCTCATGCGTGGCAAACAGAGAAGTCGGGAAGTGGATTCTCTAGTGAGTGAAGCCAAATCACTGGTGGCTCGTGGTGTCAGAGAAATGATGGTCATTGGACAAGACACGACTACCTACGGCTGGGACCTGAGACCCAAGCGTTACCTCCATGAACTATTGGCTGAATTAGACAAGATTGAAGGCCTGGATTGGATCCGTTTGCACTATGCTCACCCTTCCCATTTTTCCAGGAAGCTTATTCCTATCTTTAAAAACGCCAAGCGGATACTGCCTTACCTGGATATTCCGGTTCAGCATGCCTCCACAAATATGCTCACTTCAATGAAGCGGGGGCTGGATGCTGATGGCCTACGTAGATTACTTTTGGAACTGCGGCAGGAGATACCTCAGCTGAAATTAAGAACCTCTGTCATTGTTGGCTTTCCCGGGGAAACGGAGAAAGATTTTGATACCCTGTTGAACTTCCTGGAAGAAATTCAATTTGACCGTCTTGGTGTGTTCACTTATTCTGAGGAAGAGGATACCAGCGGGGCTGATCTGGAAGATGATGTTCCCATGGATGTGAAGATCCAGAGAATGGATGCCGTCATGGATCTCCAGCATAGCATTGCCTTCAATAATAATCAGGCTTTGATAGGTCAAGAACTGGATATCATCATAGACAGTCCCGATCCAGACGATGATGAGCAAATGCTGGGTCGTACTATCTGGGATGCACCTGAGATTGATCAACAGGTAGTCATTACTGGCGTATTTGAGGTGGGAAGTATTGTCAAATTGAGAATCGATGATGCAGGTGCATACGAATTGTATGCCTCCGGAGTGTCCGATAATCTTATTGCCCTGAGTGATATCAACTAAACACTGATTCAATCCAGCCAAATGGGCAATTCATGCTGGCATAAGCAAGTCGAAATGTTTATATCTCAGCAAATTCAACCATAAGCAGGATATATCATGACCGATAAAAAATCTAAAGTAATATATTTAATTGATGGATCAGCCCTGGTCTATCGTTCTCATTTTGCCTTTATCAAAAATCCCCTAATCAACTCCAAGGGGCAACTGGTGAGTGCTATTTTTGGGTTCATGAATGCCATGCTGCGACTTATGACCCGGGAGAATCCAGAGTATCTGGCAGTGGTCATGGACACCAAGGAAAAGACATTCCGACACAAACAATATCCGGAATACAAAGCCACCCGTGAAAAAATGCCTGATGATCTGGCAGCCCAATTACCTGTCATTGATGATATCGTCACCAAACTAAACATTCCATATCTGAAGCGTGAAGGATTTGAGGCTGATGACATTATTGGAACCATCTCAAAACTCGGTGCAGAACAGGGGTTTGAAGTAAAAGTGCTTTCAGGTGATAAAGATTTTGCTCAATTGGTAAACGACAATGTTCAAATTGTGAATCCAAAAGACAATGTGGTTTGGACCTCAGCCTATGTTGAAGAGAAGTGGGGGGTTCCACCTGAAAAGATTATCGATTTGCTGGGACTCATGGGTGATGCCTCTGATAATGTTCCAGGTGTGCCCGGTGTTGGCCCTAAAACGGCCGTAAAACTGATTCAGGAACATGGAAGCATGCTTGAGCTATATGAGAAGCTTGAGGATGTTAAAAATCCAAAATTGAAGCTCAAACTTGAAGAGAACAAAGATAAGGCACTCTTATCCAGAGAATTGGTCACCATAAAAACGGATATGGATAATATGCCAAGCTGGGAAGAGATTCGCATTGAATCCATGGATATTGATGCAGCCCGCAGCGTGTTCCAGGAATTTGAGCTATTCAATCTCATGAAGCCCCTGGATGATGTACGTGCACTTTACTCAACAGGTGATGAGCCAGCTCGTGAGGAGAGATCTCGAAACTATACTGTTGTGAAGCACATTCCTGAACTAATAGAACTGGTGGAAACCCTTAAAACCAAGCAGATGGTGGCTTTCGACCTTGAAACAACCAGTCTGGATGTACTCACTACAGAAATTGTAGGGTTGTCCTTTGCCTGGGAAGCCAATAGTGCCGTTTATATCGCCGTGAAATATCCAAACCCACCTGATGGCTGTTTTACGCCTGATGATATTGGAATTGTCCTCAGAGAACTCAAACCATTCTGGGATTCAGAGACCATCAAGAAGACGGGGCATAATCTCAAATTCGATCTTTCTGTGTTGAAAAGCTATGGAATTGATGTCACTGGAGTTGGGTTCGATTCACAAATTGCAGGGTATCTGGTGAATCCAGGCGGTCGTGGCTATGGGATGAATGACCTCAGTGTCCAATATCTAGGTATAGACCCAATTCACATCGAAGAGCTGATAGGCAAGGGCAAAGAGCAAATCACCATGGATCTGGTAACCCTGGATGTAATTAGTGAATATGCTGCAGAAGATGCAGATATTTCATTTCAACTCTATGATATTCTCTCGGAAAAAATTGAGAAGGACCAGCTCAACTCGGTTCTTGATGATATCGACCTGCCCTTGATTCCTGTGCTCATGGATATGGAACGTGAAGGTACCTTTGTGGATGCCGGTATTCTGAATGATATGTCAGAGAGTCTTGGTAAAGAATTGGTCAGACTTGAAAAAGCTATTTTCGAAGAAGCCGGTGAAGAATTTAATGTGGCTTCTCCACGTCAGGTGGCTGAGATTCTTTTTGAGAAAAAAGGTATCAAGCCCATACGCAAGACCAAGACAGGCTTTTCCACTGATGTGAATGTTCTCCAGATACTGGCCAAGGAACATGCTATTCCACGTTATATGCTGGACTACAGACAAGTTGCAAAACTCAAATCGACCTACACTGATACTTTACCTCTGCTGATTCACGAAAAAACAGGTCGCATTCATTCCAATTTTAATCAGACCATAGCAGCAACAGGGCGTTTGAGTTCCACCAATCCTAACTTTCAGAACATCCCGGTGAGAACAGAATTGGGTCGGGACATCCGCAAGGCTTTCCGACCTCAATCCAGCGGATGGAAAATTCTGGCGGCTGATTATTCCCAAATTGAACTCAGACTCATGGCCCAATACTCAAAAGATGAGCGTCTGATTGAAGCCTTTAAAAATGGTGAAGATATTCACACGGCCACTGCAGCACATGTGTTTGGCACCAACCTATTTGGTGTCTCAGACGACCAACGTCGCCGTGCCAAGGTAGTTAACTTTGGTATCATGTATGGGGCTGGTCCATTTCGGATGTCCAACGAACTGGAAATTTCAAGAGGCGAAGCAGCTGAATTGATCAGTGATTACTTCAACACCTACCCCGGTATTCGGAATTACCTGGATGAGACTATCGAATTCGCCCGGGAACATAAATTTGTTCAGACACTCTTTGGTAGAAAACGGCCTGTCCCGGATATTGATGCCTCCAATAGAATGAGCAGGGAAGGGGCAGAACGCATCGCTACCAATATGCCTATTCAGGGAACCGCAGCTGACATTATTAAATTGGCCATGATTCAAGTTCATAAGCGCATAAAGGCTGAAAATCTAAAGAGTAAGATGATCCTCCAGGTCCATGATGAATTGGTATTTGAAGTGCCAGATGATGAAATTGAAACGCTTACTCAACTCGTTAGGGAGACCATGGAACACGCCGTTGATTTGGATATTCCTCTGACAGTAGATATTGGAATCGGTGACAACTGGTTAGAAGCACATTGATTTAAACCTTTCCCAGCGAGAATAATTCACGTTAAAACTTGGGAAAATCTACTCTATATTTCGTTATGGGGATTTTCTTAGTAGCATAAATAACAACAGGATACGCCAGTCACTGGAACCTCATCTTGTAGTTAATAAATAATTAGTATTAACTGATTGAATCCCTATATTTCAGCAATACAAAATTGATGGGGATGCACATTCATGTGTTTGTCAAGGTTTTACAATCTTGTCCAATTTTTTTTCACTCTCGATTCAAATGGGTCGAATCAATAAAAATATGAATATTAATACCAAATATTTTATCCGGAATTTGATGGGTTCACAGATAACCCATCATAGAATTTCACAGCCTGAGGAACGATATATGAGAAAAGTCAGTCTATTCCTTATCATGTTAGCCCTAGCATCCACTTTAATGGCAGCAACCACCGGCAAAATTTCAGGAGAAGTGGTTGAGAAGACCAGCGGTGAGGCCATGATCGGTGTCAATATCATTGTTGAAGGAACCAGCCTCGGGGCGGTAACTGATATTACAGGTTATTATGTCATACTAAATGTTCCACCGGGTTATCAAACTTTAAAGGCGACGATGATTGGCTATTCTCAGACCACAATTGAGGATATCCGAGTAGAAATCGATCGAACTCAGACAGTAAATATTGAATTGGCCGAAGAAGTGCTTGAAGGTCAATCTGTGGTAATTGTCGCTGAGCGTAAAGTTATCAAGATGGATGTGGCCGCCAGCCAGCGTAGCGTTACGGCTGAAGGAATTGAAGAATTACCTGTCACAAGTATTTCGGAAGTATTGACGCTTCAGGCTGGAGTGAGTGGTTTTTCTGTCAGGGGTGGTGGAACCGAAGAAACAGCTCTCATGATTGATGGGATTGAGTTGAAAGATGAGAGGACCAATAAACCCATTACGGGGATCCCGCTCAGCGCAGTACAAGAAATTTCAGTGCAAACCGGTGGTTTTAGTGCGGAATATGGAAACGTTCGATCAGGTGTGGTCAATGTGGTAACCAAAGATGGAAGTGGTGGCTACAGCGGAACCCTGACTATCAAGCATAGTGCAGCAGAGCCGAAGCATTTCGGTATATCTCCCTATGATGAAGATTCCTTCTATTTGAGACCTTATCTAGATGACGCAGTAGCCTGGACCGGTACTGAAGTCGGTGAAACCTATACAGATGCAAACAACAATGGTTTTTGGGATGAGGGTGAAACCTTTACAGATTTCAATGAAGATGGCGAGTATACAGCCTGGGATAAATATACACAGCGTCAATATCCTTCATTTGTTGGTTGGAACGCAGTTTCGGAAGCCTCTCTTGCAAATGATGATCCCAGTGATGATTTATCACCATCCGCTGCAAAGAGATTATTTGAATGGCAGTATCGCAAACCTGGTAACATTGTCAATCCGGACATGAATATTGATGGTGGTTTTGGGGGACCCGTTCCATTTATTGGCGAAGGTCTGGGCAATTTGAGATTTTTTCTTTCATATCGTCAGGAAAACAATGAATACCTCTATCCCGTCTCAGAAAGTGGAACCCTGTCCAAAACAACCTTGCTACGCCTGACTTCTGATGTTGACAAATCCAAGAAACTTAATTTCACTTATATGGCTGGTAACCTAACTGCAACCACATCATCCAGAGGTGGCCTAACCAGTTATATGTCCTCCGTATGGAATCTGGCATCACAGGTTAACCGTTCAGGTTTCACCATGCCCTGGAGATTGTACTCTAATCAATATTGGGCTCCGACAGAGGTATCACATGCCACTTACTCAGCAAAATTCACACACTTGCTCAGCTCTTCCTCCTATTATGAAATCATATTGAAACACATAAAGAAACAATATGATACAGGTCCTGGACCCGACAGAAATCTTGACGAGGTCTATGAGATATTTGATGGATATTTTGTGGATGAAGCGCCAGAAGGCTTCTATGGTACTCCTGTAAGTACGATTGACGGAAATATGAATATGGGTGGTGCAGTTAGTACTTCACGAGATCAATCAATTGTTAAAACAACTTCTTTAAGTGGAGACTATGTAAACCAGGTAAACAAAAATAACCAGATCAAAGCTGGTTTTGATTTTGTCTATGATGATCTCGAAATGGAATTTGGGTCATTAAACTACTTTTTACCTGAGGGAAATTATTGGTCACGGATGTACTACACACCGTATCGATTTACTACTTATCTACAGGATAAAATGGAGTTTGAGGGATTTATCGCTTCTCTGGGTCTAAATGCTGAGATTATTAGCCCCAATACCTCATGGTACAAAGTAGAACCCTATGATGAAAGTTTTTACTCTTCGAGTTATAGCCAGTCAGCCGAGGATTCTTTTGAAAAAGAGGATGTGAAGCCACGATTTTATCTGAGTCCCCGTTTGGCGATCTCACATCCCATTACCATCAATTCGAAACTGTATTTCAATTATGGCCATTACAGACAAGTTCCCACTACTGAAAGTCTTTTCAGGGTCCAGCGGAAGGTGGTCCTTAATGGAGACAGAGAAATTGAAGACCTTACGCAACTGTCGACTATTGGTGATCCAAACCTGGATCAAGCCAGAACTATTTCCTATGAGTTGGGCTATGATCATGCCTTGTTTGATACATATCTCATCCATTTGGCTGCCTACTACAAGGATATCACGGATCAGCAGGATTGGACACGATACATTAGTGCGAGCGGTCAGGTAAACTATAGCCATCTCACAGCCAACAGTTATGAGGATATCAGGGGTTTTGAAGCTGATGTATCTAAAATGGTGGGTGACTGGATTACTGGAAATGTCAACTTCGAGTACCGTGTGAATACTTCAGGTTATTTTGGTGTGAAGCAATACTATGAGAATCCCAGCGAACAGCGAGATTATCTGAAGAATAATTCAGTACAGAGTAAGCCACGGCCCACCCCTCGGGTAAAATCAGTGGTTGATTTTCACACACCTCGCAATTTTGGACCCACGATTTTCAGCCAAAAACCTCTGGCGGAATGGCATCTCAATGTATTGAGCAGCTGGAGAGCTGGATCCTGGTTTTCATATAATCCCAGGGGCATAGAAGGTATTGCTTACAATTTTAGATGGCAGGATTCAAGATCAGTTGATTTGAAGATCTCCAAAATTTTCAAAGCAGGAAATATGAGTATCAAGTTTTTTGCTGATATCAATAATGCCTTGAATCTTAAAACCTTTAGTGGGTACGGATTCGAAGATATTCATGACTATGACTTCTATTTAGGTTCCCTATTGCTTTCTGAAGACAAACTGGAAGCTATCGGCGAACCCGTATTTCCCGGAATCGATCACAATGATAAGCCAGGCGACGTAAGACCTGACGATGTAGCTTTTGTACCCATTGAGTGGATTGCTGATGTGGAAAAGTTGTCTGATGATGCTCGTAGTGAGCGCGGGATTTATTATGATGCAGCTACCGAGACTTACCTGCAATTCGATCACATCAGTGGCTGGGAAGAGGTTGGATCGAGCTATCTGAATGAAGTGGTTGAGGATAAAGCATATATCGATATGCCCAACCAGGGTTCATTCATTTTTCTTTCACCCCAAGACATCTTTTTGGGTCTAAATATTTCTTATGATTTCTAGAAGAATGCGATGCATGAATAAGGAAAATAAATTTATGATGGCTTATAAAATGAGAAGTAAGATTTATTGGAAGACCCTTGGCATATTGGTCGGAATAGGTCTGATGGTAAATATTATGTCTGCCGCCGAGAGCAAGTGGATTGCTGTCGGTAATTTGCATAACTGGTATTCTGAAGAGGGTAGCGAGGTAGAAGTTGGACGGACAGGACAAATCCGGGATCAACAGGATGGTCTCCGCTGGCCTGCACAGTTTAGCGCTCAAGACGCTCAGGCTGCCAAAGGTTTATGGATTGGGACAACTAATTTCTTTGATCCCCAGATAAGCAGCCAATTTGACTATAAGGTGGCTCATGTGGGGCCACGTGGTCCAGTGGATAGCAAAACAGAGATCCTGATCCAAACCTTCAAGATGTATGGCAAATATGATCACCCCGCGGTGTTTGTAGATGGTGATCCAGCCAGTACGCTTCAATATCTGGATATTGTGGATAGTGTGGACGCTACCATGATCGAGGATCGCAAAATCGTAAATATTATCAATACCTCTACTGGTATTACCATGACACGAACCATCCGGGGATTCTCGAATCAAAATCATGATAACTATCATGTCTTCGATTATGTGTTTGAGAATACGGGTATATATGATGTGAATGGATCTTCATTTAGTGAAACGCTCACCGGTGTGTACTTCGGAATGCAGTATCGTTATGCGCCCACAAGAGAGAGCGGTCCATACGGTGCCGGTGGATATTGGGCACCTCAGAATACTGCCTGGGGCGCTAACACTATGAACGAGGTGATTGGAGAGATTCCAGCAGACGATGAAATCCGTGCGCTCTATTCCTGGCATGGATTGCATTCTCAGGCAGCCGATGGCCATGATAACCTCGGATCTCCATATTATGGAGATGGGGGCGATGGTCACCTTAGTGCACAACATTTTGTGGGCGTGGTTACCATTCATGCTGATAAATCTACTACGGATCAAACCGATGATTTATATCAGCCAACAACCACCTTGTACACCGGTTCTGACGAGCCTATTACCCAAAGCAATGATCAATTCAATCCTGTCAAAATGCAGGAGAGATATAACCATATGGCTGCAGGTCATCCCTCTGAATCACACGCTGAAGCAGTGGGGAACAGTTACGCAGACACCTGGGGCACTGATCCTGGTGGATATTCACAACTGCATGCCTTTGGACCCTATGATATCGCTCCAGGCGAGAAAATCCATATTGTCCTGGCTGAAGCCGCCGCAGGTATTAATCGAGAGATGTGTTACGAAGTAGGGGGGAATTGGTTCGATGGCAGTGTTGCTGTTGGTGATCTCTTGAATCCCGATGGATCGATTCCAGCAACCAAGGACGAATACAAGAATGAGTGGATATTTACAGGTGAGGATTCACTTTTCCAGACATTTCACCGAGCCATGGATACCTATGCATCCGACTATGCTGTACCCGAGCCACCACCCCCACCAGCTGAATTTACTGTCACTTCAGGTGGTGATCAGATTGGCCTGTCCTGGGATTCAAACGCGGAGATGCATCCTGGTTTTATGGGCTATAAAGTATTTAGGGCGATTCATAAGCCAGATACGACATATGAGGAGATATTCTCCTGTGATGTTGATGACCTTACCAATGAATTTGCCGATATAAAGGCCAAGCGTGGGTTTAAATATTTCTACTATGTTGTTTCATACGACGATGGAAATACGAATCAAGTATCCCCTGGAGCACCTCTCTACAGTAGCAAATTTTATACGATGACCAATAAAGGGGCATCGCTTAAGCGACCTGCTGGAGATCAACTCAGTCAGATTCGTGTGGTACCAAACCCGTATAATATCAAGTCGAGAGAGCTCCAATTCAGTGAGTCTGGAGTAGATCGGTTGTATTTTTATGATATTCCCGGTGTTTGCACGATTCGTATTTATACAGAACGCGGTGATTTAATAAAAACCATTGAGCACAACGACAATAGTGGTGATGAATCCTGGGATTCTATTACCAAATACAGACAGGTTGTCTCCAGTGGTATCTATGTTGCCCATTTTTCAACTCCAGAAGGTCAATCGACTTTTCGAAAATTTATAGTTATCCGATAAGGGGAGCACTTATGACTTACCTAAATAGAAAAAATATGCGTCCTTTTGTCTTCCTGTTCATGGTGGCAGCACTGTTCACATCATGTGAGGATTTTGAAGAAAAGACCTATGAAATGAGTGATGTAGAAGTTGCCGCCTGCGCGTTGATAAATGATACTTTAGAAGTATCAATTGATACCTATGACATGGCGCATCTCAGTCCGGCTTGGTCAGGATATGACATCGAATCAGCACTCATCTCTTCTGAGCGCATCAGCAGTAGCTGGTTTGATGATGATCATTTGATTCTCAGCGATATCTATGTGTTTACTAAGGGTGCCGATACACTGGGTGCACTACAATTCAGATCATTGGTGTATGATGAACCATCCAATACTGTAGACAGTGTGGAAGTGGAATATCTCTATAATGCCAGCGGCACTCCCAGTTTTGCATCAGCTGTTAGAGACACCGTACTGGTGCTAGGTATTGCGAACACACCAGCCTATCTAAATTTTGAATTGGGATTGGTGACAAGCTCTGATGTTTGGCATATCCAATTTGACGGTGAAATTGTAAAACAAAATACTGACCTTAAACTCAACCGGATTCGTGGAGGAGATATCTCCACTTTCTCGAGTGCACCAAGTGGAAAATATTTTGCCGATGGTCCAGGCTACGATGTTGCTCTGGAGCAATTGATGGCCGATTCGCTTTATCTGGAATATGCTGATTCACTAAACTATCTGAATTTGTCAAATGCCATAGATGCTGGCTTTATCCTGTGGGATAGATCGGGTCAGCTCAATAAAACTCTAATATTTAACCTGGATGAATACATATCAATTTTTATCTGGGACTCTGAGGGAACCCTGGTTGTTCCCATAGACAATTCAATTTCAATGGAAACCATCTCCTACTGTAGCTCAGTAAAGGTTCGTGAGGTCTTTGAACTGGAAGAGGACATGTATCTATTGCGATTCCGACCCCATGAATCTGCTGTGGAGTGGAGTCACCACCTAGCTATCGTGGAGGGAGAATAACATGAAGCGTACAAGGAATTCTCAATTTATTTACGCCCTATTCGCTCTGCTAATCCTCCTGAGTAGTGGTTCGCCTGTCTTTTCCCAGGTGAAATTGGCACAATCAGGGGCCCAATTTCTAAGTGTTGATTCTGATGCAAAAGCGGGAGGTATGGCTGGGGCATTGACCACGGTTGAATCAAACTCTGCATCTATTTTCTTTAACCCTGCCGGTATGGCCAGAATGGCTCCCAGCGTTGACTTGATGGCCAGTCAGAATCAATGGTTTGCAGATATTGCATACAACTCCTTTTCGGCTGCCTTTAAACCAGGAACAGGCGAATGGGGTGTTTTCGGACTCTCCTTTGTTTCAGTTGATTATGGAGAAATTCAGGGAACTCAGCGATGGGACAATGATCTGGGCTATATCGATACTGAGATACTCACACCTTCTGCATTTGCTGCAGGATTTGGTTATGCCAAGTCTCTCAATGATAAATTTTCGGTTGGCGCTCATGTCAAGTACATCGGTCTCAACTATGGAAAAAGTATCTACCCCGACGATGCAGGCAACCCTGATACTGTCAAATCTCATCTGGCTTTCGCCAATGCTTTTGATTTTGGTACCATCTATAAGACAGGTTGGAAGTCCCTGGCTTTTGGCATGTCCGTGAAAAATTTCTCAAATGAAGTTATTTTCGAAAAGGAAGGTTTCCAATTACCCCTGACCTTTACGCTTGGTATATCAATGGATGCCTTTGAGTTGCTCAGGAACAGGATGGGTGAGCAATCCATGCTGGTCAGTCTGGATGTACTTCATTATCGCTCACATGCAGAACAACTTAGAATTGGTTTGGAATACAAGCCTATCAATATGCTAGCCCTGCGTGCAGGATACATGTCTGCCAATGATGAAAATGATATTTCTTTTGGTATCGGAATCCAACAATTCGGTCTTGCCTTCGACTATGCCTATGAGCCCTTTGGGCGTTTGGGCGATGTGCAACGGATGACTGTCAGATTCTCGATATAATGTGAGTGATGGGGAAGTATGAATAATCAGATAACACGTCTTGTGTTATTCCTGTTCATTTGCGTGAACACATTAATTTCAGCCACCACGGGTAAGATTAGTGGTCATGTCACTGATTCAGAAAGTGGTGAGCCTCTGATTGGTGTGAATATTTTCATCTCTAATCTAGGTACTGGCGCTGCCACTGATATAGATGGCTATTATGCCATATTAAATGTTCGTCCAGGTAAACATGAATTACGGGCATCTATGATTGGATATGCTCCTCTGGTTATGCAAAACGTCGATGTCGTCATGGGGCTCACATCGACCATTGATTTATCTATGTCATCTGAAATTCTTGGTATGGAAGCAGTTACTGTTATTAGCGAAAGACCCATTGTGGCCAAGGATCTATCAGGAAGTCAGTTGAATGTAGATTCTGAATCAATACAACAATGGCCCATCTCTTCAGTGGATGCGGTACTGGGTGTTCAGGCTGGTGTTGAAAATATGCAGGTCAGGGGAGGCTCGATTTCCCAGACTGCGGTTATGGTGGATGGATTTCTATCCAATGACAGTCGTTCGAATGCCCCAGTAACCACCTTGAGTTTGAGCTCAGTAGAAGAGATTCAGGTCCAATCAGGTGGATTCAATGCTGAGTATGGCAACATTCGCTCCGGTATTGTAAACATTGTGACAGCCGAGGGTCCAGCAGATCATTATTCAGCATCGTTCTACTATCAGAATAGCCCTGCAGCTCCCAAGCATTATGGCATATCACCCTATGATGAAGAATCATATTTTATGCGTCCCTATCTGGATGATGATGTTGCCTGGACGGGAACTGGAAGCGGTGGTTGGGATGCATATACTCAAGATCAGTATCCTAATTTTGAAGGATGGAATTCATATAACAATCCAGAAACAGGCATGACTGCCACGGCGGCCCAACAGGAATGGATATATGAACATCGTAGAACCGGTGAAATTACCAAACCAGATCAAACCCTGGATATGGGTTTTGGTGGTCCTATTCCAGGGATTTCAAAACTTAGATTTTATTTATCCGTAAGAAATGAAAACGAACAATTTATTGTACCCTTATCCAGAGATGGATACAGCTCCAATTCTACTCGTCTTAAATTGAATTATGATTTAAGCACGAATCAGAAACTGGTAGCCACCATGCTCTACTCAGAAGAGCACTCCGTGAACCGATATAACTGGACGACGGTCCCAGAGGGAAATCTTTTACGCGGTACCTATAGCGTGGCTAATCTGGTGACATCGGCAGGGCTGTTTACACCTGCTTATTATAGTCCCTACTCTGTCTTTAGAGGACGATTTGACGTGAGTTATAACCATATGCTGAGTTCTGACTCTTACTATGAAATTATCATTCAACATGGTCAAACCCAGTACCAGACTTATGAGATGGATGCTCGTGACACTACGAAACTTGAAATATTTCCAGGTTTCTATCACGATGAGTCACCTTATGGGTACAATTCTGCCGATTGGATGAGTCTGGGGCGAGATACCAGTCACACCAGCTCTACACTCCTGAAGGCAGACTATACCGACCAGATCAATTCCAGTAATCAGATCAAGATGGGGGTACAGGCTAATTTTTATGATCTTCAGATAAGATCCTATACCGAGAGTGATAAGGATACCTGGTCCAGGACCATGAACTATGATGTGACTCCCATCAGATTAAGTGGTTATGTCCAGGATAAGCTTGAGTTTGAGGGGTTTATCGCCAACCTGGGTCTAAGAGCAGAATTTTCATCAGCCAATACTGATGTGTATGAACTGAATGCCTATGATGATCTTTTTAAGCAAGGTCTGGGAAGTAATCTTGAGGAATTAGCAGAAAAACAAGATGCAAAATCCACATTTACCCTGAGTCCAAGATTGGGAATTTCACATCCAATAACGGATCACTCTAAATTGTACTTCAATTATGGACATTTTTATTCAGAGGCTGGCTCAACTTACCGGTTCAGACTTCAGAGAGAGTCCAATGGATTGGTCACTAATCTGGGCAACCCTGAACTGGAACAGGAGCGGACCATTGCATATGAATTGGGTTACTCTCATGGATTTAGCAATACCTACATACTTGATTTAGCCACCTACTATAAGGATATCACACAACAACCAGGTTGGGTGATTTATAAAAATGCCACTGGTTCTGTCAATTATCGTAAGGCAGAAAGCAATAATTATCAGGACATCCGGGGTGTCGAAATCACTCTGAGTAAACCAAAGGGTCGCATATTCTCTGGATTTATCAACTATACCTATATGGTAACGACCAACGGTTATTTTGGCTTGTTACGTCAGTTCCAGAACCCTCAGGAACAACGTGATTATGAAAACTACAATGTCGTAGATAGCAAACCCAGAGCGCAACCCTATTTTCGGGCAAATTTATCCATGAAAACTCCTGATAAATTTGGACCGTCCTTGGCCGGAATGTATCCGGCAGAAGGATTTGAACTTAGTTTCCTGGCCAGTAGTAAAACGGGATTGGAATTTCTTTATAAGTCGCCTGAGGCAGGCGATGTCTTTATACAATGGATGTCTCAATGGGATGTGGATTTACGTATTCAGAAAGCTATTTCTGCTGGAGGTTTAACCCTCGTGGCATTTTGCGATATTGACAATCTCCTTGATAATAAGGTTCTTAGCTATAGCGGCTTTTCGGATCAATTTGACTATGCTGATTATCTCAGCTCGCTCAACTTTTATTTCGAAGAGGGCATCAATCATGGGGATGATTATGTGGGAGTATATCGTGAAGATGATATAGCTTACGATCCTCTGGTGCCAAATCCTGATAATGATCCTCAAATTGCAGCAGATAACGAGCGCCGACGCGAAAGCAAATCATATATCGATATGCCCAACTATCGATCACTTACCTTCTTAAACCCCCGACAATTCACGTTTGGGTTGAGGTTTAACTTCTGATGAATCGAATCAATATAAAGACCTTACTCTCACTATCCATCCTGTTGCTGTTGGCTGCAAATATTTATGCCCAAATTGATGCTGCAGCCAAGAGATATGTTAGGATTGGATCTCTGCAGAGTCATTTCTCGGCCTATGGGGCAGAAAGAGCCTGGAATAATTCCTACTATGAAGGTCTCATCTGGCCAGCTGATTACCCTTATCAAGACAACGCCGTGATCAAACGAGCCTGGGCTGCAGTTAAGAATTTTAACGATCCCAGAGGCGTCTATTGGCCATATTACAGTATCTATTACACGCTTGGAGCCGCAGAGACTGGATTGTTTCCCATGGAACTGACACAGACTGCCAAATTCGCTCCTCCCAATGTTTTTGTAGATGGAAACGATTTACGCGTCATCTATGCAGGGGAAATTGATAATATTGATCCAGATCTCATAGCTGATCGGGTCATTACCAATGTTGTCAATTCTTCAATGGGATTGACCATGACACGCAAAGTCTACGCATTCAGTCAGCAGTATCATGATAATTACTTTATCAAGGAATTTACCTTCACTAATACTGGAAATGCCAATAGTGATGATGTGATTGAATTGAACGATACCCTGAGGGGTGTTCGATTTGGTTGGGGTACACGTTATTCTGGTGGTCGAGAAGCCAGCTGGACCATCGGTGATGGTCAAAGCTGGGGAAAACATTCCTGGGTCACGCGTCGGGGTGAAAACTACCCTCAACATTATACAGAGGAAATTACACCTGCAAATCCCATAGTTGATTGGTTGAGAGCAGGATTCTCCTGGGCTGGTCAAGGTGAAAATAATGCCTTTGACAATCTGGGTGGTCCAGATATGACAAAAACTGGTCGTCTGACGTCACCCCATCATGTCGGTTCTGTGGCCATCCATGTGGATAGATCGCCCACCGACAGTCAGGATTGGATCCATCAACCCACCTTTTTAGGGTGGCACGCTGGTGATACCTACCCGGATGTTGGTGATCAACGTCTGGAAGATGCTCCCGAAATGAAAAGTGTCTATGAGATGCTCAGCGGAGTTCCATTTGGTAGCAATAAGGGTGGACAGACCAGAATGGATGAGGCCTTCGGAGACTTCTTTGATGATGCCTATAAGGTTCACAATGATGGGGGAGGCACCAACGTCATGTTGACTTATGGACCCTTTGATCTGGGACCTGGTGAAAGTGTGACCATCGTGGAGGCTGAAGGAATCAACGGACTAAACCGTCAGATGTGTGAATTGATAGGTGAGCGCTGGAAACAGGCCTATGACACCCCTGGTGACAATGGCCCATTTCTTTTACCTGATGGCTCAGAAACTGGAAATCTGGATACTTATAAAAATTCCTGGGTTGAGACAGGCAAAGATTCTTTGATGCTGACTTTTGGTAGAGCCAAAAGAAACTGGGATGCAAATTTTCAGATCCCTCAACCTCCTCAGCCACCCAGCAGCTTTTCTGTTGAATCAGGAGGGGACAGGATTTATACCAGCTGGTTGGCCAGCCCCTCAGAATCAGATCCTGATTTTGGCGGATATCGCCTTTATCGTGCCATAGGAAAGCCTGACACAACCTATGAAGAAATCTATGCCTGTGGCTTTGGAACCGAGAATGCCCTAAGCTATTATTATGATGATATCTCCCCGGTAAGGGGGCAGGAGTATTACTATTACCTGGTTGCATTTGATGATGGTAGCGAAAATAACACCACTCTTAATCCATCAGGTTCGTTACACAGCAGTCGTTTTTATACCAGAACTACTGAAGGTGCCACACTGCAAAGGAAACCGGGTACTCTGGATGATATTAGGGTTGTACCCAACCCATTTAACATTCATCAGGAAACCTTTGTTGGTAGCCCGGATAAACTGGCATTTTTTGATGTTCCCGGTCACTGTACCATTCGGATTTATACCGAAAGGGGAGATCTTATCAAAACGATCGATCATAGCAACGGGAGTGGTACTGAATATTGGTGGTTAAACACCGATCAACGACAGGTTGTTGTCAGTGGAATTTATATAGCACATTTTGAGACGCCAGAGGGTCAATCTGCGTTCAAGAAATTTATAATTGTACGTTAGTCATCGGAGGTAACGTATTATGCAAAATACAGGACATAATCATATGAAACTATTTAAGAGTATTATCCAACCACTTGTGTTTTTAAGTGCTGCCTTCTTCATACTTATAGCCTGTGAGGAGGACCCGAAAAGCATATACGATCCAGATGTCGTAGGCAATCTCGATCCAATTATCACGACTGTTGTTCCTGACAGTAATTTTAGCAGTGGTAATATCGCATTTGCCGGTATTGGCGTAGTCATCATATCTGGTGAAAATTTTTCAGCCACTAGAGACTATAACAATGTCTTTTTTGACGGCATACCTGGAACCATCCTCTCAGCAACCACAACTTCTCTGAGAGTGCAGGTTCCAACCGTAATAGGGGATAGTGTCCAGGTCCGAGTTGCAGTAAGAGGGGCTTTTTACTTCGGTGACTATTCATCACCCTTCGAAATTATTTCAGCAGTTCGAGAAGTAGGTGGATTTATCGATAGTGATCCATATATCTCCACAGTTTCTAGTGATAACGCAGGCAATATTTTCGTCAATGGTGATAAGAATATTTACATAGTTCAACCAGATAGTGTGAAAGCGCTTTACAATTCAACCCTGCTCACCGGAATTGGAAAAATGAAAATGGGACCAGCAGGTAACAATTACTTCATTATTTCCTCCGCTATTTCCAGAATAACACCTCCCGATGTTTCAGAAGGACTGTGGTTTAAGGCACTGCCTGAAGCGCTTCTGGATTTTGATTTTAATGTGACAGGCTCAATATTTTTGGCTGGAGTCTCGGGCTTGATATTTCCATTTGACGTGGATACAAAAACATTCACAGTGGATTCCACCTATTATGGTATGAATGTGAGAACCATGCGGGTGTTTGATGGTGATTTATACGTTGTTGGAGATGTATTAGATACCCTTGGTGCCATTGTGCAGAAAGGAATATGGTCCAGCGAGATCGTTGGTGATGAACTCATTGGAATGGAGTTGGTAGCGGATCTGGGAGATATCGACACGGATGGTTCTTTAACTATAACATCCATGGCCATCTCAGCTTCAGGTTCTCTATTTCTAGGAAACATGAATGATCCACCATTGATTGTTTACGAGAATGGTCAATTTGCACCATTTGTTGAACCCATCCTGTCATCACCAATTGGAGCTCTATCATGGGGAAGTGGTGACTATTTATATATTGTTAGACAAGCACGTGGTGATGTCACCCAGCGAGTTTTAGAACTCGATATGGGTCAGGCTGGAGCTGTGTATTATGGACGAGATTAAGAAAGACGAATTATTTAACTAAATGTGCTCTAAAGCATGGAATGTGATTTCACATTAATTATCTTTAGGCACAATTAAAGACACAAGAAGAAGGAGACAAACATGAAGAAAACGCTATCCGTATTTATTGCTGTTCTTGCGTTGAGCAGTGTTCTATTCGGTGGTTGGGAGTTTGATCAGGTACTGGTAGATTATCCAGAACTTGAAGTCTCAAATTCCTGGGGTATGCATAGTGTTGTTGTTGATAATGGCGGCAACGTATGGTACACCATGTATGGAATTACAACCGGAACATACTATCCTACAGCCACTGACACCGTAGAAGCAATAGGTATTCATGCTGTCGACGCTGCAGGAGATGCACTTTCATTTTCACCCATTGATTTTGTGACGGTGGGCGGTGTGACAGATACATTGACTGTATCGTGTCGTGGTATGACCAAGGCCCATGATGGCAACATCCTGGTTGCACTTGGCAACGGCGCTGTGTACAAACTTAATGCAGCTGATGGTACAGGTATGGCCAAATATGAGCATCCAGATGGATCTTCATTGACTAAACCAGCTGTTGATGATGCCGGTAACATTTATATCGGTCGTGTAAGTTCAGGATATCCTGTCAAGATGTTGAACTCTGATCTTGTTTATCAGACAGATGTTGTGACAGCATTTCCAAAAATCAACCGTGCCATTGTCGTTTCTGGTGATGGAACTGATCTGTATTTTGGAAGTACCTGGAACGGCGCAGGTGTATTCAAGTATCATAGTGATGCACCCGGTATCTTACCACACGAACCAGATTTGACTACTCCAGTATTTGGTAACTGGGAACCAGCTGGTGTCATGGATACAACTGTCACTATTTCCAATGATACAACCATTATTGGAACTGATACAACCATCGTTGTGGTAAGTGATACTAGTATTACTCAACATGTCGACTATATCTGGCCGGAAGATGTCAGTATGGGTCCTGATGGCAATATTTATGCTGCCAACACTCAGGTCGATTTTAGTGGTGATGAAGAGCACGGCGGAAAATGGTTTGTTTTCGATACTGATGGCAATGAACTATACTCATTTGGAACAGCTGGTGGTGATTATGCTGCTGGTGGTACCTTTAATGGTCGTGGAGCCGCATGGAGTTCAGATGGTGCAACAATGTATGTTGCAGAATTTGGATATAATTGCATAACGATCTGGAACCAGGTTCCAGATGGTGTTGATCGAGTGATCACGCTTCCAAATACTTTCAGTCTAGCTCAGAATTTCCCCAATCCATTTAATCCTTCAACCAGCATTCCTTTCGAACTACATGAGAATGGTTTAGTTGAGTTGACAGTATTTGATGTAAATGGTAGGGAAGTAGCTACTCTGCTGAATGAACAGCTACAGGCTGGAAATCATACTGCACAATTTAATGGATCTGATTTGAGTTCGGGTCTTTATATCTATCAATTATCCTTTAACGGAGAAGTGAGTGCAAAGAATATGTTGCTCGTAAAATAAGAGCGATTTATTGTTTCTTAAAAAAGGGCGAGTCTTTACTCGCCCTTTTTTGTTTTATACCTTTCTATCCAAACAAATCCAATTCTCACACAGTTAGTATGCTAAATTTACTTACTTAAAGTGCATTCTTGCTTATCTTCACCCATATTTAATAAAGGGAGGAAGACATGCGGTTAAGAACAATTGGTATTGTACTCATATTATTGGTTTCCATGGTTTGGGCTCAGACCGATAACGAAGAGTTCCGAGCAACCTGGGTGATCACCTGGGAACACATAAGCGCAGGTAGTAGTGTTGATCAAAATCAGGCTCGAATCAGAACCATTATGGACAATCATGTCGCTGCCAATATGACCAGCGTAATATTTCAAGCGAGGCAGAGTGGAACTGCATATTACAACTCATCCTATGAACCCTGGGGGACATATGCAGGCAGCAGTTTTCCTGGATACGATCCACTGGAATATGCTATTGAGCAAGCTCATGCCAGAGGGCTGGAATTGCATGCCTGGTTTAATGCCTTTCAGGCAGCCTCGACAGTGCCTGGCGCTCCAGCAGCTGAACATCCAGATTGGGTCTGTCGGGATGAGAGCGGAATACCCATGCCAGCTTATAGAGCCCTTTCACCAGGTATGCCTGCGGTAAGGGAGTATCTGGTTGATGTTGCCATGGAAATAGTTAACAACTATGATATTGATGGAATACACTTGGACTATGTTCGTTGGAACGAGTATGATAATTTACTCTTAAGTTCAGCTTCACCCACAGCTCTTGAGGAAGTCAGCACTCTGGATCAAGAAACTGACTACAGTCATATCGGATCATTGAGAGATAGTCAGTCTGGCCGCTATCTATATGATATTGATCATCCCTACAATGGAGGTGTTCCAGCAGGCTTCAGTTCATGGCCTGAATTCTGGCGATCATCAGTCACTGACTTCGTCCACTCGCTTCATGATTCAATACAGACACAAAAACCATGGGTTAGACTATCTGTGGCAGCCTTGGGAAAATACAACTGGAGCGGTTGGAATGGGTATAATGTTGTCTACCAGGACGCTGCATTATGGTTTAATGAAGGTTTTATCGATCAATTAACTCCCATGCACTACCACTGGACAACTTCAGCCGGGTTTCTGGGAATGTTGCAAAATGATAGTCCCTATTGCTGGGGTGACTTTATTCAGCCCGGTGTAAATGCTGGAAGACTATTCTCAGCAGGTCCAGGCTCTTATATATTGGATCAAAACAATATCTGGAATAGACATCCCAGTATTGTGAACATCTCCCGCTCAGTAAGCTGGGTAGACGGATTCCAATTTTTCTCTTATGGCAGTTGGCAGGATTATCAATATTGGCCAGTTGCTGGAAGTAGCTTTTTCGGCCAAAAAACCAAGATTCGTGGGAATGGACTTTTTGTTGACGAAACGCCTCCCACACCTGTTGTATCACTGGATATTGTAGATTCACTGACCTTTGATGTCACTGTGACACCAGACAACACTGCATCAGGTGATTATTGGTGGGCATTGTACAGATCTCAAACTGATGACATCGCTGTAACTTTAAGTGATATTGTGGGTGTCTATTTTGGGTCTGAAGCTTTTACAGTAACAGAGCAATTCGACGGTACTCAGGATGAAAATACCAGCTATTTTTATAGTGCCACAATGCTGGATCGCTATTGGAATGAGTCTGAGCTGGCAACATCGGTTGAGACAAGTCCATTACCATCATTGCCACCTGTGTTGACCAGTGTATATCCTGCCCACGATGATACGGTAGAGGTAAGCACGCTTCTTACAATCCAGTTCTCAAAAACAATGGATGTTGCTTCAGTGGAGGCATCACTCAGTTTTAGTCCAGAAATTGCTATTGATCATTATACCTGGACAGAAGGTGATCATCGGATCATTATTTATCCCGATACCAACTTTGCCTATTTAAGTAGTTACACCATGACACTCACCGATGATGCCATGGATATCAATGGGGCAGCTTTGGATGGAGATGCTGATGGTACTGCCGGGGGCGACATCATCATTACATTTCACACCAATGCTCTGGATGAGGCAGGTCCCATCGTGCAGTACAGCACACCAGAGGTCAATGTGGGCACAGAATCATTTGATGTGGATGGTTCCATTTCATTGGTTTTTGATGAAATGTTGGACCCATCAACAGTCAATCTGGAATCTATTCATTTGGAAGAGGGTGGAACCCCCATCGAAGTAGATTATCTGCTTTCAGGTGACCATGGAAAATCCGTGTTAGATATTAAGCCATATGGTAGAATTGGTGCTGCAAGTGATTATTTGCTCACATTGGATTCGACACTGGCTGATGCTCTCGGCAATACCGTGGAAGACCAGATCCTGATTCCTTTCTCCACGGCAAACGAACATTATTCCGCATTAAACTATATTGATAGTTTTACATACACAAATGACTGGTGGGATCCAGAGGGAAGTGGATCAACAGTTGGAACCATTGGATCAACCACAAATTGGGGTTATTCAACATCGATATATTTGCCTGGTAGCAGCACAGTCCAGGCACAAAAAAGGGCAGCCTATATCAACTATGAATGGGATATGGCGTCAGGTAGTCATTTATTACGTGAGTATATGCCCAGCGGTGCCCCTCGAAATGTGATTTTCGATAATACCTACATCATGCAATGTTATGTCTACGGAGATGCCAGCAATAATAGATTCAGATTTGCAATTGATGAAGGCGATGGTACAGATTGGCCTGGTCATGAGGTCTCAGTCTGGTTCGATATTGATTGGGAGGGCTGGAGATTGATTGAATGGGATCTTACGGATCCCTCCATGGTTGGTAATTGGATTGGTAATGCCACTCTTGATGGTCAAGCCTATCGTGTGGATAGTTTTCAAATGGCCTACAATTCAGAATCTGGCGCTGTAGCTGGTCGTATCTATTTGGACAATTTCAGGGTTGTGAAGAAGATGCCTGGCGTCTCAATTGATGCTGAACGTCCAGAGCTTCCTCAAACAGTTAGCCTACATCAAAATTATCCCAATCCATTTAACCCAGAGACGGTAGTTGGCTTTGAATTGCCTTCAAGTATGCAGGTAGAGGTATCCGTCTTTGATATTCGGGGTCGAAAATTGGAAATTCTGGTAAATGACAATCTGCCAGCTGGGTCGCATACACTTCATTTCAATGGGAGTGCTTATGCTGCTGGAGTGTATATGGTTGTGCTGGAAACTCCGTCTGGCACCCAGGCTAGACGCATGCTGCTTCTAAAATAGAAGATTAACGAAATAGATAAAAGAAGAAGGCCACCTCTGGTGGCCTTCTTCTTTTATCTCAATTTAGCTACAGTAATTTTAGAGAAACAACAGGTATAGCAACATAAAGATCAAGCCACCTGACAGTGATCCAGCCACATTAACCCAATCATTGTCCAGCCATCGCATACCAGATATGTGGGTGGTCTCTTCATGGCAGTGCACAACTCTCTCAGTAGCCTTGCCGCATACTTCACATTTAAATTTGGCCTGTATACTGGCACCAAGAATGCTATCGACAATACTACCAAGAAACCCTGCAATAATTATCACTACTATGAGAATGGTATCCAATTGAATAAATCCCATAAATACAGCAATGAGAACGATAATTGCAGCACCCAGAACACCACCTGAGGTTCCTAATAGTGATATCCCACCTGAATATCCCTTGGGAACTCTTTTCCAACTAAGAATGTCTAGTGGCAGAGACTTGCTGAAGCTGCCTATCTCTGTTTCCCAGGTATCTGCCGTAGCACTGGCCAGAGAGGCCAGAAAAGCCCAGTAAAGCCAATCTATTGAGTAATTGCTAAGATACCATGCAATAGTAAAAATGAGCGGTATACCGCCATTTGCGTACACTTGGACAATATCTCGCTGAGAACCTTTCGATGAGATGATATCCTTTTTTGATTGTCTATCTGCAATTTTGGACAAAAGACTGGAGAGTACAAAAAATCCGATCAATGGTAACATGGTTTGCCAACTGCCCATGCCGAACATGAACACACCAAGCAGGAAGGCGCCAAACCCACCACTAACACTGAGCGATTTAAGTTTATAGGCTCCATATCCTAAAATCATGGATGCTGCAAACCAACCACCCATATATGGAATTGTGCCTGAGTGCATTGATGAGAGATATAAATCCATACCAAGAGCTGCCGTCAAAGTGAGTGTGAGGTTATCACTCCCACGTTTAGAAACAGCTTCACCAACTGTGGCAACAAAAGCCGTGAAAAAAGCCATAGTTATCAAATGATGAAGTGGCAATGGTGGATTGCTAATGATATTGGAGTATACGGGGAAAGCTCCCAATACAACGATGAGGGTCATGACGAAGAATGCAATACTGCCAGGCCAACTTTTTTTATCATGCCACAGTATAAATTTGTGTTTTGAGTTGATCCGCTCGCCAACCACGGTTGCTGCTGTATCTGAGAAGGCCAGAACCAGCATAGCCACTATAAACAAAACAATGTTGCGATCCCAAAACATGATCACCAACAGGGTGAACGCAATGGGAAAATAGACAGTCCCAAATGACACTCGCTCTGTGGTATGCATGCCCTTTAGGCTGTCCTTACGAAGTGCAATATAGTTCAGAATGGTGAAAATAACCCCAAGGAGGATGACCGGTGTTTTTGACTGGAGGAAGAAGGGTGCCAGAGAAACCAGAATGCCCACCATGACATGCACAAATTTTCTGGAAAGCTCAGGGGAGAGCTTTAGCACTGTCCTGGCAATTTCAGCGATGCCTATAAAAAAAATGATGATTGAAAAAAATACAAGAAACGCAATCCATTCATTGGGAAGATCAAAGAAAATGGGCACCAGCAAGTCCTTTCGTTCAGGTCGGAATCTCTGTCATTTTAACACACCATTCAGATTGCACGAAGCAAAAGAATTGGTGAAGATGAAGGGGAGAAATTAATGAATATTTATTGACGGACTATCAAAAAAAAGGCCTCCCGAAGGAGGCCTTTTAATAAAACTAGACTCTCAAATTATTTGATGAGGGTCATCTTAGCTGTTTTGGAAACATTTCCTGAACTAAGTTCATAAATGTATACACCAGCTGCTGCAGGTGTTCCGTTTGCATTCAAGCTGTTCCAGGAAACACTATGTGTTCCAGGACCGTATGAAGCGTTGTCAGCTAAACGAATAACTTCTTGTCCAAGCATATTGTAGATAGTCAAATTCACATTGTCTTTTGCCAATGGAATTGTGAATTCTATAGTAGTGTTTGGATTGAAGGGGTTTGGAAAGTTCTGGGCAAGTTTGTAATCATCTGGTGTGATGACTGTCCAGTTCTTATCCGTACCAGTGGTTCCCATAAACTCAGATACTGAGAAGGTATAACCGTAACCATTGCCACTTGAAAGTGGTGGTTCCAGGAATCCCTGAATAATCTCAGGATGGTTATCACCGTCGATATCATCAGCGAAAGCCAGTGCAAATCCACCCATGGTGTAATCCCAGTTAGCTACGACAGACATGTCCCAACCTGTTCCAGTATAATCCCACTGGTATACACGGGCATGGGTATAATCAACAGTAAAGAGCTCAGCTTCGGCATCATCATCGGCGTTTCCACCTGCGAGATCCCATGGAGCACCAAAATCACTAATAATAGTTACATTGCCATTGGCATAACTGATATCAGCAACATCGTCGCCACCATCAACCTGAACAACCCAACCAGCTGAATAAAGTCCACAATAGAACTCATCTGCGCCATCGTTGTCAATATCGGTAACAAATGTGGTACCATAGACTGCTTTGTCAGTTAATGCGGAATCTAACTGAGTAACGCTCTGTAATTCGTATGTGTTGGCAGCTGTTGTTTCAACAACGAGAAGTGTAGCATGATCCCATGCAACAAACAGTGCTTCCAGATCGCCATCACCATCAAGGTCACCAATATTTGGCTGTCCCCAGGGAGATCCGTTGAAATCACCAGTAACGGTACGAACATTTGAGTATTCAACGACCAGGTCGAAGAAACCACCAGAGAAAGTACCCTGGATTGAACCGATGACAAAAACATCAGAACTATTGTCAGAACCATTCACAGCAACCAGCAATTCGTTGGCTCCATCGCCATCAACATCACCAGTATTCAAAGTACGATCGCCATAATAGCGGTCAACTTCAACACCATCAACGAGGATTGGAACTACATAACGTGTATATGTATCACTACCATCTACACCATCCCATTCCCAGACGTTGATACCATTGTATGCTTCTCCCAGATCACGCATACCCATGTAGATAATCTCTCCACGACCATTGTTATCTAGATCGCCAGTGATGACGTGACGGGGGGTAGCCCAATATGATGTTGAATCATCAACCATAGAAGCAACCCATTCTAATGTGTTGTCACTAGTGGCCTCATAAACATGTACACCACCAACAACGTAGTCAGTAATAATGATTTCTTCAAAACCATCATTATCCAGATCACTACCAGCTGTCATACCACGTGTTTGGAAGCCAGGATGATCAAGTGTATCAGCTACAACTGAATAACTACTTATCATAGGAACGGTATTCCAGCCATCATGCTCGAAAATCTGAATCATGGGAAGATCTGAATTGACAGCAAAAATCTCATCCAGTCCATCATAATCAAAATCACCAAGAGCGACATCTTGCCAGTCAATAGCACCGGCGATATCTGTTGCGATTGTATAAGCTGTCCAGGATGCGGCATCAGTGATGTCACCCATTCCATCATACTCTAGATCAAGAATTCCTGTTGTATCTGCAGTGGCGATATAGTCCATACCATCAGCAGAGCCATGCCAGATGTCTGTGTTACCCATCTTAGCACCATTGAAGCTCCAGCCGTCGTCAGCACCTGCAAATATGACATGAAGATCAGTTGTTATGTCAAAATCAAGCAGATCAGCACCGACTTCATAGAGGTAAACGTTACCATCTGTGGAAGCCAGATAGATCTCATCGTATCCATCACCATCGAGGTCACCTGCATCAAGAGATCTTAAAGATCCACCATCAGATGCTGTTGCATCATCTGAGAATACAATGAGTTCATACTCATCGGGACCAATAACATCAAAAAAGGCGATGCCGTTGTAATCCCATTCAACCATGGCAAAATTGTTAGTTCCATTATTGTCAAAATCACCAATGACAGCACCATAAACAGAACAGCAGAAACCATCCCATGTAAATTCTGTAATCCAGTTTGGAAATTCGTAAGTTGAGTTAGTATCTAAACTCATAATGACAACAGCGTCCGTAGTACCACCATCATAAATTAGCAGTTCCATAACACCATCATCATCAAGATCACTAACATCAAGAGATTTTACTTCAGTGACTCCATCAGATCCTAGACCTGCGACTTCTTCAACATCAACATTAGCAACCATGGTGAAGCTGATATCAGCAGCGCTTGTGTCCAGCTCGAAGATAAAGAGTGAACTAAATTCGCCACCTTTTCCTCCAACCATCAACTCATCAATACCATCACCATCTAAATCGTGTTGGCCTTCAGCAACTTCGAAGCTGTAGATAACAAGATCAGTTCCAATATTATAGGACCAAACCTCGCTCCATGCATCATCACCATCATTCTCATACATATGAAGGGTGAGACCATTAGCATCTGTGTAGCCTACCATTTCTGAAAATCCATCTTCATCAAAATCATAGGGTCCAGAGACGCCCCAATAGGCATCAGTATCTGTGGCATGGGTTTCACCCCAGCCCACGGTATAACTGTTCACACCGTTTTCACCGGCCATGGCAAAAACTGCAAATGCAAGCAGCAGTAGGGTAATCGACCACTTTGGTAAATTCATTCCCATTTTGTCCTCCTTTGTTAATTGATAATATTCACTCTCTACTAAATATAAAAGAATGGATACATCTCTATGAGTCATCCATTCGTTTGTATGCAATACTGAAAGTGCCACAAATCTAGAGGGAACTCCATTGGTTGACAAGGAAAAAGGGCATTCTTACGGTAGTTAGTTAATAATAGTGAGCTAACTAACTAAGATGGTTGACTTGTCTGCGGAAGGCGACTAATATAGTCGATTAGAATTCTTTACTTTAGTAATGAAATAGAACCAGGGAGAGTGTATGAGTTCAGTGCTGGTAAATCTTCGTAGAACCATCATAAACGTTTTTATCCTAGTCTTAATCACCACCAATCTGTACGCAGGAACCACTGGAAAAATATCCGGTCGAGTCACTGATGCAGAAACCGGTGAAGGTCTACCTGGGGTGAATGTTATCATCCAAAATACTGGCATGGGAGCCTCGACCGATGGAGAAGGTATCTATTTTATCATTAATGTGCCGGTTGGTGTATTTTCAGTTCGTGCCGGGATGATTGGATATACCACCCAAATAATGACTGATGTTTCTGTTCGCGGTGATTTAACCACTGAAATAAATTTTGACATGACAGTCCAGGTCCTGGAATCAGACCAGGAAGTTATTGTGGTAGCTGAACGTCCCATGGTTCAAAAAGATTTAACCTCAGGTCGATCGATTGTGAGTGCAGCTGAAATTTCTGAAATGCCAGTAGAGTCCCTTGCAGGAGTTATCGGTACAAAGGCAGGTATCGTAAGCGATGCTGGAGGATCAATTCATATTAGAGGTGGACGCTCTAGTGAAGTAACCTATATGATTGATGGCGTCCCGATGACCAATCTCTCTTCAGGTGGTTTGGGAGTAGGACTTGAAACTAGCGCTGTTCAGGAACTTCAGATTTTGAGTGGAACTTTTAATGCTGAATATGGTCAAGCCATGTCAGGGATCATCAATATTGTTACCAAAGAAGGTGGCGAAAAATATTCTGGTAATCTCAGCGCCTATATGGGTGATTATTACACTGAAGATACGCGTTTCTTTGAATATGCCGATGAATTCGATTTCTCCAATATTAAAAATGTTACCATGAGCTTGTCAGGACCTGTACCGGGGTTTGGGAAGAGCCTGAACTTTTTTGCCAGTGGCCGTTACTATGATTACGGTGGTCTTTATCGTGGGGTTAGGGAACATTCTCCCAATGATGTAAACTATCTTACGTCTAAGGCTGTTGAAGAATTGCGTGATTCTCCCTGGGGTCGCGCCGGTCTTTTAAATTTTGCAGAACCCTTTATGGATCTGAATGATGATGGGCAACTGGAACCTGGTAGTGAATCCTATTTCGATTTTGATGGTAATGGTTCGTTTAGCTCCGGTGAGCCCTTCCGCGATGTTGATGGCGATGGTCGCTATGATCACAATATTGATTTCAACGGAAATGGTTATATAGATCCTGAGGATTGGGAATTTGTGGACATCAATGGTAATGGTATCCTTGATGGCGACCCCTTTGTGGATGCAAATCACAATGGTGTCCTGGATGGTGAACCCTATATCGATTTCAATGGGAATCAGATGTGGGATAGTGGAGCAAGCGGTGATGGGGATGTCGTCCGTTTAAACACTTCCTCGCGGATAAATGGCATGCTCAAATTAACCTGGCGGCTCAATCCCAAAATGAAGCTCAATACGAGTATTATTCATAATTCTGCCGAATCTCAAAGCTATAGTCGCAGCTACAAGTATAATCCTGATGGGAGACCCACAAATCAGTCGACTTCGACTTCAATTATCATGGATCTTAGACATTCACTCAATGAAAGAATGTTCTATAACATTAAGGGATCTTTCTATCAGACCACAGCAAAAACTTCTTTCCTTGATGTTAATCCTGAGGAGTTGAGTGAAGAAAAATCTCTGATCTTTAGCGATGTTGCTCAATGGGGTGATCTCCTCACAGAAGCAGCAGCCGACCCTGCCACTGGAATCGGAATGGGAAGCTATTATGGTTCAGTAAGTGATTCCCTACTCATACTAAAAAGCGATATGACGATTTCTTTTTATGACAGCCTTTCTGTTGGCGGCGTTATGATGTACGCCGAAAACTTTTTTGGTCAGAATACCTGGTCATTTGGAATTACCAACACCTGGGAAGAAACGAATGGACCCTCCTGGGTTGGAGCATTCACATCTCCAGAATTATCAGGGTGGGTTAAACAGATTAGGTTTGATTTAGTACTCAACGACCTTAAAAAGGCGTACTTCCTACCCAATGAGATTTCTGAGCAACCAGTGAATGAGTACCTGGCTGGTGGTCATAGTCATAGCTACTCCGAACGAATTAACCGCACCTACCTCATGAGTGGAGATCTGACCTGGCAAATGACCAATACTCATCAATTTAAAGCAGGGATTGGATTCAAGAGCCATGAGATGGCATATAAAGCATATACGGTCTTTGTTCAGAAAAATCTGGATTGGATCCCCACCATCAAGGATACTGAATCCAGTTTTGCTAATGATTCCTATGACAATTGGTTGACGGATGCTGTTTCCAAACTCTCCCTGAATACCAGAAATCCTCGTGAGGCATACATGTACCTCCAGGATAAGATTGAACTAACGGATATGATCGTGAACATTGGGCTCCGTTATGACTATTTCGATCCGAATTATTTTGTGCCCAGCGACTATCGAGATCCAGAGAATCCAAAATATTGGCTTTACACTTTGGAGAGTTCGGAAACTGCTTCAGTTGATACATTCTTCCAGTTTGCTGGAGAAGTAACCGACTATGACTCAATTATATCAATACTTGATGCCAATGGCGAACCATGGAGAGATTACAACGATTTCTATGAGGATACGGAACCCGTTCACCAATTCTCACCGAGGGTTGGTGTGGCATATCCCATCACGGATAAGGGTATCATTCACTTCAGTTATGGCCATTTCTTCCAGATCCCCACATTCAGTTATCTCTATGCCAATCCTGAGATGGAAATCAGTACAGCCAGTTATGAATCCATCCTGGGTAATGCCAATCTGAAGCCACAGAAGACCGTGACCTATGAGATCGGTCTCCAGCAGGAGCTAACTTCTGATCTTGGTATTGAGATCATTGCTTTCTATAAGGATTTCTCAGGACTACTGAGTTCAGACCAATATGAGAAGTATAATACAGTAAATTATATTGTCTACTCGAACCGCGATTACGGTGACAGTAGGGGAATCACATTTTCCCTGAATAAACGCCGCACAGGTCTTCTCTCCGCATCGGCTGACTACACATACCTGGTAGCGCAGGGAAATGCTTCCAATCCGCTATCACTATTTTATGCCAATCAAAGCGACCCACCTGCAGAAGTGGTCAAGCAGGTGCTCCCGCTGGACTGGGATCAGAGACATACGATCAATGTAAATATCTCCCTGGCTCAGCCACGTAAATGGGGTATTTCAATACTCACCAAGTATGGATCTGGATTGCCTTACACACCAAGCTACCAGGGCAGCTCGCTTGATGCACCAAACTCTGATAGAAAACCGGATTATTTCAATGTTGATGTGAACATGCACAAAGATGTAGAGTTCGGCGGATTGCATTGGACCGTTTTTGCCAAGATATACAACGCTCTGAATATCCAGAATGAAAGATCAGTCTTCTCAGATACGGGTAGAGCAACTTACTCATTGATCCCAACTTACACACCCGACAATGGAAACATATACGGTAGGCACTCACTCGCAGACTGGTTGACACGACCCAGTTACTTCAGTAGTCCTCGTCAGTTCCGCATCGGTATCTCAACAAGTTTCTAGGAAGGTGCTGAATATGAAGAAGAATATGATCCTACTGCTTGTTTTTACCCTGATGTTCAGTGTAGTGAACGCAGATAGTTTTGATAAATACCCAGTCCCCGAGAGCAAAAATGATCGGGCTGGCTGGCTGAAATATTACAACCAGATCGATAAACGGAACCATATGGCCAAGGCCTCAGCGTTGAGTGATCGTAAAGCAGGTACACATAATGGAAACCGTGTGCGTACATTGTTTTATAACTATGGTTCCATTGGACGCCCCAATACTGAGCCTTCAATGGAATGGCCCATTGGCTCTGGTAGAGGTTATGCCTTTGAGTTTGGTGTCATCGCTGGTGCCAAAATCACCACACACGGTGGTGAGCAGGATATTATTGTGAGTGATGGTCTCACCGTCGCCGGTGTAACCTATGACAATAGTGGCTTTGATAACAATCCCGGAGATTGGCAACCGAAACCGGGTTACCACGATCCCTTCCAGGCTTCCATCGCGATGAGTACTTCAATTGATGAGAATCGAGATGGCAAACCTGATTCGTGGCCAAATAGCTGGTTTGATCCAGCTTTTAATAATTATATGTGGCCAGGGGAATATGGTCAGGGTATAACAACTGCAGATCAAGAATCTTACTACGTCATGGATGACTTTTATATCAAGAGCCACAACACCTACTGGCCCCAACAGGGCTGGTCAGACTCCTTGAGAGCTGATGAATTCTATCCAAGTTTCCCTGTGGACACAGTCCGTGGTGGCTTGGGTCTTGAGGTCCAGGCACGTGGATACCAGTGGATTGCCACCCGCGCCCAGAATGTGATTTTCTTTGTTTATGAGTTAGAGAACGTTGGTGAGGATACTCTGGACAATATGTACTTCGGAATGTATGGTGACCCTCATATTGGAGGTGCATCAGATTACGCCGATGATGATGCCTATTTTGATACCTTTCTTGATATTGTTTACGGATGGGATGACAATGCCAAAGGAGATCTAGCAACATTTGGTGCTACGATACCTGGATTCTTTGCCTACAAATTCCTTGAATCACCAGGTGAACCTCGTGATGGCATTGATAATGATGATGATGGAATGATAGATGAATCCATGCAGGATGGTATTGATAATGATGGTGATTGGCGTCCGTACTCAGATTGGAACCTAAGTAGTGAATGGGACCCGGGTGAACCCGTCAACGATGATTTAGGTACTGATGGTGTGGGTCCCGATGATCCTCAATATGTTGGACCAGATATCGATGGATCTGAGGCCAATGGCTTTCCCGATGATGGTGAACCCAACTACGATGAGAAGGATCTGGATGAGGCTGACCAGATCGGTTTGACTGGTTTTATTGTAGAGCAATATTCTAACTCTACTGAGACTGAAGATTACTACTACTCAAGTCGTCTGACCGCACCCATCGATACTGACGCGTTCAAGCAGAAAGCTGATAATATCTTTATGTACAGTTCTGGTCCCATCAAGATGGGTCCTGGAGATGTACGTCGATTCTCAATCGCCATGCTCTATGGATACAATATCAATGCAGCCACAGGTGACACCCTTTGGAAGAATGAACATAACGTACGTGATCTCTATGCAACTGCTGATATTATGCAGGAGATCTACGATGCAGGCTATCGCTTTGTTAAACCACCGAGTAAACCTCGTGTGACAGCCATTCCAGGTGATGGAAAAGTAACGCTGTACTGGGATGACGGTGCTGAGAAGTCAAGGGATCCGTTATATGGAAAGGATTTCGAAGGTTACGCCATCTACAGAGCCACAGATTTTGGTTTCAATGAATCCTTGAATATTACGGATACCTATGGGAGCCCATATCTCTGGAATCCAATAGCAAAATTTGATTTGGTTAACGGGCTATCTGGCCCCCACGAAGTGGAACAGATTAAACATTCTGGATTGCATTATGATATGGGTGCCAATACGGGTTTGGTTCACAGTTATGTGGATGACAACCTGATTAATGGCCAACGCTATTTCTATGCGGTTTGCGCCTACGATTCAGGCTCTGCTATTGATACCATTCCGCCTACAGAGACTTCCAAAACTATCCAAGAGGATTTTGCCGGAAATGTATCCCTTGATGTAAACACAGCTGTTGTGACACCACAAGCGCCATCAATTGGGTATCTTCCTCCACAAATCACTGCAGTGGCTAATACCGATGAATCCCCTGGTACAGGTTCGATCAATTTCAAGATCATTGATCCTACCCTGGTCCCTGATGACCGGACCCTGGAAGTCAGGTTTATAGATTCAGGTATGGATGAGATTGACAATGATGAAGACTGGCAAAGTTACGCAGATTTAGACATGATCCGTGACAATGGAATCTATGTAGACATGGTCATTCCACCGAGTGATGACAGTATTACCTATTCCAGTTCTTTGACTGAAAGAGTAACGGTTGAGGGTGTAGTAGGAAACGTATTTGAACATAACGGATTTGATTGGCAAATTAAGGCCTGGTTAGAAGGACCAAGCCTTAAAACTGATACCGTAATTATTTATCCAGATGCTTTCGAACTTGCACCAACCCTTGATGTTTGGGACCCGAGCATCGATGGCAGTGTGAATGATGATGTCGGTTCCGATGGCTGTTCAGATGAATATGAGCTGGGTGGTGGGAATTGTTCAGATGTAATTGTAGCAGCACTGGGCGACGATCCTAACGATGATAACTGGGATCCAGTTTCAAATCCAGATGGCACGGAAGCCAATGGCAAGCCCGATTCAGGTGAACCAGACGTCGATCAAAGAGATTTTCGGGAACTTGTCCGGAGCACTCAGTCCTTCTCCATCTTTGATGTAACAGATCCGGCTAGTGAGATACCTCTGGTTGAAACCCAAACTGGGATACATGGCGAAGACTATAATCAGATTAGTAATGGCTTAAAAGTCTTTGTAGAGAATGATACCCTGCAACTGGACTATAGTAGGCTAGGTTGGTCATCTGGAGACTGTATCTGGACACCCAATGCCCGTGTATATGATGGTGGAACCAAGGGTATAGCTATGCCTCTGGATTATCGCCTCGAATTCTTCGATACAGTTGTCGATACCTCGCTAAGGCTGGGAACCTGGACGAGGACTCAAACCCCCATGGTCTATATGATCACTGATGTGCAGTCAGGTCAGCGCCGAAATGTGATCGTCACGAGTCCGCTGGATTCGACGGTTCAAGCAACCAGTAGGATCACACCCTTCCACTACACCAATGAGGATCAAACTGGGGATGTAATGTCTATTGATCTTCTACCCACCTGGGAGTTCACCTTCGATTCACCCCTGGGACAGGTCGAATCCATCTATCCTCTTGAAAACGGGGCGATTGTTGGTACCTCAAGTGACGGTTTAGCCATCTATAATTCTGAGACGGGAGGATGGAAATTCTGGGACCTTACCAACTCGGGAGGTGGATTACTGTCCAACCTTGGTCTCAAGGATATTGTATATCATGAGGGACATTACTGGATCGCCACAAATCGTGGACCATCACTATTCAATGGTAAGTCCTGGGCTACTAACCATTTCCTATCAACTATGTTCGATGAGTGGGAAGATGATAAGAATGCCACACTGGAGAATCCAGACGATACCAAAGATTATGAAGCCTGTGTTGGCATTGATATCGATAGTGAAGGGGCTGTATGGCTTGGAACCAAGACCCATGGACTATTAAGGGTGAATACAAGAGGGACCTATCTTACAGGATATGATGATATTGTTGATCATTTCCCAGGTCCTGACACGACACTCTCAAGTTATCTGGACAAGATATCAGATACAGGTACGAACGATATCTTGGTCGATGGAAACATGGTGTGGATGGCAACGAATAAGGGAGTTATCTCTTACAACTATGTTGATTCTGTATGGACTCACTATCCCAAGGATAATGTGAATGGTCTTTTGAATGACGACATCTACGCAATTGATAAATTACCTGAATCTCAGGGTGGAAATCTTGTTTTTGGTACTGCTAAGGGTGTGGCCTTCATGGTGGGTGACCACTTTGTTGTCTATGCGAAATCCGATAGCACGATTCCCAACAACAAGGTCTATAGTCTATTCAATCGTGGAACAGATGAATACTATCTAGGTACAGGTGGAGGGTATGCAGTCATGGACCTTTCGAATGCATCTGGTGATTTTACATCTGGAATAACGTTTGAAATCTTTGATGCCAGTTGGGGTGATGAAACGATTTATAGTGATAAAAACATCAAAGCCATCAATTTTTCTGGTGAGATAGGATATTTCGGTACAGAATCCGGGCTGGAACAAAGACTTTCTGCAAATGAGTGGAACACCTTCGGTCCACAACCTGGAGATGTTCTGAATATCTACACCCGCAAGGAGTTCAGCAGCTTGGATGTTAAGGTGTTTGAAACCAGCGCAGCCAAGGAAGATGCTGAAAAAGTGGCGAGCGATCTTGATGCAGTTTCTGTAGTGCCGAATCCCTATGTTGCAGCTGCTATCTGGGAACAGAAACCATATCTCCAATCCGGTCGCGGTGAGAGAAAAATTTATTTCATCAATCTGCCCATGGACTGTACGATAAGGATTTACACCATGGCAGGTGAATTGGTTCGGAAATTGGAACACCATGAGTCTGTGTACAACGGTGCTCAATCTTGGGACCTGCTGAATCTGGACAACCTGGAGGTTGCCTATGGTGTTTACATCTATCATGTTGAAACCGATAACGCAGAAACCATCGGCAAATTTGCCGTGATTAAATAAGGAGATAGACCATGCATAAAAAAATGATCATGCTCCTTGTAATCGCAGTTTCAATGAGCTTTGGACAGTACAAAGGTGGTACAACCGCAGCGCAGTTCCTGAAAATTGGAATTGGTAGCCGTGCAACCGGTATGGGTGAGGCCTATGTCGCCATGAGTCGGGATGCTTCCGGTCTCTATTGGAATCCGGCTGGTATTGCTCAGACTGGTGGTGGCGAAATCATGTTCCAGAGGAATAACTGGATTGCCGATGTTGCCATCAATTATATGGGTGTGATATTCCCACTCTATGGTATTGGAACCGTTGGTGTCAGTATCACATCTTTAACCATGGACGATATGCCGGTTACGACTGAGCTAGAACCGAATGGGACCGGTGAGGAATTTACAGCCAGCGATTTAGCCTTGCAAGTGACCCTTGCAAAATTGCTGACAGACAGGTTCTCAATCGGATTTAATGGGAAATATATTCAACAAACTATCTGGCATAGCCGGGCAAGTGCCATGGCCATTGATGTGGGAACCTTGTTTAGAACCCAGTTCAATGATATGCGTCTCGGTATGAGCATCTCCAATTATGGATCAAGTATGCAGATGTCTGGCCGAGATATTCTTGAACGCTATGACCCGGCACCAGGTCTTGAGGGTAACAATGATGCGCTTCCAGTAGACTATGCTCTAGACGATTGGGATTTACCCCTCATCTTTCGGGTTGGGGTAGCGATGGACGTTATTGAGATGGGTGTAACAAAGCTAACTGTGGCTGTAGATGCTATTCATCCAAATGACAATTATGAATCCATCAACATAGGCACAGAATTAAACATATTGGATAAGTACTTTCTCAGAGGCGGATGGAAATCACCCTTTGTAGAGACCAACACCAGCCTGGCAGCTTCCGAGCTGGAAACTCGCGAAGAAGGATTCACTTTTGGTGCGGGATTTGATCTACCATTATTTGGATCGGCCTCAGGGTTACGATTTGACTATGCCTATGCTGATTTCGGTCGATTGAACAATGTGCAAAGATTCAATATGAGTCTGTATTTTTAATGCATCCAGGATTACCTCAATATAGGTAAGAAGTACTCTAGGCACCTTTCCGATCTTCCAAGATTTCGAAGAGGTGCCTCTATTTTTATATAGGCTGTTAACAGAAACAATTAAAGCGAGACTGGTATGAAAAAACTATGTCGGATTTCTCTGATTTTATTGATTGGGGCTCAATTTCTCTATTCAGGAACTGCTGGAAAATTGACAGGCCGGGTGACAGATCAAAGCACTGGGGAAGCTCTTATTGGAGTAAACGTATTTCTACCTGCCACCGGTCAGGGTGGTGCAACCGATTTGGAAGGAAATTTCTACATACTGAATATCTCCCCAGGTGAATATCAACTCCGCTGTTCTATGATTGGTTATTCAGAACAGGTGATTGATGGAATCCGGATAATGGTTGATTTGACCACTACCCAGGACGTTCAGATGACTCTCAGTATTATTGAGGGTGACATTGTTACCGTAACTGCAGACCGATCCATGATTCAGGCGGATATCACACATGCACAAGCCAATATCAGTGCAGCTGAGTTGGACGCTCTACCAGTTGAATCATTCCAGGCAGCTGTCTCCATGCAGGCTGGTGTAGTAGTTGATGCGGGAGGTGCAATACACATACGAGGTGGTCGCTCTTCTGAAGTTGCCTATTTGATTGATGGAATTCCCGTCACCAACTCCTATGGCCAAAATATGGGTGTGGGTATTGAGAATAACGCCATTCAAGAGCTGCAGGTCATCTCAGGAACTTTTAACGCTGAGTACGGCCAGGCGATGTCTGGTATTGTCAATATTATTACCAAAGACGGTCGATTGGACAAATACTCTGGACAACTTAGCTATCGATATGGACGCTACATTTCTACAGACCCCGAAATATATTTAGGTCTGATCCCATCAGATTTGCCCATTCAAGGTGATCTGGATATTTCCAAGGTTGATGTTCTGGGTTTCAACTCGGACACCTTCACTCCTTCAGGTCGTCACGACTTTCAGTGGAGTTTGAGTGGTCCTGTTCCTGGATTATCCCAAAAGACTTCATTTTTCACTTCTGGTAGATATGAGGATGTGGCAGGTCGACTCTACGGGGTCAGAAGATTTAACAGTGACTCATTTTTTTGGGATAATGCCAACTCAATGCCCGTTGAAAATGGTGAGTATTTCTCAGACTTTATTGATTACGGTGAAGATGGATGCCCCGATGAATATGAGGATGGAGCGGGAGGATGTTCAAGTACACCTCTCAATCTGGGAGGCGATCCCAATGGTGATAACTGGGACCAGTATTTAAATCCCAATGGTGGTGAAGGTAATCATATTGGAGATGCTGGTGAATTGGGAGATGGATTGTGGGGCGGTGGTGATCGCGTATACCCAGTCGATCCCGATGTTTTTCTTGACGATGAAGCTGGTGTTTGGTATCGCGATGTGGATGGAGATGGAGAATGGAATTCCGACGTAGATACCAATGTTGGATTTCCCGAGATGACCTTCGAAGATGTGGATGGAAATGGTATTCTCAGTGGTGAATGGTACTTTGATGGAGATCAGGATGGTGAATGGGATAACATGCGGGGAGATAATGCTGTCGTTCCCTTGTATCAATCAACCAGTCTCAACCTGCAGGGAAAGTTAACCCATCGCTTTTCTCAAAGCCTCAAACTTGCTCTAAATGTCCTTTATGGGAGCTCGGAAACTTACAATAGCAATTCTTTGGCCTGGAAGTATACTCCTGAAGGACGGGCGACTTCATATGGCAACAATATGAATATCGGTCTTGTGCTTCAGCATACTTTGAGTCCAGAAGCATTTTACTCCATCAAGGGTTCCATTCTTGGGAATTTTGGTAGATCCTACTATAAAGAAATCTATGATACAAATTGGAACTCAACCTTTCTTTCCAACATGTTCCGTATCTCTGATTTCGATATGCCGGAGGCCACAGACTACATTACAGAGAACCTGGACCACTATGAAAATGATAATAAAATCTTAAACGCTTCAACAGGTCAAAAATTCAATCTGGGTGGAATTTCAAAATATCACCTGTATCGCATAACCAGGACCCATCTGCTCAAATTTGATATGACCAATCAAATAAACAAAATGCATCAGCTTCAGGGTGGAATGGAATTCAAATACACCAGTATATTTCGAAGAGACTTTTCCATACTTTACAACCCGGCTGAAGGCTATGATCCACCTGAAATCCAGACTCCTGATGTGAAGGAAACCACACCGAATTATAGTGAAATGATCAAGAATCCTTCTGAGTATGCGGTCTATCTCCAGGACAAGATCGAGGTTGCCGACATGATTGTGAATGCTGGTGTTCGCTATGAGGTGTTTGATCCAGATGGCGAAACTCTGAGCGATCCTGCAGATCCAAACATCTATGCACCACTAAAACTGAGCAACCGCTTTCATGATCTCGATGGAGATGGTCTCATTTCAGAACTTGAAGCAGTATCAGACAATGCCAAAGACTATGCTGACAGGAAAGAATACTGGTACAAAGAAGCCAGCAAGAAGATTCAATTCAGCCCACGGTTGGCTATTGCATATCCCATTACGGATAAGGGTGTGCTCCATTTTTCATATGGGCATTTCTTCCAGATTCCAAGCTATACCTATCTTTACATAAATCCTGAGTTTGAAGTCCCTGTAGGAGGTAGCGTAGCCTCTGCAACAATGGGAAATGCCGATTTGGAACCTCAGAAAACAGTACAGTATGAAGTTGGTTTTCAGCAACAGTTTGGTGAGAATATTGGAGTAGATGTAACCGGATTCTACAAGGATATCAGCAATTTGCTGGGATCCCGCATTGTGACAACTTTTACCAATGAGATCTATGGACTTTATGTCAATCGTGATTATGGAAATGTAAAAGGTCTCACCATTTCACTGACCAAACGCTATTCTAACGGGTTCTCTGCAAATGTGGACTATACCTATAGTGTTGCTGAGGGAAATGCTTCTGATCCCCGCTCAGCCTTCTGGGATGCCCAGAATAACCGTGAATCTGAGAAACAACTGGTTTATCTCGATTGGGATCAGCGCCATACGATAAATGGTAGTCTGTTGTTTAAACTTCCATATCAGATAAACCTCAGCTTCATCGGTGAATATGGATCAGGTCTCCCATACACTCCTTCAAATGTTAATCTTGTAGGTGGTGGGTTCGAGAACAGCGCTCGCCGACCCCAACAGATGAATGTGGACATGCGTGTCACCAAATCATTCACAATGGCTGGGAGAGAGCTCACCTTCTCAGCTAATGTCTACAATCTCTTGGATATCAGAAATGAGGTCAATGTCTATACCGATACCGGAAGATCAGGATACTCACTCATCCAGACCTACACTGCTGAAGATCCTAACTGGAACTATAACTCGCTTGAAGAATACATGAACCGTCCCAGTTACTATTCATCACCACGCCAGATACGCATTGGCGTATCAACATCATTGTGAGTCGAGGATATACTATGAAACATTCAAAATCTTATCTCATCTTCGCGCTAAGTCTCATTCTGACCTCCTCACTACTGGCAGCAGGTGGTTCAAATGGCAAGCATCGAGCAATTCGGCCAAATTTGAAAAAAACATCTGGGCTTGGGGTGGATGCAAATCAGCATGGAAACCGTCGGGTAGCTGTACATAACGGCAATAAAATCCTGACCCGATTCAACAATAATGGTTCAATTTCGGATTATAGACATTCTCCAGGGCGTTATGACTGTGGGATTTATCCCATTGGGTCTGGTCGATCGTATCTCGCTGAATTTTCACCCATCGTTGCAACAGAAGTTCCTAACGCAGGGGGCGGAGGAGTTGTCAGGATTTTAAGTGACGGGATGCCAGGCTATCAACAGGATGGGCCGGCCACAGCTGATTATCTATGGCAATATGAGCCTACCCTGGGATATGCCAACTCAAATGACTCCCTCATCGCCATGAGTGATGACTCGTTATCCTGGCCGGATAGCTGGCCGGATCTACCGGAAGATTGGAATGGTGTTTGGCCGGGTCAGTATGGTAAATACAACCGCGCTGATCAGGAAAGTTATTTCCATATAGATGACTTTAATAATGATGAATTTGAACACTACCCCTTTAAACGAGATGAAGTCCAACACTTCGGAGAGGTAATCCCTGTCGCAGACCCAGATTCCAACACATATGCACTGTTGATTGATTTTACGACCTCATTCGAAGGACTGGTAAGAGATATCAGGACTTCTGAAGCTCTAGATGTGAGAAGTGGGTCTCGACCTGATGTGATCAAGGTTGAAGATGATAAGTGGTATGAAGTTGACTCCCTTATGGACGACCACACCCTGCTAGTGAAGTCTCTCGTGGGTAGGGCAAATGCTTCATCTGCTGGTACTGAATATAGCATTTATGATGGTATTAAACGCGGTGTCGGAGTAGATATCGCAGTACGGGGTTATCAATGGGCTCATCCTGCAGCCGAAGATATTCTCATCTTTACCTATTGGATTCAAAATGTCAGCTCCTGGGATTATGAGAAATTCATATTTGGTATGTATGGAGATGCTGATGTGGGTGATGATGGAGATCAGTATGATGATGATGCCTGGTTTGATACAATAAATGATATCGTCTACCAATGGGATCATGACCTTTGGTCACATCTAAATGGTGGATTTGTCCCGGCTTACTTTGGGTGGAAATATCTGGAGTCTCCTGGAAACCCACTCGATGACCTGGATAATGATGATGATGGCATGATTGATGAGAGCCAGGATGATGGTATTGATAACGATGGGGACTGGGATATTTACGTTGATGATATTGGTGCCGATGGTGTGGGACCAAATTTTGGTGAGTATACTGGACCAGACATTGATGGGACTGAAGGAAACGGTATCCCAGATGCTGGAGAACCTAATTTCGAGTACACTGATAATGATGAATCGGATCAAATCGGTCTCACAAGTTTTACCGCCGCAGCCTATCCAGGGATTGACGTGACTCAGGATGGGGTAACCTGGGGGCAATTAACCCCGGGCTCATTTACAGACATCTCGCAGACCGTAGATTTGACGTTTATGTATGGTTCTGCCTATTTTGCCCTTCCAAAACAAGAAGAGCGTAAATTTGCTGTGGCCGTCATCTTTGGAAATGACTATGAAGATATTTTAAGAAATTCGGCAACTATGCAGCAGATCTATAACAGCGACTATAACTTTGCCAAACCACCAAATCTACCCAAACTCACAGTAGTTCCTGGAGATGGGCAGGTCACATTGTATTGGGATGATAAGGCTGAGTACAGCGTTGACCCTATTTATGGGGTTGATTTTGAAGGTTATCGTATCTATCGAGCTACTGATCCCGCTTTTAATGAAGTATGGAATATTACTGACACCTATGGTAACCAGACCTTCAATAAACCTATCGCCCAATTTGATAAAGCAGACGGGTTGGAAGGACCACACCCATATGGATTGAATGGTATCCATCTCGATATGGGTACAGACACCGGTCTTAGACATTCTTGGACCGATACAACAGTTAACAACGGACAGACCTATTACTATGCTGTTGTGGCTTATGATTATGGCTTTGACTACGATTTTTATGAGCGTGGCATATCCGAAATTGATTTAAGACCACCAATCACACCATCTGAATGTACAAAAAAAATAGAAATCAACGCCTCTGGCGATCCTGTAAAATTTGCCATTAATACGGCTGTTGTGGTTCCTAATGCACCAGCGATGGCCTATATAGCGCCAGAAATTGTTGCGGACGCTACCACGACCCTTGGAACAGGATCTCTGGATATTGAGGTAGTTGATCCTTCAAAAATCAGAAGTAATGATCAATATCGAATCACTTTCCGAGATTGGTCGGAAGATGGTGTAGACAATGATAACGATTGGGCTACGTGGACGGATGATTCTACTACAATTGACATTAACGCAACTCTGCAACTGCTAATTCCACCAAACTCGGATACATTAACCATCAATATTCCCGGTTATCAGTACCATCTTGGGATCACTGCAACTACTGAACAATTTTCCTATAATGGCTTCGATTTTATCACGACTTTTGTGGATACGCAGACCGTGTCAGGGGATTCAACATATATCCAATATTTCGTTGATATTCCTGATACCAGTTTCACGCTACTCCCAACCCTTGGGTTGTGGGATGGCTGGGAAGATCTGTATGATGATGTCGGTGCAGATGGTTGTGGAGACGAATATGAAACTGGAGATTTAAATAATCCATGCTCTGAAGTTGCCCTCAACCTGGGCAACGATCCAAATGGAGATAACTGGAATGAATTGACCAATCCGACTGGAACACAAGCCAATGCCAAACCGGATGCAGGTGAGCCTCAATTCGATAAGAATGATGTCGATGAGGTACCAAGACATACCACCTCCTATCAGCTTCAAAATCTCACAACTGGAAACGTGTTGCTTGCAGATCAGACCAATTTTTCAGGCGAGGGCCGAGGCCTGGTCACCGAAGGTTTTAAGGTCAATATAAAAAATGATGAAATCGGATTAAATGTCGCAGAAACGGGCTGGTTGAGGTCAGGTTTAAATTATGAAATCAATATCACCAAAGATGCGAATTCGAACGTAGATATTATATCGGTTCCATTCGATTACCTATTGACCCTGAGCCCCACCGTTGTAGACACTTCATTATTATATAATAAACGTCTGGCTTTCAGCATCCAGGATCTTACCAATGATCTCCCAGTACGAATTATCGCTCAAACCCTTACGGATAGCATTTTGCGCCCAGGATCGGTGATTTACCCCACTATTCAAGCCGGTGGAGAGAATAAAGTAACCTGGAAGATGAACACAAGATCTAAGGTTGGTGACGTGAAACGGATAGCAGTATGGGACGACTTGACCGTTTTTGCAACTTCAAGCCAGGGTATTGGCGTTTTTAATGAAGAAACCTGGACCAACATTACTGTGGATGAGGGATTGTTGACAAATAACATCTCTGACCTGGCATATGATAACAGTGGGCGACTCATGGTTGCTACTTCAGGCGGTTTAAGCGTTCACAATCCGTATGGTTGGGAGAATTATGCAATTGATCTTATTGTTGAGGCAAGCGGTACTGAAGAAGCCAAATTTGATTTCCTCAGTTTTGATAAAGTTCTTGAAGATGATGATGGCATACTCTGGTCCATTTCCTCCAAAGGAATCATGCGTTGGGATTGGCATCGAAGCTTCATAGCCGAGCTCTGGGGGGAGAATGAAATCACATATATGAACTTTGTCAACGGTGCCTTCTATACGATTAGTGGTGACACGGTAGTAACTGGTGTGCTTCAGCATGAATCTACAGCGCTTCTTGCACTGGATGATGGGACTATTGTGATTGGCACTCAATCTGAAGGACTTGAATTCTATCAGCCATCTGATAGTAGTTTCTGGTATCTGAACCGGGACAACTCAGCCATTCCAACGGATAAGATAATTTCTCTCGCGACCAACCAGAGCGAGCTATTCATTGGAACCAAAGACAGAGGTCTGCTAGTTTATAATTTCGCCTTGGATAGTATTACATATGCGAATAAAGACAGTCTTCTGGATAGAAAAGTTACTGATCTGATAGTTGGTGCCGATGGCCGGATTCACCTCGTTACCAAAAAAGGTTATAATATTGTCGATTTCACTGACCCAAATGCGGTTCAATACACAGCCTACACCAAAGACGATGTTCCTGAGTTTGGGACCAATATCTTGCTAAGTGTGAGCGAAATGGATGACGGAGCCATCTGGATTGGTACAGAAAATTCCGTAGCAAGATTGAAGGATGGTAGCTGGGATAATTGGGCTCCTGAACCAGGTGATCAGTTCATTGTCAAAGCACAGAAACCCTTCTCTGCTAATGATGTGTTGACATTCTCTGCTACCGGTGGTGATATCGATGTAGGTGCACCCGCAAGTCTGTTGGAGGATATTTCTGTGGTACCCAATCCCTATGTTGTGACTGCCTCCTGGGAACCCCAGCATCTTTATGATTCTGGAAGGGGAGTGCGTAAGATTGATTTTATTCACCTTCCTCCGGAGTGTACTATTAGCATATATACCATGAGTGGAAAGTTTGTTCAATCAATTGAGCACAACTCGGAAATATGGGACGGTGCAGAATCGTGGAATCTGCTTTCTCGCGACGGACTGGAAGTTTCCTATGGGGTGTATCTCTATCATGTAGATGCGCCGGGAATTGGTAATCATGTTAGCAAATTCGCAGTGATTAAGTAGGAGGTTGATATGAAACTATCAAGAAACTCATTTCGTATAGCACTCATCTTCCTGTTAATGGTCAGTACATCACTTGCGGTCTCCAAAAGAGGGACCACAGCGGCTTCTTTCCTGGAAATTGGGATTGGAGCGAGGGGAACCTCCATGGGTAACGCTTATGTTGCTGTTGTTGATGATGTCCACTCACTCTACTGGAATCCAGCTGGATTAGCTCTTATGAACAAGAGTGAGGTTAGCTTTATTCAGACCAATTGGTTAGCAGGCATTGGCTTCAATAATATTTCAGCGGCTTTCCCAATGGGAAATCTAGGAACCTTTGGTGTCGCCTTGACCAGCATATCTATCGAAGAAATGGATGTTACTACCGTAGATCAGCCGGATGGTACTGGGGAGCGTTTTGGAGCTTCAGACCTATCGGCAACACTGGGGTGGGGTAGAAAATTCACAGATCGATTCACTTTTGGCGCTAATGTCAAATATATCGAAGAACGTATATGGCATATGAAAGCCAGTTCAGTCGCTGTGGATCTCGGCACCACATTTAAAACTCAGTTCAAAGATCTGAGAATTGGTATGAGTGTATCCAATTTTGGTGGAAAAATGCAGCTAAAAGGAGATGATACCTTGATCGAAGTTGATGTTGCTCCAGATCAGGAAGGCAACAACTCTCGTATCAATGCCCACCTTGATACTGACGAATGGTCACTGCCTTTGACCTTTAGAGTCGGCTTGGCTGCAGATGTACTAAAAATTCCACATGGAAAACTCACCCTGGCTGTTGATGCAGCTCATCCCAATAACTACTCGGAAAGCATTAGTGTTGGTGGAGAGTTCAACCTCATGGATCTAGCATTTCTTAGAGCCGGCCAGACTTTTTACCTTGATGATGTGGATGAGGATGGCAATGCCCTGTCTCCAGAAGGCTTTAATGTTGGCGGTGGTGTAAATTTCCTCATCGCCCGAAATCTGAAATTTAAATTAGATCTTGCCTATGGCGATTGGGGAATATTAGACGAAACACATCGCTTTAGTATAAGTTTGGAATTTTAACCAGGGTTTCTCATATTCTGATTAGTCGATGTTGAAGGAAAGAAGGAAGCCAATGAGATTAAATAATACGTCCATTTTAATTCTGCTGACAATGCTTGTCGGGTTATTGCAAGCATCACAGGTAGATCAAATTATTGAAATCAACGATGCAGCTGAATCGTGGGTTTCAAAGGATGGACGTCCACTGTACTATACTTCAAGTAGTTCACAGTATATGATTGATAATCAGTCTGTTAGAAGAATGACAGCCTATGATCCGGCTACCGTTCCAAGTCTATCACCAAATGGTGAATATCGTCTCTTTTCGCTGCTTCAGGATTTAGGTGAAATAAAAAACAACACGAGATATTCAGATTATTTCGTGTTAAATGATCACTCCGAATTGCTCTATGCTGTAAATCGAGGGTCTGAATCAGATCTCAAGCCACTGGTGGCAGCAGTGTCTGACAATGGCGTCCTTGCCCTGGTAGATCCTGTCAAGGCATTAATCTATTTTTATGAATCTGGCAACCTCATCTCAGAAGGACAGTTGTATGAGGATGATGGAGAGATGAGCATGGAGCGAAATGTTCTCATGCAATGGGTAGGGGATCAGTGCTACATTTTACTTGAACGTCCAGGATTTAATGGGGGTCCAGCAGGTAAATCTCTCTTTATTCGAATAAATAGCAATGGTCGCGGGCAGATAACAGCTTATTTGCCATTTACTTATTTGCAGAAATTGGTCTTTCAGAATCAACGCTTTTTTGTCAGTGGCTACGATTACTCAGCCACTGATAAGGAAATGAAACCTATGGTTGCAGAACTCACCAGGGATGGGAAGATGCTCTGGAATAATGAGAATTTTGGTCATGAGCTTAAATTATCCACCAATGGACGCTATCTTGCTGTGCTAAGCAGCCATGAATATATTCAATTGTTTGACCTGAACTTCAAAAGAGTTGAAAAAATTCGATTTGATAACAACAATCGTGTTTGTTTAGGCTTGTCAGTAAACAACCGCGGCGAGGTTGCAATTATTCGCGTCGCAGCAGATTTCTTTGCCAAAAGAAACACTCATTTCTCCCAAATCTTTTTTCCTCAATCAAAAGATAATACTGATGTTCAAATCGATCCTCGTTTTCCAAAGTTGTTTCAAATACAAAATGATGGTGATCGATTTTTCATAGGAACCAGCTATGAATGGCTAGAGATCAGCCAGTAATGTACCTTAAATTCATCCTTTTTCTCTTACCCCTGACCTTACTGGGTCAGATAAATAACTTCCCCTGGCCCATGTCGCCCATGGATGCACAGCATCGCATCTCAGCTACCTTTGATGAATGTCGTGAAGACCGGGACCATTTTCATAATGGTACTGATATGCCTTTAGCTCCTGGTGAGAACGTCCTGAGCATCATGTCTGGCACGGTTTCAGGTTTTGGCTCTGACTGGATTAGAGTTGAGGATTTTGCCTATGTACATGTTATTCCTCTGGCAGGACTACAGGTAGGTAACACAGTAGCACAGGGGGCTGTGGTCGGCCACACAGACAGTTATGCCCATATTCATCTGAATTATGGTGGTGGCGCCAGTGGCCACCCCACTGGAAATCCGCTTTTACCGGGGAAAATCACCCCTTTTGTTGATCCCTATCATCCAAGGTCACCCATCATTCAATTTGTGAGAGATGGTACTTCAGCGGCATTTCCCGGTGCGACTCTCAGTGGTCAGGTTGATATTATTGCTCAAGCCGCTGATACCACGGACCTTTTGTCTAGCATTGATATGAATAATGGAATCTACACTATTGGCTGGGCATTGTACTCAGCAGATACCTCTGAGGTGATACGCGGACCTCATTTTTGGTTTGAAGCTGATGAACTATATTCAAATTCGAATATCAATAGAGTATATGCTCCTGGATCCAGCACCAGCATATACCGATATGTCGTTACCAATCGAATCACATCAAACGACTTCCTTGATTGTTCCCTTTATGAACCAGGTCCCTATGTCATATCTGTGATGAGTTCTGATACTCGCGATAATTGGGACACGACCTATGTGCGAGTACAACTCAGTGATGTGGATCTACTGCCACCTGGACAGCCTAATTTTACATATATCGGACCCAATGCAGAGGGACATTTACAGTTGGAATGGGAAGCCCCTGATGATCCAGATCTAGGAGGCTATATTTTGGAATTCTCGTTCAATGGCACGACCTGGAGCTCCAATCATGGTCCAGATATCCTCACTTCAGAATTAACCAGTTTTACAGTCGATGGTTTTCCACAAAACTCCTACATTCAATTTCGACTTAAGGCAGTAGATACTGCCCCCATCCCTAATCAGAGTCTGTACTCCGATACCTACGGTGTCCGATTAAATAATAATCAACCCACCATTCTCGTTGTTGATGGCTTTGATCGCACCAATGGCTCTTGGACAAGTGTCCAACACAATTTTGCTACCTATTATTCTGAAGCTATCGTAAATAGCGGGTCAGAAGTAGCCATTGCATCAGCGAGCAATGAATGGGTCACTGTAACTCAGAATCTTGAGGATTATTACTCTGTATTTTGGTTTCTAGGTGATGATAGCAGGACTTTAGAAACATTTAGTACGTCAGAGCAGAATGTGATTTCTGAATATCTGGATGGAGGTGGTTACTTGTTTGCCTCGGGGGCAGAGATTGGCTATGATCTCAGTGCCGGATCTCCAAGCGATATCGCTTTTTTGAATGAAACCTTACATATTACCTACCTCGGTGATAATGGGAATCACTATACCGTAAATGGAGTGGGTCCTTACTTTTCTGGTCTCAGTTTTAACTATGGGAGCAGCCCCTATGAAGAGGATTGGCCAGATCATTTTGGTGTATCATCAAATGGTGAAATAGCGCTTCAATATGGGAGTGGACTGAATGCTGCTGTGAGTTACCTTGACAATACATCAGGGACATTTGTTATGGGATTGGCCTTCGAAACCATTGATACAGAAACTCAGCGTGCAAACCTCATCGGACGTGTGCTACAGTACTTTGCTGGAACAACTGACATAATCGACATTCAAGTTCCTGAGCATTTGTCCGTATCTCGGATATATCCAAACCCATTCAATGCTTCGGTTAATATCGAGTACCAATTGGATCAATATGCTGAGAGTCGCATACTTATTTATGATCTTCGAGGGGCTCTTATTGCAGACCAGCAAATGGTGAATAATTCACCTGGGACCTACCATTGGACCTGGAATGCTGAAAATAAAATGGGGCGGAGTGTACCAAGTGGTGCTTATTTTGTTCAGTTGCTTCAAGGAGAAGCACGCAGTGAGACCCACAAAATAGTTTTACTTAAATAGGTGAGTGGTGAAAAGTAAGTATCTAATACTAATTTTAGGTCTACTGCAAATAACTAGAGCTGATATACTGCATATTGAACCTTATGCCCAATGGACCTTTGACACCCCGCTGGAACAGGTCATTTTCAGATCAAACACCAGCGGTTTCCCTATCATGTATACCCTTACAGAGCATCAGATTTCTTACTATGACAGTCTGGGGAACAAACTAGTCCAAATAGACCGTACTCCAGATGATGTATTCAAAATAAATCAGGATCTGTCGAGTTTTATGTTGATTCAAGAAAACGAATCCATCGAGATTTCCAATCCACAGAGACTTTACTCATTTCAGGTGTTTGATTCTCAAGGGAATCCAAAATACACATTAGTTCATGGTGTTCCCTTAGGTGGGGGAGAACTCAATTCAAGTCTGACCAATCATGGTAGTATTCTACTAACCCAAGATGATCAACCCTGGATACTTGAGTTGAGCAATGAGGACACACTGCTCTTTTTGGAGAATGTTGTACCCGGTGATCAGGAAAATTGTCAAATAAATCTCGCGATGGATAAATTGATCAACAGGAATGAATTCATCACGGCTTCCTCATGCATTTCTCCTAACGATGACGTATCATCAGCTACAATCGATATTCACCTATGGAATCATGACAAACTTTTGACTGATCCTGTGAGCGTTCCAGGAAGGCTTGTTGGGCTAGAGGCCATGCCTGGTACTGATTATTACTTTCTTGAGATTGATGATGGTTTTAAATCAAGCCTAACGCTATTTGATAGAGATAGAATCATGGAGAAATACCCCTGGAAAACCTGGGAGATCAGCTCTCTCGGACGAGAGGCAGCCTTTATCATTTCTGAAAATGATTTAAATGTTGTTAATCTGGGAGATGGGAAGATTATTTCCAGTTACCATCCCATCGATTTATCCACTATCAGTGATGCTGACTATCTGCCTCGCTGGGGTTTATTTCTGTATATTCGTTATGAACCATTTTTCACCGAAGATGGTGTGCAGGCTTATCGCAATTTCGAACTGGAAGGCGTGAGTAAAACCGGCCAGATCGCCCACCGTAGCTCATTTGGAAGCTGGACAACCACATTACCAAAATTATCTCAAATTGGAAAAGATCTATTTGCAATTCATATGCACAATGCTGTTCTTTTATATCGTGTTGAATTGGAAGAGAAATAGGTTTTTTTCAGAATCAACTAATAACAAAATCAGGAGTGTAACTTGAAAATAAAGTTTTTCGTATTATTGATGCTAAGCATGGCAATTGTTAGCTGCAGCACCCAGCAGGAAATTGTTGTCGAGGAAAAGCCATTTGGCCTTTCCAATGTTGAACAATTGACATTCGTTGGTGACAATGGTGAAGCATACTGGGGTCCACAAGGACAGCAGATTATCTTCCAGAGCAAACGGGATGGCAATGGTTGTGATAAAATTTATATCATGAATGCAGATGGCAGTGAACAGCATATGGTGAGTCCTGAATTGGGCGCAAATACTTGTTCCTATTTTAGCATGGAGAAGGATAAAATTATTTTTGCCTCTACCTTTGGTGTCGTGGATAGTTGTCCACCCAGACCAAAACCTCAGGGGAATAAATACCTTTGGCCACTTTTTCCCTATGATATCTATTCAGCTAATCCTGATGGATCTGATCTTGTACGAATCAGGGAAAATGTTGGCTATGATGCTGAACCAACCGTTTCCTTTCTCACTGGCAAGGTGATTTTCACTTCTGAAATCGATGATGACTTAGAATTATTCACCATGAATATGGATGGATCTGATGTCCAGAGGGTCACCAACCACCTTGGTTATGATGGTGGACCCTATTTTAGTCCAGATGCAAAAAAGATTGTCTGGCGTGCCTGGTATCCAGAAAATGCCGCAGACACTTTGCGTTGGCAGGAAAACATGGCTCTGGATCAGGTTGAAGCCGTACCGCTCTCTATTTATACCATGGATGTGGATGGTCAGAATAAAGTACGATTGACTGACAATGGCGCTACTAACTGGGCTCCATCCTGGCATCCTGATGGAAAGCATGTGGTTTTCTCATCCAACATGGATGACTGGAATGAAGAGGTCGGTGCCTTTGGTCATAACTTTGAGCTATATATGGTGGCCATTGATGGTTCAGGACTAAAACGCCTGACAAACAATACCTTCTTCGATAGTTTCCCCATGTTTAGCCCAGATGGAAAATTCATGGCCTTTGCTTCCAACCGCGATGCTGATAATCCCAGGGCAACTCATATTTTTAAAGCTGAGTGGAACGATTAGTTAGTTCGTAGAAATCTGCTTAGGAAAATAATGGTGTCTTACTTCAATTGCAGTAGTGGGACACCATTTTTTTACACTTAACGAAATTGTCAGAAATGAATGAATAAACTGCTACTCACATATTTGCCCTACGGTGTCATCGATCTTCTTTTAAGTATCGCTATAATCAGTGAATTGGTCAATAAACGATATGATTTGCTGTGGGCCAATCTGCCAATCCTGATCTGGGGTTTGGTTTCACTCAATAAACAAGTCAGAAAGATGCAAGATGATCTGGTTGATTGAAATCAGCATCATCCTGGTGACAGCCATTCTGGTGATCCACGCCAGAGCTGTATACAACCAATCATTTGTGAAAGTTTTCTGGATATCTGGGATGATTATGGGATTTCTCCGTGAATATGCGCTCAATGATATCATGAAAATCTATGATTATGGTGACTTCCATATCACCCTCTTTGGCTTGCCCCTCATATATACTCTATTCTGGACCGACATTGCCTATATCGGTTTAACCTGGAGCAATAATTTTCTGGAACGTGAATATTTGAAAGCCAAACCCCTTGATTATCACCTGCCGCTCATATTTCTAACCATGGTTTTGATCTCTTTTTTCTTTGAGGCACTGCTCTCCCAGTACGGTCTGCACATCTGGAAGCTAGACTCCAGCGCAAAATTGTGGGGAAACACACCCATCCTGGCACCTTTTGCATATGGATGGACCGTTGTGTTATTTATAAAAAGTCTGAAATTACTTTCCAAAGAACCTCAGCAAAATTGGCGCGTGTTGGTTCTCAAGCTCAGTCTGGCTCAACCCTTGGTGGTTCTGATTCTAGCAGGTCTGTTGCTTCTTTCAAACCTGGCTATTATTCTTGTTTTTTCCTGATTGACAGAGGTTGGAAGGGGGATTACATTAGCTCGCTTTTTCAAGTCATGGCGAAGCTGCATTACGTAGCTAAGTCAGCGATGCCCGGGTGGCGGAATTGGTAGACGCGCTAGGTTCAGGTCCTAGTGCACTCTTTTGTGCGTGCTGGTTCGACTCCAGTCTCGGGCACAAATATAGATAGGTTGAAGTTTAAAATTGCTATCGCAGAAATGTGGTGGCAATTTTTATTTATTCTGAGACGTGTTTTGGATTCTTATCATCTCTTCAGCATAACGTTTTCCCATAAGCTTCACACTGACAGCATCAAAATGGTCTTCCTCAAAGAGTGTGAGACCCTCAGAGCTTACAACACCCGTGAAGGGCAGACGGTCTGGAAGCATTGCCGTTTGATCATTAATAGGGGAGGCACCATCGATTTGTCCAGCGATAAAGGGGAGCTCTGGCATACCAAGGTCTTTTCTGAATTGTGCGACAAGTTTGGTGAGTTTATCAATGTATTTATTCGGATTCTTAACATTAGCCTCTCCCTGGTGCCACAGAATGCCCTTGAGGGTTCCAGTCTTCTGCGCCTCAGACACGCGCCTTAGTGCTTCCTGGTAGTATTTGGAGTCTTCTGCCCATTGCTCAATCGCTGACCCACCCCTGGCATTCACCACCAGTCCCAGATCAATATTACTATCGATTGCAAGCATCGCTTGCGCAAAACTGAAACCGGGACCCATTTTTTGCATACTGAGGTTTTTGCGAATAGTCGAGTAACGATTGAGTGGGTTGCTGGCCGATTCCCAGTTACCGATACTATCAAGCAGGAAGCAGCGCTCCATGGGTCTGGATTCATCCTCTGTGAAAGGTGCTCGACCAGACATATTTGACTGACCGATAAGTAAATATACATGTAGCTTTTGTGTTGGACTACCATCGGTCTGAACTGTTTCAACTGAGGCACACTGGGTGCTGGACAGAGCCCAGATACAACAAGCCAACCCAAATGTCTTCTGTTTAATATTCATACCACATCTCTCCTTGAGAATCTACTCATTGAATAATTCGAATCCGTTGATACCGACAGTAGCGTTGTTCAAACGATACAGAATCCATGGTTCTCTGATATAATTGTTAACAGACTTTGGTACAGCGATTCAGGTGTATAGCTTCCAGTCACTTCACCTGCAGAAAAACTTTCTATTTCAAGATTCCAGTTCAATCCACGACCGTGGACTACGATCCGGTGGTGCATTTTATTTGTATTGGGATCGGCGATAATAACTGAGTGTGTTGCCTCAAAACCTAACCCTGCCAGAGCAACTGCTGCATGAACGTTGACGTTGCGTGGGAATTGACTACATGCCTCCTGGGTTGATCCCTCAAAGAGGATCTCACGCTTTTTGATTTGGGAATTCGTGATCCCTAAATTTTGAGGATGCTTGGTCGTAGTAATAGATACATTATCTAACAGTGACCTGCCGTCTCTCAGACCATCTAAACCAAGCACTGCTCCATGAGGTAAGAATATATTCCGACCGTTTTGAGCCGCATCGTGCTCCAACTGCTTGCGGAAATCAGGATCAGACAAACAGGTCATGGATGCAACCATTACATCTGCATCAGATGTAATGATTGGCAAGAGAGCCTTGACAACATCAGCATGAGCAACTTCTACAATTAGGTCCAGTGGCCGCGATCCTAGATCCTCTAAATCCTTACACACTATTTGACTATCTAGATCCTCGGTTTTCTCAGAGATCGGCTCCCATACGGCTTTCACCGAGACCTCTTTACTATCTTTCAATCGCTCATAAAGGAATTTCCCAATGAATCCGAATCCGGCTAATCCAATATTCTTCATGCTAATTCTTATCCAAAAACCAACTGAGTCACAACGACTGCAGCAATGATACCTGCCAGATCAGCTGTGAGAGCGGCCGGCAAAGCGTGTCGTGTTTTTTTGACTCCTACTGATCCAAAATAGACTGCCAATATGTAAAATGTTGTCTCTGTGGATCCCTCCATGACCGCTGCCATGCGGGCGATCATTGAATCGGCACCATATGTATTAATTAATTCAGACACAATACCCATAGCACCACTCCCGCTAAGGGGTCTCATGAGAGCCATGGGGATCACCTCTCCGGGCATACCAATCCAGGAGGTTAGTGGGGCAAGCAGACTGGTCAGTAGATCAAGTGCCCCCGAGGATCTAAACGCTCCGATGGCAACAAGAATAGCAACGAGGAATGGAATTATTCTCACTGCCACAGTAAAACCTTCTTTTGCTCCTTCAGTAAATACTTCGTACACTTTAACTTTTTTGTACCAACCATGACCAACAATTGCCAGGATGAGGAGAGGGATAGCTATAGCTGATACGCCATTTATTATTCCTTGAAACATATCAGATCTCCCCCTGTTCATCAATCGCTGTAGCTTCGGGAACTTCTAATTTGTACTTAGGAAGTTTTTGAAGGAATTTGATCATAATAATTGCCACCGTTGTGGAGACACCGGTCGCAAGGATCACGGGTCCAATAATTTCAGCTGGATTTGAAGCATTGGCAGCTGCTCTAATACCAATTATTGTTGCGGGAATAAACGTAACAGACGAGGTATTTAAGGCCATAAAAGTCGCCATGGCGTTGGTCGCTGTATCCTTTACTTTGTTTAATTTCTGTAGCTCTTGCATCGCCTTAAGACCGAGAGGTGTAGCTGCATTACCCAAACCCAGCATATTAGCTGCGATATTCATGACCATGGCGCCCATAGCAGGGTGCTCTGGCGGAACTTCAGGAAAAAGTCTGATCATGATAGGTCGTACTGCTCTAGCAAATATTTTTACCAATCCTGATTCCTCAGCAATACGCATGAGTCCGAGCCATAGAGCCATAATGCCGACAAGACCCAGAGCTAATTCTACTGATGCTTTTGCTGAGCTGAAAAGACCTGAGGTAAGTGTGGTGAGTGGTTCAAAACTTGGATTCATCACCAGTCCTGAGGCACTGCTGTAATCAAGACCCAGACACTGGAATGCTGCGACTAATATTCCACCACCCATTAATACAAGCCAGATAGTATTAATCATGTTCTTATCCTTTATTAAATATGCGCTTCTGGTAGACGAGACAGTATCTACTCGCTTATGATTAGTCGTAGATGGGGTCTTTGAGTGTTATTTCTCTCTGATTATCCCCAACTGTCGATACTTTTCCTGATATTTATGATAAAGCGTTTTTTGCTTATCGTTCATATCCGTAGTGGTTCCATTAATAAATACCTGCTCCACCTGGGTGGTAATTTCAAGAATATCACCGTTAGCGATGAATAATGAGGCATCTTTCCCAACATCTAAGGAGCCGATCCGATCATCAACACCCAAAATTTCTGCAGCAGATAGGGTAATGGACCTTATAGCTTCATCCCTGGGTAGACCAAATGCAGCAGCCATTGCAGCGTGGTTTGGCAAATCTCTGACATGTGCTGACTGAAAGGCACTACCAGATGTTGAAATGCAGAATGATACACCTGCCTGGTGCAGTATATGAGGGAGCTCATATGTTTCACTATAGTCGCTATTCCTACGCATGGGCAAACGGAGCACCTCTCGTAGAATGACCGGAATTTGATTCTCCTTTAATAGGTCAGTAACTCGCCCGGCATCCCAACCACCTAGGATAACTATCTTCACCTCTTGTGATTTTGACCATTCCACAGCTGCCTCGATTTGCCTCACCTCGAAAGCATGAACAAAAAAGGGCTTAGCTCCATTTACATATGGAATCATTGCCTCTAGTCCAAGATCATGGGCCATATTGTGGGTACCCTCTTTGGGCAAATTGTCCATCATTTTTTTGTAGTGACGGACTCTGTCCATCATATCGTTCAACTCTTTAAGCGCATCTCGACGATTCTCTTCCTGCTTCTCAATGGTTTTTTTAGAGTTTGGATTTGTATTAATGTTCATGTCAGGCCAATTAATATGCATAGCAGTCGGATGATTCATCGTCGCATCTTCCCAGGTCCAACCATCCATTTTCATCAGTGAGGATTGACCAGGGATTCTACCACCTGTGGGCATGGAATTGACAAAGAGTACACCATTTGAGCGAGCAACGGGGATGAGTTCTGAGTCAGGATTATAGCTCACATTGGCTCTAACCTCCGGTGTCATTTCACCCACTTCATCGTAGTCTTTTGTCATGGATACACCTGAAATTTCAACTAAACCAAGCGTGGAGATGCCTGCGATTAGTCCAGGGTAAATATGTTTGCCACTTGCCTCAATTAGATTCATATCAGCAGTACTAGCTATGGATTGTTCAATTTGAGTAATTAATCCATTTTCAAAAAGAATATCATATTGTTCCAGTACACCTTGTGAAACGGTATGTAGAGTTCCATTCTGTATTAAAACGGGCTTTACCTGTGCAGCTGCTGGAATTTGATCAGAGGCAGAAATGAACTGAAGTGCAATAAACAGAAAACTTAGAATCGTTCTCATCTTAAACCTCCTTTCCATAAAATTTCATCTTCCCAGAGACATTTAATTTTGTCCTGATTTGGTGAATGTGGGGGAGGTGGCTCAAGGGCAACATTCCCATCGTCTTCAGAGAGTAGTATCTTTTGAATCAAATCTTGGCGTATTAAGCGATCCCTTTTCCGCAGTTCAGCATCCTTTTTGAGACTGAAATATTGTCTTCCATCAATCCAGGTTTCTGTACAGATCGATTGTGTGGACAGGGGATGTCCGGACCAGACTACAAAATCAGCATCCTTTCCCTTTTCCAGAGAGCCAACCCACTTATCAATTTTTAGTTGTTTCGCAGAGTTGATGGTCACGGTATTTAGAGCATCAATCTCGGACATGCCGCCATACTTGAGTCCTTTTGCAGCTTCAAGATTAAGACGACGAGCGATCTCATCATCATCACTATTGAATGAGACCAACACACCTGCATCATGCATGAGGGCACCGTTGTAGGGTATGCCGTCATAGGTTTCAATTTTGTAGGCCCACCAATCCGTAAATGAAGAACCTCCAGCGCCATGCTCTGCCATTTTCTCAGCTACTTTATATCCTTCCAGGACATGTTGAAACGTTGCTACGGTAAAATCAAAATCCTCAGCGACTCTCATGAGCATCATTATTTCATCCTGACGGTAAGCATGCGAGTGCAATAGCCTTTTTCCATCCAGAACTTCAACTAAAGCATCCAGCTCTAAATCTTTTCGGGGTGGAATCAAGGTTCTACGCCATTTTGATTTTTTTGCATAATTATCTTGGTTCTGATCATAATCGCGGGCGCGTGTAAAGGCATCCCGTATGACTTGTTCTACACCCATCCGTGTCTGGGGGTAGCGCTTAAAATAGCTATCATATTTCACATTCTCACCCAGGGCAAATTTGATCCCTGGTGCCGCTCCCTTAAACAATAAATCTTCTGCACCTGAACCCCAGCGTAGTTTTATGACAGCATTATGACCGCCAATGGCATTTCCAGAACCGTGCAAAATATTTATAGTCGTATTTCCTCCAGCCAATTGTCGATAAATACTTATATCGTCTGGCACAAGTACGTCCTGCATACGCACCTCTGAAGTAACACTCTGTGCACTTTCATTTATGGATGCAGCAGCCGTATGACTATGGGCATCGATAATACCTGGTGTGATGAATTTCCCCCGGCCATCAATGAGCACATCGTTGTTGGCAGGTATTTTAATATCACGACCTATTTTACTGATTTTTCCATCTATAATCAGCATATCCCAATCTTTGAGAATACCTTGTGGCCCAGAGGTCCAGATGGTAGCATCATTGATAAATACAGAATGTGGTTGTTCAGGAGTTTTTGCAAATCCATAGGCACCCTCTGGATAAACTACCGAGAGACTGCTGGCTGATGCCTTGATAGATTTCTTATCTTCTGCTGCTTTTAAATTGGTCCCTGAGACCGAGGATTTAACGCCACGAGCATTGGTAGCAGACCCAAGCAGTTTGTCATTTTTAATTTTTACTGAATATCGGGTGACACCAGGAAAATCCTCAGAACTATGTTTGGCAGTCCAGGTCAATTGATTACCATCGATTTTAAGATTCTTCATATCCACAGTGTCGGCACCGATTGTGATGACTCCAGATAGCTTGGAGGGTTTACCCTTAAGTTCTAACTGACCACCATTGCCATTTATCGAGAAATTCCACTTCCCAGGAACTAGATCTTCAGACCCCGACTCCAAATCATATTTAACACCCCGGACCCAAACAGACTTAACTGGATTTGATGCCTCAAAATAATTGCCATCAACTATTACAAAATTAGCATGATAGCCTGCTTTAATTTTTCCATGTGTTTTTGATATTCCGAAGCGTTTGGCTGGATTGGTAGTCAGTGCTGCCAGGGCCGCTTTTTCAGTTAGACCGCGTTGGACTGCTATAATTAGATTCTTACGAAATTGATTTGGTTTTTTTAATCCAGCAGTCGTAAAGGCGATACTCAGACCTGATTTAACGAGCGTTTGGGGATTGTCAGGTGCCATGTCCCAATGTTTGAGTTGCTCTAAAGTGTATTGTAGCGCACGCTGAGGATTGGTAATGTCTGGTTTACCGGGAAAATTAAGAGGAAGAACGATAAAAGGATGTGCCTCAGCAATATTTGATATTCGTCGATATTCATATCCAGACCCCAGTAACCAGAGTGTAAGATCAAACTCCCTGGCAAAACCTATGGCTCTGATGGCAGCAGTTTCATGCTCCGTCCTGATTAAGAAGGGCATTTTTTTTGCTCGGGCTTTGCCTAGAATCTCCAGAGCAATATTTTCAGTAATAGGTTCATTTTTATCTGGATTTTTAGCGTAGATAACCTGCGATTTTCCATACCAATCTGCATCGTAAAGGGTTTGACGCATCGAGGCAATGGTTCCAAGAAGAGCACGTGGATAGGCTTTAGAACCCCGTTCTCTGACTTTATAATCCATTACCTGGCTTACTATAGAAGAAGTAATTGAGGTTTCTTCATTCAAATCGATGATAGAGGATTGTCCTCGAAAAATACCATCGTCAGTTACAGCATGAATCTGAGTAAACCCCTGGGAATGCAGGTCTCGAACCTTGCTTTCGTCATAAGAATAATAATCTGAGGCCACCCACTCAGGGTGAACTAAATCGTTCCAATGTGATCGGGAAGTCTGCTGAACATCGTCTGTTTTGACCTCAACCCATCCATCAATGAAACCGGCATATATATTGGCACCCTTCATGTCAAGAACCGTAGCATCAGCGGGAACGTCTATTTTTGAACCAACTGCCTTGATAAGTCCATCTCTAATGACTATTGATGCTTGTGGAATTGATTTACCAGGTTCAGTGTGAACATGAGCATTTCTTAGTACATAAACCTGTGGTGCAACATGCAGAATATCAACGAGAGGTGCAGTTTGACAAAACAGCGTGCCTGCAATGAATGCCAATAGAATTGATTTCTTCATTTGATCCCCTTAGGTACGATTTCAATAAATTTTGTCGGCTGGATCTGATGATATGATGGCTGCGTAAACCCCCTACCAGCAACCATGTAATCTATGAGAAAGATTTGCTGCACCAACACAAGACTTTAAAGTGTTTTGTTACCCTTATAATCGTTCTGAAACACAGATGTGGGACACATGGGTTGCAACCCTTGCTTCACCATTAACATTGATTAAATTCCACTTCACACAGGAGGAATAAATTGGCTATTGAAATGTTAACAAATGTAAGTGTGGCATTCATACACACGGAACCTAGTTTCAGGACAGAAGGCAGTTCTCAGACCTATTTGGGTGAAACTGTCATTGTCTATGAAGAGCAGGGTGATTGGTTTCGGGTACGTCTGGAAGACGGCTATGAAGGCTGGCTATGCAAATTCTATGTTGTGGACAAACCTCTTGACTGGGATGAGCATGAATTTTACCACCACGGCGATCGAATCTCATGGATTTTCCCGACACCTGACAATCAGTCCACTCATTTCAGAGATATAACCCTTCTCTCAAAATTGCCAGTTCTTGATTATAAGGATCAAATGGTTAAGGTCATACTACCAGATGGCACTCAGGGATGGATCGAGAAATCTCCGCGACCCCAATATACTGATGTTGATGTTGAACGACTCGTTCAAACTGCCCTTCGGTTTCTGGGTACACAGTATTTCTGGGGTGGAAGATCCCCAAAGGGTTTCGATTGTTCAGGTTTTGTCCAGACTACCTTCTGGTTGAATGGGCTCCAACTCCCGCGGGATGCCTATCAGCAAGCTGAGGTGGGTGTTAAGGTTGATGATGATTTTAATACCTGGCAGGTAGGGGATTTGATTTTCTTTACAGAGAGGTCTGAAAGAATTACTCACATAGCAATCTCTTTAGGTGGGGGAGACTTCATCCATTCCAGTGGTTATGTAAAACTGAATAGTCTGAATCCTGATCATCAGGATCTATTCCTTCAAAAGTATTCTGACACATTCACAAAGACTATGCGTGTCATATAGCGCTGGACTGACCTTTATTTTAAGGACTAAAAATCCAGCCTTCTAAACTTCAGTAGCCAGTATTTGGGCCATCACATCTGCATCCACGTTACCTCCGCTGAGAATTATCCCAATTCTGCCCTGAGCGTGTACCGAACCCTGCATGAGGGCGGCAAGTCCCAGAACACCAGACGGTTCAACCACTATTTTCAGGCGATTAAACAAGTATTGGACGGCCAGGAAAATGGATGCTTCTGTGACTGTCGCCATGTCATCTACATTTGAGAGAATCAGTGGGTAGGTTAGGTCACCCAGGTGTTGTGTTCTTACGCCATCAGCAATCGTTGGCGGATTGTTCACAGATTGGAGTTCACCACTGTTGAAGGAACGATTGGCATCATCCGCGCATTCAGGCTCTATCCCGATAACCCGACACTGAGGACTCATTGCTTTCGCCGTTATAGCTGACCCGCTGAGTAATCCACCACCTCCGCACGGTGTCATGAGGATATCCAGCTCACCAAGGTCTTCAAACATTTCCTTTGCGGCGGTGCCTTGACCTGCAATCACATCCTTATGATTATAGGGTGGTATCATTGTATAACCATGTTCAGCCTCTAATTCATTGGCCTTGGCCTCCCTGGTAGTCTGAAGGGGATCTATCTCCACCACTGTTGCTCCATACCCACGTGTTGCGGCTAGTTTTGTCCTACTCGCGTCATTGGGCATGACAATTGTGGTTTTCACATCCAACAATCTCCCCACCAGCGCAACGGCCTGGGCATGATTCCCTGAAGAAAATGTGATAACTCCCCGCGCTTTTTCTTCAGTGCTGAGTTGGGAAATAGCATTAAAAGCTCCGCGAAATTTGAAGGCGCCAATTCTCTGAAATGGTTCAGCCTTGAAAAATATCTTAGCCCCAAGCTCAGCATCTAGCGTTCTGGAGGTCAGGATGGGTGTTCTGGTGGCATAACCATTGATCCGCTTACTGGCTTCACTAATTTGCTGAAAGTTCACAACGCTCATAAATTGACTATCTCCCCTGTAAGAATTTTTCTATATGTGTGACCCCATACTCGCTTTAAACTTTCTAAAAAAAGCGACGATAAAGGCAATCATAATTAACGACACTAACAAGAAAAGAACAATGCCTTAGTATATGATTCACTGGTAGAAACCTTATTAAAATTTAAATTCATGGAAATTTAAATCTATTCTCACGGAATGATCATGGATGTCCTGAATGAGAATGCGTGATTGTCAGTTATCATCCTGGTTCCCCTGTAGAGAATTAGGTACCAACACAGAATGGGATCTCCCAGAAAGTGTTTGTGGGGAAATATTTGCACAAAATTATTAAACGAAAAAAGGAATGGGTATGTCACTATCTCTAAGCTGGTCAGTCGTCAGAGTTAACACAAAATTTGAATTCAAGATCGCTCGTAGCGCCTTTAGCCATTATAACCGATTGATTCTCGAATTGACAGATGGACAATATCTTGCCTATGGGGAAGCGGCACCGAACATTCGCTATGAGGGTGATACGAAAGAAATCGTAGCCATGCTCGATGAAAAGAAACCTCAAATCCTTGAGTTGCCTGTCGATGATGCAGAAACACGTCAGCTTGCTCTGGAAAAAATGTTTCCAGACAGTTTTTCCTTGCAAGCGGCGATTGATACGGTGTTTTGGGATCTGTACGCAAAACGCGATGAAACACCACTCTGGCGACACTTTGGTGCCAGTAAAGACCTCGCTATCTCTTCTTATACTATTGGTATATCCGATCTTGATGCAATTCCAGCTAAGATTGTAGAAGCAGCACCCTATCCCATATTGAAGATCAAATTGGGAACAGATTATGATCATGAGATCATGAGAACGATTCGTAAGGAAACGGATAAGGTTCTTCGAGTTGATGTCAATGAGGGCTGGAAATCAATTGATGATGCCAAGCGAGGAACAGAATGGTTGATAGAAGAAAATGTAGAATTTCTCGAACAACCTATGCCAGCCCTCCAACTGGATGATATCGCTAAACTGCGTGAGTTTTCACCCATTCCTATCGTTGCTGATGAGGACTCAGTGAGACCTGAAGATTTGAAAAATCTAGTTGGGGCCTATGATGGGATCAACATAAAACTCATGAAATGCGGAGGGCTGACTAATGCCCTTAAAATGATAGAGCTCTCTCAAAAATACGAATTCGATATCATGATGGGCTGCATGCTCGAAACCTCAATCGGAATATCAGCCCTGGCACAACTTGGGTCATTTGCCCGCTGGCTGGATCTAGATGGCAATGTACTGATAGCTGACGATCCCTATCTAGGCGTTGGAAACATTGGTGGTAAGATCATTTTAAATGATAAACCAGGTATTGGTGTAGAGCCTCGGTGATTTTTACGGACTTCGGGCACAAATATAGATAGGTTGAAGTTTAAAATTGCCATCACAGAAATGTGGTGGCAATTTTTGTGTCCGAAAGGAGTAATAGATCGTCATCCCGAGCGGAGTCGAGGGATATGAATACTTCGTCAAATACGAGAATCCCTCCATGTAGTTTATGCTGAGCGGAGTCGAAGTGCTAGAGGAGAGGAAATACCAGTTTTATGGAGACAATTCTCACCTCATCGAACAATCAGCTTCAATCCTGAGATGTTCTCATTAGCTTATGTGCAATCTTTTGAGGAGAACAGTAGTAGATGGTCGATTATAAGCAGCTTGAAAACACTATCCCCATCGAATTTGGCAAACAGTTCATCTCATTTATCACTGGTGAACATAACGATCAACGAATCTCTCTGAAGTATCACTTCAATGAAGAGAGTGGGTGGGTTTACGCCGAGGTCAAATTTGGAAAACTGGCGCAGGGACCACCAGGACACACACACGGTGGTGCCATATCAGCTGTTTTTGATGAACTCATGGGGGCATGTTGCTGGGTAAATGGGTATCCTGCCATGACAGCCCAGTACACGACACGCTTCTTCAAACCACTGCCTCTGGAAAAGGATGTGCTGTATTGCTCAAAAATTAATATCATCGATGGTAGCAAAATTAGTCTCAAAGCAAAATTGATTGATGAAACCAAAACAAAATATGCTAGTGCCCGGGGGCTTTTTATCCTCCAGGACATGGAAAAGTTTAAGCAAATGAACCTGGAAGCAGTGGAAAAGGTGTCATCGCTAGCCCAGACACACCAAAATTGAGATCACCAGAAAAGGAGTAAATAATGGCTTGGACGTTTAAATTTGATTTAGATAAGTATGAAGTTGAGGACCTCAAAATCGTTCTTGGCAAACTGAAAACAAAAGATGTTCGCAAAGTAGAAGTGTCTGTAAATGGAGATGTCCGGAAATTGGCAACTAATATGCTAAAGGCCGTATATGATCAGGAAGACTTCTTTAAGGATGAACGTTGGTAAATCTGATCATTTAAGAAAATACCTATCTTGAAAAATATTAATCCAAAAATATTCCTGCCTGTTCTACTATTCCTCCTTTGTTTTGGGATTTCCTATGTATTCATCATGGATATTGAAACTCACATTCCTGAACCAGTGTCCAAATTGGATGAGAAGAAAGAGACCATCTATTTTGGAGTGATTTCAAGATATTCTCCCAGATCAATCGTGAGTGGATACCAACCATTAATGGAATACCTCACGAACAATACACCCTACAATTTTAAATTGAAGCTTAGCCGGAATTATTTAGAGACCGTTGACCAACTAGCACTTGGTCGTATTGATTTTGCTTCGCTCGGTAATTATACCTACATCCATGCACATAAGAATTACGGGGTTCGGTGTATTGCTATGCCAATAAATAGCGATGGGGACATTGAAAATTATGATGATATCATCGTTCCTCAAAATTCAGGAATTAAAAACCTGGAAGAATTAGCAGGTAAGTCATTTGCTTTCGCCTCGAAGCAATCATTCAGTTCATGGATGGGCATATGGATGTTGAAACAATCCGGTGTAGAATTAGCAGATTTATCACGCTATGAAAATTTGAGTTATCATGATCTGGTTGCAGAAAAAGTTCTTAGAGGCGATTTCGATGCAGGAATGGTTAAATCTGTGGTTGCTCGATCCTATGAGGAGTCAGGAATTCGAATCCTGGCCAGATCCCCAGCCATTCCCAGTGTCCCTCTCGTGGCAGCTGCTCATGTTGATACCTCTCGCATACGCGTGGTTCAAGCAGCCCTTTTAGAACTAAGCTCACTCATAGAAAGTGGTGAAATATCGACCTCAGGCTGGGATACTGAAGTTGCCAATGGATTTGTGGCAGGCCAAGACAGTCTTTACAATTTTCCTAGACAGATCTTGGATGATATAGAGCAAGAGATGTAATGAAACTCATAAACAGCATTCATGATAAGCTTGTTTTCAGAATTGGGTTAAGTCTCTCGATTGTTCTTTTGGTTCTTTTCTTTGCCATCATGACTTCGCAAAAAGAAACCATTATCGCAAAACATCGAACTGTTGCCACAACCATGATTCAAACTGCCATTATTCCCATTAACGATGCTCTTTATCTTGGTGGAGCTGATAACGATGATTTTTTGCAATCTTTTCTCAAAAATTTTGTACTGGAATATCAAGGTGAGATGAAGTTTGCCCTCATTCTCGGTGAAGGGGGACGAGTGATCGCCCACTCTGATATTTCACAGATTAATGAGATATACTCAGATGTCTACAGTAATTCTGCACTGGAGTCCCTGGATCCCCAATTTCATATCTATAGGGATAGCAAATTAGGCGGGGTTATGGAAATATCAGCACCACTTGGATTAATCACACTCTCACATGGTGCAGTTAGATTGGGCCTCGATTCTCAACCACTGGAAAGCGAACTCCGTAGCACCATGCTTTTTATCATTGGTATGATTCTATTAACCCTGGTACTTGTCATTTTTATAGTTTTACGAATTAGCCGAAACGTCACACGGGGATTGAGACATACAGCTGAAGCCATTGATGCCATAGATTTTCAAACTTCTGAGCCTCTTGAACTCCTTGAGACTGATGATGAAATTGGGCTGCTTAATGACCGCTTTAAACGTCTTCAGGAGCGTTTGATCAATGCCCGATACAGCATGGAAATAACAAATAAAAATTTGGTACAGACCGAAAAACTGGCCGCTATGGGACGCATGGCTGCCGGCGTTGCTCACGAAATCAATAATCCACTTCTGGGATTAAAGAATTGTCTCCATTTGCTACATATTGATCCAGAGAATCAGGCCGATCATATACGGCTTCTTAAAGATGGACTGGATCGCATTGAGATCATTGTGTCCAGGTTGCTGGAGGGTGCCCGCAAAAAAACAGGTACCATCAAGGACTATGATTTCAATAGAAGTGTGAGAGATGTTCTTAATTTGGTTGGTCACAGGCTTTCTAAAGAGAAGATTATCACTCAAGTGCAGCTGAATGACAAGATGCCACCTGTCTACAATAATAAATCTGGCTTTGAAGAGGCACTTTTAAATATCTGCATGAATGCACTTGATGCCATCGGCAGCGTAGGAACAATCTATCTGGAAACAGAAATCAGGGACAACAATGTTGCCGTCATTGTAGGTGATTCTGGACCTGGCATCCCCAGTGCAGAAAGATCAAGAATGTTTGAACCTTTTGTCACCTCAAAAGAAGTAGGGAAGGGGACTGGATTAGGATTATATGTATCCAGAGAGATTATTGGTTCCATGGGTGGTGAAATAAGTTACTCAACCAGTAATCTTGGCGGAGCTGAATTCACCATTGAACTACCTATCCAAATCGAGCTTGACGAGGAAATGGAATAAAATGTTAAAAATACTACTTGTTGAAGATGAACGCATAAATCGAATTACACTACAAAAGTTACTGGAGCATGCAGGTCATGCTGTAACCTCAGTAGAGGACGGTACAGCGGGACTAGACGCCGTTCAAAACGAGACCTGGGACGTAGTCCTCACTGACTATCGACTCCCCGGTGCTGACGGTCTGGAAATCCTTGAAGAAGTCAAACGAATTTCACCGGACACTCAAGTATTGATCATGACAGCGTTTGCCACAGTTGAAAACGCTCTCTCTGCCTTGAAAAAGGGTGCCTTTGACTATCTCACAAAACCTTTTGATCCTGATGAATTATTCCATCACCTCGCCAGAATATCTGCCACCCGGGCCTTAAACTCTGAGAACGAAGTGTTGCGAGCTTCACTAGCTGAGTTGAAAGTGTCTCCTGATCTAATTGGGCAATCGGAAATTATGCGTGAACTTTTCGAAAAAGTAAAGATTGTAGCGGAGAGCGAGCACACGGTTCTGATTCAGGGAGCCAGCGGGACGGGAAAAGAAAAGATAGCCAATGCGGTTCAAGTATTGAGTGAACGTCGCGAAAACCCTTTTGTAAAAATTAATTGCTCAGCCCTGAGTGAAACTCTTTTTGAAACAGAAATGTTTGGGCATGAGAAAGGAGCATTTACTGGAGCAGTGAAACGAGCCATTGGACGCTTCGAGAGGGCCAAGGGTGGAACTATTCTACTAGATGATATTGATGATTTGAGTATGCGGCTGCAAACCAAGCTTCTGCGAGTGATTCAAGAAGGTGAGATTGAGAGAGTAGGGGGCACCGAAGTAATTCCAGTCGATGTCAGAATCATTGCCGCTACCAAAATTGATCTGAAGTCCCTGGTTGAAAAGAAGTCCTTTCGGGAAGATTTGTATTATCGTCTTAATGTGATTCGACTTATTGTCCCCACACTGAATGAGAGGAAATCGGACATTCCATTATTGGCTCATTTCTTCTTGTCAAAGCTGAGTTCCGAAAAACAGTTATCAGCAGAGTTGATCAAGTATCTCATGGAGCTGGACTGGCCAGGCAATGTAAGGGAGTTGGAACACCTCATCATGCAAATGTCGGTGTTTTGCCGAAAAAACGTGATCGACTTGAATGATATTCCTGATTCATATCTTCCCATTCAAAGAAATATGGATGCAAAGAAGGGTGGTGAATCATCCTTGACCCAACAAGTGAACGAGTTTGAATTACAGATAATTAATGAAGCCATAAAAATACATCAAGGGAATCAGAAAAAGGTAGCTGATTCATTGGGAATCCCCAGGACGACCTTGAGGAGTAAATTGTTAAAACATGGTCTCGTGGATTTAAAAGATTAAAATTATTTCTTGCTCGCCCGAAACAAAATAACTCGTTTCCCAATCATACAGAAAACTAATATCTGAACTATATATTCCTGTCATTTGCAGGCGTGAATAGACGATATCTCGTCTATAGTGACGATATCTGGTCAATAGTTTAGTGCATATTTCCCGTTGGTCATGAAATGTCCATGCTATAAGTGCAGTATAAACAAGAGTAAAGGTTCACGGGTCATTTGTGGCATACCATTTGGAATACATAAGGTCTGTGAATTAAAAAATAGATCTATAAAAATAAAGGAAAACAAACATGGCAAAGATTGAATTAGGCAAGATTATCCCAAGATGGGAATGGCGAACTTTTGGTGATGAGTTTGGTGTTGCTGAAGAGAATATCAAAGCCCACGAATGCACGCGCGAAATTGAAAGTAGCGAAGTGTACATCCTTTCCAAAAAAAGTGGTGAGAATATCAAGATCAGAGATACACTCATGGACATCAAAGTATTGAGAAATGCCGAGAATGATCTGGAACAATGGTTTCCAATTATGAAAGCTACTTTTCCAATCGGTGCTGAAGAAGCTGCTGAAGTATTTAAGGCTGCCGGTGTTGAGGTTGAATTAAATGACGCTGATACCTGGGAATATGATGCCTTTATCTCCAAAATGGTTGATACGAATTCCGATCTCAAGGCAGTTGGTGTTTTCAAAAAACGCTATGGCTATATGATTGAGGGTGCAACAGTTGAAATTGCAGATCTTACCATTGATGGAAAAGAAACGAGAACAACGGCAGTTGAAGATGCTGATCCCGAATTGGTTACGAGACTCGTAGCAAAACTCGGCCTCAATGGTTACGAAAACATAAGTTATATCAAGGCTATGCGTCGCATGGTCGGTTTTGAGGACTAGATCATGGGTCAAGAAATAGAACGTAAGTTTCTGGTCACAGCCACTACTTATCGTGATCTTGCCAAAGGTACGCATTACAAACAGGGATACCTGAATAGTCAGAAGGAACGTGTTGTACGCGTACGCACGATTGATACGACAGGCTTCATGACAGTTAAAGGAATCACCAAGGGGGCAACCCGTCTCGAATATGAGTATGAAATTCCCGCTAAGGATGCTGATGAACTACTAGATCTCCTATGCGAACAGCCCATCATTGACAAACATCGTTATAAGGTAAAAATGGGTGATTTCGTTTGGGAAATCGATGAGTTTCATGGAGAAAACGAAGGTCTCACAGTTGCAGAAGTGGAACTGCTCTCTGAAGATCAGGAGTTTCCAAAGCCTGATTGGATAGGAGAAGAAGTCACTGGAGACCCTCGCTACTACAATTCGAATTTAATCGCCAACCCTTTCACAAAATGGTAATAGAACTCTCCTAAACTATGAAACAAATGCTGAATGATACGAAGGTGAAAATCACCCTCCGAGTAATTGGTTTAGTGCTGCTAGTTTTGGCTTTTCTTCTATTGGTCCCTTCAGCCAAGGCAGCCTTCCCAGAAAAACCCATTAAAATTGTTGTCTATACTGGACCTGGTGGTCTGATTGATATCAGTGCCAGAAAATTTGCAGGAGTGGCAGCAAAATACGTCGATGTAAATTTTGTTGTTGAGAATAAGCCTGGAGCCGGTGGTATTGTGGCCCTCAAAAAGGTTATTCAAGCACCTGCTGACGGCTACAATCTCTATGCTTGTACTAAGTCCAATATTGCAAAGTTCGTTCAAGTGGGTGGTGAGGGCTATGTCGATGCTCTTCACTGGACCGCAATGCTCATGGCTGACCCGGAATGCGTCATTACAAATCGGAAATTGCCGATTCATAAGTGGAAAGATATTGTTTCGGATGCAATCGCTACTCCAGGGGAGCAAACCTGGGTAGGCCCTGCCGCAGGGGGACTGGATCATGTCACGGCTTTAAAGATTTGGGACAAATATGGGATGGATGCCAAGTGGATTCCCTTTAAGAGCGGTGGCAAAGCACTTGCTGCACTCCTTGGAGAGCAGGGGGTCGCTTATGTGGGAAACCCACGTGATGCACTTGGTAATCCCGACCTCTTTATTGCGGCTGTATCTGCACCAAAACGCCTCGATGCCTTCCCAGATGTACCCACTTTTTCAGAATTAGGCATGCCGAACCTGGAAAATGAATTCATGTGGAGAGGCTTTGCTCTGAAGAAGGGAACTCCTCCTGAAGTCATTGAATGGTATGATGAACTTTTCAAAAAAGTTTCTGCTGATCAGGAATGGCTTGATTTCTGGGCAAAGGGTGGTATTGATGTTGCCTATGTCGCCGAGCCTGAATTCTCCAAGCTGGTGAGTGAGGATGCCAAGGTATTTGAGTATTATTTGAAGAAGAGTGACATTCTTCCAGGAGACGCTGTTGGATTTATGGCGAAATTGGCAAGTGGCACTTCCTTTAATATACTTGCAGTAATACTTATATGTCTCTGGTTATCAGGATCATACATGGTTCATAAATCACAATACTCGGCCATATTAGGGCGAGTATTGGTTATTGGCTTCTTTTTAATTGTGAGTATACTTTTTCTTCTCCAATCTATGAATTTTCCTAGTAGCTCAGCAGTGGGGCCTGCAGCTGTCCCACGTCTTTGGATCTTTATGTTAATCCCGCTGAACTTATTGCTGCTATTCAAAACCTTTCGAAACAACGAAGCAATAGCAGAGACAGGTCCCCGCGTAGATATCGTACTTAGCTTTGTTGGATTTCTAGTCATTTATCTATTTGCCATGCAAATATTTGGATATTTCCTCAGTACGTTTGCATTCATCATCGCAGGTCTCTACTATCTCGGTTATCGTAAATGGCGCAACACTTTCATTATAGCTGGAGTCTGGATTTTGTTCTCTTATCTCATCTTTTATAAAACCTTATATGTTCCGCTTCCATTGGGAATGTTATTCGAAAACCTCTTCTAAGGAACTGAACAGTGGAATTACTAAGCAATTTAGGAGACGGTTTAGCATTTGTTTTAGGTGTGGTCCCAATTTTGACCATAACTCTTGGTGTGGCTATGGGAATTGTGGCTGGCGCTACACCAGGTTTATCACCTTCAATGGGTGTAGCATTATTAGTACCATTTACTTATGCCATGTCTCCAACACTGGCATTGATTCTTCTCGTGGCTATTTACATTGCCGCTAATTATGGTGGCTCCATCACAGCTGTCACCATTAATGCACCTGGTACACCCTCATCCGTTGTTACTGCCTTCGATGGCTACCCACTAACAAAAAAGGGAAAACCAGGGTTGGCCCTTGGTGTTTCTTTGGTCTCCTCCACAGTTGGAGGTATCATTGGGACGCTGATCTTAATCTTCTTTTCAGGACCTCTGGCAAGGTTTGCGTTGAAATTTCATCCAGCGGAATACTTTGCTCTAGCTATTTTTGGTCTTACCACGGTCGCATCCCTTGGTGGAAAAAATTGGATTAAAGCCTTCATAGCGGCAATGTTTGGCCTTCTGTTGAATACAATAGGTATTGACCCCATCTCTGGTGTGAGTCGCTTTACTTTTGGCATTTCATTTTTGTATGATGGATTTGCATTGATTCCTGCTTTGATCGGTCTTTTTGCTCTCAGTGAAATATTCAAGCAACTGGAAGGTGGCGATTTTTCCAGCCAGGCTGCAGATTCAGGGAAACAGGAATGGCCTACAGCAAGTGCTTACTGGAAGTTGAAGAATACCATTATGCGCTCCTCTTTCATGGGAACCATCATCGGTATTTTCCCTGGGGCAGGTGCTACAATTGCTGCATTCATTTCATATGATGTTGCTAAGCGTGTCAGTAAAAATCCTGAAGAATTCGGACACGGGAGTATGGAAGGGGTGGCAGCAGCTGAAGGAGCCAATAGTAGCTCTGTAGGTGGTGCACTGATCCCGTTGCTTACACTGGGAATTCCCGGAAGTGCCTCCACAGCCGTGCTTATAGGTGCCTTGATGATACATGACCTGACACCAGGTCCACAATTATTCATCTCGAATCCAGATATTATTTACGGACTCCTCGCCAGTCTACTGCTGGCAAATATTATCCTGCTTGCGCTTGGATTCTTTGGAAGCCGTCTCTGGATAAAAGTAACTACCATTCCCAAAACGGTATTATTCCCACTGATTTTTGCTGTATCGATTATTGGTAGTTTCGCTGTGCGGAATTCATTCTTTGATGTTGCAGCCTGTCTGGCATTTGGAGTATTCGGATGGATTCTTCGCCGATACAACTATCCAGTTGCCCCCATCATTCTTGGGATGGTCCTGGGAAATATTGCTGAAACAAATTTTATACGTGCCATCATGATGGGAGGGTGGACCGTATTCTTTACCCGCCCGTTAAGCTTGGGCATGCTTGTGGTTGCAGCCGGTAGCTTTGCAGTACCCTTAATTCAGGCTCGAAAACAATCAAAAATTCAGGAAAGAGATAAATGATTTTTAAAAAGACCAAAGGTCTAGAACTGCAAATGGACTCGTTCCTGGATAAGATTTCTGAATCTGGTATTGTTTTTCGTCGCGGTGTGAAGAATTACATGAACAACGCTGAAAAGGATTTTAGCCGACATCTTGAGCAGATCAGAACGCTTGAGCATGAGGCAGATGAGCTTCGCAAGGCGATAGAGACCGAGTTGTATACCCAGACTCTTGTCCCGGAATCACGCGGAGATATACTGGCTTTAATGGAAACCAGCGATGATGTGATTGATAGAGCAACAGATACACTAAGTGAGTTTTCTATCGAAAGACCTGTAGTCCCAGAACAGTTTAGAGAAGGATTTATAGAGTTGGCCAAATCCACGGTACGAGCCATGGAGGAAATGGTGAAAGCTATGCGTGCCTTCATGCGTGACCCCCTCAATGTTCGTAACTATCTCCACAAAGTATACCATTGGGAGAAGGAGTCGGATCGTCTCGCTGAAGATCTTAAGCGGGCAATCTTCGCTAGTGAGGACCTTAAGTTGAGTGAGAAAATTCACCTGAGATATTTCGCTCTTCACACCGATACTATTGCTGATAGAGCTGAGGATGTTGCTGACAGACTCTCTATCTATACCATAAAGAGAAGCATCTAGGAATGTTGATCCTCCTTTTCCTTTCAAGTGGTCTCTTCCTGGGATGGTCATTGGGTGCCAATGATGCATCCAATATTTTTGGGACCGCAGTGAGTACCAGGATGGTCAAATTCTATACTGCAGCTATTGTTGCCAGTATCTTTGTGGTGCTTGGTGCCATTGTTTCCGGTGCCGGAACCACCCATACCTTAGGAAAACTAGGTGCAGTTGATATGATTGCAGGTGCTTTTATGGTAGCTCTGGCCGCTGCTGTCACCGTATTCTGGATGACGAAACTAAGTTTACCAGTATCAACGAGTCAGGCCATTGTTGGTGCCATTGTGGGTTGGAATATGTTTGCTGGCAAGACGACTGATATGCATGCATTAACCAAAATAGCTTCAACCTGGGTCATGAGTCCCATTCTAGCGGCAGCTTTCTCATTTGTCTTTTTCTTATTATTTAAAAAATTACTGGAAGTCTGGAAAATTCACATCTTCCGGTTGGATGCCTATACTCGGATTGGTTTGATTGTTATCGGCGCATTTGGGGCCTATTCATTGGGTGCCAATAATATTGGAAATGTCATGGGAGTTTTTGTTTCTGTTGCACCCTTCGAGAGTTTAGAGCTGATGGGTATGAGTATTAGTGGGGTCTCTCAACTCTTTTTACTTGGAGGACTGGCAATAGCAGTAGGTATCTTTACATATTCCAAACGGGTTATGTTGACAGTTGGGGAGGGTGTGGTAAAACTGACACCCCAATCCGCTCTTATCGTTGTGCTGTCCCAATCAATCGTTCTCTTCCTATTCGCATCAAAAGGACTCGAAACCTGGCTTCTTGGGCACAATTTGCCAACAATTCCCCTGGTTCCTGTTTCCAGCTCTCAAGTTGTAATTGGAAGCGTTCTGGGAATTGGTCTGGCACATGGTGGTCGCGGTATTCGCTTCAGAGTACTTGGAAAAATTGCTTCAGGTTGGGTAACAACACCTGTCATTGCAGCTGTGATCTCATTTATCTCACTATTCTTCCTACAAAACGTATTTGATCAACAGGTTGTGAAACCGACTGAGATGATCGGCCACCATCAAATAATTTCAACTCAAGTCATCAAAACCGGATAATGTCTCTCTTTATGAAAATATTTCGTTTCATCCTCGTACTCTCTCTAGCATCAAATCAAGTATTTGCTGCATCCACTAGCACAAATGGAAGCATCTCATGGTGGGCACTTATCATGACGTTGTTTGGTGGACTTGCTCTCTTCCTATATGGAATGGAAAAAATGAGCTCGGGTATGAAGAAGGCAGCAGGGGATAAAATGCGCTCGATTTTATCGGCCCTGACAAACAACCGCTATATGGGTCTCATGGTAGGTGCATTTGTTACCATGGTCATCCAGAGTAGCAGTGCTACCACGGTTATGTTAGTGAGCTTTGTCCAGGCTGGATTAATGACATTCGTTCAGAGTTTGGGTGTGATTCTTGGTGCTGATATCGGGACAACAGTAACAGCTCAACTCGTAGCCTTTAAGTTGACTGATTATGCATTATTGATGATTGCCATCGGTTTTGGTCTCATGATGTTTGGAAGAAATGAGAACCAAAAGAACATTGGCGAATCTGTACTTGGTTTTGGAATTCTCTTTTACGGCATGAAACTCATGTCCGATGCAATGTACCCATTGAGGACATATGATCCCTTCATTACTACCCTGGCACACTTAGAAAACCCGCTTCTGGGTCTCTTGGTTGGAGCAGCGTTCACTGCTTTAATCCAAAGTAGTAGCGCATTTACAGGTATTGTCATTGTCCTTGCCCAACAAGGCTTGTTAACTCTGGATGCTGGTATACCATTGATTATGGGAGCTAATATTGGAACCTGTATCACAGCAGGATTGGCGAGCATAGGTGCATCACGAGAGGCAAAACGGGTTGCCATGGCACATGTTATGTTCAAGATTGTAGGTGTCATGCTCTTTATTTTCTGGATCCCCTGGTTTGCTGATATTATTCGAGCAATTTCACCAGCTTCCACTGAAACAGGCATGGCGAATCTAAGTGCAGTAGTACCTCGTCAGATAGCCAATGCCCACACCATCTTCAACGTCGGATTAGCACTAGCGTTCATTCCATTCACCAGCTTCTTTGCAAGATTAATTATGAAAATATATCCAGATGTTGAAGATGAAAAAGATCTGACTATCGCTACCTGGCATTTAGATGAATCCGCTGTTGAAACACCAGCTCTGGCATTGGATCTTGCCAGATCAGAAATAGCTAGAATGGCCAAGATCACTGGCAGAATGATGGATGGGTTCATTCATCCATTTCTCGAAGATGATCCTGGAGCAGACAAAGTTCATCCACAACTCACGATTATGGAAGGTATTGAGATTAGGGAGAAGAAGCTGGATTTTCTGGAGAAGAAGATAAAGAAGTATCTGCTTCAGATCGGTCAGGAAGAACTCTCAGACACTCAAATTGCTGAAGTGTTTGGCATGATCACGATCTCAAGTCAAATGGAAAGTATCGGCGATGTTATGGAACGGAACTTGAGACCACTTGTGACAAAGAAACGTGCCCTACAATTGGATTTCTCTGAAGAGGGCAAAAAAGAACTTATAAAATACAATACAAAAGTATGCAAGCAGTTCAGTCGTCTGGAGAAAACCTTTTCTGCTCTGGATCCCAAACGTGCTAAAAAGGTCATGGTCAAAGAGGAAAAGTACCTGAACCTTGAAGCTCAATACCGGGAATCCCATTTCCAGCGTCTCAATGCGGCCCGCGAAGAAACGGTAGAAACTGATGCAATTCACACCGAGTTATTGGAAATGATGAAGCAGATCAATCTCCATACAGGTGAGATTGCTAAAATTATTTATGACCTTGGATCAAACGAAGAAAATGAAGGAAATGTAGAATGACCCTGAAAATTAGAACGATTTTTATTATTGGATTTGCTTTAATCATAACTGCTTGCGCTGTTAACCCACCAGCAATTGTTGAAGTAGCGCCTGTTGAAACAGTTGAACCGGCACCTGAATATTTTCTTAACTCGAGTGAGTATAAGCTCTTACTCAACGCGGATATGTTTGGTGACTATGAGAAGGCCTTCGCCGAGTACTGGCAATTTGTTCAGGATGTAGCAGCTGCTGAGGGGATACCCGTACTAGCTAAGGAAAACCCTTTGAAACTATCTCACAAACAGGTTTCTTTCTGGGATACGGAAGGTCTTGACCTCCGAAAGAACAGCTTTTTGCTTCGTAGGAAATCAAAATATAAAGCTGGAGAAATACGCCCAGGATTCGAATTTGGTCTGAAATTTCGCCAGACTGACAAAGCGACAACTCTGTCCAAGGATCTAACAATGACTGAGGGTTATGTTCCCAAATTTGACCGGATCGAACTTGAATCTGACATTGTGTATTATTCGGCAAAGAATGGTGGCGACGATGTCACATATGCTGTCTCAAATTCAGTTCAACTTGATGATATGCCCTCAAACACATATGGCGGTTTTGTAAAAATATATCCAGTTCTTGCCACACTTGGAATTGCTGAAGAAGCTGAACTATCTAAGGTTGCAGGAGTTTTTGTAGATGAATGGATGGTCAAACCAGGTAAACTTGATTTTGGTGATGGTCTGTACGGTCGTATGGATATGAGTGTCTGGATCGTTGAAACTGAAGCAGGTGAAATGCGAATTGCTGAATTCTCCTTCGATCATGATTTCATCAAGGACAGACAATATGATGCTGAGGCCATGAAACGTTGCACAACATTTATCAATAAGCTCAATGATTATAAACCAGACTGGTCAGAAGTGGGCAAGCTCAAAGCTGCCTATCTGTTTGAGTAAGCGGGTCGAGATCAAACAAAAGAACTGATGAATTGATGAATGCTCAAGAAATAAATTTCGATACGAATCTGAACGTAGTTGCTCAGAGGGAATCAAGTAGGGGAGAGAATCTCACCAAGTATATTGGTTTTCCATTGGGCATCATCTTCTTTTTGATTCTCTACCTCATGCCCACACCTGATGGCTTAACATTGGAAGCCCAGGCGGCCATAGCATCCTTTGCCTTGGCCTTAACCTGGTGGGTGACCGAACCCATCCCCACATATGCCACATCCCTGCTACTTATGGGTCTGCTAACCTTTTTTAATGGCTGGACAGAAGATAAGGTGTTGGGTGTATTCGGATTAGAGGTGATCTGGCTGAATATTTTGGCCTTTATCCTCAGCTCAACCCTGGTAAAAAGCCAATTAGCCAAACGCTTCGCCCTATGGATCGGTCTGCGGTTTGGACACAGTTCTTACACCATTCTTGGCGCATTTATCGTTCTTCAACTTTTTCTGGCACCTTTTATTCCAGCCACGACTGCCCGAACGGTTATGGTTCTTCCAGTGATGTTGGTAATATCATCTATCTATGGTTCTACATCAGGAAATGGAAATAATTTTGGTGTAAACCTGTTTATGCAGAACCTCCAGGGAATCAGTATTTTCTCTTCAGGTTTTATCACAGGAAGTACCTGTAATATCGTCGCTGCAGCCTTCATCTTTGAAATGGGCAATCAGAAGGTCTACTATTCTGATTGGATGTTCGGTATGCTGCCTATTACCATCATCGTTATGGCTATCTCGTGGTGGTTGGGACCTAAATATTTATTTCCCATTAAAAAGGAAGACCAGCAACCCAAGGTTAAGGGTGGCTTCGATGTCATGCGTAAAATGTTGAACGAAATGGGTGGGTTTACCGTGGCTGAGGGAAAATCAGCAGGTGTATTCCTGTTTGTCCTCTTTCTCTGGGCCACCGATCGCTTTCATGTGGGTTGGTTCGGTTTTGAGATCAGCGCTGTTATGGCAGCCCTGCTCGGTGTTGTATTTGTCTTTTTGCCAAAAATCGGTTTGTTGAAATGGAACGACGCTGATATTCCCTGGCATGTGATGATCTTTAGTGCAGGTGCATATTCCGGTGGACTCGCTTTGTTTGATTCAGGTGCGGCGCGCTGGTTGGTAGGAAGTGTTTTTGATATGGTCGGTCTTGGCGCTGATCTAAGTTTCTGGACAGTTTATATCATCATCATTGCCTTCTCTATGTACGCCCATTTATTCTTTACAAGTAAAACGATGCGGTCCATTGTGATGATCCCAATTATTATCGCCATAGCACAGCAGTTCGGATTTGATCCTGTATCACTGGCACTACCAGCTGCCTTTACCCTGACCTGGGTAATCACCTTACCAACCAATGCTAAACCCAACCTGATCCTGTATAGCGCTGGTCAATTCTCTATTTCTGATAACTTGAAATATGGTCTCACAGTTGCTACCATAGGTGTGGTCGTCATGGTGATTGCCGGCTTTACCTGGTTCCGCTTTTTGGGGATAACGCCATGAAATTATTAATTATGATCAAAACGCTTTTCGGGCTCACGATATTCACAAGTTTGCTGCTCGCTCAACAGATTGATGTGCTTGAGCAAACTGTATCTATTTCTGAAGACGGTTCTGCCCAGTTGACCTACCAGGTAATTCTCTCAGTTAGCGACAGTCTAAGCGCGGTTCAGATTCCTGCTGGATATGAGAATATGGAGATCACATCAGTTTCATTGGATGATATTGATATCACAAACCAAACTGCAATCATCATTGATAGATCATCTCCAGTCTTTGTTATGAACTTTTACAAGAAAATTTCTGGTGAGCATACCATCAGTATTAATACTCAGATCAACGATTTTCTAAATTGGAATGAAGCTGGACCTGAAGAGTTTAAGACATATAACTGGGAGGTTAATTATACCAATACATTGCCGGCCCACATTGGACGATGTGACATGACGGTTATTCTACCCTATGGTTGGAATTTCCATCGAATAACTGGAAGTGATCCAAAGTTTAAAAAGAAACAACCCAAACCACCGTATACGTTCGCCAAGGTTGGAGATAGAGCCAGCGTTTCAATATCGAGAACTCCCATGGAATACATGGAAAATGTGGGTATTGAATTTGCGTTTAAAAACGAGCAGAAACCCAACGTGCTCATTTGGGTAGGGATTCTGCTTAGCATACTTTATCTATATTATTTTAAGCATCTGATTCTCCGAAAAGATGCTGAACCATTAATTGATACAAATAATGACAAGGAGTCAAAATGAAAATCCTAAAAGTGCTCTTGAGTGGTCTGATGCTATTACCACTCCTCACGTTTGGACAGGGAGTTACCGTAAGCACTGACAGTGGACTGGATGTAGTCCTTGGCGGTGAAGTGGAACTTGAGTTTATTGATGTTGAGGGAGCTGGTGGATTTGCTAACCAGGATTTAACCTATCAGAAGGTCAGAAATCGTAGTCCACACATGCGCATTGATATGGCTGTGCTTTCAGCCCGAGTCAACTATAGCGAAAACCTTTACTATCAAATTGAATTCCGTTTTGATGATGAAAGCGCTTATGTTGATAAACAATATGCTCGTTTGAACGTTCCAAGTATTAACACAAAGTTTGAAATGGGAAAGAATCGCCCCTTTGTGTCTAGAAAAAGACAATCAGAAGGTTATCCGCTTGCAGGAACTGCTTTCTGGAAGGGTCGTGAAGCCCATGTCAATAGTGAAACAGAGATCAAATTAGGTGAAAATGGCAAACTTATAGGTGGATTATCATTTGCTATGAAACGTCCTCTCGGTACCGATGATGCAGCTGAAGACAAATCATTCAAAATGATGGTTTATGATGACTACGAGCCCAAAAATGGACAGACCTTTGAATATGGGGTGAAAGCAGGAGTAGATATCGCTGGCGTTTCATTGCTTGGATGGTACTTCATGGGTGAACTCATTGATGATTGGGATTGGAAAGCCAGTCTGAAACAGTCTCTTGCTCCATACTCAAATATGGGAGATGAAACAGACATATCTCATTATTGGATGGGTGGTAGAGCAGGATACAACATCGCTGGATTGAATTTAGTCGGTGAATATATTCAAGCTCAGGATGGATTATTGACACGTGAGGGCGCTTATGGCGAAGCATCATATTCCATGAAGGCACCGTCATTTTTGAAATCCAAAAGCATCACGCTTCTGGGACGTAATGGCTTTCTCAATTTGAAGTCAAAAAAGAACAGTGCTGGTGAAGAATTGACATGGGCTTATCTTAGTGAGGCTATGTCATGGGATAGACAAATGACTACACTTTCTGCCATGCTTGAGATTAATGACAATTTGACTCTTAAATTCGAGCATTATATTCTTGGCGAAACAACTGGGTCCGAAATTGAGTCAAGTGTGGACGACGACCAGACATTAATGCAGATAAATTTTAGATTTTAATAGTAACCAATAAGAAGTGATAACCAAAAGTCCTTATAAGGAGGAACAAACATGAAAAAAGCTACCGTATTACTTATGGTGCTAATGGCTGCCTTTTGGGGTTGTGAAGATGACGCGGTTGATGAAGTCCCAACCTTTGATTCTTTCAGTCTTCAAACAGTTATGACTGTTGCGACGGCAACAGATGCTAACCCTGAGATTATTAGAATGGTACCTGGATCAGAAGATCAGGCCGTTTTCGTTGCCTCAGGAACAAACCAGCTCTTTAGTATTGATTACACAACTAGTAATTTTACTGTGAATGAGCTTGCTGTATTAGAAACTGGTTCTGCAACTGCTGAGTTCACATCTATCGATGTTTCCCCACTTATTGGTGGCGAAAATTACATCGCTGTCTGTGTCGCAGAAGCTGATTGTGGACAGGGATCTATTAAGCTTGTCAAACTATCAGATCCTACATCTGTAGTTACCGTTTCTGGTATTGGTTACAACCCTGATGGTTGTGCCTTTACAAAAGATGGTAGTTTCCTGATTGTTGCTTGTGAAGATGATCGTGAAGATCGTACCTGTAAACCAGATACCCGTCATGGTGGAAGTGTTTCAATCATCAGTTTAGAAAATGGTATTGCTAATGCATCACTGGTTCAAGACTATGCTGTTGATCATGATGTAGATTCTGAGCCAGAACACTGTGAAACTTCTGCTGATGGAACTGTTGTTGTTTCCGTTCAGGAAACCAGCGAGATCTTGGTCTTCAATGCCAATGATGCACCTCTTGAAGCCTCTGACGTAACTATCGTTTCTCTCCAGGCAGATGCTGGTGACAACGAAGCAGAACCAGATGGACTATATATCTATCCAAGTGGTGATTATGCATTGATCTCAAATGAGAGAAATGGTTCCTTCCAGATCCTCGACCTTGCTACCTTTACAGCAACTGATCCACATACGATCTTGAATGATCTCCCTAGTGGATGGCAGCATGATGCTCGGAAATCTACCAAGCAAACAGAACCTGAAGAAGCTGCAGTGATTGAAAAAGATGGTCATGTCTATGCACTTATGGCACTTCAAGAATCACACGCTGTTGTAGCTTATGATGTTACTGATCCTGCAAATATCATTTTTGATTCTGTTGCAAAAGCTGGTTTAGATCCAGATTCTGATATGGGTATGGAAAAAAGTGAAGTCGGTTCAGAAGGCTTGGCCGTTCACCCAACAAACGGTGTAGCATTCAGTGCTAACGAGCGTGAAGGTAGTATTACTATGTTTACCGCTGAGTGGGCACGCGAATAATCGTTTAACCTGTTTTATGTTTGAAAAACCAGCCTGGTTCTGCCAGGCTGGTTTTTTTAAAATAGTTTTAGTCTTCTAAGATTTTATTATACGTCAAATATCGTAAATGGCTCATGAGGGAATAGCATGCCAAAAGTGATCTCAATTCGTTTTCTATTATTTGTAATAAGTTTTATAATTCTTGTGGCCTGTGCAATCAAGAGTGAGTCTTCAATACCAACAAAAGATGCCATCTCACCAATAAATATTTTCCCAAACCCACAAAGTGGGTATGGTGCAGCACCCGACCAGTTGGCCCAACCAGATGATGTGGAAATAATGGAAAATGGTGATCTCATCATCTCAGATGTGGACAACAATCGTATTCAGGTTTTTTCAAGCGATGGAAACCTTCTTAAAACTATTAATGCTGGAACTCTAGGAATAGCAAACTCGGACATTGTTCCAACAGGCATAAGTAGTGATGGAGCGGGATATATATACATCACTCTTGAAGGGATTGGTTCCGTTGCCAGGTTCAATGCTGATATGACGCTTGATCAATTAATAGGATATCAGGGAAAAGTCTCCTCAGATGAGTATTATCTCGATGAAAATGATGGCCTCCTCATCAAACCCCAGGGGATTATTGTTTCTCAAAGCGGTGACATCTATGTCGCTGATATGGATAAAACCATATTCCGAATAGAGGGTGTGTATAATTTTGGCTTTAGGAAATTCAAGCAGATCGTTACCAGTGATGGAACGAGTTATATATACGATAAGGAATATGCGGCGACCCAGGAAGTAACCAAAATTATGCGCAAAAGTGAGGGGATGGCGATCTCAGAGGAAAGAGGATTACTCTTTGTGGCTGAGGAAAAACCCCAGAAGAGTCAATTCGGGAACTCTGAAAAGTTTCGCTATATCGGTGTGTTTGACCTCACCACGGGAAAGTTTAAAAATCGCCTCATTGGCGTTGAAATGGTCGATGGCAAGATTACAACTGGGTATTCTAAAGACTCAATCGAAGGCTTGAGTGTTTTTGGTCAATATATTTTCGCTGTAGATGAAAAGGCTGGTCGAGTCGACTGCTATAACATTGAATCAGGGGAAAGGGTCGCTCATTTTGGAACCCGTGCGCCATTTTATTGTGATGATGAATCAGATTGTGTTATCGATGGTGTGAATTATAATGAGCAAAACATCATTGCAGGTGGAGCACAGGTACATCTGCTCAATGATTGGCATAAAAATGAATTGGCTTCTCCTGATGGAGTTAGCACGAGAACTTTGCTCACTGGAGAAAAGATTCTCGCAGTAGTAGATCAATGGAATTCACGAATTCTGACTTATGATCTAAATGATATTTTGGGAATGCATTAGACACTAATTGATGGGCTATCACCTTTGAATCGAAAAATCTACATACGAATATTTCTACTAATTATTGCTTCAAGTGTCTTCTTAAGCTGCGATGGCTCAAAAGAAACACCACTGGCAAAAATAATAACAGAGCAATCCAGGTTTCTCAAAGGCTATCCCATTGAATTCAGTGCAGATTTAAAAGCTGGTGAAGATGCCAGCGACTACGAATTCACCTTCGATTTTGGTGATAGCATATCTAGTACTGGTTCTGATGTAGTCCACATCTATAATTCACCTGGAAATTACACAGTTACTCTCACCATAACTGGAGCTACTGGTTCAGAAAAAGACACCAGAGACATCAAGGTTGTAAATTCGCTGGAATTGATGGCTATTTATACTGTCCGAGTGGATTCACCCTCAGGCTTAAGTTTTGGCAGTGATAAGAGCACACTCTGGACCGTGAGTGACAAACCCGGTGGCCGCATATTTGAAATAGACACATTAGGTAATCTGATGCGATCATTGAACTACAGTGGTAACGATCTGGAAGGCATTAGTTTTGACTCCAGAGACTCCACGCTCTGGATGGTCGATGAAAATCTAGGTCAACTCATACATCTTGAATCAGATGGTCGCACCCTTGGCTATCAGAATATTTCAAGTGTGGGTGATGGGGGAGGACTTGAGGGAATCTCAATAGATGAGGACCACTCGAGAATATTCATGGTTAAGGAGAAAGACTTTGGGGCCTTGATTACCATCGATGAATTATCCCTGACTCAAACTTTACAGCAGATTTCCTTTGCACCAGATTTCTCAAGTATTTCTTACATCTCCTCCCAGGACAAACTCTGGATTCTCAGTGATGAAGCCTCAAATGTCTATCTAGTCAATCTAGATGGTAGTTTTCAAGATGCCTATGCCATTGATATGGTTCAACCAGAGGGGTTAGTTTATGATGAAGAACATCAAGTATTCTATATCATAGATGATACCACAGAGAAATTACATAAATATAAATTCTGGGACTAAACCTGGTGCAACAATCACCGATTCTTTTATCCGCATGTTTAATGGGTGAAACCTGCCGCTTTGATGGTCAGGGTAAACAGAATGCTGCACTATTAGAGCTTTTAAAAGATAACACCCTTATCCCGGTCTGTCCCGAGGTAGAGGGCGGGTTGCCTATTCCACGACCACCTGCTGAAATAGAAGGAACTGGTGTGTTTCGTCAAAATGGTGAGGATGTTTCCGAAGCATTTCAGAAAGGTGCATCAATATGTACTGCGAAAGCTGTGTCTGTGCATGTGAGTCAGGCCATCCTTAAAAGCCGCAGCCCGGCCTGTGGTTGTGGTAAGGTCTACGATGGTTCCTTTTCAAAAACGTTGATTGATGGTGATGGGGTCTTTACCCAACACATGAAAGCGGCTGGAATCACTTGTATATCAGACGAGGACTTCCTCAAGCGTAAGCTCTCATAATCCTGAGCTAGTAAGGTCGTTTCATGAAACGACCCGACACAATCCTCTATCACAAACCTATTTCATACATATAGATCATTTTGTAACCAACTTCACATCTCTGCCTCAAAGACCTGTGAGCAAAAGAATTTTGACAACGAAATATATTAAACATGGTACTTGTTCAGTTATCATGAATGGGAGAAAAAAATGACCGAAAATTTGACAAAACAAGATTTCCTCGATAAAGTTTTTGATTACGAGAATGAAGAAGAATGGAAGTATAAAGGTGATACTCCCTGTATTATCGACTTCTGGGCTGAATGGTGTGGACCATGTAAGGCTGTAGCTCCAGTACTTGAAGAGCTATCAAACGAGTATGATGGCAAAGTAAAAGTTTACAAAGTAGATACAGAAACGGAGCAGGAGCTTGCTGGTGTCTTTGGTATCCGTAGCATCCCTTCACTTCTGTTTGTACCCCTTGGCGAAAAACCACAGATGGCTGCAGGCGCCCTGCCAAAAGAGCAGTTTGTCCAGGCTTTCCAGGATGTTCTTGGAGTTGCCCCTGTAACAGCCTAAGCTTTAAAAGATATTCATCCTAAAAAGCGCCAAATCATCTTGGCGCTTTTTTTTTGTCCAATCGGGAGGTTGAGGCTCGCGAAACCTCATCGATTCACACGAGGACATTCTAGCCGGTCAGGCTTCCACATAAAACATATACCCACCTGTGCGCCTTTCGACGAGCTCAAGGACCAACTAGGCCATAAGGATGCGGAGGATAACTGGATATGCTCTTCATCTCTTACATTTCTATCTTCTACGTTGTCCTGACTTACTTATGCTTCTAAACATCCCAACACCACCTATATTGAGCGCAAATGAGAGCTGAAGAGAGTTGAATTCAAAAGTCATAGCAGGAGTAGACGAAGCTGGTCGGGGACCTCTAGCGGGACCTGTGGTAGCATCGGCAGTTATCCTGAATCCTCTAGATATTCCTGAAGGTTTACGAGATTCCAAAAAACTTAGTGAAAAGAGACGAAATGTCCTCGCAGTGGATATTAGATCAAAGGCTCTGGCAATTGGTGTGGGTATAGTTCATGAACAGGACATCGATCGTAACAACATCCTTCAGGCGACCTTTGAAGCCATGCGTCAAGCTATCGGAGATTTGAAATTTGAATTCAATCAAGTGCAGGTAGATGGCAATCATAAGATACCTGGACTACAATTTGATCAGGAATGCATTATTGGTGGGGATGATCTGGTACCTGAAATAAGTGCTGCCAGCATCATTGCCAAGACCACGCGAGATGCCATGATGATCTCCTATGACAAATTGTTTCCCGAATACAGTTTTAAGTCTCACAAGGGTTATGGATCCAAAGCACATATGGAAAGCCTGAGAGAACATGGACGAACCCCTGTCCATCGTCGCAGTTTTCGACCTGTTGAATCCTGTCCAAATAAAAAATATCAGTATTATATGCAGGAACCTTCGTATGGACGCATGGGGGAGATCATTTCAGGGATGTTTTTGATACGGAACGGCTATCAGCTTCTGGAATATAGTTACCATGCTGGACGGAATGGCGAGATAGACCTTATTGCCAGCAAAGCTGATGAAGTCGTCTTCGTCGAAGTAAAGAGCTTTGCAGGAGAATCGGATGACACCATGGCACTTGAACGTGTGACACCAGCAAAACAGAATCAAATTGCCAGAATTGCTGAGATGTATCTGGAAAAGAATGAGGTTGATCAACCTGAATGTAGATTTGACATCATCACCGTAAATTTCTCAGACCCCAAACCACAAATAAAGCATTACACCGAAGCATTTTTACCCCTTTAAGGAATCATCAAATGAAAATTATATGCACTCTATTCATAACCATCATTTTCAGCGCAGCTGCTCTGGCAACCCAACCGAGTATTTATGGAGAGAATGGGGTGGTTGTTGCACATGATCTGGAAGCCTGTGAAGCTGGAATTGAAATCCTCAAAAAGGGTGGTAACGCAGTGGATGCAGCTGTGGCTGTTAGTTATGCATTGGCAGTAACCCATCCTCAGGCCGGTAATATTGGCGGAGGAGGCTTTATGCTCATCCACATGGCAGATGGTCAAAAAGTAGCCATCGACTATCGCGAAATGGCGCCAGGACAGGCTCATAGGGACATGTTTCTGGATGATAGTGGAAAAGTGGTTCCACAGTTAAGTGTCCGTGGGGGATTGGCAGTAGGTGTTCCTGGGACGGTGGCCGGTCTGCAACTAGCTCTAGATAAACACGGCTCAATGGAACGTAAAAAGGTGATGAAACCCGCCATCAAACTGGCACAAAAGGGTTTTACTATTCCTTACGATCTGGCTTATTCATTTGGTTGGTTAAATAAAGCAGCTGAAGGGTTTGATGAAACAAGAAGGATTTTTTGCAGAGATGGTGAGATATATATGCCTGGAGAGACTTTCAAACAACCCGATCTGGCAAAAACATTAAAACTGATCCAGAAAAAGGGCAATGCTGGCTTCTACACTGGTCCAGTGGCTGAAGCAATGGTGAAAAGTAGTTCAAAATATGGTGGTAAGATCTCTTCTCAGGATCTTATGAATTATACGGCCAAAATACGGAAGCCAGTTATAGGTAACTATCGCGGCCTGGAAGTCATATCGATGCCACCACCTAGTTCTGGCGGTATTGCGCTCATTTCCATGCTCAATATGATGGAGCCCATGGTTTTTGATTCTGTGGGTTGGCATTCAGCCCAGCATATTCAGATGATAGCTGAGGTGGAGAAGCGAGCTTATGCCGACAGAAGTGTGTGGCTAGGGGACTCAGATTATTTTGATGTTCCTCAGGATAAATTGCTTTCAAAGGAGTACGCTACCCTGCGTATGGCTGATTATGATAGCCTCACCATTACACCAAGTGATTCTATTTATCCTTTGAATGATAAGGACTTAGCAGGTATAGAACTCATCGGTCAGGAAAGCGAAGAGACCACTCACTTTTCAGTGGTTGATAAATGGGGAAATGCAGTTAGTGTTACCACCACTTTGAATTGGTCATTTGGATCTTATGTGACTGTAGATGGTTTTGGTTTCCTCCTGAACAATGAAATGGATGACTTTAGCTCAAAACCTGGTGAACCCAATTCATTTGGACTAATTGGAAACGAGGCCAATGCCATTGAACCCAAAAAGCGTATGCTTTCCAGTATGACTCCTACCATTCTGGCACAAGATGGGAAAGTAGTCCTGATTGTCGGCGCCCCGGGTGGTTCGACCATCATCACTACGGTCTTGCAGGTCATCCACAATATGGTGGATTTTGGGATGCCAGTCCACGATGCTGTAAATGTTCCAAGATTTCATCATCAATGGCGTCCAGATGTGATCCATTATGGTCCTGGATCCATCAGTCCCGATACGATGGTTCTGCTGGAAGCAATGGGCTATGAATTGGTACCACGCTACGGTTATGGTGAGGTGAACGCAATTTCTCGGGATAAAATCTTCGGTGGTTGGGTGGGTGCACCAGATTTGAAAACCGCTTCACATGGAGCGGCATATTAGGTCATTATCTTCGGATAGAAAAATCTGAACTTTTTAATATTTATACCGTTGAAAGAGAGTCGTCGCATTAACATGGCACGAAGCGAAGATCAGGAGATCGAATTTTGAGTGAAAAAGAAAAACAAGCCAAACGATCCAGAAATAGCAGTGCTTTTCGGGGGCTGATGCATATTATCGTTTCGGTGTTGATCCTGAGGGCTACCGTCATCGAAGCCTACAATGTCCCGACAGGCTCCATGGAAACAACCATCAAGATTGGTGACTTCATTCTTGGTAATAAATTCATTTATGGCATTCGAACACCTGATTGGATCGGTATACCCTGGACAAACTTTGGATTTTCTGTACCCTATTATCGTCTTCCAGGTTTTGAACAACCAAAAACCGGTGATGTTGTCATTTTCCGCTATCCCAACGACAAATGGCCAGGTCTCCAAATTGGTCCCCACGACCCAAGCTTGAACTATATCAAGCGCTGTATCGCTGGACCAGGACAGTCTCTGGAAATTATCGAGAAAGATGTTTTTGTGGATGGTGTCCAGTTTGATCTGCCCGAACATGGACGTGCATCAAAGTTGAATGTCTATGATGATGAGTATACCGAGCGGAATATTTTCCCTCCAGGTATAGGGAACCGTGATTACTTCGGACCCCTTCATATCCCGGCAGCAGGGGATACGCTTGTGTTTAGTGAGGTGGACCTGAATCACGCCGTGAATGTGATCTCCCTTGAAGGGCACGAGGTTACCCCAGGAATCTCAGGACAATTAAAAGTTGATGGGGAATCAGTTGATTCCTACATTTGTGAACAGAATCACTTTTTTATGATGGGTGATAACCGGGATAATTCCCACGATAGTCGCTATTGGGGACTGGTCCCGGAATCAAACATAATTGGTGAAGCTATTGTGACCTACCTTAGCTGGGAACAGACTGAGCCAAACCTTCTTAAACGGATTTTCAAAATTCGTCCAAGTAGGATGTTTAGACTCATTGACTAATTACCTTTTCTCATAATCTTTACAAAGCACTGCCAATGGTGGTGCTTTTTTTATTACACTCCAAATAATTCAATTTCCATACTTCCATATTGGGGTGTTGATAACTATAATAGCGCGTTCTTTGCTAAGGTTTTTTACATTATTTAAGTAGTATCGCTAACTCATTGAGGCACAATGACATCACAAGAGATTCGTAATCAGTTTATACAGTTCTTTCAGGATAAAAACCATAAATTTGTACGTAGTGCAGGTGTGGTTCCTTTTGATGACCCCACCTTGCTATTTACTAATGCGGGAATGAATCAGTTCAAAGGCATCTTTCTGGAGACAGAAACAGCGGATCATTCCAGAGCTGTTAATTCCCAAAAATGCATCCGGGTCAGCGGTAAACATAATGACCTTGAAGAAGTGGGTCTGGATACCTATCACCACACATTTTTTGAAATGCTGGGAAACTGGAGTTTTGGTGATTATTACAAATCAGAAGCTATTCAATGGGCCTGGGAATTGTTCACAGATGTTTGGAAAATCCCCAAAGACAAGCTGTATGCTACCGTTTATAAAGATGATGACGAGGCTTTCGAACTATGGGAAACCCTTACCGATATACCTCGAGACCACATTTTACGCTTTGGCAACAAAGACAATTTTTGGGAAATGGGAGAAACTGGTCCCTGTGGTCCCTGTTCTGAAATTCATGTTGATATTGGTGGGGATCCCGCCATTCATGGGTCTCATCCTGAATTAGGAGTAAATACAGACAGTCCACGTTTTATGGAGTTGTGGAATCTGGTTTTTATTCAATATTTCCGTGATCAGACTGGTGAGTTAACAGAATTACCAAATAAGCATGTTGATACGGGAGCAGGCTTTGAGCGCGTAGTTGCTTACCTCCAGGGGAAGGACAGCAATTACGACACTGACCTTTTTACACCCATTCTTGATGAAATATCCAGTCTCTCAGGAGTTGCCTATCAAAGTGACGAACAGGGTATGGCTCATCGTGTGATAGCAGACCATGCTCGAATGTTGACCTTTTCCATCTCAGACGGCGCTATACCATCCAATGATGGCCGTGGGTATGTTTTACGGCGCATATTGCGTAGAGCAGCCCGTTATGGGCGTAATTTGGGTATGAATGATGCCTTCCTCTATAAACTTGTTCCAATTGTAGTCGCTGTCATGGGTGAGGCGTATCCAGAACTTAACGAACGAGTCGCGTATATCCAGAAGGTGATTAAATCTGAGGAAGATTCCTTTAGCCAGACTTTGGGAAGGGGATTACAGATTTTTGCAGGGATGGTAAAAGACGCAAAATCGGCCAGTCAGAAGACACTTTCAGGTGAAAATGTCTTCAAACTCTATGACACCTTTGGTTTTCCTGTTGACTTGACCAGCCTAATGGCTGATGAAGAGGGCTTCAATGTTGATCTCGAATCTTTCGAAGTTCTTATGAATTCTCAACGTGAAAAGGCCCGTCAGGCCACCCAACTCAAGCAAACCCATACCAAGGGTAGCAAATGGGAAATCATCAATCCAGGTGAACATTCAGAATTTCTGGGGTATACTCACCAAAAATTGGATACATCTCTTGCTCAGGTAATGAAATCTGACAAAGAAATTTCTGTCGTACTCAATCAGACACCCTTTTATGCTGAAAGTGGTGGTCAGGTAGGCGATACAGGTCGAATCTATAACGCTAGCATGGAACTTGAAGTCCTGGATACTCGTCGTAAGGGTGATTCAATAGTCCACGTAACGAAGCTTGTTTCAGGAGAATTCAATACAGAACCAGTGATAGCCGTCATCGACTCCCATAGACGTGGTGATATTATCCGAAATCACTCTGCCACCCATTTATTGAATGCTGCCCTGAGAAAAATTCTCGGTGATCATGTCAAGCAAGCAGGTTCGTTGGTGGATGATCAGCACCTACGTTTTGATTTCAACCATTTTGAAAAGATGACCTCAGACGAAATCAACGAAGTCGAGCGTTTGGTGAATGCTGAAATTAGAAAGAATATCTCTGCCAGCATTCGGAACATGAGTTTTGATGATGCCCGAACTGAAGGGGCTCTAGCCTTCTTTGGTGAGAAATATGGTGACGAGGTCCGTACTGTCAAGTTTGGTGAATACAGCCATGAATTGTGCGGTGGTGTCCATGTACAGGCCACTGGGGATATCGGGTTTTTCCGTATCGAATCAGAAGCTGCTATTGCAGCAGGAGTCCGCAGAATTGAAGCTGTCACTGGAAAGATTGCTGAAGAAAATGCCCGAGTGGAAAGATCTACCATTAACCATCTCCGACATTTGCTCACCTCAGATATAGAAGATTTAGGTGAAAAGACTCAACATTTGATGGATGAGAAGAAAGCATTGGAAAAACAAGTCAAGACCTTGTCTTTTGATCAAGCTGCTTCCGTGCTCACCGATATTCTTGGAAATTCACAGTCCATTGGTGGGGTTAAGGTATTAAGTGAAGTAGTGGAAGTGTCTGATACAGAGGCATTAAAGGATTTAGGATCTGAACTTATTCGACAGATGAAAAGTGGTTTAGGAGTCTTAGGAACAGTTATCGACGGATCACCATATGTGGTCTGTGTTGTCTCGGATGACGTCATTGCTCAATATAAATTGAAAGCCGGGGATATCGTACGTGACCTGGGTCAGAAGTTGGGTGGTGGTGGTGGTGGAAAACCACAAATGGCCACTGCTGGCGGTAAAGATGCCACTGCTTTAAATACTGTAATTGCAGGTGTGTTTGATTTGATAGGAGATCGCTTGGGATGAAAAAAGCTCAATTAATCATTGAAAAATCTACTTCGGGACATGTTGCCACTTCAATCCCCGCTCTGGATATTCCAGAAAGGGATTTAAGTGAACTGATTCCTCGAAAATTTCTCAGGACTGAATCACCCCGTCTTCCAGAAATCTCTGAACCGGAGCTGGTTCGCCACTATATTGGTATTTCAACCAAAAATCATCATGTGGACAAGGATCTCTATCCCTTGGGATCTTGCACCATGAAGTACAATCCCAAGATTAATGACTGGACAGCCTCTGCTCTGGCAGAAGTGCATCCCTACCAACCAGAAGAGTTGAGCCAGGGCTTACTTGGTGTGTATCATGAATTAGAACAGCAGTTGTGCGCTATTACTGGTATGACTGCATTTACACTCCAGCCTGCCGCTGGTTCACAAGGTGAGCTGGTCGGTGTCCTGCTTATGCGCAAATATCATGAACTCAGAGGCAATGATAAAGATGTCATTCTTATTCCTGACGCAGCTCATGGTACCAATCCCGCTTCTGTAGCTATGGCTGGTTATAAAGTGGTTGAGGTAAAAAGTAATTCCAAGGGTCTGGTCGATCTTGAGGATTTTGAATCGAAAATTAATGATCGTGTTGCTGGATTTATGCTCACCAACCCCAATACGCTAGGCCTTTTTGAGGAAAATATTAGCAAAATATCTGAGCTCATCCATGGTGTAGATGGTATCATGTACATGGATGGAGCCAATATGAATGCCCTTCTGGGTATTGCTCGACCCGCAGATTTGGGATTTGATATTACGCATCTGAATCTTCACAAGACATTTTCCACACCTCATGGTGGCGGTGGCCCAGGAGCTGGTCCCATTGGTGTAACTAACAAACTGGCGGCTCATCTACCTAGACCACGTGTAGAACTCAAAAACCACAAATATCGTTTAGAATATGGCTATGAACATAGCATTGGCCGAGTTCATGGGTTTTATGGTAATTTTGGTATCTTACTACGTGCCTGGACCTATATCAGAATGCTAGGACCAGATGGTCTCAGGAATATTTCGGAAATTGCCATCTCTAACGCCAACTATATGATGCACAAGTTGAAAGATGTCTTTGAACTGGCTTACGATAGAACCTGTATGCATGAATTTGTTCTTTCTGCTCAAACACAGAAGGAAAAGGGGACCAACGCTCTCCATATCGCCAAACGTCTGCTGGACTTTGGTTTTCATTCACCAACCATGTATTTTCCCCTCATTGTGAAGGAAGCCCTCATGATTGAACCCACTGAGAGTGAGAATAAGGAAACCATGGATCGTTTTATCTCAGTCATGAAGCAAATCGCTGAAGAAGTGGAAACAAACCCTGAATTGGTGCACTCTGCACCACACTCTACACCCGTTGGGAAGGTTGATGAAACCTATGCCAACCGCAATTTGAACGTCCACTGGTAAAATGGCTTACACTTACATAAACAAACGGCTCCACTGTGATGGGGTTGATTTGCAGGACCTCGCTGAGAAATACGGAACCCCAGCATACATCTATTCAGAGCAGATCCTCCGGCGCAATGCCGAAGTACTGAAAGGGATATTTATTGATCACGGTTTTAAGGTTTCCTATGCCATGAAGGCCAATTCCAATCCAAACATTCTGAAGCTTTTCAAAAGTTATGGTTTGGGAGTGGACATTGTCTCTGAAGGTGAATTCAAGCTGGCGCAGCACTGTAAATTTGATGGTTCCGAAATCAATTTTGCAGGTGTAGGGAAGACCATCGAGGAATTGGACCTTGCGTTGGAATTGGATATCGACCATTTTAATGTGGAAAGCCGCTTTGAGTTGGAATTGTTGGAAAAACGGGCCAGTATAGCCGGTAAAAAAGCAGCGGTTCTGCTCCGTTTGAACCCTGATATAGATCCCCAAACGCACCCCCACATCTCAACAGGGTTAAAACAGAATAAATTTGGGATGAGCCCTGAAAAGGTCAGGCATTTCCTTACCCATGCTGAATCGTATCCACATATCCAGTTTGATGGAATTCACTGCCATATCGGATCGCAAATTGTACAACCTCAACCATTTTATGATCTCATTGACTATCTGGATCAATTCACATCCTCTCTACGAGCAGAAGGTATCGAATTCTCTCATATCGATCTCGGGGGAGGTTTTGGCGTGAACTATGAGGATCCCTTCGAAGACATTCTAGAGACGACACCCTTTCTTGAATCGATTGCTAATCGGGCTTTGGAGAAGTTGGGAGAATACCAGCTTCATATTCAACCGGGCCGGGTTCTAGTAGCCAATGCAGGGATTCTGTTAGCACGTGTCCTGGGCAACAAAGAGAATGGGGGCCATCAATTTGTCATCATCGATGGAGCTACAACAGATCTGATCCGTCCTGCTATGTATGATGCCTACCATGCAGTCTATTCGCACCTGGAGGACCGTCCTACGCATATGGGGGATGTTGTAGGTCCAGTCTGTGAAAGTTCTGATGCTTTAGCGCGAAACCGAGAATTACCTGAGTTTGAAAAAGATGATCTTATGATTATCGGGTCAGCTGGTGCTTATGCCAGTTCCATGGGATCTACCTACAATATGCGACCGCTATCACCAGAAATAATGGTGGGGTTGTCAGGAGCAACACAACTTCTGCGTAAACGACAGTCTTTTGACGAAATGATTTCGCTCTACCCCTAGATTAATTGTCGTACTGAGACTCCTCTGTGGGTTTAAGGGAGAAGTTGACATTGCCTAAAGCAGGTGCTTACTTATATCACAGGCTATTCAAGTAATCAGAATGCTTGATCATAATCTTGTAACTGACTGAGTAACAACAATATAATAGGATATTATCATGAAGAATATTATTCGTACAGATGCTGCACCAGCTGCTATTGGTCCCTACAATCAGGCAGTTGAGATTAATGGATTGATTTACACAGCAGGCCAGATCCCATTGGATCCAGCAACAGGGAAACTAGTTGAAACTTCATTTAGTGACCGAGTTTATCAGGTTATGAATAATCTTAAAGCAATCCTGGAAGCTGCAGGCAGTGACTTTTCCAAAGTTGTAAAAACCAATATTTATGTGACTGATCTGGGACAATATGCAGAACTGAACCGTATATACGGTGAATTCTTTCCAGGTGATGATGCACCAGCCAGAGCAGCGGTTCAGGTGGCTGCCCTACCACTTGGAACTGATGTTGAAATAGAAATGGTTGCATATAAATAGAGACAATGAATCAATCCTTAAAACAAATAATTCTTATCGTCTTCACATTCGGAATTCTGAATGGCCAATCCCAGATTGAGGGGAATGTTGACTCATCCAGTGTTAAAAGTCCCGGTAAAGCGCTCTTATTCTCAGTAATTCCAGGCGGAGGCCAGCTTTATAATCGTCACCCTTTGAAAGCTATTTTGTTTGCTGGCGCTTTCGCATACTACGGCTATGGATATTCAATTGCTCAACAGGACTATCAGGCTGATCTATCTAGTGAATCACTCCATAGAACCAGGAATGACAAGGTTTGGATGATGTCATTGATATGGACGCTGAATATTATTGATGCTTATGTTGATGCCCAGCTTTGGGATTTTGGCAAGTATGAAATTGAAGATCAGCAAGAGATTACAGATGAAAACATGATTAAACCAAAAGAGGCAGGACCAATAGATGACACAGAATAGAGAATCGTGGGGATCGAAATTTGGATTTATACTGGCTGCTGCAGGATCTGCAGTTGGGCTGGGAAATATCTGGAAGTTTCCATACATCGCTGGAGAAAACGGGGGAGCTGCCTTCATCTTTGTCTATCTGATCTGTATCGGTATCATAGGTTTTCCAGTGCTTATCGCTGAAGTACTCATTGGAAGAACAACTCAACGTAATCCCGTTGGTGCTTTCGCAGCACTTACACCCTCGAAAGCATGGATATCCGTAGGCTTCCTGGGTGTACTTGCTGGATTTATGATTTTGTCATTCTATAGTGTTATTGGCGGCTGGACGATTGGCTATGTGATTGAAACCCTGCGAGGTTCACTCTCCAATTTTCAATCACCAGAGGAGGCTGGTGTGTTGTTTGGAACACTTTCTGGCAGTGCAACATGGACTTTAGGGTATCATACCATTTTCTTTGCCTTGACCATGTTTATTGTAGTCAGGGGAGTTCAGGGTGGCATTGAGAAATCCAGCAAGATTATGATGCCAATTCTACTTTCGATTCTAGTTATCCTCATGATTCGTGGGATCACCCTACCTGGTGCTGACAAAGGTTTAGCCTTTCTATTGGTCCCCGATTGGGCAAAAATAAATGGTCAATCCATTCTCATCGCACTTGGGCATGCATTTTTCACCCTGAGTCTTGGTATGGGCGCAATGATGACCTATGGTAGCTATATGTCCAAGAAGGACAGCGTCATAACTGCTTCAGCGCAGATTGTCTTTTTGGACACAATCATTGCCATCATGGCCGGTGTCGCCATCTTCACGGCTGTATTCGCTTCAGGACTGAATCCAGCAGCGGGTCCCGGATTAATATTCCAAACACTCCCTGCGGTCTTTTCTGGTATGACCGGAGGTGTTTACTTTTCTTTTCTCTTTTTCTTATTGCTGGCCATCGCAGCACTTACATCGGCCATTTCACTTCTGGAAGTGGTAGTGGCATATTTTGTAGATGAGAAGGGTTGGAATCGCAAGGGGGCCGTATTGATTTTCGGTGGATCTATATTTTTATTGGGAATTCCTTCAGCGTTGTCATTTAACCTCATGTCAGATGTTACCCTGTTTGGAAAAACATTTTTTGATATCGTTGATTTTATTGCCTCCAATATTTTGCTACCATTCGGTGGTTTGATGATAGCTATTTTTGTGGGTTGGGTTTGGACCCGGACATCTGTCATGATTGCGGTGAAAGAGGGAGCAGAGCAATTATTTGAAACCTACCCCTGGTTCGAAGGTGTCTGGTTCGTCTTCCTGCGATTTGTGGCTCCAGTACTTATCACATTGGTACTATTAAGCAGTTTAGGTTTAGTGTAAACTTTCCGAAATAAAATATCCCCGATGGACGTGCATGAACCGATGCGTCCATCTCCGGATAATCCAGTGCATTTAATCATTTAGAATGCACCATTGATTCCTATTTTAACAGGTTAATTCTGAATCGATCTTCTCTGGCGGACAGGAATATCCTCCAAATTGATCGTGTATTTATAAAAGGGGTTTATAATGATCCTCGTAAAAGATAATCGATGTGACTTTTGTGGTACCTGCGTGGCGGTCTGTCCCGTGGATGCCATTGAGTTGCGCGAAGCTGATATATCAATCATACATGACACCTGCATAGACTGTGATATCTGTATCTGGGTGTGTCCCATAGATGTGCTTTCCTCCGATGAGAAAAAAGAGGAGGTAAAGCATGACTGATTTTGATGTCATTGTAGTTGGTGGTGGACCTGCTGGATCCATGGCTGCCGAAGCTGCAGTAAAAGGTGGAGCCAAGACACTTCTGCTGGAGAAGGATAGAGACATTGGTTACCCCGTGCGTTGCGGTGAAGGTGTGGGAGCCCACGGTTTAAAACAATTTATCGAACCAGATCCGCAATGGATAGCTGCTACTATCTCGAAGGTTCGTATGCGCTCCCCGGACAATACAAAGGTCGATTTCGGGATGAAGGATGCTGGATATATACTCCATCGAAGATTGTTCGATTATGCTTTGGCCAACCGTGCAGGGCATGCTGGCGCAGAGATCCAGACTCGGGCATATGTGGATGGTCTTATTGTAGAAGACGATATTGTAAAAGGCGTCAAATACCAATACATGGGTGAAAACAGGGAATTGACGGCAAAGATAGTCATAGCTGCCGACGGTGTAGAATCCAGGGTTGGACGAATGGCCGGGATGCGTACAGCCACCAAACTTAGAGATATGGATTCTGGATATCAGGCCACTGTCGGGAACGTTGATATAGATCAGGAAATGATAGATTTCTTTGTAGGGTCTAACTGGGCACCAGGTGGATATCTCTGGATATTTCCAAAGGGGAACGGCATGGCCAATATTGGTCTGGGTGTAAATGGAGCTTTTGCCAAGGATTTTAAAGCGCATGATCTTGCCCATAAGTTCTTAAAAGAGTTTTTTCCAAAAGCCCGTATTTTGACCAGTGTTTGCGGTGGTATACCCATAGCCAAGACACTGAAAACCATTACTAAGGATGGTATCATGCTAACTGGAGATGCCGCTAGAATGGTAAACCCCGTAACGGGAGGCGGTATTATCCCAGGTATGGTGGGAGGTCGGATCGCTGGAGAGGTAGCTGCAGCAGCATTGCAGACCGGGGATCTAACATCCAATGGTTTTAAAGACTATCCTGCGAGATGGCGAAAAGCCGAGGGGAAAACACACGAAGGTCTCCATCGCGTAGCTGAGGCAATATTTGAGATCACTGATGAAAAATTGAATAAGATGGCGCACCGTCTGGCAAAGATACCAACTGATGAACTCTCACTTATGAAGATATTCACCGCCGTTGCACGACAAAAACCATCCATACTGATTGATGTGACCCGCGCCTTTGCAGGCATTTAGATCCATCAATATTAGAAAGCACAGGAAGAATTGATCACAACACACACAATCACCATAGCGGGAAATCTCGCATGAGTTTTTCAGACTATTTACAAGGAATTGGTCTCGGAACGTTTGTTTCATTTGATCTTGAGACTACTGGTCTTGACCCCAAAGTAGATTTCGTTATTGAATTTGGGGCCGTCAAAGTTGTTAATGGCGTCGCTACAGAACGCTACCAACAGTTTATCAAACCTCCAGTGAGAATTCCTAAATTCATCACAAAACTCACCGGTATCACCAATGAAATGGTGGCAGACGCTCCCACATTTGAAGAAGTAGTGGATGACCTATACGATTTCCTGGGGAACCATCCTCTTGTCGCCCATAATATTTACTTCGATCATAATTTTTTAAATGTCAAACGCGAAGCCATAGATGGTATACCTCTCAAAAATCAACGCATAGATACTTTGAGTCTGGTGCGTACCCTCAGATACGACATGATCAATCATAAACTGGGGACAGCAGCTGAATTCTACGGTTTGTCCAAAGAAGGTGCACATCGCGCTGACTATGACGCCGACATGGTTGCAGATATTCTACTCATCTTGATTTCCGAGATGAAACGGCTCTCACCAGATGTCATTAAATCAATTGTGGATGTCCTTCACGGTACTGATCTGCCGAACGAAGACTTGTATAAGTCAATATTGGAATGGACTGCTACGGGTCGTGCTCTGGAAGAATTGGATGAATATCCTCGAATCCCCTTACCACAGAGACCGAATATCCGTCATTCTACCACAGAAGGCGGCTATCCTGATCTTGATCAAATATTTTCTGATGAGGGTTTGCTGTCAGAGCATCTTGATGGATATGAACCACGCGAAACTCAGGTGACGCTTGCCCATGATATTCAGTATGCCATGCGCAATGATGAGTTTCTCATGGGTGAAGCTGGGACAGGTATAGGGAAAAGTCTAGCCTATACTATTCCTGCTGTTTTGACCCGGCATGAGCTCAAAGAAGACGAGCCTATATTTATCAGTTGCAACACCAAGAATTTGCAGGATCAACTTTTCCATAAGGAAATCCCTTTTATTCAGGAGAAGCTTGGCTTACCAGTTCGAGCTCTACTCCTTAAGGGGCGGAACAATTACATCTGCAAAACAAAATGGCAACGTGCCTTGCGAGATGTGAGCTGGCGATTTAGTCGTCGAGAAAAGGAAGCACTGCAAACCCTGGTGGTCTGGGCACATGAAACACCCACAGGTGATATTGATGAGCACAATGGTTTTCATACCGTAGGGAATGCACTGGTATGGTCTAAGCTGAACAGCGAACCGGGCTTTTGTACTACCAATACATGTGCCCACAATGATTTCTGTTATCTCGGTAAATTGCGTCAGGAATCAGCCAAGGCAGATATCGTTGTGGTCAACCATTCGCTTCTATTAGCGGATGCTGCAGCGGATCACGCCATTTTGCCCCGTTATCAACGACTCATCGTAGATGAAGCCCATCTGCTTGAAAAAACAGCCTATCAATTCTTTGCAGCTGAGTTCTCCTACAAGAGTTTGCGAATCCAGATGGATCAGTTGTTTTATAAAGGACGCAACAAAAGTGGTATGTCTATTGAGCTGCGACATCTCTTAGTTCCAGTTGATGAAAAACAAAAATCCGGGCTTACTACTCAGTTGGATCAGTTGGAGAGCGACATACAAGAGTTTGATAAGACCCTGCTGGCCTTCTTTACCGAATTCAAAGCAACCAGACAGCGAGATATCGAACGGGCTACATTTACATACAAAGAATTGTATACTGCTGAAAAGGATCCGTTTGCTCCTGTTCGGGGAATATGGTACTCAGTCATTACCAGTTTGACCTCACTAAATAATCTGGTAAGAGAGGTGGAGAAATCCCTGGATGATCTGGACGATGATATACTTCCCGGTCTATCTGAAATCAGTTCAAGATTTCAGTCCTGGCGTGAGATGATGGTCTACACTCTTGAAATTATGGATAAGCAAGCTGCGGCTGACAATCCAGAATTGATTTATTGGTTTGAGATTTTGCCAAAGAGCGAAGTCGTCGCAGTAAAATTTGTTCAGGTTCCCCTGGAGATTGGCAAACAAATGCAAGATCGTGTATATGAAGATCTAGCATGTGCCATTTTCACGTCCGGTACTTTAAACATTGATGGAAGTTTTAGCTATCTCAAGCAACGTCTCGGTTTGAGAGGTCATGATAGGCTAAAAGAAATGACCTACCCATCACCTTTCTATTATGAGGACCAGGCCAGGATATTTGTCCCCACATTTATGGGACCCCAAAACGCAGAGAACTACACCATTGAAGTGCTCTTTCTCCTTGAAAAGATTTGGAAAACACATCCAGTGGGTACCATGATATTATTTACGAGCTATACCATGCTCCTAAACTGGCAGGAAGAACTGGAAGATCGTATCAAAGGCTCAGGCCGACGCTTACTGGTACAATCGAGTAGAGTATCCAGAATGGATCTAATCAATCAGTTCAGGAAATATCCAGACAGCATCCTTCTGGCAACAGATAGTTTCTGGCAGGGAGTGGATATCCGCGGTGATGCGCTTCAACTGCTAGTGATTGCCAAATTACCCTTCCTGGTACCATCAGATCCTATCGTTCGTGCCAATAGCGATGCATTGAAAGCTGCTGGCGAGAATGATTTTATGGGCTATAGCGTCCCTGAGGCGGCGATTAAGTACAAACAGGGAGTCGGGCGGCTCATCCGCAGTACCACTGATTTTGGTGCTATTCTTTCACTTGATGAACGCATATTCACCAAACGTTATGGTGACTATTTTCGCAATTCTACACCTATACCTCATGTCCCTGCGAATTCAGAGAGAGAACTGGTTGACTCCATACGTGCCTGGTACAGATCACATGGAATACAAGATGCCAACACAAATTAAAGTGAGACATATATGATTCTAGATGGTAACTCTTTGTCGCTCGAGGGCATATTTGGAGAGCTTGAAACTCCGACGAAACTATCACTTACTTCGGAATCGAAACTCCTTGTTCGAAAATCGCGTGAGGTTGTCGAGAACGTTCTAGAGACTGGCAAGACAGTTTATGGTGTGAATACTGGATTTGGCAAACTGGCTAATCAGAGGATTTCCAGTGATAATTTGCGTCAACTTCAGGTTAATCTGTTGAGAAGTCATGCCGCTGGAACCGGGGGCTACTTGTCTCATAAGACGGTTAGGCTGATTCTGCTCCTTAAGATAAATAGTTTACTCAGAGGCTATTCCGGGATCAGACTTGAAGTTATAGAAGCATTGATCGATCTGTATAACAATGATCTCACCCCCGCCATTAGGGAAAGAGGTAGCGTGGGAGCCAGTGGCGATCTGGCACCACTTGCTGATCTGGCCTTGCCCCTCATCGGGGAAGGTCAATTTCTCATGTCCGACGGCTCCACAAAACCCGCTTCAGAGATATTGAAACAGACCGGTCTTTCAACCGTGGAGCTAAAAGAAAAAGAAGGCCTCTCCCTCATAAACGGGACACAGGTGAGCACCGCTTTTGCTATCGAATCACTAAAAAAGATTAAAGATTTATTTTTTACCATCTCTGCTACAGGGGCTTTTAGCACCGAGGTCATGCTGGGCACCGATACAGCATTTAGAAAAGAAGTCCAGGAAGCTCGCAACCAGCCGGGACAGGCCTACGCTGGTGAACTTTTATATACTCTCATGGCCGATAGTGGGTATAGAGATGCTCACCTTGACTGTGATAGAGTTCAGGACTTCTACAGCCTTCGGTGCATGCCTCAAGTTCATGGTTCATGGTATGATCTTATAGTTCATACTGAAAGAATTCTGACACAGGAGGCTAACAGCACCACGGATAACCCGGTAACATTGATTGAAGACAATATTATTGTCTCCGGAGGCAATTTTCATGCAGCCCCCATTGCGCATACAATGGATTATCTGGCAATAGCCCTTTCAGATGTTGCAGCAATGAGTGAACGGAGGATAGCCGCGTTTCAGGAAACAAGTCAGAGCAATTTGCCTATGTTTCTTATGCAGGAGGCTGGCTTAAACTCTGGTTTTATGATCGCTCATGTAACTGCAGCAGCATTGGCCAGTGAGAATAAGTCTCTAAGTCATCCTGCTTCTGTGGATTCTATTCCTACCTCGGCCAATCAGGAAGATCATGTGAGCATGGCCCCAAACGCTGGTCATCAACTCAAACAAATTGTTTCCAATACTTCAAAAATAATTGCCATTGAACTCATGTGTGATGCTCAAGCAAGGGATTTGAATCCGCAGTATCATCTGGCACCTTGCAGTGAGGCTATTTATCAATTGATTCGTAATGAAGTACCTTATCAGGAGGTGGATGGTCCATTGAGTGCTCATATTGAAGCGATACACGGAATGGTTTCTTCTGGAGCCATTGCGAACATTGTTGAACACCATTTGGAGGCACAGGCATGAGAATCCAGAGCAAAACATTCCTTCTATCCCTGATGATGATACTCATCATTGGATGTGCTTCTGAATCAGTAAAATATGATCTCCCAAGTGCAGGGACTAGCAAAGCCCCAAAATGGGTTGATACCCATCGAGCAGTTCGAGATACCATTTTTATAGTTATCCATTTACCTGAAGAACATTCACTTGATATGGACATTTCTGTACAAAAGGCACAGTCCGAACTGAATCTGGTATTGATGAGTGAAATCGAAGTCATCCTGCGTGACTATTGGGAAGAAAAGCAGATTAGTTATTCTGAAGAAGAAGAGTTTCAACTCTTATCAGGACTTCCCATAACACTTGAGCAAATCATGAATCATGTGGATGTAACCGATGGCTGGGAGAAAAATGGCGAAGTCTCAATTTTATGTGCACTTGACTATGAGGAGGTTGCGGAGGTGCTCATAGAGGATATGGAAATTGAGGATCGTGCTTTTCTCTCGTATTTGAAGAGAAGAATGGATGATCTGGCGCAACGCTACCGCTAGGATAAATAATGAGATTTGTTGATTATGTAAAGATTAAGGTCATACCGGGCAAAGGCGGAGACGGTATTATTGCTTTTCGTCGGGAAAAATTTGTTCCCAAAGGTGGTCCTGCAGGTGGTAATGGTGGACGAGGCGGTAGTATCATCCTCAAGGTGGACACTCAACTGCATACACTTCAGGATATTCGTTACCATCGCATTTATAAGGCTAATCGAGGTAAACACGGTGAGGGCAGTCTCCGTCACGGCAAAAAAGGCGATGATATCACCGTTAAAGTTCCTGCTGGAACCATTGTCAAAGATTTGCATAATGGTGAAGTTGTTGCCGATTTGCAAATTGATGGTGAATCCATCGTTGTTGCACAGGGTGGTCGCGGGGGCAGAGGCAATGCCGAATTTGTGACACCAACACACCAGGCTCCCCGTGAGTTTGAACATGGTCGAGAAGGTAGGGAACGCGAGCTTGAACTAGAGTTAAAGGTCCTTGCTGATGTGGGATTGGTAGGTTTTCCCAATGCCGGTAAATCTACTTTGTTGTCCAGAGTTTCACGAGCCAAACCCAAGATTGCAGATTATCCTTTTACTACATTGACGCCAAATCTTGGAATTGTGAAATCTGGAGCCTATTCCAGCTTTGTTATGGCCGATATTCCTGGACTCATTGAAGGTGCTCACGAAGGAAAGGGTCTTGGAATCCAGTTCTTGAAGCATGTCGAACGTTGTAGTGTGTTGTTGTTTCTGGTGGATGCCAACGATGAAGATCCTGCTGAATCATATAGACTCCTCTTCGAGGAAGTAAAGAAATATAGCCCTGGACTAATACAGCGGAAGCGGATGCTGGCCGTTACCAAAATGGACTCCATTGTGGGTGTGCCTAAGATGGCAACCTTCGAACCTGTCGAACTGTTCCCCATTTCCTCCGTCTCAGGAGAGGGACTTGAGGAATTGATCAAGGCGATTTCAACCAGTATAAGTGAATAAAAAACTATTCAATATTATCCGGATGCTTAGCATCCCTGGAGTTGGTCCTCGAAAAACCTTAGACCTGATAACAGAATTTGGTTCGCTGGAAAATATCTTCTCAGTCGATTACAAGGAGCTGACAAGAATTCCCGGCATCAAGGACAAAATTGCCAGAGCCATATTGGGCGATCCAGATGAGGAATTGATTGCTGGACAGAACAAACTCATTGATAAGTTCCAGGTTAAATTGGTCACACTCTGGGACGAATCTTATCCTGAACAGTTAAAACAAATCTATGACCCACCCATTGCCTTGTTTTGTAGGGGAAATGTTGAGTTGCTGACTTCTGATAGTGTTGGGATTGTAGGCACTCGAACTCCCAGCAGTTATGGCAAGGAGATCTCAAAGGAATTCAGTAGAGATCTGGCCCAAAGTGGGTTGACTGTAGTTTCAGGCGTCGCTAAGGGAATAGACACGTCTGCTCATGAAGCTTGTTTGAAAGCGGGGGGACAAACCATCGCCGTTCTTGGAAATGGCGTGGATAGAGTATATCCAGCTGAAAATCGAGGGATATATGATGAATTATCTACAAAAGGGCTGCTGGTCTCAGAATTTCTAATGGGTAGCAAGCCAGATGCCCAAAATTTTCCTCGACGGAATAGAATTATCTCTGGACTCACCATGGGTACCATTGTAGTAGAAGCTGCCGAACGAAGCGGCTCTCTTATCACGGCGTATTTTGCACTTGATCAAAACAGGGAAGTATTTTCTGTACCAGGACCTGTGAAGAGCAGACAGAGTAAGGGTACCAATCTTTTGATCAAACAGGGGGCAAAACTGGTTGAAAATGTTGAAGATGTTCTGGAGGAACTGGGGGGGAAGTACACAATAGGAAACTCCCAGGGTCAACAAGAACTTCTCATTGCTACTGATCCAGTTGAAGTAGCAGTGCTTGAACATCTCTCAAGTACTGAGGATATTCATATCGATGAATTATCTATACTAGCCAAGCAGACTACCTTTGCACTTCTGGGGACCTTGCTACAACTTGAAATGAAGGGTCTCATCCAACAATTACCTGGCAAATATTTTAAACGAAGATTTTGAAATAAAGGGAACTCACCATGATCACGAGCCTGATCGATTACTTAAATCAAAGCGTTACTGCCTACCATGCTGTATTGAAAGCTGAAACCATCCTCAAATCAAATGGATTTATACAATTGGATGAGAAGGATGCCTGGGATCTAAAACCTAACCTGAAATATTATGTTATTCGTAGTCAATCAGCTCTGGCGGCCTGGCAAATGGGCACTGGCAATGCACCTGGTGTACGTCTTGTAGGCGCTCACACCGATTCTCCAGGGCTCCATTTAAAACCTAAGGCTCAATATTCAAAGAGTGGATATATACAGCTTGGGGTTGAGGTCTATGGTGGACCACTTCTGACAAGTTGGACAGATCGTGATCTTTCCCTGGCCGGTCGAGTCATTCTAAAGCAGAACGGCAGACTCAAGGTGGTACCTTTCAAATCAGAGAGGGTTTTGCTCAGGGTTCCTCAACTGGCGATTCACTTAAACAGAGAAGTGAATGAAAAAGGTCTGAAACTCAACAAACAAACCCATATGCCACCTATTCTGGCTCTTGAAAGTTCAGATGGATCCACGGTCGATACAGGATTGATCGAAGGTCTTATTGCCGATGAATTGAACATAGGGCGAGATGAAATTGCTAGCTGGCAGTTGGAATGCTATGATACTCAATCTGCAAATCTTAGTGGGTTAAACGATGAGTTTGTAGTAAGTGGCCGGATTGACAATTTAACGATGTGTCACGCATCCATTCAGGCGCTGACCTCCAGGGCGTTTTCAGCTCCCCAAACCGCTATGGTAGCTTTATTCGACAATGAGGAAATCGGTAGTTCAACCGAGAATGGGGCAGCCTCAGCTTTTATCCGAGACATTATCACCCGTGTCGTGGAATCAGATGATTCTCATCACCCGACACAACGGGCTTTGGCTAATAGCGCTTGTATTTCAGCTGATGGAGCCCATGCCATCCACCCCAACTATGTCGAGTTTCATGATCCTCAACATGCGGTAAAAATGAATAGAGGACCGGTTATAAAGGTGAATGCAAATCACCGTTATGCAACCAGTGCCTTCACGTCGGCCATCTTTGAACAATTGTGTAAGGATGTGGATGTTCCAGTTCAGCACTACGCACATAAAACTGATTTACCGTGTGGGTCTACGATTGGTCCCATAACGGCAACTGGACTGGGTATACCCGTAGTTGATGTGGGGAATGCCATGCTTTCCATGCATTCGATTAGAGAAACTGCCGGGGTGAAAGATCACGAAATGATGATCAAAGTCCTGGAGAGGTTTTTTACGAAAACTGATTTAGTCTCGGTTTCATAGAACTTGGCTATTGTTTCAACTTTTTCACTGAAATCTATATAGAATAATAAGATCAAATCAGACTTCCTTCACCCCTGATAATTGATACATTATTCTGCTTTTTTTATGAGTTTTAAACATCGTCTGATCTTAAAGATGCGTTGTGCTTTCAGGTCCTGCAATGAGAGCGAGCCGAACCCCGTCAGATCCGGAAGGAAGCAGCGGTAAGCATTGTAATCGTGTGTCGGAATTGCCTGAGGCACGCGCATCTTTGAGATCAGCTATTATTCAACCAACTGGAAAGTCCAATATCGTGTCTGATCAAGAATCTGCATATATAGTTTCCTCGCTAAAATATCGTCCTCAAACATTCGAAGACGTAGTTGGCCAGGATCATGTTTCCAGAACATTGAGAAATGCACTTGTCAGGCATAGACTTGCCAATGGTTATATATTTACTGGACCCAGAGGCGTTGGTAAAACGACATGTGCTCGAATTCTAGCCAAGGCAATCAATTGTGAAAACCCCGATGACGGTAACCCTTGCAATACTTGCAACCATTGTATAGAAATTACCGCAGGTCGAAGTCTTGATGTCCTGGAAGTTGATGGAGCATCAACGCGTGGAATTGATGCGATTCGAGAATTGCGCGAGGTTGTTAAATATCCACCCACAAATTCAAATTATCGGGTCTACATCATTGATGAAGTACACATGCTCACCAAAGAAGCGTTTAATGCACTTCTGAAAACCCTTGAAGAACCTCCACCTCAGGTACTTTTTATTTTCGCAACCACAGAACCGCAGAAAGTCCCGCTTACAATTCTTTCACGGTGTCAACGTTATGATTTTCGCATGATTTCTACTGAAACCATGGTAGCTCGCTTAAAAATGATTAGCGACAAAGAAGGCATTTCAATCTCTGAAGAAGGATTGGCTCTTATTGCTCGCAAAGCTGCAGGAAGTCTTCGGGATTCTTTGAGTCTCCTTGACCAGGTTTCTGCATTTGCTGAAGATGAGGCTTCTATTGATCTTGTGAGAAGAGTACTGGGGGTTCTGGACGCCACAATTTATTTCGAGTTGATGCAAAATGTAGCCGCTCAATCTGCCGAGAACTTAATGAATCAGGCCAATTTGCTTTTCTCGAGAGGGATAAGCATTTCTGAATTTTTGCATGGTCTCAGTGAACATATCCGAAATCTTCTCATAGTGAAGGTCGCTGGAATCACAGACTATCTTGATGTTTCAGATACTGATGCAAAGGCACTCGAGGATCAATCTGCTTATCTTGAAGAACGGGATCTTCTGAGAATGCAAAATATTGTTCTGGAGACTACCAGGGAACAACGCTTTGTTAGTAATCAATTGGTTTCTGTCGAACTCATGTTGCTAAAATTGTCCAGAAGTACTCGAGCACTTGATTTGGATGCTATTCTCACAGGGAAAAGTGCTCCGGTAGCGAAGCCTCCAAAGGATACTCCAGCAAAATTAGTTACGCCACCCGAGGTCATCGATTCAGCCCCAAAAAAGGCAGAAACTCAACCCAAACCTGCACCCGTTCCAGACCCTCAACCCGAACCTGAACCTGAACCTAAGATTACACCAAATACTCCTGAAGTCGTTGAACCTGTTGAGGAAGCAGTTAAGGAACCCGAGCAAGTACATCCAGCAGAACCGGAAGTTGTAGAAGAAATTATACCCGAACCCATTCCTGAGCCTATTCTGGAAGTCGAAGATGTCCTGGTAGTTGAAAGTAAACCACCAGAGGATGACCACGCTGATGATTTGAAAATTGAAGTGCTCTTACCGCATTGGGAAAAATTTATTGAAAGTCTGGGAAAGATCAGTCGCTCCACCAGTGCTTTTATGAGTGAAGGGACACCAGCCAGCTATGAAAAGGGCTGTCTCACAGTTTCCTTTGCTCCTGAACAAAAATATCATATTCAGACATTAAGTAAGAATACCGACGACATTCACAAAATTGCCTCAGAAGTATTCGGAACAAAAATGACCATTCTGCTATTAGAAGAAAATGGTCGTAAACCAAAACAACGCAAAGAAGATGAAATTTTGGCTCATCCTACATCTCAACATCTCCTGGATATATTTGATGGTGAGATCATAGATGAGTAGAAATTTGAACACGTATAGGAGAAAACTCCAATGATGCCAAAAGGCGGAATGGGCAACCTTTTAAAACAAGCCCAAAAGATGCAAAAAGAAATGGAAATCGCTCAGAATGAGCTGACTGCCATTGAGGTAGAAGGTTCTGCCGGTGGTGGTATGGTTAACGTGAAGGCCAATGCCAAGATGCAAATATTATCAATCAAAATTGAGCCGGATGTGCTGGAAGATGATGTTGATATGGTTGAAGATCTTGTCCTTGCCGCCGTAAATCAAGCCCTGACAAATGCCCAGGATGCTGCCAACTCAAGAATGTCACAAGTTACTGGTGGTATGATGGGTGGAATGGGTGGACTTAATATTCCCGGACTTGGATGAAAATTCTTCCTGATAGCCTGGAGCGCATCACCGAGCAGTTTTCTAGATTCCCTGGAATCGGCAAGAAAACTGCGCAAAGAATGGCATTTCAACTCATTGAATGGAATACCGAAGATGTGCAACGTCTCGGAGATGTTATAATTCAGAGCAGTGAAAAATTGCGACAGTGTTCCATATGCAATTTGATAACAGAAGCCGATCCATGTCCTGTGTGTCTTGATACTCGGCGGGATGATTCTATGCTCTGTGTCGTAGAAGATTCAAAGGATGTAGTCGCCATCGAAGAGACAAGTCGCTTTAGCGGGAAGTATCATATCCTGGGTGGTGTACTTTCACCTCTGGAAGGTGTGGGTCCTGATCAGTTGAATATTAGGAATCTGCTGACTCGGTTAGATGATGTCATGGAGGTAGTGATAGCAATGAACCCCAGTGTGGAAGGGGAGACAACTTCATTGTATTTAGCTCGACTGTTGCAGGAAAAAGACATAAAAGTGACCCGCCTTGCAAGAGGAATTCCAAGCGGCGGTGATCTTGAGTATATTGATGGAGTAACATTAGGGAGAGCTCTGGACGACAGACATGAACTAACATGATACATAATTTACCAAATATTCTGACTATTTTTCGAATCGTAATTACACCACTCATTGTCTGGTTGCTCATAGGGTTTGATGGCCTGGCGCTTCACACGCTTGCTTTCGTATTATTTATTATAGCTTCGCTCACCGATCTCTTTGATGGGATAATTGCACGCAAACTCCAGGTAGTTAGTGAGTTTGGCAAATTTATGGATCCTCTCGCTGATAAAATATTGGTCAATAGCACCTTTATTACCCTCAATATCTTAGATGTAATACCAATCTGGATCACAGCGGTCATTATACTCAGGGATGGTCTTGTTACTCTTTTACGTTGGGGAATGTTGGCCAACGGGGCTTCAATGAATACTAGCCGACTGGCAAAATTGAAAACAGTCTTTCAATACATTTCCATGTATGTGGGATTGATTTTTATTCTGCTGGGGCATTTTGAATCATTGGATTCCATCGTTGCGGTCATGGAAGAGTGGTTTGTCACTGAAACTATATTTACCCTCACTGGTCTGGTTACCGCTTATACAGGTTTCAATTATTTATGGATAAATCGCGCATTCCTGAAAACCCTCTTTTCGGAAAGCGAATGATTCAAGTTTTACGTGGTTTTACCTCAGTTGGATATATAGGTCTTATACCCGGTGCTCCAGGTACATATGGGTCACTAGTCACCCTTCCAATTGCATATTATTGGGGTACACTGGTTACAGATAATCCATTTATTACCTTTGGTGTCATAGCCATCATCACATTGATGGGAGTATTCGCCTCAAACAAGGTCGGAGAATCTCTGGGTGTTGAAGATCCAGGAGAAATTGTGATTGATGAATTGGTGGGGCAATGGATAGCTGTTCTTGCCATCCCTGCACATTGGGGCTTCTGGCTAGCGGCATTCATCCTCTTCAGAGTGTTTGATATCTGGAAACCCTGGCTCATCGATAAATCGCAGCATTTACCAGGTGGAATCGGCGTTATGATGGATGATGTCTTGGCCGGTTTGCTGGCTCTGGCGATTATTCAAGGGGTGGCCCTGGTTATATGAAACATTTAAGTGCCATCACAATATCTATTGGCGATGAATTACTATCCGGCAAGACCCTGGATTCAAATAATGCCTTTATTTCCCAGCAATTGGATATGATCGGCATTCCTGTCATCAAAAAAATCATTATCGGTGATATTGCTCAGGATATAAAGGATTCACTGGATTGGGCATTTGCACAGACAGATGTAGTGACACTGACTGGAGGTCTGGGACCTACCCACGACGATATCACTAAATCTGTTCTTTGTGACTATTTTGATGTCGGACTGAAACTCTATCCAGATATACTGGAAGCTCTCAAGGAACGATTTGCTCGTAGAGGCTTCAAATTTTCAGAATCCAATGCCTCTCAAGCTGAATATCCACAAAATGCTGTGCTCCTGGAGAATCCACTTGGTACTGCACAGGGTATGTACATCAAGAACAAAGGAAAGCATCTGTTTGTAATGGCTGGTGTGCCTCGAGAAATGGAGATTGTTACTACAGAGCAAATAATTCCCATTCTATCGAAGTTAACTAGTGCGTCCATTTCCAAGGTTGATATTCATTCAATTGGTATTCCCGAATCTACGCTTTACGAGTTAAGCAAACCTATCCTTGATGAATATTCGGATCTTAAAATTGCATATCTGCCAAAACAGGGTATGGTCACCATACGAGTTTCATTCCCATCTAAATCCATGGATGAAGACCAGAAGGTTAAAGATGAGATATTTGGTAGAATTCGAGATCTAAAACCCAAGAATATTTATGGTCGAGATGATGAAGTCCTTCCAATTCTCATCGGCAAGCTACTCAAGCGCAATCAGGCCACGGTCGTCACAGCAGAATCATGTACAGGGGGTCTGGTTGCCAGTCTCATTACTGATATAAGTGGTAGCAGCGAATATTTTCAAACTGGTTACGTAACCTATGCAAATGAGACAAAAATATCGATGCTGGGAGTTCAAGAGCAGACCCTGGTTGACCATGGGGCGGTAAGTGAAGAAACCGTTTCTGAAATGCTCTCTGGAAGTTTGAGTAAAAGTGGTGCTGACTATGCAGTTGCTATATCAGGCGTGGCTGGACCCACAGGTGGTACCGAAGAAAAACCAGTTGGAACTGTATATATTGGTGTCTCTGATACGAGGCATCAAAATATCAAACGATTCCAGTTTGGGAATAATCGGATTCTAAATAAGGAAATGAGCGCATTCTCAGCTCTAAATTTGTTGCGACTTCTGATTCAAGAAGGCAATCAATGAGCGAAATAAGAACCTTCCTGGCATTTCCCATTCCCAAAGAAATGAAGGGCTATTTCAAAAATATGCTTGAACCTATCATCGATAGGCAGGATAAAATCAATTGGGTCAAACGAGAGAATATTCATATCACGCTGAATTATTTGGGTGAAACTGAGTCAGAAAATATTGAAGAACATGCCAGACAGATAGAGTCGGTAGTCAATAAGTTTCCACCCTTTAAACTAGGAACGACTGATACTGGAATATTTCCACATGCCAATGAACCCCGGGTACTGTGGGTTGGATCTGCGCCATATGACACAACTCTAAGCTCGTTTAAGCAAAAATTGGACAGAGAATTAACTCATTTAGGATATAGACTTGATAATCGCCAATTTCAGCCTCATATTACACTCGCTCGCGTCAAAACAATCTCACGCAAAAGCTCCTTTATCCATAAATTTCTGACTACAGAAGTGCGTGAATTCAATTTTGAAGTTGATACAGTAGTGTGGATGAAGAGTACATTGACATCGGCGGGTGCTGAGTATGAAGAATTGAAATCATTTAAATTTAATAGTGGAGGTCAGTGATGAGTGCTGCTCAAGGAAAATCAAAAGACAAAGATAAAGCTATAGAATTAGCCGTCTCCCAGATTGAACGTCAATTTGGTGCAGGGGCAGTCATGAGACTCGGTGAAGAGCAAATGAATCTGGAAGTAGAGGCCATCTCAACCGGTGCTCTGTCGCTGGATGCAGCTCTGGGAGTTGGTGGAGTACCCCGTGGAAGAATCATTGAAGTCTACGGACCAGAGTCATCTGGTAAAACCACACTGGCCATTCATATAGTTGCTAATGCTCAGAAAAACGGGGGTTATGCTGCCTTCGTTGATGCCGAGCATGCACTTGATCCAAAATATGCAGGTCAACTCGGTGTTGATGTCAAGAATCTACTCATTTCACAACCTGATTCTGGTGAACAGGCCTTGGAGATTACCGAAACGCTGGTTCGTAGTAATGCACTGGATGTCATTGTTATTGATTCAGTAGCTGCACTGGTTCCACGCGCTGAGTTGGAAGGTGAAATGGGGGACAGTCACATGGGTCTTCATGCTCGCCTCATGTCTCAGGCACTCAGGAAGCTAACAGGAGCAGTCTCAAAGTCTAACACCTCGGTTATCTTTATTAATCAGATCCGTGAGAAAATTGGCGTGATGTTTGGAAGTCCAGAAACGACTACAGGTGGTAGAGCTTTAAAATTTTATGCCTCTGTAAGAATGGATATTCGGCGAATTGGCTCATTGAAAGATGGTCAGGACAATATTGGTAATCGTGTTCGTGTAAAAGTGGTCAAGAACAAGATGGCACCTCCCTTTCGAGAGACAGAGCTAGATATCATGTTTGGAAAGGGCTTCTCTTTTGAAGGTGATATCCTTGATCTGGCTTTGCAGGCCAATCTGGTGCAGAAAAGTGGCTCATGGTTCAGTTATGGTGAAGATCGTCTTGGCCAGGGTAAAGAAAATGTCAAAAACTTCTTTATCGATAATCCAGATCTTCTGGCAAAACTGGTTGGTGAAGTCCGCCAGTTTTTAGGAATGGACGTTGCTGACGAAAAATCTGAATAATCAAATGTAGATATTCAGCAATAGGGCTTCTATTATAAATGGGAGCCCTTTTTAATTTAATGCCCAAAATTACCAAAATCACCCAACAGAAGAAACTTCGAGAAAGGTTTAACCTTTTTATCGATGGAAAATTTGAACTTGGTATTGATGGCTCGCTTATCGTTAAATATGACATCAAAGTTGGGGATGAGTATACCAATGAGCTCAAGCATGATCTCGAAAATGATGATCGCATCGAAATTGCCTATATCGGTTTGATCAACTTTATTGCCTTTCGGGAAAGGTGTGAGCAAGAAGTCAAAGAGTGGCTATTCAAAAAGAAGTATCATGATTTGGCAGACGAATTGATTACCAGACTGACTGAGCGAAATTATTTGAATAATGAAAGATTTGCCCGGTTATTCATTAAAGATCGCGTGAAGATTCAGGGTTGGGGTCCTATTAGACTCAGACACGAGTTGAATGCAAAGCGAATCTCCAAACAGATTATTGATTCTGAAATCGAAAACATCCGGGAAGATTGCAATTTTAATCAAATGGCTCATGATCTAGCTGAAAGAAAATTAAAGAATATAGAGAAACTCACATACAAAGATAAAAAAAGGCTCTGGAGCCTCCTTCAGCGCCGCGGCTTTGAAGGTTCATCCATTACTTTTGCCCTACAGGGCTATACTTTTGTCAGTGATGACAAATCCTCCTGATTTCCTCATAAACTAATTCATATTAATATTTGGTGAATTGGCTTTCACCTTCTATGTTTGGTCAACCCCAAACATGTAGGAAAGATGTACAAAAGTATCATGAACTTCGTGATGCCGCGTCCAATGATATTGGTATCACTTCTATTTATTCTCGGAATTACAATTCAATCGAATCTAAATCTTCCCATTTGGTTCCTTTGTGTAATCGTGTGTGTTCTAATCACCATCGCCTTATACCACTGGCAATCAGGCGTATTGCTGATTTTAATCGTCTTATCTGGTTGTCTTAGGGTTGGTTTTGATGAGATGGTGCCATTAACCCACCTTTCAAAATTTATAGCCAGGGCAGATTCAGTATATGATGTTAGGGCAGTTGTCCTTGAAGTGGGTGAAACCCGAAAAGGCTCGCCAAGATATCATCTGAGACCTCAAACTATCAATCAGCAGATGATCTCAGATGGATCGATAATTCTCTACTCCAAGGATATTGTGCAGGCTGTAAATCCCGGTGATACCCTGATTGGACACTTACTATTGAATAAGCCACGTGATAAAAGAAACCCTCATGAATTCAATTATCGTGATTATTTGAAGGGCAAGAATATTTTTTATGAAGCTTTTCTTGAGGATACTCACGATGTATTTATTCGTCCCAGGGCAGCCAGTTCCGTATCTCTATTATTACTCGATATGCAGGATTTGATTTCCAGTCACTTTCACAAATATTTAACTCCAAGATCAGCCGGGATTCTATCAGCTTTAATTCTAGGTGAAAAGAGTGAGATTGATGATTCGACCAGGACTAATTTTGCCAATACTGGGGTTATACATGTTTTGGCAGTAAGTGGACTCCATGTCGGTTATGTCTCGTTAATTCTGATAACCATATTCGGGCTATTTCGCCTACCTCATCAGATCCAAATGGGCAGTGTGATAGCAGGATTGCTATTTTATGTTGGACTCACGGGAGCAGCACCCTCGGTCATGCGAGCATCCATAATGGCTTCGTTGATGATTATCGGGAGTCTACTTGAAAGAAAATCAGACATTCTCAACATGCTTGCCTCAGCTGCCTTCATCATATTGCTTATTTCACCAGCACAACTTGACAACATCGGCTTCCAGCTCTCGTTTCTGGCAGTTTTGAGTATTGTGACTCTTTTCCCCATTTTTAAAAGGGTGGTGAGTGAGCTCCCACTTTCTAAATCGGGTTTTGTTGGAAAATTACTATTTCCAATCTTGGATCTCTTTCTGGTTTCACTGGCCGCACAGCTAGGGACCTTGGCTATAACCATTTTTTACTTTAATAAGATTCCTATTGTTAGCCTGCTTGCAAACCTGGTGGTGGTACCCTTGATAGGGGTGATCGTGGCTACTGGGATGAGCTTTCTTATCCTTGGGTCTCTATTTCCAATTCTGGCTACTCTCTGGGCTGCCACCATAGAAGGTGCTGTTGACTTCATGCTCTGGTTTGTTCAGCTATGTGCCCAAGTCGACTGGGCATATGTCACGATGAGATCAATTCAGCATTTTGAATTAATCCTGCTTTTGATGGGAATCTTTGCTATAACTGTCATGCAGATTCGAAAAGTCATCAAGCTATGGATAATCCTCCTATTGCTTTGGTTGGCTATTCTAACCTGGCAAGCATTACTGAAACCTCAAAATCTTGAACTTATTATGCTAGATGTGGGTCAGGGGGATGCAATTCTTATTCACTCACCAAATGGCAAAACGATGCTCATTGATAGTGGTTTAAGATTTGGAGGTAAGGACATGGGAAAGGATGTCATTATTCCCTATCTGAATTCTCGAAATTGGCCCAAGATCGACATTCTCGTGCTTACACATCCCCACAATGATCATATTGGAGGCGCACAGTATCTGATCGAAAATGGTGATGTAGGGAAGGTATTGATGCCTGATATTGAATACGAATCATATGGCTACAATATGTTGTGTCAGACAATTCATTCGAACAAAATTCCTACTTCACCAGTATTTACTGGCTACATCGATTCAACACTTAATCCAATATATTTCAGGGTAACAGGACCTAAACGGTATGATCATAAGTCACGCCCATCCAACATCAATAATACATCAATTACGATCCAATTATTCTATGATGAATCAAGTGTATTGCTCACCGGTGATGGAGAAGAATCCATGGAGCACGACCAGCTTCATCTGGGTAGCTTGCTAAAAAGTGATATGATCAAAGCTCCTCATCATGGCTCAAAAACGAGCTCAAGTCAGGAATATATTGAGCTCATCAAGCCCCGGGTTTGTCTGATTAGTTTGGGTAAGAAGAACAAATTCAGACATCCATCAAAAATTACACTGGAGAAATACACGCAGCTTGGGACAGAGATACATAGAACTGATCTAGAAGGGGCCCAGGTTTATACAAGTGATGGAAAAGTCTGGCATCGAGTTGAATGGAAGGATGATAATTAATTGATAAACGGTTTCGATATAGGGGACATTGTACGATATTGAAGGCCAACAATTTCATTAAATGGAGCAATAGATGTCTTTCCCAATTCTCATTAAAAATGCCAGATGTGTCTCTTCCACAGGTATCATTAAACAGGACGTTCTTCTTAGAGATGGAAAAATTGCTCAGTTGGGTGAAGTGAATGCGTCTGCCGCTGAACAGCTTATAGATGGAACACATCTCTATTTGTTGCCGGGTGCTCTTGATCCTCAAGTTCATTTCCGTGATCCAGGGCTTACTCATAAAGAAGATCTTAGAACCGGCTCCATGGCTGCTGCCTCAGGCGGTGTCACCAGCTTTTTTGACATGCCCAATACCAAACCATCTACTATCACGATTGAAGGCATGGCGGAACGAAAACGAAATGCTGCTGAAAAATGCGTGGTGAACTACAACTTTTTTATTGGGGCTACCAATACCAATCTTGACGCTCTTAATGATGTAGAGAATGTACCTGGAATAAAAATATTTATGGGCTCTTCAACTGGTGATTTGCTAGTTAGTGATACCAAAGACCTGGATAATATTTTTGGGAATGGTTCTCGTCTCATCGCGGTGCACGCAGAGGATGATGATATTATCAATGCTGCTCAGGAAATTTACAAAAACTCAACCGATTTTAACCACCATCAATTTGTCAGACCTGCCGATGCCGCTTTAAAGGCCACCACACTGGCTGTTGAGCTCTCAATCAAATATCAGCGCCGTCTACATATTCTGCATCTGACGACCCTTGATGAGGTGAGGTATCTCGAAATTCAGAAATCCAAAGCTCCCATATCCGCAGAGGTCTGTCCCCAGCATTTTCTTTTGAGCGCACCCCATGTTTATCAGAAATTAGGTGCATATGCTCAAATGAATCCTCCAATCAGAGATCTCCAACATGGTGAAGCCCTCTGGGATGGTCTGGTAAATGGAGTGATCGACTGTATAGCCACCGATCATGCGCCACATACCCATGAAGAGAAAGCCAAACCCTTTGGGCAGGCACCATCAGGTATGCCTGGTGTAGAGACCTCTTTGCCCATGTTACTTGACCGAACGAATCGCGGGTTGTGTAAAATTGAGGACGTAGTGAAGTGGATGTGTGAAATGCCGGTGGAGCTTTACAAAGTCAAGAACAAGGGTTACATCAAAGAAGGTTACGACGCTGACCTAGTGTTGGTTGATATGGGTAAAAAGCGAACTGTCGAGAATGGGAAGCTTTGGACAAAGGTCAACTGGAGTCCCTATGATGGCTGGACCACTCAGGGATGGCCAGTCACTACCATCGTAAATGGCCATGTGGTTTTTCGGGATGGTGAAATCGATGAGAGCGTCAAGGGTAGGGAAGTATTAATCGACGCATAATTCTAGGTAATCTGGTCTTTTAAAAATGCAAATGCAGCGCTGGCAATGAGGGAATGACCCTCATGTTGGGGGTGTATCTGATCTTCAGCCCATTCTCGGGCAGGTCTTTGTTTTACAGCAGTGTCAAAAACAGATTGAACGTCAAGTACTGGAATTGTACGTTTTTGTCCCTGCGATTTGACTACTTCGCAATATTCATTCATTCTCAAATAAAATGGCTCAGAACTTGAATCTGAAATCAGGTAGGGAGTAAAGAGGAATAATTGAGCCAATGGGAGGTCAGTGCCCAAGATATGGATAAGTCTATCTAGATCAGTTACATACTTCCTAATATGATTACCTCCACCTCCAGAGATGAAATCATTGTATGCATCATTAATTCCAATCTTTATGACTACGGCATCTGGCTTATGATCCAGGACATCCGCCTGGTAGCGTTTGAGTAAGTCTCCAACCATGTGTCCATTGATACCAGAGTTGACAAACTGGATCCCACCAAGGTCACTATTTGTGGAAAACAAATCCTTCAATATTGAAACATAGCCATCACCAAGAGGATTGTGGACAGTTCGATATGCCGCGGTGATACTATCACCAAAGAAGACGATTTTAGAAATCATTTTAGCGCCTAGAAATGACTTGAGATGTCAGTGAGTTTTTTTTTGTCAATATTTGGTACCTCGACACCTTCTGCTGGGTAACCCACAACCAGGAGAAGGAAAGGTTTTTCACCCTCCGGTCGCTTCAATATTTTCGTCAGAAAGTTCATAGGACTTGGAGTATGGGTAAGTGTAGCAAGTCCAACATTATGGAGTGCAGAAATAAGTACACCAGTTGCTATTCCAACCGACTCTTTAGCATAGTAGTGCTTGACCTTATCACCCTGATCATTGAGGGTATATTTTTGCTCAAAGATAGCAATGAGTATAGGTGCTTTTTCCAGAAATGGTTTATCTGCGTCCGTACCCAGGGGTTCTAGCGCTTCCAGCCAGGTATCACCAGCGCGTCCAGCGTAAAAATTTCTTTCTTCCTCTTCAGCAGCTTCACGAATTTGCGCTTTTATCGAGGAGTCTCGAATGATGACAAAATGCCAGGGTTGCTGATTGGCACCACTTGGTGCTGTGCCTGCAGTCTTGAGACAATTATCAATAACCTCTTGTGAAACTTCCTCAGTTGAAAATTCACGTATAGTTCTTCTAGATTTCATGAATTCATAAAACTCTGCAGATCGCTGGAGCATTTCTGTGTGAGTTAGATCGATAGCTTTATTAAATGGAATGAACTTTTTTGTCATAAGCACCCTATACTGTGATTTAATTATTCAAATAAAGTAATCAGATGCAGCAGAGGCATCCATAGCCAATTTAGGATTCAGAATGAAATGTTGAGGTTGCTCGCTTACTTTGATGAAGAATGTTTTCACGCTAATGAAAAGCGAAGTCGAGCTTGCACTTCCGTAGTTCCAAGAACGTGGTCACAATCTTTTTTTTGCAAATGCCCTTCCTGAGGGAGTTTTTAGATATTTCTCAAAGGTAATGGCTTGCTCCTTGGAATGGAATGCAAGGTAGATTTCGAGTAACCACGGTTTGTATCTAGATGAGTATTCATTTTCGTGACGATTATGTTCCGCCAACCTGCGCATAACATCTGAAGTTCTGCCTGCATAGATCCTATTTCGACATGATACAGATTGAAGGATATAAACATAATGCATGTTCACTCCTTGTGCCTGCTGCGACGTAGCTCAAATATTTTATTGGATAATTTGTTCCCGTCTTCGCTTCATGTTAATCAGCTACGACGAGGTCGCCTTCACTCTTATAGAGCGAAGTCGAGTACCAGGGGGGGGAGTCGAACCCCCACAGTGTTGCCACCGGTGGATTTTGAGTCCACTGCGTCTACCAATTCCGCCACCCTGGCTGTTTCTAAAAGCGCGCCATGATACATTCTGTCAGCGTATGTGTCAATAAAATGCTGTGCTTTTAAAAGAAAATGTTTATCATTGAGGAAACTGAAAAAAAACCCCAAGAAGGAGGAGCTGTCGTGGAATTCAAGACGATTGCAGAAATGTTTCTTAATGTCACAAAAAGCCATGCTGAAGCAGAATTATTTACTGAAAAAGTCGATGGTGAATGGGTGGGAGATAAAGGTAAAGATATATATGAAATGGTTAAGAATGCATCTTACGGTATGGCATCCCTGGGGATCCAGCCAAAAGATAATGTAGCAATTCTTTCTACGAACTGTCGACGTTGGGCTTATTCAGATTATGCCATCGCCACCAGAGGTGCCACTTCTGTAACAGTTTATCCTACCTTGATTGCGAGTCAGGTTCAATACATTGTCGCTCACTCCGATTCAAAACTCATCTTTGCTCAGGATGCCAGCCAGATGGATAAGGTGCTTCAAATTAAGGCAGACTGTCCTGAATTGAAGTCTGTCATCTATTTCGATGAATCACTGTCATATGATGATCCAGATGTTATGTCCTTTAACGAACTTATGGAAAAGGGCAAAACATTCTCTTCATCTGATGGAGCCTATGACTATGAAGCTCAGGCTCTTAGCGTCCAACCTGATGATATCTTGACTCTCATTTATACCAGTGGTACTACGGGAAACCCCAAAGGTGTGATGTTAAAACATAGCAATCTTGTAAGTAATATCCTTTCTGCCAATGCTCGCCTGGGAATTAGTGATGAGGATAAATTCTTATCCTTCCTACCGCTGAGTCATAGTTTTGAACGACTAGGTGATTATGTAGGTACACACGTGGGTGCAAATATCACTTATGCTGAATCGATGGAGCAGGTTATTTCTAACCTGTCAGAAGTCAATCCTACTGTAGCCATGTCAGTTCCCAGACTTTACGAAAAGATGTACGCTGGGGTCCAGGCCAAGTTTGCGGCTGGTTCTTTTATCAAGCGTAAAATTGCTGGTTGGGCTGTCAAGACAGGTTTTGAGTATGTTGATGCTCGTAATGCTGGAACCATTTCACCTAAATTAGCCAAGAAGAAAAAACGTGCAGATAAACTTGTATTTGGCAAGGTTCAAGCGCTTCTGGGAACACAGTTTAAATTGTTTGCCAGTGGTGGTGCACCACTCGGCGCTGATATCGGTAGATTTTTTGATGCTGCTGGTATTACCATTCTTGAAGGCTATGGCCTTTCCGAAACATCACCAGTTATCACATTGAACCCACCCCATGATTTTCGTTTTGGTACTGTGGGCCCAACCATAGATGGTGTAGAAGTCAAGATTGCGGATGATGGTGAGATTCTATCACGTGGTCCACATATCATGAAGGGTTATTACAAGGATGAAGCAGGAACCAGAGAAGCAATCAATGAAGAAGGTTGGTTCCATACCGGTGATATAGGAATAGTCGAGGATGGATATCTAAGAATTACAGATCGTAAGAAGAACATCATCGTCACGGCTGGTGGTAAGAATATTGCCCCCGCTCCAATTGAAGGTGCAATCTGCATGAGCAAGTTCTTCGAACAGGCTCTGGTTCATGGTGATCGTAGGAAGTTCGTTTCTGCTATTCTCGTTCCAAATTTCACTGAAGTAGGTGAATGGGCTGCGGATAATGAGATCACAGATGTGACTCCTGAAGCACTATGCGAAAATCCAAAAGTATATGAAATGCTTATGACTGAGGTTGCTGGCATTATGGAGAACTTCAGCGGCTATGAAGCAGTTAAAGAGGCTATCATACTGCCCCAGGAATTCAGTGTCGAAGATGGTACACTTACTCCCACACTGAAAATCAAGAAACGGGTAGTTGAAGAACGCTACAAGGCAAAGCTGGACGCCCTTTACGAATAGATAAGATAATGCTATAAAATATAAAGAGCTCCTGGTCATGATCAGGGGCTCTTTATTTTAGAACAGGATTTATTCCATGAAAGTTGCAGTCGTAGGATCTGGTAGCTGGGGTATGACTCTAGCGATGCATTTACTCAAAAAAGGCCATGATGTTGATGTTTGGTTTTATCTTGAGAGAGATTTTAAACAAGCTCAGGAGACACGAGAACTTCCCGATTATCTGCCAGGAGTCTCCCTTCCTTCTGAATTGCGTTTTACCATGGATATGGAAGCCTGTATCCGCGATAAAGAGATTATTCTGGTAGCTATTCCTTCACATACTGTGGGGATTACTCTTTCAAAATTGTCCAGCTCAATAGCAAGCGAATCCATCATTGTGAATGTGGCCAAGGGTATTGAAAATGATTCATTGAGAACAATGAGCCAGGTAATTGCACACGCACTTCCAGACCACCCTGTTGGCAACATTTCCACCTTATATGGTCCAACACATGCTGAAGAAGTCGTTCAGGAAATGCCTTCAACCATCGTTGCAGCCTGTACAGATGAATCGTCAGGAAAGATTGTACAGAAGGCTTTTATGTCGGATACGCTACGAGTATACACCAATGTGGATATCCTTGGAGTAGAGTTTGGTGGATCATTAAAGAATGTTATAGCTATTGCAGCTGGAATCCTGGCTGGAATGGGGTATGGGGACAATACTTTAGCAGCTTTACTCACCCGTGGCCTTTTTGAAATGACTCGTCTTGGTGTATTTCTAGGAGCTAAGGAACAGACATTTGCCGGTCTAAGCGGAATGGGCGATCTTATTGTAACCTGTCTCAGCACACATAGCCGGAATAGACATGTTGGTTATGAACTAGGAAAAGGTCGAAAGTTGAAAGAAATTCTCGAAGAAATGAAAATGGTTGCTGAGGGTATCAATACTGCAAGATCTGTCCATCAGCTTATTGCTAAAACAGGTGTCGAGATGCCTATCTCAGAACAAATATTTCAAGTATTATTTGAGGATAAAGATCCATCCCTTGCGGTGGAAGAATTGATGGGGCGTGCTCCTAGAAGGGAGCGGCACTCACTCAGTTAGCTTGAGATCATTCTACAATTTTTATTTTCGGCCGATCATTGCTGTAATGCGAACAATTTCCAGCCATTACTCATCCCATATTTCTGACCATAATACAATCTGAAAACTACCTAAACATCCCAATTTATATCATGTTTGCAAAAGCTTGGTTTTTATTGATCTGATTCCTGAATCGTTTGTATCTGGTAGGTTAACGAATATATTCAATGTTTCGGATTCGAGGGTAATTCGATGAAGTGAAATTGAAGATATTTTTAGAGGTATTTTTACATAAATGAGTCTTGATAGAACTGGGGAGCTAAGAAACTGGGAAGTCCTACGGACTTTGCTGGTTGATAATGATAAATTTGTATTCTCCACGCATCTACAACCAGATGCAGATGGAGTTGGATCTGAGTTAGCCTTAGCCCGGTATTTAACATCGATTGGTAAGACGGTTCACATCCTGAATCCATCACCTCTACGCGTCAACCTTGAATTTCTACCCACGCCAGGCGAAATTCACGTTTATGATACGGCTCAACATGCAGAACTCATTGCAGATTCTGATATATTCATCGCCTTTGATATTGGTCATTATGATCGCCTGATGGAACTGGGAAAAAATCTCCAATCGATGGATATTACGAAGGTGAGTATTGATCACCATCCAGGTGATAAATCCCAGTTTGATGTACAATACGATTTTCCCACTGCCAGCTCAACTGGTGTGCTTATCTATGATCTTATTAATTCCATGGATGAACAGGCAAATTCTCGCACGGAGATTGCTATCCCCATTTATTCAGCCATGATGAGCGATACTGGAAATTTCAGATTTAATAATACAGATCCTGAAACCCTATTGGCTGCAGCCAGTTTGGTATCAGCCGGTGTAAAACCCTATGAGCTATATGTCTATCTATATGAAGATTTGAATACGCCTGGTAGACTTCAGGTCATTCAAAAGCTTCTCAGCGAGTTGAAGTACGAATGCGAGGGGCGATTGGCCTGGTCCATCATTGATTTTGACGATATTGCTTCTCTGGGAGCTGCTCCTGATGACATGAACTCACTTTCGGACTTTATTCGATCCATCAAGGGAGTTGAGGTTGGAATATCTATCACCAAAATGTCAGGTCAAAAGGTTGATGTGAGTTTTAGATCCAAGGGCAAAATCCCCATTAATACAGTCGCCCAATCTTTTGGCGGAGGTGGACATGCCTTTGCTGCAGGCTGTCATGTAGAAGGAACTTTGGAAGAGGCAGCTGTTTCAATAGTCAAGAAAACCATCGAAACGATCAACCTTTGGGACGAAAATGTCTGATCATTTGAAAATTAGAGTCGCTAAGGATGCTGGCTTTTGCTTCGGTGTAAGAGACGCTATTGAAAAAGCTCGTGAAGTGGCTCAGGAACATGGCAAAGTTTATATGTTGGGGGATATTGTTCATAATGAACGTGTGGTGAAAGACCTGGCCCAAGAAAATGTGAAAGTAGTTGACTCACTTGCTGAAGTAAAGAATGCTCCAGTCCTTTTTAGGGCACATGGCACCATTCCAGAATTATGGGTTGAAGCCGGCAGGAAGGATCTCACTATTGTAGACGCTACCTGTCCCTTGGTGCATGAGATTCATGACGAGATTAAAAAGCTCGATGTAGAAGGCAGAAAGCTGATCATTATTGGTGATCACGGGCACGATGAAGTGGTTGCCATCAGGGCTCAAGTCACAGAAGCGATCATCATAGCCTCAATCGCAGAGGCAGAGGCCCTCCCAAGGATGAAGAAGGCTGGTGTTGTTTCACAATCCACTCAGATGATAGAGAATGTCCAGGAAATTATTGGCATCCTCTCTATGAAAATTTTTGATTTAAGATTTGTAAATACCGTTTGTTTCCCCACCAGAAGAAATCAGGGGCAGATCAAAGAAATTGCACCCATTTCAGATGTAATGATCATAGTAGGCTCCTTTACAAGTGCCAACACAAAACGATTGCATGAAGTATCACTTTCTTTAAATCCACGGTCATATATGGTTGAAAATGCCAATGATATTCAGGAAAGCTGGTTTGATATGGCAGAATCAGTAGGAGTATCAGCAGGTGCCTCCTCACCAGATGATCTTATTGAAGAAGTCGTTGAACATTTGAATAACTTACACGTGGAATCACGTGTGTAATATTGACATTATTAGTTTTTGGAGATTATGAAAATGACAAATGAACTGTTTGAAGTAAAAACAGGGTTAGCTGAAATGCTCAAGGGTGGCGTGATTATGGATGTCACCACACCTGAGCAGGCAAAAATTGCAGAACAAGCAGGAGCAGTGGCCGTGATGGCACTAGAGAGAATTCCAGCCGATATCCGCAGGGATGGGGGAATCGCACGAGCTTCTGATCCAAAAATGATAAAAGAAATTCAGCAGGCTGTTTCTATACCCGTTATGGCCAAATGTCGTATTGGTCATTTTGCTGAGGCTCAGATTCTTGAAGCACTTGAAATCGATTATATCGATGAAAGTGAAGTATTGACTCCCGCTGATGAAGCTAATCATATCTGGAAGCATGACTTTAAAACTCCTTTTGTCTGTGGAGCCACAAATCTTGCGGAAGCTTTACGTCGAATTGGAGAGGGTGCTGCCCTAATCAGAACCAAAGGTGAACCTGGCACAGGAAATATTGTTGAAGCGGTTCGTCACATGCGTACCATTACAACTGAGATGGCCAACTTGAGCATATTGAGAACTGATGAACTTATGGCAGCCGCTAAAAATATGGGCGCACCTTACCATCTAGTAGCTCAAGTCGCCAAGACCGGCAAACTACCTGTACCAAATTTTTCAGCCGGTGGTATCGCAACACCAGCCGATGCTTCCCTTATGATGCAGCTTGGTGCTGAAACAATTTTTGTGGGATCAGGCATCTTTAAATCTGAGGACTCAGAAGCCATGGCAAAGGCTATCGTTCAAGCTGCAACATTTTATGATAAACCCGAAAAACTGGCAGAGATTTCCGAAGGTCTTGGAAAGGCCATGAAGGGCCTAGATATGATTGAAATCAATCCAGAAGATAGAATGCAAGATAGAGGTTGGTAGGGACCCATTTTGACTGTTCGACCTGAATATGATGAGTTAACGATTGGTGTTGTAGCCTTACAGGGCAGCTTCGCCAAGCATGCATTCAGTATGGGCAAGCTAGGTATTAAGTGTCGAGCCGTTCGTGAACCTGAAGATCTGAAGCTCATTGATGCATTGATTCTCCCTGGTGGAGAATCCACCACCATGACCCTGCTTCTTGAAGAAGAGGGTTTGTGGGAACCTATGAATGTGGTTTTGGAAACAATGCCCGTGTTTGGGACTTGCGCTGGGGCAATACTTCTGGGTCAACAGGTAGATGATGAGAGAGTTCATTGTTTTAATAAGATTGATTATAAGGCTGAACGTAATGCTTATGGACGTCAAATTGAATCATTCAAAACATCCCTGATAATCCCCACTATGTTGGATCACGATTTTGAGGCGATTTTTATTCGCGCTCCTAAATTTCGTGAAATCAAACCCACTGTGCAGTCATTGGCTGTTTTTGGGGCTGATCCTGTGCTTATGCGACAGGACAATGTGTTGGTTGCATCTTTTCATCCTGAGCTGACGGAAGACTCAGGCATTCATAAATATTTTGTGGATGAAATCGTTTTAAAATCGAGGTAACCTATCCATGTCGGATAAATATAAATTACTGAAAACCATAGATTCTCCAGCCGATGTTAAATCACTATCTGAAGAAAATTTGGTACAGTTGTGCCAGGAAGTTCGCGATTACACCATTGAGGTGGTTTCGGAAACAGGTGGTCATCTAGCACCAACCCTAGGCGTTGTTGAGCTTTCTGTGGCTCTCCATAAAGTATTTGATTCACCAAATGACAAGATCATATGGGATGTAGGTCATCAGGCATATGCTCATAAAATTTTAACGGGGCGTAGAGAAGCCCTGAAAACCATCCGCCAATATGGTGGCATCTCTGGTTTCTGTAAGCCCCTGGAAAGTGACCATGATATTTATGGTGCAGGGCATGCATCAACATCCATTTCTGCAGGTGTTGGTTTTGCTATCGCTCGAGATATAAAGGGTGAAAATCATCAGGTTGTATCTGTGATTGGTGATGGAGCACTGACAGGTGGATTGTCATTTGAAGGATTAAATAATTTGGGGCATCTGAGAACCCGGATGATGATCATTCTCAATGACAATGAAATGTCCATTTCACCTAATGTTGGAGCAATGTCCAAATACCTCTCAAAAATTACAACCAATCCATTGTACAACCGTGTCAGAGACGAGCTTTGGAATGTTACTGGCAAACTACCCATCGGAAAAAATACCATTAGAACGGGAATGAAGAAGGTTGAGGAAAGTCTCAAGAATCTGTTGGTCCCTGGTGTTATTTTTGACGAAATGGGAATTCGATATTTTGGTCCCATTGATGGTAATGATTTACCCCTGCTAATTTCTACCCTGGAAAATATTAAAGATATTAATACTCCAATTTTATTGCATATCATCACCAAAAAGGGTCTAGGCTTTGCTCAGGCAGAAGAAAATCCTGTAAAATTCCATGGTATTGGTCCAGCTGCAAAACCAGGTCAGTCGAGTGCCAAGAAAGAAGTGCCACCTTTTCTGAATGTGTTTGGAGATGAACTCACAGCGCTGGCAAAAAAGGATAAACGTATTGTGGCAGTCACGGCAGCCATGAGAGAAGGTACTGGATTATCAGGTTTTTCAGATGCGCATCCTGATCGATTCTACGATGTAGGAATCGCCGAAGGCCATGCAGTAACGTTTGCAGCCGCATTGGCTGCGCGTGGGTTAAAGCCTTTTGTGGCGATTTACTCTACATTTCTGCAACGGGCATATGACATGTTAGTGCATGATATTGCAGTTCAGAAATTACCCGTCATATTTATGCTGGATCGTGCAGGACTTGTAGGTGAAGATGGTCCCACGCATCACGGTGTCCTGGATTTATCATATCTCTCCAGTATTCCAGGTGTAGTCGTGGCTGCTCCTCGCAATGGAGAAGAGTTGCGCCACGTCATGCAAACAGCCCTTGAGCACGAGGACGGCCCTTTCTTTATCCGCTATCCAAAAGCCTCAGCAGTGATAAATAGAAAATCAATTAAAAGTAAGGCGGTAGAAATCGGGAAATGGGAGTTGCTCTCAGAAGGCAAGGACATCGCAATTGTCGCAGTAGGTTCCATGAATCCTGTAGCTGATAAAGCAGTCAAAATACTTGATGCTGAGGGTGTGAAGGCCAGCTATATCGATGCCAAGTTTATCAAACCTTTTGACGAGGATATGCTTTTATCTCTCATGACTTCCAACAAGCACATTGTTGTCATTGAAGAGAACAATTATCCGGGGAGCCTTGCACAGACCATAAAAGCATATGCCGAACCCGTTGAAAATTGTGCCAGGATACATGCGCACACCTTACCAGATAGATTTGTGACCCATGGATCACGGGCGCAATTATTAGCCGAAGTGAAGCTGACATCTGAAGAAGTTGCAGCTTCAATTCTTGAATTGACTAGATAATTATCAGAAGTGGGTTCAACTATGCCAGATCAATCCTACCAGGATAGCCTGAAACGTTGGAAACAGAAAGTTTCTGAATCCAAAGAGCGTGAATATGACTACGATACGGTTTCAGGATTATCCAATGATTTATTATATCTACCAGATGAAGAGAATCAGAATTTAGATCAATATAACGAGAAGATTGGATTCCCTGGTGAATACCCTTTCACAAGAGGTGTTCATCCAAATATGTATCGAGGTCGTTTATGGACCATGAGACAGTTTGCCGGTTTTGGAACTCCTGAGGATACCAATAAAAGATTCAAATTTCTGTTGGAGCAAGGCCAAACTGGACTGAGTGTCGCATTTGATATGCCCACGCTCATGGGTTATGATTCAGATCATGCGCTTTCACTTGGTGAAGTTGGGCATTGCGGTGTTTCAATCAACTCCATTGACGATATGATGACTCTGTTTGATGGAATTCCACTTGACCAGGTTTCAACTTCCATGACCATCAATGGTCCGGCTATCATTCTACTTGCCATGTACGTGGTTGTTGGAGAGCGACAGGGTGTTTCATCTGATAAACTGCATGGCACACTGCAGAATGATATTCTCAAGGAATATATAGCTCAAAAAGAATTCATTTTTCCACCTGAGCCATCCATGCATATCATCACCGATATGATTGAATGGTGTACTGATCACATGCCAGCGTACAATACGATTTCCATATCCGGATACCATATCCGTGAAGCTGGATCAACTGCTGCGCAGGAGTTGGCATTTACCCTCGCTGATGGATTTGCCTATGTAGAGGCTGCCATCGAGAGGGGATTGGATGTAGACAAGTTTGCCAGACGTCTGAGTTTCTTTTTTAATTCACATATAGATTTCTTTGAGGAAATCGGAAAATTTCGTGCCGCTAGACGAATTTATGCCAAACGTATGAAGGAAAAATATGGTGCCAAGGATCCACGATCCTGGATGCTCCGTTTCCATACACAAACTGCTGGGCATAGTCTGACTGCACCACAACCTGAGAATAACATCGTCAGGACCGCCTATGAGGCACTTGCTGGCGTTTTGGGTGGTACACAGTCGCTCCATACCAACTCTATGGATGAAGTCCTTGCATTACCAACTGAGAAAAGTGTTGAGATTGCTCTCAGGACGCAACAAGTCATTGCCTATGAAACTGGCGTTGGATCTACCATCGATCCTCTGGGTGGCTCGTATTATGTAGAAGCCATGACGGATAAGATGGAAGCTGAAGCAGAGAAATATTTTGATACCATAGATGAATTGGGTGGTGTCGTTGCAGCCATCGAAGTAGGCTATTTCCAGCGTGAAATTGGGAAAGCCGCCTATGATGTGGCTCGTAAGTACGACGAGAAAAAACGACTTATCGTTGGTGTTAACGCATTTATTCGTGAAAATGAGACAATTGATATCCCAGTTCTCAAAATTGATAAATCAGTCGAAGAAAATCAGGTATCCAAGGTTAAATCGCTCAGGTCTACCAGAACTCAATCCAGTACAGATAAAGCACTCGCTGATCTTACTCGGGCATGTGAATCTGGAACCAATGTGATGCCACCTCTCCTTGAAGCCGTACGCCAGTCAGCAACGCTTGGTGAGATGGTTGATGCGATGAAAGTTGTTTACGGAACCTATACTGAAACCCCAGTTTTCTAAGAGGTCTTTATTCCCAAGATTATAGATATTCACAATCACATGCTTCCAGCAGTAGATGATGGTGCCAAAAATGACGACATGGCACTATCTATGCTAAAAGAGGCAGTGAGGCAGGGTGTTGAACATCTCGTTCTAACCCCGCATTTATATGAAGCTGATATTATCAAGGGGACCGGAGAGTGGAAAGCTAAGATTGAAAAGGGCACGCAAACGGTTATGGAGCTTATCAAAGCCCATGAACTTCCCATTGAGATCACCATTGCTGCAGAAGTTCGATACCAGGATATGCTGCCCATCATTCTTGATGAACTTGATGTCCTTATTGGCGGCAAATATCTCCTGCTTGAATTCTCATTTCATTCAGTACCAAATAATCTTGAGCGAATCATTTATGAGATCACCCGCAAGGGTGTTATACCCATCATTGCCCATCCAGAACGTATTAAACCCTGGCAAAGGGATCCGAAAAGGTTGGAAGAGTTGATCAATATGGGATGCCCAACCCAATTAGATATTGGATCATTTATGGGCAGCCTGGGACCGAGCAGTGAGAAACTGGCAAATTTTCTGTTTGATAAAGATGCAGTGCATTTGGTTGGAAGTGATAGTCACAATTTACAAGCCAGAGCGCTTTACTCAAAACCTGGATATGACTGGTTATCAGAGAGATACGGCGTTGAGTATGCAGATTTACTGCTCAAAGACAATCCAGGAAAGATACTCAGGGGTGAACACATCGAAGTCTATCCAGTGCATCTTGAGCCACATCCATTGTCCTGGAAAGAAAAAATTATGAATATGTTTAAATCATAAATAGGAGTTACATCCATTGAATAGTAAGAAACTTAAATTTGTAATAGGCTCACTAGTCATCATCGTCGCAGTGATTGTGCTGGCAATTCAGGGTATGAAAGAAGACACTACGATGTCATACTCAAAGAGTGTGAGTGAGGTTCAGATGTTGGGATCACGGGCTCATTCTTTGACGCTCAAGGTCAATGGTGATTTAAAGAAAGGCAGTATCGTTCGAAATAATCTTGACCTTGATTTCGTCATCGTTGAAGGAAATTCTGAACTGCAGATTCATTATATAGGTAAGGATCCAATTCCAGATACTTTTAACAATGATATGGATGCCGAAGTTATTGTTTCAGGCAAACTGCAACAAGATGGTGTGTTCAATGCTGAACGTATCCAGGCAAAATGTGCTTCTAAGTATGAAGCCGATTATTCTTCCCCCGAGATTTAAACACATATAGTTAGGATTTAGTTAAATGGCTGATTTAGGAAATATCCTTTTATTTTTTCTGTTCCCGGTAAGCGTATTTACCGCACTCACCGCCCTGGCGGCAGGAGTGACCAAGCGTAGAGGGCTTTTAGAAGCTGCCAGGAGAGGCGCCTATGCCGCTTTTGCAGTAACAACACTTGCTGTGCTTGCTCTTGAATATCTGTTGGTTACCAGTGACTTCTCCATTGAGTATGTCGCCAGCAACACAAATTTTGCATTGCCCATGTTTTATAAGATTGTGGCATTATGGGCTGGTCATAACGGCTCATTACTACTGTGGACCTGGATAGTAACCATATTCACCGCTATTGTCGCATATCAGCATCGCCATAAGAATAATGATCTTATGCCATATGTTCTCTTTGCAATGGCAAGTAACATGATCTTCTTCTCAATATTGAGTGTCTTCATTTCAAATCCATTCCAGACACTTTACCAGGAATTTGGAAACACCCTTCAGGAGTTTACTGCTCGTGATGGTCATGGTTTAAATCCATTACTCCAACATCCTGCAATGATTATCCATCCACCAGTTCTGTTTATTGGGTATGTCGGTTCTGTTGTCCCATTTGCCTTTGCAATTGCAGCTCTGATTACTGGTAAGCTTGGAGCAGGGTGGATTCATACCACCAGACGCTGGGCGCTTACAACCTGGGGATTTCTGGCTGTTGGAATCGTGCTGGGCGGAAAATGGGCCTATGTTGAGCTCGGTTGGGGTGGTTATTGGGCCTGGGATCCTGTGGAGAACGCTTCCTTATTACCCTGGTTGACATCTACTGCCTACCTGCACTCTGTGATGATTCAAGAGCGCAAGGGCATGCTAAAAGTATGGAACATGGCTCTGGTGATTGCCACATATTTGCTTGCTATTTTTGGAACCTTCCTCACTCGTAGTGGTATTGTGAGTTCTGTTCACGCATTTGCCAACTCCGGTTTAGGACCAGCCTTCGCAATCTTTTTAGGCATGGGATTAATTTTCAGTGTCACACTACTATTGTATCGCCGCAAGGATTTAAAACCGGATGAAGAGATGGAATCATTGGTTTCCAGAGAAAGTGGATTCCTATTTAACAATTTGTTATTCCTTCTAGCTACCATTGCAGTCTTGTGGGGAACTATGTTCCCTGTCATTAGCGAACTATTTACTGGTGATCAGATTACAGTAGGACCTCCCTGGTTCAACAATATCATGATTCCTATCGGTCTTGCACTTCTGTTGCTAACAGGTGTTGGTCCACTATTAGCGTGGCGACATACCTCTGTGGAAACCCTCAAGCGCAGTTTCGGGTGGCCCATATTAGGTAGCGTTATTCTGGTTGTTGTGTTGCTTGCCCTTGGTGTGCGCGATGGCTGGGCTCTGGGTTCCTTTGCCATTTCCTTTTTTGTGATGTGGACCATTGTTGTGGAATTTGTAAAGGGTGCTAACATTCGGAGAAAAAATTCAAGTGAGAATTTCTTCCAGGCCATGTATATGCTCTCTCGGAAAAATACACGTAGATATGGTGGTTATTTGATCCATGCTGCCATGGTGGTCATGTTCATAGGTTTTACTGGAAATGCTTTTAACTCTGAGACACGGGCTGAAGTAGGTGAGGGAGACTCGTTTGATTTGGGTCCTTATACCTTTAATGCCATCAAAATAACTGAAGATCAGAATGAGAACTACTCATCCCAAACCCTTGAGTTGGAAATGTACAGAAATGATCGACTTATTGATGTTATTAATCCTGAGAAAAGATTCTATTTCGCTTCAGATCAACCCTCAACGGAAGTAGATATCTATTCAACATTCCGCGAGGATATCTATGCTGTACTCTCAGGTATGAGCAATGATGGAACAAAAGTCATCGTTCAGGTTTATAGAAATCCATTTGTTAGCATGGTTTGGATCGGTGCATTTATTCTGGGTATAGGAACTTTATTCGCCATGCTTCCAAATCTGCGTGAGTCGAAGGGGGGAGCCCAATAATGAGTTATTTAGCTTATCTCACAGGGCTTGCCTTTCTTGTGTGGATTGTCATGCCTCTATTCAAAAAAGACAGTACCTGGGTTTCACTCCATATGGAAGTTGAAGAGCTGGCAGAAAGAAAGCAGCGAGTTTATGGTAATATTGCAGATCTTGAATTTGATTTTGCCATGGGACGTTTGAGTGAAAAAGATTTTAAAACTATTCGGACTTCATTTCTCAGTGAAGCAGGTCGGGTTATGGAGAAACTGGAAAACCAAAAATCCAGTAAACTCATGGATCGTATACAGAACGATATAGAACATTTAGGCAAAAAGAAGAAAAAGAATAAAAAGGGGTCGAAAACCCAGACCGCTATTTTTTGCACTGAATGTGGTGCGGAGAACCTTTCCGAGGCCAAATTCTGCATGAAATGCGGAAAGGGGTTGTCATGAAGTCGCGATTAATTCTGCAACTCCTTATATTGCAACTGGTGATGGGTTTAGGCTTGGCCGGTGATCTCCGTGTTAATATTATTAATGGAACAAAAAACGAATCTGGTAATGCTGACCGTGTTGCTCTCATTGATCTTACTGCAGGTATGGCTGAGGTTGCTTCGGCTTCAAATGTATCTAAATCAACTACTTTCAGTGATGTAGCCTCCAGTAGTCAGAGTCAATACCTGGTACGTGCAACCCTGGGTGGTGTTAACTATTCTGCCATGTTTGTACCTACCCCTGGCGTAACTGCCTGGGAAACATCTTTGACAGTTTATGAAACCAGCGAAACAATCCATGATGTGAATGTATCAGTGCCATTTTTTGTTATATATGGATTTGAAGATAAGCTGTACATCCAGAAACGTATTATACTTGAAAATATGTCAGCACCTCCCGTGACTTTTTCGGCATCTCCCGGTTTAGCAAAAGTGCACGTTCCAGAAAATGTTACTGAGTTAGAAAATTTGACATTTAAAAGTGGTACTATGCCAGTGAGGACGGGCCCCATAGATTCTGATAATGGTCAGGTACTACCAAACCCCATTAAACCGGGCATTTCTGAAATAGATGCGTCATACTATACAGCATATGATCCAAATGGAACCTCTCTCACTGAATTGGTTGGCTATGATATTGAACATTTTCATGTCTATACCATGCCTCTGGATCTATCCATTTCAGCTCCTGGGCTTTCACGTGAAGGCACCGACAGCGAAAATGGTCTTGCTATCTATGCAATCGAGGGTGTCAAAGCTGGAACCATGTTAGAGTTTGAGGTTTCAGGTCATGGCATGTCCGAATCTGGTACAGATGATCACAATCATTCAGAGCAGCAAAATACCGGGAAAATAGTCATCGAGAATAGAATTGATACCAATGTTGAACTGGCCATTGCTGGCGTTCTTATTATGGCAATTCTAATTTCTCTATTTGTCTCTGTGACTCAACAAAGCGAGGACTTGAAACACGAATCCATAGAGATGTTGAAAAAACAGAAATCTGAGCTTCTGAAACAATATGCAAAGCTAGGGGACTCTTCAGTAGATGCAGAAGACAAGGAGAAACTTCTCTACCGTCTTGTCTCTGTATACAAAACATTGGATCGGATCAAATAATTTGAGCGTACCCGCTCTAGAAGTCCTAGCTATATCCAAAGATTTTGGGCGTATTATTGCGCTCAGGGGTGTTTCATTCTCTGTTCAATCTGGAGAGTTTGTAAGCATTCTTGGTCGCAATGGTGCTGGTAAAACAACACTCCTCAATATTATCAGCGGGATTTCAAGACCCAGCGAGGGTGAAGTAAAACTCTTTGGGACAGATCCCAGCGATCGTGAGAACAAGGCAAAACTCGCTGTCATATCTCATGAGATGTTTCTTTATGGCAATTTGACTGCCATTGAAAACCTTGAGTATTATAGTCGCATCTACAATATACCTAATGCAAAACAGCGTGTTGAGACAGTCCTCAATGATGTTGAACTCACACACCGTCGTTTCGATCTCGTAGCGACCTACAGTAGGGGCATGACCCAACGCCTGACCATTGCCAGGGCTTTGTTGCATGAACCATCCCTACTGCTCCTGGATGAGCCATTTACAGGTCTTGATCAACATGCCATTGGCATGCTCATTACCTTGTTAAAAAAGCAAAAGGAAATGGGTCGTACCATATTGTTGACAACTCATGACCTCCATACGGCAACTGAACTCTCAGATCGATATGTTGTAATTTCAAAGCATAAGATTGTCAAGGATGGCTTGATAGCCGATACAAATCCAGATGCCATTCGAGAGAAATTCTTCAGTGCAGATACTGGAGGCATAGATTTATGATGCGTACTGCGATATCAATTCTGAAAAAAGATCTGCGGATGGAGTTCAGATCAAAAGAGAGTATTCTGGCTATGTGGATATTCTCCTTGCTGATTTTTGTCATCTTTAATTTTACTTTTGAAGTATCCAGGCTGGTCATGCTTGAAATCGCTCCAGGACTCCTCTGGGTGGCATTTGTCTTTTCAGGTATGTTTGGTCTGAACCAGTCCTTTGCTCTGGAGAAGGAAAACGGAAACCTCCGCGCAATGGCCCTTATGCCCGTTGATGGCGGACAGATATATGTCGGGAAATTTTTTAGTGTTACCATCATCATGCTCATGTTTGAGGCATTGATCTTTCCCATTTTCATCATCTTCTACGATCTGCAACTTTCATTAGGGATGTTCAGACTTATACCGGTTTTATTGGCTGGGACAATAGGGTTTACTAGTCTGGGAACCATTCTATCCGCTGTAGCGGTACATACCAGGAATCAACAGATTCTGCTGTCACTCTTGCTATGGCCGCTGGTTTCACCCATCATCATTTGGTCGGTTACCTTGACAGGTATGGTCTTGAGTGGTGAAGTGACAGAAGCTTTTTACCCACTTCTTTTGAGGGTAGGGGCATTTGATGTCATATTTTTTACCCTTTCCTATATGCTATTTGATTTCATTCTTGAAGATTAGGATGAACAACCCAAGTCAAAATACTAAAGGCAATTCATGAGATCCAAAATTGATAAAATATTACTCATTATTCTACTCATCGCTTTTTCAGTAAGCATCTATTTAATATTTCAGTGGGTGCCTCAGATAAAGGCTTCCAATCCCGCGGAGCAGATTGCTCAAAGGATATTCTATTTCCATGTTCCAAGCGCCTGGCTTGGTTTCCTGGCGTTCTTTGTCGTTTTCTGTGGGAGTGTCGCCTATCTGGCAACCAGGAATCGTAAATACGAACTCATTTCAGTCGCATCAGCTGAAATTGGTGTCCTCTTCATCTCTCTGGTTTTGATTACAGGTCCCATCTGGGCCAAACCGGTGTGGGGAATCTGGTGGACCTGGGATGTGCGTCTGACATCATCATTGATATTGTGGCTCATCTATGTCGCTTTTCTCATGTTGCGTCGCTATCTGCCCGATGGGAGCAAACGAGCAAACCTTTCTGCCGTGGTAGGAATTATCGGGTTCACTGATGTTCCTATTGTCTATTATTCAATTCGCTGGTGGGAAACGCAACATCCTAAGGCTGTCATGGCCAGTAGTGAAGGCAGTTTGGCTGCTCCAATGTTTTTCGCATTTATGTTTTCACTGGCAACATTTACACTCCTGTATGTGTATTTGATTCGCAAACGATATCAATTATTGACGCTTGAAGACACTTTAAATAAGCAGTTCAAAGAAATGGAGATTTTATAAATGGACGCCTTTGTATATTTGTTTCTAGCATATGGTTTTATATGGCTAGGGATCTTTGGTTTCATCTGGTATATGAATAAAAAAGTGGATCATTTAAATCAGGAGATGACACTCCTAAAAGAGCTTATTGACCAAAAAAAGTAGGGGAAGTTCGAAATGTCTAAGAAAATTGTACACGTTGTAGGTACGGGCACAATTGGTGAGCCACTCATTGGATTATTGTCTGACTATAAAGCGAGTCTCGGGATTGATGAAATTACTTTTCACAAACGAACTCCACTTAAGAGCGAACACGCCAAGGTCCTTCGCTTACTTAAACGTGGGGCACGTCTGGTAACTGATCAGGAAGCATTTGAAGGCTTTCAGGATATTGGTTTAGCACCTGCCTTTTCTACAGTTGAAGCGATTGATAGAGCAGCAGTAGTCATTGATTGTACTCCCAAAGGTGTTGGTCATAAAAATAAAGTCAAGTACTACCATAATTTTGATCACAACACCCTGGGATTTATCGCACAGGGTAGTGAAACTGGCTTTGGTAAACCATATGCACGTGGAGTCAATGATGAGGCCCTTGTTCATGGAGAAGATCGCTTCCTTCAGGTCGTATCGTGCAATACCCACAATCTCTCATCCCTGGTAAAAACCATTGGGATGCACAATGGTGATCCAGAAAACCTGATGGATGGACGTTTTGTGATGATTCGTAGGGCAAATGACTTAAGTCAAGCCAACGATTTTATACCAGCTCCAGAAGTTGGTCATCACAGCTCAGAGCGATACGGTACACATCATGCCAAGGATGCAGCTAACCTGTTTAAAACGTTAGGTTATGATGTGAATATATTCTCATCTGCCATGAAACTGAATACACAATATATGCACATTGTGCACTTCAATATTAAGATGAAAGAAGCCATGACCATGAGCCAGGTTATGGAAATATTTGAAAAGAACCCTCTGGTAGCGATAACCGAGAAGAAACTATCTAGTCAGGTCTTTTCTTTTGGACGTGATCATGGACATTATGGTCGCATTTTGAATCAAACAGTAGTTTCTGCCCCAAGTCTCCAGCTTATCGATGGCGGTAAGGAATTGGTTGGATTCTGTTTCACTCCGCAAGATGGAAACTCACTTCTGAGTTCAATTTCTGCAGCAACATGGTTTATGTATCCAAATTCCTATGAGCAGAAAATTCAATCCTTAGGTGATTGGTTCTTTGACGAGGTATAATCATCTCACAAAATATGAATGAAAACAAAGCGACACTATTGATCTGAATAGGGTCGCTTTTTTATTATGCTAAGCAAAACAGTATTTCGTAAGTATTGCTATTCATCTGACTGGTATAGACCCAATCTCAAGGTCTTGGTCGCCTGTTCAGGGGGTGTTGATTCAACAGTTCTCCTACATCTACTCACCCAAATCAAAAATCTCGAAATCAGCGTCGTCCATTTTGATCATCAGCTTCGCGGTGTAGAAAGTGATACAGATAGGGAATTTATTGAGCAAGTGGGTACAGATCTTGGTTATCCAGTACATTTAGTAACTGAAGACATTGAGGCATATGCAAAACAAAATGCCCTGAGCCTGGAAGAAGCTGGCAGCGTTAGACGTCGATCCGCTTTTATGAGTCTCAAGGACCAACTTGCCTATGACTTCGTAGCTACAGGTCAGCATTTTGATGATCAGATTGAAACCATCCTGATGAATATCTATCAAGGAAGCGGTATTCAAGGATTATCAGGAATCAGCGAGTGCAATGGTGGTTATATCCGACCTCTGTTGCGATACACACGCGATGAGATCGATGCCTATTCGAAAACTCATGAGCTTGAATATCGAACTGACCAATCAAATGAAGATATCTCCTTTTTAAGAAATAATATCAGGGCAAATGTAATTCCTGCTCTCAGCATAGATATTGATCACCGTCTAAGAACATCCGTAGAGGGAATATTGCGTGAGGGTCAGACCATAAATGGTTTGATAGAAACAAGTATAGAAGATGTTGATATAAAAGGGTTTAGATCAGATTATGCTCCGAAAATAGCATTAGGATTGGGTAAGCTCCCCGACTATTTTTCGCCGATTCAAAAGGCGATTTTTGACAGAGCTTTTCAATTAATTTCTATGATGCCACAAGGAATCTCATCCAATCATTTCAATGCTTTGAAATCGTTGTATGGAGATGAAGCAATTGGTAAGGAAATTCAGCTTCCGACTTCGGTGACGGCCTACCGGGATAGAGGGGGAATAACGCTATTTAAAAGATCTGATTATCAATGGTCCAAAACATCACTGTCAATCAACAGTGAGAACAGGTTTCCATTCTTTCATTTTGAATTTAGCACCTCACTCCTTAATGATCATATTCACGATCCAGCGTATTTATGGGTTGAGCACAACTCTGAATCATATCGTACTCGTGTAGTTGAGTCTGGCGATAAAATGGTGGTGGATGCCACAGGAAGATTGGTTTCTGTGTTCAAAATTCTGCAATCAAGTCGAGTTGCTCCTCATCTGAAAGAGTATTATCCAATTGTTGAGCGAGATGGTGAACTTGTTTGGATACCTGGTATTCGTACGGCCCATTCCGCATTAATTTCTGAAGAAGTAATCAAAGAAAATAGATTAAAGCACTGTATAAAGTTTCAATTTCAAAAGGGAACGTTTGAATGAATACGCGAGTAGTGGAAAATATGGGTAAATATACCGGCCAGGTATTAGAAGAAATCTTTTCAAAAGATGTTATCGAGAAGAGAGTTGATGAACTAGCCAAACAAATATCCACTGAATACGCTGGTAAAGTACCGATCCTTATCGGTGTCTTGAATGGCTCTGTCTTCTTCTTAGCAGATCTGGCCAAAAGACTTGATATTGATTGTGAAATCGATTTTATCAAGGTCTCCTCATATCATTCTGGAACCCAATCCTCAGGGACAGTTCGACTTCTAAAAGATATTAGCTGTATTATCACTGACAGAGATGTGATTATAGTTGAAGATATCATTGACAGCGGATTGACAGCCCGATTTTTGAAACATAGAATTCTAGAAAACCAACCAGCCTCTGTTGCCTTTGCCTCTCTGCTATTTAAACCTGAATGTCTCAAGCTCGAATTTGAAGCTGAGTATGTGGGTTTTGAAGTTGCAGACAGGTTTCTTGTAGGCTACGGATTGGATCTAGACCAAAAATTCAGGAACCTACCTTCAATCTGGGCATTTCCTGTAAATATGAATTTGTAAAAGGATACCATGAACGCAGACAATCAATCAAATAAGAATCAGGAGAGACGTCCTCGAAATCAGGATAATTCTCCTCGTCGTAACGATAAAAACTCAAATCAACGTCGTAGACCGCCAAGAAAACCCTACAATAAAGCAGATAGTCGCAATCAACGTGACAATAGGGACAACCGAGACAACCGTGGGAATAGGGACAATCGAGGTAACAGAGACAAAAGAGATCAAAGAGATTCAAGACACAAAAACACTCGTAAACCTGAATCTAAACCAGTAAAAAAATCCACGAATATTAAGATTACTCGTCCAACTGAGGGAAATGAGAACTGGCAAAAGGGTTTGAAAACAACTCTGCTGTGGGTCGTGATCCTCATGTCTGTATTTATCTTCGCCCAGGTTTTAAAAACTGATACTGAACACATTCAAAAGTTGGGTTATACCGAATACAGGGCCTTGCTCATAGACGGAAAAATTGAAACCGCCGTATTAAAGAAGAATCAATTTCATGGAACACTGAAAATTCCTGAAACCACTGTTATAAATGGTGTTAGTAAGGATTACATGAAATTCTGGGTCGTACTATCTCCAACTATTGATAGTGATGTCACTGCAGAATGGGATGCCATGGGGATTGTTTATGAATTTCAGGATGAGACCCGCGACTGGGTAGACTATCTCTTTCAGATATTACCCTGGTTCCTGATCATCTTTTTCTGGTTCTTCCTCATGCGCCGTATGCAATCTGGCGGTGGCGGAACAAAAGGTATATTTTCCTTTGGCAAAAGTCGGGCAAAAATCATTGATCAAGAAAAACCAGCAACCACTTTTAGAGATGTGGCTGGTTGTGAAGAAGCCAAAGATGAGCTTAGAGAAATTGTTCAATATCTGAAGCATCCCAATCGTTTCCAGAAACTTGGTGGCAAGATTCCTAAGGGCGCACTTTTAGTAGGACCCCCAGGAACTGGAAAAACCCTATTGGCTAGAGCTGTTGCTGGTGAAGCTGGAGTTCCTTTCTATAGCCTAAGTGGTGCTGACTTTGTTGAGATGTTTGTTGGTGTAGGTGCTAGTCGTGTTCGTGATTTATTCGAACAGAGCAAGAAAAATTCACCATGTATCATTTTTATTGATGAGTTGGATGCCGTTGGTCGCCAACGAGGCGCTGGTTTGGGTGGCGGTCATGATGAAAGAGAGCAAACTTTGAATGCCCTCCTCGTCGAAATGGACGGCTTTGAAACAACGGACAATATTATTCTACTTGCTGCCACAAACCGACCTGATGTCTTGGATTCAGCCCTTCTGAGACCTGGCCGTTTTGATAGGCAGATTTCAGTGGATAATCCTGATGTTCGGGGACGTGAGGCCATTTTGAAGGTTCACTCCAAAAACATTCCTTTGGCCAAAAATGTCCGTCTGGATATCATAGCTAAAGGTACTCCAGGAATGTCTGGAGCAGATTTAGCAAACCTGATCAATGAAGCCGCACTCCTTGCATCCAAACACAGAAAACAACGTGTGGAGATGGTTGATATTGAGCATGCTAAAGATAAAGTGATGATGGGTTCAGAACGTCGCAGCATGGTCATTAACGAAAAAGAGAAGAGAACTACCGCTGTCCACGAAGCCGGACATGCTCTGGTGGCTCGAATGACTGCTGGGACTGATCCAGTACATAAAGTTACTATCATTCCTCGTGGTCGTGCTCTGGGTCTCACTGCACAATTACCAGAAGATGATCGCTACAATTTTTCCAGAGATTATATGGAAGGCATGCTGGCCATCCTTATGGGTGGGCGCGTGGCCGAGGAAGTTGTACTTAACCAGATGACTACAGGGGCTGGAAATGATATTGAACGTGCCACGTCTCTTGCCAGAAAAATGGTTACTGAGTGGGGCATGAGTGAAAAAATGGGCCCCATGACCTACGGTCAGAAGAAAGAAGAAATCTTTATAGGTCGCGATTTAGGAATGCATCGTGACTTTAGCGAAGATATGGCAAAAAAGATTGATGCCGAAGTTCGGAAGATTATCGATACTGCTTATAAGAAGGCTAGAGACATTATTTCTAAAAATCAGGACAAATTAGAAAAGATTACGAATTTACTCCTGGATAAAGAAAGCATAGATGGTCGTCAGCTTGATAGAATATTAGGGATGAAGCACGAAGGTTCTAGTCAAGTCAAGAAAAATGAAAATCCACAACGTGGACGAAATAGATCCAACAACCCCAGGCAGCGCTCTGAGAATCCACGACAGAAGCAGGAAAAAGTTACCCCAAAGGGTGAAAATAAACCTGCAACTCCTGCAGAGATAGTGGCTCCAAAGACTGAGGATAAACCTGTAGCTACTGATGAGTCAGTTGATCCAAAGGTTGCAAGTAAACCTGCAATTGTTACTGAGCCAGCTATTCCAGAAAAAGAGGCTGAGGTTAAGGATACACCCAAAAAAGCTGAGGAAAAGGTGAAGAAACCCGTCCCAGTTAAGAAAAAGGCTCCTGTTAGAAGAAGACCTGCAAAATCCAAGAAAGCAACTGAGAGTGAGGGTTCAGCAGAATCCACACAAAAAGAGCCAGAAGAGCCAAAAGAGTAAATTACAATCATTTCCTATGACTGAGGATAGAGCCTCATATGAATTAGGTCAAAATATTTGGTTGATTAGGGGTCAGGAGTTACATCTAGATACACCACTCATAATGGGTATTCTAAATGTGACTCCTGATTCATTTAGTGATGGTGGTCAATTCATTGATCCTTCAAAAGCTATTGCCCGAGCACATGCAATGTTGAGTGAGGGTGCAGACATAATTGATGTGGGAGGGGAGTCTACTCGGCCAGGGTCACTTCCAGTAGATGCGATAGAGGAAATATCACGCGTAGTTCCTGTCATTGAAGAATTGACCTCACACGCCGATGTTATCATATCTATTGATACACAGAAGTCCAGTGTCGCCAAAGCTGCTCTTGATGCAGGAGCCCATATTGTAAATGATGTATCCGCAGGTGGGGGTGACCATGAAATGTTTGAACTCGTGAGCGCAAGTGGGGCTGGGTATATCCTCATGCATATGCAGGGTAAACCAGAAACCATGCAGGATGCTCCTGCCTATGGTGATGTCCTTGAGGAAGTTAATGAATACTTCTTTGAGAGACTACAGGCCGCAACAAAAGCCGGAATTGCTGGCAGACAGATTGTGTTTGACCCAGGTATAGGCTTTGGAAAAACTTTATCAGACAATCTAAAATTGATAGGCAATATCCATAGCATGACAGAATTAATGAGACCAATAATGCTAGGTGCATCTCGTAAATCATTTATAGGCCTGATTGACAATTCACCTATTGATAAGCGTTTGGGCGGCTCCTTGGCCGCTGTGATCTCAGCACACCAACAAGGTGTTAGATTATTCAGGGTTCATGATGTTGCTGAAACACGTCAAGTTCTTGATATCTTCACTGCCATTCAAAAACATTCGGATTAAATTGTACAGTGCCTGACAAAAAAAATATTCTCTTTATCATACTTGGACTCCTGGTTGCGATCGTCACTGTCTACTTCTGGCGATATGAATTATTTTCACTCGCATTTCTCTCAGTAAGAGTCTACGATGTGGTAGATATTCTCGCTGTTTCCTTTGTACTGTATTCATTGTACAAAATTTTCAAGGGGACCCGAGCAGCCCAATTGCTTTCGGGAATCCTTATCCTGATTCTTTTGTCAGTCATTGTACGCTGGGCAGAATTACACGGTATGTCCTGGCTCCTGTCCAATCTTTCCACAGTCTGGGTTATTGCCGTGGTTATTCTTTTTCAGCCAGAGCTGAGACGTATTCTAATTTACCTCGGGCAGATTCCCGTTGTACGCTATCTGTTTCGAGTGAAGAATCTCGCGATGGTGGGCGAAATATCTGAGGCTGTGGTAATCTGTCAGGAACGGAAATGGGGTATGTTGATAGTTATGGAAGGAGAAGTTGGACTAAAGCACATCAAAGAAAAATCTGCTTCAATTAATGCCAGAGTTTCAGCCGAACTCCTCGTATCTATTTTCAATCCCACATCACCTCTACATGATGGAGCGGTCATCATCAGCCACGAAGTGATTGAGTCTGCCAAATGTATTCTTCCTCTATCCGAGGAGCCTCAGGGGGCCAGAATGAAGCTGGGAACACGACATCTCGCCGCATTAGGACTCTCTGAAGAGAGCGATGCTCATATTCTGGTGGTATCTGAAGAGACGGGTACACTTTCACATGTTCATAATGGGGTAATGAAACGTGGCCTAGATGAGATTCAATTGCGTAAAGTGCTAAATAACCTGATTATCTGATATGCGACAAACGCTGATATGGGTTCTTATTCTGGGATCCTTTCTTTCAGCAGACTCTGTACAGCGAACAGCCTCTACAGGGAATGCAAACTCTCAATTTGAAATTATCTGGTCTATCGATATACCAAATATCGATGATATTGGTATTGCAACAGATGGTCTTGAATATTCGGGATGGAATCAGACTGTTCTCGAGAATGGGTTTCGAATTCCCGTAAAATCAAAAATGGTTTTCACACTTACCGGACCTCCGATTATTGATTTTGACCTGGGTATTACCAGATCACTTCCTATGCCTGTACTTCAACTTGCTCAGATGGACCAAGCAAAGGGGATGGAACTACATACCGCTCCATCCTATCCATTGAGTAACGACATGGTAAGTCTTAAGCATATTAAGAACACAGGTGGGTATCAATTGTGGGCTGTGAATGTTAGGGGTGCCCAGTTTAATGATGTTAATGACCAACTGATCATTCCACAGCACATCACTGTAAATATCATGACGGATATATCAACGCCAAATCAGCCTCAAAATGAAGAGCTCTATCTTAATCACTATTCGCATACTTCTAATCGGATACTTTCTGGGACTATTTCTGGGTTGGGGCACGGAAAGCTCAAACTGCATGTTCTCAAGGATGGAATTTACCGCATTTACTACGATTCCCTCTCCCAAATGGACGATTTTCCAGCTGACCAAATTGGCAGTCGATCTTTGATCCTAAAAGAACAGGGCGAAGAGCAGGCGATTCACGTCAATGATCATGGTGACGACATCTTCAACGCAGGTGACTATTTTGATTTTATTGGCAGACAAAAATATTTTGACGGTGAAAGCCAATATTACGATGCTTTTTCAGATATAAATGTCTACTGGCTTGATTGGGGCGGTTCAGATGGTTTACGTTTTGTTGAAGAATCAGGGGCCCTGGTTGATTTAAGTCCCGTGAGACCAACTACCTTTTGGGACAGGATCCATATCGAAGAGGATAATGATTTTGAAAGGTTGGGCCAGGTTGATACTGATATGCCCAGTATTACCCGAGATCATTATTTCTGGGAATCTGTGAATTCTGGTGTCACCAAAGAGGTGAATTATTTTCTACCCAATCCCTTTCGTGGATCCAGTGAAAATCTACAAGTATCTCTTGGTCTTCATGGTCTTACCTATAGTGAAACGGCAGGTGAGGTAAAAAGTCATACACTCTATGCCTTTATGAATGATTACTCTATTGGTGATGGAAGCTGGACACAGCAAGAAGAGTACGTTCTCACTTCGCCATCAGCACTGAACCTTTCACACAACATCCTCGCTGCAAACGGCGACAACACGCTTGCTATATTTGCTCCGGTCAGTACTGAGCCAGGGAACTATGATAAGATTGTGTTGAATTGGATTGAAATTGGCTATGAGCATCTTTTAAATGCACATGAAAACCAGCTTAGATTTAGAAAATCATTCATCAATCCATCTACCAATCTTGAATATGAAATCCAGGGATTTCAATCTCATGAATTGGTTCTCTATAAAGAGGGATTGTCCAAAATTACAGGCTTTACTATTCGGGAAAATTGGGATGCCGATGAGCCTGAATACAGTCTGGTATTCCAGGATGAGGCTAGCGATGCCACACCTGATTATTGGGCGGCCAGTCAAGAAGGGATATTGCAGCCTCTCAAATCAATAATAGACACGACAGCTCTGTTGCGAGAGCAAGATGCTGATATGATCGTCATCACTATACCCCAATTTATGGAAGACATGGAACCATATCTGGAATTCAAGCGGAGTGAAGGCTGGAATCCCATTGCGGTCTCTGTGGCAGATATTTATGATGAGTTTAACTGGGGTATTCACTCACCTCTGGCCATCAAATCCTTTTTACGTTACGCGAACAACCATTGGTCATCACACCCAGAATATGCAGTATTGTTTGGTGATGCCATATCAAACCCTCAACAGACTAAGCGAGACACACGAATCCAGAATATTCCTACTTTCTATATGCAGACTTATGGATGGGGTGCGGCTGAGGCAGATTATTGGTACAGCCTCATAAATGGTGATGATTATCTTCCAGATATTCACATTGGCAGGATTCCTTGTAATAACATAGAAGATCTTAATACCTCCATTACCAAACTAATAAACTATGGTTCAGGAGAGAATTTTGGAACCTGGCAGAACGAACTCATCACTATTGCAGGATTTGATGCAACCTTCAAAACCCAGAGCCAGTCGATACTGAGGAATACTGTACCAAAGGCATATATGCCTTCCAGGATATTCATCGATCGAGATTCAGAGGGACAAATTTTCTGGGGTGATACTGATTCATTGATCGAGCACTGGAACCACGGCAAGCTTCTCATCAATTTTCTGGGACATGGTGGTGGTGCAGTCTGGGCTGATAGATCACTATTTGTGAGAGATGATATTAATTATCTGGATGAAGATACACCCCCAGCATTCGTGACCAGCATGACCTGTTTTACCGCGTCGTTTGCTCAAACCAGAGGTTTGGGCGAGGTTGTGGTCTCGGAATCGCCAGCAGGGGCTATTGGATGGTTTGGTTCATCAGGGGTTGGCTGGATAATTAACGACTATCTCATGATTCAACCTCTCATGCGGCGACTACTCGAGGACGACAAAACCGTTGGGGAAATCATCAACATTGCTCGGATGGAATACTTCCTGGCAAACAGTGGGTACGATTATTTAAAACCATCCATGCTTTTCCAGTACAATTATCTTGGGGATCCAACTACACGCTTACTTCGTCCAGAGATGCATGTCTCTCTGGTATCAGAGAAGTCAATTTACGAGCCCACAGAACAGTTAAACCTCACTTACGTGGGAAACATATCTGGAGACATCAATCTGTTGCCGATAAATGCGAATAATCAACCCTGGTGGTCTCTGCCCCAGTCATATCCTACCCAACCAAACTCAAATTTTATTATTTCCCAGGAAGCATCTGCGCAAGCGGGAATGGGGAGGACAATCTTTACCCTGGATAGGGGAGAAAGTGAATCTTCTGTTCAGGGGTATGCTGCCTATTCCATATCTTCGGATTGGTTTGAACATCAATCGCCCTCAGCAGAGGTCTTGTCCCAATCTCCAATCATACCCATTCGCGTGAAATTTCACAGCTCAACAGTTGAAGCTGATAGCATACTCCTCATACTTTCCGGATCAAATCAGGGTCGTATTGAACTCACCAGAGATGGTGAATGGTGGGAACTTGCAGATACCACCCGCTTAAGTGCAGGAACCACCACCACATACTACTCTTTTTCTGCTTTCACAGCGGGAGCTCACATTCAAACATCAAATACTTTTACACTCTATCTGCCTAGAGATATCACTCTGAGTATCAGTGACTTAAGAGTTGGAGCTAAAGACGGTCTTATAGGTGTATTTTTAGATTATTCAATGAGTGGTCTGGATACGACAACCGCTGCCCTGCATGTCGAAGCAGCCTTATCTGGGGGTGCTGAAATAACAGATAAAACGGTTGAGATTCATGAAGGTAATAATTCAGTCTTTCATCCAGTAATATTCGGGGCTGATACCGTTGAGGTGGTGGCTTCATTGATCATCCTAAACGATGGTGAACTCACCGACAATGACATAACGAGGGTGTTGACCACTGAATATTATCAGATTCTTCCTGGAATAGGTATCACCTTCGATGGGCATTCAGCAGACACACTCGGGCTTTGGTCGAGTGGAAACATCTCAATTGATCAAGCTGATACATCATGGGTGAGAATAAGACCCTTTAATGAAACTATTTCTGCATTACCAGGTGTAACACTATACCAGGGTTCAATGATATACTTGTTTGAACCTTCGAATCGAGATCTCACCTTTCGCGTTAAATCTAATAAACAGCTCTTTCGGATGGATCTCAATCTCTCAGCCTGGGAATACATTGAGCAAGTTCAAGCAAATACCTATTTATTAAATGGAGCAGGTTTGATAGCCATGGGTCAAAAGCAAGATTATACTGGCCCTGAAGTTTCCATGATGATTGAAGGACAACTGTTCTTTGATGGTGATTACTTGTTGGAATCCAGTCACCTTAATCTTTTAGCGGAAGATGAGAATGGGTTTTCCTGGACCCCAGAGGATGTAAAAGTCAGTGTAGATGGAAGCCCTCTGGAGCCACAATTGGGCGATACGACTCTGTCTGGTCAAATCTTGAGTGCCACAGTTGCTCTTGAACTTGAAGTGGGAGAGCATGAAATTTCATATCAAATGAGTGATGCACTGGGAAACTGGTCAGAAGAGATATCTATTTCTGGCGTCGTTGCGGGTGAAGCTGCCATCTATGATTATGGAAATTTTCCCAACCCCTTTGAAGGTGAGACACTTATCATCTATGAGCTTACCCAGCCTCTTGATGATGTGGCTATAGAAATATTTACACTCTCCGGATATAAGCTTCACACCATTGATTTGTTTAGTGCTCGCGTGAGCATAGACCTGGGAGCTATTGGATATCATGAAGTACCCTGGAATGGACGTGATCGTTCCGATGATTTTGTAGCAAACGGTGTCTACTTCTATCGTATCAAAGGCCGATTGGGTGATGAAGAGATTCTAGGTCCAGTTGGGAAGATGGTGAAAAACCGATGAGAGCTGTTCGGAAATCCATTATTTTGATTCTCCTTGGGTCACAGATCTTGTTAGCAGGAGAATATGCAGATGCTTTCCTGCTGGCCAGTCAGCATCCACAGGTTCAATCACTAGGTTATAGTTCAGTAGCTACTAGAGTAGGATCAGGTCACGCTTTGAATAATCCAGCTGGATTCGCTGTAGGTGAGAGGACTCAACACGTGAGTCTGGTATATCAGGGATTTCAAGGTCTCTCCAATAATCTTGCAATAGAAGGGAAGTATAACCTGGGTGATTCGTATGTTCTGGGTGTGACTGTAATTCATAGCTCGGTTGATGACCTTTTCTCAAGACCAAACTTGTCAGCTTTAACGCCTGCGGATCGTCGAGATTCTGTGTTGGCCCTGGGTAACATTCAAGGCTCACTTATAGATTACCGGGAAGATGGCGCATTTATAAGTCTCGCGCGACAGTTTGAGTTTGAGTTTAATCTGGGGTGGAAATTCTTCAAAATACCCTGCCGACTACCCATTGGAGCCTCAGCGAAGTACATTGATAAAGTACTGGTGGACAATAGAGGGTTGGGATTTGGTATAGATATTGGGAGTCAACTTTTCTTCAATCTTGCAGGCATGAGCAAGATATTTAGTCGGACTGAGTTTGGATTAGGTTTGTTTCTAAGTGATATTCTAAATACACCTGTTTATTGGACAACAAAACATCAGGATGCCATTAAGCGGAGCCTGGTCGGAGGTTTTTCAATAACCCAAAATCTTCCTAAATATGCCTCTCAACTAACAATTTCCAGTTCTGTCCAGAGTAGGTATACAAACGTTAGGCAATATGGTATTGCGATCAAAGTAAAAGACACTGTTTTCCTCAGAGGAGGCTACGATGGATACACGCCTTCCTTAGGTCTTGGCATTGGCTTAAAAAAGTTTATTATTGATTACTCGTTTAGCCAGCATGAGTTGGCAAACATGCAAAAAATTGGAATTAATTACCATTTTTAATGGTGTTGAGAGAAATATGGGGCAAAGCGTGCAAAAAAGAATACTATTAATACTAACTATGTTGTTTCTGGTGCAAGTTTCATGGGCTCAAAACAAAGATCAGAGTCAGGCCGATCCGCGGTATATTATTGATCCTGAGACCGGCAAATTGAGTATGTCAATTCGTATCTGGGGTGAGGTGAAGGTACCAGGGGTAAAACTGGTTCCTAGTGATGCTGATCTAATCTCAATTCTCAGCTATGTAGGTGGTCCTACCGATAAGGCAAAACTTTCCAATATCAGGATACTTCGATTTAATGAAACAGAGGGTGAACCACGAGTGATCGTGGCCAATGTTGAAAAATTTCTTGAAACAGGGAATAGTGAGCATATTCCAAAGATATATCCTAATGATACTATTATAGTCAAAGGTACTATTTGGAAAATCCTCAGTACTGCAACTCCCTACATCAATCTGATGGTAACTCTGATAAATGGTTATTATCTCTATACCAGGACAACAGTTTAAGTGTTTGAAGAAATCAGAGATGAAATGGGTGGGCTCAAGCAGCGTCTAGATACGCTGAGGGGGCATCTTTGACCTCTCTGAGGTTCAAACAGAACTAGACGAGTTAAAGCAAAAATCCCTTAAAGATGATTTCTGGAATGATCAGTCTTCAGCTCAGGAAACTCTCAAAAAGATAAATCTATTAGAATCACAGATCACTGATTGGGAGAACGTCGTCAATCATGAAGAAGATCTTGATATTCTTGTGGAACTTGCTCTCGAGGATCAAGATGAGAGCTTGACTCCTGATTTAGCAAAATCTCTACGAAAATTCCGTAAGACCCTGGAAGACTATGAGTTACGCCAACTCCTTTCAAGTGAGGATGATGCTTTGAATTGCATTGTAACCATTCATCCTGGAGCTGGAGGAACAGAATCACAAGACTGGGCTGAGATGCTTTATCGCATGTACACACGCATGTTTGACAATCGCGGATGGAGCTGGAAGGCGTTGGATTATCTCCCAGGCGATGAAGCCGGTCTCAAAGATGCAACAATTGAAGTAAAAGGTGCTTTTGCTTTTGGATATTTAAAGGCTGAGAATGGAATACACCGACTGGTTCGTATCAGTCCCTTTGACTCAAACTCCCGTCGTCATACATCCTTTGCTTCAGTCTACGTTTATCCGCTCTATGAGACTGAAATCGAGATTACTATAGATATGAGTGAGGTGCGAGTGGATACATATCGTGCCAGCGGTGCCGGTGGACAACATATTAACAAGACTGACTCTGCAGTGAGACTGACACATGGTCCTACTGGAATCGTTGTGCAGTGTCAAAATGAAAGATCCCAGCACAAGAATAAAGAAACAGCCATGAAAATGCTCAAAGCTCGACTTCATCAGCTTGAGAAAGAAAAGGAACAGGCCAAAATGGATCAATTGGCCTCCTCCAAAACTGAAATTGGCTGGGGGAACCAGATCAGATCCTATGTGTTTCATCCATATACCATGGTCAAAGACCATCGTACAAAACATGAAACAGGAAACATACAGGCCGTCATGAATGGTGAAATAGACGGCTTTATCAAAGCATTTTTATTGAATCAAATGGGAAAAGAATCCTAATGAGTGAACGAACTTTAAATGAGATCATCGACCAACGTAAAGAAAAAATCAAGACGCTGGTAGCTGATGGTATTAATCCATATCCACATAATTTTGACCGAAGTCATCTGATAACTGAAGCCCTCGAGTCATTTGATGATCTTTTTGAGAAAAAAGGAACTCGACTGGCTGGCAGACTCATGTCCAGACGTGTTATGGGCAAAGCAAGTTTTGCTAATATCATGGATGGTAGTGGAAAATTACAATTATACATCGGCCGCGATGATATTGGTGTTGACACCTACATGATGTTCAAACAATTGGATATCGGCGATTTTATAGGTGTGAGCGGTGAACTCATGACAACACGCACTGGTGAAAAGACCCTGAAAGTTCATGAGCTCACGCTGTTGAGTAAGAACATTAGACCCTTGCCAAACGTGAAGGAAAAGGATGGTCAGTTATTTGATGGTTTTGAGGATAAAGAGCAGCGTTATCGAAAACGCTACCTTGATCTTATCGTTAATCCAGATGTAAAGGAAACCTTTGTCAAGCGGGCAAAAATTTATCGAAGTATTAGAACCTTCTTTGATAATTCAGACTATCTGGAAGTAGAAACACCGATTCTCCAACCTCTCTATGGCGGTGCCTCCGCTCGTCCCTTCAAAACGCATCATAACGCTCTGGATATTGATCTGTTCTTGCGTATTGCTGATGAACTTTATCTAAAACGTTTGATTATCGGCGGCTTTGAAAAGGTCTTCGAATTTTCCCGGAATTTCAGAAATGAAGGCATGGATCGTACCCACAATCCTGAATTCACTGCCATTGAATGGTATGAGGCCTATGTCGATTACTTTTATCTCATGGATCAAGTAGAGTCCCTCTTCAAACACTTAGCCACAGATCTGAATCAAAGCATATTTGCATTCAATGACCACGAAATTGATCTGACCAAACCATTTGACCGGGCAACCATGGCTGAACTTGTACAAAAACATGCCAATATTGATTTGTCCAAGGCTGATGCTGCAGAATTGCTCAAAGTCTGTCGTGAACATAAAATCGATGCTGCTAGTGATGCAAATTATGGTCAACTTCTGGATGCGCTCTTTGATGAATTGGTGCAGCCACATCTCATTCACCCCACTTTTGTAACTGAATACCCAAAAGCCATATCACCATTGGCAAAACACAAGCGTGATAGTGATGGGACTTTTGTTGAGAGATTTGAGCTATTTATTGCAGGAAACGAATTTGCCAATGCATTCACTGAGTTAAATGATCCCATTGATCAACGCGAAAGATTAGAAGCCCAATCTGCTCTACGTGCAGCGGGAGATGAGGAAGCTCAAACCTTGGATGAAGACTTTCTACAGGCTATGGAATACGGAATGCCCCCAACAGGAGGTGTTGGTATAGGTCTTGATAGATTGGTCATGTTACTTACAGGTAATAGGTCCATTCGGGATGTCTTGTTGTTCCCACAGATGCGTCCTGAATCAAAAGGATAGGATAAAAACCTTAGAAGTGTCCTACACTGGCTATCTCGCGACACGATATCTTTTCGGTAAGCACCGGGTTCCCTTTATAGCATTTATCTCTCGCACCACAATGGTCGGGATGGCATTAGGTGTTGCCACTTTGGTGCTAGCCCTGGGAGTGATGCGCGGTTTTGAATCTGTTGTCACTGATAAGATCATCGGTTTTGATACTCATATTCGCATCGAGAAACTTTTTGATTCTGGGTTTGACCTGGATGATGAGGAAATCTCAGAAATCTCTGAGATAGATGGTGTGGAGCAAATATTCAGGATCAAAAAAGCTGAAGTTATGCTCAAAGCCAATAGTATCACTGAAGGTGCCCTACTGGAAGTCATGCCCGAATCTGCATTAAGTCAGCTATACTCAGTTAGTGCTAATTATACCTCTGATGAGAGTAGCCAATCAGGTTTGATTATCGGTGCGGCATTGGCAGACCAACTTGAAGTGACTGTTGCAGATCAAATTCTGGCCTATGATCTTGGTTCATTTACAGATCAGATGGGGCTGCCGTCAATTGCTGCCACACAGGTACAGGCCATCTATGAATCAGGAATGATTGATTACGATAAGAGTTATCTCTATTGTTCACCCCAGACCATGGAGGCGCTCTTCCCAGACAGTCCCGACACCGACGATTTTGGTGTTTTCCTTACGGACATTTCCCTTACTAATGATGTAATGAATCAGATCGATCAAATTCTGCCTTACTCTCATTTATCTATTTCCTGGCGAGATCGTCATCAAACCCTTTTCAACTGGATGAAAACCCAACAGCTTCCCATTTTTATCATCTTTAGTTTGATAATAATTGTAGCCCTGGTCAATATCGCCAGCACACTCATTTTGATCATCATGGAGAAAAGGACCGAAATCGGAACATTGCGAGCTCTGGGTACCAGCCGAAAACGCATTCGTCGTATTTTTGCCTTGGAAGGTCTCATGATGGGTCTTCTGGGGACAATGGCTGGCATCATCCTATCTGTAATTCTAGCTTGGCTCCAAACCACTTTTGGTCTTATTTCACTTCCAAGTGATGTCTATTTCATGGACAAGGTCTCAATTCTGATTGGCATAGAAGATGTAATTGGAATTTCGGGCGGTGTAATCGTGCTCGCAATCTTATCATCACTCATACCAGCCATGCAGGCCAGTCGTCTACAACCTGCTGATACTTTGAGGGATGAATGAGCCAACTGAATTGGTATATGGCTCGTCGGTACTTTTTTGCCAAGAGAAGCAACCGCTTTATCAGCCTGGTAGGGGGCATATCCATTATTGGTATTGCTCTCGGTGTCATCGCCTTGATCATCACCATGGCCATTTTAAATGGTTTTGAAGGTGAAGTGACAAGGCGCATAGCCAACTTTATTCCACACGTTGTGCTTTCCTCGGATGCAGATATTGAGCAGGTCCAAAACTTAGTTCCAGAAGCAAAAGCCATATATGCCAGTACGGAACGCAAAGCAGTTCTCCAGGTACTTGATGATAAAATGGTCTTAAATATTCATGCAATTGATCAAGATCATTGGGAATACTTCTTAACTGGATCACCTAAGGAGGAAAACACATCAGGAAGACTAAAACGAAACGATTTCGAACTACCGGGTATTGTCATCGGGGCTGGAATTGCTGATAAATTCTTCCTCACTACTGGAGATACAGTGGCAATTCAGAGTCCACTGGATATCCGCTCCGGGTTATTTCGCATTCCTCAGAGGCATTTTGTAGTCACAGGTGTGTTTAGATCCGACATCTTTGATTTTGATCGAAATCTTGCCATCATTGATTATGTCGAAGGTCGCAGGATGTTCAAATCTGCCGGAAAAGAAGTTCTACACCTACAACTGGATGATTTTAACGATGCCAAGCAGGTCAAAGCTCAATTAAAACAGGAATTGCCAGAGATAAAGGTTGAAACCTGGTATGATCAGCACAAAACGCTATTTGATGCCATGCGCATGGAAAAGTGGGGAAGCTTTATCGGTCTCAACATGATCATATTGATTGCTGTATTTAATATTGTCAGCTCGTTGATGATGATGGTACTGGAGAAGACCGGAGATATCGGTATTTTGCGAGTCATGGGTGCCCATGCTTCAGATATAAAGAAAATATTTAACCTCCAGGGGCTTATAGTTGCTTTCCTTGGCGTAGTGTTGGGCGTAGTATTGGGAACCCTGCTGGTTTTGAGTCAATCACTTTGGGGTTGGATCACATTACCAGATGAAATTTATCTCATACCTGTTTTACCCGTGGAATTGTATTGGAATGAAGTTGTAATAGTTGGTATCGTGGCATTTGCCATTGTTCAGCTATCTATTCGTTACCCATCAAAAAAAGCTGCTAAGTTGTTGCCTCTTGATGCAATAAATTATAAAAGATAGAGAAACCTGATATGAATACCATCCTTCAAGTCATTGATATCAACAAGAGCTACACTGCAGTAGGTGAGCGACTTGACGTGCTTAAAAGTGTCAGTCTCAGTATGGTTCGAGGGGAGGTTGTTGCAATCAATGGCCCTTCAGGTATAGGAAAAACCACGCTGCTTAATATCATTGGTACACTTGATACAGCCGATTCAGGCGAATTGATCATTTCTGGCAAATCACCTATTAACATGAACGATGAGGCTTTGAGTACCTTTCGGGCTGAAAATTTAGGCTATATTTTTCAATTTCATTATTTACTGCCTGAGTTTACTGCCCAGGAAAATGTGCTTATCCCAGCAAAGATTGTTGATCTTGGTAAAGAAATAGCCAACGAGAGAGCAAAAAGCCTCCTGGAAGCGGTTGGCGTCTATGAGAGACGTCATCATAAGCCTTCGCAACTATCAGGCGGTGAGAGGCAACGTGTGGCTGTAGCTAGAGCACTCATGAATCGACCTGAACTGGTACTGGCAGACGAACCGACTGGGAATCTAGATCCGGACAACGGCAAACGTCTTGTTGATTTAATCCATTCAGTAAGAAAGGAATTTGACCAATCTTTTCTTATTGCTACCCATAGTCGATCACTTTCAGCAGCTTGCGATAGAGTCATCTCCCTGACATAAACGAATTCTAATACACACATTGTTTTATTCTAAGGTGTTCACGGCCTATATTGGCACCTGTTGAAACATGAATAATATTGAGGTTATAAATTGAAAGCAAATTTCCATAAAAAACTCCAGGCTGTAATACAGCTCTCTAAAGAAGAAGCCATTAGACTGGGGCACGCATATATCGGTTCTGAACATTTGTTGTTGGGAATCTTTAGACAGGGTGACAATAAAGTCATCGATATCCTCCAGTCCTTAAATATTGATCCAGCTGAGATTAAGAATCACATTGAAGAACAAATCCGGACTTCAGGGGGAACCATGATTCTGGGCACGCTCCCTTTTACCAAGCGGGCTGAACGAATTCTGAAAAATACGTATCAGGAAGCACGAGATCTCAATGCTGATGTTGTCGATGTTGAGCATTTACTCCTGGCAATACTCCGAGAACAGGAAGGTATTGCAGCCGATATGCTGGCTCAATTCAGCATTGATTATGAAATCGTCCGTGATGAAATGGAGTTTTCACCTGAGGGAGGTGGTCGTGAGGCTGACCCGGGTAAGGGGAAGCCACAGAGTAAAACCCCTGCATTGGATCATTTCGGTAGAGATATGACTGCGCTGGCTAGAAGCGGAAAACTTGATCCTGTTATTGGTAGAGATAAAGAGATAGAAAGAGTTGCTCAAATTCTTTCTCGGAGAAAAAAGAACAATCCTGTGCTTATTGGTGAGCCAGGTGTGGGTAAAACTGCTATTGCTGAGGGCTTAGCCCTGCGGATTATTGGCAAGAAAGTTCCACGGATTCTGTTGAGTAAGCGTTTGGTCTCGCTTGATCTTGCAGCACTAATAGCTGGCACTAAGTATCGAGGCCAGTTTGAAGAACGAATGAAGGCAGTTACTGCAGAACTTGAAAAGAACGATGATATCATCCTGTTCATAGATGAACTCCACACTATTGTGGGTGCCGGTGCAGCCAGCGGATCAATGGATGCCAGTAATATGTTCAAGCCTGCCCTGGCTAGGGGAGATTTGCAGTGCATTGGTGCTACCACACTGGATGAGTTTAGAAAATATGTGGAAAAAGATGGAGCCCTGGAGCGTCGCTTCCAGAAAGTCATGGTAGAACCACCTTCAAGAAAAGAAACTCTACAAATTCTACACGGTTTAAAAGACCGCTATGAAGCTCACCACAATGTTCAATATACTGATGAAGCTCTGGAATCAGCCGTCTCTTACTCGAGTCGCTATATTCAGGATAAGTTTCATCCGGATAAAGCCATTGATGTTATGGATGAAGCAGGTGCCAGAGTGCATCTGGCTAATGTAGATATCCCTGACAATATTGTGCAGTTAGAGGCAGATCTGGACAATCTTCGTATCAGAAAAGAAGATGTGGTTCGCAACCAGGAATTTGAACTTGCTGCATCTCTAAGAGATGATGAAAGAAATCTTACTAAACAATTGGAAGAGGCCAACGAAGAATGGAACACGGCCATGAAAATTGATCCTCCAGTTGTGAAAATTGTTGATATCGCTGCGGTTGTGTCCCTCATGACCAGCATTCCTATCCAGGATGTGGCTGAAAGTGAGGCTGAACGGCTTCTGAAGCTTGAGGCTGAAATGACCAAGCATCTGGTTGGGCAGGAGCACGTCATTAAGGCTATGGCCAAAGCACTTCGACGCGCTCGAAGTGGATTTCGTGATCCCCGCAGACCTATTGGTTCATTTCTCTTCCTGGGACCTACTGGCGTTGGCAAGACTGAGTTGGCCAAGGTATTGGCCAAGTATATCTATCAGAATGAGAAAGCGCTCATCAAAATGGATATGTCTGAATATTCTGAACGTTTTAATGTCAGTCGCCTGATTGGAGCACCTCCCGGTTACGTTGGATACGAAGAAGGTGGTACGCTCACTGAGGCAGTACGTCGGAACCCTTATAGCGTCGTACTTTTTGATGAAATTGAGAAAGCACATCCTGAAGTCTACAACATGTTATTACAGATCATGGATGAGGGCCAACTGACAGATAGTTTGGGTCATACTGTTGATTTTAAAAATTGTATCATGATTATGACTTCAAACCTGGGTATTAAGAACCTTACTCAGCCAGGAATTGGCTTCAATCGAAAAGATCATAAAACCGTACTTGATGATCAGCGTTCTAAGATCAACAAAGAGATGAAAGAGACTTTCAAACCAGAGTTTATCAATCGTTTAACTGATTCTTTTGTGTTTAACTCACTGATACGTAAGGATTTGATTCAAATCGTTGATTTAATTCTCGAAGATGTAAGCAATTATGCCAACGAGAAGAACGTCAAGATTAAGCTAAGTCCTGCGGCGAAGGCATTGATCGTTGATCAAGAGATTGAGGCTGAATATGGTGCTCGTCCCTTGAGACGAATAATCCAAAACCTGATTGAGGACAAAATTGCTGAAATGACCCTCAGGGGTGAGGTGAAAACGGATTCAACCGTGGCTGTCTCAGTAAAGAATAAGGTACTCGCCTTTAAAGTGTCTAAATCACCTAGAAAGAAATCGTCCAAACCTGAGGCTTCACTAAACCACGAGTGAGATCAAGTTTGACCAAATTGAATCCAGTCATTATAATCCCGGTCTATAACGGCCGGGATTCTGTTTTAAAATTGGTTCACCAGATAAAAGGGATCGTGGACTATTCCATCATTGTAATTGACGATGGTTCTACCGATGGGACTGGCCCTGAAGATTTTGTAGATGTGGCCTATTTGAAACATCCAGAAAACAAGGGCAAGGGTGCTGCTTTGAAAACCGGACTAAAGCTGGCTAAAGAAGCGGGGTTCGACAGCGCGATTACTTTGGATGCAGATGGACAGCATGATCCCAGTGAAATACATAATTTTATATCCAGGGTCGAGGAACGTCCAGGTTCTCTGGTGGTTGGTATGCGCAATTTGATTGCTGAGAGCATGCCCGTTCATCGAATGCTCTCAAACAACATCACCAGTTTGATGTTGTCGTTAAGAATATCTCAGCGGGTCCGAGATAGTCAGGTTGGATATCGCTGTTATCCTCTGAATGATAGTAGATTATGGGATTCTATTGAAGATGGCTTCATGTTTGAATCAGCTGTCTTTTTTAACCTTGCGAAGCTAAATATCCCCTTAATATGGCAACCGATTCCGGTTATATATGGGACCGAGGAGAGTCACATTAATCCCCTCATGGATACATTGCGATTCATTAGAACCTTTTTAAGGAGTTTTAAGTGGTAGATTCAGTTCTTCATTTCTTTCAGGAGTTTATACAAGATCCCCGTTGGATTACCTTTCTATTGGCTATGACACCAATAGGTGAACTTAGAGTGGCATTACCCTGGGGCATTACTTTTGGCAATATGTTATGGTATGATGCCTATTTGTGGGCTGTAGCTGGAAATTTTGTGATTTCCATTCCAATTGTCCTACTATTAGGTCCAATTTCTAAATTTTTAATGCGTTGGACACTTGGTGAAAAGTTTTTTAGTTGGTTGTTTGCAAGAACACGTCGCAAAGGGAAGATGATAGAAACCTGGGAATTTCTGGGTTTGGTGATCTTTGTAGGAATACCATTGCCTGTAACTGGTGCCTGGACGGGTGCTGCTGCGGCCTTTCTCTTTGGCCTTTCATACAGGAAATCCTTTGTTGCAATATTTGCAGGTCTCATTATGAGTGCGACGATTGTTACGATTATCACCACAACTGGCGTGAAACTATTCGGATAGACCCATCCCGCTGGATATCCACAATTATCCTTTTGCTAACAGGGTTTGAGAATGATATACTATCGCGCTTTTAGGGCATTTCGGGGTGTGGCGCAGCCCGGTAGCGCGCTTCGTTCGGGACGAAGAGGTCGGAGGTTCAAATCCTCTCACCCCGACAGGTGAAATTTTGTAGCGCGGATTTGAGTCCGCGTTTTTTATTTAAAAGAGGTAGAGCATGGCTGAACGGTATCCATTTGATCAGATAGAAGCGAAGTGGCAGAAACATTGGGATGAGAATAAGACCTTTAAAGCGCTTGATCATCACACTGACAAACCCAAATACTATATTTTAGATATGTTTCCTTATCCGTCAGGTGCTGGCCTCCATGTCGGTCACCCTGAAGGATATACAGCCACAGATATCCTTGCCAGATATAAGCGAATGCGGGGCTTTAATGTGCTGCACCCAATGGGATGGGATGCATTTGGCTTACCAGCAGAACAATACGCTATTGAGACTGGAACGCCTCCTGCGATAAAAACAGCTGAGAATATTGCAACATTCAAGCGGCAGATTCAATCCCTGGGTTTTTCATATGATTGGGATCGAGAGGTAAACACCACTGATGAAGCCTACTATAAGTGGACTCAGTGGATATTTCTCCAGTTGTACAAAAAGGGATTGGCCTACGAGGCAGAAGTAGCTGTTAACTGGTGTCCGGAACTGGGAACCGTCCTCGCAAACGAGGAAGTTATTAATGGCAAATCTGAACGAGGAGGTCATCCTGTCGTTCGCAAGCCCATGCGCCAGTGGATGTTAAAGATCACAGAGTACGCTGAACGTCTACTCACTGATCTGGATGATCTGGATTGGTCAGAATCAATCAAAGATATGCAGCGTAATTGGATTGGTAAGAGTGAGGGTGCAGAAGTTGAATTTCCATTAGATGGTCACAATCTGTCCTTGAAAGTATTTACCACACGTCCAGATACCCTGTTTGGCGCCACGTATATGGTTATGGCACCTGAACATCCCTATGTAAAACAAATCACCATCTCAGAACAACTGGATGAGGTGGAAGCTTATGCAGTTAATGCAGGTTATAAAAGTGATCTAGATAGAACTGAGCTGGCAAAGGAGAAATCGGGAGTGTTTACAGGGGCATATGCTGTGAATCCCGTCAATGATGAGCTTATACCGATTTGGGTTAGTGACTATGTGTTAATGAGTTATGGGACTGGAGCCATTATGGCTGTACCAGCTCATGATGCTCGAGATTATGAATTTGCCACAACCTTTGACCTGCCTATTCGGGAGGTCGTCTCAGGTGGAGATATCAGCACCGAAGCATTTACTCAAATAGAAGATGGATTCATGATCAATTCCGCCACATCAGATGGAAGTTTCTCCATTAATGATCTTAAACCCTCAGAGGCAATCACCAAAACTGGTGAATGGCTGGAGTCCACGGGCAAGGGTCATGTAACCGTTAACTATAAGCTAAGAGATTGGCTCTTTTCCAGACAGAGATATTGGGGAGAACCCATCCCAATTCTACATGATGACAATGATGTTATCCCGCTATCAGACAGTGACTTACCGTTAACACTTCCTGTCCTCGAACGCATCAAACCCTCCGGAACAGGGGAGAGTCCTTTAGCCAATGCCAAGGAGTGGTTAAACGTCGTTGACCCGTCATCCGGAAAGGTATATGTGAGAGAAACCAACACCATGCCTCAATGGGCGGGATCGTGCTGGTACTATTTACGATTCATCGATCCACACAACGATGATCAAGCCTGGGATTTAGAGAAAGAAAAATACTGGATGCCAGTGGATCTATATGTTGGTGGAGCCGAACATGCTGTGCTGCACTTATTGTACGCAAGGTTTTGGCATAAGGTATTATTCGATTTAGGCTATGTTTCAACCCGGGAACCATTTCAGAAATTGGTGAATCAGGGGATGATTCTTGGGATGGATGGGGAGAAAATGTCCAAATCCCGCGGGAATGTGATCAACCCAGATGAAGTAGTGGCCCAATATGGCGCGGATACTATGCGTTTATATGAAATGTTTATGGGTCCGTTAGAGCGCTCTAAACCCTGGAATACCAGTGGGATAGAAGGAGTATACCGATTCTTAAACCGATTATGGAGACATTTTATTGATGATGAAGGACAAATCATTGAATTAAGTGATTCTCAGCCATCAAGTGAGACCTTGACCCTTATGCATGCCAGTATTAAAAAGGTTGGTAATGACCTTGAGGGCCTGGCTTTTAACACAGGAATATCACAATTAATGGTATTCTCTAACCATTTACGGGCCTTAGATGACGTGCCTAAGGTAGCTTTAGAGGTATTTCTCATGCTCTTAAATCCTTTTTCACCCCATGTTGCGGAAGAAATGTGGGAACTATTGGGTCAAAGGAATGAACTAGCCTACACGAAGTGGCCAGAATATGATGAGCAACTCCTGGTAAAAGATATGGTAAGGCTGGCTGTCCAGGTAAATGGAAAGGTAAGAGCACAGATAGAAGTAGAAGTGGATTCTGATAAGGAAGACATCCTAAAGCTGGCGCACAATCAAAATTCAGTGCAGCAACATACCGCAGGAAAGACAATTATTAAGGAAATAGTGGTTCCAAACAGGATTGTAAATATCGTTGTGAAGTAACTGAATATTATGGATTAACGTAAGAGGGGTAGGAATACCCTTTTTACATAAAACTATCACTCGACATAATATATATTAACACGCTATTATGATAAATCTTGATTTACAGCGGTCTCTACCCATTTCTGGTAATTTAGATCAACCCCATCGATTTTGGTCATGATGATTTCAGGTGTGTCATAACTGTGGGATTTTTTTATGTACTGCATCAATTTCTCTGCACACTGTTCTGTGGTCTTAAATTGAAGTAGCAATTCCTGAGACATTTCAATTTTATCCTGCCACTGAAAATAGCTGGTGACACCGGGAATAATTTGAACACAAGCCGACAGATGGGCTTCAATAACCGACTCTGCAAGTGCCCTCGCAATTTTTACATCGTCAATAGTTGTTGTAACCACACAAAATGATTCGCTCATATATATTTCTCCATGTATTGCATTAGTTGTGTAAGTTCTGCTTTTCCAAGATGCCATGTTGGAGTTCAATCCATTCAAGCAAAACAATGCCATTTGATATGGGAATATAATATTGCTATGACTTAGGCCGCTGTTTATATTCGCCGCGCTTTAAGCTTTTTGCCGGGTGGTGAAATGGTATCACTAAGGTCTCTGGTTCCTTCATTGGGGGTTCGAATCCTCCCCCGGCAACCATTTGACATTTGTTGAAGAATGATTGGTAATTCACTTGTAAAGTGTATATCAGAGTTCGAAACGCAGTCTCGCAAGGCGGGACGGAGTAAGGCGAGGGAACGCGGAGCGTGACGCTCAGCCAATCCTCCCCCGGCAACGTTATTTGAATGTTTGTAGATTCCATTTTAACAGTGAGAATAGTGGAATCTCACGTATCGATTGTAAGTGCATACTCGATATAAAAGCATAATTTGGCGCGTTCGTCTAGTGGTCTAGGACGCTGGCCTCTCACGCCGGTAACAGGGGTTCGACTCCCCTACGCGCTACGATTGTAAAGATCTTGATCTTTATTTGACATGCACCGGTAGCTCAATTGGATAGAGCGTTTGGCTACGGACCAGAAGGTTCCGGGTTCGACTCCTGGCCGGTGTACATAAGACCCCTGTAATCCAGGGGTCTTTTTTTTCCTGATTTTCCTAATCGAACTTTATTATACTCCTTTTTCCACAAAAGATTTTTCCAGTTTCATTCCCTACTTTTTATATGGCTTCTTGCACTTTACATTAACACAACTATTTATCTAAGTTGAGGTTACATCATGTTTAAGAAAACCACGGCGGGACTTTACATAACACTGACATTGATTCAATGCTCAAACCCAAAAGCAGACAACATCGATGCATTGTTCTCTGAATACCAAAACGAGGCGCCAGGAGCCGCAATCATGGTCATTCATAAGGGTGAGATATTGCTTGAGAGATATTATGGCCTTGCGGATATGAGCACAAAAACCAAAGTGGCAAAAACATCGAATTTTAGATTAGCTTCAGTTTCAAAGCAATTTACTGCAATGGCTATATTGCAACTCATGGATCAGGGCATAATTAGTTTTTCTACAGGCTTAAGAGAGCTATTCCCAGAATTTCCGAGTTATGCCGAAGCGATTAATTATGGACAGCTACTACACCATACTTCAGGTCTTCTTGATTATGAAGATCTGATCCCAGATTCAGCAACTGTCCCAGTGAGGGATGCTGAAGTCTTAGAATTATTGCTCCACCAGGATAGCACTTACTTCCCTCCTGGTTCCAATTATAGTTATAGCAATAGCGGCTATGCCTTGCTGGCTCTCACGGTTGAACGATTGTCTGGATTAACTTTTTCAGAGTATCTTGAAGAATATCTTTTCAGACCACTTGAAATGGATGAGTCAGTAGCCTTTGTCGATGGAATCAACACCATCCCGAATCGTGCATTTGGTTACCATGTTGACAATGGGAATACACAATATAGTGATCAGAGCATGACCTCTTCTGTCTTAGGTGACGGCGGTATCTATTCCTCTGTGTCAGATTTATACAAATGGGATCAAGCTTTATTCAATTTTGAACTCGTTTCGGAAGATTTATTAGATTCCGCTTTTACTCCATGGCTGGAGAATTATGGCTGTGGGTGGCGAATTGAGGACTATAAGGGATTGAAACGTATCAGTCACACGGGTAGTACCATTGGTTTTCGTACAGATTATCAGCGATTCCCTGAGATGGAGTTTTCTATAATTATTTTGACAAATCGTCGTGAACCAGGTGTTCAGTATCTTGCAGAGGCACTGACGGATATTTATCTGCTCAAAGAATGAGATTATTCCTCGCCAAACCGTTGCTCTAATTCCACTCCCAAACCATCAGCCATCCGGTTGACAAAACCAAAATAAGCCGTTATCGCACAAACATCATGAATACCACGATCATCCAAACCCTGGGAGCGGAGCTGGTTGACATCCTCCTCGGTCATATTTGATGGAGTTTGCGTTAATTTGACCGCATATGTTAGTATGGCTTTATCAATATTTTGAAGAACATGATGATCTCCCCCACTAACAAGTGCATCGATTAATGCATCATGATCGTCCGTGGAAATGTGCTTGGATGCCAGAAGTCTGCGGAGCCCAGCCCCGTGATGTTCAATTCAGTAGTGACACTCATTGATTGCTGATACCGCAACAGCTATCATCTCTCGCTGAATGCGAGTCAAGGGTCCTTTGCCGTACATCAACTCCTTATATAAGGTAAAGTGATGTTGCATGATTTCACTGTGAACCCCATGGATGCGGAGAATGTGATCGGTATCGTTGACTCGATGTGCTTCAGGTATGTCATTTGGATCTACATATTTTATATATGCCATGAGAGCTCCAGTTTTTATCTCAATGTATTAAGAATTCAGATTCAGTATAGTGTGTACCGCAAAAGAAAGCAACATGAGTCAGACAATATTTTTTGAATACAGCTACTGCGTCCACAATATTGAGCCCTTTTATTAGAAGAAGGATTAGCTGTTATCCCCACTGAATATCCCTGAAGTGTTCATAGCCAGCATGATATATGGAGCAGGTTGAGACCCATCAGGGAAACCATTGGATGAGGACCATGCAATAAGGGGCCAGGCTACCCTTATTTTGACATTTTCCCAATATGGTTTTGATACCACCATATCTATACCTGCCACTATTGAACCCAGTACACGTGTTTCTCGTGTACCAGTCCAAATGGATGGTGGCGCAATCAATTGTTCAGCCTTCAATTGAGCGAATGGAGCCAGGAAAAAGGGGTACCAGGTGTGTATTGCAGATGACACGTGAAGCAATGATCGATGATCACTAAGAATATTATCTCGCTTCATCGTGTTTTTCTGATAAAGCCAGCTCAGAGAAAGAGCACTTAAAAAATCAGGATTATATTTTACCCACGGCATTGGATTGGTGTACAGCAGTAGAGCACTCCACGATATCCCTTCCTCAGAATCAAAGGGAAAATCTTGATTGAAATACTCAACTTGGCTTGGTAGATTCAGCATAAACTGAGCAAAAGATCGACCACGATTTCCTAATTCAATTCTCAATCCAGTTGCAAAACCACCTGAATAGGAAATAGTTGAGCTTTTAAGGTAGGTTACCCTTTCCTCAAGGGAGCCGACTCCTCCATACCCGCTTACAAACAACACCTTTCTGGGACCAAGGGAGTGTGAGATTTCGATAAATATATTCATCGCTGGCCCATTTTTAATGTTTCCAGCAGGACCTCTATGAGTCACCTGGACATCAGACATCCAATGCCAATTATTATCACCCATCAATTTATTTGGCCAATGAGCGACCCAGTTATTCATTGAGGCACCCCCACCTGCCTGACCACTACCCACCGGCGAACAGCACACCTGGCCAAATCCATGGCTAAATGATAAAATGCCTATGAATAAGATATATCTCATGGGGAAATTAATTCAACATCTGGATAAAAAGCTGCTACTGAAAACCAGTATGCAATATAAGCGTTTGCGGCGACAAGGCGCTCAGCTGGTACCGGATTAGCTATCAACTGACCTGTAATATCCCATTCATTCTCTGTATCAGCTTGATTAAGAGTTATCTCACCTGCAGAAATATCCCAACTTGATATACTGATTGCGCGGGACGTTTCAAAGGCTACAGCAATATTGTCGCGCCCGGAGATCACAACTTGGTATTGTGCATTTCCTACATTTACACCAAATATTTGAGGTTCGGGATAAGAATTAATGTCAATGGCCTTCACTTCATCCCCATTGATGATGGTCAGGACACGATTCTTGGCTGGCAGGCGCTCATCCTCATTGGCTACTGGAAAATATATATAATCACCGCAAGCTAGAGAGTTGCATGTACGATAGCTACCGTATGGATAGCGAGTGTAGTTGCGAGAGTAATTCGTTTCCGAATTCACAACCTTGGTTTCTGGAAAGAGTGTTTTCCAATTACTCCAGGTAGTCTCCACAAGATTTTTTAAGTGGAATATACTACCTGAACGATCACCTGCAGCAGATCGCAATAACATTTGTGGCCAATAACTGTCTGTCTCGCGGTCATACATAATGAGATTGCTATTAAATAGTAAACCTGAAACACCATATTCCACGGATGTTGTCAAGTGGATCGCACTTCCTGTTAATGGACAGTATGAAATACTGTAACCAGACTCATTAACTATTTCATGCCAATCAAGGATGGCATGTGGGTAGGCTACATGTTCTGTTCCATTCCATATGCCCACAACCAGATCATTGTCATCTAAATATCCCAAATTCGATCCACCTACTTGAGACCTATTTGGAGTTTCCAGACTGGGGATACAGTCTTTCCCATCATAACAACCCTGACGCATAAATTGAGTATCAATGGTCCAGGTCAAATCTGAGTCATCATCAACGACATCTGTTTCCTGACAGCCAAAGATGAAAATGGTCAGGGCTATGGGAGCAAAGAATCTCATACGCACCTCCGTTATTATAAATTCAGGACCAATTCTGTTGATCTCTTTTCGACGAAATAACTTACGTTCTAAGTCTTCCTGCGAATGTCTTGTGACTGACAATTGGGTGAACATAGAATTAAGATTTACAGACTGCAATAGATGGTTTCCTTGATTCATAGATCGAATTCTCTATCTTGGAGTCTGAATAAATATACCTAGATGAGGAGATATTGTGGAGTGGAGAGCCAGCCATATACTGGTCAAAAATAGAAGTTTAGCTGAAGAGTTATTTAAGAGAATTCAAGGGGGTGCTCGATTCGAGCAACTTGCAAAAGAATACTCAACCTGCCCCAGTAAATCAAAAGATGGTGATCTCGGGTGGTTTGGTACTGGCCAAATGGTAAAACCTTTTGAGGAAGCTGTCAGAAAAATGGGTCGTGGAAGAGCCTCAAAACCTGTCTCTACTCAGTTTGGATATCACATTATCAAGAAAACCGGTGAGAGATGAGCAATAAGGTTGAATCATATAGACATAAGACTCGCGCAGTCATTTTTCTTATGTCAGCTGCCATCAAAGCTATTTATGGATCTAGAAGGACGCTCATAATAGACCATTCCTTTGGAGATGGTTATTATTGTGTGTTAAAAGAACAGAAGCGCATATCAAGTCATGACTTAAATGCCATTAATCAGAAAATGCACAATTTGCAGGCTGATGCAAAGCATATCAAGATCCGAGCTGCCAAACCTGAGGATTGGAAACACCTACTAACTCCAAGGATTAACACGATTCGTCCACCCGTTCTTATGTTAGGAGACCATATCTCAGCTTCGTATGAATTTACAAATCTGGATTTATCTGCCTTGCCTCATTTCGAGCTGATGCAATATGATCGAGGTTTCTTACTCAGAATAAGTGAGAACGGAGATGAATTAGGAGATTATTCTGATTCACCACAGCTTTTTGGGATGATGAAAGAACATGAAAAGTGGGGTCGTATACTCAAAGTGTCATCCATCCATGATCTGAACAAGCAGATTATGGAAAAAGGATTCAAACAGGTTATCTGGGTTGCAGAAGGGCTTCAAGAGAAGCGAATTGCAGCATTGGCAGATGATATCAATAATCAAAAAGGTACTCGAGTCATTTTTGTGGCAGGTCCCTCCTCTTCAGGTAAAACAACTTTTACCAAGCGTCTGGCCATTCACCTCGCTGTCAATGGGATACAATCAAAATATCTTTCCATGGATAATTATTTCCTGGATCGAGATAAAATTCCTCCTCAGGCAGATGGAACTTTAGATTTCGAAAACGTAAACTGTGTAGATATTGTTGCCCTTAAGCGTGAGTTAGGACAACTGATTTCTGGAAAACCTGTATATAAACGGAACTATAATTTTGTGGATGGCAAGCAGGAAGTATTGCCAAATACCATGTCCCTCAAACGGAATGAGGTACTCATTTTTGAAGGTATACATGGCTTAAACCCACTTATTCATGAGGGATTGTCACAACATAGCTATTATAGATTGTATATAAGTGCATTAACACAGCTTAACATTGACAACACTCATCCTGTATCAACCTCGGATGGACGACTAATTCGCCGGATCGTCCGGGATTATAATTATCGCGGATATAGTGCAGATGACACGATTGGTCGATGGAACTCCGTTCGTCACGGTGAGCTAAGTAATATCTTCCCATTTCAGGAACAGGCCGATACCATGTTCAACTCTGCACTTATTTATGAATTACCTATTTTAAAAAGGTATGCACTGCCTTTGTTAAAAGCAGCCTCTAAAAATACTGTACGTGATAGGCTGATTACCTTGTTATCACTGTTTCATACAATTCCTGACAGACATGTCCCTGGAACTTCAATATTACGCGAGTTTATTGGAAATAGTTACTTTAAGTATTAAAAATATGAATGTTTTAATCGTATTGGCTGGGAATCCTCCAAGTAAAACCCTACTTAAAACTGAGATGGCAACTACTGACCTCATTATTGCAGTTGATGGGGGTTTTAATGTATTTCACAAATATAACCTTGATCCTGATCTCGTTCTCGGTGATATGGATTCCGCGAACATGGAAAATGTAGGATCGATTGATGTAATTCCCTTACTTGATCAAGCGCTTACAGACCTCCAGAAAACGCTGGAATACGTATTTGAAACCCAACCAGTCAAATCACTGACTTTCTTGGGTGGAGTTGGAGATAGAACGGATCATTTGCTGCATAACCTGTATATCTGTTCATCAATCGATCCCCAAATGAAGATCATCTTCAAAAATGAGTTACCTCCTGATAATGATATTTCCCTGGAAATCATTCAACGAATCACCCCTGAGTGTGACTTCGACCTACGAGTCACTCAAGGCAATACCCTGAGTATTTTACCCATCACGGACTTTGGGGGACTTAATTCGCTTGGACTCGAGTGGGAGATCGTAAATCAAAACCACTCCCAGGGGTTTATTAGCCAGAGCAATCTGGTCAATAAGGCTGACCTGACGTTCACGATACGATCAGGATGCGCCTATATAGCTGTGTATCAGTAAGTAATACAATATACTTATGAATCTACATCTAGTTGATATTGGTCTCATTCTAGTCTATTTCATGGCTGTATTACTCGTCGGAGTGTACAATACACGTTCTGATTCGACTTCTGATTACATGCTTATGGGTCGAAAACTCACGCTGCCTGCCTTCGTAATGACTCTGGTCTCAACCTGGTATGGTGGCATTCTTGGGGTCAGTGAATACAGTTCAACTTACGGTATATCCAATTGGGTAATCTTTGGTCTCCCCTACTATGTCTTTGGAATTGTCTTCGCCATGCTAATAGCAAAGAAAGCGAGAGCGTTGGAAGTGAATTCACTTCCTGAAATACTGGTATCCGACTATGGTAAAAATGCTGGAAGACTGGCATCTGTCTGGGTACTACTATTAGCGAGTCCAGCGCCCTACATTTTAACCCTGGGATTAATCCTCAACTTTTTCCTGGGTATGAATCTTGTTATTGCCATAATTACGGGAGCAGGATTTTCATTATTTTATATCCTAAATGGCGGTCTTACTTCTGTAATTAAAACTGACAAACTACAATTCATACTCATGTTCGCCGGGTTTTTAGTTATACTAATAGTACTTGGTGGAACTTACATGTCTCCCATAGATCTCTGGCATTCTCTTCCAGAAACGCATACCTCACTGACTGGTGGTCAAAGTTTTGCTTATATAGTGGTCTGGTTTTTTATTGGTTCATGGACTATGGTGGATCCCGGTTTTCATCAAAGGGTTTATGCGACAACCACACAGGGGATCGCTAAACGTGGTATACTCTGGGCTGTTTTATTTTGGTTTATCTTTGATTTGATGACAACTCTCACTGGGCTCTATGCGTTTTCCTTTCTGCCTTCTGAAACGGTTCCCTCCCAGGCTTTTCTAGTTTTGGGAAACGCTGTACTACCGATTGGTTTACAAGGATTGTTTTATGTGGGTATTCTGGCAACTGTGATGTCTACTCTAGATAGCAATACCCTTGTGTCGGGCATTACCCTGGGGAAAGACATCCTTTCAACATTTCCATCCTTTAAATCTCATTCTACCCATGTTCTCATTAAAGCAAGTATGCTCATTGTGATTATTATTGGGATTATCATGGCAATCTGGATGCCTTCAGTCATTGATCTATGGTACACCTTTGGTACTATTTCCATACCAGCACTGCTCATGCCCACTTTGTTTAGCATTTTCAAGAGACCCCTTACTCAACGAGCAGTGCTTCTAAATTTAAGCATACCTCCATTGGCATCATTCCTTTGGTTCCTTTTTGGAAAAATAGATGAATGGAGTTACTTTTTGGGGCTTGAACCATTCTATCCAGGTTTGTTTTGTAGTTTGATCATCTTGATGCTGTTTAAGAACCCGCAAAAGGAAGCAAGTCAGTGACTAATCGTCTTAAAGGTAAAAACATTTTAATAACTGGTGCCAGCGCAGGTATTGGTGAAGCGTGTGCCCACCTGTTTGCCCAGCAGGGGTCGAATCTAATTTTAGCTGCAAGGCGGAACGAGAAGCTGTTAAAATTGGCTTCAGAGCTTCAGAAGGAATACAAGATTGAGGTTTTAGCTAGGACTCTTGACGTGAGAGATCACTCCGCCGTTCAAAGAATGATGTCATCATTGTCCGCTCCGTTTAAACATATTGATGTCCTTGTAAATAATGCCGGGCTGGTGCTTGGAGTTGAAAAGGCCCACGAGACACCTGGTGATGATGTCGATATCATGCTGGACACCAATGTAAAAGGCATACTGAATATGATTCGAACGGTAGTTCCTGATATGGTGACCCGCCAGCAGGGACATGTGATTAACATATCTTCTATAGCTGGTCATGAAGCATACCCAGGGGGCAGCGTATACTGTGCCAGTAAGCACGCAGTGGATGCCCTTACCAAGAGTCTCAGGATGGATGTTGTCTCTACCCCACTTCGAGTGACTGCTATCTCACCAGGTCTCGTTGATACAGAATTCAGCCTGGTGAGATTTAAAGGTGATACTAGGAAAGCGGAAGCCGTTTATCAGGGCCTTGAGGCTCTAATTGCAGAAGACATCGCTGAAGCCGTGTTGTTTGCAGCCTCCAGACCAGCACATGTCCAAATTGCTGATATGATCATATTCCCTACTCAACAAGCAGCCGCTACTGTTGTGCATAGGGAGAGTAAATGATCATAATGATTTTCACTTCATTCAACTGGATATTTAATAAAAAAGAATGTATATCACATGCTATAACGCATGTGTTCAAGCTCAATTTGCATTGCCATGTGAAAAATTATCTTCACGACGTGAACACCACTAACCTCGGAAGGGGATCAAAATGAAAAACAACATGCTTCGGTTTATACTAATAATGAGTGTAAGCATTCTGTTTATTACCAATTGTGAAGATATCAATAATGACAATGAAGTGTCCCCAGAGGATTCTGCGGCAGCTGTTGTTCTCGTAACGGATGCATATGCATCGCTGCTCCCATTAATTGAAGGATTGTTGGCAGCTGATCCAGATTCTGCTCAATCCATTCTAAATGGTATTGATTTAAGTGAACCACATGGGTTTTATATGGAAGCTTCTGAATTAGATTGGCGAAATCAGGATGCCCATTTTGGCTTTGGATTTACGAGTTTCCTCATTCTTTCTCAGAATACCATGATGAACGATATCTTCGGACCAAGCGTAAAGGTTTATGCTCCTTTTGGTGAAGCTGGAGTTGCATCAAATCCCGTTGGTTATGGATTTGGCCTACCACTATCAGTTCCTAGAGCCAATGGAATGATTGCCTCTTATATTGAAATCCCACTAGCCTTTGCCCGAATAAAATTTGAATCGCTGGATACCTTTAATGATTTTCAAACCCAAGTGATAGAAAGTTTCATTCCTATGGTTGATGCAGGACTTGCAGCTTTGGATTCAATTGATAACGATCCGACCTTCACTTTCACTATAGGTGCTGGTGTACAGGTTGATAATGCTGATATCATTGCCATGGAGTCATCATTATTCGCCCTCCAGGGCATGTACAAGAGCCTGGCAGCATATAATTATGAATTGGATACATCCGATCCATCAGCGATCATTACTGGATTAACACAGGGTTCGACATTTGGTGCACTGAATAGCGAGGGGGTCACTCTGCTTAGCGAAGCTCATGCATCTGCATTGTCATCTCTTGACAAGGCAGAACAAGTTCTTGCCCTGGTCGACGCCGAAGCTACAGCTTTGAATCACTTTTTCGTCGAATTTAGCCAATCAGAATCATCCCAGATTCAGTCCAGTCTGAATGCCCTCGCAAATACTCTCTCAGGACCAACAAGTGTTGATTATGCATTTAGCAATGAGAGAGGAGAATTCAGTATTGAGGGTAGTGCTTCCATAAATATCTCCCAATACTACCTCAATGCGATTACCGATTTTAAAACTTTATTACCACCTTATACAATGAGTACAACCACCGCCTACAATTACAGCCAGACCACATTGTACGAGCATATTAGCTTTGAAGAAACTGAAGTGCTTTTAAATGGACTGAGTAATACCCCAATTTCTGTCAACATTCAATATAGTGAAAGCAATAGCGACACTACCGCAACGGTATCATTGGGTTTCTTAACTTTCAATTTACTGACTGCAAACCAGAGCGATCTACCGGTTGCGATTTGGGATCTATGGGCTGAATTCTTACTCACAGTTGGAGATTATTCTGATGAACTTCACCAATTCCCTGAAATCTCTTTTCAATGGAGCGGCCTTATCACTACTGGCACAAATCTTATTATAGATGGTGACATAGCCATCGATTATCTGGAACGCATTTCTGAATATACAGCTCCGGATATTTTATGGACGGCTACATCCTATGGTGATTGGGTGAGTGGTTGGAGTGACCCTACAGCAAATGGGATGTTTCCAGATTTCCTAGCTGAAGATTTAGCTTTTCTGTTAGGGATCAGCTGGGAATAATCCATTATATTGGATACAAAAAAAGAGGGCAGCTGATACTGCCCTCTTTTTTTAAAAAACAATAGTCCTCTAAGATGTGGGTATAGGATCAGGCAGTAATTCTGCTATTTCCTTCTTAAAGCGGTTTAATCCAGACTTGGAATATTCAAAAATCTTATTATTGCCACTTACCTGCACCAGAAGCAAAGCTCCATTTGCATCTTTCAGGTGAAAAGTCAGTTCAAGTCCGGACCCGTCTTCGAATCCTACGCTTAGCATTTGATAAAAGGTATTATCTACACCGATTTCATCAGCAAAATTGCTAGCCTTTAAGTTTTCAAGGGGTCTCAGCATGTTTACTACCTTCTCGAAGTCCACTTGTACCTCATCGTATGACCAGACTGGTCCTTCGCGATTAAGGCTATAATTCAATTCACCGCTGAATGTAATCTGGTTCACGTGATTAACATCGAATTGAGTAATAGTACGATCCCAGAAATCCTTTACAGTTTTATTTTTGTACTGAATCAGATTACTTTTAACAGCATATACTTCATTCTCACCATCAGCTCTCACAAAGGTTTCCTGATAGTTTGCACCCTGTTTGCCAATAATCAGATGCAGCAGGTCTTTTCCATCACCGTTGCTAGCCAGGAACTGACTTTCCTGATCAGTCACTTCATATTTACTGTGCTTCTCAGGATTCATAGTAACCATGCGGTCAATGCTTAAATCTGAGAATTGATCCATAAGTTGTTTCATTCGAACCGTATCAACCGGATAATCGTCAAGACTCCAACCTGATTCATTTTTAATGAACTCGATGGAGGATCCAGCACTTGTGAGACTGATGTCTGTAATCTCTATTTTATCAATTTTGAACTGATCCACATCGATACTTTTGGTATCCACCGAACCTGTTTGAGTTAAATAGTAGAGTAGAGCCAAAACGCCTAGAATTCCGGCAGCCAGGATGGTTTGTTTATTTTTCATGATCCAACTCCTGCAAGAATCTTTGCTTTGTTACGGATATACCATCTGATAACGCCAAACAAAACAATCAGAAAGGGTGCGAGTAGAACATTTATCCATTTCAATGCTTGGCGTTTGCCTCCAGACATTTCTTCTAGTTGTGAAGGTTGAACATTCTTTGATCTAATTGAGATCAGGCCATTCCTATCATGTAGCCAGTCAACCGTATTAAGCAAAAATGTCAAACTAGCAGGCACCATAAACTGTTGTGAAGTGAAGGTGGCATTACCTAAGGTCACCATCACAGTAGAAGTAATAGACTGGCCCAAATGCATCTCTGGAAAACTGATGGAGTCTGGTCTGGTGCTGCCAAACCATGATGTATGTTCACCCTCCAAAATAGCAGAGACAACCTTGGGTCCTTCGCGATACATGTAGTCCGGAACTTGCTGACCTGCAGATATGTTGATAGTTCTCGTACGTTGATCCGGCATGGCAAAACCTGTCATCTCTGAAGTATGCATGAGGGGTGTGAATGATATCCTTGAGCTATCCCCCACATGTGAAACCTCATTTACAAAGAAAAATCCCAGCTCATTCAAACGATTAACAATGGGGTTGTCTTCATTCAGATTTGAAATTCGCGGTGCAAAGGGATAGTCCATTGCCACGGGAATCTGCAGGAACCCAAGATTTTGCATGGCTTGAACCTGGTAATTAGTCTTATCTAGCAGAATTTGATTGCCATATTTCACACCGAAATGCTCAAGAAAGAAGAAAATGTTGCTGCTATTTTCCTGAACGGGCATGTATTGGTTTTGCATCTCAATTATTTTCCTATTGAGAAACACACCAAGTCTACCACCCCTCAGTATGAACTGATCCAGCTTGTAAAGGTCCAGATCATTAAATTCTGTTGTGGCTCCAGCAAGGATGACTGTATTGATATCCTGTGGGACCTGATCCTCAGAACTCAAATTGATTTCAACCAATTCATAATTCTTTTGAATCTCGCCTGTAGCTCTAGCTACACCTTCTTCACCAAGAGACTGCTCACCATGACCTGTTAACCAGCCTATTTTTGGCAAACTGCCAAGACTCAGCTTTTTGATGGCTCCAGTCATATCATACTCGAGCTGTTCAATTTGTTGAGCAAAGGGTATGACTTCCTTCTGGTCACCATACAGGAAGACGATCCCAAGATAAATTCGCTGAACTTTGATCTCATCACTTTCTGTGATGTTGGCCTGCACAGGTTGAACCCCATATGACATGGCTTCCTGCTCAAGTTCCTGATTCTCACCAGAAATTGGTATGAATTCATACTCCAACGATGAGCCAGCATAAGCCCTGTATTCATTTAACATGTCAAGGACATACTGTTTTACTGAAATTAATTGCCGTGGAAAATTCTCAGAATAGTAGACTTTCACAGCAATGGGTTCATCGATATCTGCCAGAATATCGCGTGTTACATCACTAATTGAATAGCGCTGATTCTCGGTCAAATCAATGCGAACAAAAAATTGCTGGGCAAAAAGATTGAGCACAAAGATGACACCAACAATAATAAGGGTAAAGGACCAGGTATTATTTGAATTCATGTTCTGCTCCTCCCTATTTATTCTTACGACTTGCTAGAGCCGTACTGCTTACGAGCAGGGATACAAAAATAAGTGAAATGAAATAGAGCAGATCCCGGGAGTCAAGAACACCACGGAAAAAGTTCTGATAATGAAAGCGAATACTCAGATTCTCAAAGAGTGTTGCGATGAGACCTGATCCATTGGCCATTCCATTCATCAGGAAAAACACAGCAATAATGACAATCCCCATGATATATGCAACGATCTGGTTGCGGGTAAAGCTACTTGCCGCAAGTCCCATGGCCAGGTAAGTAGCACCCAGAAAGAAAAACCCGATATAGCTACTAATAACAATTCCAGAATCAAGATCACCAACAAATGAGATAGATATTGGTGCAATCAATGTTCCACCAAGAATAATGGCAAAAATTACCAGAGTAGATAGATACTTCCCCAGAATGATCTGCATATCTGTGATAGGCATGGTTACCAATAACTCAAGCGTATCCTGATGCTTTTCCTCGGAAATCAATCTCATGGACACAGCTGGTGCAATAAAAAGCAAGACAATAGCTCCATAATCAAATATTCCGCGGATATCAGCAATATTAATGGCAAAAAATGGATAATCTCCATAGTCAAAGAAGAGCCAGTTGGTGATAACCAGGAATGAGGATATAACAATGAAGGCTATGGGTGAATTGAAATAAGTCTTCATCTCTTTTCTATAGATGGCTAGAATTTCAGACATGAACAGGTTCCTTAATTAGTCAATTTTCTAAATACATCTTCAAGAGTGAATGAAGATGGAGATGATTCAAGTATTTTCCATTGGTTGGTCACGGCAAGATCAAATAGTTGTTCTCGAAGATCAGTTCCAGCATCAACCTTTAAAGCGGCCTCAATATCACCATTCTTTTGAATTTTGATATCGTCGAGGTGAATCTGCTCAATACCGCTAAGCACTTCAATGAATTTTGATTTATCTGCATTGCGGAGAACCATATCAAGATGTATTTGCCCTGCAATGCTGGCTTTGAGCTCCTCAGCGGTACCCTGAGCAGCAATCTTGCCTTGATCTATGATCAGTACCCGATCACTGGTTGCCTGAACCTCCTGCATGATATGTGTGGAGAAAATAACTGTTTTACTTTCGCCAAGTTCACGGATGAGGTTTCTTATCTCAATAATTTGATTGGGATCCAATCCAGTAGTGGGTTCATCAAGCACCAATATTTCAGGATCATGAATGATGGCCTGTGCAAATCCAACCCTCTGGCGATATCCCTTGGACAATTCATGAATATCTTTGTGTATGACTTTGGAAAGTCCTGTTACAGAGATTATACGATCCATAGCTCTGGTTCGTTCTGTACCCTTCACTTTGCGGACATCGGCCACAAAGTTTAAATAGTCTCGAACACCCATTTCTTCATAAAGAGGTGTGGACTCAGGCAAGTAACCAATTTTCTTTCTAACTCCCATGGATTCGGTAATCACATCCAGTCCATCAACGGTTATTGTTCCACCCGTTGGCGGCATATAGCAAGTGATCATTTTCATCATTGTGGTCTTCCCAGCACCATTTGGACCAAGAAACCCAAGGATTTCCCCTTGTTCCACAGTGAAGGATACGTCTTTTACTGCTTCAAATGCTCCATAAGATTTGGTAACATTTTGTACATCTATCACGTGTTATCTCCTTGATTCGATTGAATCTTTGTTCGTTTCACAATTTCAATAGCAAGATTTAATGCTTTGCCAGATTCAAGTTCATCACTCCCGGCTTTGGCAAATTTGATAATATCTGCTTTTTCTAACAACTCTTGCGTTTCATTAATCAATTCTGTATCAAACTCAACCATGGAATTCATGGTGATAAGAAATTCTGAAGTGGTTTGATCGAGAGCATCCACCAGGAACCGATTCTCGTAATACTCTTTTAAAATATGTGTTAAATCAGAATAGAAATCTTTGAACTGCTCAAATCTTACATATTTGGAACGTTTCAAGGATTCAAATGCCCTGAGCGCTATGATGTGCGCTTCTTCAGGAGGAACAATAATCTTGAGCGGTTTGGATTGAACTTTTAAAGTATTTCGGCGTCTGAAGAGATGAAAAATCAGGTATACTACAGCGAGTACGAGAACTAGTATCAATCCATATACTAGATTTATAGGCGTGCGTATAGCATGTATACCTTTAATGTCCCTGAACGTCGTATCCGCTGGTGTTAATATTGAAGCGATTTCAAGATCTGGACCACGGAGGAACAGACTATCAAGGCCATTTGAATCTTCCAGGTAAACGATGGATGAGGGAAAAACATAAATTCCCACTGAATCATAAATCGCTGTATTAAACTGCAGACTAGATCCGCCTTCAATGTTGACCAGTTCCCTGTCTAGAACCTCTATACCAGTTCCCTCTAAATCTATTTCACTGAATGTTAATTGAGCTCCTGGAGGATGCTGGATATCCCAACCGAAGGATAATATTTCTCCCAAGGAACCCTTTAAGCTATCCCCCTGAAATTGAGCCTCAAATCCAATCAGACTTGTCAAGCTCATCATAAATAAGATTGCCTGGTATCTCATCGTCTTCTTGATGCTCGTTTTCTAAAAAAGCTTATAAGTGAATCAACATAAGGAATATCAGTCCGTATGGGTAAATAGTCCAACCCACTTGATTTGAAAAATGCCTGCAATTTGGCTATGCGTTCCTTTGACTTGACTTCATATGTTTTTCTGAGGGATGATTTACCAGTATTTATGAGAGAGGTCTCCCCTGTTTCACCGTCATGTATCTGGATCAAACCCAAATTGGGTAATTCTATTTCCCATGGATCCTGTAGGTGAAATGAAAGCATATCGTGTTTGCGACTGGCCTGTTTGATGCTTTTTTCGTAATCTTTATCAAGAAAATCAGATATCATGAAGGTCACTGCGCGTTTTCTGATGACTCTGCTCATGAATTCAAGGGCGGTATTTATGCTGGTACCTTGATTTTCAGGCTCATGATCTAGTACCTCCCTAATAACCCGGAGTACATGTGAACGACCCTTCCGTGGAGGTATATATTTCTCCACACGATCAGTGAAGATGATCAATCCAACTTTATCATTATTTTTTACTGCAGAAAAGGCCAAAACAGCAGATAATTCTGCAGCCAGAGTTCTTTTCATCTGTACTCGGGTTCCAAAAGCACCTGAAGCAGAGGCGTCAACCAGGATCATAACAGTCAGTTCGCGCTCTTCTTCAAATAATTTGACAAAAGGAACGCCCGTTCTGGCTGAAACATTCCAATCAATAGTACGGATATCGTCGCCAGGTGTGTATTCACGCACTTCAGCGAATTCCATACCACGACCCTTAAACACAGAATGGTATTCACCACCAAACACTTCATTTACAAGGTGTCGTGTGCTTAGTTCAATTTTCTTTACTTTTTTTAATAAATCGCGATTTAACAAAAGCCATTATTCCTTGCGAAATAATCAATTAATAGGTCGTTATTTTCTCTTAAACTAATAATTGGATCAGGGTACTTCAGTGACTTCAAATATCCTTTGAACGATATCCTCACTGGTTACCTCTTCAGCTTCAGCCTCATATGAGACTAAAACTCTATGACGTAATACATCCATACCAATGGCTCGGATATCATCAGGTGTGACATATCCGCGTTGATTAATAAAGGCGTTGGCTTTCGCAGCGAGAGCCAGATTAATGGAGGCTCTGGGCGATGCACCATATTCTATGAGAGCTTCCAAATCGACCAGTCCAGACTTTGCTGGATCACGGGTTGTTGTAACCAGCGAAACGATGTATTTGAATATCTTATCATCAATATATATCTCATCAACCACATTTCTGGCTTCGAGAATATCCGCCTTTTTGATCACTGGTTTGATATCAAACTTAGGTTCCGGATGGGCCATTCGTTTGATTATTTCAAATTCTTCATCATCTGTTGGATAATCAACCTTTAGCTTCAACATAAAACGATCAACCTGAGCTTCAGGTAAAGGATAAGTTCCTTCTTGCTCAATGGGGTTCTGTGTGGCCAATACCAGGAAAGGTTCTTCAAGTTTGTAGGTAGAATCACCAATGGTGATCTGTTTTTCCTGCATGGATTCGAGCAGGGCAGCTTGAACCTTTGCTGGCGACCTGTTAATTTCATCAGCCAGAATGATGTTGCCAAAAAGTGGTCCCTTTTTGACATTAAATTCACCATTCTTTTGGTTGTAGATCAAGGTCCCCAGGAGATCAGCCGGCAAGAGGTCCGGTGTAAACTGGATACGATTAAAACTTGTATCAATGAGTTGGGCAAGCGTCTTAATGGTAAGCGTTTTTGCTAAACCCGGAACACCTTCTAACAAAATGTGACCATTAGATAGTAGTCCGATGAGAATGCGTCGGATCATTCCCTGCTGACCTACCACCACTTTTGCAGCTTCAGCCTCAAGGGTTTTTAGGAATAGACTTTTTTCCTTAATTTTTTCATTAAGCTGTGTAAGATCAAATGTCATACTTGAAAATCCTGTGAATTATGATGTCTTGCTGAGTAGATGTTGAAGCTCAGGTATTTCTTCCAGCGATTTGCCGAGATACTTTAACTCGAATTCGACTGATGGAGCCATTTCATGATTCGGGTATGCTTCAATAAATTTTGAGTAATACTTGGTAGCAGGTTCGTTTTCCCCGAGCTCATTGGCATAGATATAGCCGATAGAGAATAAGGCTTTTGGTGCTTGTTCTGAATCAGGATATTGATCCACAATTTCACCATAAACTTCAATGGCTTTTTTAAGATTGAGTACATTCTTGTGATATACTTCTGCAAATTCGTATTTGACCATGACTGCATCAGATTCATCAGAATATTTTTCAAGCCAGAGTAAGTACATTTTTACAGCGGATTCGTTAGCCTGAACCGCTAATGCTTGTTTTGCAAGATCTCGTAAGTCCCCGGATGAATAATCATTGATGTCAGCTAGAGTGGCCATATAGAATGCATCTGCTCTAACAAGATCATTTAAGTGTTTCGCTGATAAATTTCCCGCTTCAATATTGGCAGCAATCCTTTGATCAGCAGTTTCAGCTATATTTATAGCATTTTGAAAGGATTCAAGAGAAGCTTCATAGTCTTTTGAATCTTGTAATTCACTACCTTGTGCAAGATATTCATCATACGATTTTCCACATGAGATGACAAGCATGCTCAAAATGATAATTCCCAGAATAACTAATTTTTTCATTGATTCATTTCCTCTTGTTTCTTCTTCCCTTTGAACCGATTTATTTGCTAACATTAAAACTTAAAATTAATTCACGGCATCTTCTACGTATCATAAGAAACCATGTTCCCTGCATTATAATTTTTTTAAAAGGCGTATGCTATTGCAATGTGCGCTTGGCCCGGTTTATTCGCATGTTCAGCCCCCAGGGGTATTCCGTAATCTATTCGTGCTGGTCCTATAGGTGTATCAATCGTAATTCCACCTCCCACTGCCATTTCTACGTCAGACATAGTTGCATCATCAATTTCTGACCAAAGGTTTCCAATATCCAGGAAAAGACTTCCTCCCACTATGTCATATATCGGGAAACGCAATTCGAAATTTGTATAGAGTCTGAGATTACCACCCAGTGGCGCACCGTCGTCTGTTGGTCCAACCATCCGTTGTTCAAAGCCCCTAATACTAGAATTACCTCCAAGAAAAAATCTTTTTACGTATGGAATTGCAATTTCTGGATCACGTTGAAAAGCGACTGCAACATTCAGGTTATGAGCAAGGACCACGTCACCAAACAGGTTCCAAAATGAGCTAAATGAAGACTGCACCTGGCTATAGTTATTTTCTCCGCCTAAAAAGTACCCAACCATTTCCGGTTCGATTACAAATTTATATCCATGATGGGGATAGAAATAGTTGTCACGTCTGTCCCAGGTGAACTTAAAACCGATTTTCCGAGCTTCCTGGTATAAATCTTCTTCTTCCGTAGGGGCACCAGTACTTTTTGATTGACTCCATTCTGCTAGTGATCGGATTTTTATCCTTCTAAACCACCGATATGTCATGACGGCCCGCAAACCATAGGCCAAATTGTTGAAATATTCATCCTCATCGTCAACATAATCCACATACCAGAAAAACGGATTAATGGTAAGGGGAATTCTATATTTGGATAGCCAGGGCTCCACATAAAAGAAATCAAAATTAAACCGCTGGGGAATAAATATTGAAGGATATATCGAGCTGATTTTCGTTTCAATTCGAACCCTTTTACTCTTCTCAAATAAATTATTGTGATACCAGCTTCCTGAAAGACCAACACTCAGTTCAGGATCGAGGTTATTGGACCCTTCAGGCCTTCCCTGTCTAACACCCATGCTCATATCGAAGGCGCGGAACTTTGCTGCAATCACTTCAACATCTATATCAATCGTAGCTGAATCCAGATTAACATTTCCCATAGATATATTCACACTATTAAACAGGCTAGTTTCATAGAGACGTCGTTTTGACTCCTCAATATCCGCAAGATTAAAAACTTCACCAGGATCTACAATCAGTTCTCGTGCGATAATACGCTCTGGGACTTGTTCGACTTCCTGGATATTGATATCCCCGATATTGAGCTTTGGTCCCTCTCTCACCTTGATGTAAAGGCTTACCGAGTCCGCTACGACAACACTATCCTTGATATTAATTAGTGGATATCCATTGTTCTGGTAATGCGTGAGCATTTCTATGAGGTTTTCCCGAATCTTAAAAGTATTAAAGGTGGAACCAGCCTGAAATTCAATGATCTCAAGATAGTCCTCCTCACTGAAAACACTGTTACCCGAGAGTGTCACATCTCTTAGATAGTACTGTTTCCCCTCTTCGACACTCAATACAATGATGATGGTTCCCTCACCGATGGAGAGAGAATCAGTGATCTGAGCATCCAAAAATCCATTGAGAACATAGTAATCTTCCAGTTTCTCTATTTCTCTCGCAAGATGATGCGGGTTGTAAAAACTTCCCTTACTCACCAACCTTTTTTCTTTGAGGTGGATTTGATTGAGGAGATCCTTACTGGTAAGGTTGCTATTCCCAATTATTTGAATATCTACAATTTCTGGAGCTTCCTGGATGTTCTGAGGGAAGACATTCACCCCAAGTAGAAAAGTTAGTATCAGGAATCGAAGGGATAGCGATTTCAATAAGTAAATTTTAGCCTCCCGTTCAACTCCACGTCTCGATTCTGGTTAATTTTTGTTGTTACAGATACATTCTTACTGATTTGATACTCAAATCCAAAATCGTAGTCTGTTTCACCATCGGTAGGCTGGATGGCTCCTTCATACGTAATCATTAAATTCTTTGACAACCTCTGCCCAAGACGCAATCTCGCATTAGCAGTAGAATCAGCTGCAAAATCTACACCCACAAGATCAAGACCAATATATTCACGACCCAGTTTTGATAGCTGTTTTTCTACAAACTGTATGCTAAGATTTTCAACTGGATCAAGTGCCGATTCATCTAAACTAATATCCACTAAAGTTTTATTCAATGTAAGATAAGACAGCACATCACTCTGAGTTAGTTTGGTATCTTCAGCCTTAATTACCAGCTCTGGTTCGTCAAGATCACCACTCAAAATGAGCTGAACCCTTTCACCTTCAATATCAATTTCAGCTTCCATATTAATTTGGGGGTTAAAATCTACTGAATTAAAGATGATTTCCCCTGATAGAAGATCTAGCTCATTACCAACATAAAAGAATTTTCCACCCTCAAGCACAGTAAGCGTGCCAGTAAAACGCATGATATCATCACCGTAATCCAACAACCACAATTCACCCTCGAACTCCGCCTCCATCTGATCATTGGAGATAAGCAGGTCACTGGCAAATTGAGTGTTTAAATTGTATTTAAACAAACTACTATCAGTTCTGCTGACTATTTCTTCGTAGGAGGTTTCAGATTCGAAATTGGCATAATATCCTGCTCGAAGAACAGGAATGATGGCTTCAACATTTAATGTGTCCTGACCATCAAAGGTTAAATCAGCATCAGCGATGGCTTCTATGAGTCCATCTGTGCTTCGATAATAGACCTCATTGGCTTTTAACTGAATATCAAAACGCGGTTCAAAGAACGATGTCAGATCAAGTCCACCTGTTGCCGTCACTTCTCCAGCATAAGTTTCAGTGGCATTGACCCCAATTAAATCTCCTGCCTTTTCGGCCATCCAACCCACAGCACCCTGTGTGTTCAAGTTTGAACCCTCAGAAAAATTCATTCGCCCAGAGAAATGATCAATTGTCAGGGTATTATCAAGTACTGTAATTTCTGAATGAATGTCAGTAATAGGATTACCAAGCAATGAGATTTCCAGACTGGCATTATGACCTCTTATCTTACCATTTCTTATTGGACTAGCCATAGGTCCAGTAAATCCAAGTGTGCCGATAAAATCACCTTGAATAGCATCAATAGAGGTGATATATGATGACAAAAATGGCATTTCATTGAGATTAAACTCAAACTCAAGACCCATATCCCGCGAGTCAACTGATAGCCGATCTTCGGCTATCAGATCAAGAGAAACAGGCATGAATCCCGTTCCAGAACCGTAACCCCAATTACTGACCATGGAAAGCGTATCAAAAGTAAGGAGATTCCCTTCATAGGTTAATTCTGAATAACCCTGAGAAAATTTAAGGGTGTCAAATGCAGCGTTGGAGAGCGATAGCTGTGCATCCAGTTTTGTATCAAAGGGTGTCCCGCGAATGGATAAGGAGCCTGTCGCACGTCCTGAAATCGGCATACCTACAATGGATGTAAAATTCAGATCCCTTAGTCGATAGTTATCGGTAACGATGGAGAAGGATTGGGGCATATCACCAATCTCTTCACCTTTGACTTTATACCCCCATGGTAACTTACCAACCAGGTTCAATGAACCGCCAGCCGTAAATGCATCAACGTTGTTGCTGACGACTTCGGAACTGGTGAGTCTCAGGTCTACGTTAGCAGAGTCGCTTGGATAACCGTGTGTGACACCATTTTTCAAAATAAGTTTCGCATCAATGATTGGATCAAACAGGTTTCCACTAATGGCTGCTGACCCAGATGCAATCCCACTATAATCAACTTTTACTCTAAAGAAATCCAGAACCCTGGCAACATCTATTAGCTCAAACTCTGTGTTCAAGGCAAAACCATCTTGATCTGAAAAGGTACCTTCAAGAGAAATCCCACCATTATTAAAAGTAACAACACTTGATGGTAGTTGGAAAATTCCTTGAGGATTGCTCCTGACAATAACGGTGTCCGCAATTTTAAGCTGATTCTCACCCTGAATCATGTTCAGTTTATTAAGAATGATATTTTTGTTATCATAGCCACCGCTGATGGATACCATGTTTTTGATGCCCTGTAGGTGCATATCTTCAAGGAAGTAGCCATCCTCCGATATATTTCCCAGAATGGTGTAGGATTGGAGACTATCTCTAAACAGGAAGCCGCTCTCTCCCATAAGGGCAATATCCCCAGTTAATCTTTTTTCATTTAAGGAAAGGTCAATTTTTCCGTCACCAGTCAGTGTAAGCTTGTTATCATAAGAAAGACTCTCGGGCATAAGATCTGCTCGTATCCGTGGCTGGTCAACGTTACCAGTGATCTTAAATTGACTTGAAATATCACCGCTAATCTTGTTGGGTATTCCAAAAGCGTCAAGAAATGAAAAATCAGAGAAACCTATGGATCCGTCTAAATTGAGATCATCTGGAGATAGTTTTCCATTAAAGTTTAACCAGTTGTTGTCCTGGGTTACAAGTCCTGTGAATACATCAATCCCATTTTGCTCTGAATAGGTAAAGTCTGATTCAAAAGTATCAAAATGCAGATTATTCAGCACAAATGATTCAAGAATAACCCCTACAACATATTCACCCGTTGTGCCTCGAATAGAGACTTTTCCAATGGGCTCAGAAATGCGAAATTCTGGTATGTCAAGAAGCTGTCCTATATCAAATCGGAAAAAGTTAATGTTTGCATTTTCATATCCATCAGCTGACCTATGAGCATTGATTCTGACATTTTCTAACTCCGTGCCCAGGGATAAGTCAAATTGCTGGGTTACTGGATTAGATTCGAGTTGGTGTAGGTTAAATGGTATATCAAAACCATTTAGTTGGAATGAACCGCTCCCGAACAAGGCTAAACTATCTTTGTTCCGATGTATATCTACATCATAGTTGACCCGCAAATCAGACAGGTAGCTTGGAATCGTAACATTCTCCAATGTGCTGGGGTCTAGATTAGTACCACGCATACTTAATGATACTTCATCTGAAGCATAGGCAACATCAAGTTTCATATTTTGTTTAGGAGTGTTTAGATCCAGATCACGAACCTTTATATCACCATCTGCATCAATTCCAACTAAACCTTTTACAGTCAACGTATCCTTGGTAATTGAGGGAGCGATGGCTAGTGCAGAATGAATTTTGGTATCAACAAATCCATCAATATACCATAAGGTGGAGTGGAGAGATGGTAGCACAATGGTCTCGGTTGAATCGCCACTTCCATATGATACTCGACCATGCTCAGCTTTTACATTCTGTATAATTGTTGAGACTGATGATTTTTGATCTCCAGCCATTTTTGTAATTGATGGAGTATTTTCAGCTTGTATAGAATAGCCATCAATAAAGAGGTTTTGCAGGGTGAGCTCCTTTGTGGACCAGTCCCAATCCCAGCCTAGTAAGGAAATTTCATCAGCAGTTAGAAGCGAATTTCCAGTTAGATCGACTTTGATCAATAACTGATGAAGACCCAATGATTTTCTAAGAAGACCCCCTTGAACATCACCACTCATGGATATGCCAGTTGGAAACAGGATGTACTTGTTGAGTGAGTTTACTATGATGTTAGAGAATAAATGTGTCTGGAAGAGAATAAGGTATATAAGGATGCTAATTGTAGTTAGCAATCCTCCTCCTATCCATTGTGCTACTCTTCTTTTCACCTACTCATCTGCCCTTTCAATTGGCCTTGAATTTATAGAGGTTTTTCCATATTTCTACCACTTAGAACCAGAATGGTTCACCATTTTACATCAAGTATTTAAGGGAAAAGCAGCGTAATATCCTGCATATCAATCCGCAGATAAAAGAAAATGACCAGAATAACGCAGGGTCATCTGATCATTTTCCTTTATACAATTGATGTCGGAGCAGTTGCCCCGCATCATTTACTTACTCTTTTGGTTCGGCGTCATCCACAACTTCAAAGTCGGCTTCTTCAACTTCTTCATCACTGGAAGCTTTACCACCGGCTTGGTCAGCACCTTCAGCGTCAGGTTGATCAGCGTCATCCTTGACAGCTTCATACATGGAGCCAGAAGCCTGATTCCATATCTCGGTAAGTGCAGCGATAGCTTTATCGATGGCAACCTTATCAGAACCACTATTAACGGATTTTAATGCTTCCACCTTTTCCTCAATCATGGCGCGCATTTCACCTGGGACTTTGTCTCCATACTCTTTCAAGTTTTTCTCAGTAGAGTAAATCATAGCGTCTGCCTGATTTCTTGTATCAATGAGTTCTCTTGCTTTGGTATCTTCTTCAGCATGCTTTTCAGCATCATTGATCATATCTTCTTTCTCAGCATCACTCAAACCACTTGATGCCTCAATACGAATCGATTGCTCTTTACCAGAGGCCTTATCTTTAGCAGATACGTGCATGATGCCATTGGCATCAATATCGAAGGTAACCTCAATCTGTGGCATACCGCGTGGAGCTGGTGGAATACCATCAAGAATAAAGCGACCCATTGATTTATTATCGGCTGCCATCTGGCGTTCACCCTGGAGAATGTGAATTTCTACCTGGGTTTGATTGTCAGCAGCAGTTGAGAAAGTCTCACTTTTCTTGGTTGGGATTGTCGTATTTCTCTCGATGAGCCGGGTACAAACGCCGCCAAGAGTTTCAATACCAACTGAGAGTGGAGTTACATCAAGCAATAGAACATCAGATACAGTACCAGAAAGTACACCACCCTGGATGGCAGCCCCCATGGCAACTACTTCATCAGGATTTACTCCTCGATTGGGTTCTCTTCCAAAGATTTCCTGTACGATTTCCTGGACCTTAGGAATACGAGTAGATCCACCAACAAGAATAACTTCGTTGATTTCACTAGCCGCTAAGCCAGCATCTTTGATGGCATTTAAACAAGGCTGCTCTAGTCGCTTGAAGAGATCTTCTGTTAAGCTTTCAAACTTGGCACGGGTAAGTGTTAGCACAAGGTGCTTTGGACCAGTTTGATCTGCTGTGATATATGGCAAGTTGATCTCGGTAGAGCTAGTACTTGAAAGCTCAACTTTGGCCTTCTCAGCAGCTTCTTTAAGCCTCTGCATACCCATGGCATCTTTAGAGAGATCAATACCTTCAGATTTTTTAAACTCACTCACAAGCCATTCAATAATGGCCTGATCCCAATCGTCACCACCAAGGTGTGTATCACCATTAGTAGATTTTACTTCGAAAACTCCATCACCTAGTTCAAGTACGGAGACATCAAAAGTTCCACCACCAAGGTCAAAGACTGCGATGGTCTCATCATTCTTTTTATCCAGTCCATAAGCCAAAGCAGCTGCAGTTGGTTCGTTGATAATGCGAAGCACATTCAAACCAGCGATTTTTCCAGCATCTTTAGTAGCCTGACGCTGGGAATCATTAAAATATGCAGGAACTGTAACTACGGCATCATCAACTTTTTCACCAAGATATTCTTCAGCAGTCTGTTTCATCTTCTGAAGTACCATGGCTGAAATTTCTGGTGGTGAGTAGGAGTCATCTCCTACCTGTACCTGGCTGCGACCGCCTGGCCCACTTATAATTTTATATGGAACTTCTTCGATCTCGCGTTCAACTTCACTGAACTTTCGACCCATAAATCTTTTTACTGAATAGATTGTATTTGTAGGATTGGTAATGGCCTGTCGTTTGGCAGGCTGTCCTACTAGCCGATTCCCCTCTTTTGTAAATGCAACAACGGAAGGAGTAGTTCTCCCTCCTTCAGCGTTCGTAATGACAACTGAGTCTTTCCCCTCAATTACGGATACGCAAGAATTTGTGGTACCTAAATCGATACCAATAACTTTACCCATTTTTCACCTCGATTATATGTTCTCTAATATTTGCTTTGTATATCATAGCGCAACTACAATGACAAGTCCTGTGCCAATAGCTGATATATGCCATATAGGCGTATTATTGTATATATATATGCCGATATAGCATATATATTTAGCCCGGATTGATAATATTATTTGTCTTGACGGTAGTGGTTCACAATTGGCATACGACGACCAATACCAAAAGCTTTTGATGAAACGCGTATTCCTGGGGGCATTTGTTGCCGTTTATATTCATTAATACGCACTTTGTGGAGGAGATCTTTTACTAACTCTTCATCCCAGCCCTTGGCTACAAGAGTCGCAAGGTCAGAATGTTCTTCAATAATGGCATTTACGAGGGGTCCCACTACCTCATAGTCAAAGGGGTCGACCTGGTTGTCACGAAGTTCGGCACTGGGCTCTTTAATAATAGTATTTTCGGGAATCATTTCCCCATCATTGATTTGATTGTAGTAATTAGCAAGTCTGTAAACCATACGTTTCCCGATATCGCTTATGACAGCCAAGCCCCCAGACATATCACCATAAAGTGTGCAATATCCCAGAGCAATTTCAGTCTTGTTCCCGGTTGTGAGCAGTAAGCTACCATCCTTATTAGAGAAGCTCATCAGGATGTTTCCGCGAATTCTAGCCTGTAAGTTTTCCTCAGGAAGTCCGCTAATAGGTGCACCAAGGGTTTGAGAGTAGGTATTCTGAAATCCGTCGAAAATGGTGCCAATAGGCACATTCAGATATTTCATGCCAAGATTAGCTGCTAGCACCTCTGCGTCTGTGACACTGTGATCAGAGGAATATTTGGATGGCATGGCGATGCCGAGAACATTATCAGCTCCCAGTGCCTCTACAGCAATAGCTGCGGTCACGGCAGAATCAATGCCACCGGATAAGCCCAATACTGCCTTGGCGTGCCCCGTTTTGGCAAAGTAATCATGTACACCAAGCACCAATCCTTTGAAAACCTGTTCTTCTTTTGAAATAATCGGCAATTTTTCCGAAGTATTTGCATCTGCGGATGCTGGGAGGATTACCTCAGATATACTTTTGGTAAACTGAGGGCTAACATGCACCCAGTCGCCATTTTCATCTGCAACCATTGACATCCCATCAAATACAAGTTGATCCTGACCCCCGACTAAATTTACATAAATAAATGGTTTATTATATTTCTCTATCTTATTGACTATCAGCCTACTACGTTCAATATACTTATTGGTTACGAAGGGCGAAGCAGAGAGGTTAATGAAGAGATCAACACCCTGGTCACCTAGAATATCACAAATCTTATAATCAATATTTTCATCCCATAGATCTTCGCAAATATGAATCCCCAGACGCAGTGTCTCACCATTTCTGAACGTAATAGTTACGGGCTTATTATCACGGCCAGGTTTGAAATAGCGCCATTCATCAAAGACATCATAGGTGGGTAGCAACGATTTATGAACCCATTGAATAAGTTTCCCATGCTGAAGGGCGGCCACACCGTTGTAGGTATCGGTCCCATCATAATGAATCGCACCAATAAGGGTCAGCATTTCACCTGATGCTGCAGCTAGATTGTCCACCATCTTTTGATTTTCGAGGACAAAATGTTTTTCAAGGATGAGATCCTGTGGTGGATAGCCTGGTATAAACATTTCAGGAAAGACCAATAGATCCTTCCCCTCAGCTTCCGCCTTTTCCATGATAGACAAAGCCTGATCTGTATTGGCCTGTATCGCACCTACAGTTGGATTGACCTGGGCGATAACTAATTTTAGATCCTTCTTCATCAATCTGCATCTCCCATCAATTCGAAAATTCTTTTTACGGCTAGTTCAGGAGTTTGGACAGATTCTAATCCTTTGATATCCCAGGATTTATAACCGACGACGGGTTTACCATATCCCAGGGTATAGGCAATCTCAGATAATGTACCATATGCACCCTCAACAGCAATGGCAGCATGTACAGACCTGATGATGATGGCATTTCTCAAGTCTCCCATACCCGTCATTATAGGAACGTCTATGAAATCATTCGCATCAAGCCCATCTGAATCTTTGAGAATACCTACGACAATCCCATCAGCTGCTTTAGCACCTCTACTGGCTGCCTCCATGATACCCAAACCACCCCCTGTATAAACAATAGCTCCATTCTCAGCGAGAAGTTTGCCTGTATCATGGGCGAATTGGATGCCAGCAGGACTTGCGTCTCTTGCTCCAATAATGGCAATTCGTTTACCTGATGCGGGTTTACTCATGGGTTTAAACGTGAAATGGTCCTTGGAAAGGGAATGGTTTCGCGAATATGCTGTAAACCGCATAGCCAGGAAACAACCCTTTCAACACCCAATCCGAAACCAGAATGAGGAAAAGAACCATATCGACGAAGATCCAGATACCAACTGTAATCCTCCTCTGTGGCTCCATCTTCCTTAATTCGGCCAACCAAGGCTTCTATATCATCTTCACGTTGTGATCCACCAATGATTTCTCCGTATCCTTCAGGTGCCAACATATCCAGTGCCATGGCTTGTTTATCGTTCTCGGGATCACGTTTCATATAAAATGCCTTTATAGCTGATGGATAACGATGCACCATAACAGGGCTATCAAATTGACTCGATATAATGGTCTCATCACCACCACCGAAATCATCACCCCATTTAAATTCAACACCATTGTCATTCAAAATCTTGACTGCATCTGTATATGATATGCGAGGAAATGGCTTCTGAATGGCTTCTAATTTAGAAATGTCTCGCTCAAGCGTCTCCAACTCAGCTCTACGATGCTCCAAAACTTGTGAAACGATGTAGGAAACAAAATCTTCTGCGACGTCCATGTTCATATCCAGGTCGTAGTAGGCCATTTCGGGCTCTACCATCCAGAATTCGGTGAGGTGACGGCGTGTTTTCGATTTTTCTGCTCTGAAAGTTGGACCAAAGCAATAGATTTTACCAAAAGCAGCCGCACCAGCTTCACCATAGAGTTGTCCACTTTGAGTTAAGAAGGCTTTCTCTCCAAAATATTCAGTCTCGAACAGCGTGGAGGTACCTTCGGTGGCAGCCTTCTGGAAAATGGGTGTGTCGACCAGAGTAAAATCACGATCATCAAAGTAGTCTCTGATAGCTTTTACTATAGTGTGGCGAATGCGGATAATCGCATGTTGTCTTTTGGAGCGCAGCCATAGATGACGATTGTCCATCAAATAGTCAGTTCCATGCTCTTTCTTTGATATGGGGTACTCATCGGCCACAGCTACAAGCTCCATGGATTGAACAAGCATTTCATAACCACCTGGAGACCTTGGTTCCTCTTTCACTTCCCCAGTGACAATGACTGATGATTCTTGCGTAATCATAGTTTTTATATCAAAGGAAGCTTCATCGGCGTCAAATTTGGTCACTACGCATTGCATGATGCCTGTACCATCTCTAAGCAGGAGGAACCAGATTTTGCCACCCTTACGGACGTTATAAGCCCATCCTTTAAGTGTAACAGTCTCCCCTACGAAATCTTTTGCATTTTGTATAAAGTGTTCTTGCATGTCTTTGCCTTGTTTTTCCATTACTACCATTCTTCCGTCATCGATTCAATAATAAAATCAATCAGTTTTTCAATCGTTTCAGTATACGCATCATCGCGTATGAGTTTTTCGGCGTCACTTCGATTGGCATTTTCGTCTTCACTAAAGTAGGTACCGAAAACCGTATAATTCTTTTTAAAAATCTCTGTCTCGCGAATGTGGTCATACCAGATCACCTCTCCGCGGAATTCAAGTCGATATTCTAAAATATTTTCGTTCTCATCAAAGCTATTAGGTTTATCCGTGATACTGTTAATTTTGCCTTCTATATGAGAATCCGGGGTCTCTTTTGCTGAAAGAGAGAGTAATTGTTCGTTGAGCATTCTTTGTGTAAGTGCTTCTTCAATATCAGTCTCAACAGCAAATTCAGTGGTCAAATTCTTAAAGGTGACCAACTCCACATCGTGAAGATGGTCGGGAATACTCCCTTTGAATGAATAGACTCCGCACCCAGCAAGGAAAACTGCTGAGATCAGAATCGGACTAATTTTCTTTAACAATTTCATACTCTTTTATCTTTCTATAGAGTGTTCGCTCAGCCATCTGTAGCGCCTGAGCCGTTTTACGCTTATTAAAATTAAAACGTTCCAGACTTCTGGTGATAAGCTCTTTCTCAACCTGGGCAGCCGTTAGTGCACCCAGCATTTGAGGATTCAGGATGGTCCCAGAATCATCACTATGCACTTCACTATTGTGATCATCAGGCAATACTTCAAGGGCGGGATGATATTCTTCGCCATTGCTTTCACCAGTTGGTCGAGGTGTCAAACCCTGGTCAATAAGACCCTTCATCTCAGCGATTTCACGTCTCAGCATGAAGAGTTGCTGAAGAATAAGTTCACGTTCTGCTTGATCAACATTACGATCCAGCTTAACTGGAAGTAATGGATTGAGTTCAGTCGGGCTGGATTCGGCATTCAAGTAACGATAAATTACTTCAGTCTTGATAACCCCTCCCTTTTCAAGAATGACCATGCTTTCAATAAAATTCTTTAGTTCACGAATATTGCCCGGCCAGCGATGCTGACTCATGACCTTTAAAGCACCTTCTGAAAAACCCTTAAATAGGATTTGATTCCTGATGGCACAATCATTGGCAAATTTATTGGCCAAAGTTGCAATATCATCGCGTCTATCTCTCAGGGATGGGACAGTAATGGTAATAGCCTTGAGCCGATAGAATAAATCTTTTCTAAATGAACCTGAATCAACCTCTTTTTCCAAATTTCGATTCGAAGCTGCTACGATGCGCACATCAACTTTCATTGACGATGATGAACCAACTGGTAGGAATTCACCCTGTTCCAAGACTCGCAACAATTTTACCTGTGTCTCAAGGGGGGTTTCACCAATTTCATCCAGAAAAATGGTACCACCATCTGCAGCTTGAAAATATCCCTTTCTATCACTCCCGGCACCGGTGAAGGCACCTTTCTTATGTCCAAATAATTCACTTTCGATGATGCCAGCTGGGATAGCACCACAATTTACAATGACGAAGGGTTTATGGGATCTTCTGGAATGCTTATGTAGCGCAGAGGCAACCAGCTCCTTCCCTGACCCACTTTCACCTGCGATGAGGACTGAAATATCTGTGGGTGCTACCTGTTCAATAGTTTCCAGCATTGATTGGACCCCGGCAGATTGCCCAAGAATTCCAAATTTTCTCTGTAAGGTGTCAGTACGATTGTTTTCAAAATACATAGAGCTACTCATACTTTTAACGTTTCATCTCATTCTCGACCTTTTTGATCTCATCCCGGATCATGGCGGCTTTTTCAAAATCCAGACCTTCAGCAGCTCGAAGCATATCTTGCCTCATTGTATCGAGGAGTTCGCCAGTCACGTAATCAGTGTCATATTTTTTAAGGCTTTCCTTGATTGCCTCTTCTTTGCTGTGCATGGCATCCGCCACGCTGGTAATCCCCATAATTTCTTCCTGGGTTTTGTAAATGGTTACGGGTTCGATTCCATGTTCGTTATTGTAAGCCATTTGTCTGTCGCGACGTTGTTGGGTGGTATCTATGAGATATTGCATACTATCTGTTACCTTATCAGCATAAAGGATGACTTTCCCGCTGGCGTGGCGAGCTGCACGGCCGGCTATCTGCATAAGTGAGGTTTTGCTCCTCAGGAATCCTTCTTTGTCAGCATCTATAATGGCTACCAGGGATACTTCCGGCAGATCCAAACCCTCTCTTAAGAGGTTGATACCAACAAGGACATCGAATTCACCAAGGCGTAAATCTCTAAGAATGGATATACGCTTAATACTATCAATCTCAGAATGGAGATAACGAACACGCAGATGATAATTTGTTAGGTAGTCGGTTAAGTCTTCGGACATGCGTTTGGTGAGCGTGACGACCAGTACACGTTCTTTATTTTCAACCCTTTTATTGATTTCTTCCATGAGATCATCAATCTGCCCCTCACTGGATCGTAGATCAATCACAGGGTCCAGAAGTCCAGTAGGTCGAATCACCTGTTCTATCACCACTCCATCGGATTTTTCTAACTCATAATCAGCTGGTGTAGCCGTTGTAAAAATCACCTGATTCATTGAATGCTCAAATTCAGGAAGCTTGAGAGGCCGGTTATCAAGAGCCGAAGGCAGACGAAAACCATAGTCCACTAAATTCCGCTTTCGTGAATAATCCCCATTGTACATCCCTCGGAATTGAGGCAATGTCACGTGCGACTCATCAATAATCATGAGGAAATCTTCTGGAAAGAAGTCCAGCAATGTAAAGGGTCTTTCACCCGGTTTTCGCCCAGTGAGATGGCGGCTATAATTCTCAATACCCGAACAATGTCCTACTTCTCTCAACATTTCCATATCAAATTTGGTGCGTTGCTCAATGCGCTGGGCTTCCAGCAACTGGTTATTGATGCGAAACTCCCCTACCTGTTCCTTGAGCTCCTCCTCAATATGACCCAATGCTTTAGCTATATGTTCATCTGATGTAACAAAATGCCTGGCTGGATAGACCACGCACACATCATCCTCAGTAAGAACTTCTCCAGTGAGAGGATCAACTGTCATGATGTCTGTAACCTGATTACCCCAAAACTCTATACGAATAGCATTTTCGTTATATGCCGGGAAAATTTCAAGTACATCACCGCGCACCCTGAATTTTCCACGTATAAAATTGATATCATTACGTTCATAGTAGATATCTACCAATTTGCGCATGATATCACGTTGATTGTAGCTCTGACCCTTATTGATAATAACCAGTGATTTTTTGTATTCCTGGGGATCCCCTAAACCATAGATACACGAAACGGAAGCCACAACAATCACATCCTTGCGGGATAGTAAAGCGCTGGTAGCTTTTAGTCGCAGCTTATCAATCTCCTCGTTCATCGACATGTCTTTCTCGATAAATGTATCAGTTACAGGTAGATAGGCTTCAGGCTGATAGTAGTCATAATATGAAATAAAATACTCAACAGCATTTTCAGGAAAGAATGATTTGAATTCTCCGTATAGTTGAGCTGCCAGCGTTTTATTGTGAGACACGATGAGGGTTGGTTTTTGGACCGCCTGGATGACATTCGCTACCGTATATGTCTTGCCACTGCCGGTCACACCAAGCAAAGTTTGAAAGGGAGTATTTGACTTTATACCACCTACAAGTTCTTCAATTGCTTCGGGTTGATCGCCACTAGGGGAATATTCAGTTTTTAGTTTAAAATCTGCCATAATGACTTAAAATATACATATATGACAGAGAATCAACACTCAAGAGCTAATCTGATATTATTTTCTTTACGATAAAACCTACCATTTGCATTCACATCAATAAGCCCTAAAATGATACCCATGCCAGACACTCAGACGATCATCTTCTTCGCGATACTCATCCTTTCCATAATCGCCTTTATCCGCGAATGGTTTCCCATTGAGGTCACTTCCCTCTTAGTGCTGGCAGCATTACTACTCTCAGGACTCATTGATAAACATCAGGCTATCAGCGGATTTTCAAACAAAGCGGTGATCACAATTGGTGCAATGTTCATTTTGAGTCATGCATTTACCAAGACAGGCTTTATCCGTGTGTTTACAATCTGGCTGGAAAACAATGGTCGTGGCAGGAATTGGTTGGTAACCACCCTGTTCTTGCTCTCTGTAAGCATATTTTCGGCTTTTATCAATAATACTGCAACGGTGGCCATACTTATCCCAGTGGCAACAGACTTATCACATCGGTTAAAAATCAGTGCCTCAAAAATAATGATACCACTGTCCTTTGCTGCTATTGTAGGTGGTACGTGTACTGTTATCGGAACGTCTACAAATCTGATTGTCAATGATATTGCCCTTGAGGCTGGGTTTCATATTGGGGTCTTTGAGCTGAGCAAACTGGGTGTCATACTCGTGATAGCGACTCTTTTGTATATTCTCATCGCTCAGAAATGGATTTTACCCTCACGCGTCCCGGTTTCTGGCCTCACCAAAAAATATCACCTCGGAACCTATCTTACTGAAGTCAAAATCCCTAAAGACTCACCGCTCAATGGACGAAAGTTTATGGATTTGAATCTTGGGCAGACTTATGAGTTGACCGTTTTAGAAATTATCCGTCATGGGAATCATATCACCACCAATATGCGAAACATTGTCTTAAAGGAAGATGATATCCTCCTTGTTCAATGTTCTGTGGACAAACTGCAGGTCTTTCGAACAGAACAAAAAGTTCTACTTTTAACTGATATTAAGATGGATGACAATGAATTGGCTGATAATGAAAATATCCTCATGGAAGCCATGATCTCACCCAATTCAAGCCTGGCAGGATCTTCCCTCATGGAAGTGGACTTCCGGCGTCGTTATGGCTTGTTTGTTCTCGCTCTGCGCCGCTATCGTGAACTTATGCGGACCAAAGTGGCCCACGTCAAACTAAAACACTTTGACACATTGTTAATCTTTGGTTCAAGAACACGTATGGCCGGTTTGAATACTGATCCGAATTTTATCATACTTGAAGAATTGGACACAAAACTTCACAAAATAAAATATTGGTGGTTAGCTGTAGCTATTATCCCCATTGTCGTAGGAGTTGCTGCTCTGAATATCTTATCCATCATGGAAGCATCCCTCCTGGGAGCAATTTTAGTCATGGCCGCAGGGATTGTGCCTGCTCAGGAAGCGTATAAGTCCATTAATTGGACAGTAATTTTTCTAATTGCCGCACTTATACCACTGGGAGCTGCCATGGAAACCATTCATTTATCGGAAAGAATTGGTGGAATTATCACCAGTGCCAGTAGCCAATTCGGACATGTCGGCCTCATTGGAATTCTATTCTTTATAACCATGTTGATGACTTCATTCCTCTCTCATACTGCAACTGCCATCATTATGACACCCTTGGCTATTAAGTCTGCTGGTGTACTGGGGCTTGATCCTATGCCCTTCATCATGACTATCATGTTTGCGGCTTCACTATCTTTTATGACACCCAATGGGTACCAGACCAATACCATGGTATTTTCACCTGGTGGATATCGCTATATGGATTTTATGCGTGCAGGTATTCCCCTGCATATCATTCTGGGAATCATTGGTGTTATTCTGATACCAATTATCTGGCCTCTTTAGAACCACACTATAGCTATTTCGTTAGATACAAAAACACCCGAATAAATCCGGGTGTTAAGGGTTACTAGTGTGAAGCGGAGGTGGAGAGACTCGAACTCCCAAGTCCTCACGGACGTCTGTTTTCAAGACAGGTGACTTACCAATTAGCCTACACCTCCAGTGTAGCATTGTATCATTATTAAACCCAAATACTGGGTGAATAATGCGGAGACGGTAGGATTCGAACCTACGGTACGCCAAAACGTACAACGGCTTAGCAAGCCGCCGCCTTAAGCCACTCGGCCACGTCTCCGTTTTGAAAAAGCGCGCAAATATAAACCAACCCAATCTGAGGACAAATGAAAAGTGAGGCTCCCCTATTTCAATTCGTGTTTTGGTCCAAATCTTTGACTGAAATAGATAAATGGAGTATCGATAAACGCGACGATAAGCTTGAGAACATAGGTTGTGAGAACAATCTGCCAGACCACAGACATGGGTAACACACTATCTGGGTCGAGGAACAACCTTGGAAAAACAGCAAAGGCCAGAATTGCAAATGTTATTGAATCAATCAACTGACTGGAAGCAGTAGATAAATTATTCCGTACCCAGAGTAATTTTCCTTCAAATTTGGCTTTCCAGAAATGGAATGCCCAGACATCATGAAGTTGGGACACCAGATAGGCTATAACACTGGCCAGAACAATTCCAGGAGCAAAACTGAATATGGTATCCATACCTGCAGAAGCACCCCAATCATTTGGACTGGCATTATATAAGATCATAAATTGGGACATAATGAGGTAAAATAAGGTAGCCCCTAGTCCGATAAAAACACCCTTCCGAGCAGCAGCCTTGCCATAGTATTCAGAAAGAATATCTGTGCTGAGGAAAATGGCACCATACAAAACATTTCCACCGGTGGCCTCAAATCCAAAAAGAGTTATGGTTTTTGTCACAAAGATATTAGCCAGGACATAATTGACCGCAATCAGAGCATAGAGCCAGTTCTTTCCCATGCGAAACGCAAATAGAACCATGGCCAGTCCAACAATGGTCTGGATAAAAAATATTAACTCGTTGCTCATTGTTCTGATTTCCATTTCTGTTTAAGGACTTGCTTTAATGAATCTGGCATTCGGGTTGGTTTTCCATTCATTTTCACAAATGCATGTATCGTTTTACCGCGATTTAAAACTTTATCTGGATCAGTATCATTAATTAGTGTGTAAAGAATTTCCATTTTGCCTTTGGGCCATTCCTTCACTTCAGTAATGCAGGTCAGATGGTCATCAAAACCAGGACCTCCGAAATAATCTGATTCACTACGGACTACGGGCATCATAATGCCTTCTGCTTCCAGCGACTTATAGGTGAGTCCTAAATCTCGCATCATGTCTGTTCGAGCAGCTTCAAAGTATTCATAGTATCTGGAGTAGTACATGACCCCCATTTGATCAATATCTTTATACCGAACTTTAAAATGATAGTCGTAGCGGATCATTCGCCTCAATCGCCTTCCCAGGCACCCATATTCTCTATTTTATGGATTCGTTTTTCAATCATCTCTTCAACAGAGAACTCTGTTATTGCACCGAGTTCTTCGAGAATGACTTCTTTCAGGATTTTGGCAGTGCCTTTATAGTCACGGTGTGCCCCACCCAGAGGTTCTTCTATGATTCTATCGGCTATTCCCATCTCCAAAAGATCTTCTGCAGTCACCCGCATAGCCTCAGCGGCTTTTTTCTTTTGGGTCGCATCTCTATACAAAATCGATGCACAACCTTCAGGAGAAATAACCGAATACCAGGTATTCTCCAACATGATGAGTCTATCACCTACTCCAATACCCAATGCACCACCTGAGGCACCCTCACCAATTACAATGACAATGATTGGAACTGAGAGATGACTCATTTCAAATAGGTTTCTGGCAATGGCTTCAGCCTGACCACGTTCTTCTGCTTCCAAACCTGGATAGGCACCAATAGTGTCAACGAGTGTGACAACTGGTAAACCATATTTCTCAGCTAATTTCATGTGACGTAAAGCCTTGCGATAACCTTCAGGATAAGGCATCCCAAAATTGCGATAGAGGTTGTCTTTCGTAGACCGTCCCTTTTGCTGACCAATAATAACCATACGTTGTTCGTCAATACGAGCGATGCCGCTCACAATGGCCTTATCATCGCCGAAAAGGCGGTCTCCATGTAGTTCTACCCAGGAATCACACATGAGATCAATAAGATCCAGTGCGTGAGGACGATCGGCATGTCGAGCAAGTTCGACCCGCTGCCATCGAGACAGGTTTTTGGTGATCTTTTTGGATTGTTCGACTAGTTTTTTACGGAGTTTTTTAACCTCCTTTTTCATATCCACATCTGTATCACTGGACATGATTTCCATTTCAATGATCTTTTGTTCTAAATCATGAATTGGTTTTTCGAACTCTAATACTGTTTTACTCATATTACTTTCCTAAGAAGGCTTTAATGATAATTTCAAAATCAAGGAGGACTGAATGATTGTGGAGATAGTAGTTCAATAGTGAATACCTCTCATCTTCACTAAGCTGAGATCCCCCTCGCACGGATTCAAGACTGAAAATACCACGTTTAATATCCCATCCTTTGTCCATCAGATCAATTGGGGATCCGACCAGGCTCAACTTTCCCCGAATCACAAGGGGAAGCAAGCTTAAATTACTCCAAAATGAGACCTGTCCATCGGGCATTTTGTAGCTGGAATATGTCTTATCACCTATTCGAATATCTGTAGCTATCATATCTCTTGATTTTACCATAAGCGCTTGAAATGGTCGGAAGACGATGTAAAGAAAGGGTGTTATAATTAAATCCTCAAACCGTTTTACAATTTTTGCACCGGTGTGGTAGTATTTAAAATCCATGTCTACAAACTGAACAGTCTGTAAATTCTCAACGGCAGATTTTCCAACGATAAAAGAAAGATTACCGGGGACCAGTTTAATTTTGACTCCCTGTTGACTCAAGGTTGGTAAGTAGTCAAATATCTGACTCAGCTCAATGTTATCAGAGGTGAATATGACATCGTCTATACGGTGATACTGAACAAGAGCCATCAAATCATCCAGGTGTCCGATTATCCTATCATCAGCATGCTCTTTACCATCAGTTGCGATGATGCCCACAGGTGTATATCCAAGTCCAAGGTTAGTCATCAATCTTGAAAAGATATCGCTGGCACTTTTAAATTCGCCGATAACAAGGGTTCGTTGTGTACCCAATGCGAAATTCTCTGTCCGTCTTGATGAAGCTACTATTCTCCAACCTGAGATCCAGAAAAGTGCTCCCAGATAACTGATGAGCATAACAATGCGTGAGAATGCGTAATCTTTGAAAAAATATGTGAGAGTCACATTTATGAGGAATCCCAGGGTCGCTGCGAGTAAAGATCTACTTACTGAATATTTGTATGTCCTGTATAATCCAAGACTTGTGATAACTGCTAGCCAGCTCCCCAGGTAAACGGGCAGAACGTATATGTATTGACTCAAAACATCGAAGGTTCTGAATTTGATATAAATAGCAATAAGAGTGAGAATCAAAAGACCTGATAGATCAAGCACATAGGCAGCTGCATTCTTACTGATATTGCTGAGAATTGATAGAACATAGCGTGCAAAAATACCAAGACGCAGGACCCAGTGGATTGGAAATCGACTGGTAGATTTGAAATGCTTTTGGGCAAAGATATCCATAGCGCGGTAAAAGTGTGTATTGGTATCCCACAGGGCTACTTTTGATGATTCACCTTTGTAGTGTATGATGCTGGTTTCAGGTGTGTAATAGACTTTCCAGCCGGATTGGCCAAACCTGTAGCACCAGTCCAAATCCTCGCCGTACATAAAGAAGGTTTCGTCAAGTGTGCCGACCTGTTCCAATGCTTCCCGACGAATAAACATGCAGGAACCACTAATGGCTTCTACTTCATATGCTTCATCAGGATTGAGATGGGTCAGGTTGTAACGGCCAAACCACTTTGATTTTGGAAAAATATTGGCCAGACCAAGCAGTTTGGTGAAAGCTACCCAGGGGGTTGGAAAACTTCTGCGACACGCCAACTGCAGACTACCATCATCGTTGAGGATTTTGCACCCCAGCATCCCAATTTTCTCATCCTCTTCCATAACTTGAATAAGTTTTTGGGGAGTATCCTCCTGCACCAGTGTATCAGGGTTGAGAAGCCAGATATAATCACCTCTAGCTTGTTTTATTGCCTGATTATTTGCTTTGGCAAATCCGAGATTATTCTGGTTTTGGATCAGATGAACTTCAGGAAACTGTGTTTGAAGCATTTCTATGCTGCCATCAACAGAGTGGTTATCTACAACAAATATTTCTGTTTCGATTGATTGTGTGGCCTTGAAAATGCTCTCCAGGGCCTGCTGTAAAAAGGCTTTTACATTGTAATTGACAATAACAATGGAGAGCTTCATAAAATTAGGTTTTGAAGAAAGGACTAAATTTTTCCCAACAATGCCATTAATCTTAACCACCAGACACGCCAGATAGCTTCCCGAACAATAGCCTTGGACATTTTGCTCTGACCTACAGTGCGATCGACAAATAAAATCGGTACTTCTTTAACTCTATCTGGAGATTTTCTCCAGGCTCTGAAATTCATCTCAACCTGGAATGAGTATCCATTACTTCTCACTTTATCAAGATTGATTTGCTTCAGAAAGTCCACACGCCAACATTTAAAACCACCGGTACCATCATTTACAGGCATGCGGGTAATCATTTGAATATATTTGCTGGCAAAATAGCTCAACATCAAGCGTTGAAGCGGCCAGTTTACTACACTAATTCCATTTAAATATCTTGATCCAATAATCAGATCATTTGTTTCAATTTCTTTGAGAAAGGTCTCAATAACTTCAGGGTCATGGGAAAAGTCGCCATCCATCTGCACGACGGTATCATATTTATGCTCGATTGCGTATTTGAAACCGGCGATGTAAGCGGTGCCAAGACCGAGTTTCCCTGCTCTCTCCATGATATGCAACTCAGGCGTGTCTTTCTGACGATCTTTGACAATGTCAGCAGTGCCATCAGGAGAGCCATCATCTACAATAAGAATATCTGTTTTTACACCAAGCGAAAGCACCTTTTCTATAACAAGAAGTATATTCTCTTTTTCGTTATAAGTAGGTATGATTGTTAAATTACGAGACATTCATTTCTTCCTTAAGCAGAGCCAGTTCTTCATCAATACTCATGATGGGAATATTCAACTCTTTATTCAATTTTTCGCAAATCAAACCGCTACGCAAAGGTCTTGGAGCTTTCTGATTCAGGTCAACCGTCGAAATTGCATTAATTAATGCAGAGGACAACCCAAAAGTATCTGCAATTTTTAATGCAAAAGTATAACGCGAAACAACCTCTTTTGATCCAAAATGCCAAATGCCCCATGCTTTTTGATCGATAACTGACCTAATTACAGAAGCCAGACGCCGTGCATAGGTAGGGTTATTATACTGATCATCAACGATTCTAACAGATCTTTTATTTCTCAGTTCGCCAAGTAACCAGGCTACAAAACTACTCTTGAGCTGTTCCCCATGACCATACATGACATTGGGACGAATCACAGCCACCTCCGCCCCTGACTCTAGCACAGCCTTTTCGCCAGAAAGTTTTGACTCAGAGTATTTTCCCCTGGCATCACAAATATCCGTTTCTCTGTAGGGTCCTGAATTACCGCTAAACACATAGTCCGTTGATAGATGAACCAGAGGTATTTCATTTTCTTTACAAATCGCAGCAATTGATGCTGGAACCTGACCATTTACGGCAAAAGCGATATCCTGATCTTCTTCAGCCCTATCAACGTTTGTATAAGCAGCAGTGTTAATAATACTATCAGGTTTAACCAGTCTGATATATTCCTCGAGAGCTACTGTGTCATTTAAATCTAATTGATTTACGTGGATGTTATTAACTGAGCCAAAAATACTTGGGGTCAAATCAAGGCCATAAATATCATGATCGCTGGCAAACTCTTGAACAATATTTTGACCTAACAATCCGTTGATACCTGTTATCATTACACTTTTATTCATTTGCCATAAATCCTTAATCAGCTTCAAATATTTCTGTGTCGAAAGTCCTGATGATGGTTTCCATTTGTCGAATATATGGCATCTTTGCCTTTTCTGGTGCATGGACAATACCCGACACAAGATATATGCGATCCTTCACGGGCTCATAAAATCCATAAGCGATAAAGGGACCACCCTTTACCTCTGATTTTGATTCCCATAAACCATAGTACTTATACGTCGAGAATTGCTTAAACCAGATAGACTCTGATGTTAGATAATCCCGATTCAGTCTCACATCTCTTAGTTTTTTGCCAAACGTGTCTGTCAGCAATTCATTTAGCTGATATTCCAGAGTGGAATCACTGGGTGCCGCCCAGGAAACCGTGAGCCAGCGATATGGGAAATCACGACCTAGCCAAACAATCTTATCCTTAGGGCGATTTTCTATTTCAACATAATCGTGCATCATGCGAAGATAGAATCCATATTGATCGTAATACTTTTCAGCGAGTTCGAATTGTTCACCTGACCGGTAAATAAATGCTGTATTTCGTTCGTACATCTTTTGCTCAATAAAATTGAAGATTTGATCCTGATTGATTTCAAGACGATTACGTAAATCTGCAAGTGTCTTCCCAACCACCACGATAAGTGCTTGTCCTGTAGCATAGGCATCACCCTGCTGATAGTAACCTTTGGGGTTCTTCCGCATATTACTGAGAGTAGAATCTGGAAGCATGGAGCGTACCTGGGGGGTGACGCCGCTTTTTTCCTCAAGCCGGGTTAATATCATCAAGTTTTTGTTCAGGATATTCGTGTTGAGATCATTTGGACTGATTCTTTGGAAGGTATATAGCGTCTCAGTGGGTGGAGTTTGATATACCTTGCCCAGGGTTTGAGCCAAAATCGGCTCACAAGCTGCCCAATTTCTTTCGTCACAAACCACTGTAATGACATGATCATAGCCAATCGCTTTTTCCTTGGGTCTTTCACATGTACCAAACGTTAGGACGACCAGTAATGCAAAAATCGCATGGTGGATAACCTGTAAATTTCTCATTTAACACACTCCCCTGGGTTCATAAAAATGACCAAGCATAAATTTAGAACAGACACGAATCTCTCACAGGCTTTAATTGTTCAAGATCTCAAAATCTGCCAGCCCTTCCGAGATAGAGACTGATGTGACCTTCACCCGAACAGGATCACCTAAACGATACATTTTTTTTGTACGTCTGCCGGTAAGCGAGAAATTATTCTCCTCATATTCGTAATAGTCGTCTGTAAGACTTCCAGCATGCACCAGCCCATCAACAAAACTCTCAGCCAGTTCGACAAAAAAGCCGAAATTCAAAACACCTGAAATAACCCCATCAAATTCCTGACCGATCCGTTTACTGAGATATTGGAGCTGCTTCATTTTCATGTGATCCCGCTCTGCTTCAATGGCGACTCTCTCCCTTTGGGAACAATGCTCTGCTAATTTTTCAAGCGAGGACTGAGAAGGTGGATTGGCAGTATCCTGTTTCACATATTGCTTTAGGAGACGGTGAACTGTCAAATCAGGATAACGTCTGATTGGTGAGGTGAAATGAGTGTAGGATCTGAATGCCAATCCAAAATGTCCTCGATTTTCCACTGAATATTTGGCTTTAGTCATGGATCGGAGGGCCACTTTTTCGATAAAGTGTCTATAAGGGCTCTCTCGTACTGCTTCCACCAGGACCTGATAGTCTTTTGGTTTGACCGGCGTTTTGATCTTTTGGGGTATTTTTAATCTATCCAGGATCATCTGCAGTTTGCTCACGTCGTCATTTGAAGGGGTCTCGTGGATGCGATACATTCCAGGAAGTTTTGCCTTCATAAATTTATTATCCAGATATTCGGCTGTTACCCGATTTGCCGCCAACATAAATTCTTCTACAAGACGGTGAGCAGTTAAACGTTTTGATGGCTTGATATCATGGGGAAAACCAGTATCATCTAAAATGACAATAGGTTCAGGGAGATCCAGATCAATACTTCCCCGGGATTTTCTGTCCCGAAAAAGAACTTTCCTCAACTTTTCCATTTCATGAATATGTTTAGAATATTTGTGGTTTTTACCATGAATAATCTCTTCAACTTCTTCATATGAGAAGCGTTGATTCGAATGAATGACAGAGTCCATGATCTTGGCTTTACCGAATTGACCATCTCGTCCAATTTCCATCATACAAGTCATACTGAGTCTGTCGATATGGGGTTTTAGCGAGCACAAATTAGAAGCCAGTTTCTCTGGCAGCATGTGAATAGCTGTTCCAACGAGGTAAACACTTGATCCACGTTTCCTGGCACCTCTGTCGATGGGACTGCCTGGCGTGACATAGTGAGATACGTCTGCGATGTGAACACCCAGATTCCAGCCCTTAGGTGTTGCTTCAATCGAAATAGCATCATCAAAATCCTGTGCTGTCTCTGGATCAATAGTGAAACAGGTAAGTTTTCTCAGATCTGTGCGATTTTTGATTTCGGTTTGAACACTCTCTTCAGAATATGATTCGGCCTGATCTATAGATTTAGATGTCCATTTTGTTGGTAAATCATGTTGCTGAACAATGAGGGCAATATCTACCCCTGGATCTCCAGGATAACCCAGAATGTCTTTAATCCTGACAAGTGGCTCTGGATGTCCTTCATCCCATTGAATGAGCTCTACGGAGACCATATGGCCATCTCTGGCTTTGCTCTGTTCCCCTTCCATGATGGCAAATCGAACCCTGATGCGTTTATCCTCTGGAACGACCCATTCGCCAAACCGATCTTGTTGGTATACTCCTACAAATTCTGTCTGGTGTCTCTGGATAACCTCGATAATCTTGGCTTCTGGTTTATCCCCCTTTTGTTTGTTTAGAATCTGAACACGAACCAGGTCTTTGTGGAATGCATGCTGCATGTGTTGGGCACGGATGAATACCTCGCTGCCATCCTTCAACTCTACAAATCCAAAACCCCTTGAAGTAACTGCAAGAACTCCAGTTTTCTGTTGTTGCTTGGGCTTATAGGCATATTGATTGCGACCTTTTTGATCGATGAGACCATTGCGGTACATCTCCAACAAGAGAACTTTGAGCGTGCGATAATCGCGCTCTTTGATGCGAGCAGCTTTCATGATAGCGCGATGTTTATACCACCGACCTGGATTGCGTTTAAATGTGTCTAATATTTTCTTTTCGATTATCGATCGATCCATGGAATGCCTCCGGAATATTCAAGATGGAAAAAGCTATTACTCATTTTTATCCCCTTATGAGAAGCCAAAATGAGTCTAATGGGTCCTCTTCCACTTCTTAATTGAATGCCCAGACCATACCCCTGGATATTTTCAATTGAATTTTGTGTATTATGCAGGCCAATATCATAAAACGCAAGGATTTGCGACTGATTGCCTATGGTATAGTGGAGTGTGTTCTGCATACTGATAGTATTTGGAGCTCGCAGGTAAGCTTCTTCATAGCCCCTGACACTATTTACTCCACCTAATGGCATCAGTATAGAAGGGTCAGTCAAGGAAACCGTATGATTTTGAATAGTTGCATCTACTCTTTGTGAAATGTAGAGATTCTCCAAAAGCAGTAATTCGGCTTCGGATCGCAGCTTGAATTTGCTTACTGATTGTGGCTCAAAATTAATTTCCTGATATAGAGTTGTCCGTAGTGACATGCCATGATGTGTTTGGATATTCAAACTTGTTTGCCGATAGCCCAGACCAAGCATCCGTTTTTTATCTGCTGACCACTCAGGATAAAGCAGCGAACCCTCATGGGTAATAATTGACTCATTCTGCTCATAATTAAAATGAATTGATCGTTCCCAGTCAATATCCCATTCAAGTCCAACAGTCGTCTGGACAACCTGGTAGTGCCCATCAATCACATCTCTCCCAAACTGAAAGACACCCTCCAGGGGTAATTGAAACAACCAGGGATAGTTGAATCCCAGACGGAATGATTCAGAATTAGAGGTGAGTCGTTCCCAGGCAAAGTCAAAGGACTTTCCCTTGCCATCAAAATTTGGAATATTCACATTTACCTGACCATACCAGGCCACCGTATCAACGGTTCCACTCATATTAAAGCTGGCAAGACCCTGCACTCGTAGCTCAGGGTGTCTTTCCACTGAGTAATTCATGTGGTACTCTGAATTATTATCTACTGATAGTCTTGAGACATCTGCCAATTGATAGCCTAGCCCGATAATTCTACGTTTCGCCTGCTGCAGATTGTCGGTGCTAATAGTGGGTCGGCCCATTTTAAATTCTTTTTCCAGATAAGCTGAATCCCTGTTCTTGAGACCTGAAAAATGGATATGACTCAGTTTCGCAGGAGCACCAGGGATGATATTCGCCACAATAATATCGGATTCATACACATCTTGCGATAATACAATTTTCGAATCCCAGTATCCCCCAGAAGCGATTGATACCAATCTCGAATTCAAAATAGAATCAATTTCTATATGCTGAACCAGAAGAGTGTCAGAGTCGTTGCCGAAATTTAATACAAGCCTCAGCTCCTGTCCCAGAAGTGAAATACTGAGAAGTGTAAATATGCTGAATTTTAGTAAGAAATATCGCATTAGAAATGTGTTCTACCTTCCAATCGTAGGTACTGCTCGTTGCGATTATCTCCGCGCTTTTGGATGCTATAATTCATGGAAACCTGAAACATGCTCGAAAATGTATATCGACCATTTACAGAGTATTTCCAATTGTCTCCTGGTTGCCTGCCTGAAAAAACAGAATAAGGAATGGCATTGACATCAGCCTGGATATTTGAAAGTGATAGATTCTGATCAGCTCTACCTCTTCTCTTGATTCTGAGGCTATGATTAAGATACAGCAATGCTTCAGAATATGCCTTATCGAGGTGTTTGTCTGTCACCATTGAGTATTTAACATCTATCTCAATTTTTTGTTGTGTGGATAATTTAATCAGATGATTAAAAAATGGTCTGGTAGATATCCACTGTTCTCGTGCTAGCGGATTGTACTCTAAAGCACGTTCTCGAGATTCTAACATAACACCCAGCTTTGAATGATGCCTCGTGTTCCACACGAATTCACCGTCTACACCATGAGAATCAAATTTATTTTCCTCTGCACCATAGTTATACAGGGTTGAATTATTCTGATTTGATTTTCCAGAATAACCGATACTTGTGAATTTTGTCGACTGACCTGTTTGCAAATCAAGATTGAAGCTGAGCATTTCTTGGCGCTGAATGGTCGTCTGGCTTTGGACTTCCTCTTTAAGGCGAATTTCATACCCAAGTCTACTTTTAAAGGCCATTCGATCCATCTTCCCAAAACCTTGAGAAGTGTATTCTAGCCTGGATTTATTATCATACTTCCGGACCTGCTCTTCTCGATCCGAGTATAATCGTTGTCTCACAAAACGTCCGCCATTCAGGGGGATATAGTCCTGAATAGCTGGATCGAAGCTAAAATCGCCATATCCTGTATCCACTTCGATATAGTGATAATCGTATTTTGGAATATGCTCTTCATCCAGTATGAAATACTCTTGAAATTTGAGTCTATTGTCCAATGCGCTCCCACTGATCTGAAATTTACCAAGGTAGTAGCGTTTGACAGCACCACTATCGCTGCTATGTTCCCTATACTTCATATTGAATAACCCTTTTGAACCGAGAATGTTTTCAAACTTGTAGTCAGCGATCCAGTCTTGTCGAAGATCATCCCAATTTTCAATGTTCTCCGAATTCAAAAAGCTGATGTTGGGTTCTACGAAGCGATAATCCATTCTCTGCACATAGCTAACCCCCATTTGCTGATGCTCTGAATAGGCAAATGAAGCACTAACTCCAGATTCCAGGTGGTCGTTGCTGACATGCAAGCGTGATGAGGACCCGTCCTCAATGTGAAGGGATAAACCAGATGTTAACCTGCCTCTGCTGTATCTGGTTTTGAATGAATGGTTTTGACTCAGAGAACTGTCCAGGTTTGTCAGTACAGCAGAATATTCAGCAACCAGCGGGGCCTGAGAATTTGACTTGCTCTCAATCTGCACCTGTTGCCCCACGAGCAAGCCGGCCCTTTCCATCTGGGAAACTGATGTCTTCATATAATGAGTATTCTGTTGTCCTAATCGAAGATGACCATAACTGAGATGCTCAGCTTGATCAAGTCTGGGACTTAAATGCCAACTTCGGTAATATTCCAGTGATTCAATGGCATCATGACTCACATATCCCTTTTCAATTTGTTTACCACCCAGGCGGAGCCCCAATAGTGAACGAGTGATACCCAGATCGATATCCCAGGCAATATTTTGCGATTGCTTCTTGGAGGTAGCATATAAATTTTTGTTATCCTGAGAAATACCCACATCGAAATTTGCATCTACACCTGATTTTTGCGCATGGCCAGAAAGTGAAAACACCGAGAGTGATTGTGGGGCAATGTATTGTTGAGCAGGTAAATATTCCCCCAGATCAGGATCATACACAAAATATGGCGTAACTGCATTTTGCTCTTTTCGGTATTGTCCTCGCTCCAGTCCCACAAAACTGAAGTCAACGGTGAAATCACCAAGCTGATTTCCTCTATATACCAATATCCCCGAAGTATCCTTATCATAACTACCATTTGTTGTGTCCCACACAATGGTGCTTAATTCTGTTGTGTTGGTGTTGGACCCCAATTCCCCAAATATTTGTTGAAGTTGCTGTTCCTCAATATTTCCCAGGGGATTATTTTGATCATCCCTAATTTCCTGCCAGGCTGCGGATATAAAAATGGGTGAATTTGAACGGTTCCCAAGAGACACTTCCCCACTGATGAGTTGCTTCCCAAAAGAATAGGAAGCAAGATAGATATCCGGGACATATTCGAATTCTACGCTTATTCTGGAGTTGGCGGACAGGATATGATTCTGAGTGAAATGTATTTCAGCGGCATTGTAATCAATGATGTAGTCATCATTTTCACCTCGAATGAGTAGTTCATCGTCGAGTTTGACCTTCTCTGAACCTGCGAGAACAATGATAAATTTCTCACCATCTTTGCCTGATAGTCTATATGGTCCTTGCTTTCCATTCTTGCCCTGGATCTGGAGCAGATGATAATTACCATAACTAAAACCAAGCGCTCCATGCAGACTACCACGCTGGGATTGGGTTTGCACACTGATACCTTCAATGGAGCGATCCACTTTTCCATATTTTCCATTATGGAGTCGCAAATCAATATCTCCAATGGAAGCATGTAGTGTTGGACCATCAATCTGTATCATCACGCGATCAAAGTCATTCAATCGTCGTGTATTTCCAATGGGTTGCAATGGCGATGTTTTGTCAGTAAGGACACCTTGCACGGTATAATCTTCGCTTAAATTGCCTTTAATCTTGAGGTACATGCTCGACTGTAAGGAAACTGATGAGTTGCTGGAAACCTGAATTCCCCTGGTTATACTTCCCACAGCATCCAGCCCATTTTCAATCCGTTGTGGGGTCAGAGTTTGGGTTTCAGCATTTTTAGAAGTATCCAAGGCTGGTGTGTATTCAGGGTGGTTTATTGAGAAAACCCTCTGAATCTTCAGAGTATCCGACCCAACTATGTAGACAATTGAGTCATTGCTAGCCTCTGTAGCCATTGCAGATTCGAAGTTACATCCCAGGGAGATGAAGAGAAATGTGATTAGCCAGTAGATGTTTCTACCGAGTTTCGTGGATAATATTGATTGTAATAATAGACATTGGTTTTTCTTATTAATGAGGTAAACGATTGGACACTCAAATTCGTTCCCTTTTGCAGAACGAAATATTTTCTACCAGGAATAAGCCAATATGAGAAAGTTATAGACAATATGGGCATAAACACTGATTCCATATCCTCGAGTATAAAAAAGACTTCCCAGGAGAATGCCTCCAAATACACGTTGTGAAAATACTGGAAAACTATAAACTTCCATAAATAAATGAAAACCTGCAAACACGATAGCTGAAAGCAGGATGGCGGCAGGGACTGACACTCCCCGCTTTAGAGCAATCCCCCGCTCGAGGATAATCAGGATAGATCCAATTAAAATCAGCCTGAAAATGAGTTCCTCAAATATACCTGCACCCACAGCTAGGTTGATATTGGACAGTTTTTCCTGCATGGTAACAATTTGCAAGGGTAGAGATGTAAATAGCTGGAGACCAATGAAGATAAGAACACCCCAGAACATACTCTCCAGCAGCATATAGATGATATAATTGGCATGAATCCCAGGCTTTTTCTCAATTTTATAACCACGTACCATAACCACGATGAATAACAGGAGTAAGATCGTGGAAACGATTACGGGATTGGTCAGACCTAGATACTCAAAGAAACTGCGAAGGAGTATTTCTCCGGTGTTTCTTAACTCAAAGAATGAGTCCTTGAAAAGCAGCAGGATTCCAATTTCATAAATTGCCACTGCTGGGAGGGTCAGTATCAGACTGTAATGTAATGATTTTGAACTGTTTAGGTATTGGCTAAGGGCAGAGACTTTTTTTGCCATGAATCGATTCTGGTACTTTTCAGGTATTCTGCATTGTAATACTAATCATTGAGTTTCAAAACAGCCAGGAATGCGTCTTGTGGAACCTCAACGCGACCTACCTGCTTCATTCGTTTTTTACCCGCTTTTTGCTTTTCAAGTAGTTTTCTTTTACGGGTAATATCACCACCATAACATTTTGCTGTGACATTCTTCCGCAAGGCTCTTACTGTTTCGCGAGCAATAATTTTCTGACCAATAGAACCTTGAATAGGTACTTCAAATTGCTGTCGGGGAATTAGCTCTTTTAACTTTGCGCACAATCTGCGTGAATGGTCGTAGGCCTTATCCCTATGTACAATCTGGGAAAGTGCATCTACTCTTTCAGTAGCAATGAGAATATCCAACTTCACGAGATCACCCTTACGGAAATCGATGGGTTCATAGTCAAAGGATGCATAACCCCTTGAGGTACTTTTAAGCTGATCATAAAAATCAAAAATGATCTCAGACAGCGGAATCTCAAAATAGATCTGGACCTTGGATTCATCAAGATAGTGGGTTGATTTATATATTCCTCGTTTGTCAATGATCAGTTTCATCAAATTGCCAATGTAAGTAGGTGGTGTTAATACCTCAGCAGTAACATAGGGCTCATCAATGTGGTCTATATCCCCAGGGTCAGGCAAATCACTTGGTTTATCAACCATGATGTGAGAATCATCTTTGAGATGAACCTTAAATTTCACATTGGGCTGAGTGGTGATAAGATCAATAGCGAATTCGCGTTCCAGACGTTCCTGCACAATTTCCATATGCAGGAGGCCAAGATATCCTACGCGGAATCCAAATCCTAAAGCGCCCGATGTCTCAGGTTCCCATGTCAGGGCAGCATCGTTTAAATTTAGTTTTTCAAGTGCAGCTCTTAAATTGGAATAATCATCAGAGACAATGGGATAAACACCTGAATAGACCATTGGTTTTACTTCACGATAACCTGTCAGGGCCTCAGATGCACCGTGCTTAGCGGTGGTGACAGTATCGCCAACACGAATCTCACTGATATCTTTAATATTGGCGATGATATACCCAACATCTCCAGCTCGTAGAGAATCACCTTTAAATTTCTTAAGCTTGAAATAGCCAAGCTCGGCAACTTCATATTCTTCTTTGCTAGCCATGAAACGAACAATTTCTCTGGACTTAAGTTGTCCTTCAAGAACTCTCACATAGGCAACAGCACCCCGGTAGGCATCATACGTACTATCAAAGACCAAGGCTCTGAGAGGCAATTCATCATTACCCTCTGGTGCAGGGATTCTCTGAACCACTGCCTCTAATATCTCATGAATGCCAATATCAGCTTTGGCTGAGGCTTGAATAATTTCTTCCTCATCACAGCCCAGTAGATCAACAATTTGGGATTTGACATTCTCAATCTGAGCAGATGGGAGATCTATTTTGTTAATAATGGGAATGATTTCTAAACCACTCTCAACAGCCAGCATGGCATTACTAACCGTTTGGGCCTCCACTCCCTGGGCCGCATCAACCAACAGTAAGGCACCTTCACAGGCATCTAAACTTCTGGATACCTCATAACTAAAATCAACATGCCCAGGCGTATCAATAAGATTGAGAACATATTCGGTACCATCCGCTGCAGAATATTTTACCTGAATGGGATGCGATTTTATGGTTATACCACGTTCTCTTTCAAGATCCATATCATCCAGGACCTGATTCATCATTTGATTATCAGAAAGGGTGTGGGTTTCTTCCAGCAAACGGTCTGCGAGGGTAGATTTTCCATGATCAATATGGGCAATTATGCAAAAATTTCGAACTTCAGATCTCATCATAGGGCGCAATATACGCTCGATTACCTCGTATCAAACAGGAAGGCAAAACTGATTTAAATTGTTGATCAGGAGATTAGAATTTTAAGAAGAAACTGTTTCCACCTTGAGGTGAGTCTTCGATGCCAACAATTGCCTCATGGGCAGTGGCTATTCGCTTCACAATAGCAAGACCAAGCCCTCTTCCCCGTTTTTTTCCTTCAGCAAGCTGAACATTCCGTTCAAAGACGGCTTCTCTTAATTCGACAGGAATGGGTTCACCAGAATCCTCGACTCTGAGGATTACTTTTTCATCGGTCTTCTGTAAGGTGACATTGATTGAGCCACTAGCAGAAGAATATTTAATAGCGTTACTTATATAATTCTTGGGAATTTCTGATATAATGGGATTTGCCTGGACAATAAGTGAATCTGGAAGGTCGACATTCATTGTCATGGAAGCCGTTGATAACTGTGATGCGAATTCTGACTCAATTTCCCTGAGAATGGGAACCAGATCCAGGTCTTCCTTGGTGATATTCTCACCAATACTAAGTTTGGACAGAACTGTTGCGTTTTCGATAACCTTCATCAAACTGTCTGCACTCCCCTGAAGCACTTCAAACATTTCATTACCACTATCTTCTGCGCTCAATAATTCTGTGATGGAACTGATAACGCCAGCGGGATTTCTCAAGTCATGCGTAATTACATCCAGGAGCAGTTCCTTCATGCCATTGGCATTGGCCAATTCACCAGCTAATTCTTCGAGAGCTTTGGCTTTCCTGGCTCGATCAATGGTGAGGGCCACCTGACCTGCAGCAAGATCGAGGAGTCGGACATCTTCTTCATCATATTGAGTAAGACCATCATATTCTTGAAGCACAAATGCTCCAATGACCTCATCTTTTACTTTGAGGGGAATTCCCAACCAAACACTTGGTAACTCACCAGCAATGGTGACCTGCCCACTTTCTATCAGCTGTTCAATTTCAGTCTCTTTAACGTGAAGTGTTTTCTGTTGTACAATGGTTCTTGCGGTGAGAGATCTCGTAGGGTCACACGGAATGCTCTCTGGAAGCTCAGATTCATAACTATCAATTTCATAAGGAAAGTAGATTGTGTTATCCTTCTTATTTAACATGGCGAGATAGAAATTGCTGCTTGAAATTATTTCGCTTATAAATTGGTAAATATTTTCATACAGGCTAGATACATCCTTGGCCTGTATAGCTGCAGAAGTGATAGCATAGAGCACGTCTCTGAGTTTGTGATCTTTAAGTGCTCGTTCTTGTTCTTTTTTCTGTCTGGTGATATCTTCATTTAAGGCCACAAAGTGAGTTACAATACCAAATGAATTTCGAATGGGTGAAATGGAAGCCTTACCCCAGGTTAATTCACCATCTCGCTTGCGATTGACAATCTCACCTGTCCAAACAGTGCCACTCTTAATGGTATCCCACAAATGCTTGTAGAACGATTTGTCGTGTTCACCAGATTTGTATAACCGGGGGTTTTGTCCGATGAGGTCTTCCAGGCTATAACCCATAAGTGATAGGAATTGACCATTCACGTATTGAATAGTTCCTTCAACATCAGTGATCACCGTCATAACAGGACTTTGTTCAACTGCCTGGCTCAATTTCTTGAGTTCAAGGTTTGCTAAATTTTGGTCTGTAATATCTAGGGTATGGCCAACATTTTTTACATTCCCCTCGCTATCAACGAATGAGTTGGCTGAAACGAGGATATCACGCATTTCCCCATCTGGTCGCATAATATCCAGGGAATATTCTGAAGGAGCTTCCTCTCCAGTTTGCCTGGCTTCATAATTCTGGATTACTCGAAGACGAGAAGGACCAAGATGTTCAGAAAAATTTGAACCAATTAATTCCTTACGTGGTCGATCGAATATTTCACAAAGCCGATCATTCACGTAAACAAAATTTGATTCGTTATCGATGATATAAATGCCAGTCGTAGATTGTTCGACTATGGCCTTGATATGTGCTTCAGAATCAGCTACCTGCTTTTGAGTTTTTTCCTGCTCATCCTTCAACTGGGCATTTTTAATACTTTGTGAAATGAGATGAGCGACATCCTTGATGACGGCAAATTCACTGCGAAAATTCGGAATGCCTAAATTCCAGGTAAATCCAAAAAGACCGACAACCTGATCTTCTCCTCGAATCAATATGAGGAATGTATCCTCGTCCAAAATGGTATTCATGAGATCATCAGGAATCATCATCTTTTGGTTCTCAAGACTTTTCCGATCCCTCTTTTTTAAATAGGTGCTGAAGACTTTATCTGATATACCTTTTTTTTGGCTGGCACTAATTTTATCATCCTCAGACCACAGGACGATCCAATACTTCTTAAATATATTTGTCTCTGTAAATGAGCTGTGGAGAAGGGCAGCTATTTCTTCGATACTGCGAGTTGATTCCAATCCACTATAAATAGAATCCTTGATTCCAAGGAGCTCATTGATTCTTAACATCATCTGATCGGTGGCAAAGCGTGTAAGCGCTATTTTGATCATAGTATGTGCAGCTTTATGGTCAATGGGCTTGTGAAGAAATCCGTATGCATCAGCATCCTGGATAGCCTTTGCAATATGGTCATCATCTCCATAGGCTGTGGCGAATACAACAGGTACCGAACGTTTTTGGTGGATTTCTTTGGCTGCTTCTATGCCATTCATTTTCCCACGAAGTTTAATATCCATGAGAATGATATCAGGTTTTGTTTCAGCGGTCAACTTGAGAGCCTCAGCACCTGTACCCGCGATACCTACCACTTCAAAATCAGCATGCCCAAGACGAATGGAAAGATCCTCGGCCGAGAGTCTTTCATCTTCTACGATTAGAATGCGAATTTTATGCTGTGATTTAATCATTGTATTGAAACATTTGCCACAATATTCAGTTGTTTGACTGAAATAATATAATTCTTCTAAAGCACCACCATAATTTTAAATGAGTGGATTACTCAATTTCTGCAAAATATTTAGCAATTCTTTGCCCAGTCTTGCCTTCCCACCCGTCAATTGGAAAACCGTCAATTTTGTTTCCCTCAATCACATCAACTATTTTTGCCTCTATCTCCTGAACATCAAATCCAAGCAGTGTATTGGTTCCCTTTGTGAGAGTAACGGGACGGTTGGTGGTTTGTCCAATGGTTAGACATTGAACACCTAAAACACTGGATTCTTCCTGAATACCTTGTGAATCAGTTACAACAACGACCGTATTCTTCAACAACTTTAGCATATCGTGGTAATTCTGAGAGGAAACAAATTGAAGATTTACCCCTGGATCCAGCATGACCTCTGGCATATCCTCTAGCTGGATCAAGGTTTTGGGGTGCAAAACCATACAGATACGTAATCGCTCTGAGAGTCTTTCAAGCATGGTGAGAAAAGAGATGACAAAAGATTTATTGCGAAGCACATGATCGTGGTGAAGCGTTAAAAGCATATATGCGCCTTGTTCCAAACCATACCGATCTAAAACGTTACTATCTTCAGCAAACCCTAAATTTGCAAATACAGCGTCTGCACGAATGTTTCCTACTTCAATGATGTTCTGATTGTCATACCCCTCACGAATGAGATTGATGACTGGCTCTTCGTTTGAAGTGAACAAGTAGGTTGACAATCTGTCAATGAGCATATCATTCTGCTCCTCAGTGATCTGAGGGTCATAAGACCGAACCCCAGCATCAATATGGGCAACTTCGATATGAGACCTTGATGCCACTATAGAACAGGCTAAGGCAGAGTCTGAATTCCCCAGGACGATAACCATATCTGGTCGATCAATGTTAATCTGATTCTCATAAGACATCATGATTGACGCCAGCTTACCGATGCCTTCAATAACATTGATATCCAGATATGCATGAACCGGAGACAGATTTAATTGATCCAATATGTCCTGACTAAGTTCTGGATCGTAGTGCTGACCGGTATGTAGGATTCGAATATCCAGAGTATCTTCAAAATCCTGAAATGCAGTTTTCAGTGCCGCAGCACGGATAAAATCTGGTCGAATTCCAATAATTATATCAATCTTTTTCATAGTGTCTCCATTTTCGGTCTATAAGTTAGATTAAACATAGAGATCCATGTCATGTATTTCATAAGCCGAATTTATACTTCAATGTGAGTCCAAAATGACGTGGGTCCCCGTACGTCATGTATAGCTTTTCGCCATAATTGGGTGGTTCAAGACCAAAGTAAAAACCTCTTACAGCATATTTTGTATCTAAAAGATTATCTACCCAGAATGAGGCTTCAATGGAATTCGAAAATGCATATGTGATTCCGAAATTAACAAGATGATAAGCCTCAGATACTTGATCATGACTCTCTGAAAAATAGAATTCATCTTTCCCGGCAAGCGATGCTCGTACGGAAATATGTGAAGCTATGTTGTAATTTACACCAACTCGGAAAGAATAATTTGGGGCATGGGCAAAAGCCCTATCTCCCAGGGAAACAACCTGTCCTGGCGCTACTTCAAATGAATACCTCTCGGTTTTCGAATCCAATAAACCCAAGTTACCAGACAGCTGAAGATTGCTGAATACTTCTCTCCGATATTCCAATTCTAAGCCATAGACTTGTCCCTCAGAGGCATTGCCAATGTAATAGGTGAAACTATTGGGGTCCATGGGGTCCTGCTGGCTGGAAAGCGACACTTGCTGATCCATCCGCTGAGTGTAAAAGGCGAGGAGTGAAAGCATACCTCTGCTTGAAACACCCCTGAATCCAATTTCATAGTTATTGACATACTCTGGAGCAAATGGACGATTGATATCAAGAATCCTGGGATGCTGATTTATTCCCCCTGCTTTAAATCCTCTCGCCGCATTTATAAAAGCAGTCTTACGATTGTCTATCTTATACAGCATGGCAATCTTCCCACCATTCAATTGATCATTCATGCTGAAGGCAGTGCTTTTGTTATCCTCATATTCAGTATCACGGTTTCCTATCCGCAGGTTTGAGGTAAGTGTGATCTTGTCAAAGGGGCTATAGTCGATCTGGGCATAAACAGATCGATTACTCAAATGAAATTCGCTAACAAGTTCAGATTCAGCTCCACCAAACAAATATCCCTCTGCATCATCTTCCTCTGTTAGATCTTTATAGTAAGCGCCTGCTATAAGATGAACAGATTCATTTTTGCTGGCATGCACCACACGCAGTTCTTGAGTTCTGGTGTTCCTCAAACGCGCCACTTTGTCAAAAAAGTCATACCTCCACCCCTCTACTTCTGGATCAAAGGAATATGGTTCATTTGCCCAGAAATCATCATTCCCCCAATCACTGTCGTAGCTGTATATCATATCAGCTTTAGATAAGGAAGTGATTGAGTATATGTCAGTACGAGGCGTTACTGCATATTCAGCCTTCACAATAGCCGCATTTAAAGTTTGACTATCTTTACCGGGATTGTCACTGTAAGTCGTAAAGGCCGCGTTATCAGGACTCCAAGTATCATATCCATTATCCAATTTGACTGAAAGCAGTGTCGTTTTGAATTTGAGTTCTGGCTGAACATTCCAAATAAGTTTTATTCTTCCCATGGTTTCGAGACGCTCATTGGTAGTGTGATCATCGAGATACTCATTATGGACGAATCCGTTATTGTATCCGCGATAGGCGGCCAGACGTGCCTTAAATTTTGAGCCTGTAAGGAGATTCATAGCTGTCCCAATGTTCAGCGTACTGGCATTTCCAGCTGAGATTGAAACATAGCTATCCTGATGCTGTCCTGGATCATTTGAACGCAAAACGATGAATCCAGCCAGAGCGTTGGGACCATAGATGGATGATTGCGGGCCTCGGAATAGTTCAACCCGGTTGACATCAAAGGTCAACCCTGACATGCCGATACCACTCAAATCAAGATCATCAATGCTGAACCCCACAGAGTAATTCGGTGGACCATCGCCTGCGAATTGTGATCGTTCCCCGATACCTCGAATCTGAAAAAAGCGTGGTCTGGAACTACCTCCTGCCCAATTCAGATTAGGTATGTTATTAATCAGTGTCTGAAAATGGGGTTCACTACTCTGGTCTATTTCTCGCTTACTAATGACGCTGATGCCACCATCTGACTCCAACAATGATTGTGTTCTAAGTGCTCCATAAACACTGACAGTTTCACCTCTAAGTAAGATTGGAATCATTTCTACTATTTCTGGAAGATCAATTGTGTTCAAACTCAAACGATCATAGGCAATATGTTGAAAAATGACTTGTGTATCAAGTTCTCCAGAAAGTGAGTAAGCCCCAGATGCGTCAGTAATGGTGCCTATGGAGCCGGAAATAATTTCACAGCCAACAATGGGTAAATTCGTCGACGCGTCGACCACTCTACCAGAAATACCTACATCCTGGGCAATTGAAAACGAGTTAAGCATTAGAATTGAAGTGAGTAAGATGGTGAAACGATACATGTTTTCTCCCTACGCTGGCATGATCCAGATCAGGTTCATAGGGTTTGATCTCAGCCCGTACTCCACGATGGAAGTCAACGGACACCCCGATATCGGTTGCAATATAGAGTTATGATTGTGCTTAGGGGTAAAAAAAATGCCACCCCGCAGGATGGCATTTAAAAACTAGCTATTTTATGAGAGATTAGCCGATGACTGTATCGACCTTGGCTATAATCTGAGGTTTTGGTACTGCACCAACCAGCATCTGGGCCACTTCACCATTCTTGAAAATCAAGAGACTCGGGATACTACGAATACCGTATTTTTGAGCAACTTCGGGATTACCATCTACATCTAACTTGCCAACTTTCAACTTACCATTGTATTCATTTGCTATCTCTGCAACCACCGGGGCAACCATCTTACATGGCATGCACCATACAGCCCAAAAATCGACCAGAACTGGTACGTCGGACTCAATTACTTCAGCATTAAAGTTGCTATCGGTAAATTCTTTCACATTTTCAGCCATTGTATCTCCCTTGGCAATCAATTAACATTTTAAAAAACCTGAAGAAGATAAATGTAGCTTCAGGTATGTCAAGATATTCAATCCATCAAATCTACTATGCTCTGATCCATCTATATATTTCTGGCAAAGTAACGCGTTTTCCGTATAGTAATATGCCTGTCCTGAACACTTTCGCAGCCAGTCGAATACTCCCATAAACGCTGATTATCATCACGATAATTGTGGTTAGTATTTGAAAAATGGAGGTTTCCCCTACTGCAATCTTAATCATCATAAAGAAGGGTGTCACCAGGGGTATGTAGCTTAAAATATTTACCAGGTTGGAATTGGGGTTTTCGATAACCATGGTCCACAGAACCATGGGGATAATGGCTATAAATGTAATAATCTGAATGGCTTGTTGCGCTTCCTGTTCAGAATCAAACAGCGCACCCACACCAATATAGATACCAGCATACAATAGATATCCAAGAATGAAATAAGTGAAATATAGCAAGCCAATTGCTGGAGTAATAATTGACAAATCATAGTAGCTACCAGCAAAGAAGGCACCTATGAGATATATGGCTGATTGTGTCAGTCCCAGAAGTCCCAGCCCCAATATCTTGCCACCCATCAGCTCATTATAGCTAACTGTTGATAGTAGCACTTCAATGACTCTTGAAGATCTCTCTTCGAGGACAGCTCTTAACAGAAGTTGTCCGCCGGTGAATATTCCCAGAAAAAGCAGAAACATAAATATGAAGGGTGCGATGTAATCAGCTATTAGCTCTTCAGTCTCACGTTCCTCAGAAGAACCAATGTCAAAATGAGCTACATTCACATCAAAGAAGATTTCACCGAGGACTTCTTCGGATAATTGTAGAGAATTTGCCTTCTGTTTTATGAGCAATTCTTTCAGCTCCGATTCGATGAGATCAGTGGAGCGAAATGTGGAACTAGATTGGGAGTAATTTCTCATCACTGGATTACTCATGAAATCATGTGGAATAACGAAGTAACCATCCAGAGTCTTATCATTCACTAATTCATCGAATTGAGTTTGCAACGATTCAAAACTGCCGTTGGACACAGCTATATTGAAAGGTGGAACCTCCTTATCAGCAAAGCGCTGATCTAGAACAAGGGATAGTTGTCCACCATAGAATCCAGTCTCATCAATCATACCAAAGTTTTTGGTTTCAATCCCCGCTCCTGAACCAGCCATGTATCCAGTTCCCAGGCTAATGCCAAGTATGAGAATGGGCATACCAAAGGTTCCAATGATGAACCATTTCGATCGAATTCTTCGACGATACTCAAACCATGCAATTTTCCAGGCATTCATGATTGGGATCCCTGTACCAGATGGATAAATATTTCTTCCAGACCGGGCTCAGCAACTTTTACAGATTTCAAATCCATTGATTTATTCAGGGTAGCAATGATATCCTGTTTGGACTGACCATCAATTTCAATAAAGACAGAGCCGTTGGTCCGATCTGAATTAAATGCTGAGAAGCACTCGTGGGACAGATCGTTCTCGTTTACTGGTGTCACCTGAAGACGTTGCACACCTTCAGATTGCATGATGGTCTTCAATTTTCCAGCGGTAACAAGTTGACCTTGATTTATTAAGGCTACATCATCACACAGCTTTTCTACCTGATCCATCTGGTGAGAACTAAAAATGATGGTTTTTCCTGCTTGCTTCATTTCCTCGAGAATCTCTTTTAAAAGCAATTGGTTTACAGGATCTAATCCTGAGAATGGTTCATCAAGCACGATGTACTGAGGGTCATGCAGGATGGTATTAATAAATTGGAGTTTTTGCTGATTGCCTTTGGAGAGTTCACTGACTTTTGATTGGAGTCGGCTTCCCAGATCAAAACGCTGGAGATAAGCCTTTATTTTCTCATTGGGATGTGGAACGCTTCTGAGGTGAGCAAAGTACTGCAGGGTCTCAAAAACGGAAATCTTCTGATACAAACCCCGTTCTTCAGGAAGATAGCCTACCTGATTTGATGGAGGCCTTTGATCTTTCCCCTCAAATAGAATGTTGCCCTCATCGGGTATTATAATATTCATGAGCATGCGAATGGCGGTGGTCTTGCCTGCCCCATTGGGCCCAAGAAATCCATAAATTCGGCCCGGCTGGATGGTCATATCTAGCTGAGCAACTGCTTTGATGGAATCGTATGATTTCGAGATTCCCTTAATTTCGATCATAAAATTACTTTCGTGCCTTGTGGGAGACTGAGCAAGAGGTTTTAGTTATGGATGATCCGAATAAATTTGCGCTTGCCAGCTTTTACTACAAAGCTACCGCTGGTATTAAAGGGTAAAAACTCATTCTGGACTTTCTCTCCATCAACACTCACAGCATTCTGTTTGATAAGCCGGCGGATTTCCCCTTTACTGGCAAACATTCCACTTTTATCCAGCAGAGATAACAGGGTTTCATCATCTGACTCTACAATGAGTTCAGGCATTTCATCGGGAATATCCTTTTTGATAAACAGGTTATCAAATGCTTCCTGTGCTGTGCTGGCAGCGTCAGCATCATAATATACTTTTACCAATTCACGACCAAGCTGACGCTTAAAGTCTCGAGGATTTTCCCCTGATTTCATTTTGCCATCGATTTGCTTGACCTCATCCATGGGAAGATTTGTTGTGAGTGTGAGGTATTTAATGATCATTTCATCTGGGATGGATAAGACTTTTCCAAACATTTCTGCAGGTGAATCTGATAACCCGATATAATTATCATAGCTCTTAGACATTTTCTCCACACCATCTGTACCTTCCAGAAGGGGCAGGGTCATGATGACCTGTTGAGCCTGATTGGATTTTTTCTGCAATTCACGACCCATAAGAAGATTGAATAATTGATCTGTTCCACCCAGCTCTACATCAGCATGTAAATGGACAGAGTCCTGAGCCTGGGCCAGTGGGTAAAGGAATTCGTGGACAGAAATGGGTGTACCACCCTTATATCTTTGAGAAAAGTCATCGCGCTCAAGCATTTGTGCCACAGTAACCTGAGCTGCTAGCTTAATAACTTCAGAAAAATTCATGGTATTCAACCATTCCGAATTGTGCACCACATCTAGCCTGTCTGTGTTGAGAATAATGGAGGCTTGTTCCAGGTATGACTTCCCATAATCACGAGCTTCTTCAAGGGTTATGCTGGGTCTGGTCTTGTTTCTACCTGTAGGATCACCAATGGAGGCTGTGAAGTCACCGATGATAAGGATAGCCTGATGTCCAAGGTCCTGGAACTGTCGCAACTTCCTAAGGACAACAGCATGACCGATATGTAAGTCAGGTCGGCTTGGATCAGCACCAAGTTTGATTTTTAGCGGTTTGCCTGACGCTATAGATTTTTCGAGTTTCTGTTCAAGTCCTTCAGGTGAGACAAAGTCTTCAACACCTCTGGAGAGTATATCTAACTGTTCTTTAACTGGTGGAAATTTCAATTGCTTTCTCCGGTATTCTTAATGACTGAGTTTTCTGGCTCTTTCCATTTCTCGATCGGCATCACGTTTGAGGGAGGTCTGCCTCTTATCGCGAATATTCTTACCTTTGGCCAGGCCCAATTCAACTTTCAATTTTCCTGCCTTAAAATAGAGTGACAGCGGCAGTAATGTATATCCCTTAGCTTCGATCTCATGACTCAATTTTCTAATTTCTTTTTTATGAAGTAAGAGGAGTCTGGGTCGTGTGGGATCATGCTGATCGTAATCATTGGCAGTCTCCCAGGGTGAAATGTGCAAATTTAATAGGTAGATGCTTCCATTGCGTGGTCTTGCATAGGAATCACCCATGTTCAGTTTGCCAGTTCTAATTGATTTTACTTCGGTTCCCTGAAGGGAGATTCCAGCTTCAAATTTTTCCACTATCTCGTATTCGTGGTAGGCGCGCTTATTGCGCATGACCAGCTTGATGTGTTTATCATCGTTCATGCGGAAAATTTATTCCTACCGTACCTGATAACAACCCTGCTTTTATTATAGTTGTTCTTAAAGGAGAACTTTAATTAGAATAATTACACAAGATTCAGCACGATTTCATGCAAATATAGCGAGCTATGGGCTCGATAACTTCAATTCGTGGTGTTTTCAAGCGTCGATAAAAAAAGCTGTTCAGGGCACTATTAAAGCCTTGATGATCGAGTAATAAGGGATTATAATTAAAGTAATGGTTCAAGTGTTTAACATAGATTTATGATAGAGTGAGTGGATTATGCCAAGGGAAGCCATCAAAAAACTATACTATTCAATCGGTGAAGTCAGTGAAGCCACCGACTTAAAGCAATACGTTCTACGCTATTGGGAGTCGGAATTTCCACAGCTATCTCCTGCTAAAAACCGTGCTGGCAACCGTACCTATCGCGAAAAAGATATTGAGCTGGTAAATTTTATCAAAACGCTCCTTTATGAAAAGAAATATACAATTGAGGGGGCACGTCAGAAGTTAAAGGAGCTCCAGGACAACGGTCAGCCCCTAAATGTACTCAGCCTTGAAGAGCCAGTTGCAGCCACTCCTGCCCCACCTGCCAAGCCCATGGAACAACCTGGCACATCAAAACCTGTGTCTTCTCCGCAGGGAGATATGACTCCAGAGAGCTATAAGAAATTCCTCACAAATCTTCGTACCGAGCTAAAACAACTTATCGAGTTAATTGATTCATAAACTTGTTTTCAGCGTTTAAAGCTCCTTGATTCGGAGTGTTTCATTTCTTTAATTAGGCCGCTTCATAAATAGGTCATTTCTGAAACTTATTTTGGAGTTAATGATCCCGGAACGTGGCGCAGCCCGGTTAGCGCGCTTGACTGGGGGTCAAGAGGTCGGGAGTTCAAATCTCCCCGTTCCGACAGAAAAAAGGTTACCGTTTAGGTGACCTTTTTTTTATTGGTCGGGAGTTCAGCCGGAGAGCTTGTAGTGCAAGCTCGGAGACCAGAGAGGACAGCGTTAGCTGGACGAAAATGAAATCTCCCCGTTCCGACACCCTAAACCCTGCCTATTTGGTGGGGTTTTTTGATTAACCACAGAGGTCGTAGATTATCCTAAATCCTTTGTTAGCTTTGTGATCCCTTTCAGAGACTCTGATTGAATTCCTTGCTACATGTCTCGTAAAGGAAGTGTGAAGTAGTGTCTAATTGAAGGAAGAAATCCTATTCCTAGAATCACCATTGCCCAGATCAGATAAAACACGTGCAAAAATCCAAGCGGTACCCATTGAATCTGAACAATGATCCACACCATCAAGATGACCCCTGCAGCCAGAGACGCGGTCCAGGACCAGTGAAATGATCGAAAAGGGTTGATCCTGTGAGGCAAGCTCCATGCAGGTTGCCTCCAAATCGAAAACGCCACAACCAAGGGATACACACCAATAAACACGAAAAGCAAAATACCTGGGAACAGAAAGTCTGTAAAAGGTGCTTCAGCAAGCAGGTTCAGTGGCAATTGAATTAGATGACCATCTGGTGCCACAATTAATGCTATGGCAGATACGGTGGCTCCTACGCCCAGGAGGAAATGCAGGATAACAAGTGTGGTAACTGCTTTAGGGTGATTATCCATAACTGGTCTCATGATTTTTTGATCCTTTTCAATAGGTACTGATTAGGGCGTTGCTTGGTCTTTGCTAGATATCATTTGAAGCATCTATAATAGAAAGAAAGACCACTTATTTATTTACAACCATTTTCTTGGTAGCTATATAGTCACCCATCTGGATTTGATATAAATATACTCCTGAGTTTAAGTAACTATTAAAAAGCTGGACACTGTACTGCCCTGGTAGTAATTCAGTATCCACAGGTTTTGAGATAGATCTGCCGAGGATATCAAATATCTCTAAAATCACATGACCTGTTTCCTTTACATCAAACCTGATAGATGTGGATGGATTAAACGGGTTAGGGTAGTTTTGCTCAAGACGACTGTCATTTGGTGTATTGATCGAATTTGTTACGCCAGTGACAGTCAGGTTTTCATACCAGGCAATTCTATCACTACCCTTTGATGCGGATAGAATATCCATATCACCATCGCCGTCAATATCGCGGGCGTGTATAGAAGAAGCTCCATTACTATCATATGTTAGAACGTGCGTTAAAAATTCCCCCTGACCATCATTTTCATACCAGGCAATTTTACTATCTACTGAAGAGGCTGACAAAACATCCATGTCACCATCATTGTCCATGTCAGCTGCAAAAACTGATGATGCGCCATTTGCAACTGAACTAATAACGTGCGTGGAAAACTCTGTCATACCATCATTCTCGTACCACCTAATTTCGTCGTCATGCATGGATGCTGAGAGAACATCCATGTCACCATCTCCATCAACATCGCAGGCGTGTACTGAAGAAGCCCCGATTGCATCAGAGCTAATGATGTGCATGGGAAACTGAAAGCCACCCACGTTTTCATACCAGGCAATTTTGCTGTCATAGATTGACGAAGACAAAATATCAACGTCTCCATCTCCATCAACGTCAGCGGCATATACGGATGAAGCTCTATCTGCAGCAGCAGTTACTATCCTACTGAGAAATGAGGCTTCACCAGTATTCTCATGCCATTGTATTTTGTTATCATAAGTGGAGGCTGAGAGAATATCTATATTACCATCATCATCAATATCGCTAGCATATACCGAGCTAGCTCCATTTGCATAAGTTGATATGATATGTGAGCTGAAACCTTCGGTTCCATCATTCTCGTGCCATGCAATTATATCGTCATCAAATGAGGCCGACAACACATCTAAATCACCATCATTGTCAACATCGGTTGCATAAACAGATGAGGCACCATCTACTTCAGCTGTGATGACATGAGTATTAAAATTTTCGTCACCATTATTCTCATACCAGGCGATGGTATTGTCATTCATAGAAGCAGAGAGGACATCCACATCACCATCATCATCAAGGTCAATAGAATAGACAGAGTTGACACCATCTGCGTAGGCATAAATAATATGGGGTGTAAATCCGCCAGACAGAGTATCCTCAGGATATGAAAAGGTTCCGTATTGTGTACTATCAATACGGACAGCAATCAGATCATCAGACCAATACCAGCCCCCATGGCTAAGGCCATTCAAATCATAGAAACCAATGTTGGAAACATATGAATAGGATTCCTCATTGATGATAATTTGTCCATTGTTGTAGTGTTTCTCATAACTACTTACTCCCGTACCCCAAAAATTAAAGGGTCCATCAATACCTTCATAAACATGGCCATTAGGGTGTTGCTCACCAGGCTCCAGGACCAAGTCCCAAAATGGTGTTTCCAGTGCAGTGTCAAAATCGAGCTGATAAACCATCATTTCCGTAGTGTCAATTCGTAGATACCCATGGGCTGAATGCTCATAATATTGGTAACCATCGAAAATTGTATCTTGATATATTTCAAGCGTAAAGTATGACGGACTGCTTGAACCATCATCGTAATTACCATGTGTGCCTCTATACTCCCACTTATCACCAACATGTAGGGGAAAGAAACTTAGCTCAAATGTTGTGTCTACTTGACCATAAGCTGAAACCATGAATAAGAAGAGTAAGCATTTTCTAATTTGCATGTTTGATCCCCCTACTAATATAAGTGTATCAAATGAGTGACGGAAAGTATGATAGGTAATCGGATGGGTCAAGGCGCATTTATCAACAGAAAGTTCAATTGCGCGTTGTATGATGGGAAGGTCCATGTGATGACAAAAGTACCGTATATCTCGACTCCGGAATTTCCTGGAACATCCTGGTAATTTTCGGGTAAATTGAAGACATCAATCATTTGAAATGATCAATCAAAATCATTAGTCAATTAAAAGGAGAAGGAAATGACCCTTAAAGAGAAACTAGAGCTTTTATGGAAATACCTGTTTCTGGCAGTCATCGTATTTGCATTATTTCAGTTCGGTAGAACCCACAAATCAAGAGCAATGTACCACGATTTCAAGGGAGATCACGGAAATAAGATGATGTGGTATAGTGATGAGAATTGCGATACAGATAAAATGAATGTTGATGTTGAAATTGAAAAATTTGCTGATGGTGATTCCGTTATTAAAGTGATTATCAATGGAGAAACCATGGATCTGGATGATCTTGAACAACTTGATGAAAATATTTTTATCAAAAAAATAAAGCATGATGGTGGTGGTAAAGAACATAAAGTCAAGGTTATCAAAAAGAAGATGTCCAATAAATAGTAAAACTTCTTCAGAAAAAAAAGGCGAGTATTCCTCGCCTTTTTTTATATCAATATTTTGTTAACGCTATTTTGAATATACAGCTATGGCAGACATCACTTCCCGTTCAACTGTTTTACCTGCTGGTCGATTGAGCAGCATCCCATTTACCACCAGTGCAGATGAACCGCCCCCATCAAGATTGATGGCATCTTCGCATCCTAACTCCTGCATAATATTTGCCAGCTCAGGTAAATCAACGCCGCGACTAATCAACTGTCTCCCATCCACCAGCAAGAGAATTAAATCGCCTTCAGGGGTCACTCCTGCGGCTGTACGAGGATGGACTTCTGGTATACTTGTTCCAAAGAATACTTCTTCATTGATGGGAATAAACACTTCCCCATCTCGCATGAGGAGTGGACCAGCTCCCAGGATATCGCGGTAAGGCCATAGTTTTCGATGAATATTATCTTTCTGTTCGCCTGGCTGGCCAGGAATATTCTCAATCCCTTGCGCCCAACTAAAAACAGAATCACCAGAAGAAGAAACCCAATTTATTTCAACACCATTATTGGCACTGAAACCAATTGCAGATCGATGAAGATAAAACCTTTCTTCGTTTCGTAGCACTGATGAGGTGGCAGCGTGTATCAACTCGCCATCAACTTTCAATAGCCCTACATGTTTCGCTGGGTTTAGATCCATCCTGAAATAACCGCCATTTATCATGACAGGCACGTCAAGGCGTTGTGCGAATTCTGAAACAGTTTCTCTTGCATCAAAATCGCTGGAAACGACAACACGACTCTCAATTTCGGGAAGTGATTCTTTAACATGGACGTACCAGGCTCTGAGATTGGCACCAACATGAACGGATTGATAGACTAGTATACCCTCAGGCAAGTCACGATTAATTGAATCAATCACAGTCCACTCAAGACCAAGTCCAGGATATTTAGCGGAAGAATTGCCAGAAGTATTACAACCTGATAGCAGTATGATGGCTAGTAACGAGAAGAGAATTCGATTAAACATTATCATCAATATAGTTTAATTCTAACCAAAATCGAAAACCGAATATTGGATTAATTACTTTTCTTTGCAGAGTTAATCAGAAATACAGCAATAATGGATAATGTGCCACCAAGGAGAACATTTAGTTTTAAGGGTTCATTCAGTATGAGCATGCTGAATAATAACGCACTCAAAGGCACCGTAAAAATAAATGCTGAGGCTTTCTCAGAACCTAGACGTGAGGCTGCAATAAAATATGCTGTGGTGGCAAAGGCCATAGCACCCACGGAGATTGAAAGAAGGTTTAACCAAAAACTCAATCCCATAGTGAATACGGTTAATAATGCTGTGGCATCTACAAAAAACAATGAAAGACCGGCACTAATCAGATATAGCCAGAAGCTATAGGTTAGCGTACTCATGTGCTGATTAATCTTTGAGGATATGAGCGTCAGAAAGGCCCATGTGCTTGCACACAATACAAAATATTGATTCCCACTTGTGAAAATAGCTGACCAACCGTCCTGCCAGACATTAATCAGTATACTGCCTCCAAATATTCCCAGGATCAGACCGCCCAATGAGCGACCTTTTGGCAATTTCTTGTGAACTACTGAGATAAGCAAGAACGTGAATACTGGATTGAGCGTGGTTACTAACACCCCACCAGCTCCTGCTGCACCAAGCTTAGTCCCAGTAAAATAAAAATGATTGTATAGAATAAGAAAAACTGAACTTGCCAGAATAGAGGGTAGCCCTGCACGGGTTATTCTCCATTCAACACCTCGCAATATCAAAGTTAACCACATAAATATTCCAGCGATAAAAAAGCGCCAGAACATGAGGATGGGAATGCTGGTATAATTTCCCAGAATCTTCCCATTGGTCCACGATAGCCCCCACAATACCATGGCGAGAATCATAATAAAATATAGAAAGGTATTTTCTGATCTTTTCATCTGACAGGTTAATCAAGGGAACTGAATTTACCCCAGAAGAAATAAAAGAGTCCCCACCAATTTCTTGATGGAGACTTTTCATTGAGTTATGGCTAGTTTTTACTCTGAAGCAGCAACGTAGCGTGGGTAAACGGGTACAAACATATTTTCCTTTACCCAAGCCTTAACATTCTTCGGTCTTTCAACTCGAGCCAGCCCCTCGTCAAAGGCCATTTCGCAAACTGCCGTGGCTATAGTCAGAGAGATCTTTCTAATTTTCCGTAGGTCGGGATATACTGTTCTGAGGGATAGTTCTTCCTCAGTGACCATGTCTGCTAGTGTCTTGGCTGCCATATAGAACATGGCATCAGTTACTTTCTTGGCCTGGCATAATGAAGCACCTAACCCCACTCCAGGAAAAATGAACATATTGTTGCCTTGTCCTGGGACATAGATTTTCCCACGCATTCTCACTGGATCAAAGGGACTACCACTGGCAAAGATTGCTTTGCCTTTTGTCCATTTATAAGCCTGTTGGGCGGTACACTCGGATTTAGTTGTAGGATTGGATAACGCAAAAATGATGGGCTGTTTAGAGAATTTCATCATTTCCTTGACTATGGGTTCGGTAAATGTCTGACCCTGACCGCTAACACCAACCAGGATGGTTGGTTTCACAGCCTTGATGACGTCCATGAGATTGTCGATAAGATCTTCATCCCGGGCATAGGGAACTTTGTGATCCTGGAGAGGACGGGGACCATTCTTGACAACCAATCCCTGGCTATCAATCAACCAGAAAAGTTTTCTGGCTTCTGCTTCACTCATCCCACTCTCTTCAACAATTCCAGCCACAATCATGTCAGCAATACCTACTGCTGCTGACCCAGCGCCGTAAAAAATGATACGCTGATCAGAAAGTTTCTCCTTTTTCATACGCATCCCACCAAGAAGACCAGATAGCGCAACAGCACCTGTGCCCTGGATGTCATCATTAAAGCACAATACTTCTTCTCTGTATTTGTTCAGTATTGGGAAAGCATGATCATTTGTAAAATCTTCCCATTGAATCAAAGCCTTGGGCCATCTACTCTGCACTGCCTTGACAAATTCATCCACGATCTCATAGTATTCATCATCATCAATACGGTGCTGATTGAGTCCCAGATAGAGGGGATCGGCCAGCAATTCTTCATTGTTGGTTCCAGTATCAAGCAGAATTGGTAATGTCTTACAGGGATATACACCACCACCAGCAACATAGAGAGCTAGTTTACCGATTGGTATACCCATACCATTAGCACCCAGATCTCCTAAACCAAGAATTCTGGATCCATCTGAAATCACAATAATATCAATTTCATCTTGATTCCAGTTATTAAAAATGTCGCGGATCTGCCCTTTGTCTTTGGCACTGATGTACATGCCGCGATTCTTGCGGTAGATGTGTCCAAATTGTTGACAGGCTGCACCTACAACAGGTGTATAGACGATGGGTGTCATCTCCATCAAATTCTCTGTAAGTACCTTATAATAGAGAGTCTCGTTTCTATCATGAAGACTGGTAAGGAAGATGAATTTCTCCAAAGGATCAGTTTTACGCTGATAGTTCTCCAGAACTCGAACAACCTGTTCCTCAATATCCACTACTTTAGGTGGAACCAGTCCTTGAAGACCCAACTCCTTGCGCTCATCCTCGGAAAAGGCTGTTCCTTTATTGAGCAATGGCTCATTAAGGACATCAGTACCTCTGATGATCACTTCAAGCGGTTCATCCATGCTTTCCATCTGATAGCGACGTTTTTTTACGATTCCCATGATCTTCCCCTTTTAAAACTATTAATAAACATTAAGGGACACAATGTGCCGAAGTGAACCCTTTGCTAGTGTTGATCTTTCATGTTGACATAATTATGCAAAAATGATGCAAGCTTGGCACTATTCATGCAAATAAAATTCGACGATTAGAGATTTTTTAATCAACACAGATTCATTTTTTTAAAATAGCGGAGGGACAATGGAAATTAAAAATCGTTGGTTTGTTGTTTTGGGGGCAGTTCTCATTCAGTTAGCCTTGGGGGCAATTTACGCATGGTCAGTATTCACTCCATCACTGGTTGATGCAGGTTGGACAAAAGCTATGACACAGGCTGTTTTTGCAACAGGCCTGTTCTTTTTTGCAGTTGTCATGGTCATCGCAGGACGAATTATGCCAAAATTGGGACCTCGTAAGGTTGCCATGTCGGGTGGATTTGTTTTAGGTTCAGGATATCTGTTGGCAGGACTATTTGGTGGCACAAATTTTATAGCACTTCTCATATTTATCGGAATGATTGGTGGAGCTGGAATCGGTCTTGCCTATGTAGTTCCAATCGCAGTTGGTATGCGTTGGTTTCCAGATAAAAAAGGATTGATCACAGGACTGGCGGTTTCTGGTTTTGGCTTTGGTGCAACATTATGGGTTAAGCTAGCTGGGTCATGGGGTTCCCTGATTGCTCTATATGGACTCAGTACCACCTTTACGGCTCTGGGTGCAATCTTCATGCTTATGATCCTGGTTGGTGGTATCTGGATGATTTTTCCACCAGAAGGATGGTTACCTGCAGGATACACATTGCCAGTCGCTTCTGATGGATCAGCTATCAGCGATGAGAACCAATTCAATAGTACTGAAATGCTAAAGACCCCACAGTTTCACTTTATCTCAATGACGTTTGCTTTTGGCGCCAGTGCTGGGCTTATGAGTATTGGTCTCATGAAATTATGGCCCATGGTTGCCTTAACAGGCAATGGTATTGATAAAGTGGCTGCCAGCGCGATTGCTGGAACTGCTATGGCTGTATTCTTCTCCCTTGCTAATGGTCTGGGACGCATTGCCTGGGGTGCCATCAGTGACAAGCTGGGTCGTAAGCAATCCATTGTGATTATGATGGCCACACAAGGTGTCTTTGTCATTCTGTTTCAATGGATGGCTGGAACCCCTGCCCTCCTATATCTAGGGGCAACACTGATTGGTTTTAATTTTGGTGGAAATTTCTCACTCTTCCCAACTATTACGGCTGATACATTTGGCACAAAGTTTATCGGACAGAATTACGGGTGGATATTTTTAGCCTATGGCTTTGGTGGAATACTAGGTCCAATTATGGGTGGCTGGCTTGGAGACATGGGTAACTTCCCACTGGCCTTCACCATTTGTGGAATACTCTGTTTAATTGCCGCAGTCATTATGTCACAGATAAAGCCTGCTACAAAAACAGTCTAGATCCAGCACCAATTACAGATTAAAAAAGAGACAGCATTTGCTGTCTCTTTTTTGTTGTCAAGTTTTTACCTGGATGGTCAGATAGATATTGAAGCTAACACTTTTGAATTTTGTAAGCCTGTGAGCTCAACAGCTACAATGCTATTCAACAATGTTTCTGAGGGGTTGGCAATATGAACTTTCAGGTAATTTTCTGTCATCCCAGTGAGGACCCCATCATGGGAACTTTCAAGTAAGACCTGTTTGGACTGATTGAGTTGTCGTAGAGCAAAGCTCTGATTCTTTCTCTCTGAAAGCTGCGTCAAACGCTTATTCCTGGTTTTACGATCCCTCATACCAACTTTGCCAGACATATTGATGGCATCCGTATTGGGGCGCTCGGAATAAGTGAAAACATGTAGATAAGAAATATCCAATGATTCTATGAGATCGTAGGTCTCCTGGAATTCAACTTCACTCTCCCCTGGGAATCCTACGATAACATCCACACCAATTCCAGCATCGGGCATAACAGATCTAACAGCGGCAATTCTGTCTTTGTACAGCTCAACACCATATCTCCGTTTCATGAGACTCAAAATCTTATCTGAGCCAGCCTGCAGCGGAATATGAAAATGCGGGAGGATACTTTTGGACTTTGAAACAAAGTCGATGATCTCGTCAGTAAGTAGATTCGGCTCAATAGAAGAGATTCTGATTCGGTCGATTCCTTCGACAACATCCAATCTTTTTAACAGATCGATAAGCGTTAAGCCTGAACCAAAGCGGTAATCACCAACATTTACACCGGTGAGAACGATCTCCTTGACGCCTCTCTCTGCAATTTCTTGAGCCTGATCAACCAGAATCTCTGGATCGATACTACGACTTTTCCCCCTTGCCAGTGGAATAGTACAATAGGTGCAAGGGTAATCACATCCGTCCTGAATTTTTAAGAATGATCTGGTTCGATCACCTACAGAGTATGACGGTGTACAGCCATGTAATTCATCAATTTCTGCATCCTGGATTATCAGTGGAGTTTCTATGGTGGAATCAAAATCAAGATGTTGAAGAAGATTGAATTTTTCCTTCATCCCCAGTACCACATCAACTTTGGAGGTAGCAACAATGTTTTCCGGTCGAAGCTGAGCATAACAGCCTATGACGGCAACCTTTGAATCAGGTGATAGCCTTTTTGCTTTGTTGACAATTTTGCGAAACTCACGGTCAGCATTTTCAGTAACAGAACAGGTATTGATTACATAAAGATCAGCTGTTTGACTAAAGTCAATCTTTTCGTATCCAGCAGCTTCAAATTGCCTGGAGATGGTTGATGTTTCAGCATAGTTAAGCTTACAACCAAGCGTATGAAAGGCGACCTTTTTTGTTCTACTATTCATCGTTATATAATAGTCACCACGACTCTGTTGGAAAGTTCATTCTGATTCTCAATATTGATTCATTATTATCACTGGAAACATTGCACAAAATACCGATATAAACGAATATTCTCCCCGAATTCAGTTTGATTTATTACGGAGTAAATTATTTTGTTTTCTCACATCAAAGGAGTAAACATGAACCTATTTTCACATTCCTGGCTTCCCTTCATTTACCTGTATGGTCTTGGTGGAATCCTATTCCTCGCAGGAATCATCATCACAATGAAAGCCGGTGCGTTTGACTTGAAACGTCCTAAACATAAAAAGTGGATGTGGATTCTAATATTTGGTTTTGTCTGGTACCTTACCATGCACGCTCTCATGACCTGGGCCGCACTTGGAACCATCTCTCCCTACACAGTACTCTATACCCTGTTAGCTATGGTTGGAGTATTTATTGTTGTAACCCTTAGATTCGGAAAAGGAGCGAGGGCATAATGCAGACCTTTCATAGCATCGGAACTACCACCGATTGGATTGTTATGGTGGTCTACTTTATGGCCATTATGCTTTTTGGTAGCTATTTCGGACGATATACAAAAAACACTTCAGATTTTTTCTTTGGCGGACGTCGTTTTTCATGGTGGCTGATTACCATGTCTATTGTGGCGACTGGAGTTGGAAGCCATAGTTTTGTAAAATATTCAGCGAAAGGTTTTGAGCATGGAATTTCCTCCTCAATGACCTATCTGAATGACTGGTTTTTTATTGCCTTTTTTATGTTTGGTTGGCTGCCAATCATCGTTTATTCAAAAGTACGCTCCATCCCTGAATATTTTGAAAAGAGATTTAGTCCTTCATCACGTTTTATCGCGACCATTCTCTTATTACTATATATGATAGGCTATATTGGTATTGGTTTCCTTACGCTTGGTAAGGCTGTGATTCCCATGCTACCCAGCGCTTTTGTGCTCTTTGGAATGACCATACCCATCACGCTTATGGGTGCCATCATTGTCATCGCAATCATAACTGGTATCTATATTACATTTGGTGGCCAGACTGCAGTTATTTTTACTGACCTTTTACAGGGTTTTATTCTGCTCTTTGCTGGATTGCTACTCTTCTTTTTTGGGATTACCTATCTCGGTGGGTTTGATATCTTTTGGAATCTGCTGCCCACGGAGTGGAAGCTTCCCATGGCGGACTTTAACCAACCCTCCAATTTCAATTTTGTCGGTATATTCTGGCAGGATGCTATTGCTGGATCAATCGGTTTCCTATTTATGAATCAGGGATTGATCATGCGCTTTATGGCCTGTAAAAATGTCAATGAGGGACGAAAAGCTGCGGGAATCAATATTCTCTTTGTTCTACCTATCTCCGCAATCGTGGTAGGTAACGCAGGCTGGGTTGGCAAAGCAATATCTATTGCCAGTCCTGAAGTTGTGAGCCCCTCAGTTTCACCAGATCAAATTTTTGTGGTGGTGGCTAATATCATTGCCAGTCCTGGAATGTTTGGATTTATCATGGCAGCGCTAACTGCAGCTCTCATGAGTACTGTGGATACACTAATCAATGCTACTGCAGCCATATACATCAATGATGTTCACAGACCAGTCCGTCAATTTCTCAAGAAGTCCTATGGTACGGTTGCGGAAAGTGATCGCCGAGAACTTACAGCAGCCCGTTATGCATCTATTGCTGTCACCACACTAGGTGTCTTAGCAGTTCTGGCATTTAAGAACTTCCCAACGGTTTACGAAGCACATGGATTTTTCCATTCAACCCTTACCCCACCCCTGGTCGTTGGAATATTCCTGGGAGTATTTTGGAAGCGTTTCACGGCCTCAGCTGTTATCACCACATTTGTGGGTGGTGTAGCATTGATGATTCTTGGAGCAAGATTTCCTGGAATATTAATCGCTCCTTTTGACCATGGTATAGAAATGAACGAGGCTCATCCTTACTCCTATATACGTGCACTATACAACACACTTGTGTGTACTGGTGTCGGACTGTTGGTTGCCTATACAACACAATTCCAGCTTAATTTCATCTCAAGCATCAGAAGTAAGGCAAATGATAAGACCATCATGAATACAGTGCTTGGTGTTGCTATTGTGTTCTTCGGAATTGTTTTATTTGGAATTTCTGGCATGACCATCCAACTCCTCGCCGCAGTTGGTGTGATTCTTCTGGTTCCATTAGCAGTTACTTATTTTGTCCATTATGATGAGGAAGTCAACACGCAAGGTTTAACTGCTAGTTCAATTCAGTTAGCAAGAAAACAGTTTAAAGGTAGTGAGCCAAATGATGTGGAAGGTGAAAACGTAATCGTCCAGTGGAAAGTGATTGAAGCTGATGAGAGCACGATGAGTTTTTCCAGCAAGGATATGTCTCTGATGAAAGCAAATCAGGGAGATCTTGTCTATCTTTGTGATAAACGAGGATGGCTGGGCGGCTTAAAGTCTGTTCATGCATCATATGCTGAACCCCATGATGAAGAAGGTGTTGTTTATCTGACACAAGATCTAGCAGAATCAGGTCTATTTGTTAAGGGTCGTGAGCTCCGCGCCGAAAAAGAAATGTAGAACATAAAATGCGCCTTCTCCTCCTTTCACTCATCGTCATTATAGGGTCGAGTGGGTTGTCTGCTCAGAGTCAATTTAAAGCTGCATTCTGGAACATAGAGAATCTTTTCGATACAACGAATGCAGCCCTCATCCGGGATGATGATTTTACCCCTTCTGGTAAATATCTTTGGACTGAGGAAAGATTGGTGAAAAAGTTTCAGGATGTTTCCAGGGTTATTCATGAACTCGATCAGACAAATGATCTTGCCATCCTGGGACTGGCAGAAATTGAAAATAAACTCGTCCTAAATCGCTTAAATAAAGACTTCATAAAAGCTGGAATGAAGATGATTCATAAGGAGTCTCCTGATGAACGGGGCATTGACTGTGCCTTGCTTTATGATTCCAGCCTGGTCACTGCCAACAGTTTCCAATTCCTTCCCATTTTTTTAGCGGGAGATGAGAAAACCCGAGATATCGTTGAGGCTGAATTCAGTTTTAACCATACCAATGAAAACCAAACACTTTACGTTTTTGTTAACCACTGGCCTTCCCGTTGGGGCGGTCAGAAAGAAACAGATCCCCTGCGTCGAACTGCAGCTAGAACACTGCGGACCCGTATTGATCAGATCCTATTGAAGAATCCACAAGCGGATATTTTAGTCATGGGAGATTTTAATGATTATCCAGATGACCCTTCTTTATATGATATCCTCAGAGCTCACGAAGCAGGTCCACAAGCCTATCCAGGTGACTTGATCAATACAACATGGTCATTGGATAAGGATCCTGATGCCGGAACCTGTATGTACAGAGGCCAATGGACAGTACTGGATCAAATCATCATTTCAGCTGGAATGCGGGACAAAAAAAACTTTGATTGGGCTTTCGAATCTACCAAGACATTTATGCCTCCCTATCTAATTGAAAAAGATGGGAAATATAAGGGTTGGCCATATCGGATGTATCGTAGTGGCAAATATCATGGTGGCTATTCGGACCATTTGCCAATTGTATGTAATATCCTTGTAAGTCCCACAAGATGAACATCGTCTTTGTTTCAGCCGAAGTTGCACCTTTCTCCAAGGCCGGCGGTTTGGCTGATGTGGCTGGAAGTCTACCCCAGGCATTGGCTCCTTATATGGACTCGGTTCAAGTTCTCACACCGCTATATGGACAAATCGATCAAAAAAAGTATGATATTCAATCCACCACCATAAGTGGTCAAGTTCTATTAGGTGTTGACATCATTCCCTATACGCTTTATCAAGCCACTGCACCCGATCAAACCACTCAAATTGGATTTATTAGCTGTGAACGATTTTTTGGTCGTGATGGTATCTACACGGAATCAGATGGTGAAGGTTTTGCGGACAATAATTTGCGATATTTCTTTTTTCAATTGGTGGTGTTGGATCTGATTTCCTCGGGCACTATTTCCACCGATTTTCTGCATTGCAATGATCATCATACTGGACTTCTACCCCTCATGATGAAGGCTAAGCAGTTAAAAGTTAAAACCATATTTACGATTCATAATTTTCTTTACCACGGTCATTTTTCTGAAGAAGAGATCTCTTTGCTGCCAGAATCAACTGAGGCCCAACTTACAAAAACTCAGTGGGACAATTACAGCGCACTACTTGAAGGAATTGATCATAGCGATATTGTGACCACAGTGAGCCCAGGATACGCTCTGGAGCTCCTCGAAGGCTTGAATGTAGATGAGCATAGCCTCATAAGAATACAGGCTGTAAAATCCAAATTCTCCGGAATTGTGAATGGGATCGATACTAAATACTGGTCCCCTTCTAGTGATGAGTACACTCCATTTCATTTCTCAAAGGATGATCTCCTGGGAAAGCGTAAAAATAAAGAAGCCCTGTTGACAAAGGTAGGTCTGTCTCCAGATTTAGACGCACCTCTTTTGGGGTCCATTTCACGACTGGTTGAGAATAAAGGCTTCCCTCTGATTAATGATTTGTTAGATGAATTCGTTGAATTGGGAGCAAAATTTATTTTTCTTGGATCTGGAAGCCCTGAAATTTCTGACCAGCTGCGCAAAGCAAGTGAAAGGCATCCGCAGCATATTGCATTTGATGATGGATTTAATGAACCACTGGCTCATCTGATTGAGGCTGGTTCTGATATGTTTCTTATGCCCAGTCGATTTGAGCCCTGTGGATTGAATCAACTCTACAGCTTACGATATGGTACGATTCCAATCGTCCATCGTACAGGTGGTCTTGGCGATACCGTTGAACCATGGACAACAGATTCAGGAACAGGTTTTGTCTTTGAGCCCTATGATGTGAATGAACTGCGAAAAGCGATGAAACTGGCTCTCGAAGTATATCAGTCAAGGACAGTTTGGCTGACACTTATGCGGAGAGCCATGTCTATGGATTTTTCTTGGGATCAATCCGCAAAGCAATATTTACAATTATATAATCTTTAAATAGGAGGTTTGAGTGAAAAAATCTGAAGTGCGTTTAGGAGCTATAATCCTTGGGGGTGGACGCGGAGAAAGATTAGCCCCTCTGACTTCTTACCGGGCAAAACCTGCAGTACATATTGGTGGTAAATATCGATTGATCGATGTCCCTATCAGCAATTGCATTAACTCTGGAATTAACCTCATACATGTATTGACTCAATTTAATACCACATCATTACATCGACACATCTCACGTACCTACAAATTTGATATCTATTCCGGTGGTGATATTGAAATACTGGCTGCCCAGCAAACTGCCAAGAACAAAGACTGGTTCCAGGGAACAGCTGATGCTGTAAGATCCTATTGGGATAGATTTGAGCAGATGAATGCTACTCATTATATCATATTGGCTGGAGATCATCTGTATAAAATGGATTATTCTGAGTTTTTCGAGCATCACCTCGCTACAGGAGCTGATGTTTCTGTCGGGGTAAGACCCATGCCTACCGCCACAGCCTCTGAGTTGGGTGTTCTAAAGGCCAATAGTGATGACGAAATTACTAGATTCGTTGAAAAACCACAGTCTGCTGATCTCATTGACGAGTTAGCTGATGACATGGATGGTGAAAAAAAAGTATTGGCCTCCATGGGTATATACATTTTCAATAAAGAAGTGCTAAATGAGGTTTTGAAAATTGAAGGTGATGATTTTGGAAAAAATATAATCCCCCACTCTATTGAGACATTGAAAACCACTGCTTTCAGATTTCAGGGGTATTGGGAGGATATTGGGACCATCCGAACCTTTTTTGAGTCAAGCATTGCACTGACAAAAGAGAATCCACATTTTACTTTTTACAACGAAGAGAATCCAGTCTATACGCGACAACGTTTCCTACCGGGCAGTGAAATTCGTGGTGCAAAAATTGACCACTCCATCATTTCTGAAGGCTGTAAGGTTGGTAACGCACAATTGAAAGATTCAATAATTGGTATTCGAAGTATTATTGGTGACGGTGTAAAACTAGATCGAACGTACTTTATGGGTGCTGATTTCTATGATAATGATGAATCTAATCCCATTATTCCAATGGGTGTGGGTGCAAATTCAATTCTCTCTAATGTCATTGCAGACAAGAACGTTCGCATCGGTAAAAACGTTAAATTGACCAATAAAGATGATCTAAAAGAGTTCAGGAGTGACACCGTTACGATCAAGGATGGTATTATCATTATCCCGAAGAATGCCACCATTCCCGACAATTTTGAGATATAATCTAAATTTCTAAATATTGGTTTAACGAGGAAATATTTAGCAGCGAGCGGGAAGATCAGTTCAGGCTATTTATCCTTGGGACTTGAAGCTTTGGGAGCTTTTGAAGTAGTTGATTTTTTTGGGGGTGTTGCAGTTTCAGTTTTCTTGGCTTTGCCCTTGGCGTAATCAGTGATGTAGAATCCCGACCCTTTAAAAATCAGTCCACTACCACCACTAACGATTCTCCTGACACTTCCCTTACATTGGACGCACTTGTCCAGGTGTGAATCGGACATCTTCTGGAAAGCATCGAAATGATTACCACAACTCAGGCATTCATATTCATAAGTGGGCATTCTCTAAAACCTTAATCTTTATTATTTATGTGGAACTTTTTGTGAAGCGTTTCAGCAACGTATGGTGTGACAAAAGAACTGATATCGCCACCAAAACTTGAGACTTCCCGAACAATAGTTGAATTCAAATGCGTATAGGCTTCATGGGGCATCAGAAATACTTGAACAAGGTCAGGATAAAGAGTTCTGTTCACCAGGGCCATCTGAAACTCAAATTCAAAGTCTGACATGGCTCTCAACCCTCTGATCATGGCGACTGCATTTAATTTACGGGCATAGTCAACGATGAGTCCATCAAAGTAGGTCACTTTCACATTTTCGAGGTGAGCAGTAGTTTTTTCGATCATCTCCATGCGTTCTTCCACGGTGAATAGAGGTTTTTTGCCAATATTCCTTCCTACCGCAACCACTACTTCATCAAAAATTGAAACAGCTCTTTCGATAATGTCAAGATGACCCAAAGTGATTGGATCAAAAGTACCTGGGTATATGGCTAATCGCTTTTTCATTTCAGTGTGCCTTATATATTTGAATTCTTGTTTCTGCAACCACTTTTTCTTTTAGCAATTTAAATACGTCTGAATCGAGAGAGGTTTCATCTCTTCTGGCAGATTCATAAACAAAATAAGCATTCTCAGTGCCATGCGCCTCAATTAGATGCATAATTGTTGACGAAAGTTTTTCTGCATATGGGGGGTCGGCCAGTATCAGATCAAATTTTTGAGTTAATTTTCTGAGAACTCCCTGGACATCTCCAACATAGGCCTTGAAATTTTTCTCACGATCCCTCATCCAGAGTTTCTGTTCATTGATGTATTTGCTATCTCTGTCGATAGATACAAGGGATGCTGCCCCACGACTCAGTGCTTCAAATCCTAGAGCACCGGTACCGCTATAAAGATCTAATACCTGCATATCCCTCACATCCCGTAAGGTATCAAATAGAATGGTACGTGCACGATCTGTAGTCGGTCTAACCGATCCAGTCTTAAGCTTGGGTAGAGGATGTCCTCTCCACTCCCCGGCTATAATGCGTGTCATGGTGTATAATTGAAGAAGGTAACGCTAAAGGTGAGAATGAGGTCTTCACTTTGAAAATCAATATCTATTGATCCTATGAGATAATTGCTACGAGACTCGGACCATGAAGATAGTATGTATTGAATTTCTTGTGCAGATCCTGAGAATACAATTTCAACTGGGTTATCATCGGTCTGTCGGACGGGATCAATGACGATTTCCTCTAGATAATCAGTAAATGGGTTTGCCAGAATATCCAGTAATCGCATGGCATCAAAGGATTGACCTTGAAAATCTTGCTCAGCATTCATGATAATCTCAAATTTACTGGAGATATTCGCCGTACCTGTACTATAGTCCTCGATAAAGGAACCCAGAACGAATTTGTCCAGAGTAGATCTCATCTCTCCCACCCATTCACCACCCCGAGGAGCGCTGATTTTGAGAGCGTCTCTCTTCAGGAATAGATGACCAGAACCATATTCAATTGGGAAATTACTGATCATTTCTGTTACCATGAGTAGCAGGGAGCGATTGTTGATGATGGAGATATCATCATCTGTAAGTTTAACAACATCTTCGGATACCTGTGTGTACTCCTGATAAACAATTACCGTATCTCTTCCACCCGGTAGTTTCACATGCAAAGATTCCGGTTTGGCAGAGGCCATTGAATCTGCCAGAGCTGCAATATCCTCTGTCATGGGCATGAGCTTATTAAATACTTCATCTGGAAGTACATCTTCGGGAGTCGCTTCCTCTATGACCAAAGAGTCACCTGAAAAATATTCATCATATTGCTCTAAATCTGAATCATCCTCGACTGGGAGATCCAGATCTATACCTAAGAGATCGTATACGTATTCCTCAGCCATATCTATGGTGGAGAATAAAATCCCTTTATCATTCAGATAGTAGGCAGTTATTGAAACCATGAGAATCAGTAAAACAAATTCGCGCAGTGGGTTTCTATTACTTTCTTTTTTCTTTTTCTTGTCTTTTGATTTAGTCTTTGGTACTGGTGTTTCGCTCTCAAGACTCTCTTCATCATGAGTATCGGGTTTGTGAGCTGAACGGCGCCTACGTATAGTCTCAGCGATAAGATCATCTTCAGATAGCTCGGGAGTCGAGGAATCATCAGCCAGAAACTTCGTGGGCTCAAGAATTCCCTTGTCTTTTCTAAGATCAATCTTCACTGAAGCGCTCCTGTATTTCTACATTCAAAGCACCTAGGACAACGGCATATTCATCAATGTTAGCGGTATCGGGATCTCTAAAATTAAAGTGGTTTCCCAATTTAAGCTGTTGGCAACTCGCTTCATAATTTTCCAGGTTGCTCAGTAAAGATGGGTCACCTGTGGATGAGAAATAGAATAAATTTGTAATCACATTATCGGGATCACGTTTGCCTTTGATTGCTCTCTCAATGGCTTCCTTCACCAACTGGATCAGGCTGGTGTCCCCGCGGACATGATCGAGCGTGATTTTATAATCCCAATTCAGAGACCCATGAAAAAGACCTGAAAATTCCTGGTTTTGGTACATGTGACAGTTAATCGTATTTTCACGATTTTCTAATACGACCTGGATTCCACCTTCGAAATCAAGGAGTTTGGTTGCAGTCAGGACATTACCGATTGCTTCCATCTCAGTAATGACCTTCTTTAGTTCCAATTCTGAGGGACCAATAATCCGTTCTACCCATAAGTCAAAAGATTGAGGGATGGCCATAGAAAGGTATTGAGCAGCCTTGGCTGAAGATCTATTGAGTTCCTGGTGAACCATAGAATATTTAGAAACTGAACCTTCCAGCATCTCTTTTATATACCAATTGAGATATTTAGTAAGATCATTCCCGGATAAAGCACCATCAACGGGGTGAATACCCATTGGAAACCAGTCGCTATCGATGACAAGATGTGTCGTAGTATCTGGAAACTCAGCAGAATTTCGAATGGATGAGATTTGCTCAGCCAGGGACATAATGGCTTGAGTATTCGTCATGTCTGGATTATGAAGTTCCTCACTCAAACTAACCTTACCCAGACTCTCGATAAAGGGTGTACCTTTAAAATTCACCAATTGAGCGAACTTAATGGTACTTCGAGATATATGAATTGCCAGCATAATGGGTGGCCTATTACTTGGCCCAGCTCTCCTCACCGTCAACTAAACTTCCGTGGGTTGAATCAACCTGGGTAAAGAAAGCATACCGTCTGGTATGAATGGGTCGTGTTATAGGTGACTCAATGCCCAGATTCACATTATTTCTCACAGTGATACGATATGGCAGATCTGTCACTGTACATTGTGTCAGCATAGAATCAAACTGATAGTGCGAGAATAATTGTTTCTTAACATATTTTTTGCTGATTGTTGTATCTATCCAGCCACCGAAAGAATCTTTCTCCATGAATAAATCCTTTTCATTATCACCGGCGACAAATTCTTCAGAAACAATGCTGAGACTATCAATCTGAATAGAGTCAAACTCAGCATAACTGTCTGCAATCAGGAAAAGATTTTCTAACAAGCTATCTCCAGCAAAAATAAGGATGAATTCATCCATGCCGTAAAAAACCTTCTCAACATATGCAGTATCGCTTTTTTCAAGGATATTCATTGATAGTACGCTATCAGTACCATTAAAATCATAGCGATAGTCAGAATTGGCCATTGGGTTAAGGAAGGGCAGTGAATCCAATGAGAAATCCTGGGATACACCCACCATCCCACGATACCAGACACCATTAAAGGTACTATCATCAAGCTGCACGACCGTATCACGGGCAATTGTGAAAGTGGTATCATATTCTGCTAAATAGGTTGGGAAGACATCAACAATTAGTGTATCAGCGGCAAATTCTATGACCTGTTCGCCGCCCCAGTCCAGAGTATCAACACCAGCCATGTGTTCTGCGATTCCAACAATTTCACGGGCCAGATCGTGTACATTAATAAACTCGCTGGTAAGCTTCTCAGCGAGCTTTAAATTCATATCATCGTATTTACGTAAGAACTCGTCGTAAACGTTTACGTTAAAGGTATCGGACTCAACTTCAACAACCTGCCATTTAAGAAAATCAGATTTTTTAATGAGTCTCGCACCAACAAACTCCACCACTTCAACGGCTGCTTTTTCCCAATCTAAATTGCTTAGATTGACTGCAGATTTATAGTAGGCTTGCTCCAAACTTACTGTGCTAAAATATTCTGAAATATTTTTATGAATGTTAATGTTAAAGACAGCCTCTGTTAAGTCAATATCCAGATGGATTGAATCTAATCCAGCATTGGGGCTGTACATTGAATCCAGAGCAACGGCTATAACCTGATCAGCAATATAAGGACTAGGTTCAGAATACCCGGTTAAGCGTTTGTATAGGGTGTTTCTGCGCTTGGCCAGGGCAGCTTCCATATCCCCTACTTTAATTTCCACGGGGATTTCAATTTCAATACCACTTGTGTCAAAATACATCAGGGACATATACTCAGGCATATTTTCCAGAGTATCGTTTACAAAGAGGAACTCCTCCAGAGCCATATCATAAAGTGTGTCGCCATATGTGGCTGAATCATATGAATCAAATACAAATTGTTTTTTCAGAGTTTCCAGAGTTTTTGCCAGGTTCTCTTCAAACGTAGCGGGAATGATGAAATCAACCCTTACAGTACCGTCATAGATGCCGCCAAACTCAGTACGACCTGAAAGTTCTGGATTTTTCGCGATACTATCCATCACTGCATCAACCAGGGGATTTGAGAAGGATGGATATTTTGTATAACTCGTGGTAAGTGCATTGAACATTGAGGTTTTAATATTCTGATACAAAATATCAAATTTCTCAGAAACGGTAAACTCCAAACCTACACTATCAATTTCCATACTCTGGTCGCCAACATAGTTACCTGCATCAAAGAGAGTTTTAATACTATCAAGAACGATGTCGATAGTATTTGGATCCATATTGTGGTTGGGCTCGAGAGTCTTGAACAGCTCGAGGTGCAGTTCATTATATAACGCTTTGTATTCATCAGAATAGTTAACTGAAACGGACTTTGGAGCTAGAGCGATTCGCTGGGCACCATAATAGCTGTAATTGGTATCCATAGCTGCAGCGAGTAAGCTGTCTTTGACACTATTAACAACCAGTAATAGTTGGCCAGGATCAGTTGTGTACTCTTTGACCAATTGGTAGTGCAGTTTTTCAGCAAGACTTACAGCATTCATCCGAAATCTAGCTTCATCGCGGAGTTCTGCCTCATAATCCCAGATAGTTTTAGGAAGATATATCACACTGATAAACAGTGCGATCAGAACAATAATTATTATTGAATTGGTTCTGTGATTAGCGAAAACATCTTTACTCACGAGTCCTCCTCGACTACTCTGTCGTAACTAAACCCTCAAGACGGGTATATATTTTTTCTCCGATCCCCTTGACGAGGATAATATCTGATTTATGCTTAAAGGGACCATTTTGATCCGTATAAGCCTTAATTCTTGCAGCTTTGGCTGGGCCAATACCTGGAAGCTCAGCAAGTTCACTGATTCCAGCTGTATTTAAATTAACAAGCTTGACTTCGCCTGTGCTCACTTCTGAGGGTGCGTCCACATTCATAGAATCAGAAGTTGAAATGGTTTTGTCAACAAACTGGAGCGAGTCAGAATTAATCTGCTCTGCAATCTTTTTGAATTGTTGCTCTTCTTCGTAAAAGCGATTCGGAGTCAACTGATTTTCAAGATGCTGATTTCTAACCAGCCTTAGAACCGCTCCTACTCCCAGTGTGACAACTAAAAAGTAAATTACGATTCGTTCCTGGCGGGGAAAATTTAGCAAGTTTCCTGCCTCATCATAGTAAGGATTTTATTTTTCTAAAGATACTACTCTTGTTGCCTTTGTTTTTTTGACTGCTGTAATAGTCAGCGAGCTGTTTATAGAGCTCTTTTTCTTCCTTGCCAGGTTTGACAGGTGTTTCTATCTGAATCTTTACCATTTGATCGCCAACCATATGGCTATTTATACGAGGAATCCCCTTACCCCTTAATCTCAGAAGTTTCCCAGACTGAGAACCAGCAGGGATTTTCAAATTGACTTTTCCTGTAAGTGTTGGGATTTCCAATTCTGTACCCGTCACAGCCTGGGCGATATTAATGCCCAGTTCCAGATAAATATTATCTTCTTCTCGAATAAACAAGTCATGTTCTTTTTCATCAATCAAAACAATCAAGTCGCCATGTTGTCCACCGCGTCTGGCAGAATTACCTTCGCCTTTCAGGGTCATGTAATTACCTGCATGAACACCGGCAGGAATTTTGGCTGATACCACTGATTCTTGTCGAACTCTACCATCGCCATTACAGGTCTTACATGGATGAGCAATGACTTCACCCGTACCATCACAATTTGAGCAGGGCTGAATGTTTACAAATTGTCCAAACATGGATCGGGAAACCTGTTGAACTTCTCCCCGGCCATGGCAAACCGTGCAATTTGTTTTGCTGGCTTTATCCCGAGCTCCTGAACCATCACAGTCCGAACAAGATTCAAATCTTTTGACTTTCATCTTCTTGGTGACGCCAGTTGCGATTTCCTCAAGAGTCAGTGGCAGTTTTATCTTGAGATCTGAACCTCTGGCACGCCCCCGGGAGCGAGATCCACCTCCACCACCAAATAAATCACCAAATCCGCCACCACCGCCACCACCGAATCCATCCATAAAGATTCGTAGCGCATCGGACAGGTCTACACCAAAGCCACCTCCACCAAAACCTTCAAATGGACTACCACCCATTCCTCCTTCAGGTGTATGACCAAATTGATCATAGTGAGCTTTTTTCTGCTCGTCATTTAAGACTGAGTAGGCTTCAGCTGCTTCTTTAAATTTTGCTTCAGCTTCTTTATCGCCGGGATTCTTGTCTGGATGATACTTCATCGCAATCTGGCGGTAAGATTTCTTTACATCTGCTTTATTGGCCCCTTTTGATAGACCAAGCACTTCATAATAGTCGCGTTTTGCCATAATTATTGACTTACCACTACTTTTGCAGCTCTAAGCACACGTTCACCAGATTTGTAGCCTTTTTCGAAGACCTGCATGATAATACCGGAATCATACTCTTCTGATGGCTGCATAGCCATCGCTTCGTGTAATTCAGGGTCGAAAGGCTCTCCTGTTGGATCATAGGCCTCAACATCATCAGTATCTTTCAAATATTTTTGAATCTGATCCAAGACCAGTGCAATACCTTTAGATGAGGTTTCTGCATCTGTCTCATCCTTCTCATACTGGGCTGATCGTTCTAGATTGTCAATAATTGGAAAGAGCCCCATGAGGACACGATCTTTGGCAAAGCTTAGGGAACGTTCCTTCTCTCGCTCAACGCGTTTTTTGCCATTCTCATATTCTGCAACCACGCGGAGCATTTTTTCTTCTGCAGCTTGAACACGTAGCTGCTGATCAACAAGTTCATCAGTAAGTTTGTCAACTGTCTCTTCAAGTTTATCAACCTTTTTGGTGAGAGCTTTTTCTTTTGTACTTAGCTTTGGTTTAGCAGTAGCCTTTTTTGGCTTTGTCGTCTTTTTCTTTGTTTTATCAGTCATTTCACTTTGTGTATTTTGTATTAATTAAGGTTTCAATTTTATCGGCAGTAAATTCTGCAAGTCCTATGATCCGTTCATATTCCATGCGTGTGGGGCCCAGAATATGAATCTCTCCACTGCAATTATTACCATTATAGGCAATTGAGACCAGTGACATATTCTGAAAGAATGTCTGCCCTAATTCTCCACCAATAAAAACACTGGGTTTCCCATTGTATAGCGGAGCGGGGAGATATCGTTGGAGTGTATCAGTTTCGATAGCTTCCAGTAAAAATTCTAATTTTGCAGGATCTGCAATTTCAGGATAATGCAGTAGCTGGTGTGTACCGTAGGTTCTATAGTCATTATTGGAATTGGAATCCAGAACACTATTAAAACTCTTTAAGATCTGATCAATGATGGGATTTTTTCGAGCTGCCTCTTCGGTTCCCTGTTCAACCTGTAATTGAACATCATCTATATCGCGACCAGCGAATAAATCATTCAGAATATTTTCAGCTTCCTGCATCATGATGCGGGAGAGCTTGCTTTCCAATTCGAAGGCAACCGTCTTGACCTGCTCAAGGGACATATGGACTATAAGCAACACAGAATCTTTGTCGAGTTCATGCAGGGCAATTGATCGTATCCGAGTTGCTCGTTCCTGAGGTCGTGACATAAGCACCAGGGCATGGGACATATCTCCCAGGAATTGTGCGGTATTCTTGATCAAGCGATCAAGATCTTTACTGAGGTTATCCAGACCTGATTCATAATCTCTGGTCATGGCCTGTTCTGGCTGACCCGGCTCCATTAGCCTGTCTACAAAGTAGCGGTAGCCTTTGTCAGTAGGGATTCGTCCAGCAGAGGTATGAGGCTGTAATAGATAACCCCCTACTTCGAGATCACTCAAAACATGACGAAGTGTTGCAGAACCCACTTTGAAATAATCCATGGCGACCAAACGTGAAGAGCCTACTGGATGGCCATTTACCGCATAATCTCTAACCAACCATTTGAGGACTTTTTCCTCACGTGATTTGAGTTCCAGAAGCGTTTGTCTAGTCATTCGATTCATAACCGAACATAATAATTTTCGGTCCTAATTAATACAAGATTTTAAATGTGTAAAGAGTTGATATATAAGGCTTGGAAGGATTTGTCTGTGGAAGGAGAAACTATGATTTTAAGCAACGAATCGGAGCATTTTCCTGACTGCTTTTAAAACCCCTAATGATGACAGGCTAACTCCAAATAGGATAAGACCCAAAATCACTTCTGGATGATCGATTATCTTCACAGGTAGATCTAAATGGACGTAATACTTGATACCGTATTCCGCTAGAATAATCAAGAGTACTGAAAGGGATGCTCCCAGAAAACCAAGAATTCCCCCCTCAAGAAAGAAAGGTGCTTTTACCAGGAAATCGCTTGCACCCAATAGTCTTACCGTTTCTATGAACTCATATCTAGCCAGTATCATCAGCCGAAGATTGTTGGCGGTGAGAAAGACTGTGGACAATATGATGAGGAATAAGGTAATGGTTGCCACTGTATAGACCAACTGCATGATGCCCTGGACACGGTTGAAAAGATCCTTCTTAAAAATGACTTCATCCACCCCATCCAATTCATTCATATTCTGGATAAAGGTCAAAATGTAGTCAGCAGAACGGTGATCATCCTCAAATGTGATTCGAAATGAGCTAGGCAATGGATTATCATCAAGTAAAGAAAGTACATCTTCCCCGAATTCAGCATTATAGAGGGCTGCAGCATCTTCCTTTGATAGGTAATCCATCCTGAAAATACCTGGGTAATCCTTAACGATGGCTGCTAATTCAGTCTTTTCAAATGTCGTCGCTTCATTTTCCAGGAATATCTCAAGATCGTAATCTGCCTGAAACTCACCAATAAATTGCAAGCTGTTGTCAACGGCCAAAACTCCCAGACCTACAATTAGAAGTGCAATTGTTACTGAGAAGACAGATATCATAAAAGGCATGCGGGATCGTTTGATACCAATGATCCCCTCTCTGATGATATAGCTTAGTTTCATAATTGCCTATCCTTCACCACTTCGCCTGATACCAGGGTCATGGTCCTGGCCGGGTCTTTTTTGAGAAGGGTTTCATTATGTGTGGCGAAAACGACGCTGGTTCCAGCATCATGAATTTTCCAAATATACCTCACGACATCGGCTGCAGCTTTTGCATCGAGGTGTGCAATGGGCTCATCTGCCAACAAAATATCAGGTGAATTCACAATGGCACGTGCCAGGGCAACTCTTTGCTGCTCACCTGCAGATAATTCATGGGGATAATGTGACAATCGTGAACGAATCCCAAGCTCATCAGCCTTTGAAGTCACCTTGCTACGAACCTCATCGGCCTTGGCTCCTTGAATCTCAAGGGGAAGTGCGATGTTTGAATAGATATCCCGATCTGATAACAGGTGGAAATCTTGGAAAACCATACCAATTTTCTGGCGAATCATGGCAATGTCTCTTCTTTTGATATTGCTGGAATCAGCACCCAGGACATCAACGGTTCCGGCATTAGGAAACATATCCATATATATCATTTTTAGAATGGAGGACTTACCACTTCCTGAATCTCCATAAAGATATACAAACTCATCCTTGTCGATGGTAAAATTCAGATCACGTAGGGAGATGCCAGTATCGTATCTCAGGAATACTTTATCAAATCGAATCATGCACTTTTCCTGAGTATGACAATAAATCGCTCTGTCTTAATTGTTGGTTGCTCCAATGTTTCATCATCAAGAATCTGCCACCACTCAAAATTAGATGATTGGCAAAACGCTTCCACTTCACTTTGCTCATATGCTTTTTGAATATGCGATTCAACATCAACTGTATCTGTAATATCAGTTTTCAAAGTGAATACAGACTCCGCGAGTCGAGAATTGGGATCATAATTTGTGTATCTCTCGTATCCACCTTTTTCATCACTAAATATCTCACGATATCCGCGGAAATGAGTTTGACATAATAAGGGTGTAACCACATCGAAAAGTAAAATACCACCAGGTTTAAGAAGTGCATATGTATTTTTAAGGAATATTTCGATATCAGCAGTCTCAAGGAGATAGTTTAAGCCATCATGGAGATTGATGATAACATCAAACTCTTTTTCTGAGGAATAATTGACCATATTACCGACACTGAAATCAATAATAAGATTTTCAGAGAGTGCCTTATCACGGGCAATATCTATCATGTGCTCACTGAGGTCAACTGCCGTCATATCAATTCCAAGACGGGCAAGTCTAAGGGCCATTGAGCCGGTTCCGCAGGAAATATCAAGCCATGTCTTGCCAGGTTTATGGGGTGCCACCAGAGCCTCAATATCTTCAACCCAGATGTCGTAATCGATATAATCCATAAGCAGATCATAGTAGGCAGCGAGACGCTGGTATGGCTGAATCTTTTGTATATTCTGCTTGTCAAGCATGAAACTTAGTTTCCTATCAGGAACGACCGAAGAAAAGGTAGACATAGAATCCGATATAACCCATCACCAGGATGGTACCAGTGAGGCGACCGATTTTATGTCTAAGTCCAAGTGGAATGAGAACCAACCCAAACATCATCATGATGATGTATTGAGCATGGGGAAATAACTTCACCACCTCGCCGGCAATAGTCCGACTCTCAAGGACATCAAGTGGTTTGATGAATCCCACACCACCCATTATAAAGAGGATATTAAAAACATTGCTGCCGATAATATTACCAACTGAAATTTCACCGTGTTTTCTGAATGCAGCCACAAGAGAGGTTGCTAGCTCAGGTAAACTGGTTCCAACGGCGACAATGGTTAGCCCTATGACCATCTTAGGAATATCAAATTCCTCAGCGATCCATACTGCACTCTTTACAAAGAGCCAGGCACCTACCGAGAGAGCGACACTTCCAGCAAGAACCAGTAAAAGATTTTTGGTTTTGCTTCCAAATTCTCCGTCATAATCCTCCAGGGGTACTTCTCCAGGATGTCGATATAAATAATAGATATAACCAATGAGAACAAGAACCATGACCAATCCATCGATTCGAGAAACAGATCCATCAAGTGAAAGCCCATAAAGCAGAAGACTGATGATGAATAAAAAGATTAAACCCTTATAGGTTTGCTTAAAATGAATTGTGATGGGAAAAATCAACCCGCTGACGCCCAGAATCAAACCGATGTTGGTCACATTGCTTCCAATAATATTTCCAATCGCTATGGTAGAAGAGTCCTCAAAGACATTAGCAATTAAACTGACCACAAACTCAGGCATGGAAGTACCAAAAGCCACAATGGAAAGCCCAACAATAAGTGGTTTAACACCCATCTGTTTGGCAAATTGGCTCCCACCTCTCACCAGCCATTCCGCGCCAAAAAAGAGCAAGGCAGCACTGATGGCAATGATGACACTATTGCCGCCCATACCGATTGAAGCAATCATGTTATCCATTATTCAGGTCCATAAAGTTTATTATTTTGGATGTACTCCGAAACAACAGTTGGAACATAAAACCGCGTCATGCGATCTGCATGGAACCGATCTCTGATCTCCGTGCTGCTAATTTCCATACGGGGTAAATTTAAAAACTGAACTTTGTCAATGATATCAGCATCTATATCAGATTTCTCAAATCTGGGTCGTCGAGCCACAATGACCTGACTTTCGTTAAGAATGTCTTCCCAATCTTTCCAGGACTTAAACTCTGCCAGGCTGTCACTACCAATAAGAAAGTGTAAATCACTTGAGGTAACGTTCTTTTCCTTTTTCATCTCACGGATCGTATCAATGGTATAGGAAACACCTCCCCGCACAATTTCAATATCAGAATACTCAAATTGGGAGATATCATCTATGCATAACTTTAACATGGCGATTCTATGTTCAACTGGCGTGACTGGTTTAATCTCGAACTTGTGAGGAGGTCTGTAGGCAGGGATGAAAACAATTTTATTCAAATCCAGGGATTCTCTAATCGCCTCAGCAATGATAAAATGTGCATTGTGCGGTGGATCGAACGTACCGCCAAAGAGACAGACCTTCAAGAGTATCAGCTCACTTCTTTGAGGTTTCGGTTTCTGCGACCACTTTTTCACCCAGAGTACGCATTTTTAGCAGCTCCTTTGGAGTAAGGTCATTTTTACCATTAAGTGCAATAGAGTTCATCAATTCTCTGGCCTCTGACCAACGGCCTAGGGCAACCATATCACCGGCTTTTCCCAGTCTGGCGGCTGCATACAATCCAGTATCACCATATTCGTTAATGACATTATCATAGTAATATATGGCCGACTCGTACTCGCGAAGTGTATCATAAAGTTTGGCACTTTCCAGTAATTTCCTGGCCAGTTTTTCACGCATTTCCATGATTCGGGTTTGAGCCTGTTCAGAATACTTACTCTCTGGATAAATGTCTACAAAGTCATACAAAAATCTAAGGGCTTTATCAGTCATATCCCGCTCGAGACGATAGTCCGGAGATAATTCACAATAGGATACCGCTTTTTTCCAGAAGGCATCCTCTACATAGCTTGAATTTTTCATGCGCCGAATAAGTCGATCATATTCACTGATTGCCAGGAGATACTCTTCTCTTTCAAAATACGTTTCAGCAAGTTGGAACTGCGCATCATCAGCATATGCACCACCGGGATCATTATAGATGATGAAAGTGAACACTTCTTCGGCCTTGATATAGTTGTCTTTTTCAAAGTATTCGAGGCCACGCTCGTAAGTATCACCAATGTTTGAAGCTTCCAGATCTTCTTTCTGGCCGGCACACTGCTGCAGGGATATACCCATCACGATAACAGCAGGAATGATAAATCTTTTTCGGGTAGAGCTTTTATTCAAAATGTAACCTCCATCGTGATGCCTCTTGAGACATTCAGCGGATTAATATAGAATTTTCCAGCGAAACTAGTTGATTCAAATGATGTAATATCTGTGCCCAGAGCTGCATCAAAAGCACTGATAAGATGGTTGACCATAATGAGGGTTCCAGCTAACTGTGCATTGCGATACAATTCATTGGAACGCGTACGCATATCTACATAGTTCAATTTATTAGGGGATAAATCTTCATCGGCTAGTTCACCATTTGGGTCCCAATCATCCCATCCACAAACAAATTCAGGGTATTTACTGATATTTTCATAGAAGTGATGATCCTTGATTGGTCGTACGATTCCATCAGAATCGGTATAGACATCCATTGTGTGCGTCCTGAGATTGCCACAGGCCGTTTCACCATTGTCACTAAACGACCATGTCGTGTAATCCCAATGCGCATCTCCAAATAGCTTAAACTCTGATTCTTTTTCAGCACCAGCATCATAGTTGGTCTTATATCCATAGATGCCTGCTATCTCAGCTGTCACATAAAGAATACCTCTAACCTTATTGCCGTTCTCCACTTGTCCCCAACCGGGAATAATCAATGACTTTACAAAGTTTTTCAGCATACGCTTATCTACTTTGAGTTTTGCAGGTGCCTGAGGAGGCTCCTGTGTATAAGCAGTTGAGAGGATCAACAATCCGGCAATTAGGGTGATTAGTATTTTTTTTATGTTAATCAAAACCAAACAGCACCTTCCAATAGTAGCGCCATTCCTTGCCATATCGAATCACATCGCCAGTACTGGTTTCTGAATCAACATCATCTAGACCATAGTAAGCGCCAAATTCGAATGCGGTTGGAAAGGCATAATATGAATTGAGAGACAATCTAAGATCGACACCCACATCTCGAACCAATGAGATCTGATCTTTTTCATGGTTCATCCAGGCAGAAAAATCATCAGGTGTCACGAATTCAGGATCTGCCGACCATACACCACCCATTTGTCCATGGAATCCAATATAAAGATCCCGGACGGTGAGGTGAGCTACTCTACTATAGTTGTCCCGAAATAGAGGAAATCTCATGGTTGCTGTTGAAATAAGTCGTCTACTACCCTTCATAGAATAGAATGGATAACCTTTTAAACCGGGCATTCCCCCACCAAATTCCCAGAAAAAATCATCGACGGCATTGTTATCGATGAGATCGAGCTCAGTTTTGTTGGAAAGAACAATATTCCCTGGAAGTGGTAACATGTATCCATAAAATGCTGATGCATTCAATTTCGTGTATCGATAATTTCCAAAGATATTGCCCCATCGCTCAGTCGATTCATCATAGCCGTAGTGATCAAGGAAATTATGATGATTGTCTCTGATAGACAGACTGGCTTTGTAACCTGAGGGGTTGATACCCCGCTCCTGTCTGATATTAATACGAGATACATCCCATTTGAGACCCCAATCCCAGCCCTTGAAGTAATCGTAACTAATTCCGCCAGCCGGTTGACCACCGACAATGTGTGTTCCAATGGCAGTCCGATAATTCGATGCGGAAATATCCAGCTTAAGCGCATGCATGGGTGGGACTCTGATATCTGCGGACAAGACACCCTGGGATAAACTGAATGTTAAATCACTAGTGGCAGGCCAGACATGATCAAAATACCATAATTCTTCCTGGGTATGTCTAACCATCTGATAGAATTCAAAGGTCAGTGTGGGTAAAAATCCTTTGTACTGAGCCGATAGAAACAAATCCATATCAAGGTTGGGAGCGAGACCAAATCCACCAATCATGGAATAATTGCTAATAATCTCATCTGAGAAAAAGTATAAACCTGGTTTAAATAGAATATCGTTCTTGGATTGATCCATCTCAATTTGCAGACGTGGCAGTAGAAATAATGGGCCAGCGCGGAAGGTGTACTCTTCTGCACTTAAATTCTTCTCATGTCGTGTCCAGGTTGGCTCAATAATGCGATCTGTTGATGCGCGGACTGGGCGGGTTTCTACATGCAGTAGTTCAGAATCATCCAGCACAGCAATATTGAAACCTAGGCTATCGTATAGTGAGTAATAGAGCTCGTCATTTAACCATTCTGGCTCAAATGCTCCACCAACCACATTGGTCACGCGATAATTGGATGTATCCTGGAGGTTGTGTTCATAAATATTAAAGATACCTGTACGATCATCAGTGTAAAAGATAGTTGAATCGTCTCTAAACACAGGGTTGCGTTCATCCCATGGAGATGTCAGTAAGGGTTGTACAGCGTGGCTAGCTAGATCATAAATCGCGATATCACGATTGCTGCCTGAGGTATAATCAAAAATAACCTGGTCTCCACGAGGTGACCATCTTGGACCATAGACCTGGGTACCAGGTTCAAAATAGGTGATTTGCTGAATGCTATCAGGATAGTCTGGGAATGCAAAACAAAGGTTATTCGTACCATCTCTGAGGTTTACAAAGGCAATTTTGTCACCCAGAGGTGACCAGGCCGGATTCTTTACTCTTTCTCCAAAGGTAAGCTGACGTTCTTCCTTAAGGCTATCAGGATGCACAATAAAGAGATCTGAATAGCGTGAGCCACTGAGGACCAATTGACATTTTTCACAGGTAGAAACTGCGTTTGCAGAAACAAATGGATTTAATCCATGACTACTGTGATTTGAGGTACGTGCTTCAGGTGTTCCCCCATCAAAATACTCTTTCCGAGCATAGACAAGGTGTTCACCATCTGGACTCCAATCAAACCCCTCAACTCCCGGTAGGAATTTTTCGGCGTTTTCAGAACTATCCTTAATAAATAGAGCGGTTCGGGAAAGATAGGTTTCACCTGCGCTGGATATGTAGCCCAACTTCTTTCCACTTGAATTGAATCGCGGATAGTGATTTGCATCCCCCTCACGCTGAATAAAGTGAATGGGGCTAAGAGATTCATCTTCCTGATATGAAAGGGCATGTCTATCTGATAGAGATGCTATCCAGTTTGACCATAGTCGATTTACGGGCATGCCTGTCTCTGCCTCCAGAGCCTTGTAAAAACCATAATTCAAAGGTCCACTGATCCGTTCCGTAACGCGCTGGATGATATCCTGACCGTATTCATGACCCATATAGTTGACCAGTCCGAATCCATGATCATAGACGCTCTCATTGCCAATTCCAACTTTACCAAATCCATCCATCTCATTGAGTGTCAGGACTTTATCATAATTGATACGATCTCGCAGGATCATATCACGATTACTATCCCACCAGTCCCAACGGGTGGTATCATTCTGAAATTGTGCAATACCTTCAGCCCACCACATCGGCACAGCAACCGATGGAAGCGGATATGATGCGATACCATTTGGGTAGCCATATAGAACGTCCTCACGACGTTCTGGCTCATAAGAGATTACCTGAAAATAGGCTGCAGGAACATTCCCATGCATCTTTCTTGAGGCGCGTAGACTGATGATATGCGCGAATTCGTGAGTAATCACATCTCTAAGCCAATAATGTGAACCCCTCAAACTATAATCAAGTGGCATGGCCCATATTTCAATTTTATTGTCGAAATAATAGGCTCCACCATTGGCATAGTCATCCGTATCGCGAATAATTAGCTGTGTTTTTTCCTCAGGCTCGTAATTGTACAGGGATGTGATGCCATCATATATATCATCAGCAACATGTAGAGCCTCGTTGGCTGTCCACTCAGTCCCCTGATGATAGTGAACGATGAAGTGCTTACCCTCGATGGTCTTCCATTCCAATTCAGGATGGTTGAAGCCCTGAGCCATGAGAATAGCACTTATACTGATCAGGAATAGTATGGTTTTCAGGGTGTTCATCGAATAACAGCGATCTTGATTATCTCTGATGAATTACCGGCAACGATTTGGGCGAGGTAAACACCATTTGAGACGTCAGAGGCATCCCAGACCCATTCATTATAGGTATTTCGTTGAAGTACATCCTGTTCAACACGGGCAACCTGTGCACCATTCATGGAGAATATCTCGATACTCCAGGTATCCACATCCCCTAACCAGGCGCGGATAGTAGTCTCGCTGCCCTTAATGGGATTTGGATAATTATAAACAGACCTGGATTGGATGGCAGGCGTGGTTGTAGTTGCAACAACCGGTGTCATGACGACTCTATCACCAGCCCGATTACCCTGTGGATCTGACCAGAAGGCATACGTATCGATTGTCAGGTCGTATTCAAAGTAGAGTAGCTCCTGGCCACTAAGTATCAGACTTAGGCCATTCGAAGTGCTGAGATAATTTTCAACACCGGATGAAACTTGCGGTAGGACACCGCTATCCAGTGAACCACCCTGGTAATCATATATTGAATATCCATTGGTGTGTCGTAAAAAGATACTGGGTTGACCGTCTATGGTTGAACCAACAATGGGATTGCCTTCATAGGGTTCAACACTAAAAGGATTGCCATTGTATGCAATCCCAGCTTGATTGATAATCTCTATTGAATTCTCATAAAATAGAGCGATCTCATAGTATCCATCCCAATCAGCATCCAAAGGAATAATGTGCAGCGGTTTATCACCGCTGATATAGTCCATTTCCTCGGAAGGAAGATGGGAAATTTTTAGAGCATTTTCGCCATTGGACCAGGAAATCACATCAAGTTCCTCTGGAATGATCATCATAATCGAATTCGGATCTCGATATGGTGTAACCCCAACAGGAATGGGATCCTCTGCAAAACTTGAATAGAAGGGCTGAATACCCGATGTTGTCTGAAATCTGGCGACAGGCGTTACCGTGAGCTGTTCACTTATGAATTGTGCCTGTTGCTCAAACCATTTCACCAGGAAGTAGTTACCATTTTCTTCAGCAAAATATGAAAGCGTTAGCAACGGATTGTTCCCGCCAATTATCTCAAAAGGTTTGTGCTTGGTAGGGTGAGAATGGAAGATACCTGTCTCAATATCGATAAACCGAGATCCAGCATCCATATTAGGGAATACCCAAGGATACCTGTATTGAAACGTGCTGTCACTGTTTGGGTGTAAAATATCAGCCGGTGTCACAGTAAGACTTGCAGTATTAGTTAGACGATTTTCAGCAAAGAACGTTTCAATGACTTGAGATGAGTCTGTATTGAATGCCCAGAGTGTGCCTGGTGCTGCACCCAATCCAATAAAACTTGAGATAGAATCTTTTTCAGCCAATCTGTCCGATGAGATTGAAAAGCTCATGGTAGGACCATTATTAGAAATATTTTGAATATTCAGATGGGTAGGAGCACCTGTATTAGATGTGGTTGAGGGGAAGGTCCTCGAGTTGAAGCTGAGCAGACTATCTCCCACAACTTCTTCGTAACGGTTGATATGAAACCAGCCCTGATTACCAGCAAACCACGGATCAAACCACCAGCCAGTTTCCAAATATGAGGCGAAGAGTAATTGAGTTGTATGCCCCATATCCTGGGCACCATCAGCTTCGACAAAATCCACTAACTGATTGGTTCCACCATTAGGATTGTCAGCAGTGAATCTCGCGTTCTCATCGATGTGCCAGATGTTGAGTCCATTACCTGGTAACCCAGCATGCTGTTCGTCAACATTTAAAACGACACCTCCAGCGCTCAGGACGACGGATACTGTATCAAACCCAGCCTCATCAATCCAAAGGGGCATGCTACTGGGGTGCAGTATGTTTCTCTGACGATTCTCAATGAGATAATACTCAGACTCACTGATTGAAATTTTTATGGGAGGATCATCAACATGAATCGAGACCGAATCCCCTATCTGCATCTCACTGGCAGATATCCAGCCCTGCTCAATGCGAGTAAATGGGTCAGGATAGGCTGGGACGATGCCGTGAAAATTATTTGAGCCCTGGTCCATGAGGGCAAAACCACCCACTAAGGACACACCTGTCTCTGTATTGTATAATGGTGCCAGGCCAAGATGAAAGCCCATCATAAGTGCCAGGGTTCCATTCAGCCCAACCTGATAAAAGCATGGGTCCTCAGCATCTTCAAAAAGGCTGCGAGTTTCTTTATACTGAAGGAAGTTTTGGGACTCAGGGATAATGATTAAGTCGGTAAGATTACCCTCATCAGTTTGAAGATAGCGATATTCTTCAAAGTCTGATTGTGAAAGATAAGCTGAAGGGATGTTACCGGGAGTCGGATCAAGTGCGAATGCGAAATCACCACCCATACCTGCATGTGCAAGAATGATGGTAGTATATTCATCAAAATTGATGTCAGGGTCTGCCAGCTCAATAGCATCCTCACTCAACTCAAAAAGTTTCGCCGTTTCATCAAATGTTTCCAAATATGGATGATAGTAGAGCATGTCGTGGGGCAATTGGTAAACTTCATTGTCGTTTAGCGGATAAACATCTGAATCAGATAAATTCACATAAACTGCACCGTTGCTCACACGCTGCCAGTAGTTGTCCATGGCTATGAGGTGATCCTGGAAATAGGTGCGACCATGTGGAGGTGGATCAAGAGCCCAGTCAGTGCAATCAAGATCAACGGTATCCTCCAGAACGAAGCTACCATCCCCTGTTGTTGCCGGTGAGGAATCAGGTTGAAATGCTACTCGCAGAACAGCTACCTTGAGTTCCTGTGCTGAAAGGGATATGACCGACAGAATAGTCAGCAATAATCTTACTGTGAATTGATTGATATTATCCCCGCTAGTCTTTGAGGGTTAAAAATTAAAGATCGACGATCAGATTAATCCGATCTACCTTAAAATTTTAACATCAGCGAGAATCGCATGGTGTTGTTCAGAGGGTGTGTTTCCTCTGCAACCGTATATCCAAAATCAAAACCATAATTTCCATAGCGCAACCCAGCACCCACGGTTGGTGTGGTAATCTTACCTTCAGAATCGTAGTAGTAACCACCACGAATGGCAAACATCTCATTGTACCAGTATTCTAGACCCACACTATGGATAAGTGATTTAAATTCATCAGCAGGGCTTCTATCATCACTATTACCGATCTCCAGGTCACCGCCTTCATTGTAGTGACCAGCGTCAGATAGCTCAGTATATGTAGAGTCGCTACCCTCAATTAAATTCCATCCACCAATAACTCTATCACCATCCATATCACGATCACCACCGAGATACCAATCATCCAGGAATGATGTAAAGATGCCAGCCCACCATGAGTCGGTATGGGCAAGTTCATTCTGTCCATCTTTATTGTAATTACCAGATTGATTTTCGGAGCCATCATCATTATAGCCACCAATTAAAAGATCACCATCCCAATCCATGGAGGCGTATTCACCAACGAGAAGCTTGTTTACATCGTAGACCACATTCAGTCTATTATATTTTGAATCATACACTCGCATATTGAAACCAAGCTTCAAATTTGTTGGCATCGGATCAGCTTGTTCCTCATCATTGAAAATGACTTTGGGTCCTAAATTGGCAATCATTGCTCCAATATCCAATTTGCCACCCAAATAGCCCTTGCTTAGATATCCTACGTCAAAACCAAAGTTAGTTGCTGTACCCTTGGTTTTTTCAGTTCCCACCTGGACATCAGAATCTGTGAGGTGTTGATATAATATTTTAAAGTTAAAGCCAACGCTTGAATTTTCTGAGATCATGGTTGCATAGCTAAATGCTCCAGAGGTGAAATAAGTAAGAAATGTTCCCAGGGATACGCCATTGGCATCAGTATACTGTTGTTCACCGGCATTCAGGTAGATCAGATGTCCCCCAAATACGCCGAGACCTTCCACTGGTGCTCGACCGGCCAGAAAGTCATAGTACATGTCATCTACAAGGCCTGGTAGCCAATTTACGTGCATCCCTGAAACTTCATAACCACTTTGAAATCCTAGTCCTGCAGGATTCCAATAGGTTGCATAGGAGTCATCTGCGAGAGCAACTTGTGCTTCACCCATACCACCAGCCCGTGCACCAGGTGCAATTAGCAGAAATAATGCACTCTGTGAGAATGCTACCGATAAAAGCATCAGGCTTCCGATGGTAAGATTAATAATTTTATTCATTTTCATTGTAACTAACTCCTCATTCATAAAAAAACCGAATATTATGAATAACATTCGGTATCAACTTTAAAAAAGATGAACGCCAGGTTCGTATTTTATTTTTCGGCGGATTCTCATCAAAAAATCCCAGTAACGTTTTCTCTCTTAAAGCTCTCCTCTATTAAAGCGGGCGAATATAGGTTTACACCCTACGCTAATCAACGGAATTTCCAGTATTTAGGCCTTCAAGTGATATGGATAACCCTGGGATAAGCTGTGGAATACCATGGCGAATATTATAGGCGATGCTTTGGTTTTTACTGACCAGCATCGCTGTGTAATTGCCTCGCAACAGATCACCATTACCGTTGAATATCTGTCCACCTTCTACCCAACTATTGATGGCATTTATGAGGCTATCGCCAGCTGGCTTGAGCGCTGTTTTGGAAATGGGACAATGCAAAAGGTGTTGATTCAAATTATTACCTAAATTTTATATCTGTTTCTTCTTTATAGCCACTAATAAAATCCTGCACAGATTTTAACTCTGACTTTCTCATTTCTTCGACGCTACCAACAAAGGAAAAGTTCCCCTGATCCAGTAAAACAATTTTATCTGCCAGAAAAAAGCCAGTTGGTATGTCATGTGTCACGATGATACTGGTCACTTTAAGATCATCTTGCATTTCTTTAATCAACATAGCTATCTGTGCACTGGTGACTGGATCCAGGCCAGTAGTGGGTTCATCATATAAAATATATTTTGGTTCCATGGCTACGACACGAGCCAAACCAACACGCTTGCGCATACCCCCACTCAATTGTGCAGGGAATTTTTGGCCCACATCAACAAGACCAACACGTTCAAGACTTTCCTGGACTTTGGTCTCAATCTCTGAATCTGAGAATTGGTTTTTCGCTTTCAATCCGATTCCCACATTGTCACAGATATTTAAACTATCAAATAAGGCAGCGGATTGAAACAGCATACCAAATTTCAACCGACATTTAACCAATTGATTTGGATTGAGAGTACCCAGATCCTCCCCATCTATGTAAATATTTCCAGAATCGGGATAAAGGAGGCGGGTAATCAGTTTAAGAAGAACGCTTTTTCCCTGACCACTTTTGCCCATAACAACGAGGCTCTGACCATCTTCGACTTTTATACTTGCACCGTCGAAAACGGTAAGATCACCAAATGATTTGTAAAGTTTTTTAATTTCGATCATATCGATGCATCTCTGAATCAGATCGTTTGCATGGATCTAGATGTCGTCCAGTTCCGCTCTGAACTCTTTAACATCTTCAAATTTTCGATAAACACTGGCAAATCGTACATATGCAATTTCATCAAGATCTTTGAGATGTTTCATCACCAGTTCGCCAACATCCTTGGCATGTACTTCAGAAGAACCAAAAGTATTTACATCTTGAATAACCAAATCTACAGTCTGACTCATCTGAGCACTATTTACGGGACGCTTACTACATGCAATAGCTATACTTTTTAGAATCTTTTCTCTGTCAAAGGGTTCACGACGCTGATTGCTTTTGATGACCAGGAGTGGCTGGGTTTCAACATACTCATAGGTCGTAAATCGATATGAACAGCTCCCACACTCCCTACGGCGTCGAATGGCTCGACCATCCTGAGTATGACGAGAATCAATGACGCGGGTATCATCCTGTTGACATTGGGGGCAATTCATAATGCTTACTCGACATCCTGATAGTGAGGGAAATCTTTGACCAGTTCTCGCACCTTAGAGCGGACGGCTTCGTTGACACTTTCATTGTCAGGATCAGAAATAACATCATTGATGTATCCTGCAATTAATTTCATCTCATTTTCCTTGAAACCACGAGTGGTTAAGGCAGCAGTCCCAATGCGAATACCACTGGTAACCAGTGGGCTGCGTTGATCAAAGGGAACCATGTTTTTATTGGTGGTCATCCCAGCTTCTTCCAGAAGACGCTCTGCTTTCTTACCACTAAGTTCCTTTGCAGTTAAATCAATAAGAAGCAGGTGGTTATCTGTACCACCTGAGATAAGCTTAAAGCCAAATTCGTTGAGGGCAACACCCAGGGCTTTCGCATTAGAAATGACCTGCTTGGCATAAGTTTTAAATGATGGTTCTAAAGCCTCTCCAAATGCGACTGCTTTTGCTGCAATAACATGCATAAGCGGACCCCCCTGAATGCCTGGCATGACTGTACTATCCAGAAGCTCACTCATCATTTTAGTTCGGCCACTTTTTGGTGCAACAATACCAAAAGTATTTTCAAAATCTTTTCCCATCATCACCAAGCCACCGCGGGGTCCACGTAAGGTCTTATGAGTTGTAGAAGTCACTACATGACAATGTGGCATTGGACTCGGGTGTTCGCCGGCTGCAATTAACCCAGCGGGATGGGCAACATCGGCCATGAGAAAAGCACCAACTTCATCAGCAATTTCTCTAAATACCTTAAAATCATAATGTCTTGGATAAGCAGAACCACCGGCAATGATCATTTTGGGCTGATGTTTTTTTGCCTGGTCGCGAACCATATCATAATCGATATATCCGGTTTCTGCATTTACTCCATAGGCCACGATGTTGTAGAATTTACCAGAGAAATTTACATGGGATCCATGGGTTAAATGACCACCGTGGGATAAATCCATACCTAGAACTGTATCACCAGGCTTTACAAGAGTGAAGTAAACAGACATGTTTGCCTGGCTACCAGAGTGTGGTTGGACATTGGCATATTCAGCACCAAAGAGTTGCTTAACTCGGTCTCTTGCAAGATTCTCAGCTGTATCTACAGCCTCACAGCCACCATAGTAGCGTTTTCCAGGATAGCCCTCGGCATATTTGTTGGTCATAACACTGCCTGCAGCCTGCAAAACAGCTTTGCTAACGAAATTCTCTGATGCGATTAATTCCAATGTATCGTTTTCACGATCACGTTCTGCCATGATAGCAGTGTATATAGCCGGATCAGAACTTCTTAGCTCATTCAGCATCTTGACCTCGAGGATTTAATTCAATTTTGTTAAGTCTTCTCGCATGCCTGTCACCCTCCCACTCAGTGGTTAACCAGAGAGAGATGATGCTTTTCATGGAGTCAACAGATTGAGTTCTGGCACCCAGGCAAAGGACATTTGCATCATTATGAAGTCTGCTCAGTTCAGCGAGCTCTTCAGTAAAACATAATGCAGCACGGATACCTTTATAGCGGTTGGCAGCCATGGACATACCTAATCCCGTACCACAAATCAAGATACCGCGCTCAGCTTCACCGGATTGGACTTTTTGGCTCACGCTGGCGGCAAAGTCCGGATAGTCAACAGACTCCAGGTTGTGGGTACCTTCATCGATTATGTCATGTCCTGATGACTGGAGAAATTGGATAATCTCAGTCTTTGCATCAAAAGCGGCATGATCACACCCGATGGTAATTTTCATAACTACTCTATATTAAGCCTTAGGAGCTGTGACACTACGTTTTAACCAGGTATAACATTCCTTCTTAGGCTTTGCTTTACCTGCTTTAACATATTCGTCTCTATTGAAGAACCAGTCACCACTCTGTGGAATACGGGCTTCTTTTAGAAAGTCAATTTTATTGGTAGCTTTAAAATAGCCTTTTGCCTTGGCTGTTTTATAGTCTTCATAAGCCATCATAAATACGAGTTTGTCATCAAAATCCGGAACTGAACCAGCACATGCCATACCCACTGCTTCATATACAGAAGCTCGGTTTGCATAGGTCTGACCATTTTGAGAATCCATTTTTATAGCTTTTCCAGCCCACGACATTGCTGATTTTAACTGTCCATCTTCAATGTAGGCCTGTGTCATATCAAAGTAGATGCGGACATCTTCAGGATTGGCTGTATTCAATTTTTTCAACCAGCTAATGACCGTTTTTGTTTGACCGAGTTCGCGGTAGGCTTCAACAAGATCTTTCATGATATTGGTCATTCCCGGTGAAATAGTAAGTATTCCCTCTAGGACCTTGATGGCCGTATCATTCTCGCCAGCATCGCGGAGAACTCTAACATAATCTTGAGCATTGGAAATATTGCCAGGATTATTCTTGTATTCTTCTTCAACAAAACCCCTCACATCACCACCCTGAGCTTCAATTGACTCACGAACAATATTCCTCAAGTTTTTGCTGTCAGGATTTGTAGTCAGGAGATGTTCAGCCATAGTTTTCGCTTCGGCATACATTGAAAAGGTGATGTAATCTTCAGCAATTTCTTCCCCAAGAACTGAATCTTGTGGGAAAGCAGCGTACATATCTACTTTTGCCTGAAGTACCAGATCATCATCATCCATCATTTTCAGCGTGAAGAGTTTATTCTCCCATAGATATTTGTTTTGTGGGATGATGCTCAAACCTTCTTCATAGTAGATCATGGCAGTATCAAGATGATCCATTTCACGATAGGAGTTGCCCATATAGACATAAACATTTTGAGCCATTTGCTCATCAACACATTCATACTCAAACAATTTCTTATAATTGTACAAAGCATCTGGATACGCTTTATTCTTATAGTACTCTGTGGCAAAACTTAAATGTTTCATACAGTAGCGTGAATTGGCTTTACGTACTGAATCTTTGCGCGCTTTTTCCATGGCTGCTAATTCTTCAGCAGTAGCTTGTGGAGGCATGCAGGCGGACAAGACCATTGTAAATAACATGATGCCCATAGTAATAATTGACACAACTTTTAACTTCATGAGTTAACCCTCATCTTCTTTTAACTTTTTTGAACCACGTATCATTAATTTGAACACCAAACTTCATGCGGGCAAATAACTCATCAGGTAAACTTTCGTCTCCCCCACGAGATCCGATTTCGCCAGAAATTTCAAACAAACTTTTTCCATTTCTCATATCGAGATTGGCACCAGTTATCAATGAGTATTCATATATCATATTCTCACTGGCTGGTGACAGATAATAGTTTTTGATGGACACACCGGTCTGCCAACCTGTTCTCTTGGTCCAGTAACGCGACATCCTATCAGCAGGTAGTTTTTGCATACCAAGTTGAAACGATGCCACAGGTACAGTTGTCCAGCCTGCAGGCAAGGCAAATACGCTTGCCGTATTGAAACCCGACTCAGAAAAGAGTTGCTGTGCAATACCTGCTGTAAAATTCATAGTTTTTGAATGGTGATAGATGAGACCCAATTTAATTGTGCTTGGCCAGGCATCCATCTCCTCATCTATTTCTGCAAACGCAGAAGAACCAGCCAGGCTATCCTGACCTGACAGGGTAGGTTTGTCGTAAGGAATATTTACAGTTAAACCAAGAGACACCTTTTCTCTCAAATTTGAAATGACGCCTGCTTCAATACTTTTTCCGGATATGTCACCTTTGACCACATATAATTCTTGAATGTCATCAGTCAGAATGATGGCTTCTCGTCTTAACTGACCCTGAAATGCATGCAGTTTGAGCCCCAGCTTTATAACAGGAGAAAGTGAATAACCAAGTCCCAGATGAAAATCCCAGATGCCTCCAGATGATTGTTCAGAGAATGACCCCATGTCCATGCTTGTCTCATAATCAGATGCAAAATCAGCTACAGCATGGGTTCCAAGACTCATCCCGATCCGCTTCCCAACTGGAAATGTCACAAAGAGTTGTTCAAGTCGGGTAGTGTTCGAAACGATATTGCCTATAGATCGAAATTCTGATCCAAGGCTTACACCAAAATGAACCCGATTTGAACTGGTGAGTGATGCAGGATTGTGTGGAGTGACGCGGGCAGTGTCCTCATATGCTACAACACCATGACCAAGACTGCTCCCTAATGGGTCAGTTGTTGGAAAGATGTCCCCATACCCTAAACGGTAGTATGCAGACTGTCCCATTAGCGAGATGGACAGGATAAGTAAAAGTATTAGTTTCCTCATGGTCGCACCGCCAGGGAAGATTTCACAAAAAGTGCTGATGCCGAAGCATCTTTTGAAATGGCAATAAATCCGGGATTATAGCCAGAAGTGGTAGGGCTCAGTATTAAGTCTATTTCATCCTTTTCATCATCTAGGGCAGATTGAAGGATATTATTTATCTGATTGGTGTTAAATCCACCATCACCATACTCAATAGTAGATGACAAACCTGAGCCAGGGTCCTCGACAAGCATACTAAACCTGAAAACACTATCTGGAGTGAACAGGGAGGAAGCCAAGTCATCAATTGCTGGCAAAATACTGGAAGAAACGATATGCTGGAGAGTGTCACCTCCTACCATAAAGCCTTGCAGGTCCACAGTGAGCAGAAGCGAATCGTTTTTCAGCTGGCTAAGGTATTCATATTGGACTCGATCAAAGGCTCCAGAGTTCTCGACGAAATGCATGTATAAGGTATCAGCCTCATACGGAAGAAAGGTCGCGCTGTCATTTCCTGCTGTATCAGGTTCATGAAAGAAAAAATTCAATGAGGGTCTTGAAGATGAGCCACCGCCATAAAACGAGGAAAGATAATTGGTAGTATGAGGAAAGATTCCCAGGCTGACTATAGTATCACCTTCTGTGATGAGGTCAGCAGGCAAGGTGTATTTCCAGGAATTGTTACCACCTGCAATATTCATTGAATCACTACCCAGAAGATTACCATAAATAGAATTTTCGATATCGATGGCTTGATCCATGGTTTCGTAGAACCCAAAGGTGGAGTAGTTTACAGCAAGCGTATCTGCTCCATTCTCTGGATAAGTCACAACATGGCTAACACGAAATTGGATACTGTCTACCTCACTGATGTTCAAGGAGGTGTCAGAGAAATTGAATTCTACTGTAAAACCTGATTTGTAATGTTGGGTTTCACCAACCCAGGATCTGAAATGCCCACCCCAATCAATATCTGCTGTACCTGCTTCTATGGAGGTTACACTATTAAGTGTGTCTTCAGTAAATGAGAATGGGTTGTAGGTAAAACTACTATTATCATATGATATTGGATCATCACACGACCAAAAGAAAAGTGCGGTGATAAAAACTGCAAAAGGAATCCGGATTTTCATAAGCCCCTTTAAAAAAAGAGTTAAGCGATCAAACACTTAACTCTGTTGGTTTAGAGTCAACACTGTCAATATTCAGAGTTTTAATTCTCAACTCCAAAGAATGTTTCCAATTCCAAATTGAGCTGTTGCCATTCCTCTTCACTTTCATCAGAAATCGTAAAGTACTTAACTTTTTTGCCAGTAGCTTTTAATGCTTCCTGAATCTTGTCATGTTTTTCAATTTGATCTTTGTTGCTTTTACCGTTTATAGAAATACTAATTATCTCATCAGCATGCTTAATAGCGAGTCCCAGGAGATTGTCTTCATAACCAGCATAGTCTTCAGGTTCAAGACCTGCCATTTCGTATTGTTTTGCTCCAACCTTGCCCATCTCTTCGATATTGACCAGGTTTAGAACCGTCTTCATGTCTGCAAAGAACTCTTCTTCAGCATATACGGTCTTGAACAGGACTGGGACCATGGCCGTGGTCCAATCATTACAAAGAATAAAATCTGGCTGCCAGTACAAATAAGTAAGATTTTCGATAGCGATTTTTGAAAAATAGAAATACTTCTCAGCATTCCGCTGGTTGTAGCGGTTTTCAGCTACCTTGTATAAGGTTTTATTTTTGCCACCAAAATATGGTTGATATTCCATGAAATAAACTTGAACCCGGGTTGAAGGCACAAAGGCTGACTTGGCAGCACCAAATCCGACCTCACCTTTATATTCAACTTCAATTTCCTTGAGGCGAATAACTTCACGAATTACATATCGACGTTCACTGACAAACCCATACCTCGGTGTGAAGATCCTCAGATCCTGTTTTTTTTCTTGAAAATGTGTGGGAACCTTATTTGAAATTTTAGCAAGGTCAGTTCCCTCAGAAAATGGAGATACTTCTGAGGAGAGATAGTAAATTTTTGTTGGCATAGAATTCTTTTTTTTATAACCTATTTATCTGGAGGCGAGGATTTGCTTGACTTTTTCCCGGTAGGAACTTTCAGGGAACATATCCAGAAGCCGTTCTAATTCATCGTAACCGCGGGCTTTATCGCCGCTATTGAGGTAGGAATATCCAATCTTGAATTGTGCAGCATCGGCTTTATTGGAATCGTTAAATTGAATCACTTTTCTAAATGCTTCGATAGCCTTTGAGTATTCATCTAAAGCGTAATAAGACTCTCCAATCCAATACTGTGCATTGTCAGCATAGTCGTTCTGTGAATCATTACGGATCAACATCTCAAAAGCATCTATGGCACCCATGAAATCACCATTTTGATAAGCACTTAATGCATCAATATAGTGTTGTTTATATGTCTCATAGTCCATCTTTGCAGCAGCTGGTGACTGTTGCAGAGGGGTTTGTGTAACTGGAGTTCGAACAATATTTGGAGTTGTTGAAGGCATGGCCATGAGCTCGTTGAATGAGTTCGTTAGCGAGATTATTTTATTCTCCAGAAATACAAGCTGGGATAGAATATCATAATTAGAGCTGTCCTGAACTCTGGCGTTCATCTCCAAAGTCCCCAACTGATCATCAGAACTCATCATATGGTCAGCGACATTCAATTGAAATTCGGAGTAGGATGAATCCAGGATGGAAAACTGACTTATGATGTTTAGTAAATTTTCTTCCAGGATGGCAATTTTTGCAGGATCCATGGTGGCATAAATGCTATCTACCTGAAATTGAGTATTTTGAATAGATGTCCCAAGACCTGCGATAGACTCTCTAATCCCGACTTGTTCAGCCTGCAATCCTGCTATCTGCTCACCACTTGTTCTGGCTGATTCACTGTTGACAGAATCTGTCCTACTGCGCTCACTTGCCAACTTACCCTCAATTTCTGAAGAAAGTTCGTCTATTGAACGCTTAGATTCAGCATTGAGCTTATAAAGGTTTTCAAGACTTATGTGGTTCTCGTTGTATGTTTCACGCATAGCCTTCACTTCCTGGGAGAACTCTTTTAACCGGGCATCAAGAACAACTAGAGTACTATCTGTACCCTGGGTATCCTGTTTCACCTCACTAAGTTCCTGCTTCAGTTCTTTGGAACCACCGCAACCTACGATGAGTGCTAATATCAAAATGAGAGCGAACGTTCTTTTGTACATTGCTTAAGCCACTTTCTGCTGGGAGTTAAGACAAGAAATCATACGGGCGTCAATTTAACCTCGCCACAGGGACTCGCAACGCTAAATGTAGTGGTTTCAGGGGGCTTGAGACACTACCCAACGGCTCTGCGGACAGAAGACATATTCGCAGAAAGACCAGCTAATACCATGGAGGTCACCATAAATGACCCTCCATAACTGATGAATGGTAATGGGATACCAGTTACCGGCATGATACCAACTATCATCCCCAGATTGACAAATACGTGAAATATATATATGGATGCAATTCCAATGAGGATAACGCTGTCAAACCTGAATTTGCTATTGTAGGCTTGCGTAATCAATCTCGCGATTAGTAAGTAGAAGAGTGTGATCACCACCATCACACCGACGAAACCAAACTCCTCACCTATCACAGTCATAATGAAATCTGTATGTTGCTCCGGGAGGAATTTCAAATGTGTTTGCGTGCCTTCGCCAAGGCCTTTTCCAAAAGGTCCACCTGATCCAAAGGCGGTTAGTGATTGAGAAACCTGATATCCTGCACCAAGCGGGTCCGAGTCAGAGTCTATCATTGATAGAATACGCTGCTGTTGATACGGTTTTAATAGTGCCCATAGCAGATTGGTAATGCCACCCAGCCCAACATTAATAAAGAAGTTTAATATTTTTGTCCAAAACGGGAGGTGATTGAAATAGAGTATAACAATAATAAGTCCCATCCAGATAAAAAAGGATAAGGTTTGAAAGGCCGCTAGCATGGAGATTATCGGTGCCAGCAACAGAAAGAAATGGAGTGGTCTTATCCCTGCCCAAAATATGATCACAATCAATATCCCAAAGTATACCAGGGCTGTACCCAGATCTGGTTGAGCAAGAACAAGGATGGTGGGTCCAAGGGCCATGGCCACAGGAGTCATTAATTCTTTTATATTTGAGAGTTTTCGTTTATGATCTGCAAAATATTTAGCCAGTGCTAGCAGCAGAAATATTTTCATGAATTCAGATGGTTGAATCCCAATACTACCAATCATGATCCATCTACTGACAGCACCGCTGCTTTTCATGAGTATGGGAATGATCAAAAGGACAATTCCAATTCCATAGGCAGGGTATGTCAAATTGTGAATAATTTTCCGGGGTATAAAATATGCTGTAAGAAATAACCCAATACCCACAACTGTCCAGATACTTTGTCTGAAAAAATAGTCCGAGCCTGATACATGCTGCGCTTCAATACTATAAATGGCTAGCAACCCGCTTGCTGAAAGCAACAAGACAAATATGAGCGTACTCCACTCTAACTCTTTAAGCCTTATGACTACATAGCTTCTAATATTCATGAGGGTCGTTTCGCAATGTTTCTAAGAATCTTTCCAATGAGCGGTGCTGCTATACCTCCGCCACCACCACCGTTTTCCAATAAAACTGCCCAGGAATATGGATAGCGTTCATCAAGGCTAAACCCGATGAACCAAGCATGATCCTCACCATGGGGATTTTGCGCAGTTCCGGTTTTACCATAGATCTCCCAATCTTTTTGACGAGCAGCCCTGGCAGTTCCTTTTTTCCCGTTTACAACATCCCACATAGCCTGATGTACAAAATCCCAGGAATCTTTTGAAGCCGTGACCCGATCCCTGGATTGAGAAATATTTTCCTCTATGACATCACCATTTTTTGAAACCACTCGATTAACAAAATGTGGCTCAAATTGAGTACCTCTTTGAGCTAGCATTCCGGCAAATTGAGCGAGTTGCAGGGGTGTCACCAAAACATCTCCCTGACCCACAACAATATTGAGCAGGTTGCCCTTGGTCCATTTATTTTGCCCATACTTGCGGTTCATATATTTTGTATCTGGAACCAGACCTTTATTCTCACCAGGGATATCAATATTGGCTCGCTCCCCGAATCCAAATTCGCGGGCGATAAGTGCCCAATCTTCCAGCCCTATATCCTGGATCAGATTGTAGAAATACACATTGCATGATTGTTGCACAGCATCATGTAGATTCATTTTACCATGTCCGACTTTTTTCCAACAGCCAAATGAGCGGTTACCCAATCGATAAGATCCACGGCAGATATAAGTCCGCTCCTTCGCATTGGAATGATTTTCCAAGGAGTAAAGGGCTGCGATGGGCTTGAGTGTTGAACCAGCCGGATATAGACCCTGTATTCCCCTGTCATATAGAGGTTTACGTGGATCTTGCATAAGTGCGTTCCAATCTTTTGAAGAAATCCTGCCCGATAACATTTCAAGATCATAACCTGGTCGACTGGCGTAAGCGAGAATCTCGCCAGTTTTATGATTCAGGATTACCACAGATCCTGAAGAATCGGCCAATGCTGTTTCTACTGCATACTGAATATATGAATCAATGCTCAGATTAAGATCATGTCCGGGAATTGGATTGATAGGAGCACGATCCTGAACCTCACCAATTTCCTGACCGAGCGCATTTACTTCAACATATCTGAAGCCCCTCTGACCATGTAATTCTGACTCATAATATTTTTCCAGACCCTTCCACCCCACCTGATCACCAGGTTGATAGTCAGAATCCTTTTTGAAACGATTTAAATCGTCTCTGTTTATTTCTCGGGTATACCCCAAGGCATGTGACAGATCCAAGTCTGACACATAATTACGAATGGGCTCAATACTGTAAGTCACACCAATAAGTTCTAGACGGTGCTCTTGTAAATGGGATATTTTCTCAAAGGGAACCCTACTAAATACTTTGGCTGGCGCAAAGGAACCACGACGATTTTTCACGATACGGCGATTAATCTCTTCAACCGAAATTTCCATAACACTGGATAGACGTTCCAGTGATTCGGGTTTATCCTTTACTTCAATGGGTATGACAGAGATAGTGTAACTGGGAGCATTATCTACAATGAGATTACCTGCTCGATCATAGATGACCCCACGGGATGCCAGAACGGGAACAGCACGGATGTGATTTGCAGTTGCCTTTTCAGCATATTTCTCATGAAATACAATCATCAAGTAGTAATAGCGACCGATGAGGATCAGAAAAAGGAGTGCCAGAAGACCGTGGACGAGAAGTGACCTCCAGCCCTCTACGATATTCCTGCCCTGGAGCATTATTCTGCTCCGACTCTGAGGACAATGAAAGTTCCACTCAGGAGCGCAAGCGTATATAGCGTCTTGGGCAGAAGTATCAGAAAAACAATATTACCTGTGGCAAACTGTGAATCCTGGAGCGAAATCATGACAGTAAGTATAAAGAATACGAGTAAGAATCCGGTGTAGAGTAGATATTGAACTATGACTGGTATTCGGACTATCCTACCATGAAATATTCCGGATAGATAACCTACTGCAGATAGAGCTAGTGCAGTAATACCCATCATGTCGGTGCCTGTCAAAGCATCAATAATGAATCCCAAGAAGAATCCTAACCAGATAGCATGAAGTTGGCTATTGGTTAATCCAATGTAGATAATAAAAATGACCAGAAAACTTGGGGTCAGACCATAAATGCTGAATATATCACCCAACATCCATTGAAAAATGAGTACAAGGATACCCAGGATACTATTTTTAATAATTCCAAACATACTATTTCAGAATAAATACTTCCTCTACTCGATTAAAATCAGTTGCCAGATCAACTCGGACCGATTTCACATAGTCTTCCACAACCGGTGAGATAGCAGAGACCCAGCCTACAAAAATATGCTCTGGGAAAATGTCACTAAAACCTGATGTTACCACTGAGTCACCAGCAATCACTTCAGCATTTTTTGGAACATCCTGAATGACGTACCCTGTTTTCAGGGAATAGCTGAGAATACCCACATCTCTTGAGCGCATTTCTCTTACAGACACCCTGAAATTTTTATCGCTAACCAGTTGAACGAGCGCTGTATGTGGCGAAATGGCTACAACCTTACCAACCAACTGAGCTTCTGCATCAACTACACCAGAGAGCAGTGTAACACCATCGTCAGAACCCTGATCAACAGTGAGACTATTCATGGTATGGCTCCCCACATCGGATAGGACGTTGGCAGGTATCACATTGAAATTTTTATCACCCTTGAACCCGAGCATACTGCGAAGTCGTTGATTTTCCTTTACAAGGGTTCTGGTTTTATTTAGCTCGATCTGGGCTTTGATGTGCCGCTGTTGAAGCTCACGATAGTCCTTTTCGATGGTGAAGATGGTTTCAACCCATTGGATGGGTACATAGAGATAGGCTGATGCTTCGAGAACGAAACCACGAGTTCGATCCATGGCCGGATTTCCATTGGAGGCTATAATCAGCAGTGACAGAGCAATAGCTGCTACCAGATTTACCAGAGATTTATATCGAGAGATAGATGGTGCTTTAGATGCCAAGATTTAACCTATCGCGCAGGTGAAAAGCTAATAAAGAACATCCTCAAAGCGTTCAACGGCGTCCAGGACTTTGCCGGTACCTTGAACGATGGAAAGCAATGGATATTCAGCCACGTTTACAGGAAGATCTACTTCCAGACGCATTCTTTTGTCAAAACCCTGGAGAAGTGCTCCACCACCGGTGAGGATGATACCGCGGTCAAGCAAATCGGAACTCAACTCAGGAGGGGTTCGTTCCAGGCACATTTTCACTGCGTCTACAATAAGGTCGATGGTATCACGTAAAGCGTCCCTGATTTCTGAGGATGATACCTCAATGGTTTTGGGAATACCAGCGATCATGTTGCGACCTTTTACTGACAACTTGTAATCTGTACCCTGGAGCGCTGAGCCAACATTCATTTTAATGCTTTCAGCCGTTCTCTCTCCAATGAGTAGGTTGTGATCGCGCTTGAAATGTTGAATGATTGCTTCATCCATTTCATCCCCGGCCACACGGAGTGATTCTTTGGTCACAATTCCATTCAGAGCAATAATGGCTATTTCTGTCGTTCCACCACCAATATCTACAATCATGTTGCCAACAGGCTCGCTAATATCGATGCCAATACCGATGGCTGCTGCCACAGGTTCTTCTATGAGAAATACTTCGCGGGCATTACGTCTTTCAGCCGACTCTTTTACTGCCCTTTTTTCTACTTCAGTAATACCTGAAGGGACGCAGATGATCATGCGGGGACGTGCCAATTTTGAAATGGGTAGCTTATTTAGAAATCCTTGGAGCATACTGTCTGCCATTTCAAAGTCTGCAATAACCCCATCTCGTAGAGGACGGATTGTTTCGATCTCCTGGTGAACTTTACCAACCATACGCTTGGCTTCGTTCCCTACAGCAATAACTTTTGAAGTGGATTTAGATTTTGCCACGATGGAGGGCTCATTTAAAACGATGCCCTGACCTCGCACGTAGATAAGTGTATTTGCTGTTCCAAGGTCAACTGCGATGTCTACACCCATCCAGTTTCGGAAATTTGAAAATTTTGTAGCCATCTACCCTCTCGTACCTGAAAAGTGCCCTCAGGTCTTTGAAAACAATACTTTACCTACTGCCCGAAAAACACTTTTTTTAGGGCGATGCAAAATCTATAAATTTTTAAGCCAATAGCACCCATTAAATGCCGTTTCAGGTCTTTATTTTAAGGGTTTAGAACGAAGGAGCTAAAGTAAGGCTTGCATGATGCATGATAAAGTGAGGAAGCTATTTTAATATCTGAAACGCCAGTCTCCCTGATCCAGATAAGTATGATCCAGTCTGAAGTCTCCGAAGCCGGTTTCATCTCTGAAAACGAATTGTTTCCCAATGTGGTAATATTCCCACACTTGATATGGCTTTCGATCCAGCTCAAAAGGACCCCGTTGAATTTCATCTGGAGGACCAAATAGGATATAGATCATACCTCTATCTGTTTTCCATCCTTCCTGCACAACGGTGAAAGCCTCCATGGAGAATGCCACACGCCGGTAATATTCTTCCATGAGTTCATTTTCTATAGTCCCAGGGGTTGGATCTAAGGCTGCCCAAAAGTTTTTGAAGTTTTCAGTTTTCTCCAGTTCGTTGCCCTTCATCATCTCTTTTATCTGACGATTATTGGCAAGATAGACGAGTTGTTTCATAGCATCGTCCATATTATCCACCTCAAAGTTGACGCCTCTGATCCGTACTCTGAAATTCGACTTGGTCATCACTCGGTTTCCCTTTGCATCTTCAGCAATCATGAAAAGGGAGTAGTTTGAATAATGCATATCAGTAAGTGGTACCACAAAATTAAGAAGCGAGTCAATTGATCCAGCATGATCAAGTAAGATCGTTTTGTTAACCTTGGTTTCATCTTTCACCTTCAATTCATATTTGACCTTGAAGGGATGATGGTCACCAAGCAAACGTACTTTGAAGTGCAGGGTGTCAATAATTTCATAAAAAGACTCATTCATGAGGAGCCTTGAAACACCTTCAACTCCATTATCCATGATGATGATATTGCCCAATGATAATTCACCAGCATACATTTTTGACTGATCAACCCCATCGCTGAGAACGGAGGATTTCTTGGTATATAGATCCGTGACGCGAACATTAATAGTTAATTCAGAGGCAGGTACCTTAAAGGTTTTAACTGATGTGACAGTATTCGAATTATTGCGGGTATCTTTATACTCTGACAATCGCAATGTATCACTCCATATTGTTCCTGCTATACGCTCCTTATTCTTGTCTGCAAGATTGACTGCAATTTCATATCTGGCTAGATATTCATCCCCAGTTCGAATAAACTGAAGTTCAGTATATGGAATTTTTACATGAACTGAGACCTGAATATTTTCTTTGTCAACCAGGGGTTCAGACAAACCAATAAAGGAAAAGTCTGGTAGGGTCAGATCATCTTCTCTATTTACATTTTGCTCTGCACATCCCAGAACCAGAAATACTGATATCAGGGTAAGAATTGCTATTCTCAATATAGATTTTTCCACTTTATCCTCGTCAATCCTAAGTTGGTGCCAACCCAAATATGGGCATCTCTCGTTATCAATTCAGTGACAAAATTGCTAATCAATCCATCACTAACCGTGTAATGTCGCCACGATGATGATTTAGAGTTAAAGCTATATAATCCAATATCAGTTCCAATCCACACACTTTTCCCTGTAGCAGTTAACCCCCTTGGTTTAAATGGAGCGCTTGGTGAAAGATGGAAAGCGCCCTCTCCAGTAAGGAAATCCAAAGTCATGAGCCCCCGGTGTGTGCTAGCCCATATTTTATCTCCCACCAGGATACTTTCATAAATCGGATCTATTGCAGAATTTTCTGAAATCGGTATGGTACTACCTGATGAATTAACTTTCAAAGTAAATCCAAGTGTTACTTCATCATAAACATACAGACCATAGTAGGTTGAGAGATAGTATTGCCCATCTTCATACTTTATGTCAAAAACTGGCCAGTCAAGACCAATTGGAAACAATGTGCGCAGGATCATACCGGATTCATGAAAAAGATAGGCATTTCGTTCTGTGGCAACCATGAGATTGCCACCACTGCCGGCAGCAATGGAATAAATTCGTTTACTTGTCAAATCTTTCTTAGTAATTAGTCGATCCCATCCCCTTTGGGTCAGGCTTGCACGAAATACGCCTCCCCGACCTGCAATCAGCAGATGGTTACCCAATACATCAATATCAGTGATAAACGAGTAGTCAAACGCAATGTCACGAATAGCCTCGTCATATTCAAAAGCTGTGCTATCCATATATGTTAATCCAGCCCTACCCCCAATAACGAGTTGATCATTAATCACATCCATTGCCATGATGTCAGGTGATAGTAATCCATATGGCAAGCTTGAAAATTCACCTCCAGCAATATCCTGATGATAGATCCCCATACCATATGTACTAAGGAAGGATTCACCTGCAGTTCGTTCTCCTGTCAGGGATGATACCTCTCCTAAGGAGTTTCTAGGATGACCATCTAAATGCAATTTACCTTCGGAATCAAATGATCCAGCTGTTACAGACTGGACGGGAAGCGATTCATAGATATCATTCAAACCAGGAGAAATGGGATGTATCCATTCCACGGTTTCCCATATTATATCCAGATCCTCGTTAGCACCCCATAATTCAAAACTGCCGGCTGTTTTTGAAAATAGAGCGGAATATTTACCAGCAGTATCTGGAGAGGATGCTGACACGATGACATATGTGTCAGATACGCCTATATCATAAGTTCCGGAAAAATTGGGGTCAACAGGCAGTGGCACTCGGGACATCCAACCAGCAAGTTCATCATAGACAAAGACATAATCCGGTGTCACAATCCAGACATCCTGGGTAATCGCATTCTGCCATACCAATAATACGGGATATTGAGTCAAACCGTTACTGGCGGTGATGGGCTCCAGCCACTCACCCTTGTGATGGTTGTATACGATGACTCCATCTTCAACTGCAAAATAGACATTCCAGGTACTGTAATAGCTGTGATTGACATGCTTGCCGGCTGGAAAACTAACAAATGTTCCCCTTTCGTAAACCTGTTGTGCTTTGGCACCAAGAGTCAGGGAACAAATCAGCAGGGTACGCAAAATCATAGATGGCGAAAGAGACATATGGTTTTCCAGGAGATTAGATATCAGTATGCGGGTTTCAGACGAGTCTGTTAATCTGATTCGTTGAGATATATGGCAAGTATGGCATAGGCCAGGACACTAAGACCTAGAGATCCCAGTGTAGCCACCGCCCAGAATATGCGGATGATGTTGGAATCAATATCAAAGTATTGACCTATTCCGCCACAGACACCTGATATTTTTCTATCTGCACGTGATTTGTAAAGCTTTTTATCTGGTGGAAATATTTCATCCATTGAAGGTTTGGTATCGTCACCCTCACCACTGTTGAAATATAAATATAGACCAAGTCCAATTATTAATACGGGCCAGAGCACATGACCCATGGCCAGGGCTATTCCAGCAAAAACGCCTGCTATAGGTCCAACAATACCGAATAATAACAGAACACCGGCAATGACCATAATAACTCCCCAAAACCTATTTGAATAGGTTTCTGGAGTAACATCTGCCTCTGGCTGCACTTCTTCATCCCCAAGTTCTGGACTTTTGGGTATAATTAACATAGCGATGAGATAGGCTACAATTCCAGTGCCCCCAAATACTACAAGGACCACCCACATCAGACGGATGATAACCGGGTCTACATTGAAATATTCTCCAATGCCTCCACAGACACCTTCAAATACTTTATCTTTTTCGGATTTATATAGTCTATTCATATCGCCCTCAATTCCCTCGTTTTCCTTGCATATTTCGATCAATCTCATGAACCGATCCATGTACCAATGGCACAAATCTTACAGGATCTTTTCTTTTCCTTAAAATATGGCCATCTTTTTTTGTGCAAATCCACACATATTGATCTGCTTTTCCCTCTGGCGCAACCAGAATGCCCCCCTCTTTCAAGCTTTCAAAGATATGTTCGGGTATCCTTGGCGGGCTGGCCCATAGTATGATACGATCATAAACTATACCCTCCTTTAAATGTTCCCAGGCGCTACCATGCATGAGATCTATATTGAGTAGCTCCATTTGATTGATCACCGTTCTGGAATCTTCTAGCAACTCTCCATATACTTCCATGGCAGTCACGTGCTGACACAACTTTGACATTATCGCAGTGGCATACCCGCTACCGCTGCCTATTTCAAGGACGCGGTAATTTTGATGGAGACCAAGATAGCCCAACATAAGAGCCACAACATAGGGTTGGCTGATTGTTTGTCCTGATTTTATGGGGAGTGGTTGATCCACATATGCATCACCTGGATTTATATGAGGAACAAACAGATGTCTGGGAATTTCTTTGAAAGCATCCAGAATAGCAGGATCAACAATGCCCCTTCTCATGAGCTGATTTGATACCATTTCCTGCCGGAGATCCTGTGTGTCTTCATTCTCTGTGATTCCCATGGTCGCAATTTAATCGTTTTCCTTAACCAAGCATTAACTTATCGAAAAACATTAATTTCTGGCCTTGGTTCAATTATATTTTGAGATATTTCCAACGTCAGGGCCAAAGCAGATCAGTACCATATAATATGGGGAGATTTTACACATGGATATTGGAAAACAATTGAGACTTGTGCGCGAAGCGCATCAGATTCTACAAAAAGATCTCGCAGCGAGCGCTGGTCTGGATAAAAGCTATATCAGCAAACTTGAGCGTGGTTTAGCGGATCCAACCTTTTCGACCCTCTCAAAAATTTCAAAGGCTTACAATCTCTCGGTTGCCCACATGCTCAATTATGGGAGTGAGGAAACATTCAGCCTGGATATTGATGCTGCCCTTGATGCCCTCAAAACGCTTAAGTACAACATGGTGAATGTTGAGATAAATATTAAGCCACTATAAATAGAGGAGGCAGACCACCGAAGCAGCCTGCCTGTTCTATGCAATCATATAGATTTGTCAAATAACTTTCTATCAAATATCTATTCGTAACGGAACTCAAATGGAAGCGCATAGGTTAATGCTACAGGAATTCCGTTTTGCATGGCAGGATTCCATTGTGTATTCATAACGGCAGTAGCAGCAGAATTGTCAAAATTGGCTCCACCACTCCTGGCAACCTGGATATTTGAGACCTTCCCCTCAGCATCAACATGAAAAGTCAAGATTACATCCGCATCGTTTCCCACCAGACGATGAAAAGTTGGATAAATAATATTTCGCTCCAATGCTTCCATCCCACCAACTGGCATGGGTTGGCAACAATTCGCGTCAGATTTTGGCTCTGCTGTCAATTGTGCTGCTCCGAGTAAAAGAACCAGAACAGTTAAAGTAAGTTTAGTTTTGCTCATGAGACACTCCCCTTCCATTGTTATTATCTCATTCATCATGGAATATCCTTTCACAAGCGATATGCCAACCGTTTGATACAAGTTATATCTTACTGTATATATTAGAATAAGAGTACATAACAAATCTCTGCGTGAAGTAAATTATTATGACCATATGATCTGACCCCATATCGATATGATATGGTTGTTTAAGATATTTTTCTAACTGAGGGGTCAATTTTTTAGTAAACAACTCTGGAAGAGATATTTAGAGGGAAAAATAGTTTGCCCCGCCATTGACGAGATTTATATTCACGCCGCTTTTAAGCCATCTCTGATGGCAGACAGCTCATGCGAGAGTAGCTCAGTTGGTAGAGCTCCACGTTGCCAACGTGGTTGTCGCCGGTTCGAGTCCGGTCTCTCGCTCACAAAAAAAAGAGGCTGAAAATTTCAGCCTCTTTTTTTATCATCAATTTTAGATATTTGTTAATGCCCTTTGTGATTATCCTTTTCTTTAGTCTTTTTTTCTTCAGGCATGTAATCCTTTACTATGAGCGCTACCTCAGGGGTATCTTCGATTTTTTCATTTAGGGGAATCGGTTCCAGAAAGTAGCTATTCTTCAGTTTCTTGATTAGATCGACATTCGTTTCACGTTCATCGCGAAGGCGGGTTATTAACTTTAATCTGTTTTCATCACCTGCAAAGTGTTCTTCGAGAGTCATACCCTCCTCAATCCCTTTGGCCATGGCATTGAGACGATTATCTGCAAATTTGATACGCGTATACTGAGAGGACACATTCTTCATTTGACTTATTGGGTCAACATTCCTGATCCTTAGTATACCTGCATACTTTCCTTGTTTACCGATACGAATGATGGTAGTACCATCCTGCTGTTTAGGATTTCTTTGAAGGGATCCAGATTTAGACCGGATGAGAAAATCGATGCCTTTAACCTCTGCAGTTAAAGTTCTTTCCAATTTATCATCTACATTGGCCATTAAAAAAACCAGATCAACTTTGTCCTTGATTTCATCAATTGCTTTTTGAGCAGCTTCAACTGGCTCTGAAAAAGTAAATTCCTTTACTCTATGATCACCCTTTGTCACTCCAACAAAACCAAGCGTCTGGTCCTGGGTTTCAATAATTGCATATGGTTCGAACAGAAATTCATCCGTACTTGCATCTTGAGTATTCGCTGATATGAATGGAAAACGAGCTGTTTTCTCCATTTCCAAAATAAAATCAAGACCTGCAGCGAGATCATTGGTACCCACATTCATGACCTGACATTCCATCACATTATAGGATGAGATGATTGCCTGGGCAGTTTCCTTTAAACGTTCACTTTGATCCTCTGCAATATAGGGGTACTTGAACAGTGCATCTCCGGCATCCACCAGATAGACTGCCTCTGTTTCTGCAAGTCCCTTCATAATCGTATGCTTCCTGGCAAGACCGCCAAGTGGATTAGATCGTCAGCCGCAGGGACCAACTTCCCCATTATTGCTGGCTGCTACCATGAGGGTGAACTCATTTGCATTATATGTGGGATTTGTAGTCTCACTTTTACAACCCACTGCAACGAGTGCGATGAGCAGGAGCATCAATCCTGATTGTTTAACGAGTAGTTTCATTATTATTCCTGATTCAAACTTTATTCATAAGTGCTTCAATTTCAGATATCTCTTTAGGAACGGCAGCGGTGAGGTTTTTGTTCCCAGACTCCGTGATGACAATATCGTCTTCAATTCGTATCCCAATTCCTCTGAATTTTTCAGGTGCTTTGGATTTTGAATTGACATAAATGCCAGGTTCCACAGTAAAAACCATGCCTGGTTTAAGCTCGATGGATTCACCATCAGCCATGTAGTTGCCCATATCATGGACATCCAGCCCCAGCCAATGGCCTGTATTATGCATGAAATAGTCCTGATAAGTCTTATTTTCGATAACTTCATCAGCAGTTCCATCCAACAATCCAATTTCTATCATCCCCTCAACCAGGAGTCTCAAATCCATTTTGTGAAGCTCCTTAAAGGTGACTCCAGGTTTTGAAGCTTCAATTACTGCCTTCTGGGCTTTAAGAACTACACCATAAATGGCTTTTTGTGCTTCCGAGAATTTTCCATTTGCAGGAAAGGATCTGGTGATGTCTGCAGCATACATGTCATATTCGGCCGCGGCATCAATGAGAATCATGTCCCCATCTACAATTTGGTCACGATTTTTTATATAATGAAGCACTGTCGCATTGTCTCCAGCTCCAACGATGGATGTATAGGCGGGTCCCGCACTTCCCTCGTGAACAAAGTGACTTTCCAGGACAGCCTGAAGTTGATATTCATACATGCCAGGTGAGCAGACTTCCATGGCTTTTGAATGAGCATCTGCTGAGATATCCGCAGCTCTCTGTAAAAGTTTTATTTCGTGTTCATCTTTAATCAGTCGCATTCCATGAGTAATAGAGCCAACTGATTCAAGCCCTACTGGACCTCCGCCGTTGCGTTGTACTTCTTTACGGACCTGACCTACGAGGTCAAGCATCTTGTACTGGTGAACCTTATCATGATTCAGGTTGGTGTAAACTTTGGACGAGGTCTTCATAGCTGCCAGTGAAGCTGTTTCGAATTCTGCAATATCCAGAGCCTGATCAGCTTTATACTTGGCCACCGTTTCATCAAAACTGAGTCTCCAGCCAGTCCATACTTCTTTTTTAGGATCCTGGGGAAGCACAAACATGGTGAAGGGATTATCCTTGTTATTGGGATCAATAATACAAGCTGCACCGGGCTCCGTATATCCTGTGAGATAAAAGAAGTCGGAATCCTGTCTGTAGGGGTATTCAGTATCGTTTGTGCGAATTTGCTCGGGTGCTCCTTTTAGGATAGCCACACCCTTGCCCATAAGATTTATTAAATTTTGTCTGCGTCTATTGTAAATGTCACTATTAAACATAATGCTTCAATGCTCCTTCTATAAGACAAAGAAAATAAATTGAGTGACCTCTCTGAACAAGGTACAACTTTATCGATTCCTGATTCCCTGGGAAGCATGTTTCAGGAGTATTCCCTGGCTATTCCAATTGGTTTCACCCGCGCTCCTCTTTAGATTGAATAGTTATGAACGCATCAATTGAAGGAATTTTCACATAAATGAGTACCCACTTCTCAGAGTCACTTAAATCCCTAACCCGCTACCAGCGTTATCAAAGTCGAGTCGTAAACATCGGCGATATTCCAATGGGTGGCAACCATCCCATTCGAATTCAATCTATGACAAACACGAACACAATGGATACTCAAGCCACTGTTGACCAAACGATTCGTCTGGTAGATGCTGGTTGTGAATATGTCAGAATTACTGCCCCAAGTGTCAAAGAAGCCCAAAATCTGGGTGTCATCAAAGCCGAACTTAAAAAGCGTGGGTATACAGTTCCCATCATCGCAGATATTCATTTTGTTCCGCGCGCAGCAGAGGAAGCTGCCAAACTCGTCGAAAAGGTGAGGGTGAATCCAGGTAATTATGTGGATCGCAAAAGATTTGAGGAACTGGAATATAATCAAAGCGAGTACCAGGCCGAATTGGATCGCATTGAGAACAGATTTACACCCCTTGTGAAATTGTGCCGTGAAGCGGGTACGGCGATGCGCATCGGCTCCAACCACGGATCACTTTCGGACAGAATTCTCAGCCACTATGGTGATACCCCTCAGGGTATGGTTGAGTCAGCCATGGAATTTGTGCGAATCTGCGCAGCAAATCAATACCATGAGCTGGTCATCTCCATGAAGGCCAGCAACACCCGCATCATGATCCAGGCTTACCGCCTGTTGGTACACCAGATGAATCAGGAAGGATTTAACTATCCCCTTCATCTGGGAGTAACAGAAGCAGGTGATGGTGATGATGCCAGGATCAAATCATCATTGGGAATTGGGTCTCTCCTGCGAGATGGTCTGGGTGACACAATCAGAGTATCACTCACGGAAGCACCAGAAGCAGAAATTCCGGTGGCACTTTCAATCGTAAAATCTATTGAAAGTCTTCCACAACACCATGAGATTGAGACACTATCTAACCTCCCAATCAATTTGTTTGAATACCGACGTAGAGAAACCCAAGCGAACGTTATAATTGGATCCGACAATGTCCCAGTTGTCATTGCTGACCTATCTGAGATGAGGAAGATCAACGAGGAGTTACTTACATCAGCCGGATATTATTTTGATTTATTAAGCAATTCCTGGAAGCGGGGTGATCAAGGTGCAGATATTCTCTATTTCGGTGAAAACAATCCAGATATTCAGCTTTCAGATAATACGCTAAGACTCTATGATTCAGATATATGGAGTGGTTTACCCTCGGTAGACAACTGTTATCCATTGTATACCTTGGAATCGTATTCATCCGCCTTGGTAAAACACAATATTGCCAACTTCATTGCCATCGACACAAGGACTTCAATTGATGATCTACCTAAAGATTCGAATATTGTCTGGCTGCTCAGTTCAGACAATGAACATCAAATTGCCGATTTGCGAAGATTCATCCTTGAGTTATCAAACGAGGGTTTCCGGCAACCCGTTATCCTTATGAATCGAATGACAGATCAACACCGTGAGGAATTTTTGCTTTCAGCAGCTGCTGAAATCGGTTCCATTCTAAACGATGGTCTGGCAGACGGAGTATGGATGCGGTCAAATCAGCTTGAGTTAAAAGATTTGAATGAAATTGCGTTTGGAGTATTACAGGCTAGCAGAAGCCGTATGACCAGGACTGAATACATTGCTTGTCCCTCCTGCGGTAGAACGCTTTTTGATCTTGAGGAAGTAACTGCTCAAATCCGTGAACGTACCAGTCATTTAAAAGGGGTTAAGATTGGAATCATGGGTTGTATTGTGAATGGCCCCGGTGAAATGGCTGATGCTGATTTTGGTTATGTAGGTACGGGACCCGGAAAGGTGTCTTTATATCGTGGACAGATGGTGGTTCGCCCTCATGTTCCGCAAACTGAGGCTGTGGATTCTTTGATTGACCTGATAAAAAGTGAAGGGTACTGGGTCGACCCCTAATTTGCTCCATTTTTATGAGGAATGGGGTGCGTATTGCCTGAAGAAGATGTCACCCTTCTCACATATTTTTTTGTATACTGTATTTGAATCTTAGCTTAGATTTAGCGTATTATAAACAAACCACTAGGAAATTCTATGAGGAACACTCTTTTTTGCGTCGCAGTTTTCACATTATCCCTGTTCCAGCTGTCCTTTGCTCAAGATTCTAGAAACCTTGATACTGCAGAAGAGCATGTAGCATTTGCTCAAAGTATATATTGGTCCGCGCTTACCCCCTCGGAAAAACAGACATTTTTATTCGCATATATTTCCAGCGCCTATGAGATGCGCAAACTCGTTAACTCAACTATTGCAACCTCTCCCCGAAACACGCATCAGTTTAATGAGGAAATTGATAATCTATTCATGATCTGGCAAAATTTGTTAGTCATGGAAGATAATGGCGATGCTGCCATGGATGAATTCATGGGCTGGATAGATCTCTATTTTGAAATCGACTCCAACAAGTCAACTCCATTTATAAATGCTATTAAATATGCTCATCAAAAAATTAAATCAGAAGATAAGTCAGTATTGGAATTGTTCTGGGGCAAAACGACTGCACCTGACTCTCGACTTCCTAAGGATGAGGTTTTGGAGCAAAAGGCAATTGAGCGTAAAATCGCAGCCTCTGAAGCGCGAAAGAGTGTTGATTCAGCAGTAGAAATCGATCCTCCTATGGCATATAAGCCCTTGGGAGCCTCCCCTACAACAGCTTTTGTCCTGACTGATGAAGAACTGAGAATAATTGCTCTTGCTGTTGAAACAGAATGTCTAAACAAGAATCAGCCAGATGCCTTACAAGATCCCGTCAGGCTTGAGTCTCTCGCCCGAAAACACGGTTTTGAGAGTATGTCCGCTTTCAATCTCAAATTTTCACACGCTCAATCAAATGCAGAGCGCTGGAAATACATGAATAAACTCATTATAGAACAGGCTTTTGATCAGAACTGTATGTAGAGTCCTGTTTGTCATCTTGACCTAGAGAATAAGTCCAGCTAACCAGGTACATTCTCCACAGCTTCACCCTATAACCGTATCCCCATAAGAAGGTTTTCAAACCTTTCATATTGTCATTCTTCAAAAAGGAGTTTGCTATGCTGGCACGCGTATTAAGCAGTTCATTAATTGGAATAGATCCCTATCTCGTCGAGGTCGAGGTGAATGTCGAGGGCCACGCCTTTCGTTACTCAACTGTTGGATTACCAGAATTGGCGGTAAGAGAAAGTAAGGACAGGGTAATTTCGGCCATCAAAAATAGCGGCTTCAGGTTCCCACCTAAGGCATACACAATAAATCTGGCTCCTGCTGACATTAAAAAAGAGGGGTCTGCATTTGATCTCCCCATCGCCATCGGGATTCTGGCTGCTTTGGGAATCGTCATCCATGAAGACCTCGACGACTATGTACTTATGGGAGAATTGTCACTGGATGGTACTCTACGCGGCGTAAAAGGGGCTCTACCATCAGCTGTAGGTGTACATGAGGCTGAGATGAAGGGACTCATTCTACCTGCTCAGAATGCCCGTGAGGCAGCCGTGACTGGAAATATTGATGTTATTCCTGTGAATACCTTGTTGGAAGCCATCCGTTTTCTAAATGGTGAGCAAGTTATTGAACCAGTAGAAGTCAATGCAGAACATTTGTTTTCAGAAGCACAGTGCTATCCAGTGGATCTGGCAGATGTGAGAGGCCAAGCTCATGTGAAGCGGGCTCTTGAAGTAGCTGCAGCAGGTGGTCACAATGTCCTCATGATCGGTCCTCCTGGATCAGGGAAAACCATGCTGGCTAAACGATTCCCAACTATTCTTCCTCAAATGACTCTGGATGAAGCCTTGGAAACCACCAAGATTCATTCCATTGCAGGTATGGTCAAAACCGAAGGACTGGTTGCCACTCGACCTTTCAGATCACCTCATCATACCATTTCAGATGCTGCTTTGGTTGGTGGCGGACGTATTCCACGTCCAGGAGAAGTGAGTCTGGCCCATCATGGCGTATTATTCCTAGATGAGCTGCCTGAGTTTCAGAAAAATGTACTGGAGGTGTTACGCCAGCCACTTGAAAATACAGAAGTCACCATCAGTCGTGCCAGCATGAGTCTCACCTACCCTGCCAATTTTATCCTTCTGAGTGCCATGAACCCCTGCCCCTGCGGTTATAGCAGCGACCCACGCCATGAATGCACCTGCAGTAGTGTCGGTATTCAGAAGTATATGGCTAGAATCTCTGGTCCGCTTCTGGATCGGATTGATCTTCATATAGAAGTCCCAGCCATTCCTTTTGAAGAACTATCCAGTAAACAAGATGGAGAATCGTCATTTGAGGTAAGAAAGCGTGTACAACTAGCCAGAGATAATCAAATCAAACGCTTTGCAAATGAGCCACATATTCATTCTAATGCTGATATGCCACCTAAAATGATCCGAGGACTCTGCAAAGTAGATGGTGAGTCAGCTTCCTTGCTAAAGTCGGCTATCACCAACCTCGGATTGAGTGCCAGAGCCTATGATCGTATTCTTAAGGTTTCAAGGACAATAGCTGATCTATCAGAATGTTCTGAAATTCGAGTTGAGCATATATCTGAAGCCATTCAGTACCGTACCCTGGATAGACAATTATGGATGGTGTGATGAGGGATTGGACTCAGAAAGGGCGATTGTTAGTCAGGATGTATCATCGGAGGTACATGTTGTTTTTGGGATTGCTGTAATTTGCTGTGGGACAGACTGTTACGGAATACTGCCGAGGGATACATAATCCCATGATTGAGATAAATCAACCACTTTTAAAGTCAAAGTGAGCATTCATTGCACATGTAAAAGCTGAAGCCTCCTCAAATCCTTTGCCATGAAGCGATCATAGATATTAACAAACGGATTAGTTATCCTCCTGTTCGTAAGATAGTTTTGAGCACGCCTAGTGATTTGCCTAGATTATAGCGAATTCCATTCTAATCGTGTGTGGATTGAAAAAGAATGATATAGGTCAACTTACGGTCTCGTTCTTTCCACCCTTTAGGAACAGCCAGATCATTATAGCCATTTCACCGATGAGACAGGGGCCCATGAAGATGGTCCAGAGGATTTCAGGATACGCGGGAAATAGTTTCCCTACACTATCCATGAGGTATCCAATAGCAGCTATAAACAGAAGAATGCTGAAGATCTTTGGAATAAAACCGGATTTGAGTACCAGATATCCCAGAAGTGCCAGATGGAAGCTGAAAAAGAATAGACCAAGCTCAAAGCCAGCATTGAATCCATCAAAGAGAAGCAAGAGTAGACCTTGGGATTCAGGCACTCCAAAGCCAGTGAGAATGCTGTTTCCACTTGAGATAACGGAAATTAGAATGAGATTCATCAATGCGCTGCCGAAGATGGCATCGTGTATAAGCATTAACCATGCAGAAAGTAGAGCGATACTCCTGTTTACATCTCTGAAGAACACATAGACCGCCCAGGCTCTGACAATATCACCAAGAATGACAATCAGCCAACTGACGATACCTACGCGAAACAAACCCGCGGAGGCAGTGAGATTATTGGAGGTGCTGACAGCATCCCCCGGTACAATCAATCCATTCACAAATCCACCAGAGAAAATGGCACCACCAAATGAGAGTAGAAAACCTATCCCGGCTACCAATGCAGCTTGCCTTTTTGATACATCATGTTTTATTAAATTCATGTCATGCCCTCCAGAGTTTCAGATAGTGAAAGCTATTTCCTCATCTAACCAGCTATTAAGAACTCACGGTCCCTACATCAGCGTAATACTTGATACCTACAATTGTTCGTAGCACTAATTATTGATAAGTTCCTTTGCAAAAATCATGCTAAGAACTTGGGCATCAAAAAATAGAAAGTCACACTACCCAGATTCGTCACGGGTACACACATAGAGTACACGGCAGAACACGCATGCCTGCATCTCACTGATACACAGTCACTTACAGAATCAGAATTGGGAATTTAAAATCCCTTGTTGTTTGCGATCAGCATTATTGGTTGCGTTTTACCAATCTGTCGTGAAGGTTTCACCTTATCAAGGAACTCTATATGCTTGACTGTCAGAGAGATGGCCCCAAAGTCCTCCTCTACAAGGCCGCGTAAAAGATAGGGACGTGCATTGCTGAGCATGCGACAAAACTTCCGATACACTTCAGGGAAAAACACGGTTTCGTAGATGGCTGTGGTATCCTCAAAGCTAATGAACTCCATGGGCTCATCATTCTTTGTGTGAACTACTTTCCCCGTAATGAGCCAGCCAATAACGGGAATCTCCTTCCCAACATACTTCCTAAGATCGCAGGCCCGTACATAAGCCAGATGCTGCAGCAGCTTCGCATATAGACTCAAAGGGTGGCGTGAGATAAGAAAACCCAGGACATCAGCTTCATGAATGAGCATTGTTTTTTCAGAATATGCTCCTGTGTCAGGGATGTAGTAGCTGTCACGTTCGTTTAGATCCAACAGAGACGCTGGTTTATCCCGTCGTTGTTGGCTGGCTCTGGCCTGATACAGCTGCCACATGAGTCCGGGTCGGGCTTCTATACCCTCTACACCGTCAAAAGAACCTGCTTTGATGAGAATACGTACATCAGATTGATCCAACTCAGGCATACGTCTCAAGAAACTCTCAAATGAGCGAAAACGGCCATTTGTCTCCCGCTCAGCAACGATGTACTCCAGTGCGGTTCGTTTGATTCCCTTCAGTTGCATAAACCCTATCTGCACCCAGTCATTCAGACCAGTATGTCGTATCTCTGAGTTATTGATACTGGGGAGCAGGACTTTCAAACCAAGACGACGCGCCTCCGAGTAATAGCCAAAAGTAGAGTAGTATCCACCCAGATTGGTCATGACGGAGGCGATAAACTCCGCCGGATAGTGAGCTTTCAGATAGGCTGACTTGAATGAGACCAAAGCATATGAGGCAGAATGGGGCTTACAAAAGGAATACCCTGAAAAGGACATGATCATTTCCCAGAGGGTTTCGATGATGCTATCTTCTACCCCATTCTCACGTGCTCCATTAACAAATTTCTCACAATAATCACGGAGCTTAGCCTCTTTGTGTTTCTTGGACATGACCTTGCGCAATTCGTTGCCTTCATCGGCATCGAAACCGGCCAGACGCATAGCAACTCGCGTGACATCTTCCTGGTAAACCATTATCCCATAGGTCTCTTTGAGGGTTTCATCAAGTAAGGGGTGAAGTGGATCATAGTCACCACCATGGAGACGGCGGACAAACTCTCTGATCCATTTGTTGGCTGCCGGTCGGATAATACTGGAGGCAATGACCAGGTTTTCATAGTCACCCGTTTGCATCTTACTCAGCAGTTGACGAGTAGCCGGGGACTCTACATAGAAACAGCCCATGGTGCGGGCAGTACGGATGAGCTCCTGGGTTCGTAAATCTTCCAGGGGGTTTAGTTTCCAATATGGGATATCCACACCATAATGCTCATGTACATCGGCCAGAATATCCCGAATGACAGCCAGAGAGCGATTTCCCAGGAGATCAATCTTGATCAGCCCAAAGTCCTCTGCCTGATCTTTCTCCCACTGGATGATCTGAACGCCTTTGGGAGCACGCTGAATCGGTACATAGCTACGGATTTCATGGGGTGTCAGGACAACTCCCCCGGGATGGACGCTCAGGTGTCTGGGAAATCCAGCAAGGTAGAAGCCATTACGGATTATCTCTGGCCAGGGGTCCTTGAGATCAAGATCGCTGAGCAAGGGATTGGTGGCTAGCTCCTCAAATGGGTCACTGACATACCATAAATGGGACAGACGCTTGGTTACAATACCTATCTCACTCTCAGTCAGTCCATATACCTTAGCTACTTCTCGAATAGCAGCCCGCGCCTTGAAGGTCACATGGTTACAGATCATGGCTGAATGGGAGTCACCGTAGGTATCAAAGGTATACTGCAAAATCTCGTCTCGAGTATCCCAGGGGAAATCCACATCAATATCTGGCGGGTCCTTGCGCCCGGGAGACAGGAAGCGTTCAAAGAAGAGATTGTGGCGGATGGGATCGACATGGGTGATTTTCAATGTATAGGCGACAATACTGGCTGCAGCACTCCCCCGTCCACATGTGATGGGTGATTGCTTGACGATATCCTGAACTGTGAGGAAGTAATTAGAGAAGCGTTTCTCTTTAACAGTCTTCAACTCATGCTCAATGCGGTCTCGGATACGATCTGTCATATTGCCATAGCGCTCCTGAGCACCCAGATAGACACGATTTTTTAGTTCCTGGTAATCCCTGCTATCATTGGAGTCAGGAAAAATGAAGTTGTCCAGCGGTGGTCTCCACTGGCATTTTGCAGCAATTTCCATGGTACGATCCAGGGCCTCCTCTGCAAAGGGCAGTACATCGAGCGTTTCTGCCGGACTATGGAGATAATTATCAGTGGGAATGAGTTCTTCTTCAGGCAAGCGTGACAGTTTGGTGTTCAGATTGATGGCGCGCATAATGCGATGGAGCTGATGTCCCCGAGGTGAGCCCATGTATGCAGGGATGTTAGCCACACATGGAAAACCTTTCTCACGAGCCCAGTGGTACAAGCTGTAACTGCCTGATTTCAGGGAGACATACACATCCTCGGACTGGTATGCCTCCAGTAAATCACGGCTCTGGGTCAGCATGACCAATCCTTCCAACCGTCCAGTGAGATGTTTGAGCAGATCGAAGCTTTCTTCAGCATCATGGCGCTGGCTGATCAGGCGACAAAGGTTGGAATAGCCTGTGATGTTTTTGACCAGCAGAACAGCCTTGCGCTTCTGCGCATCATCTAATGTTGCCCCAACGATCATATCCAGACCACGCTCTAGGGCTGTCTGATAAAGGAAGATCATGCCATAGAGATTATTGGTATCAGCAATGGCAAATTGGGTATAGCCCTTCTTGATCATGAAATCGCATAGATGCTTTGGGGAAAGGGTTCCCCTGAGTAAAGAGTAATGGCTATGGACTTCGAGAGGGATCATTTAATTACGAATTACAAATTACGAATTTGATTTTTCATAGTGCGTTGAATACTGCCAAGGATCTTCAATAGCTCACTGCAATCTTCCAAAAGGGATTTAGACTGAGTTGGACTCAAATACCCGCTATCCTGCATAAGGCGAAGCCAGTAATGTGTCTCGCGTGCTTCCTTATATGAAATTGATAGCTTTGCCTGGAAATCTTTTTGTGATTGACCACCAATCGCTTCTTCCACATTTGCCCCGATAGATGTACCACTTTTCACTAGCTGTTTCGAAAGTACATACTCTTGTTTTTCTTTCACCAGGTACTGGTAAAGCTTCACGATTCTCACTGCAAATGCATAGCTTTTTGTCTGAACTACATTGTTTTGCTTCATAGTCATTCCTAATTCCTAATTCCTAATTTGTAATTTCTTAGGGGGATCATTGTAGTCCGCCCTCAGGATGTGGCCGGATGGATCTCTGGTAGGCAATCAATTTTGGTCGCAAAGCATCATAGCCTCGTTCAAAGCGTTTTACCTCGGCCTCCTGCAGGTACTTGAGTTCCCTGGCAACCAACAATTGGGCATAAATCTCATTCAGAGCCCCCAGAGCAACATCTACGGCGTGCTGGCGGTCTTTGGTTGTGCGTCTAGAGGTTCCCTCAGCCAGAATAGCCGGGATACTCACTGCAGCTCGTTGAAGCTGGGCGGTCATACCCATACGTTCTTTATCCGGGAATTGTGAGGTAATGGTATAGATATATTTGGCCATAAGTATTGCACGTTGGAAAACATCCAACCCCTTGAAGGTTGCCATCGCTATGCCCTGACTGGGCTGTGTATGATATCGTTCCCAGTGTTCAGGACAATGGGCTCTGTGAGTCCAAATCGTATGACAGGGTAACCATGTCGGGCACGCAGCTTGTCCATGGCCTGGTGCAATTCGCCATGTTTGGCAGCATCAGGATCAATCACCTTGGAAAAAAGACTGATCTGTTGGGCGGCCTGTATGAGGTTCTCAAAACCGATGGAGAGATAGCGAACCCGAGTACGTCGCTCAAAGAGTTGCTCAAAGATTTTCTGGGTATGATAGAACATGAGATATTCTTTATGCGTTGCTTCAGGTAGACGCACTGTACGTGTGGCAATCTTGCTGTCGGAATAACGGCAAAAGATACGAAAGCTGTTGACCTTCTTGTTCTTCTGGCGCAAGCGGGTGCAGCCATTCTCAATGAGATAATAGACAACTCCCATAATCAATTGGTCATCGTTGCTATCCTCACTGAAGGTATACTCCTCTTTTATCTCCAGACGCTGCTCTGGGGGCATTACAGGGCTTAGATCAATACCCAGAGCCTTCTGATGTAAGGTCAGAGCATTCTTGCCAATGACCAGAATCAACTTATTGATGGGAACTGCTGCCAACATACCAATGCTGGTCAGGTTCAACTCCTCCAGAAGCACCTGATCGGTGGTGTGACCAATACCTGGCAACATCTTGAGTTCCAGGGGATCCAGGAAGGTGCGCTCGTTGCCAGGTAAAACATCAAAAAGCTCAGCATATTGGCGGATGTAGCGTGCTGCCACTGATGAAACCAGCTTGTTTGCAGAAATACCAATACTTGAAGTCAGGCGGAATGATTCACGGATATCCTTATGAATACGATAGGCACTGTCCTTAATGCGTCCCAGCAAGCGTGTGGTACCCGTCATATCAATGGCAACCTGTCCATAGCGGATGGGCTCAACATAGGGTGAATAACGGGAAACCTGACTGGTAATGGCGTTCATTGCGCGCTGGTAAAGTTCCGGATTGGAATCCACCACGATAAGACGATGCTCCAGTTTGAGTGCCTGTCCAAGAAGCATGCCCCGATGGATGCCTTCCTGGCGGGCTTCCCTGGAAGCTGATAATATGATTGCCCGTCCTCCAGATCCAGATGCCACCACCACAGGTCGATCGCGATAGCTGCTATGGACAGCCTGCTCAACCGTAGCCGGGAATGATGGAACTTCTATGTGTAGAACATCTTTCATGGTCAAAAGTCCCAAAGTCGAAGGTCAAAGGATGAAAAGCAGAAGGTAGAAGTCAGGAGTCAGGAGTCAGGGAACAGAATTTCTGGAGAATATCCTATTCCAAACTCGAGGATGCCTAACCGGCAAGGCGGCTGGTAGTGGCGATCTCATAGTGAATCACAGGAGCTGCTGGACGGACAGGCCTGGTTTGTTTCTTCGGTGCAGGGACAGTGGCCGAAAGTCCAGCTACTCCATGGGATACTGACGACAATACAGCTCTGGTTCTTCCCCGGGGACCACGAAACAGGCTGGAGGCGGGCTGAGGTATTGAATTGTATCGCATATGTGATCCTTTTGAATGTTCGCTATTCTTAGTACTTACTACGCTTGATATTGCCGAAGGAGACCAACAACAACACCCTTGAGGGCAAAGTCATCATCTTCTTCCACCAGGATGGGCTGATACTGGCCGGAACTGTTACAGGGACGTAGTGTGACCCCACCAGGATGCAGGTCCAGCTTTTTGACTGTGGCCTCTCCGTTGATGGTGGCGACTACAATCTGGCCGCTTTCAGCTTTGGGTTGGGGTTTTACAATGATGACATCACCATCTTCAATATTGGCATCCATCATAGAATCTCCACGAACCCGTAATGCAAAATTATTGGTTCCTTTGAGAAGGTAGCGTGGCACTTCCACAGGTTCAGGAATCTCAATCGCCTCAATGGGGATACCAGCAGTGACCTGTCCCAGGATATCCAGAACAACCGTCTCTCCTACCAGACCAGTCAGCCGAATATTGCGGGCAGCATTGCTCTTATTAAAAGAGATATAGCCCCTTTCACGCAGAATGTTCAGTTTCTTCTGGATAGAGAAATTGGAATTCAATCCAAAGAATTCCCGTATCTCAGAAATAGTTGGCGCCATCTGGTGGCTCTGAATGAACTGTGAGATGTATTCGTAGAGTTCGCGTTGCTTTTTGGTTAGCATGCTCTTGCTCCATGGGTGACATCAACATATATGTTTGTGCTCTGTGTCTCACTATATCGTGCAACAGTAGCCAAAGCATCAGATTGGAGAAATCTATGATCAACAGTCTTCTCTGCCATTGCAGTAGGAGTAATGTCCACAAGATCAAACACTTCTATGGCATGCTGGATTAATCGTTCTCCATGCCCAAAGTTTCTATGGTTCTGATGCATTTTCTTCTCCGCTTTCCATTCAGTTTTTTTCATGGATCCAATATAGGTGTACAAAAGGTGTATATCAAGTAAATGATGTATTTTTATACAAAAAAAAGCCCCGCAGAAGATGCGAGGCTTATTAAAACGTGTGTGACAAAGGCTTACTTGAATTCGATAGAAACAATCCGTCCATTCATATCAAACACAGCGACACCATTATCATAGAGCCAAACCTGGTTTGTTTCATCTACAATATATCTCTCAATGGGATCACCATACTGACGATAGATGCGTTCCTGATCAGAGCCTTTGATCAAAATAGGTGGCGCAGTCTCATTACTACCATTGCCATTGTCATCAGCAGCAGAAAGCCCATATTCTTTAACCATGGCCAATTCCTGCTCCATAGCTTCCAGGTTGAGGACAATAGAGTCCAATTGAGCTACCATACCTGGAGGCATACCTTTTCCACTGGAATTAACGGCTTTTTTCAGGATCTTGATCTGTTTCACGATGACAGGAATCTGTTTGCCCAGCTTACCCTGATTTTTCTTGAGGGTGGCAACATCCTTTTCAAGCGCTTTAATCTTTGAGATGGCCATCTTCTGGAATTTATCATTCTTATCAAACAGTGTTTTAAGCTTTTGATCCACTTCCGTGTTAGCGGCATTGGATGAACAATTCCATACGAACATCGAAATCATAGCAAGTGTTAATAATATTTTCAGTGACTTCATCATTTTTCCCATCTTAATGAATGCATTAACTCTGGTTGACTAAACCAAAATAGCTATAAATCCTGTAATGCCTCGATTTTTTTAATGAGCTCTGCCCGCCCCTCATTGGTGGAGACATCAGCAACAAAGTCCTCATCCAGATTCTGGACCCATCCTAACGCAGCAGCAAAATCTCCGGCTGCATAATTTGCAGCCGCCAGCATGATGGTGATTTCAGCATAATCAATGCGCCAGTTATGGGTAAATTCAAACACAGGTCGAAATTCGATAATCTCTTCCCCCCTGGAAATAGCCCTGACATAATCACCAGTTACATGATAGCTCAAAGCAATACCAGCTAACATTTCAAAGCGAACCTGGCTGCTATCGATGGTGATTAGATCAAGACCACTATTAAAGAAGGTAATGGCCGTATCGGGGCTATTAAATTCGATATAACACCATCCGGCACCATTATAACCATCAATGTATTGGGTGTCCATAACCAGACCTTCCTGAAAATGGGCCAACGCACTCACGAAATCACGCTCCGCATACAAGGTCCAGCCATACTCTACAAAATCATCAACTTCAGGATCGATTTTCTCACGGCATCCAAACAGGCCTACGAGTAGGATCAGCGCAAACAACCATTTTATTATATTCATCTTCACACCTCCTACCTTAGAACCAGCATTTTGACAGTTTTCGCATAGCCCTTGCCCGTCATGAGTCGGGCAAAGTAAAGACCACTACTTACCTGTTTGCCCTGGTCATCCAGGCCATTCCAGATAATAGAGTAACTGCCAGGCTGCATTTGAGTTTCCATGAGAGTCCGAACTTCCTGACCCCTGATATTGTAGACACTAAATCTAATATCCTGATTTAAACCATCCAGAAAGCCTATATCAAAATCAATCGTCGTTGTAGGATTAAAGGGATTGGGGTAGTTCTGCGACAATTGGCTCTTCTCAGGGACAATAATGGTTCGTGGTCCTAATTTAAAGGAACCCATTGTGGCAGCCCAGGCCCTGACCCGTTCTCCATCTGAGACCGACGCCAATTCAACATAATCTCCGGCTATATCCTGGATGTAGATAGCTTGATCATTTGTCAGTGCCGGCATACTCACCAATACAGGTTCAGCGAGAACCACACCATCTGTGAGCACTTTGTAGCGTGCATCATCGTTAGCACTTAACATTGAATCCAATACTGCAATTCGAGTTGATTTAGCAGCACTGTTTGAGCTACCCTTTATTTCAAATTGCTCATCAGGACTGCGCGCTAACCATCCAGATCCACGTTTAATCAGGCTAACGGTGACATTGACTGTTATGGTTGTGTCTCCAACCCAGTTCTCAGCGTATACCTCAAAAGCGTTGAGACCTTCAGTAGAAACTTCTACAACAGCTACATAACTGAAAGTATCAATAGTTGTAAGCTCAACTTCCAGTCCTGAATGCGTAACCGAAAGTGAATCAATCATACCCAGGCTATCTACAATCATCATTTCATAATATGAGGGGTATGCCCTGTTTTTATAAAATGCGACAACAGGTGCTGGAACATCAAAAATATCCAAGGACACCTTGACAGTAATTGTATCCTGGAGGGGATCATTTGTCAGAAGCCGGAATTGACCACCATATCCACCTACAGTAAATGCAGCTGGACTGATATTAATAGCAATAACGGCACTACTGTCATATTCAATGGTATCAGCCTCAATTGGCAGACTTATCCATGCTGGTGCATCCAAAAGTGACCATCGTAAATCAGTCAAACCAAGATTGCTCAGGGTAAAGGATGTGTCAATTTCAGTCAGTCGCGCAATATTAACAGCGATGCTATCAGTGTTTAACACTGCAAAGGCAGAGGATGTTGTCACATGAAAGGTATCTGCAACAGCTGAAGTATCAGCCTGATCCAATGCACGAACATACCACTCTATAATACTGGATGGAAAATCCATCACTGAGACATCAACAGTGATTGACGTGTCCCCAGTTGCAAGCATGGTATCATAGTCAGCACCTTCAAGGCTGAGTCGATAGGTAACTGGGTTGTCCTCTATATCAAACGCTGTGGTCCAGGAAAATGTCAATAAGAGACTATCACTAGGACTCAATTGGGTTGAATCAGCTGGCAACAGTAGTGTTACTGGTTCAGGCGCATCATTGACCTGCAGCACTTCAATTACATACTGGGTAGTGTCTGCTTCTCCCAGGTGGTCCCTAACCCGGACAATAAGTGTGTCTAACCCAACATCTGCATTCAATGGGGTCCATGAAATCATTCCAGTCAGGGAATCAATTTCCGCACTATCTGGATATTGGATCATGGAGTAGAATAATGAATCTCCACTGATCGTCTCAAGATCCAGATCTGTAGCCGGGAGGATAAAGTTATACAAAGTATCCTCCTGAATACTAGTATCTGCTATGGCTAGAAACTCGGGAGGTGAATTTATTACAAATTGGAAGATATCCACACTGGTTGGATTTTGATAGTTATAAGCACTATCAATGGCCATAACTTCGACCTGATAATCAATTCGATTATCCAGAGAATCACCTGGCAGAACCACCTGCCAAGAACCATTCTCCATAAATGTAAATTGAGTCATACTATCAGCTTGCCAATCCGAGGTGATGTCATTCCACCACAGAGAATCTGACATTCTCTTGATATTTACCCAGACACTATCTACTCCCGAAAGTTCATCGCTGGCAATACCTGTAATGGATGAGTCAGCATTCCACTCCCCAATATGGTAAAATGGGTCCAGGTTAAGCGCATTCAGAGGCCGTATCAAATCTGCTACTACGCCCTGTGTGGAAATAGTATCAGAAATATTGCCAGCTGAATCAAGACTGCGGACATTGATAAAGAAACTATCGGCGTGTACGAAAGTCCCAAATGTATCAATCATGACCGTATCTAAAGTGAGGTCATACCAATTGACCTCATCTGCCAGACCAGCTGAGCTACCAATGGAATATTCGTATCTAAGAATATCAGATACTGGATCTGCAAAACCATCCCAGGCCGCGGCGAGGGTATCATCAGCATTCACAAAGCCATTCATATAGGTGGCCGATGGAATAAAATGACCCGTATCAGGAGCAGTTTGATCAATGACAAATACGGTATCTATACGTGTGCTGGTCGTGGAATTTCCGAATGCATCAATGATATCAACTTCCATGACAATAATTGCACCATCCGAAAAATCTCCAGGGCTGGCTACAATGCCTTCGATTTCTGCGGCCGTATAGCTTAATTGTCGATCGATGAAGGCTGTGATTTCAGTCGTATCGCCGAGAACAATAAAATTTTCAGCTTGCCAGGTACTGAGATGGATCCAGCTGTAAACAATACCATCAATCAGCGAGTTATCAGTGTCATCAATAGGTACTGTCATGTCAAGACCAGTACTATATGAGTTCCAATATCCTTCAACAACGTTGCTACCCGATGTCGAGTAGGTATCGATGGTTATCTCACCTGGAACCACGCGATCCACAAATAATTCAAAAATACTACGATTACCTTGTGTCTCATTCCCAGCATTGTCGCGCAAAGTTACTGTTGTCAGGAATGTGATATCATTATCAAAACCTGCTAAAGTATCTATGCTGGTTGAATCCAGGGTTACAATTTGGACCGTATCCAGATCTGTAATACTAATGAGCGTGTCCAGCGTCAACCAGCCAGAGCCCATATCAAATTGAGGAATGATATAGCCTGAGGACAATGTTGGATCATCAGCAATGGGTACATGGATTGTGATGCCTGCGTTTGTTGAATTGAATGCATTCACAACTATATTCCCATTGTATGCCATCACCGTATCAACGTCAGCCACAGCGGGTCCAGCAATATCAAGGAATAGTGAGTCAGTGATCATCGATCCGGCAGTTTGATTGCCAGCTCTATCCGTCATCACAATTCGAGTATAAACATATTCACCATCACTGTTATCATAGTTTGCTAAATTCTGAATATCCACAGCTTCAACAATAATCGTCGTATCTGTATTCACTGTAAATATGGGAATATTACTCAGCACAAAACTTGGGCTGCCAACTTCAGTAATTTGCATGGTTACATCAGCATAGCCATTTACCATAGTGGAATCATCTGGGATGCTCAGAGTCAATGCCAGTGAATCAGAGTTTGCATTCCAGGTGTTTTCTGGAAGGTTTTCACCATAAATGGAATCAAGAACTGCTGTGAAGTTAGCAGGTGGCGTAACATCAATCTCCAGTAGTGTAAGACTGGTATCATAAACGGTTGCATTCCCAGCTTGATCAAGTACAAATGCCTGGAATTCCAGGAATTTGCCACTTCCAAAGTTGGTTAAGTTTACAATTTCAGTCGAATCAATGGTGATTATGTGTGTCGGATCAACAGTTTGAAGGGTATCTATTTTCAGAAATGTCTCAAATGGGAATGGAATCACGCGCCCCATACAAAAGACCTCGCCTCCAAGCATGGACAAATCAGTATCATCCAATGGAACGATGATATTGACCTGGTTATTCTCCAGCATCCAATATCCTGGAGAAATTGTCCCTCCTGAGGTAGTAACAATTCCTGTAGAATTATCAGCATGGGGTATTTGATCTACAACTGTGACTGGTTGTCCAACTGGACTACTTGTCGTGTTCCCTGCAACATCAGTGAGGATGGCATCAAATTCAAGCGTTTGAACCGTACCCCAGTCTATCAATGCTTCAAGGGTATCCCGTGGAACCGAAATAGTGATATCTTCCAGAGTGGTAACGGATACCGGTGACATGACATCCTCCTGGAGATTTACTCCCACGCGCAGCTGGAGCTCTCCCCCAATAAGGGTATTGTCACCATCCGGTAAATTAATGGTTACCTCGATACTATCATTTGTGAGGTTAAAGTAATTGTCCCGGATAGTACCGCCTGTAGCCAGCATAGTTTCCAGATCAAATGCACCTGGAGCCGTGTAATCGACAATGAGTGAATAAAGGGGTGTACTTTCAGTCACATTTCCCGCTCTATCAGTAAGAACTGGCGTAAATCTGAGCGTATCCCCATCGTTGAACAGAAGTGTATTCAGATCAGCTGCTGAAAGATTCATCGTAAGTGTTGAACCGATATCTCCTTCAACAAGGATTGAATCAAAACCAGATTCGGCAAACGGTGTACCTCCTCCAATTCTGGATCTAAGATCAAAGAGGCCCCCAATCATACTGCTGTCATTTGGAATCTCTGCAGTAATAGTATACTGGGTGTTTGTTGCATTCCAACGTGCTGTATTGTACTCAATGCCACCACTGGCAGCATAAGTCCCTTCAGTAATCAAATCTGGATAGGTAACATCTATCTGTAAAGTTGTTTCACTCGTATTGCCTAAAGTTTGATTGCCAGGCATGTCTGTAATCACACCGCGAATTTGAATGGAATCACCGATGGCAAAATTTGGCAATGCTTCCACTTGTGCTGCACTCAATGTGATTGTAATAGGATCTGCTGTTGAAATCGTAACCGTGCCACCAATGTTCACAAATGGATTTTCATCAACACGCCCCTGTAGTCGAGCACTTCCACTGATGAGCGATCCATCAAAAGCCGAAATGGGCAAGGTTACTCGAATAGAATCTGTGGTTGCATTGTAATAACCTGAAACGACAGGATCACCTACAACTACTATATCTCCAGTATCTATAGTATCTGGGACCACACCATCAATGTGCAGATCAAAATCAGAAAGTATGGTTCCTTCAGTAGGAATTGCCAAATCAACTGGATTTCCAACAATATTGGCCAACGTACCAGTCCCGCTTACTCTAATTTCAAAGACAGATAATACGTCCACCGAATCACCTGGCAACACTTCATACGAGAAGGTCGCCTGAGATGTATTGTTTATGGAACCAGCAGCTATGCCAACAACACGGTTGGTATCACCGGTTTCCAGGCTTACAAGCAGTGAATCTGTATCCAGGCTAACACTCTCTTCGAAAGTGACGATGATATCAATCGCATCCCCGATCTTATAGAACGCATCTGAAGTGCTTGTGGTGGTGATATTGAGAATGACCGGATTATCACCATAGAGGTTAATACTCCGTACATCAAGATTTGCACCATCTGGAATACTGAGATCGGCAAGATTACCTGCCAGATCATATACTGCATCGGAAGTTGTAGTGACACTATCAATACTCAGTGGAGCTGCATTATCCTCAGCTGCTACCATAAAATTAAAGGAAAGTGTATCTGATTCATCGATGCTGTTTGTATCCAGAACACGAGCTGAATTTGTATTCAAATACGTGTAAAGTGTTGCACCACTCATGTTCACAGGCTCTGAAAAATTCACTCTCACATTAACATTATCATTGATGCCATAGTTGCCATCAGCGTTGAGAGACGTAATATTGTCAATAACTGGAATATCCCGATCCACATAAAATGTATCTGTACTTGCAGCAGAGCTTAATTTCTCGTTGCCTGCATAATCCTCAATAAGAGCTGTGATGTGATAAACTTTATCGTCATCAAAGGACGTATGAGACTCGACTTCACTTTGGTTCAATGGAATAATCACCGCATCTCCGATGTCTCCAGATCCAATGGTGTAGGAACTTCCCAAAGTTTGTCTGCCTGATATTGAGGCAAAATAGCCCTGAACATAAACGCGACCTCCAACCAGAGATTGATCATCTCCAATATCAAAGGCGATGTTCATTAGGGTATCCGAGCCATTCCAATAACCTGAGGTAGGATTAGTACCATTAATTGTAATAGCGCCCACGGTAAAATCTGCAGGGGCATTACCATCAACAATAATAGCTGCATTATCAGCCAGGTTTGAATCGGCGGGAAGGGTGGTTAGCACAACTGCATTACCACCAATATCAATAATATCACCACCGTCCACTCCAATACCTGTGACTGTTAAATCAAGACTGGAATCACCTGCAGCTACTGTTAATGTGGCTGTGGCCTCTCCACTGGATATAACTGTCGCATCTATGATCTGATCAACACCATCACCTGTATCCAGTGTAATCTGCAATTCACTACCTGTTGAGAAACTCACATTCTCACTAAAGCGAACCGTAATGTCTAGACTCTCACCGATACCAAGTGTATCAGCTGCGGTTTCGGCATAGATACTCTGGATAAAAGGAACTTCACCATCTACTGTCAGAGCGCTGTTGTCTGACAGGTTTTCACCTGTTGGTATGCTTGATAAATCTGCAGTATTACCTGCAGAATCTTGTAATGTCGCTGCTGATGTTGATACAGAGTTTACATCTAAATCTGTACTATACTCATCTGCTGAAACTGTATAAGACATAATGACTGAGTCAGTCAATGCAAAGCTGGTCAGAGTTATTACAGCATCATCTACAACATCTCCTGTCTCCAGCTCGGTGCGTAATGTACCACCCCCAACTAACTTGACATCTTCATTGAAAGTCAATGTGATGGTTGCATTATCGCCAATACCAAGGGTATCAACCGAGGGGTCTGAAAATATGGATGTTATCGTAGGTGATAGCTGATCAATATCGAAACTACTGGCACTCTCTGTACCGGAAGTACTGTTTCCAGCATTATCTGTGAGAACTGCAGTGAAATGCAATTCCGCACCATTAGCAAAACTTGATATACCTTCAACTGCACTGGAATCAAGGGTTACATCCAGTGGACTTCCATAGGCCACCAGTTCTACTGGATCACCTATATCCTCAGGTGTATTACTCCCTATATAGCCTTGAAGTTGAACGGTTCCACCATCCAATGAAGGATCATTCTTGATGGGAACACTCACAGAGATACCACTGTTATCCTGATTCCAATATCCAGCAACTACATTGGGACCGGTAATCGTTACTGCACCTACTGTAAAAGCTATCGGAGCTATTCCATCTACCTTGATAGCTGCATTATCAGCCAGATTGGAATCTGCTGGAAGGGTGAAAATAGAACTATTTCCACCAGCATCAACCAGACTACCAGCATTCATCTCTAAACTTATTACTGTAAGATCCAAACTGGAATCACCAACAGATACTGTATAACTGGCCATCATCTCAGTTCCGCTAATACTTGTCGCAGAAATGACTTGGTCGGTGTCCCCGGTCTCTAGAGTTATATTTAATGAATCACCACCAGAAAAACTCACATTTTCATTGAATCGAACTGTAATATCAACAATCTCACCCACACCTGCGGTATCGGTTGCGGTACTTGCATAAATACTTTGGATAACGGGAGCTGCTCCATCGATAACCAGGTTACTATTATCAACCAAATTTTCACCTGGAGGCAATGTGGATAAATCAGCCTCATTTCCAGCCGAATCCTGCAGGGTTGCTCCCGAGGTTGACACTAAAATTACGTCCAAATCTGCGCTGGATTCACCTGCAGATACTTCGTAGGAAAAATTTACCACATCTGTGAGTGAAAAACTACTCAACGTAGCAACCGCATCAGCAACTAGTTCACCAGTCTCAAGTGTCGTTCTTAATGTACCAGCACCTATTAATTTTACCTCCTCATTAAAAGTCAAAGTGATAGTTGCCGAATTCCCAATTCCCAGCGTATCGTCAGACGGACTTGATGTAATACCTGAAATGGTGGGAGAAGTTTGATCTATTGTGTAACTGATGGCACTGGGACCACCCTGTTTACTATTGCCTGCATTATCTGTGATGATAGCAGAAATGTGAAATATTTTGCTATCCGAAAACCCTGGTATCCCCTCAACAAAACTAGAATCAAGCAACACATCAAGAGTATCTCCAACAGTTTCTAGAGTCACAGCATCGCCAATTGACTCAGCAGTATTCGTTCCTGTATAACCCTGCAATTGAATGGTACCCCCATCAAGGGAAGGATCATTATTAACGGGGACTCGAACAGATATACCACTATTATCCTGATTCCAATATTGAGGAACCACATTGGGACCGGTAATTGTAAATGGACCGACAGTAAATGAAGCCGGATATTCACCGTCAATTACTAGTTCATCTTCACCATTAGCAACATCAAGATCAGTCACGCCAGTAAGGGTTAATCTATTAGTCACACTATTTCCACCATCATCCTTCAACGTGGCACTGTCTGTCAATGACAGGCTGTCCACCGATAAATCGGTGGATTGATCAGTTTCAGAAATTGTATAAGTGGCAGTCACAGAGTTCCCACTAGGATTACTCACATCAACCGGGGTTGTAACACCATTTAAATAGAGTTTGAGCGATCCAGAACCAGCAAGTTCTACCTCATCAGTAAAATTTATAGTGATGTCGATTTGGTCCCCAATTCCCAGTATTCCACTAGGCTGTGAAGAAGAAAAGGATTTAATGAGAGGTGCAATTCCATCAATGTGGAGATTACTATTACTGGCTAAAGGGATTGAGCCAAGTCGGCTCACATTTGCATCATTACCTGCAAGGTCTCGGAGCGATCCAAATGCGATCAAAACTGAATCCACATCCAAATCCCCAATACTATCACCTTCAACAACTGTGTAAGTCCCAGACGGAGAGTCATCATTGGAAAAACTTCCAATACTCACATCTGTGGGGACACCTGTTAGATCAATATCAATCTGACCATCCAGTGTAACTGCTTCATCAAATTCGATGCTAATTGATGGTGTCGCATCAATACCAAAGGTTCCAAAAACCGGAGTAGAGGTAAATCCATCGATTGTAGGAGCAGTTTGATCAACGTTAAGCGTTGAGGAACTAGCACTTACAATTGTTGAATTTCCAGCATAGTCCGTAATAATGGAAGCAATTTTTAATACCTCACCATCGGTAAAACCGCCAATGCTTTCTATTCGTGTATTACTTACAGTAACTAATTGATCGTCATTTGGATATATGTTTAATGTAGTAGGAGAGCTGATCGTATCATCTATTGTGGCTGTTGCGCCAAAATAACCCAGAATTTGAATGGTGCCATCTTCTAAGGAAGCATCTGCATCTATATCGGTATAAACCTTTATGCCAGTACTGGTTGAGTTCCAATACCCAGCTTTTATCACTGACCCAGTTGTAAGTACCGAATCTGGGCTAATATCTGCAGGTGCAGTTTCATCAAATTGAAATGGTGGATCTAAAGCCAGTAGAGTTAACGGTGCATTGTTAGATTGCTTAAACTGTACTTTAAATTGAAGAGTGTTACCTGCAGAAGTGAATCCAGATAATGCTTGCAGTTCAGCATCAGTATAAGTTACGGTTATGGATGAATCAGTACTAGTTGAAAAATCAACGGCCAACAATGTTGATGACTGGAAACCATTTGAGAATAACTGAATTTGATATTTCCCAATCAATGTATCTCCTGGCACAGTAAAACTAAAGGTTCCACCCGTATTGCCAGCATTCCAGCGGTCGCTCACAACGGTTCCGCCCGTTGGGGCAAAAGTCTGTCCCATGACAAGAGAACCCATTAATAAGAAGAAAATGAGACCTCGCTCAAATATTCTAACAACGCCAGTTTTTGCTGAATTCTTCATAATTGCATTCTCTATTTTCTTTTCAAATTATTTACAGTTCCAGTCCGATTGAGAGACGCATCTCTGCCCACCATACCGGTCCCAAAGTATCTAAATCAGTTATAAGAACCCCGCGAGTGCCCACGCGGAGAAATGAGTTTCTCGTTGGCCTGAACCGATAGCCCAATTCAACCAAACTGCCCATATTTGATTCCCAGAAACCAAAACCAAAGGCAGCACTTGACTGATCCCCAATAGCCGAAGCCTGGATTGTATATGATATTCCTGAAAAGGAGCCACCCTCGGGAAAAGTATTCTCAAAGCTAAAAGTAGATGCCTCAAACAGGAAGTATAAGGGTATACTTTCTACATAAACTACATAGGGTAGTTTTATAGCCATACCGCCATCAATATAGGAATACCATGATTCAAGAGCTCCAGCAACAGCAAAGGGTGAAGCCATATTGAATGACAGGTATGACCCGTTCAATCTGCTATTCTTAAACATTCCAACTGCTGGTCCTTGTACTTCTGTTCGTTTCGTGGCCTTTTTCTTCTCTGCAACAACTTCCGCTGGTTCAGGTTCAGCTTGCACATCCTCTTCACTACCATATAATTCTTTTACAAGGGCATCGTAGTCATAGTCCGTATTGCCTGAGCCATCCTGACCATCACCAAAGACCATTGATGTATCCTGTCCCCCGTCTTCGCCTTGCTCAGCTGTATCTTGAGCCAGAACTGGAGTAACTAGCATCAAGATGATGCCAAGCGTCAGGAGGGTCCATATTTTAAGCCATTTCAACATACCAAGTTTTCTTCTAGCTCAATTTTCCTGGATTACCAAAACTTTACGCCAGTTGTTAACCTGGGTTCCAACCACCAGATTGAACCAATGGGATCAATGTTATAGGCCCAGTTCCAGCGATACCCAGCAGAGAAGAACAGGGAATGGAATTGATATGTGTATCCAAGCCCAGCCATGACACCAAAAGTTGGTGTATACATACCGAGACCAAATTCAAGCTCAGCACCATAAATTTCAGCTCTTGCCATAGGCATGATGGAAAAACCCTTGAATTTTCCTCCAGCGGGAAAGGAATTCACAAACTTGAAGCTGGAAATATCTATAGAGAAGGAAAGCTCCACAGGATCGAAGGTGAAATGCCAGGGTAATTCACTTGTCAAGGATACGTCCATAAAGGAATACCAGGTATCTAATGCGTCAGGGACCATCTGCGGTGAATAAATGGAGAGCGTGAATCCAGTATCTTCAAAAATGGTACCCTCAACGTATTTGCCAAGATCAAGAGGATGATCAGCAACTTCTTCTAAAACACTTCCATCGCCTGTCCTGGTTATGAGGCTCTCGTAGTCCTCTTCTGTATCCAGACCCCATTCATCCACTTCAGCTGAGTCTGTCTCAGCCTGGGAAGCTGTATCCTCTTCAGTTTCTTCATCATCCCCGAAATCACCAAAAAAGTCGTCTTCTCCACCTGCTTCTGTTTCAGAGTCGGTCTCATCTTCAGTTTCAAAGGAGAAGTCATCTCCACCAAGATCAAATTCATCACCAAATAGGAGGCTATCACCTTCAGAATCACCAAATAGATCTTCTTCCTGGGCATAGAGACCCGGTGATAATACGGTTAGAACCAACAGTCCCACTGTGATCATCATAAACCTTAAAGCCTGACATCTAAAATTGCTGAAATACAAAAGCATAATACTCTGTACCCTTTAATTGGTCTGTAGACCATTTTTTATTAATCATGAAATTTATGATAACTCATGTTTGAAACAAGTCTTTACGTGTAGATGTGATCTAGGAAACACCTTGTCTATCAAGCGCTAATCTTGGATTGCTTCAAGGAGATTTTTGCCAATGTATGGGTCAGTCATTTGATAAACATTTAATCGACCTGATATTTAGCTTTTGTGAATGGATAGTACGGAAATATATTGCCAGCCGCTTGAACAATCAGGCATTTGATAAATGGAGAGGTGGCCGAGTGGCTTAAGGCGCACGCTTGGAAAGCGTGTGTGCGGCAACGTACCGTGAGTTCGAATCTCACTCTCTCCGCACCCATTGTATGGAATCATATATTCGAACTACAACAGTAGTGCAGATTTGCACGATGGTTCGAAACGTAATGAAGTGGAGTAAGACGAGGGCAAAGCCCGCTGTCAATCTCACTCTCTCCGCTCAAAACAAAAAAGACCCTGCAAAAGCGGGGTCTTTTTTATATCTTTCAAACACCAGACTGATGTCGTGTGCCTATGAACCCGGCTTTAGGGGTTTTAACCAACTCTCCAATATCTTGCCATCGCCAGCGATATTAATCATTTGTTGCTGGAGGATCTCCAATGGTGCCAATGGATTTGCAAATATTTTCCCAAGGAACAATGGTTTGCTGTCATGCAGATATACACCGAGCCGAGGAATAAAGCTTCCACCCCATTTGGGTAACCCAGTAAGCGGATAGGATATGGCAACTTTCGTATAGCCCGCTTCTTCGATCTGAATCAAAAGATCTGAATTCCAGGCATTAAAAGGTGGGCAAAATGTTGTGACTTCGCTACCGATCTGATCTTCAATATGTTTTTTGGAGCTAACCAATTCATCCTGAATTTTTTTATGATCCATTGCAATGAGACGACGATGTGTTTTTCCATGAGAGCCAATCTCCCACCCCTGCTCATGCAAGTTTCGAAGTTCAGACCAATTCATGTGACTGACCTGTTTGTTCTCAGGAAAATAATCCCAGCTGTTCTTCTTACCCACATAGTCCGTGATGGCAAACACAGTAGCCAGGCCACCAACCTCATCCAGCACGGGTGCTGCAAATTCATTGATGCAGGAATAACCATCATCGAAAGTGATCATTATCTGATTTAAGGTTGGATCATAATTCTTAATGCTGGAAAATGAAAAACCCAGACGCCGGAGTTCCAGCATCTGGGTCCTAAATTGTTGCGGTGTAGTTGTTGTTACTCCCCACTCAAATTTTTCAGAGACCTTGTGATATACCAGGCCCCTGTTATAAACAGGGAATGACAAAATTTAGCTCAAGACCTGATCTAAAGGAGTATACTCCAGGCCAAATGCTTCGGCAACAGCCTCGCAGGTGACTTTGCCATCAATCATGTTTAGACCAAGAGCAAAACCATCATCAGCATTAAGCGCTGCTTCGACTCCATTGTTGGCCAGTTTTATAATATATGGCAAGGTTGCATTTGTTAAGGCAATTGTCGAAGTATATGGAACGGCGCCTGGCATATTGGCAACACAATAGTGAACCACACCATCAACAACAAAAGTTGGATCTTCGTGAGTTGTTGGTTTGCAGGTTTCCACACAACCACCCTGATCAACGGCAACATCAACAATAACTGAACCCTTTTTCATAAGACTTAGCATATCGCGAGTAATTAGCCGTGGAGCTTTTGCTCCTGGCAGAAGGACAGCTCCAACAACCAGGTCAACTTCAGGCAATAGTTCACGAATGTTGGCTGGTGAAGAATAAATTGTAGTAACATTTTTTGGCATAAAGTCATCCAAATCACGAAGACGATCCAGGTTAATATCCATGATGTAAACCTGAGCGCCCATGCCGGCTGCAATTTTTGTAGCATGGGTACCAACGATACCACCGCCCAAGACCATAACGGTTCCAGGCTTCACTCCAGGAACTCCACCTAAGAGCACTCCGCGCCCACCACTCTTATGCTCGAGGAAACGTGCGCCTTCCTGTGTAGCCATTCGTCCAGCAACTTCGCTCATAGGCTCTAATAAAGGCAGATTTCCAGCTTTATTCTCTACAGTTTCATAGGCGACAGCCCAGGCGTTAGTCTCAAGAAATCCTTTTGTGAGTGCTTCATCTGCGGCAAAGTGAAAATAGGTAAAGACTATCTGCCCAGGTCTGGTTCGAGCAATTTCAACTGCCTGTGGCTCTTTTACCTTAACAATCATGTCAGCATCTGCCCAGATTTTATCAACATCGGGCTCTATAACAGCACCAGATTTGATATACATCTCATTGGTAAAGCCACTGTTGATACCACCATTGTCTTCTACGATGACTTTGTGACCATTGGCAACCAACGATTCAACTCCACCGGGAGTCATTGCAATACGATTCTCATTCGTTTTTATTTCTTTGGGTACTCCGACGATCATATTCGCCTCCTATGATAATACTTGGACGGTTGTGCATGTCCACGCTCGAAAACCTCGAACTCGAACTCCCCTTGGGACGGTCCTCTAGACTGCGCTAGCCGGCTCCAAAATGCTAGTAAAAAACCTATCGGGATTGAACAATTCTCGTGCCAAGACTTGAATTCTTTCCACATCAATCGCTTCAATCTTTTTAAGAAATTTATCTAAACCGATATTCTCACCATAATATATCTGCTGGCGACCCAGACGCATCATACGTCTCTCCATGGATTCATCACCCATGACTATTCCTGATTTGTATTGTGCCTTGACCATTTCAAGTTCGGCATCACTCACAGGGTCTTTGACCATTTTTTCAAGCTCAGTAAGGGTTAATTCAACTGCGAGATCGCGTTTTGCTGGATCTGTCGCTAGATATACCCCAAAAGATCCTGTATCTCGGTAGAGGTTGATAAAAGAAAATATTTGATAGGCAACACCATGGGCTTCTCTAATATTTTGAAATAATCTGGAACTCATTCCCCCACTCAGGATGGAATTAAGTACGGCTATATCATAACGCCGTTCATCAAAAACGGAAAAAATGGGTAAGCCAGTTATAAGATGACTTTGTTGAATATCCTTGGTTCGGATTTCCTTACCAGGGATGTAACTAGTTGTATCAATAGACTCAAATTGATTGGCACCTGATCCAGGACGATCATATCTCTCTTCAATCAACTTTACGAGTGCCTCATGATCCACAAAACCAGCAGCCACGATTATCGTGTTTTCGGGGCTATAGTTTTGATCCAGATATGCTGTCAAAGCTTCAGGTGTAAAGCCCTTAATAGATGTCTCATTTCCCAAAATGGGTTTCCCAATAGAGTTATCAGGATAAAGGAATCTTTCAAAAGTATCAAAGGCTAATTCTTCTGGAACATCTTTGCTATCGCGTAATTCATCCAAAACAACGGATTTCTCACGTTCTATTTCAGCTGTAGGAAAAGTAGGATGAAGCAGTAAATCTGAGAGCACATCAACTGCCTCCTCCAGATACTCACTGAGAAATCTGGCATGATAGCAGGTATACTCCTTGGTGGTAAAGGCGTTGAGGTGTCCACCCACGCTCTCCAGAGATGAAGCTATTTCAAAGGTAGACCGATTTTTGGTGCCCTTAAAAACAGTATGCTCCAGGAAATGTGAGATACCAGCCAGGGGCTCGGGTTCATAACGACTCCCTGCTCGCACCCAGATGCCTAAAGCCACCGAACGGACTGTGTCCACCGTTTCAGTAACGATGGTCAGTCCGTTCGATAGTGTCGTTTGCTTACGAAGTGAGGTCACTTCAGCAATTTACCGACGATTGTTGTCCCGACGAGGTCCGCGATCTCTACCGCCACGATCCCTACCACCACCGCGATTATTATCACGCTGTGGGCGAGGTCTCTTGGGTGGTTCAACCCAACCTTCAGGTTTTTCGAGAAGTGCTTTGCGGCTCAGATTGTAGCGTCCACTGTCGTCAACTTCCATCAATTTTACTCTGACGGTGTCACCAACATTAAGAACATCTTCAACCTTTTCTACGCGAGCATATTCCAGATCACTGATATGGACCAGTCCCTGTTTGCCAGGTAGAAATTCACAAAAAGCACCAAATGACATTAAGCGTACTACTTTGGCTTCAAACTCTTCACCAGCTACTGGTACACGGACGATTCCGTTAATACGTTCAGCAGCGGCTTCAGCACCTTCAGCAGTTTCTGCAAAGACAAATACAATACCCTCCTGGTCGATCTCGACAGTTGCGCCGGTATCAGCCTGGATGGCTTTGATGATTTTGCCTTGTGGTCCAATGACATCACCAATCTGATCAGGTTTGATTCTGATTGTGATGAATCTGGGAGCATGTGGAGAAAGTTCTTCACGTGCAGCAGGCATAGCAGCTTCCATGATGTCAATGATGTGCTCGCGACCTTCTTTGGCCTGAATCAAGGCTTCGGTCATGAGTTTAGCACTGATACCCTCGATTTTGAGGTCCATCTGGATAGCGTTGATACCATCTTTTGTTCCTGTGACCTTGAAATCCATATCACCGTAATGATCTTCATCTCCAAGGATATCAGAAAGGACAGAAAAGCGTTTTCCATCACTGATGAGTCCCATAGCGATTCCAGCAACTGTTTTCTTGGTTGGAACACCAGCATCCATAAGAGCTAATGAACCACCACAGACACTTGCCATGGAAGATGAGCCGTTTGACTCAAGAATCTCGGATACGAGACGTACGGTATATGGGAAGTCTTCCTTACCAGGAAGGAAAGGTTTCAGACTACGCTCTGCCAGGTTTCCGTGACCAATTTCACGACGACCAGTAAAACCGATACGTCCAGTCTCACCCACACAATAAGGTGGGAAGTTATAATGTAGATAGAATGACTTTTTATAGTCCTGATCCACATTGTCGATGATTTGTTCATCTAACTTGGTACCTAGTGTTGTGACTACCAATGCCTGGGTTTCACCTCTGGTAAACAGAGCTGAACCATGAACACGTGGCAAGACACCGACTTCTGCAGTGATTTGACGGATTTCTTTCAATCCACGACCATCAACACGTTCACCTTTGGCCATAATTCTTTCACGAATGTTGGCTTTTAGACGATTGCCAAAAACTTCTCCAACTACCTTGAGGTGATCTGGATAAGTTTCTTCATACTTGGCAATGAGTTCTTCTTTTGCAGCATCACGGGCATCTTGTCGTTCTGACTTCAAAACAATTGAATTCAATGCCGTCAGGGCAGCCTCATCAATAGCGGAGTCCACATCAGCAACGATGGCTTCTTTGGTCTCATCAACTTTGAGTTCGCGTTTTACTGGCTTTATCTCATCGATGATACTTTGCTGGAAAGCGACAACTTCTGCGATATATTTCTGGGCAAAGACAAGTGCTTCAACCATAACTTCTTCAGATACTTCGTCAGCTTCACCTTCAACCATAACCACATCAGTGGCAGTACCAGTAATGGTAATATCCATTTCTGATTCTTCAGCCTGAGCATAGGTTGGGTTAAGAATGAGTTCTCCGTCGATACGACCGACATGCACTGAAGCTACAGGGCCATTCCAGGGGATATCTGAGATAGACAGGGCAAATGAGGCACCAATAGTACCCAATGAGTCAGCTGTGTTCTCACCGTCACTTGAAACGACAGTTATCATAACCTGAGTTTCATTGTTAAAACTTTCAGGGAAAAGTGGACGAATAGGTCTATCCGTCATACGAGAACTGAGAATTTCCTTCTCAGAAGGTCGTGCTTCTCTCTTGAAAAAGCCACCGGGGATTTTACCACCAGCATATGCTTTTTCTCTATATTCGACTTGCAGTGGGAAAAAATCCCTGCTATTGTCTTCACGCTTTGATGCAGTTGCTGCCACCAGTACAGTGGTTTCACCATACATGGCGACTACGGAACCACCAGCTTGTCTGGCCATGCGACCTGTTTCAAGACTAAGCGTACGTCCGCCCAGCATCATTTCTTTTTTAATCAAAATATCTCCAATTCCTATTTACGTATACCAAGCTTCGTAATTAAAGCTTTGTATTCAGCTGCATCACTTTTCTGGATGTAGCGTAGCAGGCGGCGACGTTGCCCAACCATTTTGAGCAAGCCGCGGCGGCTGTGGTGGTCTTTCTTGTAGGCTTTCAAGTGCTCTGTCAGATTTCTAATCTGAGTCGTGAGAATGGCAACCTGGACGCTTGTTGATCCGGTATCCTTCTCATTTTCGCCATATTCTTTGACGAGAGCAGCCTTTTCTTCATTTGTTATTGACATGTGTCCTCCTTCAGACATCCCGATAATTTTCGATTATCGCTATACACGTTTTTTTATCATTTTCTAATTGTTTTATTAAATCATCCACACTGGAAAATTTCTTTTCATCTCTTAATTTTTGTAAGAACTCAAGAATCACATCTTGATCATACAAATTTTCTTTCCCCTCTGGAATATTAAAGAGATTCACTTCTATTGTGATCTCCTTACCATTCTTAAAAGTTGGGCGAACCCCAACATTACACATTCCAAAACTGGAAAATGCATCCGTCTTGACCCGGGCAAGATACACGCCCTTGTTTGGTATCAACTTATTTTCCGCATGCGGATCAATGTTCGCAGTTGGAAAATTAAGACTCTGTCCCCTCTCATCACCATGCACAACAGTGCCAAATATTGTGTAGGCATGCCCTAACATGGCATTGGCAAGATCCAAACGATCAGATTGGATGTGATCCCTGATAAGTGTGCTGCTTACTGGCAGATTCTCATTATTAATGGGACCCACAACACTGACATTATAACCCTTATTCTCACCTCGTTGCTCGAGCCATTTAGCATCTCCAGCACGGTTATGACCAAAACGATGATCATATCCCACCACAACATGCTTGACTCCAAGCGTATCCTCAAGGACGGTCTTGGCAAACTCATCGGCAATCATACTTGAAAACCCACGATTAAAGTCAAGTACCAGGAGAAAATCAACTGGAGCATATCGCTCAATAAGAGATGCTCTTTCTTCGATACCTGTCAATAAGCGAATGGGTCTAAGATCACTATCCCTCAACAATTCCTGAGGATGAGGATGAAATGTGATGACCACTGATGGCAATCCGCGTTCCTGTGCCTCAGAAATGCATCTTTCAATCAAGGACTGATGACCACGATGAATACCATCAAAGCTTCCGATGGTAGCCACGCAACCGTTCAGCTCAGGAAAATCTTCTAAGCAGCGGACGATTTCCATTTTTCAATAAACTCTGGTATGCTCAAGGCATCCTCTATGCGATAGTCACCTATCGCCGTTCTTTTCAATTCTTTAACATGAGCCAGTGTACCAAGTTTTTGGGCGATATCCTCAGCCAAAACTCTTATATAGGTCCCGCGACCGCATTTGACACAAATATTTATTTGATCGCTTGTCCATGATTTAAGCTCGATGTCATATATGGTTATCATGGATGGCTTACGCTCCACAACCTTACCCTTGCGAGCCAACTTGTACAGCTTCTGACCATCAACTTTTTTCGCTGAATACATGGGTGGAATCTGTTGAATCTCACCCTTGAATTCTGACAGAGCTTCAAGAATCATAGCTTCTGATAATTCCGGTACAGGTGCGGTTTCAACAACAGCTCCAGTTCTATCTCCAGTATCAGTCTGATTTCCCAGAAGGATCTCAGCATCATAGGTCTTGGGCATATCCATGAATTCATTTTGACGTTTGGTATTTTTACCGGTTAAAACGATAAGCACACCCGTGGCAAAGGGATCCAGAGTACCGGCATGACCAACCTTCTTGATTCTGGTTGTATAGCGTACTTTTCGTACGACGTCAAAACTGGTCCAATCCATTGGTTTATCAATATTGATGATATGCTCATTGGAGATCATAAATCTTTCATCACCCGATTCATTTTATCGGCGTAACCTAGTGAATCATCAATAAAGAACTTGAGTTCAGGGACATATTTGAGTGGGACTTCTTTGCCAACGTGAAAGCGGACCCGACCATTATGTTGTTCTAAGGTTTTAAAAGTAAAAGCTACATCCTCTTCACTTCCATATATAGAGAAGTAGACATAAGATATTTTCAGATCAGGGGTCATTTTTGCTTTGGTGACAGAAACAAAGCCCGGTGTAGCATTTGCCAGGTTTAATATCAGATATTCAGCCACGGCTGCTCTGATGGCCTCTGCGACCCGCTGTTGTCTTGCAATACCCATTTACTTCACTTTATCCGAGGGGTCACTTTTTCTTTGCAGAAGATTCCAATTTGCGCTTGATAATTTCTTCTGAGTAGAATTCCATCACATCACCGACTTTAATTTTGCTAAAGTCCTTCAATGAAATTCCACATTCATTACCTTCCATGACTTCTTTGACTTCATCCTTGAAACGTTTGAGCGCATTCAACTCTCCGTTGAATAACGTCTCCCCTTCACGAATGAGTCGAACTTTGGCATTTCGGCGAACAACACCCTCTGTAACCATAGATCCGGCAATGATACCAATTTTTGGAATTTTGAAAAGGTCTGTGACTTCAGCTTTTCCAATTTCATTCTCAACCACATCAGGCTCAAGCAAGCCTTCCAGGGCTTGAAAGACATCATCAACAGCTGCATAGATTACATCATAGTAACGAATTTCAACGTCATCGGCTTTGGCCAGAAGCTTGGCATTGCTATCGGCAGTCACATTAAAACCTACAATGATTGCCTCAGAAGCTGCTGCAAGCAGTACATCAGATTCTTTAATCATTCCGATTCCACGGTGAATAATGCGTACTGCAACTTCACTGGTGGACATTTTCATAAATGAATCAGCCAACGCTTCAATGGAACCATCCACATCACCCTTAATAAGGAGAGGAACTTCTTTTACCTTTCCTTCAGATATCTGCAGAGAAATTTGATCAAGTGTCGTATGACGCATACGCTTGAAATCTTGTTCTCTACGTAGGGAACGACGTTGTTCACTGACCTCACGTGCCTCTTTGTCATTTTTCATGACAATCAGGTTATCACCTGCACGTGGGACATCACTAAAACCAAGAATTTCTACTGGAGTAGATGGTCCGGCGCTTTTAATTCTTTTGCCGTGATCATCTTTTAGTGCCCGAACGCGACCAGAGTAATCTCCACAAACGAAGGGATCTCCAATTTTGATAGTTCCTCTGCTCACCAGCACGGTTGCCAACGCTCCGACACCCTTATCAAGTTTCGATTCAACCACTATTCCACGAGCTTTACCCGAAGGATTAGCCTTTAGATCAAGGACTTCAGCTTCAAGTGCGACGGTTTCGAGCAATTCATCAATGTTGGTTCCCATCTTCGCAGAAATCTCAACATCTGGAATTTTTCCACCCCAACTCTCAACCAGCATGTCACGCTCTGAAAGTTCGCGTCGAACACGTTCGGCATCTGCACCCTGAACATCCATCTTATTGATGGCAAATACAATGGGGACACCGGCAGCCTTGGCATGGTCAATGGCTTCAATGGTTTGAGGCATCACAGCATCATCAGCTGCGACGATAATAATAACGATATCTGTGACTTGTGCTCCACGGGCACGCATAGCTGTAAAGGCTTCGTGACCAGGCGTATCCAGGAAGGTGATCAGTTTATCATCACCAACAGACACTGAGTAGGCGCCAATATGCTGGGTAATACCCCCTGCTTCACCAGAGATAACATTGGCCTCGCGGATATAATCCAGCAAGGAAGTTTTACCATGATCAACGTGGCCCATAATGGTCACCACAGGTGGACGAGGTTTTAGATCCGCTTCATCAACTTCTTCGAGAGCAATCTCTTCATCCATGGTTGTAACGGTATTGTCTTCAAAGACGACTGCAATTTCAAATTCTTCTGCAAGAAGTTCAATGGTGTCCTTATCAATTCTCTGATTGATGGTCACCATCATGCCCATATCCATACACTTGCTGATGATATCAGCAACGTCGATTTCTACGAGATCGGCAAAATCATGAACAGAAACAAACTCGGAAACTCGATAAGCTTGATCTTCCGTCATTTCTTCCTGTTTTCCATCTCTACGACGTTTACGCTTTTTACCTGTATCAAGGGAAGTCATGACCTTTTTAATAGAGGCATCAACTTCCTTCTGATCAAAGGTACGGCGTTTTTTAACAGGTTTGCCCTTACCCTTAGGGGCAGTTGCTTTCACAACATGCTTAATCTTACGCTCAATTTTCTTGGCGATAATTTTATCTTTGGTGGATTCTTCTGTCTTTTTATCAGGATCCTCACCAGGACGCAAAATAGTAGGCTTGGCAGCCTTCTTTGCACTCTTCTGTCGTTCCAGTTCTTCGCGCTCTTTGGTGGCTTGTGCTTCAGCAAGTTTGCGATTTTCTTCTTCTTCAATATCTCGCTTGGCTTTGGCAATGGCTTCTTTGCGATCTTCTTCTGCTTTGCGCTTGGCATCTTCGATTTCTTGACGACGTTGCTCTTCAGCATCTCGCCTTGAACGATCTTCATCCTCACGAGCCTGTTTTTCTTCATCAGCCTTGCGGATACGTTCTTCTTCTTCTATACGACGCTGCTCTTCAAGGGCTCTGCGATCAACTTCTTTCTGATCCAATTCGATTTGATAGAGATCAGAAGCAAAGTTTTTGAGAATAAGATTGTGTGTCTCTTCGTCAACAGGGCTCATATGATTGGTTACATCAAGTCCCTGATCCTTGAGAAAAGTCACTATCTCACTATGAGAGATATTAATCTGCTTCGCAATTTGGTATATTCGTTTTGGTTTATCCAATCGTTCCTCTTTCCTCATCCCTTTTAAGCAGAAACACCTCAGCCCTGCAAAACCGGAGACATTCTAAAACTGTTTCCAGTAGCAGCTACCTAAGCTTTTTCCTCATCAGAGTTGTCTACTTCTACGACCTCTTCGATGACTTCAACTTTTACTTCAACTTTATCCATCAGTGCGGCCATGAACTCGTCTAGTGATTTCTCTCCGAGACCCTTCAAGCTTAGCAAGGCTTCCTTGCTGGTATTGACAACTTCATTCACCGTGTCAATGCCATTTTCAGCAAGAATTGAGACAACACGCTTGGGAAGACCCTCGACCTCTTCGAGATATACTTCGACCACAACTGGTCCTTCAACCTCACTACGAGATTTTGCGTCGATCTCAAAACCAGTCACTTTGGATGCGAGTCGGACATTTTGCCCGTTCTTACCAATTGCGATGGAAATGTCTTCAGCTTCAAACAATGCCAAAGCTCTATGGTTTTCATAATCAATGGTCACACGATAGGGCTTGGCCGGAGACAGTGCACGAGTAACCAGCAATTGTGGTTCTGACGTGTAATTGATGATATCAATTTTTTCACCGTTCAATTCGCGAACAATAACCTGGATTCGGCTACCCTTCATACCCACACAAGCACCCACAGCATCAATACGTTTGTCATGAGACTCAACAATAATCTTGGTACGATCACCTGGTTCTCTGAAGAGTGTGCGGATGTCAATGATACCATCTTCAATCTCTGGTACTTCATTCTTAAACAATTTGTGTAGGAAGCTTGGGTCGGCACGTGAAATGATAATTTCTGGACCGCGTTTATCAGAGCGAACCTCTTTAATGATAGCACGGACACTGTCACCGCGACGATAACGTTCGCTGTATATCTGCTCTTCACGGGGCATCTTGAGCTCAGCTTTGTCAATATTCACAAAGAGGGCATCGCGACGAATCTGATGAATCTCACCAATAATGATTTCACCAACGCGGCTTGAGTAGTCACGATAAATCTGATCGCGTTCAAATTCCTGAATTTTCTGAGCCATAACGTGACGGGCAAAGGTAATCAGGCGGCGTCCAAAGGTTGCAGGATCCACAACATCGATAAAGGGGTCGCCAATTTCAAGATCGGGAGCGATTTCCTGAGCGGTCTTGACATCTACTTCAAAATCGGGATCATCGACAACTTCAACGACCTCTTTTTCCTGGTAGATTTCAATCTCACCCTTATCCATGTTGACGATTACATCAAAGTTGTCAACGTTTCCATATTTCTTCTGAATCAAAGCTTCAAAGATTTCTTTAATGATATCAGCCAACTCTTTACGGTCAATATCCTTATCCTTTGCCAGCTGGATAAACGATTCAATGATAATTTTACTGATCAAGGGGTCAATCCTCCTTCTACCATCGCATATTTACTTTGCCTTGAATGACATCAACCATATTCAAGACCATCTCTTCATCATCTACTTTGAGAGTAAGTGATTCATCAGTGGCCGATACGATCTCGCCATCCAGGGGGTTTTGCATCGCTTCAGAGCGATGTTCAATTTTCATAGAGTGCCCAGACAATCTATTAAAATGACGGGCCAATTTTACCGGGAAGCTCGCACCGGGTGAGGTGACTTCGACAGAAACCTTCTCAATATCTAATCCGGGGAGTATAAGATTATTATGAATGGATCGATTAACACGAGCCAATTGGTCAATGGTGATACCGGAATCACTGTCACACTTTGCAATGAGCTGGAAACCACCCCGTGATGCATTCAATGTTACATCAACGAGGAAAATGTCCTCAGCACCTTCAAAGCAATGCTCTATTCCGGCTTTTATTTCTTCATCGGTCCAATTCACTTCGCGTCTTCATACCCTTTACAAATAAACAAAGTGGGTCATTCAACCCACTTTGCGGGCGAAATATATTCGGGGAGAGCCCTGATTGCAAGTTCAATAATTGCAATTATTTCTCCAACACTTTGCCTTCTAAATATTTCACCTGTTCCAGGAATTTTCCTGTCGGTTTTTCATCTAAAAGTTCTTTTACAATTTTATCGGCGCTGGCGACATTTCCATCAGCGATATATGCATATCCAGCTTGTAGCATGGCATACTCAGAAACGACACCTTCTTTTAAAGCACCAACCTCACCATAAAGTGAAGCAGCATCGGCATAATTAGCTTCTTTTTCAAGGATATATGCCAATTTCAATGTTCCAGCCAGCATGAGCTGTTTGTCTGAGCTATTTGCCATTGTTGTAAACAGATCTCTGGCACCATCCAGATCATTGGCCTGCAGTTTGGCAACACCTAGTTGGTAGGTAGCCTGGGATATAGCAGAGTTGTCACCATATTCATCAACGACACGCTCAAGTTCAGCGAGAACATTGTCATCCATTCCAGTAACGGCAGCTATCGTGGCTTTTGTACTGGCCAGCATGGCTTCGCTTCGAGTGGTTTCCAGATTATTCATCCATCCCCATGCTAATACAATGATAACGGCTACAGCTACAACCCCTGTTAAGATCTGTTTGCTATTTTCCTCGTAGAACTGTTGTCCTTTCTCCAGGGTATCCAGCAATGGATCATGCTTTAATTCTTTTTTTGTTAGTTTCTTTTTTGGCGTCAACATCGGATATCATATCCCTTCAAAATTACTATTGTCAATAATGAACCCCGGCTCCCGCCTCATGGGTTTTTTCGTACCCCTGAGGTGATTCGAACACCTGACCTACGCTTTAGGAAAGCGTTGCTCTATCCTGCTGAGCTACAGGGGCATCATGGTTTAAAAAAGCACGCCAATATAAACGAGCATACAGGGGCACAAAAGGGATTTACTGGTAAAGATTAAACAGTTCAGAATAAACAAAAGACCGGTTAAAACCGGCCTTTTGGAAAAAATGTATCTTAGCTGTGGCGATCAGGTTCTAATCTCTAAACCTCCAAATGCCACAGTACAGTTCAATGTAATGTTCGTGGCACCTTCCGCCCCGCCCTTGGATTTGTCCTCAACCCCACCAAATATAGGGGTTCCAGTGACGATGACATTCCAGTCTTCAGGTACTCGAATCTCTGCTCCGCCAAACAAAGCAGTTACGTTTACCACACAGCCAGTTTCAATGGCTTTTGCATCGGTGAGATCAATTTCTACTCCCCCAAAAAGGGCCATTACATTGGCTCCCTTAAAGGCCTGGCTGTGAATCTTCTTTTCAACACCCCCAAATATGGCAGTGGCATTGATAAAATCATCATCCTCTGATGTGACTGTTGAAAAGGATAGACCGGGCTTCCCTTTTGATTTAAGAAGCATGGATACACCTACATAAAGAATAGCCAGTGGCCATAGTTTAAAGATGCTCCCCCAATTAATAAAATCCAGAGTCGCAGAAAGCAGAACGAGACCAACTATAAACAGAATTGATCCGTTGCGGCGATCATCACTCTTGAGTTTTAAGAATCCTGCTACGATGAGGATAACAGGCCACCACTCGCTCAAAAAATGACCGAGATGCATAATATTCAGACTTTGTAAAAGAAAGATGGCGCCGATGGCGATGATAACAATAGCAATCCACGATTGCTGGTTACTTTTCCCAGGTAACTTTTCGGTCATTTTATTCAACTCCTATATTCAAATATGTGATTTGTAAAAATACGTTCAAAACTTGTTTTAGCCCAACGGTATTTTAAGCGAAATAACAAAATTTGACCCGTTCCCTCGGCTTTGAAGGGTAATGCTGTTTTGATTGTCATCTACTCCGAATCGTTTTAGCTCTGAGCGAGTGACCGTCCAGGCAATCAAAGAGCCTGTTATGGCCCCAGCAAGGATATCCGTAAAATAGTGCATATCCCCTGCAACCCTCAAATACGCAGTGAGACCTGCAACTCCCAGTAGCCCTGACCATATGGCTGATTCGTATTGTGGATAGGAACGACTCAAAATCATGGAATTTGCAACAGCCTGTGAGAAGGCAACGCTACTATGGCCGCTGAAAAACGATGTGAAATCTTTGGAGCCTTCAGAGCTACGTGTACCAAAATAGTGATAGGGGCGCTCTCTGGCTGCACCGATCTTCACGAGACTGGTCATGATGCTGTTTGCAGCAAACACACGTGCATTGATCAATAAGGCTAGCTCCTTATCCTCCGCCAGCATGGGTCCCCAGAGGAGACTTGACATGCTAAATCCATAAATCAGTCTATCACTCCAGGTTCTGGCCCCATCTTGTTTGTTAAGGCCAGCCCATAATTTATCTCGCATATATCTATCCAAGGAATTGGGAGAATCAAATCGAGGCTTCTCTGGAACAAAATGTTTTTTTCCATAAAGTTCAAGTCCAATAGCTAACCCCATCTCTGACCCTGAGATGAGCCAGTCTCTGTTAGAAATTTTTTGTGAATAACTCAAATTGGTTTGCAGGAGAATGACTGCAAGGATGAGAAATATTCTAATTCGGGATTTGATGCGAGCTCTCCGATTCAATGGGCTGAATTCATCTATTTAAGCAGAACATCCATCATGATTTTATGTCCACCACTCAGAAGGGTAGGATCAAACATAAGTGCTCCCTCCAGACTGGATTGACACTCACATTTTTGCTGATGATCATGATTTTGGATGGTGTGTTTGAGCAATCCCAGCGCACTTTCCAAACTTTCACTATATCGCTTAAGTAGCTGAGGCACAGTCACATGCTGGCTAGGGTCATCCATCCAACAATCGTAGTCCGTGGGGATGGCTACAGTAGAGTAACACATCTGTGCCTCCCTGGCCAGAAAGGCTTCTGGTATATTCGTCATACCCACTAAATCACATCCAGCTGAATCCCGTAAAAAGAAACTTTCAGCCCGGGTTCCCAAACGAGGACCATCCACACAACCATAGGTCAAATTATCATGAATGGGTAATTTCAAAGTCTGACCAGAACTAAATATCTGATTCCGCAGTGTGCTGCAAACTGGTTCAGCTGACGTAATGTGAGCTACCAATCCATCTCCAAAAAAACTCTTGGGACGTCCATCTTTTACAAAATCAAAATATTGTGAGGGTAGAGCAAACTCGCCTGGTTTGATTTCCTCTCGAAGGCTTCCTGTTGCTGAAAAAGATATAATTCTTTTGACTCCCACCGATTTGAGAGCCCAAATATTTGCTCGATAATTGACTTCAGAGGGTAATAGCTGATGAGATTCACCATGACGTGGCAAAAACACAATGTCCTCTTCCCCTACTTTCCCAAATGAAAGTTTAGCAGATGGTTCTCCAAAGGGGGTTCCAACAATCCTGCTATCAAGAACTTCCATCCAATCAACCTGGTACAATCCTGTACCACCGATAATCCCCAGCATCAATTATTCTCCCATAATTCGGAACAGAAAGTTGAGATTAATTCACAGGTTTAATCTAATCTCGAAACGATTGAGTAGTATCTTTTTCCCAACCAGTGGGGCTTTACACCTAGTTTATGGCTTCTAATGAAGACATTGAGGATAATCGAGAATGAAAGGTTTCTGCAGAGAAGGAGCCTAGAAACCAAAGCTTGTTATTGACCCAAATGGAGGGTGTAATCCCTCCTAAGGTTTGTCGATTGGCGCCGCTATCTGCAATATCTACCACACTCAGGACCATTTCAGGGTACTGTTCACGGCTTTGAAGCAATGACTTCAACGTCTCATAACTGAAGTTGCATCCATCACGGATTATGATTTCTACATTGATTTGATCTGAATCGGTATTGATGTTTTCCATGGCTGAATCTAGACAGCCCCTGGAAGTAGGACTGTCATATTGCTGACATGTTGGTGGAAGCTCGCTACAACTCAGGATTCAAGCTGGTCTAGCTCACCCTTAAGCTGGAGAAATCTTCGGGAGAATTTTATCACATCTTGTTCAGCCAATTCGTTTAAGACCTGATTTACAGTCTGTCTGGCCGTGGCTGTGAGATCTGCTATCTCCTGATGAGTAAGAAATGGTCGCACCATCCAACCATCTACCATCTTTTTTCCAAATGTTTCTACATAGCGGTGCAGGAATGAAGTAATCCTCTGACTGGCATTTTTGAACACTAAATCCTCAACGTGGGCTTGAATCTTACGTAAGCGCCAGCCAATGAACTTGTTAACACTCATCGTCAGATTGGGACTTTTCTCCATGAGATCCTGAAAATCTCGTTTGTCCATCGCACAGACAATGGCGTCCTCAACTACTTCAGCAATATTGTCATGAGTATCCTGCCCCAGGATGGCGCTCTCCCCAAATATTTCACCAGGTCCTAAAAGTTGAAGCGTAGTCGTTTTACCATCTTCAGATAGTCTGTAAATCTTAATTTTTCCCGCTTTGAGAAAATAAATTGTATTTGATGCGTCCTCGGGGAAATAGATAATTTCTTTTTTTGAATTGTTTTGCATGGATGTATTCTCAGCAAGCTCCATCATCATCTTGGGACTCATACCATCAAACATATTGAAATTCTGCAAATACCATAATTTGGTTTTTTCAGCCATGATCTATTTATCTCCTACTTTCTATGGGGAATCAAGTCCAACAACAGTCACTATCCGTCACAGATTATCAATTTCAACAATTTGATTCCTTGTTGGCAGTATAATAGTTGAACGATCTATTTATTCAAACTGATAGTTGGCAAAGCAGAAACGGCTCCACTATGGGAGCCGTTTCTATCACATATTTGTTTGATTCAGAATTAACTAAGTGGTTCAAACCTCGCCTGGAAAAACCTGAGGTATTCAGGTTCATAGGTAAACTGAAGACCCGTTATCTCGGTTCTTCTTTCATACACATCAGCAATAGATTCAGCGACGACATCCATGTGAGCCTGTGTATAAACACGACGAGGGATGGTGAGACGAACCAATTCAAGCTTGGGACGATTATGTTCACCAGTCTCTTTATTCCTCCCCGCGGATATGATTCCTCGCTCCATGCTCCTGACACCGCTCTCGATGTAGATTTCTGATGCCAGTGTCTGAGCTGGGAAGACATCCTGTGAGAGATGAGGTAAGAATTTCTTAGCATCTAAAAAGACACCATGACTTCCAATCGGTCTCACTATAGGGATACCATAACCAATGAGTTTATCTCCTAAATACTCAACCTGCCCCACACGAGCACGCATATGGTCATCCTGGACAGATTCCCTGATACCTATGGCGAGAGATTCCATGTCTCGACCTGCCATTCCACCGTATGTGTGTAAGCCTTCATACACAACGACCATATTTTGGGCCTGACGATAGACATCTTCATTATTCGTGGCCATAAAACCACCGATATTGACAATAGGATCTTTTTTGGCACTCATGGTGGCATGATCCGTCAATGAGCAAATTTCAAAAACGATTTCCTGTACACTCTTATCAGCATATCCGGCTTCACGTTCCTTGATAAACCAGGCGTTCTCAGCTACCCGAGTCATGTCATGGACAATATCAATACCATGTTTGGAGGTGTATTCACGTAACTCTTTAATATTCTGTAGTGAGATAGGTTGTCCACCGGCCATGTTTACAGCGGTGGCAATGCAGATATAAGGAATTTTATCAGCACCGACCTTTTTAACCAGATCATCCAATTTTTTCAGGTCCACATTGCCTTTAAAGGGATGCTCACTCTCTGTATCATGGGCTTCATCAATAATGACATCCACAAAATTTCCACCAGCGAGCTCTTGATGTAAACGGGTCGTAGTAAAATACATATTACCGGGTATATAATCGCCATCCTTGATAAGAATTTGCGACATCATATGTTCAGCTGCTCTTCCCTGGTGTGTTGGGATGATGTATTTGTAGGAATAAAAGTCCTGGATTGCTTTTTCCAGGTTATAGAAATTGCGACTCCCTGCATAAGCTTCATCACCAAGCATCATACCTGCCCATTGACGATCACTCATTGCATTGGTGCCACTATCTGTGAGCAGATCGATGTAGACATCATCTGATCTCAGTAGAAATGTGTTATATCCAGCAGTCTCGATTGCTTTGACGCGATCTTCTCTAGAGGTCATCGTCAAGTGTTCGACCATTTTAATTTTCCAGGGTTCAGCCCAGGATTTTCTGTAGGTCATGTTAGTTCTCCATCCATAAAACGTGTAAAACATGTTGTTGTACGAAATGCCCTGGGCACGATGTCAAGTGCTTGCACCCACCATCTCGTAATCAGAGCTGGATTAAGGGATAGTTTCTAAATCCAGCTCGATGAAATACCAAGCAAGAAGCGTTCCATGAATTTTGATGGTTGAAGTGTATGTATAAGGGTGGGAGTTCTTAAGCGGGATGGTTCTCCAAATGAGCTACAAGATGGGCATATCTGACGAGGCCAGTGGAAAAGGGATGCTAATAGTCGCATCATCCAGGTAGAGCATATAGATGGAACTGGCGGGCAGAGTCTCTCGTTTCATTGATATCCCGGTAAAATATTGAATTTGATCCGCACTCACATCAAGTATGATACTGGGTATTCGTGTGCCATCATTCAATTCTATTACATCGCCAAGTGCGTCAGGATCTTTTCCTTTTAAGAGAGAGTGTAAATCTAGATTCATATTGGTCTCCAGGTATTGAACATTGCTTCGACTGACTATTTGCATGGAAGCGTCCCCATGATTATGAAAGTAGTAATAGGTGTCGTCGGAGGAAATCAACCGACCCTGTATAGGTTCTTCATCAAGATCAACAAACTCTATTGACATATCTTCATTTTCACTGCCATCTACGTAGTCGAGATTTGCAGGTTTTGCTGAAACAGTTGCAGAGGTGAGAACAAGAGCAAGTAAGTATTTGAGTGTTTTCATGGCTACATCCTTTCAGGCAGACCTGTTTTGGTCCGACTGTAAACATGTTAGCCTATCAGGTGAGACACCTCAATCAGGCTTAACCTAGTGTTTGGGGTGGATTTACCCTATAGATGAATATCTTTAAAATGGAAATTTGCCGAGAATATTCAGGAAAAGACTATGCTCGTGGACAGTATTAGATGCAACAATCCCCTTCCACAATGATCCCTTTTATAGTGGAAGGGGATTTGAATATATTTCTAATTTCTTTAGTGCTTCAACTTATGGAATTACCACCAAATTGTGTACAGCACTGATAAAATTGCAAAGATTCCTATTGCACCTACATTGAAAACTGTATCTGTATGAAAGAGATCCTTGTCAATTTTGATAGCCTTGGCAGAAACACCTTTCTTCTCAATCAAAGTAATGATCACAACGATTGCGCTGAGGATTAAAAAGACCACTCCCATGCGATTCAAGAAAGGCAGGGCTGGTATAAAGAATTTTATGGCCAGGGATAAAGGAATAGTCAATACGGCTGCCCACACTGCTGAATTTGCTGTTGCCTTTTTCCAGAATAAACCAAAAATGAATATGGCAAAGATACCGGGGCTTATAAATCCAGTGAACTCTTGAATAAATTGGAAAGCTTGCTCCAGGCTTGATAAAGAAGGAGCAATAATGACTGCAACAATTAGAGCAACTGCGCTTGTCACACGACCAATAAACACTAAACGTTCTTCAGAAGCATCCTTGTTAATTATCTGCTTGTAAATATCCATTGAGAATATGGTAGCTGTACTATTAACCATTGAGCTCAAAGATGAAACGATGGCTGCAATCAATGCCGCGAAAGCCAGACCTTTCAAGCCAGTAGGTACAAAAGTACTTAGGAGCCATGGATAGGCCTCATCAGGCTTGGCTAAATCTGCACTTAACGCATAGGCAACTATGCCAGGAATTACAACAATGAGAGGGGTCAATATCTTGAGATATCCACCAAACATGAGTCCACGCTGGGCTTCTTTGATAGATTTGGCAGCTAAAGCCCTCTGAATGATGTACTGGTTACAACCCCAGTAAAAGAAATGCGCCATCCACATACCACCTAACAAGACGCCAAGTCCAGGCAATTCTGCGTAGTTTGGATTTGATTTATCCAGAATCATATCAAATTTTTCAGGTACCTTGGCCATGAGATCACTAAATCCAGCAAAGGCCCCCTGGCCACCACTTACTTGATCGAGAGCGAAATATGTAGTAACCAAACCACCTATAATAAGAATGAGAACTTGTACCACATCTGTCCAAACAACAGCTTTTAACCCACCATAAATAGTATATAGAGCAGAGAACAATGCCAGTCCTGCAATACCCCAAATAAGTGGTACGCCGAGGATAGTTCTTAATGCTAGGGCTCCCAAATAAAGTACTGATGTCAAATTGACAAAGACATATAGTAGAAGCCAGAATACAGCAAGACCAGTCCTTACGCGACTATCATATCTGATTTCCAGCAATTGAGGCATGGTATAGATACCCTCTTTAAGAAAGATGGGTAAAAAGTATTTGGCCACCACGATCAGCGTGATGGCAGCAGTCCATTCGTAGGTTGCTATACCCAGGCCAATGACATAGCCTGAACCGGACATCCCGATATACTGTTCTGCGGATATATTGGCCGCAATGAGCGAAAAACCAATAGCCCACCAGGGCAAGGCTTTACTAGCGAGGAAATAGTCGCTTGAGTTTTTTTTGTGACCCTTTTTCTCCCTGGAAACATACAGTCCCAAACCTACAATGAAGACGATGTAACTGATAAAAACAACATAATCCAATGTTGAAAAATGCATGCATTAACCCTTTTCGTTTTATTTAATACTTTAGTGACTGAGATACTGATTAATCAGTCGGTACGCATCAATAATACATGGATTCAATTATTGATTTATAATTCTAACTTTACGTATGACAAATATCAGGCCACAACGATGATGGTCTTGATTAGACCTTTTGAATTGATAAAAGCTTAATTTATTATCATTTTCATAAAATTGATTATCAATATGAATAGCTAGCTAACTGATTGGCCAGATCATATGTAATTGGAAGTTAACAATGCAGATCTATTCTTGTTAACTGGGAGGATTTGCACCCGTTAAAATAATTGATTTAGGTTTAAAATTCAGCCGGTTGTTACTCGATCAACCACCGCCATTAAATCTTCAGTATTGAAGGGCTTATTGATTGAATCATCTGCTCCAAGAATCATAGCTTCCTTTAAATAGGAATCAACATATCCAGTCATAGCGATTATTTTCACAGTTTTGGATTGTTTTCTAATTTTTCTTATGGTTTCAATGCCCTCGACACGTGGCATGACGATATCAGTAATCACAAAATCTGTTGGATTGCTTTCAAACATAGCTATCCCCTCGCGACCATCACTGGCTGTGAGGACATCATAACCCTGTTCAACAAAAAATGTGACTAAGACATCCCTGATGGATTTCTCATCATCAACAATTAGTATCGTTTTGGCATGATCACTCTGTAATGGCAACTCTGACTCTCTCTGCTCTAATTTCAACATTCTAAACGGTTTCATAATTACTCTTATTTGCGGAGCTTTGAAAGGACTTAATCTTATCTCTAGGAAGTGGCTAATCTTCAAATCACGTGCCAAACTTAATTTTTGCTTGCATTATAGATGATTAAGTCAAAGTTTGGCGCATGGTCTCCATCCATATTATTGACGATGACGCCGAGATCAGAGAGGTTCTCAGGGAACTCTTTGAATCGGACGACTATGAAGTATCCACCTTCAACTCAGCTGAAGATGCCCACCCATACATTCTCCGTGAAAATCCGGATCTGATCCTTTTAGATATTGGTCTACCGGGTATGGATGGCCTCACCTATCTCGAGAAGTTGAAAAATGAATTTGAAGACGTGGAAGTCATCATGATTACGGGTCAAGCAGATCTTCGGTCGGCGATTCGGGCCATTAAGCTGGGTGCTATGGATTACATTCGAAAACCAATTGATCCAGATGAGTTGAAGATCCAGGTCAACCACGCCATTGATCGTCGCAAAAAAAGGGAACAACTGAATTATCTTCAGGTTAAAAGTAATTTACAGTTTGGTGATATCGTGGGTACCAGTCAACCCATGGAAAAAGTTTATCAGTTTATCTATCAGGTCGCTGAATCTTCAAAGACAACGGTGCTTATACGCGGTGAGACTGGCACTGGCAAAGGACTGGTGGCACGGTCAATTCATAATCAGAGTCCCCGAGCAAAAAACCCATTTATTGAGGTGAATTGCTCTGCGATTCAACCAAGCCTCCTGGAATCAGAATTATTCGGTCATGAGGCTGGAGCCTTCACCGATGCAAAGAATAGAAAAAAAGGTCTGCTGGAGCTGGCCCATGATGGGACATTCTTTCTGGATGAGGTTGGTGATATGAACCTGGCCTCGCAGTCCAAGCTTTTGAAGGTCCTGGAAGAGAAAACTTTTCGGCGTGTCGGAGGGACAAAAGAGATTAAAATTGATGCCCGCATCATTAGTGCGTCATCCCGGGACCTGATGCAGCTGGTGGAGGAAAAAACGTTTAGGGCCGATCTGTATTACCGCCTTAATGTTGCTTCTGTTCGGCTTCCTGCCCTTCGAGATCGTAATGATGACATCCTGATCCTGGCTAATTACTTCCTTGAGGTATTCAATAAGGAATTTAACCGAAATATCAGAAGTATTTCCCCAGAAGCACTGAAAATGCTGACGAGGCATCCCTGGGTTGGGAATGTCAGGGAGATACGAAATGTCATGGAGCGTGCAGTATTGTTCGAACAGAGCGATGTGCTTTCATCGCAGAACATTAGCCTTCAACCAATCAGCCCGAACGAAAACGCTTCTTTGAGCATTGATGTGGATCTCAATCAGGATTTTCAGCTTCCTGAAGCAGGAATTTCTCTGGAGGAACTTGAACAGTATTTATTGAAACAAGCGCTTGAACGATCTGGAGGTAATAAGACCAAGGCTGCCGCGCTACTGGGTCTTAGCCGAGAGACGATGAAATACCGTTTGAAAAAATTCAAACTTTCTTAACAGACTACTATTGAGCGCGTTGACCTAGTAGAATTGTGAATGAGTGGGATTATGCAAGACATCAATAAAAGTAGCGAACTAGATCAGATTGACCTTGAGGCTTATGAGGAATTGATGGAGTTGGTCTTCGCCTATACAGCTACAGCACATGATTTTGGCTTTACCCACAAGATGAACAATCGTTTCACATCACTTTCAATGAACGCGTCCTTTTTAAAGCAAGCTCTTGAGAATAAAAACTACGAAAAGGCTATAGCAAAGGCCACTCAGGTGTCCGAGTCAATCAACAACTTGGTAAAATTTTCTCAAGACCTTATGAGTACGAACCTGATAAAGGCTGAAAACCAGTTGCTCGAGGTTCCCAGCATGATATCTGATGTAATGGGAAAGCTCCTAAAACTTCCCACATTCACAGGTCTTGAAGTCAAACAGGACCTTTCCCCTGAATTGATTAATACCACCTCTAATCCAGGAGTCATCTGGATTTTTCTATACACCTTCTTGAAACATGCGAAGCGATATGAGATCAAGGGTCCCATTCTCATTAGTACTATTTATGACAAAGAGCAGAATCAGTATATTATTAAAACGGATGTAAACCAGATTGTGAAGATATCTGGTGCAAAATCAGGAGAATCAGGTCTGGTATTTCCGTCTGCAGGTGAAATGCCTTTCCGGTATCTCGCTAGAGTAATCCGCAATGTTTCCACAAAATTCGAATTGATCCATCGCGCAGAGCGCCCTTTGAGTCTAGAACTCAAACTCAATCTATCACTTCACTAGATTCTGGTTCATATAAACCGGTTTTTTTCACCCTATTTGGTTCATATAAACCTTTTATTTCTTGTCAATTAATCCCACGTTTCCAAACAGAGTTACTGGTCAAGGCTCATGAAGAAGATTTAATAAATAATTTATCGGGGATTCTACCATTCCTCGATAGAACAGCATAAAGCATTAAATTACAGCCTAGTAAACAGCATCCCCTCTTATCAATGGCTTATAAACCAAGAATAAATCTCCCTGATTTCTGCCCCTTTTGGCTTCTGCAATAGCTCTAAGTATCAGACTGGCATGAAAATTGGCTTGCTATACTCAGCCTAATCATAGTATCTTGTGTCTATTGCTTAAAGTTTTGCATTAAGAAACTCGTGGAAATACTTTTGATTCGGCGGAGTACACTTGTAGAAGTACATCTTCGAAATTAGAAAGAATTCGCGATTGTGGAGTCTTGACACTATCGCATATGGGGAAAATGAAATTTGCTACACTCGTTAACAATAAGGAGAATTTGTTAGCGATTAATTATATGGTAAATGTTTAGGAAGGAATTGTCTCATGAAACAAGGAAATTGGTTGCGGATTACAGTACTGATCCTCGCGGTTTCAGTACTCCATTTCTGCTCTGTAAATCCGTTAGCACCAGAGGTTGATGGTGGAATGTCATTGGAGAATGGAATACCGCTAGATCAGATCACCTGGGCAAAATGGAACCCAGAAGTTATTGCTGAACTTGAAGCAGAGCTAGATGGAGCGTTGCCTCGAAGAGCTCGAGGATTTGAATCCAAGAAAATACGTAATCACGAAGGTGGAACTGTCGGTGGCAGGAAGACATTTGGTAATGTAGTTGAGGTGCCCGAATATGCCTTCGATGAGAATAAATTAGATATAAGTGTTCGTGTACTCAACATGGACAGAGGTGGACAGTCTGGTGCTGGTGTAGAATTTTTACCAAGCAGAAACTATGATGCCGATATGAATATTACCCTCAGTTGGGATTTTCTCGATGTAGAAGACGACGACTGGGAAACGCTTAACCTACAGCCCTACTATAGTGAAGACCAAGGTGTAACGTGGTCCCCTGTAGAAGCGTATAGTGTTGATGGTGATAATAGAACTATCAATTTTTCTATTGATCATTTCACACAGTATGGGTGGGCTCTGGACGAGGATGATTAAGAGAGCCATAAAACGTGTCAAACTATTTACTACTATGCAAACACACATAAATAAAGAAGACATAAATTATGGGTGACAAAAATTTACAATCATTCTTAAGTGCCGTTCACAAGCTGGCAGTTGAAAGATGTGGGCAAGATTTTGCCGACTATCTGATTCGTCTGCGTAGCGAACGTGAAAGGCTCCTAAAGAAGAGTTGGAAGAAAACCACCCCTGAGAATCTGGGGAGTAAGAGTGAAGTTTTCCGCGAGATCGACTTTGATACGATCCAACTTCATTCCTCCAAGTTCCTGGACGAAAGGCAGTATCTTGAGCTGCTCTACGAAATTGCGAAGATTGCCATCCCCTATGGCCAATTTCATAAGGCTCAACAACTACTTCTACTTTTGAAGGATCATCGCGATTTATTAAAGGATGATCATTTCGCCGTACAGGTCCACCAGCGTCTGGGTGATATTTCTTTCTATCTATCAGATTTCAATACAAGCTTAACAGAATATGAGCTTTGTATGGATTATTATAAAAAGCTCAAGAATCCTCAACGACTTGCCAGGATCATGCTTTCAATTAGTGTTGTTCTTGTTGAGAAGGGTGAGGTCGAAAAGGCTGAGAACCTGATGCAGGAGGCCAAAGCACTGGCCACAGAGTATCAACTCAACAAAGTGTTGATTAAAATCAACATGAACCTTGGCAATATTTACCATATGAAGGGATCCTATGACGATTCATTGAACCACTTGAAGCAAACTTTAGAACTTCTTGGTGAAAATGATGATAGTTCCCTTAGAGCCAGAATTCTGCACAACATCGGGCTTGCCTACAAGGCCAAGCACGAGGATACGAAAGCATTGGACATCTTTAACGAGAGTATCGATCTTTCTACTACTGCAGAAAACAACTATATGAAGAGCCTCACTTACCTGGAAAAATCTGAAATATTGTATCGCAATGATGATCTGTCAGCTGGAACAGCACTGGCTACATCTGCTTTTCAGGCATTTTCACAGTTTGGTGACCGCCTCAGTATGGGTGAAACCTACAAGATCCTTGGTATGATTTCTGGAAAACGGAAGAAATACCGAACTGCACAGGCATTCCTGGAAAACAGTCTTAGAATATGTCGAGACCATAACAAACCCTTGAATGTTGGTCAAACACAGGTCGAGCTAGCCCATCTCTTTGTTGATCAGGGAGAAACTGGAAAAGCTATAGACCTACTAAAAGATGCTAAAGCGAGTTTCGTGGATATGCATGCATTGGATAGAGTCACTGAAGTTGAGGGAGAGCTATCTGCCTTAACGAAGTAACGTTCCAAGCTGTACCTGCGGAAACGGCAATTAGTTAGCAGTTATCAGACCTACCCCAAGCGCGATATCGTGTTTCGGGTGGGTCTGCAGGTTTCAGCTTCAACTTGTATTCTATCAGCTTCGGCAAGGTAATCTCTTGCTTAATAATATTAAAAAGTCAAATTATCCAATGATCAGACTGCTAACATGCAGTCTGTTTAACCATTTATAAGGTAGGCAATGGAGCCTCAAGACAACAAACTAAGCTTTCAGGATGTCCTGGATCATTTGACGGATATGATCGCCTTAACGGATAAAGATTATCGCATCATTGATGCAAATCGATCGGCCAATATCATTATTGGGCAGGGAAATGAGCTTGCCGGTCAAAAATGTCATAAGGTGATTCATGATAAGGATACTCCCTGCGACAACTGTCCCTTACCCGAATCCCTGGAATCAGGGAGCCTGATAAACTCTAATTATTTTGATGAGCGCTACGGAGAATTCTTTGAAGAACGCACCCATCCAATTGTTGACGAAGATGATCAGTTTAAAGGATTCATTATCAGTGTGCGCAACATTAGTGATATTCGTGCCGCTGAAGATGAATCTGCTCAGTCCAGAAGACTAGCGTCCATTGGCAAATTAACGGCAGGGGCAGCACACGACTTTAATAATGTCATGGCAGAGCTAATGGGTCAGATTCGATCCATTAAAAAAACAGCTGTGGATCCAACACTGATAAAGCAGTTAGAAATACTTGAAGGGTCAACCAGAACGGGGTCTGACACCATTCGACGAATGCTTGATTTTGCCAGTGGTGGTCGGGTCACTGAAAAGGAGAATTTGGAAACAGCTGGTCTCATGCAAAACGTAGTCTATATGACTCAAGCCAGATGGATGGAAGTAGAACAAAAAGAAGGCATCATAATTTCAACTATTAGTGATTTTGAACCTGAATTGTACATAGCAGGTAGTAAATCTGAAATTATCAATGCCGTTACCAATCTGATTTTTAATGGAGTTGATGCCATGCCTGATGGTGGCGTTCTCACCCTTTCTACTTCTGAACAAAATGGCAAAGTTTTTATTAGCGTCCAGGATACAGGAACCGGCATGACTGAAGAGGTACGTAATCGTATTTTTGATCCCTTCTTCAGCACAAAGGGTAGTTCTGGTACTGGCCTTGGTTTGAGTGAGGTTTATGGAACCATCAAACGGCATGATGGGGAGATTCTGGTTGAAAGTGAAGTCGGTGTTGGAACAAAGATCAGCCTCGTTTTCGATAGGGTTGAAGCCATGTCAGTGGAACTACCAGTTCAAGCCATCGAGGTCCCTCCTATCAGAATCCTGGCTGTGGATGACAATGAATTCATTACAGAGATGCTTACCGAACTACTTACAGATGAAGGGCATACCGTTGCTACCTACACGTCCACAACTGAGGCATACGCCGAATTTACAAAGAATGATTATGATTTAGTTATCACCGATATGGAAATGCCTGAAATGGGTGGTAGGGAGTTTGCAGAATTGATTAAATCAAAACGACCAGATATGCCCATTTTGCTGTTGTCAGGATGGCCGATATTCCTTGAGGAAGAACCAAACCTGGCAGAATTCATTGATTTCGCCCTGGCTAAACCCTTTACAGTCGAAGATATTCAAAATGTAATTTTACAGGCTCTAAGGCTAGGCGACTAATTTTACTCATTTTTAACTAATTTTATCATTTCAGAACCAGCCAGGAGGAAGGCACCTCCACCATAGGCATGGGTATCATCAAAGGTGACATCTCTGGGATCCATGCCAATATCCTGTACCCAACCAATCTTGCCATCTCCATGAACGGCACGATTTAGAGCAGACCAGCCATTTTCAACAATTGGCTGATAGTCATCTTTTTCCAGATAGCCTTGATTAATCCCCCAGGCCAAGGCATAAACAATAAATCCACTGCCACTGCTCTCCGGGTTAGGATATTCCTCAGAATCCAGAAGACTTGAGCGCCAGAAGCCATCAGCGCCCTGTAGGTCTTTCAATGAAAAGGCCAGTGTCTTGAATAATTCTACATATGATTCGCGTTGTTTATCCTTTTCAGGCAGGTTGGCAATTATTCGTGGTAAGCCTGCGATAACCCAACCGTTTCCCCTCGACCAAAACACCTTTTCACCATTCTTGGAGCGTCTATAGAAATAGCGCTGATCACGGAAAAATAAACCATCATTACGATCAAAAAGATATTCAGCAGTGTCCCAATACATCTGATGTAAATACCTGTGATACTTCTTATTACCAGTCACTGTACCTAGCTGAGCTAATGTGGGAGGTGACATAAATAGAGCATCACACCACCACCAGTCCTCTCTACCAGGCAAAGGTTTGGCTATTAATTGGTCATAAACGCTTTTCACAGCCTTCAGGTGGCTTTTATTCTTGGTTTTAGTGTATAGACTCAGGTACACCGATCCACAGGCGTGATCATCGGCATGACGTAACCTAGGACCCAGCGTATAATTGTTTGACTCGGCCCATGTGGAAGCTTTGGCGTAGTAAAAATCGTCTTGAGTTGCATTATATGCGGCCACAACACCGATGTAGAATGAAGCCGGAACCCATCCATTCGAGTAGTCCCGATTGGTACTACTATGGTGACTGGGATTCTCAAATTGATATTGAGCGACGCTCCTCATCTGGACTTTGATATCATCTACTTTGTCGATCTGATCCCGACTGAGATAGTTTTGTCCCACCACCGTTGAAAGTGTCAGAACGAAACATACCATCCGGATGCAATTCCTTTTGATACATAGTTCAAGTTGGTCAATCATGTTTTGCTACTTATTTTATTCAAACAAATTAACTCATATTCTTCAGTCCCATGTAAATGCCTGATCATAGCTTCACTGGCACCACCACCATCCTGATCACGAATTGCTTTTAGAAGCTGCTCATAGGACTCAATCGCTTCGCTCTTGGCCGCATCAACCTTTTTGTATACAATTGTCCTGATGGAAGGTATCAATCTAAGGATTGGTGCCATCTGAAGTACTATGATTGGATTTTTTGCGGCCTCACAAATTGTGAGATGGAAATTTTGATCAAACTCACTTTGTTGATCTGCATTTTGATTGTCATTTTTCATAAAGTCGGAAAGATTATCCTCCAATTTCTTAACATCTATCTCATCACGATTAGCTGCAGCCAACCAAGCAATTTGCGGCTCAAACATTTTTCTTAGCTCTTGAACTTTTAGTATAAGGGCATCATCAAGGTTCATTTGCAGATATTGACTCATAGGTTTCACAACATTGGTCAAATTGTATTCACTTACATAAATTCCACTCCCCTTGCGGATAGATATCAACCCCTGAATACTCAACATTTGCAAAGCCTCTCGTAAAGCAGTCCGACTCACACCAAACATTTCACACATTTCTTTTTCAGTTGGCAGTTTATCACCTGGAACAAATTTCTTTTGGAGAATGGATTCCTCAATCTCACTTTGAATTTTGCTGCTCAGCGTTTCTGTGTTGCCCACCCTCGAAAATGTGTACATTTCTTATTCTCCAGAATTATTGGTCTGATTTCAATTCTAACAAATCTGATGTGATCATATGGGCAATTATCTTTGACATGGTGACATCCTTTACTCAATTGTGTCATAATATGCGGGACAAATAATTTGTCATACAAATCTAAAATAGAACGTGTTTTGCCAGAATAAAAGAGTTGAAAAATATTTGGATAGAGAAATCACCTCTACCATCAAGAGGATATTATGTTCCTGCTAAGCTTTGATATGCTTTTCCAAAGAGGCAATCAATTCGCCGCTCATGATAGGCTTTGTGAAATATTCTACTGCTCCTGCTTCCAACGCCTCTTCTCGTATATGTGGGAAAGCGTGTGCGGTAAGTACAATACACTTTGGATTCACAGGATATTTTTCACACACATGTTTTATCAAATCTATACCGTTTTCTCCACCAGGAAGTGAAATGTCAACAATAGCCACCTGAAATTCATTGTTTGAGAGCACCTTTTTTGCTTCTGCTACGGTTGCAACGACCTCAAGATCAAAGCGTTCTTCAAGAATGATGGTATAGTATTGCTGAGATGAAATGTCGTCTTCAACAATGAGTACTCTGGATTGCTCTTTATCCATGATTTTCATCCTTATATTTTGGGAATGTGAGTCTAAATGTCGTGCCGACATTTTTCTCAGTTTCCAGAACCAAAATCACATCATTTAGATCAAGAAATTGCTTTGTGATTGCTAATCCTAAACCAACTCCCTGGTACTCTTTGGTAAATCCTTCACTTTCTTGAGTATAGGGTTCAAATACTCGCTGTTTGTAATCCTCTGATATACCGATGCCAGTATCACTGATAGAAAGTGTTACCTGCTCCTCTATCACTTCCAAAGTGAAAGTGACGCCACCTTTTTCTGTGTACTTGATGGCATTGTCGGTCAGATTGCCAATCGCTGAATTGATGCAGTTTATATCTACAAACACCTTGGCAGGTAGTTCTGATTCTACGATATCAAGGGAAAGGTTCTTTTTCTTGGCCACAACCCTGAAATTATTTACGATTAAACCTGTCATCTGATTCAAATTTACAACCTCTTTATGAATAGAAACAGTACCGGATTTGAGGATGGACATGTTTAGAATGGAGTCCACAGTGTGCATCAACCTTTCGCTTGAGTCAGTGATATAGTCAAAAATGACCTTGTCCTTGACCTGGATATCATTTGAATATCTCTGCTTAAATAGATCTGAAAAACCAAGAATACTGTTCAGCGGAGTTCGGATCTCATGAGAAATATTGGCAATGAACTGATCTTTCACTTCATTGGCTTGTTTTGCTTCTAGTAAGGCATTCTCCTTTTCTACTTCAGCTTCCTTGTTCTCTGTAATATCCTGGATGGCTCCATACAACCGAACAGCCTTACCATTCTTGATCTCTACCTCCCCTATGGTACGTACCCATCTAGATTCATCACCAGCAATGATGAAGGGGAGCTCTATATCATATGGTCTGTGTTCTTCGATAGCCTCGTCTACTAGGGATTGAATGACGGGCCGCACTTCAGACGGGTAAAATGTCATTCCTTCCTCAACTGAAGGCTTTGGATCATCAGGTGTTAAACCATGAATTCTATACGTTTCATCTGTGAAGCTGGAGTCCCCCGTTTCTAAATTCACTTCCCAGCCCCCTATTTTTGTCAACCTTGCCGTGTTCTCTATTAATTCCTGCTGATTGCGTAATATTGCTTCTGAACGAAGACGCTCTGTGATGTCAGAGACAGTTGATTCTATCTCCAGGACATGGCCTTCCTCATCCTTTTTAGCTATGATAGAAACCAGAACATGAACCAATGAGCTATCTTTTTTAATGAGGTCAATTTTCATGTTATCAATAAACCCCTCAGTCATTAATCTTTCGAATATTGCTGCTCGTGCCTTGGGGTCAGCATATAAATCAATTGCTTGAGACCCGATCAATTCACTCGGGCGCTCATAACCAAGCATAGCCGCGAAACTGGGATTGACGTATAATAGCTCTCCTTCTGCACTTCCAATGCTGACTCCTTCACGCATATTGTGGATTAAATTTGCATATTTTTGTTCACTATTTTTAAAGGTGTGTATGGTCGAGCGTAACACAAAATATGCCGAGCCTGAAAATAGAATAATTGAAAGTATGAGCAATACCATTGAGGTGGTCTGCTGCTCCTGAGATTCTCGTAGAAATTGCATGGCTTTATTATCAGCAAAATCAATCATGGGATCAATGGCATCAAAAATTTTATTCATGTGATCTGCCCCCTTGCCAGTAGTCACCTGGAGTGCAGCGATATATGAACCAGTCTTGTTAAGGTCGATGACTTCATCTCGAATGAGTTCAGACCCCTTTAAGAGTGCAATTGCGTGATCTATTTGATTTCGGTCTCCCAGATATTTATCATAAATAATTAAAAAATCTGTCTGTATATGCTCTTCATGTTCCTCGAGAGCAGACATGGCAACTTCCAATGCCTCAGGAGTATGAGCGATAGCCACATCCTTGATGGCTCGGTGCATGGCATTAATATGTGATTCTATCTCCAATAGAGCCTTACTAACCGCCAGGGGATGATTATACATATCATCCGTTAGTTGTGAGAGTTTGTTCATTTGTCTGAATGCAAAGCCACCCTGGAGAAGAACAATCAATACAATCAGTATTACACCAAGCCGAATTTTTGAATTTGGAGTTAATTTTCTAATTTTCATTTTTATCCACCATTGATTCGGTTAATAATCGATTATCTGAAAGACTCCAGATTGCCTGCCCCCTAGATAGACTATAATTAAAAAATTCGTTTGGGCGCTACGTTCACCACGCTCAATCTACGTTAGTTGTATTTGTTCAGGTTTCAAGTTTACGGTTATAAAAACATAAACAAGGAAATAATTGATGGGAGCATGCATATCTGAATCATTTCTCATTCTACTTTCCCGTGGTCCACTTCATCTTTCTGGATGATGAAAGTTTAATCTTTGTTCTATGTTTCTTGTCAACATAAATCAATCCATTGTCTTTGTGGATGACATATACAAACCACTGCACTTTCTGCATGATATCTTGACCTATTGTATGCGATTATTGTTTTTTCAGCTAATTGTTTGGTGTTAGCTAATCGTAGCACACGAAGTGTACGAAGATTAGTACGCCCGGCAGGAGTCGAACCTGCGGCCTTCGGTACCGGAATCATCAGACTGGTCTCTGATTATGGCTCTATGTATGGGTTTAGAGCATGCCGGTGACGGACCTTCCCCGTAAGTTCCCCAAATAATGCATTTCCCCGTTGAATCTTTATTCAACGTAATTCACCAGGGCATTGA
>JABHBL010000108.1 GCA_018673925.1 Fidelibacterota bacterium
ACAAAAAGAGAATCTGGCTTGATATCTTTCAGTATTAGTTCCAGCAATTGTGAAGTACGACTCACTCGGTCGGAACGGGTATTTAAAAATGCACAGGTATGTTCGTGGTCAAGACTTGGATGCTCTTTGATCATGTTCCAAATGGTTTTGGTGGACTGTGGATCATTTGCGGCAAAGGCATTCACGAGTGAAAAATGACGACCATCCACTTCCAGATCCCAGATTCGCAGGGCACCGGGGTCAGGTTGAGCTTTACGCATTCCATCAAGCGCTTGCTCTCTAGGAACACCCAGGGATTCACATACGGCGATCGATAGAGCCACATTCTCGGGATGTTCGATATGGTTGAAGCCTATCATATCATCATGGCTAACGCCATGGTCGGTGACGGCATTCACTTCTGTCCCTCGTTTCGCTGCTACTTCTTTGAATATGTCAAGCTTGTCTTGTTCAGCAGTAAAGAGTGTGCCCTTGAAAGGAATGGTATTGGATAAGGACATGGCGATATCTCGGAGGCGATGACCCATTTCTTCAACATGGTCCAGGCGGGCATTTGTAATGACACTGTGAGTTGATTTCACCATATGCTGTTCGGTAATCCATTGATACTGCGGTTGTACAGCCATGCACTCCAAGATAATTGCCCGGGGTCTAAGCTGTGAGAAGTAACGAAGAAATCGAACCTGTTCCCCAATACTGGGCTTCTGTAAGCGATGAATTTTTCGATCTTTTCCTTCTAAATCAAGGATGCGGGGATCTGTGCCGGTGGTCTTCCCCAGTACGGAAAAACCAGCTTCTCTTAGACCGGCGCAAATGAGTCTGGTTACACTGGATTTACCACGAGTCCCATTGACATGAATTCGGATAGGGATACGTTTGAGGGCGCGGACATGAACCCACCACTCTCCAGTGAGTGCGGCGATCACTGTTAAAATCATGATAAACAAAGAAAATACAACAACATCCATAATTTATTTTTTGACCCTGAGCCCCTTCCAACTTCACCCAATTTCGAGGACAAAATATAGTTTTCACACAATGTTTAGTAAGATTGAAAAGGGGGTTTTTCAAGAAGACATAAAAATGTCATTTATGCGTTTCTTTAGATTGCTAACTCAGCCGATCCATGTGCCTGTCGAATTATGACCTTTTCCCGAGGGATACTACCCTTCGACGGGCTCAGGGTGACGATATCTAGTAAGTATCATTTCACCTCAAAATACTAAGTCGCTGCACCTCTGTCATTGTTGGAGTCACCAAGCGGACCAAATAGATCCCCGTAGGCAATTCTATACCATTGCCATTGGTTCCTGCCCATTGAATTTCATGACTTCCTTGGGCAAAATCAGCATTTACCAGCGTCATGATAAATTTGCCCTGAATATCAAAGACCTCCAGAGTGGCCTGGCTGGAGTCAAACATATGGAAAGTGATCATGGTACCTGCGTTAAATGGATTGGGATAGACCTTGATCAACTCAGGAGTTATGGGGTGCGGGTGTTCGACCACAGATACCCATGGATCAGAGGTATGGCTACCTGGGTTCCCGGGACTCCCATTTGCTGGAGAATCTGTTCCCAGGTTGGTGATCGTCCACTCATCAACTGAGTAGCTGGCACCACCATTCAAAATACTGGGTAGTCTTTGTGCAAAACTATTCTCATACCAGGTCGTGCTTACTCCAGCCAAGCCAAATGCATCTATGTAATGACCGCTTGACGTATGGAGTTGGTAGACATCGTTTCCATTGCCATTAATAGCGCTGGATACCTGGTTAGCCGGTGAATATCCCGCTCCCGACATGCCAGCAGCGGAATTTGCTATAACCCATGAGGAGTGTGCATCAAGGCTTGTGCTGGCTGGGACCTGTAGCTCCATGGCTGCATCTCCCCCATTGCTCCCTCGCCAGATCTGAAAGCCACCTATCTCCATTGCTTCATCGGTGACATTGGTGATTTCTATAAATTTTGGTTGGCCTCCACTGCGGTTGCCATCCATAACTTCGCTGATTATCAAACCAGGCATCGCAGACACTTGATCATTGGGAAGGATGGATAATACAAAACTGTTATTGCCACCAACAAACGCAGAGTCGCCACCATTTACATTTGAAATATTGAAAATAAATGTCTCTTCCAGCTCAACTTCCTCATCGTCATGAATAAACACTTCGAAAGATTGGATATTAGAGCTGCCCCCAGGAAAAGTGATGGGGATTGTGGTAAAATTAATAAGATCGTCTGTGCTCCCGGTTCCTCCGGTGAGGCTGACCTCACATGTGGTTGCCTCCAGGGGATCAGCATTAATGATGGATAGTTCAAGCATAACCGAACCACTATTTTCCTCAACACTCAGGCTATTACCGGCAAAATCGATTCTAGTATTACTGGATAGTTGGGGGCTGAATATGGATTCAACCCATTGGGGATGATCAATAAATGGATTTCGGTTACCCTGATAACCATATGTCACTTCATTGCGGTTTTGCTCGAAGGCATCTACTGGGTCTTGAAGATGCCATTGAATGAGAGTAGAAAGTTTGCCAAAAAGAGGCTCACCAGGCGGATCGCCGATATCCACGCCAGCATAATCCACCAGCTCAAGATCATAGAGGGAGTTATCTGTATGGTATCCAGGGTCATAACGCACGACCATGTAGAACATCATTCTGGCCACATCCCCCTTCACTGCATCGCGGGGTTCCCAGCTATTTCCATCATAATTGCAGTCCGTGGCTTCCACATGTGCTTCACCACCATTATCAAAATCGAGATTGCTGCGACTTGAATTCACACTCTCATCAGCAGGTCGTAAGTGATGAATATCAGTATAAGCCGTATCATTTTCCACAGGGAAACCATGGGATTTAGACCAGACATGCTCACGATTCCAGCGATTGCTTCCATTGGGACTCGCTTCGCCACTGTTCAGGGTTTTAGCCTGTGATCGTCCAGTATAAATGAGAATCACATTGTCCGAATTATTTGGGTCTTCATCGGTTTCCTTGAGGATATCCCAAACATCGGTTGAGGTGGATGTATAGGGGTATTTCACATGGTCGCTGATGATGTCGTGTAGGGCAGACTTCAATTCAGAGCCTTCTAAATTTTCAGCAGTATCATAATATCCAGTTGGAATCTGAGAAAAAATCAGAACGGGGATCAAGAATAGGAGCAGGGAGAGTTTCTTATGACCAAGCATGGCAAAGGATCCTTCTTTTTATCAGGGCAATAGGTTGGCTGCTGCCCGAACTTAGACGAGGGGCCAATATAATTAAAAAGCAGACAATAGCCTGCTTCCTAAGTGTCTCATTTTAAAATGTATCGTCTATCTAATGAGCGTGATGCGCTGAAACTGAGATACCTGACTGTTACTCAATTTTACCAGGTACATCCCCGACGGCATTTGCTCGCCATTGTAATTACTACCTCCCCACGTCACCGAATAGGTACCTGGGGAATAGACCTGTTGAATGGGCGTATCTATAAGCTGTCCCTGAATATCATAAATTTGAATCTGGATGTCTCCAGCACCTTCATGGATTTGAAAACTCAAAACAACTTCTGGATTGAAGGGATTGGGATAAGCGGGTATCAAGCTCAGGTTGGAGGGAGCGACCGATGTTTCATCATCAATTGAAACTGGATCATATTGGGTGACTGATAAATCATCAATAACAAGATGTCCTGCCTGATTGTCATTAACGATGCGCATCCTGATGGAATTTGAGGTATCATTTAGCTGAGCTGAGAAAAGCGTATAGGTGTCCCCAACATCGTAGCTGTGGCTACTTACTGTTTGGAAGGCAGCGCCATTGACTGACTTTTGAAGCTGAAACTCATCGCCAGTATCACCATTGCGCTGATAGTAGTAAAAGGAAATGGTACCAAGGGTGTTAACTGCTGGCGTGGTAATATGCGCCCCGGCTTTATCATCATTAATCGATAGGCATTTAGAGCCGCTCCGAGGTGTGCCCAGGCTAAAATTGCCTGCCTGATATGCACTCCATGACCCACTTGGAAGTGTAAAGTCACCTTCTAGATAGCTACTGCCAGCTCCTGTTTCAAAATCCTCTACAAAATGGTTTACAGTACCTCCTCCCCCACCAGTTGTACTTACCGTCAAGGTAGCTCTGGAGGATTCACCATCAGCGTTATATGCTGTAACCGCAAAACCATAGGTAGTGGCTGCTTGCAATTGATCAAGGGAATAATCAATTGTGTTTGTTCCAAGAGTAGCGATTCTTTCGTTATCCTGGTAAATATAGAAACCAGATTCATTATCAGAGTTGTCAGACCATGAAAGACTAAGCGAGGTTTCCGTGATTTCATCTGCCACAAAATCGCCTGGTGACGCTGGTAGATCTGGAGGAACGCCCCAGATGAGATCTACATAGGTGGGATGATCTACAAAAGGGTTGCGGTTGTTTTGAACAAAATTGTAAATGTCATCATTTCTATCAATTTCCTTCTGGCTCACAGGATCTTCGGTATGCCATTCCATCATCATATCCTGGGCCCATTGCTCTAGTTGGGCACCATCAGCCATGGGACTCCCTGGCCAATTTCCATCTTCATTGAAATAGCGAGTGGACATATAGAAATAGGCACGTGCAAAATCACCCTTATAAGTATCGATGGGCTCAAAGACGGTTCCTGAATATCCAGGATAGGTGTTGGGACCCTTCTTGCTGCCGCTTGCTGATGTCCAGGTAGGGCTTGATACCTCTCCATAGGGATAGTTACCACGCTGACCATTCACATAGCCATCTGAGGGGACAACATGAAAGATGTCTGTGTTCATGGGGGACACATCATTGAACCAACTTTTAGGCCAGGAGTGTTCACGATTGTAGCAGTCTCCTTCGCCCCCATAGTTCCCACATTGATCGCTGACAAATGTGAATTCATAGGGTTGATCACCATCAGGATTATGTGAATACATATCCCAGACTTTACCATTGGGTTTGACATCCGTGGTTTGATAATGGGTCCAGAGAGAGCTATAACTTACGACGGTGTGATTGTCAATAATATCATGGAGAGCTTGTTGCAGCGATGTTCCAGTAAGCCCAGAAGCATCATTATAATATCCATTGGGAATTTGAGCCCAGAGGGTTGTAGAGAGAAATGTAAGCAGAATAATTTTTTTCATGTACCGTCCTATTATATGGACGGCCAAGATAGTCCCACATGCTCCTTTTGGAAGTGAGAATTGTCAACTTTGCACAACCAGGATTATCTGAGCAGGGTTACCCTTTGAATCTGATTTAATGAACCTGTATTGAGGCGAACCAGATAAACTCCAGATGAGACCGCGTTGCCATGGTTATCAATTCCTATCCAGCTAAAATTGTGGGTTCCCATTATGTGACTACCTGAGCTCAGGGTTTGAATCAAGTCACCTTTAATGTTGAAGACTTCAAGGGATAGCATCGCAACTTGAGTCTCAAGGGTGAATGACAAATTCACTTCTGGATTGAAGGGGTTGGGGAAGGCTTTGTGAAGTTGGACATGAGAAGGCTTCAGATCGACTCCGGCATTTTGAACGGTCACTTGAATTACGGAGTGTTGTGTTTTGTGACCACGATAGTCCACATCAAAGAGACGATACTGATAAGATTTACCAATTTGTACCGCCTTATCAACAAAGCTGTAATCGGTTTTGTTGGTGGTCGATCCCTGCCCAAGAAGTTCAGAATTGGAGGCAAATGAGGTAATTATCTTCCACTCTGAGTTCGATCCCTGAGCCTGTCGAAGGGCTCGTTCGACGATAAACCCCTGATTCTCAATCTCTGATTCAGTGGCCCAGGCGAGTTTCACATGTCCGTAAGCGGAAGTTGCTTTCCAGGCCGACAGTTCTACTGGTAATGAGGAGTCTGTTGTACTGAAGGTTCCCACTGGTATTTTCGTACTCGCGCTGGCATTTGTGGTCTCACCATCCAGAGCATTGATTCCGCTATAGGTCCAATTGGCACTATTAAAAGTGATGGTAGCTGATCGATTATCTTTTGAATATGCCCAACCATCTAGATAGTCCCATGATTGTCCCGAACCATCGACGCTAATATCCCCAAACACATCGATTGCTGATCCATTATAGAATAGTTCTATTGCGTCATCACCATTGATGCCCATGCTACTAGAGGTGTAACTTGGCGCAACTCCAAACCAGGAGGTGAATTGTGGAGATTCGGATGCAACATAAATGTAATCGCCTGCGCTTGCGGCTACTGCAGGAAAGGTGAATTCCTGTCCATCAGTCCCACCTCCATTATTTGCAGACCCAATTCCATAATTGCTTAAATCAGCAATATTATTGATGACATAGAGCTCTATTCCTTTGGGTAACCCCCCGGTAAGAGGGCCATCGTATGCTGCAGTGATGAGCAAATCAGCTGAAGTCCCTGAGCCACCTGTGGTCACATTCACTGTGGCCTTACTGGATTCCGTGGTTGTCCGATAGGCAGATATTTTAAATGAGTAGGTTGTTCCAGAAGTAAGACTAGCAACTGTTGTATTGGTTGCATCAGCTGCCAGGGTCTCGATTTTAGTGTTATCCCGATAGAGATAAAATCCACTTTCGTCATTGGTATTATCTTCCCAGGAAAGACTCAAACTTGATTCAGCCACATTGGAAGCAGCCAAATTAGTGGGGGGGGGTATTTCATCATTCCAAATGTAATTCGCATATTCAGGGTGATCAATAAATGGGTTTCTATTACCCTGATAGCCATAGATGACCTCATTTCGATTCTGCTCGAAACTATCCACCGGGTCAGCGATATGCCAGGAGTAGAGCGTAGACTGGACACCGTGGTACGGTTCTAAATTTGGAGCTGAATCGGCATAGTCAACCATTTCAAGATCAACTTCACTATTCTCACCCTCATATCTTGTCACCATATAGAAAATGATCCGAGCTACATCACCTTTAACCCCATCTGGTGGTTCCCAAGTAGTTGATGTTGTATAGCAATCCAGCGTACCATCATAGCCTGAGGGAGGTGAATTGTCTGTGGCAAGGGTACCACCCTCGTCAAAATCCTTGTTATTCCGGGTGGAGTTTACGGAAACATCTTCGGGCTTTAGATTGTGGATGTCAGTCCCAGCACCTGTTGCAGTGCCAAAATCACCGTGGCTTTTAGCCCACACATGTTCTCTTGACCAACCAGCTCCACTATTGTATTCCTGTGCAGCATCAATCGAATATTGGGTGTAGACACAAATGACATTGCTTGAGTTGTTAGGGTCTCTATCACTAACTTTCAGAATGTCCCAGACATCAGTTCCACTGCTGGTGTAGGGAAATTCAGTATGACCATCAATAATATCATTCAGAGCAGTTTTTAGAGTTGAACCAGATTTTCCAGATGCACCATCATAGTAGCCAGCGGGAATAGCAGCTATTGCGACAGAACTGATTGCTATGAGGAACAACAAAAAGTGAGAGACACTTTTCCCCAGAGATAAATATTGAAGGGCTTTCCCCATGCGCGTCCTATATGTTCATGCATGATACAGTTTATTACATGCATTTTGCGTTAAGGGCACTCACCCTCAACAAATTTTTCAGCGTTGAATATAATCAATAAAACTCAAGAGGGTGAAGAAACCTCCACCCTTTTGTCCAATGTGATTGTGCTACTGTATTATCTCAGCAGGGTCATCCTTTGGATTTGAACCACTGATCCAGCACTTAAGCGAACCATATAGACGCCTGACGAGACAGCATTGTTATTGCTATCGTAGCCATTCCATCCAAAACTATGAGCTCCCATCTTGTGGTAACCTGAACTCAAGGTTTGTACCAGAGCGCCGGTAATATCATAGATTTCCAGAGACAGTTCTGCCACCTCATTCTCCAG
>JABHBL010000109.1 GCA_018673925.1 Fidelibacterota bacterium
GATGACATCGTTTTGCATATTGTTGAGGACCGTAAAGACTTTACACTGATCTTCAATTATGAAGGCAGCAAATATAGCAAAAAGACAATTGAAAGATTTATCAAACAGCTCAATGATAGCATCATTGATTTATTGAACGATCCTGATCAGCCCGTCAAATCACTTCACTCACTAAAAGACCCGCATGAATTATTGGAACTGAGCACGAGCACGAGCATGGAACCATTGCACCCATCTGAAACGATCATCCCAGATTTAATCCATGGTTGGAGCAGTTCGACTCCTCTAAATGTTGCAGTGAGAATGGGTGCTGATTCTCTGAACTACGCCGAGTTTGATCGAAAGATCAATGTGTATGCAAATCATTTGGTCACATTGGGTGTCAAAAAGGGTGATACAGTGGGTGTGAATATGCATAGATCGCTCGTATTAAGCAGTCTATTGTTGGCTATCATGCGGGCTGGTGCCGTATATCTACCCCTAGATTCGACTTATCCCATTGATCGCTTGATGTATATGTCACAAGATTCTGCGGTATCGTTGATTATAACTGATGATGCGAATATAGATCAGTGGCAAAGCTCTGATATGAATGCTATCACGCTGCCTCAATTCATTGATCAATCCAATAGTGAAAAGACCACTCCTCCGAATATATCCATTCTCACCGATGATCTTGCCTATGTGATCTACACTTCTGGATCTACTGGGAAACCCAAGGGTGTTGAAATTTCCCACCGCGGGGCCATTAACCTGGCTTATTCACAAAGAAAATTACTCGATCTATCATCGACTTCAAATGTACTCGGATTTGCCTCCATCAGTTTTGATGCCTCGATCTGGGAGATGCTCATGGCATTCGGCTCCGGAGGCACATTTGTGACTGCCTCACGTGATGAGATTTTGCCAGGTGAACCCTTGCAAACGCTACTCACACAACAGAAGATTAGCCATGTTACTCTGCCCCCAAGCGTGCTTGCACATTTGCCTGAAAATGAATATCCCCATCTTTCAACGATTATCGTAGCCGGTGAGGCCTGTTCGAAACACCTGGTAAATATCTGGGGCCAGGATCGCAACTTCTTTAATGCGTATGGTCCTACTGAATCAACTGTGTGCGCAACCATCGCACGCTGTACACCGGAAATGAGTTCTGCACCTATTGGCCGCCCCATTGGTGAAACAAGAGTATACGTGTTGGACTCAGAGAACGCATTGGTTGCACCGGGTATCGTTGGTGAATTGCATATAAGTGGTCCTCTACTGGCCAGGGGATACAGGAATAAACCAGAGTTGACACAGACAAGCTTTATAAAGAATCCCTGGGCTGAAGCACCCTACGATCGGTTGTACAAAACAGGAGATTTGGTCCGCTGGAATTCCAATGATCAGCTTGAATACATTGGTCGAGCTAACAGTATGATCAAGTTGAGGGGCTATAGAATTGAGCTTGGGGAAATCGAGGCGACCTTACTTGATATCGATGGGATTATTGAAGCGGTGGTTAAATTGATCAGCCTCCATGACGAAGAACCATCTCTCGCTGCTTATATTGTGCTTGATTCTGACAGAGCCTTGGATCGGCACGAAATTAAACAAACCATTTCAAAGGTATTGCCTGAATATATGGTGCCTACAGCCTATGTGCAGATTCCCGCACTGCCACTAACCACTGCAGGTAAGATCAATCTAGAATCACTTCCTCTGCCTCAGGGTAGTGATCGGCAGACAAACACCGAGATCATCCATGTATCGGATGCTTATGAGATGACCATTGCCGAAATATGGAAGGCTATCCTCCATCTTGACCATGTAGGGAAAAAGGACAACTTCTTTGATCTGGGGGGTCATTCCCTGCTACTTTTAAAAACCCAGGACCTGATCCAGAAGACACTGAAAGTCGATCTAGCCACCACAGATCTGTTCAAATATTCCACCGTGGAGTCTCTGGCAGAATGGATCAAAAAACTCGATAGTGAGGCAGAGTCAGGCGAAACGACTTTAGCGGAGCCTGTGGACCAAAATGAATTAGATTTGCGAACCAGTGAAAAGAAGAGCAGACAACAATCATTAAGATCAAAGCGACTGAAAAGCAGACAATAAAAAGAATGTAAGTATGAATAAAAACGAAGAGTATACCGGATCGGAAATAGCCGTTATTGGGATGTCCTGCAGATTTCCCGAGGCTTCAACTCCAGAAGCGTTTTGGCAAAATATCTGCGACGGAAAAGAGTCTCGAACCATTTTCTCTCGCGAAGAACTGCTTGAATCTAAGGTCCCGCAAATACTTATAGATGATCCTGAATATGTACCTTCTCGGGGAGTCATTCATGACATTGATAAATTTGATGCTGAATTCTTTAAATATACTCCCATGGAAGCTTCCATTATTGACCCGCAACAACGGATTTTCCTTCAAATCGCCTGGGAAGCATTGGAGACTGCAGGTTACGATCCCACAGGTTCAAAACCAGTAACGGGTCTCTTCGCCGGAGTCGCATCCTCCAGTTATCTTAATACTCAGCTTGCCCAACTAGCGGCTTCGAATGATCCCTCAAAAAACTACCAGATAAACATGGGCAATGATAAAGATTTCCTGGCCACCAGAGTTGCCTATAAACTGGATCTTCAAGGTCCAGTAATGACGGTTCAGACAGCTTGTTCGACATCATTGGTCGCCAGTCACCAGGCTTGCCAGAGTTTGTTGAATGGTGAATGTGATATGGCACTTGCAGGAGGTGTCACCCTGATCATACCCCAGAAACAGGGTTATCTATACCAGGAAGGGATGATCTTGTCGCCTGATGGACAATGTCGCCCCTTCGATTCAGAGGGCAACGGTACAATTATCGGAAATGGTGCCGGCGTAGTTGTACTCAGACGCCTTGAAGACGCCATCGAGGACAATGATCCCATCATGGCTGTCATTCGAGGGAGTGCAGTAAATAACGATGGCTCAAAGAAAATCGGCTATACTGCCCCAGGTTCATTTGGTCAAACAGCAGTGATCAGAGAAGCCTTATCTGTATCAGAAGTTGATGCGGAATCCATTGCTTATATCGAAACCCACGGGACTGGAACCATCCTCGGTGATCCCATCGAAATGGATTCCCTTACTCAAGTATTCAGAAATGAAACCGACAAGAGCTCCTTCTGTGCCGTTGGATCTGTTAAGAGCAATGTTGGACATCTTGATTGTGCGGCAGGTGTTGCCGGTCTTATGAAAACAGTCCTCATGCTACAACACAAAACCCTTCCTCCACAAATAAATTTTGATAAACCAAACCCTGAGATCGATTTTGAGAGTTCACCATTTTATGTCAATACATCTCTACAAAAGTGGGAATCAAAGGATACTCCTTTAAGGGCGGGGGTAAGCTCGTTTGGCATAGGGGGGACCAATGCCCACCTCATTCTTGAAGAATATCATGACCAGGGTGAGTCCAAGACTGTCAAGGACAAGGAACCCAATCTTCTTCTGCTCAGTGGCAATAGGGAGGACACGATCCCTCGTTATGCAGACATGCTGGGAGATTATTTAATCAAGCATCCTGAAACCCGCTTAGTGGACGTTTTGGCGACGCTGAATACATCCAGGAGTTGGATGCAACATCGAAAATCATTTGTAGTGCATGATCTTCCAGATCTCTACCAGCAACTCAGGACATATACACAGGATAAGAGCGATTCTTCAACCACACAAAGTATTGAAGAGCATGATATAGCCAGTGATGTCGCCTTTATGTTTACAGGGCAGGGGTCACAATACACCAATATGGGTAAGGCACTTTATGATCGTTTCCCCGTCTTCTGCCAAACTTTTGATCGATGTGTTGAACTATTTGAAAAGGAATTGAAGCTTCCTCTGAAGGGGATCATCTTTCCTGGATCAAAGGCAGTTCCTGGATCAGAGCAGGATATCAACAAAACCATCTACACACAACCCGCACTATTTAGTTATGAATTTGCTCTGGCAATGCTTTTAAAAGATTCTGGCATAACACCTGCCGTATTAATCGGACATAGCATTGGTGAGATCGTAGCTGCAGCTTATGCCAATGTATTTTCACTGGAGGATGCCGTTAAACTCGTCTCAGCCAGATGTACCCTTATGCAGAACCTGCCGATTCCGGGGCAGATGGCATCCGTATTTCTACCCGTTGAAGAGGTCCGTGCAAAATTGAAGGATCACCAGCAATTGGTCTCTATCGCTGCAGTGAATGCTCCTGGAAGCGTGGTTATCTCGGGAGATGGAAAGACAATTGATCTTCTGACACAGCAGTTTACGGACGCTGGTGTAAAAGTGCTTGAATTGAAAGTCTCACATGCCTTTCACTCTCCGCTTATGGACCCCATGTTAAAAGAGTTTAGAGCTGTTGTGAGTCGCTTCAAATATTCAGACCCAGATGTTCAGATTATATCCAATCTTACAGGTACTCATGCGTCTGACGAAATGACATCCCCAGATTATTGGGTGAAGCAGGTTCGCCAGAGTGTCCTCTTCGCTGATGGCATGACCACATTATTATCAAGCGGTAAGACAACCATCGTTGAGATCGGACCCAGGCCTGTTCTATCAGTTCTAGGTAAAATGACAGCCGCTCATAGTGATCTCGAAAATGAACAGAATATTTCATGGATCAACTGCGCTCATCCTGGCGAATCAGATGAGAATGTGTTCCTCACCGCACTGGGAGAATTGTGGTCAAAAGGATGCCATCTCGATATCACCAGTATCAATGGCGATGTCGATGCAAGACGCATCAGCTTACCAACCTATCCTTTTGCCCTGGACAGGCATTGGTTTGAAAGTAGTAATGGCAATACTGAACTGTCTTCGCAAGATCGAAGCATCATTTCCAACGCAATTGTTAGCAGAGAGGTCGCTCAACAACCTCTTAAAAGGGAGAAACTATTGGATAATCGGGCGGTTAGAAACGAGCTGATTAATGAACTGAAGACAATCGCGGGAATCAGTGCCGAGGAGAGCGACCTAGAACGCAATTTTTTCCATCTCGGTATCGATTCTCTCATGTTGGTCAGAATTCGTCAATTTGTAAAGAAGAAGTATACTGTTGAGATACCCATGGGTGATTTTTATGATAAGGTTGACAATACCCAGAAGTTGATTGACAGAATCTGTTCTGAAGCAACTACCGATATCCCAACTTCTCCCCTTATGGATGTCCCTGGAGAAGCGGGTCAATCATTCGCAGGAATCAAAGATCTTCCTGAGCCCCAGTCAAATACTGCGCTTTATGAGAGAGTTGTCGCACAACAATTGGATGCCATGCAACAATTGATGAGGAAACAACTGGCAGCGCTAGCTCCTACAACCGAACAAGCCGACCAATCTCAGAGTAAAACTATAAACGCTGACGAGGATACGCCGGAAGTACTCGCTGAAGCCCCTACACACCTCTCCATGTTTCAACATCTCGGGCAAGAGGCTCTCACTGATGAACAACAACTTTTCCTGGACGAATTTCTACCCATTTATATGAAGAAAACACCTGGTTCGAAGCAATTCATCGCTTCAAATCGGGAAGGCTGGTGTGATTGGATCAATGCGGTGAATTTCCGCTTCGCTTTGAAGGAGATCCTCTATCCCATCGTTGCAGAGCGCTCCAAAGGTTCAAGATTCTGGGATGTGGATGGCAATGAATACCTCGATCTCGCTATGGGATATGGGGTCAATTTCCTGGGACACAACCCTGATATTGTCTCAGATTCTATCAAGAAGCAACTGGAAGATGGCTATCAGCTTGGTCCACAATTTCATCTTACAGGGGCTGTGGTTCAGTTAATTCGCGATTTAACCGGGGTAGACAGAGTAGCATTCGCTAATACGGGTACTGAGGCCATTATGGGAGCGGTGCGCATTGCCAGAACGGTTACGCATCGGAAGAAGATTATCATCTTCTCTGGGTCTTATCATGGTTGGTATGATGGCGTATTGGTAACACCGGTAGGAGAGCATACAGTTCCTGCGTTCAGGGGTATCAATCCAGGCATGGTAGAGGACGTGGTCATGCTGCATTATGGCGACGAATCTGCTCTCCAGAAGATTCGTGAATTCGGCGACTCAGTCGCTGCTGTGCTGGTTGAACCGGTGCAGAGTAGACGTCCTGGATTTCAACCCAGAGAATTCCTCCACGCGTTGAGAGAAGTAACCACTGAAATTGGTGCCGCATTGATATTCGATGAGATCATCACGGGGTTCCGGATCCATCCTGGTGGTGCCCAGGCCCATTTCGATGTAAAAGCTGATATCATTACCTATGGGAAGGTTATCGGAGGAGGTATGCCTGTTGGAATCGTAAGTGGTTCCAAGAAGTACCTGGATGCCCTGGATGGAGGTCAATGGAATTTTGGTGATGACTCGTATCCAACCCGTGATACAACCATGTTTGCAGGTACCTTCTGTAAACACCCCTTGACCATGCGTGTTATGCTAAATGTCCTGACCTTCCTCAAAGATGAAGGACCAGGGCTTCAGGAGGGTGTGAACAAGAGGACAGATCGTTTGGTCCGTGACCTTAATGATTATTATGAAGCAGAGAATGTGCCTATCAGGATGAGAAACTTCGGTTCCGTATTTCGCTTTGAATCCTATGGGAAATATGATTTGACCCGTAATCCAATTGAGATGGAAATATTCTTCTATATACTAAACCATCTTGGGGTATATACCTGGGAGCGGCATATCTGTTTTCTTTCTATTCAGCATACTGATGAGGATATCGTTACCGTTGTTGATACGGTAAAAAAGGCCATATCAAAGCTTCGTGGTGGAGGTTTTACCTTTTCTAGTGAGGATTAGGATAGTTAATGATCTCATCTGAAAAGAGACCAGAAAATGTCTCGGAATATCCTGCGACCTCAGCTCAAAAGCGGCTGTTCTTCCTGAGCCTACTGGAAGGAGGGGAGGCTCCTTACCATCTGCCAGGCGCGATCAAGTTACATGGATCTATCCAGGGCAGTAAGCTGGAAGATGCACTTCGTCAATTGATCCAGCGGCACGACTGTCTAAGGACAGGGTTCAAAGTTGGCAATGATGGAGTTAATCAAGTCGTTTACGAAGCAGTTGATTTTGAGCTGAAGCATATTTCATGCTCCGAAAGCGATGTTGACCAAATGTTGAAAGACTCTATCGAGGTCTTTGACCCGTCAATACCTCCGCTTTTTCATGCCAGTCTCCTCCAAACCGAAAAGTCTGATCTGAAATATCTGCTTCTTGATATCCATCATATTGCTGCTGATGGAATTTCCTGGACCATCTTGCTCAACGACCTGGAGGATATTCTCAACTCTAAGTCTCCGCAACCGTTACCCCTATCATTTGTTGAATCATCAGCTCTCATCAATAAAAATTCACAGCTGAACAACAATGATATTCATAAAAATTTCTGGCTAGAATATTTCCATGAAATTCCGCCATCACTGGATCTCCCCGCCGACCATCCCAGAGCTGGAATTCATGATTTTGAGGGTGATGCTATTCAGTGGAGCATTGAGGGGGACCAGCTCCAAGCTCTCAGGCAAACTGCTAGAACGCTGGGTATTTCAATTCATGTTTTTCTACTGAGCATATATGCAGCCCTGCTAAAATCAATTACGGGACAGGATAATTTTGTAGTCAGTTTTCCCCATAGCGGCCGATTTGAGCCGGAGTTCGAACGTGTGGCTGGTATGTTCGCAGGGACTGGATTGATTAAGGTTAATCCAGATGATGGGCAATCCTTCAAGCACCTGGCAAAAACAGTACAACGCGAGACACTTGATATTTTTGATCACCTCGAATACCCCTACGAGGAGATCCTTGAAAATCTGGATATTAGCCATGATCTATCTCGCAATCCTCTCACAGATGTTTCATTTGTTTATGAAACGTCAACCGACCGTCATTTGAACTTGGTTGGATTGGAGACTACGTTTTTCCCAATCAATAAGCATACTTCTTTTTTCGATCTGACATTGGATGTGTCAGACAATGACAAGGCCTTGGTCCACACCTTCGAATACAAGTCAGCGCTATTCGAGAAGCGTACCGTTGAAACCTGGCGTGATAGCTATCTCCGAATTGTTGACCAGATTATTGATGATCCTGATCTGCTCATTGGAAAACTTGCTATCATGGGGGAGGGAGAAAAAGAACATCTTATCAGGGGCAGAAATCAAACCGAAGCGAAACTGATGTTTGAGATGGTTCCTGGAGAAATTGGGAGGACAATCTCCCAATATAAATCTGCGACAGCGATTAGTTATGATGACCAGAAGATGAGCTATGCTGAACTTGGAGATATGAGCTCCAGGGTCTCAGCACATCTTCAAAATCAATTTCCAGATCTAACAAACCACATTGTTGCAGTCATGCTTGAACGTTCAATTCATTTACCTTCGATTCTCTTGGGGATATGGGACTCAGGCGCCTGCTACCTGCCCATCGATCCCACAACACCAAGGGATCGAGTTATGGAGATATTACGACTAAGTGGGTGTCGGCTTCTGATTTCGGATCACCATATTGATCTTCAGGGGTTTGATATTCAACAATTTCAGGTTCATGATTTGATCAAAGCGCATTCTGGTGACTCACAAGTGTCAGCAGCCTCACTTACCCCAGAATCATTGGCATATGTCATCTATACTTCGGGTACAACAGGAACGCCAAAAGGTGTAAAAATTACCCATGGAAACCTTGCAAATTATTTAAGCTGGGCAAAAACAGAGTATTTGGGGGCTGGATGCTCCGGCGAGTTTCCACTGTTCACGTCCCTGGCGTTTGATCTCACGGTAACCAGTATATTTCTGCCCCTGCTTTCAGGAAAAACCCTGCATATTCAGGAGGATTCGTATCTGGTAAACGAATCGTTAAAAGCCATCTTCAGTATAGATTCAGGTGTTGATGCGGTAAAAATGACACCATCACATGTCCTGCTTCTGAATGATCCCTCCATACAAAAGGAAACGGGAGTCCATCTGGTTATTCTGGGTGGAGAGGCGGTTCAGACAAACCACCTTGAGATACTCTCACGCTTTACGCCAGTGCCAAGAATCGTCAACGAATATGGCCCTACTGAAACTACAGTAGGGGTTGTGGCTAAATATCTGCTGCACAATGAACATGATATATACATCGGTAAGCCAATTTCGAATACGACGGTATATGTTTTGAACGAGGTTTTTGAACCCGTTTTAGAACGAGCAGTTGGTGAATTGTATGTTGGCGGAAAATCGGTGAGTCCGGGCTATTTGAATGATCCTGAGATCACGAAAGAACGGTTTATTTCCAATCCATTTATAGATGGTGATATCTTATACAGAACCGGTGATCTGGTGCGATGGACTGTTGCAGGTCAACTTGAATACCTCGGTCGTAATGATCAGCAAGTCAAAATTCGGGGTCACAGAGTAGATCCCCTTGAAATTCAAAAAGCCCTCATCGATCTGAATCATATTGAAAACGCCGCAGTGGTGGACAAACTTGATCAAGAGAATAGGGTGATCCTGGTTGCATATATTGTTAGTGATGGCATCGTAGATCATAAGCATATTCATGCCCAATTGAGTCTGAAACTGCCGACGCATATGATTCCCCATCACATGGTACAGATTGCCAGTATTCCTCTGACTGCAAATGGAAAAGTAGATCACAAAAGTCTTCCTGAACCAGATAGTAATAGTCGCCAGATTCAAGATATGGTTATGGCACCACGAAATCCCCTGGAGCAAGCTATCATCAGTGTCTGGGAAGCAGTCCTGAATCGCTCGCCAATTGGCGTCACTGATAACTACTTCCGCGTGGGCGGTGATTCTATTCATTCCATCCAGATCGTGTCCAGAATGGCTGAGCAGGGCTATCAGATCAGTATTCGTGACATCTTTGAAGCACCGACCCCTGATCGTCTGGCGCAACGGATCAAGAAAGTAAAGAAAATACAGAAGATTGATCAAACCCCCATGTCCGGTGTAGTAGGACTTGCCCCGATTCAAAAACGCTTCTTTCGTCAGCACAGTTTTTATCGAGGACACTATACACAGGCCATTCTGGTCGGGATCACTGAATCAGTCAATGTAGAGATATTAAAAGAAACGCTTTCCCTACTACATAAACAACATGATATGCTAAGAGCACGCTATAGCATGCCTGGGGGACACGTTGAGCAGGTCGTCACAGATGACTATTTTTTTGTACATCTAGATAGTCTGAGTGCCCATGACTCACATAACCAAATTGATCTAGAAACATCTGTTGAAAATCTGGCTGCCACAATGGATCTGGCGTCAGGTCCCCTTCTGAAAGCTGCAGTGCTTATGCACGACGGGGAAGACGCGCTTCTCATGGTAGGTCATCACCTGATCCTGGATGCAGTCTCATGGTCCATTCTCATGAGAGATATGAACACCCTCTACGAGCAGCTCGAGAGTGGCACCCAAGCACAGCTACCCCTGCGGACCCATTCATACCGGGAATTCGTTGATAGTGGCCAGAAATGGCTAGAGACCAATGATCTCACAGGCAGGGCAACCTACTGGCAAAATATTGTAGATGGTTCAGGGCCGGTCATAGGAAATGATCTCCAGAGGATCGGGGCAGGAAGTTATGATGAGATCTGCTTGCAGAATTTCGAATTTGGAAAAGAGTTCACAGATAAGATAGCAGCATTGGCGTCCTCAAGGGAGGTTTCAGTACAAGACGTATTAGTTGCAGCCCTGGAAGTACATCTGGAAGCCTGCTCAAGTGCGTCTAGTTGGTCCATTGATCTTGAGCATTTTGGACGCTCATCATTATCTGAGCCCTTTGATTATTCTCGAACAGTAGGTTGGTTCACCAGCATCTATCCTTACCGGTTGGAAAGGCGATCCTCCAGCACCCCTCAGGCAAGATTGCGGGCCATTAGTCGATCCAGTAAAGATCATGCACTGATTTCTCATGAGTTCCTTCTATTACAGGAAAACAAAAACCTATCTGCTGAATTTCAATCCTCCGACTTATTATTTAACTATCTCGGAAACGTGACCGCCAAGAGCAAAGAGGGCAGATTCTACCTTAAAGAATTACTGGTAAAGGGCTCCATAGGTGGGTCATATCCCAGAAGCCACCCCTTTGAATTGGAAGGCTGGCTCCACAAGGAGCAGTTAAAGCTCCATTTGGCCTATCCAGAGTCGTTTAGTACGCCAACAATTGAGTCGTGGTGGCAGGGCTATTTGAATGCTATTGAAAAGATTGTTGTAGATGGGCAGCAGGAGATTGATGATGAATTAATGGATCTGCAATTGGTCCAGGATCATATTTCTGAGCATTATACTGAGCATGCCATTGAGGCTTTTTATCGACTGACTCCTGTCCAGGAAGGCATGCTATTTCATCGATTGAGGGAGCCAGACTCCCCGGTCTATCATGAAGTCTTTCGTATGGATATTTCAGGAGAACTCAATGTGGATAGCGTCCAAAAGACATGGGATAAAGTGCGCCAGCGGCATCCCATACTGAGAACGAGTTTTCATGCGGACAAAATCCCATATCCCATCCAGGTCGTGCATACTTTTGAAGAGATTCCTCTTGAATATGTGGATCTGTCTGATCTGCCAGCATTAGAACAGGCAAAAGCCATTGAATCACGCCTGGAGAAAGAATGCGCATCCCTGTTTGACCTCAAAACGGCTACACTCCAACACTATATACTTTTGAAACAACGTGAAGACCTCTGGACCATGATCTGGAGTTATCCTCACATTCTCCTTGATGGATGGTCCACAGCAATTGTTCTAGAGGATTGGTTCAGAATCTACACAGAGTCATTTGAAGATCTTGATTCTCCTAACTTCGTTTCAAATGGGATTGAGCAATCAAATGGGTTTGAAGATTATGTGAACTGGTATGCTGCACAATCAGCCACAGATGCGGGCAGTTTCTGGAGACACTATCTAGGGGATCATGTCATTAGCTTTATTTCAGATTCAAATTCTGACGATTCCGAAGAGATGAGATCGAAAAAACTGGTACAGAGCTTGAGTGACAGTCAATCTGAAATACTCAAAGAAATTGCCATACATCACGAGGTCACATTGAGTCAGGTTGTGCATCTCCTCTGGGCGCTGGTTCTGGGAAATCAGGTTGGGAGATCAGATGTGGTATTTGGATCGGTCAATTCAGTCCGCCCATCGGGGATCCCAGATATCGAGAATACCGCAGGACTTTTCTTGACCACCCTGCCAGTCAGATTTCACTGGTCAAATGATGAGACTTTCCAGGATATACTGATGCAGACGAGGGATCACTTTCTTGCAAGGGAAGAACACCTCAGGATATCCCTCACAGAGATGGGGGCCGAAAATATCTTTGATCATATCCTTACGGTGGAGAATTACCCATTTGACTCAGGACGATTTAAGGCTATTGATGATTCAGGAGAAACGATCAGATTGCTTGATGTGGAGACTATCGAGGCTTCGCATTTTCCGCTTACCATTGAGGTGTATCTGAACGAGGCGATTGAGTGGCATTTCATATATAGTACCACAAAAATAAATGGATCCACGTTGGAAAATATGATCATCAACATGGGAAAGATTATTGACACCCTCGATGAATCTACTGCAAACAGTATCTCAATTTTGATGGAAAAAATACGTAGTGAGAAAGAGATCGCTGAAGAGAAAAGTTTTCTCAATTCTATTGCTGCAGTTGATGAAGATTTTTAATAGTTGAAAGGTTTATGACAAAAATAGATAAAAAGCTACTGCACACCGTTTTGAACCAACGGTTTGAAGCAACTTCGCAGGCTACGGCTATTGAAACGTCTTCTCGCACCTTAAATGGTGCAGATATGTCTCAATCCATTCTCTTCATTACGCGAGCATTACAGAAATATGGCATAGAACCTGAAGAGCCTGTTGCTTGTTTGCTAGCCCCCTCACCAGAATCGGTATTCTCTATGCTGGGGATCTGGGCAGCTGGTGGAGTTTTCTTTCCTCTGGATCCGCAGCTTCCCGATGATTTGTTAAAAAAATACCTCGAAGTGGTTCAACCTGAAAAACTGATCATCGAACCTGGGCAGTATGAACGAATGCAGGTCATATTGAAATCGGCTTTTGCCACAAAGTCCTTTGAATTCATAGAGGATCAGGAAGCAGGACTATTTTTCGTAACTGAGATCAATTCACTGGGAGTGGGCAAGGATCCCTCCAGTCATGTACCTGGACCAGATAGTGGTAACTATATCCTGTTTACCTCCGGTTCTACCGGTATACCAAAAGCAATTTTTGGCCGACACAAAAGCCTCAGCCATTTTATCCACTGGGAAGTAAAGCAATTCGCTCTAGATAGTAGCGACCGAGTTTGCTGGCTGGCTCCACCCATGTTTGATGTCAGCTTCCGTGATATTTTGACCCCACTTCTGGCAGGTGGAACCCTTGTGATTCCCGATGAGGGAGTGAAAAGAGATGCAAGACAGCTGTTAGCCTGGATCGCTAAGGAACAGATAACAACCATTCATATGGTGCCGTCCCTGTTCCGTCTATTAACCGATGAACTGTCTTTACAGAGCGATCAGGATGCCTTGCCCCATCTAGAACGGATATTGTTGGCAGGTGAATCATTATTTGAGAGCGATGTATTTCGATGGCAATCGATTATTGGTGATAAAATTGAACTCATCAATTTATATGGTCCCTCTGAGACCACTCTGGCAAAATTATTTTACCGCATCGGACACATTGAAGCGAGCACAGATCAGATCGTGCCATTGGGAAAACCCATTTCGAATAGTGCAGCTCTGATACTCAAGAATGGTAAGCTTTGTGCTATTGGTGAACAGGGTGAGATCTATATAAAAACACCCTTTCTATCAAAAGGATATTATGGCAATCCCGAATTAACCAAAACGCTATTCGTACAAAACCCCCTAGCTCCGGATACGAATGATATCATTTACAAATCTGGTGATATTGGATACTACCGGGAAGATAGAGAGATCGTTTTTTGCGGACGCCTTGACCATCAGTTGAAGATTCATGGCAATCGTGTTGAACCCAGTCAGATTGAAGCTGTGATCAAATCATATGATCAGATTAAGCATGCCGTTGTCATGGGGAGGCAGGCCGCCGATTTTAGCATCCAGTTGATAGCATTTTATGAACCAACAACAGACGTTGATATCGATGATCTGAAGTCATTCATAACGAAGCGGTTGCCCAAATACATGTGTCCAGATCGATTGATCAGGCAAACGCATATGCCCCTGAATCGGAATGGTAAAATTGATCGTTCCCTGCTGGAGGATAGCCTGGAAAAAGAAACCAATACTGGGGATACTCCTGAAGGTGAAATCGAAGCTAGACTTGCAAGCCTCTGGTCCAGGCTGCTTCATCATGATACCATTTTCAGATCATCTGACTTTTTTGAGTTGGGCGGTCATTCTCTCCTTGCCATACGCATGGTTTCTGCGATTTATCGAGAATTTTCTATAGAAGTATCAATCAATGAGATATTCGAATTCCCCGTTCTGAAGGATCTAGCTACTCTCCTTAAAAAATCTGAGAGTAAGGAAGATTCGAAGATCAGTTCAGCCCCGTTCCTGGAAAATTATCCACTTTCCCATGCTCAACGCAGATTGTGGACCCTGGAGTCAATTCAGATGGATGGTGGCGCTATGACGATTTCCTCTGCCATCAGGATCAGAGGCAAGATCGATATGGATAGTTATCTGAAATCATGGAAAAAGGTAGTTGAGAGGCATGAAATTCTTCGTAGCCGGATCGTAGTGGAGGATGAGGAACCTCGACAGATCGTGGGCGAGGAGAGCTTTCCCGTGGGATATGAAGCATTGGATTCAAGCAGGTCAGCAGCTGAAATACTCAAGCGAGTGGCTCAGTTGGGTAAACAACAAATATCCATGTATGCTGAATGGTTGTTTCGTATCAGAATATTCGAGGCAAAAAGCCTGGACCACATCGTTTTATTGCAGATGCACCATATTATCGGAGATGCCTGGTCATTGGAGATCATTGCCGCAGAGCAAAAAGCGATCTATGAAACCTTGATCGAAAAAGCATCTATTGAGCTGGAAGAATTACCCTTCCATTACAAAGACTACGCTTACTGGCAAGTCAAAACCAATGGCGTTGACCAATTGGAAAGTTCAAAAAGATACTGGCAGGAGAAACTGTCTGATGATCTTCCCGTTCTCTCAATACCCGCTGATCACGCAAGACCAGCTCTGAAAACTTACAATGGGGGTATCGTAAAAACTGAACTGGATGAGATTCAGCTCAGGAATTTTGAAGCGATTTGCAGCCGGACCCACTCCACTCGGTTTGTGACTGCACTTTCAATTTTCAAGCTCCTGCTTCATCGACTTTCAGGGCAGGAGACAGTTGTTGTAGGTACCACCATTGCCAATAGAACTCAACAGGGTCTTGATAAACAGGTCGGATTCTATGTTCAGACCCTACCGTTGTTGGATTCCCTGGAAGAGGGGATGGTGTTTGACACTTTTATTGAAGCTGTAAAGGATACCGTAAAACAGGCCTTTGAGTATTCCGACTATCCTTTTGATCTTATGGTTGATGAACTTCGTGTTCAAAGGAATCCCGGCCGTCATCCTATTTTTGATGCTGCGCTGATTCTTCATGAAGATTCCCCAAAAGATCTGATTATTTCCGGAACTGAGGTAGAAGAGATACCTCTAGCTGAAAGTTTCAGTCTTTATGATCTTCAAATGACACTCCGGGTGCTGGGTAATACAATTGAAATTGACCTGGCTTACAATAGTGATCTATATCTATCCAGTACAGCAGAACAATTTCTCAATGTCTATACGCATCTTATTCGAGAACTCTCTGATCTATCAGCAACTCCAGCTAATGAACTCTTATTGATTCCCAGAAGTGAAGCTTCATATTTGCTCACACGATCCAGGGGAGTGACAGAGACGCTGCCCACAGAAAATCTTTTGACGCTCATCGAGGGCAGTAATGGACAATTCCCCGATAAAATTGCCGTCGAAGATGGATCATATAAATGGACCTACCGCTATCTACATGATCTGGCTGGGGGAATAGCAGTTGAATTACTAAGCAAAGGCTTGACAACTGGTGATATTGTAGCGTTGCATCTGGATCGATCAGCATTTGCCATCGCAGCCCTGTTGGGAATCTGGAAGGCTGGTGGTGTTTACCTACCCCTATATATGGATCAGCCAGATGTTCGGAAAAGTACTATTCTGGAAGACAGCCAATGCCAATTCATCATTTCCAAGGAAGCTCTGGTTCTGCCATCTGCAGTTACAACCATTCGGGTGTCTGAATGCGAGCCTGTTGAGTCCCATGCGTCCATCGTGCTTAGCCAGAAAGATCGGGCTTACATCATCTACACGTCTGGAACGACTGGGAATCCAAAAGGTGTTGTGGTCAATCATCGCGGAATTCTGAATACCGTTCTGGAGATTGTCCGATCCTGGGAAATGTCAGAAAAGGATAAATTCCTGCAATTCGCTTCACTATCCTTTGATGCCTCTTTGGCGGAGATATTATCAACATTACTTGTCAGCGCTACCATCATGATCCCTGACGATGATACGAGACAATCCCCAGATAAATTTTGGGACTATATGCGGGCTGCCAACATCAGCGTTGCTTTACTGACGCCAGCCTATCTGAATGCCTTAAGTAATAGTGATTTTTCAATGCTACGCTTACTTATTAGTGCAGGAGAAGCCGCCAATCCCGCTGATGTTTTGAAAATTCAGCAACAAACGCGCTATTGCAATGCATATGGGCCATCAGAAGCCTCGATTCATGCTACTGCCTGGTTCTCCGGTGCAGTCCAGCCCCGTGCTGATCTGGTTCCCATTGGAAAGCCTACTGCAAATTGTGAGGTATTGATTCTTGACAAGAACCAGGAACTCTTACCCCAGGGATTTTCTGGAGAGATCTGTTTCTCAGGTCCTGGAGTTGCTGAGGGATATCTAAACCGTCCACAATTAACGACCAGATATTTCATGGAACACCCTTTCAACGCAGACCAAGCCATGTATCGCACAGGTGACAAGGGCAGGATCAATAGCTCAGGTGATATCGAAATGTTGGGGCGCGTTGATGATCAGGTAAAGGTGCGGGGGTATAGAGTTGAACCAGGTGAGATAGAAAATATTCTTGAGAAGCATGATGATGTTACCAACGTCTTTGTCACCACCAAAGTGATCAATAGCCAATCTGACCTGATTGCCTATTGGAGCCCGAAGAAAACACCGGTACTCTGGCCTTCCGTTGCAGAATTTTACGTCTATGATGAGATCCTTTATCGAGCGATGTACACTGACAGGTCTCGCAATGATCAATACAAAGCCATATTTGAACAACAACTCAAGGGAGCAACCGTCCTGGAAATTGGACCTGGTCCAGAACTCATCCTTTCTCGGATGGCATTGGACGCTGGTGCCTCCCATGTTTATGCTGTAGAATTGCTGGAAGAAACCTATTTGCGGGCCAAAAAACGCCTTGAAGATCTCCAGCTAGAATCCCGAATCACATTGATCCATGGTGATGCAACCAAAGTCAGCTTACCGGTGAAACCGGATTATTGTATCTCAGAGATCGTAGGTAGTATTGGGGGGAGTGAAGGCTCTGCTTCAATTATTAATGACGTACGCGAACAGCTCATCGATCCAACTCACATGATACCTTCACGAAGCAGAACCATGATCGCTGCCTCTGATCTGGAGCAGAACCAGCTGTTAGGGGGATTCCCTGATATTGCCGCTCATTATGTGGAACGCATTTTTGAAGAACAGGGCTATGCTTTTGATCTGAGGCTCTGTATTAAAGATTTCCCCAAAGCCTCGATTTGTTCAAATGGTGATGATTTCGAGGATCTGGACTACACCTCTCCAATATCATTAGAAGCTTCCCATGAGATTAAACTGAGATTTACTCGCGAGTGCAAGTTCACCGGCTTTGTGGTCTGGCTCACGCTTTATACCGATGAATCCCATGTGATCGACATCATGGAAACTCCTGAGAGTTGGTTGCCAGTATGGCTCCCCGTTTCAATCGAGGGGATTGAGGTTTCTGAAGGTGATGTTTTTAAGGGATACATTGAGAGGACACTCTCAGAGAATGGATTAAATCCAGATTTCTCATTGACAGGTACGCTGAAAAGAAAGGGAGGGACGGATATTCCCATCAAGCTTGACTCTCCCCACAATAAGCCCCTGTTTAAAAATTCTCCTTTTTATAAAGAACTCTTTGTTCATGATTCACCGCGAATCATTCACTCCACGAATGAAGCAGATTTGAAGGTCTTTCTCTCCCAGCAATTACCTGCATATATGATCCCTGCAGCTTTCATTCAGGTAGACAAATTTCCTTTAACTCGCAGTGGAAAGATAGATAAACACGCCCTACCATTGCCAGACAGGTCTGAGCAAGTATTTGATGAGGATCTTTCCCCGCGTACCGTGGAAGAAAAATTACTGGCGAAGATCTGGTGTGACGTCCTGGGGAAACAACAGCTGAGCTTCACTGATCAATTCTTCAAAATTGGTGGGGACTCTATAAAAGCGATTCAAATGGTGAGCAGATTACAGGAGATCGGCTTAACCATCGATATGCGAAATATATTTCTGTACCCTATCCTTGAGGAAATGTCACAGAATCTCAAACCTATGGAACAATCAACTGGAATGGACGATTCCTGGGGAGAGATAGATCTTTTGCCCATTCAGAAATGGTTTTTCCGAACCCAGAAAAACTGTCTAGAACATTTTAATCAGGCGGTTTTGCTTAAAATGAAAACTCCTATGAGTGGTGAGCAAATACGAGTCTCATTACAAGCGATATATGAACGACATCCCATGCTTAGAAGCCAGATTTCAGCAGGAGAGACCACTCGTTTCAATATCCCTGAAGGGGTTGAGGAAATGATCGTTTCTGAAGTTGATCTCACTTCATCAAAAGATGAAATCGGGGACTTGCAAAAGAGAGCTGAAGTAATTCAGAGGCGTTTTGATTTGTATGCTGGTCCACTCTTCAAGTCGGTCATTTTCCACCTCTCTACAGGTACCTATTTATGGATTGTAGCTCATCACCTGGTCATTGATGGGGTCAGTTGGCGAATCTTGATTGCAAATCTGGATGCTTTCAATAGACAACAGTTAGATGGAGCTGGTATTGAACAACTTCCAACATCGCTGTCCTTCAAAGCGTGGAGTCAGGCAATATCTGAATATGCAGTCTCTCCAGCTGTGCAGGATTCTGCTGAGGAATGGATAAAATTGCTCAACGGCAATAAATCGATGAAGGGGACTGATGCAACTGTGTTGCCAAATCCTATGTTGAGAAAAGATTTTATTGCCATCAATGCAGAGCTCGATATGGATTCGACCCAGTTTCTTATGGGAGAGGCCAATAATACGTACAATACACAGATCAACGATCTGTTAATTTCAGCACTTGTTTTGGCAATGAGAGACGTTTGGCCAAAGGAGAAAATATTCATAGGGATGGAAAGTACAGGGCGGGAGATTCCTGGTAGAAACTTAAATCTGAGCGAAACCATTGGCTGGTTCACATCATATTACATTTTGCCCATTCTCATGGAAAGAAATGAGGATATTGGCCATCATATCAAAGCCATCAAGGAGCAGATTCGCTTGATCCCAGACAAAGGCCTCAGCTATGGCCTACTTACTGAAAGGGAAGCAGAGGATGCCTTGATTCCCAGAATAGTTCCTGATGTTCTCTTTAATTATTTTGGTGATATCAGTAATACCAGTGAGATGGAAACCTTCTCCATGCTGGACTGGATGACTGGTCCAGAAATTAGCGATGAGAGCGAAATGTCCTCTGGATTGAATATAACTTCCGCTGTAGAAAATAATAAATTGAAGGTAACTTTATTTTACCATGACCACGCGTTGGATGATGTTAAGGCAGACGTCCTGATCAGGGCATATATAGCTTATCTATCAGACATTGTTTTAGCAACCAGATCTGACAAAGAGGAACTGACGCCAAGTGATCTAACAGCGACAGGAATGGATATTGATGATCTTGATTCGTTTTTAGACGGAATTGAGTTGGATAACCAGGGGTGAATATGAGAAAGAGTCAAAACGATCGAGTGGCAAAGAATTATGGACGTATGACCACCAATGATCTCAGAGCTATCACCGGTAAATCGAGTGCAGAGCTACTGAAAGATATTGCGACAGGAGATCATGAGAATCTCTCTTTTGAGGGGCGAAGAGTTTCACCTCAACAAAGCAGATCATATTTGAAATCATGCGGGTTTAAATTCCCATTTAAAAGTGTTGCCTTCATTAACCTGAAGGGAGGTGTGGGAAAAACAGTTTCTGCCATCACGCTTTCAACACGAGCACAGCAACTTGGGTTTAGAACTGCGCTTCTGGATTTGGATTCTCAAGCTTCATCAACCCTGGCCTTAGACTGTAGGGTCTCAGAGGACAATTTATTCTTCATGGATACCTGGGAGGATTCTACAGGACTTCCAGAGGCACTTATCCAGGTGCGGGAAGGCTTATTCCTTTTACCATCCTCACTTTACAATGGCATGCTTGATACGGTGCTGAATACGCCTGAACGCCAGAAAAAAGCAGTCTCGGGGTCACTATTTAGTTTACGAAATAATAACTATGACTTGGTTGTGGTTGATTGTCCACCTTCATTGGGAACTGCTGTCATCTCAACCATAGCTGCTGTCGATACAGTTGTCATTCCAGTAACAAGCGATGCTTTCGCTTTACATGGGCTTGAACTTACATTGGGTGAGATAAAGGCAATCTGCTCATCATTTGGAGTAAAAAAACCGCGAATCAGGATTTTATTCACTAAATATGATAAGCGAGAAACCCTCTCAGGTAAAACATACGAATTCCTGTTAGGGAAGTATCCAAAGATGCTGATCCCAGAGCCAATTCCCATCAGCACCCAATTTTCCAAGGCGCTGGATCAGAACGCATCTATATTTGAAACCCCAGGTCAATATCCCGCAAAAAAGCAATATGACCTATTTATCCGGAACCTACTTGACCTAAAAGAAATCATATAACAGGAGCATCAGATGGTTGCGAAAAAGAACAGTTCGCCAGGCAAGAGAAGAAGGCTTTATGAAGATCCTTCAGTGAATAACAGTACTGAAAATATTCCGGCAAGTAAAACCGCCTCAAAGACTTCCGCATCGCAGGAAAAGAAGCCTAAAAGACGTGTGGCTTCCAAAACCAGTCCCAAGAAATCATCCTCTCCAGGTATGAAAAGGAAGCCGACAAGTATTCCCGAGGGCAAACAAAAGGTTGCTGCTGAAGCCACCAAACCTCAACCAACTCCAGATGAAATAGAGAGCATAGGCCAGCAGAGAATCAAACAAGCAAACCGGATCATCAAGAAATACACACGCTGGTCAGCAGGTATTGCAGTTGTCCCTCTTCCCGTACTCGATCTGGCTGGCTTGATCACGTCTCAGACAAGTATGATTGCAGAACTTACAGCGGTATATGATGTGCCTTTTGGAAAAGAAATCAAAAAGAGCCTGATCTCAGTAATCACGACAGGTTTATTCTCACATACTGTATCGTCTCTACCGGTGTTATCCTTGTCCAAGATCATACCTGGGTTGGGTCTCATTTGGAGTACTATTTCATATCCGGTTGCAGCGGGCGCAAGTACTTACGCGGTAGGGAAGGTTTTTATGCTGCACTTTGAATCAGGTGGTACGCTACTGGATTTTGACCCGGCAAAAATGAAAAACTACTACCGTGAAACGTATCGTAAAGGAATAAAACAAGCCAAAGCCTTGTAGCAGGATCATTTATCAATCTTAAAGCCAATATACAGGATATCGCACCTCTCACTGGTATCCAGGAGGGGATGTACTTTCATTCCGTTCTGGATCCATCCTCAAATGCCTATTTTCAACAGTTGAGATTCAACCTTTCGGGTTCACTTGACCCCACAATCCTGGCCTTGTGTTTTCAGGATCTGGTTGACAGGCACGATGTGCTCAGAACCTTGGTGACCAGCAAGAATGCTTCGCAACCCCTCATTGTATTTCTGAAGCAAAAGAAAAGTCTTTGGCGGTTCACTGACCTATCAGATCAGCAGGCACAGTCTCAAAATCATGAAATCCAGAGGTTGATGAGTGAAGATCTCAAACAGGGGATTGATTTTAACAGAGGGAACCTTTTCAGGAGTCACCTGATCAGAACCACTGCCAGCACCTATGAACTTATCCTCAGCTTTCATCATTTGATAATGGATGGTCAGAGCTTCCCCATCTTGCATCATGATCTCTTTGAGTTCTACCGCTCCCGCAAAAAGAACCAGTTACTTCAATTGAAAGCGGTTCCATCCTACGCCAGGTATCTGGCATGGTGGAAGGATCGAGATTTTAGATCAGACCAGAAATTCTGGAAAACCTATCTGTCTGGATACAAAGGGAATTGTGAGATTCCATCAACTGTTGGAAAAACTATCCCTGAAGCTGAACTGGAGCTGCACTCGATTCAATTTGGGTCATCATTGACGCAGAAAATTGCAGGAATTACCCGAGAGGTCGGTGTAACACTGAATCAGGTTATGCTTTCGATTTGGAGTGTCCTCCTCTCCCAGCTAACCAATAAGAATGATGTGGTTTTTGGCGTTACGGTTAATGGCCGACCCATGGAGCTTCCTGGTGCAGACTATATGCTCGGTCTCTTCATTAATACGGTTCCTTTTAGAGTAGAAATTGGAGAGAGCAGTTTTACTGAACTGTTACAGCAGTCCAGAGATGGATTTGCCGATATCAACGAACATCAATATTTACCATTGGCAGACATCCAGAATTATACAGAAGCAGGTAAGGATCTGCTTCAACACATTCTCGTGTTTGAGGGGGGACAGGACGGGCATGATGAGGACCAACAATTTCTTCCTGGCGTAGAAGTGGAAGCATATTCCATCTATGAGCAAACACATTACGCCCTGGAACTCTCAATTTTTCCAGAGGATAGGATTCGACTTCGATTTGGATATGATCCACAGCGATTGAGCAAATGGGATATCGAAAATCTGGGGTTACGTCTTGAGCATATTGCCAACAGCCTTATTAACGATCCAGATATCCCCTTATCACAACATTCCATCCTCCCTGAGGGTGAAAGAAAATTGATTCTGGATACTTTTTCCAGAGGCGATAGCCAGCAGCCGCGTCACCATTCACTCATTGAAGCATTTGATGCCATCTGTGCAGTTCAAGCTGAACGAATTGCAGTTTCTGATGATGAGGGGAGCTGTACTTATCAAACCGTCTACGAGCAGACCATTGATATAGCCAGATATCTTCAGGGAAATGGTGTGAGCCAGGGTGATAGAGTGGTGCTACTGATCTCACGGAGTAGATATCTGCCAGCCATTCTTTTGGGAGTGTTGAGAGTTGGGGCTGCCTATATACCGCTTTCAGTGACCACACCCACAGCACGTATTCATACTATTCTTGAGGATACGGAACCTGCCGTGATCCTTACTGACATGGATTCACTGGGGCTGGAAACACCCTTTCCAATGATTCAGCTTTCAGATGCCCTCTCAGATCCTCAAAAGACTCAACCCACATTTCCGACCATAAATCCCACCGATAGTGCTTATATCATATTCACTTCTGGATCCACAGGGAAGCCCAAAGGGGTGGAGGTCACCCACGGAAATCTGCTCTCATTTTTTGAAAATATGTCAAACCGATTTGGACTTCGTAACACAGATCGATTGCTGGCTCTTACCACCTATACCTTTGATATCTCTGGCTTAGAACTTCTTGGCACCATGATCAATGGGATCGAGGTCGTCATCAGTGATGACTCTTCATTTCTTGATCCAAATTCGATACTGCGGCTTATCACAGACAAGAAATGTTCGGCAATTCAAATAACGCCTTCCCATCTCGCTGTTCTGCTGGAAAGTGATAGCAGAGAGATCTTAAAAACCTTGAGAGTGCTATTGGTTGGCGGGGAAGCCTTACCGAAGAATCTGGCTGCACAACTCTGCCACTTTTCTAAGACTCGGGTTCTTAACGTATATGGACCTACGGAGACAACCATATGGTCAACTGCCAGTGAGGTAATCTCAGAAGAGGTCACCATTGGGCAGCCACTCCATAATGAAAGCGCTCAGGTTGTCACTGGAAGCGGGCATATTGCGCCAGTTGGTGTGCAGGGCGATCTTTTGATTGGTGGCGCAGGGGTTGCCACGGGTTACTGGCGTGATGAGCAGAAAACTAGATCTGTATTCAGGGACTTCGATGGTGAAATAAAAGGAAGATACTATCGAACTGGAGACATTGCGAGATGGCTGCCAAGTGGTTCCCTGGAGTTTTTTGGTCGTAATGACAATCAGATCAAAATACGAGGGTTCCGTGTTGAACTTGGGGAAATTGAGCAAAAATTAAGCACCATCCCTGGCATTGAACAGGCAGTGGTTGTCTATGACTCAGAGCAAAAGCTGCTCCATGCATTTTTGGGTACAAGTGGTCCAAATTTAAAGGGCGAAGATCTCTCGGAACAAGCACGTCTCATGCTTCCGGTATACATGCTGCCGACCAGCTATAACCGGGTCGAAACCTTCCCGCTTACTGCAAGTGGCAAGGTTGATCGGCAAGCTCTGCTGAACAGCTTGACCTTAGTCGAACCAGAACCAACAGAGCTGAAACCTCCTCAGGATGATGAGGAAAAATTATTAGCCGGGATATTTGAAACGCTATTCCCGGGAAGAACCATCAGCAGAGATAGTGATTTTTTTAGATTGGGTGGCCATAGTCTGAAAGCCATGGCTTTGGTCGCACGTATCCAGAAAATAGCCAACATTGAACTCCCTCTGCTGGAGGTGTTCAATAAACCACGTCTCATGGATCTGGCTGTGAGCCTCAGGCTGGCTGTAGAAACAACTGCCCAACCCATTCCCACACTGGATAAGCGGGATCAATATGAAGTCTCGAATGCTCAAAAACGATTCTGGATTCTGGATCAGCTTGAACCAGAACATGGCCACCTGTATTTGATGGGCGGTGTTTCAATGCTAAAAGGATCTCTGGATAGGGATGCCTTCAATAAAACCTTTCTTGAACTTATGGCTCGGCATGAGGTTCTCAGAACGAGCATCACTGTGATGGATGGCATTCCCTGCCAAACCATATCCAATTTGGATTCGATCCCAGTTTATGAATATGATTTCAGCAGCTCAAGTGACAACCCTGACGGCAGATCTAACTCTGCAGCGGGAAAAAGCAGCTATCATAAAGCACTTGAGTTTGTTTACGAAGAAATGGCACAAGGTTTTGATCTGACGAAACCTCCACTCTGGAAACTGGTCCTCATTCGACTTGACTCAGATAAGCATCTCCTGTTATTGAAAATCCATCATATTATTTGCGATGCCTCATCCATAAACATTCTTGAGCATGAGTTCACTCAATTATACGAGAAGTATAGTCAGGGTAAAGATGAGCCACTCCTTGAGAATATCGAGATTCAGCAAAAGGATTATTCTGCCTGGTTGAACGCCAGGATTGAAAAGGGCGTATTCAAAGAGAGTGAGAACTATTGGAAAACGATTTTTTCGCAGAGGATTCCCTTCCTGGAACTCCCCAGTGATCATCCAAGACCAGCTAGACCTGGCTATGCTGGGGACACCGTATCTGTTACCCTGCAGGAGGATCTGAAACAGAAGCTGATGGGGCTTAGCAATGATCTTTCCATCACACCCTATACACTATATGCAGCCATCACCTCAATTCTATTGGGGCGTTTGGCTCAGCAAGAGAAAATGGTTCTGCTCTGCCCGGTCTCTGGTCGAGCCCATGCAGCTATCGAAAATACAGTGGGGCTGTTCCTTAATACTGTACCATTGGTCTTGTCTCTTGAATTGAATATGCGATTCCAGGATTATCTGATACATACTCAGGATGTTGTAAAAAATGCCCTATCACATAGCCAATATCCCTTTGACAGGTTGGTAGATGTTATCGCAAAAGATCGAACCGTTGATCGTCCCCCCATATCTGGAATTATGCTTACCCTTCACGAGGAAACTGAGCGTAATGCTACCCTCGGTGCTTTGGAGGTAGAATCTGTTCCCTTAAAGATGAACATCAGTCGTATGGATTTATCCTTTGAGCTGTCCATCACACCCCATGGAGCTGACTTGTCAGCCACATATAGTAAAGACTTATTCAATAAGGACCGAGTGGAAGCGATGCTGCGGCAATGGATCACCATTGCTGAGATAGCCCTCGTTCAACCTGAGACCAGAATTTCAACACTGCCACTGCTTACAGATGATGTGAAAAAACAAATCTTATGCTGGTCAAGGGGACCAGTACAGGAGCATGTGGGTTCCTCCACAATTGATCAGCTGTTTGATCACATCGCTTTTCAATCTGATGCCATAGCCATCTCGGATTGCAGTTCAAGCATCTCTTATAGTGAGCTGAGAATAATTACTGATCAATATGCAGAAGGATTGTCTACCCATAAGGAATTTGTCAGGCAGAAACCAATTGCAGTACTCATGGACCGTAGTCAAAACACAATCATTGCCATGCTCTCCATCATGAAAGCAGGGGGCATTTTTCTGCCCCTGGAAAAAAAGGCACCGGTCCAGCGCAATCAGCTCATTCTCGAAGAATCGGGTGTAAAATTAATCATCGTTGATGATGAATATGGGAACGAGTATGGTGAGAAGTATTCGATTCAAAAATATGCTTCTATGGCCTCTTTGCGAGGTGGAGCCTCCCAGAGAGAACCGGTGCAGGCGGATGATTCAGCCTATTTGATCTTCACATCAGGATCTACTGGAGTACCCAAGGGGGTTCTGGTTTCTCATGAGTCATTTGTAAATATGATCAATCATCAGATCAGCCGTATGGAGATTGGTCCTGGCGATGTTATCCTCCAATTTGCTTCATTCGCTTTTGATGCTGCACTGGCTGAAACATTTCAAGCTCTATGTTCAGGGGCTACACTTGAAATTGCTGCTGAGGATATGATAGCAGATCCAGTTGAATTTCTGCAATTCATACAATCAAAAGCTATTTCTGTAGCGACCCTGCCACCAGCTTATCTGCATACACTGGAAAAAGCCCCACTGGGCAATTTACGACTATTGATGACAGCTGGAGATGTGCCAATTCTCGATGATGTTGAATACTATCGCAGCAAATATCGATATTTCAATGCCTATGGACCAACCGAGTTTTCGGTCTGTGGTTCCATGCAGGAAGTGGATAACCTCATTCCTCCTGGTGGTGATATCCCCATGGGGCAGGCCATGGCAAATTGTGCTATCTATGTTCTGGATCAGAACAGGCAACTTCTATCACCTGGCGTGATAGGGGAGATATATCTGGCTGGAGCAGGTGTTTCCCAGGGATATATCAACCGAGAAATTGACAATGGGAACTGGTTCCTTGATGATCCATTTCAGAATGGATGGAAAATGTACCGGACAGGCGATTTGGGCGTCAGGGATGGGCATGGAAAATTATACTTTAAAGGTAGATCTGACTTTCAGGTTAAAATACGCGGTTACCGGATTGATCTAGGTGAAATAGAAACAGCCCTTAAAGGTGTCGAAACTGTACGAGATGCCATTGTGTTGGCAAAAGAGTATAAGGACCTGAGAAAAGGGTTACTGGCTGTTCTCGTCGGAGATAGCAGCTCAGATTATGAACACATCAGAGATTCCCTCTCACAGATACTCCCTGAATATATGATCCCCTCGAGTTTCGTTTTTGTGGATAGATTCCCATTGAATGTAAATGGTAAGATCGATCGAAAAGCCCTCCTCAATCTACAACCATCATCTGACACTCCATTAGCCTCAAGTGAAATGCTGAACGAGTTGGAAAAGCAATGTGCTCATATCTGGCAAGATGTTCTGGAGCAGAAAATCCTATCATCCTCGGAGCACTTCTTCAAATCAGGTGGCGATTCACTCTCTGCGATTCAGATGACAACCTTGCTTTCAAAAGTGTTAAAGCGTTCCATCTCTGTTAAAACCATCTTTCAATATCCAATCCTCTCAGATTTTGCATTACATATGGGACAACAGGCGCCTTCCATTGCTAAGACAGGGAAGAGGACAGCAAAAATGTCCACAACAGCAGCCCAAAAACATGTTGTTGATATTTATAACCAGCCACTGGAAACACTTGTATCAGAAGGGGCTCTGGCAAGGGTTGACTCAGTTGCTTTAAGCTATTATTCCAATGCGATGATCGAAGGGAGTGATCTCTCTGAAGAGAGCTTTCTACAATTATCTGATCCTGATGTGCATTTAAGATATCACATCACCACGGCGCATGGGGTTATTGGAGTTATTCATTTGCCCAGATTTTCTGCGAGTATATACTCTGATAAGCAAGCTCTGCTCTCAGAGATCCGAGAGGCTTTAGAACTCTCTCGAACACTTGGGGCTTCTCATGTTTCACTCACCGGACTTATTCCAAGTGCTACGACCTATGGACATGATATCGTTGAGCTGATCAAGGAATCTGATGCGGATCTACCTTTTATTACGACCGGACATGATGTGACTGCTTCAAGTGTTTTGCTCGCAGTTGAGAAAATGTTGGCTACGACGGGCAGAAGGTTAGAAGATCTCCGTGTGGCATTTCTCGGGATGGGTTCTGTAGGCAAGTCGGTTTTGGAACTTATGCTTGATCAAATGACGGATTTGCATGAAGTCATGCTCGCAGACCTGTTCGCCAACAAGCGCACTATCGACCTGTTTGTGCAGGATATGATGGAGAAATTTCCCCATTTTGAAAATGCAGAAATCATTTTGAGCGAAGGGGGGGTCAGTGAGAGGATTTATGAGGCCGATCTGATCATTGGTGCTACCAATGTCCCGGATTTGATAGATGTTCAGCGTTTGAAAAAAGGCTGCATGATCGTTGATGATTCTGGACCACATTGCTTTTCAATTGATGCGGCCGTTGAACGCTTAAGCAATTCAGGGGATATCCTTTTTACCGAGGGCGGCGTACTGAAATCTAGCTCACCATTTGGAGTCTCGGCATTCCTGACAGATCAAATGAAAAAATACCTGACACAAAGCGGGTTGACTCCTTTTGAGGATTTTCAGATGGATAGAATTACAGGTTGTGTTCTATCTGGGTTGATCGATCATTGCGAAAAGCGTGGACGCAACCTAACTGGCCCTGTCATTGTTGAGGATAGTCGCAGTCAGTACTTAAAACTGAAATCATGGGAATTCCAATCTGCTCCCCTTCACGCGGGTTCTGTTGAAATATCAGAAGAACAGATAGCCGCATATATGAGAATGCTGCCTGAAATCATGGACTCGGCTTCCTGATACTTCTATATAAGATTGTGTGGAGTCAGACCAATTCGGTTCATTTGATCTAAATAAATAAGAGATACTTTGGGCGGCTAACAACCCGAAAAAGGAGCCAATAATGAGCCCAAAGTCAGAAGTAGAGAGACGAGTAAAAGCGATCAAAAGAA
>JABHBL010000110.1 GCA_018673925.1 Fidelibacterota bacterium
GAGAAGCTACATGCCTTGTGGAAAAAAACGGAAACGGCGTAAGATCGCAACACATAAACGCAAGAAGCGTTTACGCTCCAACCGTCAAAAGAAAAAGATCCGTTAGGACTTTCTTAAAATTTTATATAGAGGGTGGTGGAAGCAATTCCGTCACCCTCTTTTTGTTCTAAAAATCCTATGGCTCAATTACCCGAGCTCAACAACACTCTATCAGTTTCCCAGATTACGGGTCAAGTCCAGCATACCCTGGAAAAGGGCTTTGCATCGGTATGGGTGAAGGGTGAAATCTCAAACCTGACTCGGCATAGTTCTGGTCATTGGTATTTCAGTTTGAAAGACAGTGGCGCCCAGTTGGGTAGTGTCATGTTCAGAGGTCAGAATGAGAGAGTCAGATTTGAGCCTGCTCATGGCATGGAAATCACCGCTCATGGCAGAATATCAGTCTATCCCCCACAGGGTAGATACCAGTTGGTCGTGGATCAAATGTTACCTGCCGGTCAAGGTGATCTCCACCTTGCTTTTGAAAACCTGAAGAAAAAACTTCATGCTGAAGGTCTTTTTGACCCTTCTCTCAAACAGATATTACCTGCATATCCTGCAAAAATCGGTATTGTAACCTCACCAACAGGTGCGGCTATTCGTGATATGATAAATATACTTAGTCGTCGATTTCCGCTGGCAGAGCTTGTGCTCTTCCCAGTCAATGTCCAGGGTGAAGGGGCAGCTACTGAAATTGCCAACGCCATTGAGGCATTTAATAGTATGAATGAGTGTCAGGTTCTACTTGTCGGTAGGGGCGGTGGTTCTCTTGAAGATTTATGGGCTTTCAATGAGGAAATCGTGGCTCGAGCCATAGCAAATTCAATGATACCAATAGTCAGTGCAGTTGGACACGAAACAGACACCACCATTTCTGATTTTGTTGCAGATCATCGCGCACCTACTCCATCTGCTGCCGCAGAACTTGTTGTTCCCGATCAGGTTGAACTCATGAGGTGGTTTGGCCAGGTTGAGCAGTCCCTGCAAACCAATATTCGAAGTAGAATTGAAAAATACGCACAGCGTTTGGATCACATCTCAAGTTCCTATGCTTTAAAGAGACCTGAATTGATGATTGAACAGTCATATCAGAAACTGGATCATCTGGAGGATCTCTCACTGCGATCAACCCAGGATAAAATTTCTAAGTTGACTGCTCGATTGGACAATCTGTCGGTTTCGATTGAAGCATTGAATCCACTTACTATCCTTGAAAAGGGGTATTCTGTTATCAGTGGTGCACAGGGGGAATTGATCCGCTCCATTGAGCAGGTTTCTGAAGGTACAGAAGTCCACATGCGTCTCCGGGATGGTGAAATCAGCTCAATTGCCAGTAAAGTAAAAAAAAGAAAAATAAAGTGACCTTAACCAGAGGGAGTTTCTAAATTTAATTATGAGTGAAAAAGACAAGTCATTTGAAGAGCTCATGGGAGAACTTGAGACTTTAGTGTCCAAACTGGAAGGGGAGGATCTCAAGCTGGATGATGCCATCAAGCAAAACGAACAAGCTTTGAAATTGATCCACCTCTGTCGTGATAGATTAGATTCTGCCAAGCAAAAGATTGACAAGCTGGTTCGAAATGCAGATGGTGGTTTCGAAAAACAAACCATGGATTAAGGCATTACTGGGGATAAGATGAAATTTGCCATTTGGGGTTTTCAGAGTGACACAGAGATAAAATCGTATGTTGGTGAGATTCTCGACAAACTACTGGAAGAAGGGCATGAGCTGTTCATGTTGGATAGTTTTGCCCGACAAATAGAATGCAACAACCTCGAAGTAAATATCATCACCGAAAATGATATTCCGCGGGATACAGATTTCATCATATCTATTGGTGGCGATGGGACCCTGCTGTCGTCGGCACAAGCTGTTATGCGTACACCCATACCCATTCTGGGAATAAACCTGGGAAGTCTGGGATTCCTGACCACGCTGGAACGGGATTGGCGTTCTGGACTTGATGACATCTTGAGAGGTCATTACCGTATAGAAGAACGTATGGTTTTGAATTGTCGTCTGGAATTTGAAGATGGTACAGAGGAAACGCTTTGGGCATTAAATGATGTAGTCATCGAAAGAGCCGATGTGTTCAATCTATTGGCGACTGAAGTACGGGTGGAGGAGGAATTACTCAATCGATATCTCTCTGACGGTCTTATTCTTTCCACACCGACTGGCTCCACTGCCTATGCGTTATCTGCTGGTGGTCCCATTATTGATCCCAGCCTGGAGGCCATCTCTATTACCCCCATATCCCCCCATACATTGTCTGTTCGCCCTGTCGTCTTAACAGGTGAAAAAAGTATATATGTAACTTTAAGTAATCCTCAAGGTTTAGCCCATTTGCATATTGATGGTAAAAATACCAGGCATATCGATGGCAGCCTTCGAATTCGAATTCGTCCCAGTTCTTATAGAATACAATTGGTAGTAACACCGGATAATACGTTTTATGAGAAATTAAGAAAGAAACTTAATTGGGGACAGCGCTCTGCTTGATACACCGTTTATTTGATCTGACGGTGCACCCGATAAATACAATCGTTCATCACCACGGGAATACCGGCGTCACTAACTAGCTTCGCTGCATCTTCGTTAAACACATTATCCTGCATCCATACCAGTTTGATGGCAGCTTTCTTTAGAGAACTCTCCACAATGGGTATGACCTGATCAGATCTTCTGAAAATGTTCACAATATCAATATCCGATTCAATACTCTCAACATCGGGATAGCATTTCAATCCGAATAATTCATCATGACCTGGATTGACCGGTATTACTGTATATCCCTCTGACATTAAATATTTGCTGATCCAGTGGCTGGGTCGGACTGGATTGGGAGATGCCCCTACCACTGCGATGGTCTTACTCTCTAGGAGAATTTGATGTGGGTCAGTCATCAGTTTTGCACGAATAAGTTTTTTAAAACGTAGCCGGCAACATCTGGATTTTCCTTCAGACGTCTACTGGAATAGGCGTACCATTCACTTCCAAAGGGGACATAGATCCGGACTCTGTGACCCATACTGACCAATGCCTCCAGCCTTTTTACAATGGGGACCCCCAGGAGTGCCTGGAACTCATATTTATCTTTTGTGATTTTTAGTTCGTCAATGATTTTGAGTGATTCATCAAGTAAAAATGGGTCGTGGGTGGCGATACCAACATAGGCACCGCTAACCAGCATCTCTCTGACCAGTTTGAGATAATTCTGACGGACCTCATCTGCATCCTGATAGGCTATTTGTGGAGATTCCTTATAGATACCCTTACAGATTCTTAAATTTCCAGTAATGGCTGCAATCTTTTTCACATCATCCAAACTGCGATGCATATAGGCTTGAATCACTGTTCCTAATTGAGGGTATTTGATTCTCAAGCGATCATACATATCAAGCGTTTGATCCGTATAGGGAGAATCTTCCATATCAATACGGATGAATACGCCAGCCTCATGTGCTTTCTGCACAATAGTTGTGATGTATTCATTGGCCAGGTCTTCAGATAAGCCCAGACCCATAGCGGTTGGTTTCAGAGATATGTTTTTAGCGATGTTATTCTTGGCAACTTCCATAATCAGCTCAAGATAGGAATCTCGGGCTTCCCTGGCCTGGTCATTTGAAGTAACGGATTCTCCCAGAATGTCCACGGTAGTCAAAAATCCCTGTTGTTTCAATTGTTGACAGGCGACCATGGCAGAGGCAGTATCCTCGCCAGCGATATAGCGCTTTGAGATCATTTTAACTATAAACCTGGGTGCCAGGGGCATGAGAGCGACGATTAGTTTATTGAACACATCTCCTCCGTGAGAATGTTAATCTGCTTCAGTCAATTTGCTCAGCGTAGTGGGCGCTGATAGTATTCGAAGACTTTGCCAGTATCGTGCCAATTGGGGTATTTTTGGAGGACTCGGGTATGTAAGGAGAATTGGCTGGATATACCTTCACGGACATGCCCAGAAACGTAGAGGTAGCCACGTTTTTTTAACCAATTCAAATATACTTTTTTCAACATCTTGGCATAGCCCTGACCCTGATGTTTTTCATCAAAAATAAAGGCATAGGTATAGATGGTTTCGTGATCTCCCAATGTGGGATCAAGAGATGCCCACTGTTCGTCGCTAAAATTTTCCAGAGGAACTCCAACCAGGAATCCTATTATTTCATCTCGCAATACACCAACAAAGGGCAGCGTATGTGGGTGATTGAAGTATTTCCAGACTGTTTTTTTGCTAAATGCTGTTGCAGCGCCAAAGGGCTTAATCAAACCTTGAGAAATCTTGATAATTTGCTCCGCATCTTTGGATGACAAGGCCAGGATAAGTTTTATCTGAAAATTCAGGGTTGCCGCGATGAGGGCGACCTCTGATCGACTGGGTGTTTTGGTAGGTGGTTTGAAAAATTCCAATTGTGACATGGCTATAAGTTTAAAAGTGTGCTACACTCCTTGCCAACTGTTTTTAAGAATATAAGAATTTAGAGCGGAAGTGAAAGAGGGGGTAATTGGTTTGGAATTATTTCTAGGGTAGTTTTTAGTTGAATTGGCTCAGTGTCATCCTAATTTGAAAATCATGGGATGTCTGCTAATAATACAAAGGATCGACGTCATTAAATGCTGAAATTGTTCATGTTGGGAAGCGGGAGCAGCGGGAACGCCTGTGTCGTTCAAAATGAAAACACCATGATCCTTATTGATGCAGGCTTTAGCGGTGCTGAAATACGGAGACGTATGCAGCTCGTTGGTCTTGAGCCTGACGATCTGGAAGCCTGTTTGATTACTCATGAGCATGGCGATCATATCAAAGGAGCCAGCATTCTGTCAAGACGTCACAAGGTCCCGCTACTCATGCACCCCGCTACCAAACGTGCGGGTCATCGGAAATTCAGTGGCAATGAAAGAATGCGCCATTTCGAAATGAAGGAAGTAATGGAGTTGGGTTCACTCACCGTGACCAGCGTTCCCACTTTGCATGATTCAGCCAGCTCAACGGGGTTTCTTGTAGAGAGCGGAGGTGTCAGTCTAGGATATCTCACCGATCTTGGTGCAGTGACAGAGGATAATTTCCTGGCCATGCGTAAAGTTGATTTTTTGGTCATGGAAGCCAATCATGATCGCGATATGCTCTGGAATGGACCTTACCCTCCCCATTTAAAAGCAAGAGTGGATAGCAGGGTAGGCCATCTGAGCAATAGAGATAGCGCCGAGTTTATTGCCCTTCTGGCTGAACTAGGCAATCTGAATGGAGTTATGTTAGCTCATCTGAGCGAAAAAAATAATGATCCCGATCTGGCTATGTCTGTGGTTTCACAGAGACAAGAGCAGGATCTGAATATTATCCTGGCCCGCCAGGATCAACCGTTAAAACCTATTGAAGTGGAGACAAAATGAGAAAAATAACAACAACTAAAATTCTGCTGGTCATACTGGCACTTGCAGTAATGATCGGATGTAGCAAAGAAGCCAAAGCTCCTGCAGATGAATACATCAAAATGGAAACCTCCGTGGGAACCATCTTTATTGATCTTTATGAGGCAGAAGCACCACTCCATGCAGCAAATTACAAAAAATTGGCTGAAGAGGGTTCACTTGAAGGAATCTATTTTCACAGAGTGATTCCAGGTTTTGTAGTTCAGGGAGGAGATCCCAATACCCGTGATAATGATGACCGATCGGATGATGGTCATGGCGGGATCGGTGAAAGAATTCCAGCTGAGATCGGACAACCTCACTTAAGGGGTACGCTTGGTGCAGCCAGAACTGGACAGGGTAATCCTGAAAAATTGTCTAGTGGAAGTCAGTTTTACTTTTGTTTAGCTCGTTTGACACAACTCGATGGTGGTTATACAGTATTTGGTAATGTTGTCGAGGGTATGGATGTTGTTGATGAAATCGCTAAACTGGAACGCGATCCTGCCGACAATCCGCTTGAGTCAGTAACCATCTTGAAAACCAGCATGGTTTCATCGGAAGATTACCAGAAGTAGTCTATGAGCCGTCCCAGCTTTGGTCTGGCTTTAGGCGGTGGGGGAGCTCGAGGGTTTGCCCATATTGGTGTTTTACAACGCCTTGATGAGATTGGGATTCGTCCTGATTATATAACAGGATCGAGCATGGGTGCTTTAGTTGCAGCAACCTATATCAAAATGGGGAGTGCAGCAGCTACCTGGGCTGAACTTGATAGGATGTCAAAAAGCGAACCTTTTCGCAAACTGGGTATGCATCTCATCAATGTGAAGGGCCGGGGCGGTGAATCGTTCTGGCATCAAGTGTCCTCAGCAATCCAAGATAGAATTGTCATCAACCTGGCACATTCAAAGCCAGGATTGGTTCGAGCCGACCGAATAGAAGAAGCTATTAAGTATGTTATTACAGAGGACTCCTGGTTTGATTCGGGGACAGAGCTAGGGATTGTCTCAACTGATTTGTATTCTGGCGAAGATATTTATTTCACCGAGGGACCGCTTTTACCTGCAGTTATGGCATCAATAGCAATTCCAGGATTTTTACCCCCTGTCTATCACGAAGGTAAGACCCTGGTAGATGGTGGCGTATCACAGCAGGTGCCGATCCGTATGGCTCGCGAGATGGGAGCCGATTTTGTAATGGCAGTAGATGTGGGCCAGGATATCAATCCCATCACTGACATGGACAACGCAATGGCTATTATGAGTCAAAGTGAGAATATTCGATCATGTCATTACCGCGACATGTTGAATCAGGAAGCTGATGTACTTTTACTTCCAGAAATGCCAGGCGTGCATTGGTCAGCTTATGATCAACGAGAGGCTTTTGTAGATCTCGGAATTGCAGCTTTTGATGAACGACGCGTAACCTTTGAGAAAGCCTGGTATCAAAGAAGACATCCCATGTGGGGAAGGATAAAATATCTCTTTAGTTAAGGGATCAACTCAAACGAGTAAGGATTAAACATCATCATGCGCCAATCATTTAAACTGTTTTTGCCTGTCATACTGGTTCTTTTTTCAATGAACCTGTGGGGACAACAGGCACCTGGGGAAATAATAACAGCAGAATTTGTCTCAAGCCAGAATGCAGCCATGGCAGGAGAGACACTTGATGTTGCCTTAATTGTAGATATCCACCATCCCTGGCATCTTTATGCACCCATGGGTAATGATGAGTTCACCATCCCTGTATCACCTGCCATTTTTACTGAGGGAAAACCCTATAGTGTAGGTGAGTGGATTTATCCAAAAGCCGACATGATTTCAGTGGCTGGGGTTGAAGAGCCTGCTGCGGTTTATGGCGGACGCATCATCTTGCGCACCACCCTGAAGCTAGCGGAGACTATTTCAGGACCGCTTCAGATTGAGGGAGAGGTTTATTATCAAGCCTGTGATGATACCAAATGCCTGATTCCCGATGCAGTGAATTTCTCATATAATCTGCCAGTGGTGGATGAAGCGAGTCAACGCATAGCAACTCATACAGAGTATTTCCCAAAATTAATTCCACAAACTGAAATGGCGGCTGCAGACCAGGTTGAAGATGATGAAATCTCTGGTTTGGTTGATGACTATGGAATATTTCTAACTTTCTTTATCATTTTCTTTGGTGGACTGGCCTTGAATTTAACACCCTGTGTGTATCCATTGATTCCCATAACCATCAGCTTCTTTGGTGGACAGGATACCAGCAAGGGACGCACTTTCTGGATGGCTCTGGCTTATGTGCTGGGTATTGCAGTGACCTACTCCATTCTTGGGGTGGTGGCTGCGCTTGGTGGTGGTTTGTTTGGAGCTTTGCTCACCAACCCCATCGTCCTGATTGGAATTGCGGCCATTTTGGTCGGACTATCACTATCCATGTTTGGTGTCTATGAGTTTAGACTTCCTACAGGATTGATGACTGCAGCCAGTCAATCCAAAGCCGGTATTTTTGGGTCATTCTTTATGGGTTTAACTCTGGGTATTGTTGCAGCTCCCTGTGTTGGTCCTTTTGTTATTGGTCTACTCACTTATGTTGCCGCTCAACAGAGTGTGATTCTCGGTTTTAGCATGTTTTTCACTTTAGCCATGGGACTTGGGCTACCATATCTTTTCCTCGCTATGTATTCCAGCAAACTATCATCCCTGCCTCGTTCAGGAACCTGGATGATCGGTGTGAGAGTCATATTTGGGCTGGTTCTTATCGCAATGGCTATTTATTTCATCATGCCGCTTCTGGGTGAATGGGGTAATCTTGTCATGTCCATCTTTCTACTCGGTTCAGGTGTCTATCTGATCATGTTTGATAATAGTGCTGAAGGAAATCTTGGTTTTAATAGGATCAAACAAGCCATCGCTATCATTCTTATTATCATCGGTACCTGGATGGGTATTCCTGAACCGGAACACGTCGGGGAAGCCATAGCGTGGCAACATCCCACTAGTCAGTTAGAACTGGATGCCCTCCTGGACACAGATTCTCCAATTATGATTGATGTTTATGCAGATTGGTGCATCCCTTGTAAGGAAATGGATAAATTTACTTTTCCGGATGGGGAAGTAGTCAATCTCTCAAAGAAATTTATTTCTATCAAAATTGATATGACCAAAGACTCTGGTGAGTTTGAGAAATATTTTCAAAAGGAATATTCCATCAAAGGAGTCCCCTCTTACATCTTTATGAATAACGGACAGGAGCTCACATCGCTCCGTTCTACAGGATATGAAAATGCCGAAGATTTTCTCAAACGGATGCAGGGAGCTCTGTAGGGGAACAATTTATAGATCTTTAACTGTTGTCAGTATGGGCAATTATGTGACTCAAGCAATTACATATTGACCTCCTAACTGTCCAGTCTACATTACGAGCTAGACCTGAGGTGGAAATGCGCGAGTCGCAACGCTACATAATATTTTTAATAATTACACTACTTTGTGGATTCTCGGCCTATGGCCAGGATGAGAATGAGAACCAGCCATATTGGGTCTTTTTTCACGATAAGGAAGTGGCTGATCAGGCTAGTTTTAACCCTGCAGAGCATGAATTTCCCCACCTATCTCAGCGAGCCCTGGATCGACGGTCTCTACGTGGGACTATAACAGGGCCTACCTATCAAGATCTTCCAGTTCCGGCTATCTACATTGATGAGATTCTGGGAGCAGATGTAAAAGTTCGCACCGTCAGTAGATGGTTGAACGCCGTCTCAGTTCAGGCCTCTTCAGACTATATCGAACAACTCGATGGTAATACCATCGTTAAGAAGACCAAACGAATCCATAAGGTCTCTAAAAGAGTTATCAAGCGTAACACTCGAGATGATGAAGTCTATCTCACTGACGCTGACTACGGTGAAAGCTATGATCAAAATGAGCAGATAAATGCCGTAGCAGCACATGAGCTTGGGTTTACTGGTACCGATATCTGGCTGTTGATGTTGGACACTGGCTATTATACTGATCATAATGTCTTCCAACAGGAGCGTATCGTAGCTGAATATGATTTTGTTCAAGGGGATTCAACCACATCCAATCAAGATGGGGACCCAGTCAATCAACATAACCATGGAACAGCTTGTGCCTCGGCTGCTGGTGGCTTTGTCGATGGTGAACTTCGAGGAACTGCCTATGAGTGCAAATTTCTCCTGGCAAAAACCGAAATGCTTAATGAGGAAATCGAGGCTGAAGAAGATTTATTTGTTGCAGCTCTTGAATGGGGTGAAGCTTTGGGAGCAGATGTTGTTTCCAGCTCACTCGGATATCTTGATTGGTATACCTATGAGGATGATCTAGACGGCCAAACAGCTATTACGACCCGAGGGATTGATTATGCGTCAAGCCTGGGAATGGTATGTGTGACAGCGGCTGGCAATGAAGGAAATACTGGTTGGTACCACATCATCGCTCCTGCCGATGCAGACTCTGTCATTTCTGTGGGCGCAGTTGATGCTTTTAATGTTACACCGAGTTTTAGCTCTCATGGTCCCACAGCAGACGGGCGTATTAAGCCTGAAGTATTAGCCCGAGGCGTCGCCACATTCCTGGCCGGTACTGACAGCACAACAGAATATATTTCTGGCTCAGGGACAAGTTTTGCGGCACCCCTGGTTGCCGGAGCTTGTGCTCTTCTCCTTGAAGCACATCCAAATTGGACTCCCATGATGGTCAGAGAAGCACTGATGATGACCGCTGATGGGAATACCTCACCGGATAACACACGCGGGTTTGGGCTCATCGATGTGATGGCAGCACTGGACTATGATTTTGGTGTTGTAGCCGGTGATGTGAGCGGGGATGATGAGCTTAATATTAGTGATGCTGTATTGCTATTAGAATGGGTTCTCTCCGACGCTGAAATTTCTGAAGTTCAATTCGATGTGGCTGACATCAATGATGATTTGCACGTAGATATTCTAGATATTGTGGTTCTTGTGGAGTGGATTCTCACTCTTTAAGAAATTACTGACTTGATTTAAAGCCCCCTGGTGGGGCTTTTTTTATTGCAGTTAGATTTGAAAGCCCTAAAATGAGCCAAATGGAAACACCTGAACAGCCAAAAACTCCTGAGATACTACCATTTATTATTGATGGTCCACCCTGGGAAAAGAAACATGAGTTAGGTTTCTTTGTCGCCTTTATTGAGACCATCAAGGCGTTCCTGTTAAGACCCGCTGCTACCTTTAGCGTCATGAGAAGAAATGCCGGGATTAGCGATGCCCTTGTCTATACGGTGGCTATTCAAGTATTTACCTTTTTGTGGACATTCACACTTGCTGATCCTGATACTGATATGTTTTTACCACAGAATCCAGAGCTCCGGGATATGCTTGATCTGCCTGAGAATTTTTCTCAGATCATGGTGCTAGCTTACCCGATTTCAGTCATTTTGCTTCAGTTCCTTTCAGCATTCGCCGTCCATCTCTCCCTGAAATGGCGGGATCTTCAAACCTATGATTTTACGCTCATCTTTAGAATGTTTGCTTATGCCAGTGGGACTGCATCTCTATTGATCCTGCTTCCCATAGTAGGCGGGTTCTTCTCGATGGGGATGACTATCTATCTTGGATATATGGGTTTAAGAACGATTTACGCCATGGATGTTGGATCTTTTATGATTACCGCATTTATGGCACTATTCCTGACAATAGGATTGTACCTTCTCTCAGCATTGGGGATGACTATTTTCATTCTGATTGTGTCGACCATTTTTTAATCACCTTGGTCTCTTGGTGAGATTCTTCCTTACCTAATTCGAATATAAAAGTCTAAGTGTAATAGAAACTTCTCTGGCGATTGGGAACTTACTTATCACATTACCGTTTCAGAGGAGGAAGAAAGGGGTAGACCATGTTGACATTCCGAACTCTGAAAGCTAACTTCCTTCCACTTATGCAGGTAAGCAAATTAATAATGGTGTTTTTCATGGTGGTAGTCCTTCAGTCCTGCTATACCATGCTGTATCCACCTCAGACACTCCCACAGACCTCGACAATTGTTGTTTCTGAACCTGCCATGGTGAGTACCATTGGTGGATCAGGTATGTATGGTTGGGATCCATATTGGGAGCCGGCTCTGCCATTTACCAGTTATCACACGGGATATGGTGCTTCCTACTACAGTCCCTATAATTATTACGATTATCATCATCCACATTATGCACCGGTCTATGTGGTTAGCGAAACGAGAGATCCTGCGCCAGCCAGAGATTTTGATCGCGATGAAATGCAGGGTGGATCCAGAGTTCGAGAAAGGAACGATTTTTCCTCACCAGCAAGTTCTGGCAATAAAGGGAGCTCAGGAGGCATAGGTAGTGGGTTGTCCTCAGCAGCTTCACCGATTGTAAAGCCCATCATTAGCGACCCGGTTGTCATCAAACCCCCAATTATAAGAAAACCCAGGAATAATGATGCGAAACCGGCTATTAATAGATCTAAACCAGTAAAAGTTAATAAACCTAAACCGGTTAAATCCACCAAGTCTAAGGCCGTTAAGAAACAAAAAGAATCAGAAAAATCAGATCCACCACCACCCAAAAAACGCACCAGAACGCGGAAATAACTCAATATGAAAAACAGAATAGTTTTTTTCGCCATTCTCTTATGGGGAGTGAATCTTTTTTCTCAAAGCTATCACGATGTCATCAGACCATTTCGGGGAATGAGGGGTATCTCCGGGTCTGAAAGTGGTGTCATTCCAGCTTCCATGGGAGCTAGCAATGCCCTTTTAGGCAATCCTGCTCTACTAAGTTATAGTGAACGTGCTTTCTTCTCAGCTGACTTGAGTTATGATCAAGTGGCAGGTAAAAGTGTTTTTGGTTCCACAGTCGGTGAGAACCTCCAGGATCAGCAATTGAGATTTAACAGTCTGACTTATATCAAGCCTGTTCAGGTCTATCGAGGTGCCTGGGTCTGGGGTGTCAATCTACAAAGGGTGAATTCCTTTAATAGTATCAGCCAGTTCAATGATGTTGATCCTGACGATGATTTCTATTATAAATACTTATACCAGGAAAGTGGGGATTTGTATGCCCTGACTGCTGGGACCTCTGTATTGGTTACCATGAACACATCTCTGGGGTATGCCGTAAGTTATCTCACTGGGAAGAATTCATTTAGCAAGTTGTATGAAGAGACTGATCCTAGCGACATATACACATTCAATAGATTTGTAGATAGTCTGCATTTCAGCCCCAGCTATTCAGGGTTTGGCGCTCGAGTAGGTCTTCTGAGCCAGGTGTCTGACAATCTTAATTTTGGTGTTTCAATCGAATTACCCTCCCGCATAGCTGTGGACGAATCTGCCACTCGTGATTCCATTGAATGGTTTGACAATGGCAATAAACAAATTTATTCCCATGATAAATGGTCAAGTCTGGAATATGTCACTTGGGGACCCTGGCGATTAGGTCTTGGTCTTGGATTTGTTGCCAGCCCATTTGAAGCCAGCATAAATTATCGCTATCATAAATATTCTTCCATCTTTCTTAAGACCGATTTATATGATTCAGAAACGGGGGAAAGTCTGGAGCGGCTCGTTGATGAACAGATGAGCAAGTATGTGCAGGATGTCCATGAATTTTCGGCGTCTCTGCTTTGGGCGCTTGACCCACTCAGCCTTTCCTTTGCAGCAACACTCATGAATGATCCACTCAATTATCGCTTTGACAACATTATTCGCATGGATGCAGGAATAGGATATCAGCTTCGATCAGGTCTTGGGTTTACCATTGCCTTTCGAAATGAACAATGGCAAAGCGATCTTAACCACACGCTGGGGAGTAATGTTGAGCGCTCTGTAGATGTGGAAAACTCTTTCTCTAACATTCAATTTGGATTGAAATACACACTATGATGCAGAAAAAAGTTCCTGAGTTACTGATGAAAGTTCTTCTCCTTTTCGCAATGGCAAGTTTCCTCCTGGGGCAAAGCGCATGGAATACCGGGGACATGAGCTTCAGCTACCAGAGCTTCCCAACTCCTGGTCAGACCCTTGATCTATCCGGTGATCTTATCTCCGACGAAGTCCCACATGAAGGTGTTGGTGGGTTTGAACTTTCCCTTGGAGACACCCATCTGGTAACTCTGGTTGCTTACGATCTCTATGTAAGCGGGAATGATACACTGGCAGATATCTTCGTCATATTTATGAGTGATTCACTTCCGCTGGAGGAAGGTGACTATGATGTGAACCCGTCTCCAGAGGCTCTTAAGATGTTTGTCTGGCTCAGCGAGGTGGATCCCGAAAGTCTGGCTGGTCTCCTCGATGCTTCATTTACGCTGGATTCTTTATCAGCCTTTAATCCCTATATTTCGGTTACAGGTGATTTTGAAATCCTTACCTCAAGCCCTTTCCATTTTGAAATGAATTTCACTGGTGTGATGGTTAACACAAGCCTTCAGCTGTTGACGATTAGCAATGGAAGCTTTAATCTCTGGAATACACTTCCTGTTTCAGCCTATACTCAGGGATCGGTCAACTATACTACTGGGAGTGAATCAGGAACCATAGATGGTGTTTTAAACCCGCTCACAGATTCAGAAGGTGCTGGTGCCGTTTTAACCCAGGTCGGAGATACTTTAACTTATAATTTTATTTCATATCAACAACTCCCTCAGAACTTTTTTAATGTGTATGGTGTGATTCTAGTAGGAGAGGAGTCTCACTTTCCTTTAGATGGTTCGGAAACCCTCTTCAATATTTCACTAACGGACAATACCTTGCCCAGGGCTGTGCCATATATGCTGCGGGATGTGTCGTTTGATGAGATTCTTTTACTTCTGGAATCCGGTGACATCCCAGATCCTGACCAATTTAGCCAACTCTATCTTCCCATCGGTTTGGGAAGTGCAACTTTTGCCTATACCTCGGAGGGATATGCACAACTTGAGATGATTAGTGTTCCAATGAGCAATAGCCTGGGAGATGTCACCACATTAAGCACAGATTGGCTCCTCAGCAATAATCTGCCTACGGCTATAGGAGATGAGACTGTCTATCAACCTTTGCAAGCCAATATTCTAGGAAATGCCTATCCTAACCCCTTCAATAGCAGTACGATGATCCCGATTGAACTTTCCACTGGGAAAATGATCAGTGCAAGTCTCTACAATCTGCGAGGTCAGGAAGTTCATCACATAGGGTTTGGATATCTTGGATCAGGTCAACATCAACTTGCTATTGATCTCTCCAACAGCAATCTGGGTGGTGGTATCTATTATTATTCCATTTCCTCCCCACAGCATCAAGTAGGAAGCGGCTCTTTTATCTACTTGAAATAGGCTGGAGCAGATTCTCAGGTTAAATTATTTTCATCTGGGTGATAAAATTCGTCATATTAGTAAAAATATTTGTCATGCAGCTTTGTTTGGCATGATATTTACATATGATTTTGTGATGCTTTACGAACAATTCTCAGGATCAAATCCACTCGACATATACAGGAGAAATAAATGACACGTAAGATGGTAACCATCGACGGAAATGATGCAGCCGCATACATTGCCCACAAAACAAATGAGATCTGTGCTATATATCCCATTACACCCTCATCAAACATGGGTGAGCTGGCTGACGCCTTTAGCGCACAGGGAAGAAAAAACATCTGGGGTACAGTCCCAACTGTAGAAGCGATGCAAAGTGAAGGTGGAGCAGCTGGAGCTGTCCACGGTGCACTACAGACGGGCGCATTGACCACGACATTTACAGCGTCGCAGGGTTTGCTGCTCATGATTCCTAACATGTATAAGATTGCAGGTGAATTAACCTCAACGGTCTTTCACGTCTCTGCACGCTCACTGGCTGCTCAAGCCCTCTCAATTTTTGGAGATCACTCTGACGTGATGTCCACCCGTGCAACTGGTTGGGGAATGCTTGCAGCGAACTCAGTCCAGGAAGTCATGGACAGTGCACTTATTGCACAATCATCCACATTGCAGACACGGGTTCCCTTTATCCACTTTTTTGATGGATTCCGCACTTCACATGAGGTCATGAAAATCGAGCAACTCGAGGATGAGGATATTCGCGGTATGATCGATGATGAATGGGTGATTGCCCACCGCAACCGTGGTATGAATCCAAACCGACCCGTTCTTCGAGGTACAGCCCAAAATCCTGATGTTTATTTCCAGGGCCGCGAGACTGTCAACCCCTACTATGAAGCCGCTCCTGAGATGGTCCAAAAAACAATGGATCGTTTTGCCAAGATCACTGGTCGCCAATACCATTTATTCGATTATGTCGGACCTGAGGACGCTGATCGTGTCATCATCATTATGGGTTCCGGTGCTGAAACAGTGGAAGAGACCATTAACCACATGAATACAAATGGCGAGAAGGTTGGAATGCTGAAAGTCCGCCTATTCAGACCATTCTCAATCAAACATTTTATTACTGCTCTGCCTGCATCAGTCAAGAAAATCGCAGTCCTGGATAGAACCAAAGAACCTGGTGGCGCTGGTGAGCCCATGTACCAGGACGTGGTTACTGCCTTTGCAGAAGCAGCCATTGAAGACTACTTCCAGTTCGAGAAACCTCCAGTAATTGTTGGTGGTCGCTATGGTCTTTCCTCAAAGGAATTCACACCAGCCATGATTAAGGTGATTTATGATGAGCTGAGCTCAGATAAACCCAAAAATCACTTTACCATTGGTATTAACGATGATGTCTCTCATACCTCACTGGATTACGATCCAGAATATCGTACTACTAAAGGTGAAGTTTTCCGAGGCCTCTTTTATGGTCTGGGGTCTGATGGTACGGTTGGTGCCAATAAGAACTCCATTAAAATTATTGGAGAAGGCACTGAGAATTATGCCCAGGGTCATTTTGTGTATGACTCAAAAAAATCAGGTAGTACCACTACTTCTCACCTCCGTTTCGGAAAAGACAAAATTCAATCAACCTACCTCATTGATAAAGCCAATTTTATTGCCTGTCACCAGTATGAACTTCTGGAGCAGTTTGATGTGCTTTCCAAAGCTGAAGAGGGTGCCACTTTCTTATTGAACAGTCACCTGAGTAAAGATGAAATTTGGGGTGCATTATCAAGAGCTTATCAAAAACAGATCATTGATAAAAAACTCAATTTCTATGTGATTAATGCTGTCAAAGTTGCCCAGGAAACGGGCATGGGCATGCGTATCAACACCATTATGCAAACCTGTTTCTTTGCCATTTCAGGCATTCTCCCAAAAGAAGAATCAATAGCCAAGATCAAAGAGGCCATTAAAAAGACGTACAGTAAAAAGGGTGAAGCCATTGTGGAGAAAAACTTCCACGCAGTGGATCAATCGGTCTCCAACCTGTTCCAGGTTGATGTTCCAGCCACACTTAATGGTAGTGATGCACTCCGCTTAATTGTTCCTGAAGCCGCTCCTGATTTTGTTCAGAAAGTTACTGCAGAAATTATTGCAGGTCGTGGTGATGATCTTCCAGTAAGTGCCATGCCAAATGATGGTACCTGGCCAACAGCCACTACCCAATGGGAGAAAAGAAACATTGCTTTGGAAGTTCCAGTTTGGGAACCAGATATTTGTATCCAGTGTAATAAATGTGCCATGGTTTGTCCCCATGCGGCGATTCGGCCAAAAATTGCAGATGAGAAGGCTTTTGAGGGTAGTCCTGAAACCGTTAAGCACGTAGCTGCCAAGGGTAAAGAATGGGAAGCCGGTTCACAGTATATCCTTCAGGTTGCTGTTGAAGATTGTACGGGTTGCAACCTGTGTGTTGAAATCTGTCCCGCTCGCGATAAGAGTAATCTAAGTCGCAAAGCAATCAACATGGCTGATCAGCGTCCTTTACGTGATGCTGAGAGAACCAATTGGGATTTCTTTTTGGATATTCCTGAAGTTGATCGTACCAATATCAAACATGCCACCGTGAAGGGCTCACAACTCTTACAACCTCTTTTCGAGTTCTCTGGTGCCTGTGTTGGTTGTGGAGAAACACCCTATGTGAAGCTTACTTCACAATTATTTGGGGATCGCATGATCATTGCCAATGCTACGGGATGTTCATCCATTTATGGTGGAAATCTTCCAACCACTCCCTGGGCTACAAACGATGCCGGACGTGGACCAACCTGGAATAATTCGCTCTTTGAAGACAACGCAGAATTTGGTCTGGGATACCGTCTTACCATTGACAAGCATCAGGTACATGCTGTTGAAATTATGACTCTGCTCAAGGAAGATATTGGTGCTGAGCTAGTTGCTTCAATTGCCAATGCCTCACAGGCCAACGAACCTGAAATATTTGAGCAACGTATGCGTGTGAAACAGATGACAGATATTGTTGAAAAACTGGATACACCGCTGAGCAAACAACTACTTTCTGTTGCCGATAATCTGGTCAAGAAGAGTGTTTGGATCATGGGTGGAGACGGCTGGGCCTACGATATTGGCTATGGTGGTCTTGATCATGTCCTGGCTTCAGGCAAGGATGTGAATATTCTGGTTCTGGATACAGAGGTCTATTCGAATACCGGTGGGCAGAAATCCAAAGCTACTCCTCTGGGAGCCGTTGCGAAATTTGCTGCCGCTGGAAAACCTTCGGGTAAAAAAGATCTCGGTATGATGGCAATGAGCTATAAGAATGTCTATGTCGCATCAGTAGCAATGGGCTCAAATGATGCTCAGACTGTACGCGCCTTTATGGAAGCTGAGGCCTATGAGGGTCCGTCTCTCATCATTGCATATAGCCAGTGCATCGCACATGGAATTGATATGGCGAAGGGGATGGATCAACAGAAGTTGGCTGTTGATAGCGCTTATTGGACACTTTATCGCTATAACCCAATGTTGGCAATAGAAGGCAAAAATCCACTTACCCTGGACTCCAAACCTCCTAAGAAACATGTCCGTGAATACGCCATGAATGAAACAAGATTTTCCATCCTGAGTCGTATTGACCCTGAGTTATCAACTAAATATATAGAAGCCTCTGATGTGGCAGCAAAAGAGAAGTATGATTACTATGCCAAGCTTGCTGCAATATCATACGATGAAGCTTAAGTGAAGATTATAAAGGAATAATTGATATGCGTCTAAGTACAAATTACATGGGCTTGGAATTAAAGAATCCTTTAGTTCCCTCAGCTTCACCTATGACTGAAAAGCTTGATCAAATCAAAATCCTGGAAGACAATGGTGCTTCCGCTGTGGTATTGTTCTCTCTCTTTGAAGAGCAAATCGAGCAGGAAGACAGTTCCATTGAACATTTCATGGAGTATGGCACGGATTCATATGCTGAATCCCTGAGTTTTTTCCCACAGGCTCACGAATACCTGTCAGGTCCCGCAGACTATTTGGAAAATGTCCGCAAGATCAAAGAAGGCGTGGATATTCCAATCATTGCCAGTCTGAATGGAGCTACTCCTGGAGGGTGGATGCAATACGCCAAAAAATTGCAGGATGCTGGTGCAGATGGTCTGGAATTGAACATTCACTATTTACCCGTGGATTTCAATGAAAGCAGTGCCGATGTTGAAAAACGCTATACAGATATTGTGAGTTGGGTGAAATCTAATGTGGATATTCCAGTTGCTGTTAAAATTGGTTCCAGGTTCAGTTCACTCCCTGCCATGGCCAAGGCCTTAGAGGGGGTTGGCGCTGATGCTCTGGTCATGTTTAACCGTTTCTACCATCCAGATATCGATCTGGTGAAACTGGAAACCAAACGTCAGATTCATTTAAGCCACAGCAGGGATATTCGTCTGCCCATGCGCTGGATATCTATCCTTCGTGGAAATGTGAACTTGAATTTTGCCGCCAGTGGTGGTGTTCACAGTGCCAAGGACGTGCTTAAACTTGTTATGTCAGGTGCTGATGTAACCATGTTGACATCTGCGCTCATGGCTTATGGTCCTGAACTGATCAAAACCATCGAAGCAGATTTGATTACCTGGATGGATGAGAATGAATATCAAAGCATTTCCCAGATGAAGGGAAGCATGAGCTTAATTCATTCACCAAAACCACAAACTTTGGTTCGTGATAACTATATGCGAACGCTATTGGATTTTCAGGCCAATAATAAGTTTTAACTGATTTCCTTTTGGTTGCGGGGCTCGAATTTACGAGTCCCGCTTTTTTTTATAAGCAATACCGATTTTTTTGCAGGTCATGATTATATTATGCGATCGTAGAGCAACTAGCTGTGATCTCACCTTAGCTAATGGTTATAGGAAGAAAAATGATGACATCAAATGAATCAAATGAACGCAAGGGCTTTTGTCCTGTCTATGACATCGAATGTCCATCAGGTCCTGAAGCCGCTAATGATTGTGAAAATCGCTTCAAAAGCGACTACAATCCTTTGACCAGTTTTCGCGATTCTGAAATAGAGCATTGTGCCATTTACCGCATGGAACAGAAGTCAGCGCTCCAAAAAGAATCAGATGAAGATGACGAAGACATTGACAATTCATCCAAGGATGGGGAGTAATATTTGTGAACACCGCTGAAAAAACGTCTGAATTTAAATCCGTTCAAGATGTGCTCAAACGAGCCATCCTTCTAGAAATGAATGGCAAAGAGTTTTTTGCCATGGCTGCCAAAACAGCCACCTCTGCAGTAGCCAAAGAACTTTTTGAGCACATGGTGAAAGAGGAAGAGCATCATTTAAAAATTCTGCAATTGACTTTTAAACGGCATCTGGATGAGGGTAAAGTTGTCCTACCCACAGAGGAAGAACTTCAATTTGGTTTTAAAGACCCCATCATTGATAAATCCTTTCTTATGGAATTGAGAAATAGTGATTTTGATTCCTCAGCTATAAGTATTGCCCTCACATTGGAAGAGCGTGCTTTTAAATTTTATCAGAAAGAGGAACAAGCAGCCACTGATCCAGATATCAAGCAGCTTTTTACCTGGCTCACTGACTGGGAGATTGATCATCATCAAAAGCTCATGGCACTTGAGGAGGATTTCAGGCAGGAAGTCTGGAACGACTCCAATTTTTGGCCAATGTGATCAACTCAATTCTACAATAAATCATAAAAACGCGGGATCCCACCGCGTTTTTTTATAACCCAATCCAAATTGTCACTAATTCTTTAATGTATTCATGCTTAGAGATATTGCACCCTGAGGATCAGTGACCTATTTTCCGTTAATATATTTTGAGGAAATTTATGAAACGTTTCACATACATATTTAGCATTCTTGTCATGAGTTCGGTCTTTGCCCAGGTTTATGAAAACACAAACGTTCCCTGTAAGCCTATCTCAGAGATGACCGCCCACTACAACTCCCTGGCAAAAGCTTCCCAAAGGGCTGACATTTTTGACTACGATGTTCATTATTATAATATTGAATTGGACATAAATATTGGTCCTGAGACCATTTATGGAAATGTAGAGGTCCACGTGGTATCAGAAGTTGATAATCTGGAGAGCATCCAACTTGACTTTGCCAGTGGCATGACTGTAGATGCAGTCACCCATAACGGGGCAACTTTTAATCACTTCTCAGATCTGATTAGCATCGCATTAGATGGTAGCTACAATGTTGGAGAATCTTTTGTTGTTGGTATCCAATATCATGGACATCCTCTACAAGGGGGCTTTCAAGCCTTCGCTTTTGGTAATCAGTTTAATGATACCGACCGTCCTCCTATGATTTCAACCCTGAGCGAACCATATGGTGCTCGATCCTGGTGGCCCTGTAAAGATGTACCCACGGACAAAGCTGACTCAGTGAGGATATCCCTAACCACCGATGCCGCCTATGATGCTGTAGCCAATGGATTGCTTGTTTCAGAAACATTAAATCTGGATGATACAAAAACTACAATATGGGAACATAAATATCCAATAACCACTTATCTAGTCTCATTGGCTATAACTGATTATACCTATTGGACAGAAATGCATCATTTCGCAGATGGTGATTCCATGCCCCTGGAATATTGGATGTATCCCTCTTCTGCAACGGCATCCATAGTCGAGCGCTGGAATCGCACTGCCGGTATGCTTGATATCTTCGGTGAATACTTTGGAAAATATCCATTTGCCGAGGAAAAGTATGGTATGGCCCAATTCCAATGGGGTGGTGCCATGGAGCATCAGACTTGTTCCAGTATGGGCTCTTATGGTGAAAATACAATTGCCCATGAGTTGGCTCACCAGTGGTGGGGAGATCTGGTCACTTGCAGTAATTTCCATCACATTTGGATCAATGAAGGTTTTGCCACCTACTCTGAAGCCCTTTATTGGGGGGCTAAGCATGGGGAGGATGCTTATCATGAGCATATGGCCTCCAAGGTGAATAATGTGAACAGTTCAGTGTATCGGCCAGATACCAGTAGTGTAGGAGCAATTTTTAGCTACTCCATGGTCTACCAAAAAGGTGCCTGGGTGTTGCATATGCTAAGACATGTGGTAGGGGATGATACCTTTTTTGCCAGCCTGGCAGCCTACCGCGATGAGTTCCAGTTCAGTACGGCATCCACGGAGGATTTCCAGGGTGTTGTTGAAGAGGTTTGGGGTCAGGATTTGGAATGGTATTTTGACCAATGGATTTACGGAATTGGGAGGCCCTCCTATACATGGTGGTGGAGCGCGGGTGAAGAAGATGAATTTGGGAATTCAGAGGTGACTGTGCATGTTGAACAGATTCAAAGCAACTCTCTGCCCGTCTTCAAAATGCCAATTGATCTAAAATTTAGCGATGGCACCAATGAATTGAATATGGTCATCTGGGATTCCTTGAGATCTCAGGATTTTAACTTCACTTTAAATTTTGTCCCGACTTCACTTAGTTTTGATGAAAATGAGTGGATACTTAAAAGTGCCAATCAGGTTGCCAGTGCTGACGGAGGTTTCAGCCCAGAAAATTTTAAACTTCATGCAGCTTACCCGAATCCCTTCAATGGTGAAGTGAATATCCCTTATACAACAGGTCCCCAGTTCCGGGGAACACTTACCATCTACGATCTTCGGGGGAGCGAAGTGTATTCCACATCTCTAAACCATGCTGCTGCAGCTGAGTATGAAGCACGCTGGGATGGCAAGGATAATCATGGAATGAATCTTGGATCTGGTGTGTATATCGCACAGATCAACTCACCTGGATATGGATCCTTCTCACAAAAAATTTCAATCTTGAAATAATTCCCGACTGCATTTGAGCTAAACAATACACTTCCAAGAGGGTTATTTTGCCTGGCCATCTGGTTTGGCAACATATTTGCCTTTATGTCATCGTAACGAAAAATTTTCAGCGAGATGACAGGAAGCTATGAAAGAAGAAAAAAAAGTCGGATACTCAGCCCTGGTTGTCGGTGCTATCTCCCTTGGAGAAGCATGGATGAATATTCTGGGTGGAGCAGCAGATGCTTTTGACATCTTCTTCTTGGGGCTGGGGCTCGTTGCGAGCCTGGCAGGGATCGCATTGATAATTCAAAAGGGTGGTTCAACTGTTGAGGAATAGTCCTTAACTATGAGCATACTCAATTGGAAACATTCTATTAAAAATTGAAACTTCATCTGGGATTTCTCGCTATTAAGAGTAATATTCTCACAAATAGTAGTTTGAAAGAGTAACGCCCAGTTGTAGGACATTTGACTGGTAAATGAGACAAGGAGTTATATTGTGATTCGTTTAACTAAAGCAGGGGAATATGGACTGAGAGCCGTTAGGTATCTGGTCGAAAATGGAGATGAAAGCCGCATCAGTATTGGTGATATCTCAGAGAATAAAAAAATCCCTGAACCATTTCTCAGAAAATTGTTCAAACCCCTTGTCCAGCAGGGAATAATAAATAGTACACGTGGTGTGTCAGGTGGCGTGCGCTTGGCCCGTGATCCCAAGGAAATTACAGTTCTGGAAGTTGTTGAAGCTTTGGAAGGGCCTCTGGCCTTGAACGAATGTCTTCTTGAAGATGCGTCCTGTGAATTCCTCAGTGAATGCGGCATGCACGATGTATGGGAAGAGGCACAAGCCGCCATGGCAAAGGTCCTGCGATCAAAGAATTTAACTGATCTTACTCGCTAAATTCTCAAAGGTTATATGTAATTAAGATTTAAATGAGGGAAACATGACAACCGAGACATCAAAACTGCAAGTTGCACCGGAAATTTATCCAAAATGGGAAAAAATCAAGGATATGACCGATCAGCTGATTGATATTATGCTCAATCTGCGACAAAGTGGTCATCCTGGAGGTTCACGTTCCAAAGTACATATGTTGGTTTCACTATTTTTAGGTGGACCCATGCGTTGGGATATCAGAAATCCACAAAAACGTTTTGGTGATAAATTTATTCTCTCTGCTGGTCATGTTGTTCCAGGAATGTATGCCCTGCTGGCGGTTCTGAACGAATCGTTGCGTCGTAAATATGCAGAAACAAAAGATGAACGCTATAACCTTGGATCTGCCGATCGCGTTTTAACCTGGGAAGATCTGCTTACGCTGAGAAATAAGGGCGGTCTCCCTGGACATGCTGAAATGGCAGGCAAAACCAATATTTTTAAAGCCAACACTGGACCATCTGGTCACGGAATGCCAGTAGCTGTTGGTGAAGCCATGGCCCTCAAATATGCCGGTGCTGAAGATGTCCGCGTTTTCGCCATTGAAGGTGAAGGGGGCTTGACTCCCGGTGTGACCCATGAATCCTTAAACTCCGCCTATGGATTGGGTCTGGGTAATCTGCACTTTCTTGTGGACTGGAACGATTTTGGAATCGATGATCGTCCGTTCTCATCTGTGGTTTACGGAACACCAGAAGATTGGTTCGCCCCCCATGGGTGGCGTGTTTTTGGTGCCCAGGATGGTTCGGATTGGGAAAGCACCAACACAGCGCTCCAGGAGATGGCTTTTGACGAGAACTCAGAAGGTGCTCCAGCCATGGCCTGGTTTAAAACCCGCAAAGGCCGCGGTTATGGCGTCTATGACAACAAGTCTCACGGTGCTGCTCACAAATTCAATAATCCTACTTACTGGCAGACAAAACAAGATTTTACCGATACATACGGAATCCAGTTCGAAGGGATGGGGGAAAGTGGACCTGATACCAAAGCTGAGCGGACGGAACAAGCTCGCATCAATATGGAAAAAGTTTTCCAGGTATTTGATCAGGACCCTGAATTGCTCAATTATCTGGCAGATCGCCTGGTTGAGCTGGGAGAGGGTGTCCCCGAGGACAATGAACGAGTTTGGATTGATACCTCAAGAAACCCATTGAATGATCCAGTATTGACTGATCTTAAAGCTTTACCGCCAGAACTTTTTGTACAGCCTGGTGAAGTGGCACCAAATCGTGGTGGTTTTTCTAAATACGCTTCCTATTTGAATGCTTATGTAAGTAAAAATTATGGACGTCCCCTGGTGCTGGCCATGTCAGCTGATCTGGCAGATTCCACAAATATTTCTGGTTTTGGTAAGCCCTTTGGGGATACTCCAGGTTATGGTTTCTATGATAGAAACGACAACACTAAAGGAACGATGCTACCACAGGCTATTACCGAATTCGCCAATGCAGGTATATGTACTGGAATTGCAGCAACCAATTTTTCGAAGACGCCGGAAGCAGAATTTAACGGCTTCTTTGCAGCCTGCTCTACTTATGGATCTTTTTCCTATCTAAAATATGGTTCCTTTAGAATCTTTAGTCAGATGGTACAAGATGCTGAAGTGAAGTTAGGAAAGGTTATCTGGGTTGCAGGTCACTCTGGACCAGAAACTGCAGAAGATTCACGAACACATTTTGGAATCTATTCACCTGCAGTTACCCAGCTTTTCCCCAAGGGCAAGGTCATCAATTTATATCCATGGGAGCACAATGAAGTGGCACCCATGTTGACAGCTGCCCTGGCAACGGATGTTCCAGTGATTGCCCTCCATCTAACTCGACCTGGAGTTGAAGTGCCAGATCGTAAAAAGTTAGGGATGGCTTCTTACATGGATGCTGCCAAAGGCGCGTACATCATTCGAGATTACAAATCTGATCGTCCGAAAATGGGTACTATTTTTGTACAGGGTACAGCCACGACAGCAAGTCTACTCCAGCTATTACCCGAACTGGATAAGCGCGGTTTGAATGTGAAACTTGTTGCCGCAAGTAGTCCACAGCTATTTGATTTACAATCTGAAGCCTATCGTCAGGAAATCGTAAGCGACTCTGATTGGTTGAATTCTACCTTCATCACAAATGGTTCCGCTATTGCCATGCAGGATTGGACAGGCAACCGCTTGTCAATAGAGTATGCCATGACTGCTGATTGGGATGATAATTGGAGGTCAGGTGGTTCTCTGGAAGAGGTGATGGAAGAAGCCCATCTTTCAGAACGTTGGTTGCTGGAAGGTATTGAACGTTTTGCCAACGATCGTGAAGCACGCATGAAACGCCTGGGAATGGTCTAACTTCCCGACGATAATTATAAAGGTCTAAAATGAGAAAATTTGCAAATCGTTACGGCCGTCTGGGAACAGAGACCGCCTTCGCAGTAGGCGCTGATGCAGCAGCCTGGTCTGCCAAGGGAAACAAGGTTTATCCATTCCATCTAGGGGACATGAACATCACCACGCCTGAGTATATCCGGGATGCAGCCATGAAAGCAGCTCGTGATGGAAAAACGGGTTATGCTCCAGGTCCTGGTATTTTGCCATTGCGTGAAGCATTGGCCGAAGATATTGGAATGGCGCGTGGACTCAATTATACAGCAGAAAACATTTCTGTCCAACCTGGTGGCAAACCAGTTATTGGTAAATTTTTAGGTGTGCTTCTGGAAGAGGGTGCTGAAGCCTTGTATCCAAATCCTGGGTATCCAATTTACGAATCTCAGATAGAATATCTCGGTGGTAAAGCCCTTCCATATGGCTATGTGACTACTGAGACAGGTTTCGCCATTAACAAGGAAGAAATAGAGAAGCAGATCACTGATAAGACCACGGTGATAGTATACAATAATTATCAGAATCCTATCGGTGCTGAATCGACTGAAGCTGAGATGAAGTGGGTCGCAGACCTGGCCATCAAGCATGACCTCTGGGTGCTCTCCGATGAAGCTTATTTTGAAGTTCGCTATTCTGGTCGCAGCAAGAGTATCGCCTCTCTGCCTGATATGGCTGAACGCACGGTGATCCTGTATACATTTTCAAAAAAATTCGCCATGACAGGTTGGCGTCTGGGATGTGCAGCGGGACCAACGGATGTGATTGAAGCCATTTCAAAATTCAATACCAACCAGGAATCTTGCTCAAATCATTTTGTTCAGATGGCAGGTCTGGCTTGTTTAAGTGGACCCGCAGGACCTCAGAATGATATCCTCGACCAGTTAAAACTTAGACGTGATGCCTTAGTGGATGCACTTCTGGCAATCGACGGAGTGAAAGTTTCAAAACCGGAAACTACCTTCTATCTGTTCCCGGATGTTACCGACATCTTCAAGCGGAAGGGCTATACAGATTCTTCAAAATTCCGTCTGGATGCTCTCTATGAAACCGGTGTATCTTTCTGTTCACGCGAGCACTTTGGTAGACCTCTGCCAGGGGAAGACAAAGTCTTTATCCGTTTTGCATATAGTGGTATTAACGTGGATCAGATTCAGGAAGGCCTGGCAGCCTTAAAAGGCTTCTGGGAGTAGCCCCGATAATACCAGTCAATTAACATAAGTATTTTAACCAGATGACATCTTCTTTGGAGGTGTCATCTTGATTTTGGATAGGTTTATATGATTACAAAGAAAGATGCCCTTGCCTATCATAGCATGGGAATCCGTAAAGGAAAAATCGAAGTCACATCAACCAAACCCTTTGCCACACAAAGGGACTTGAGTCTGGCTTATTCGCCTGGTGTTGCCTACCCCTGTTTGGAAATTGCAGAAAATCCTGCCCTGGCAAACGAGTATACCGCCAAGGGCAATCTGGTTGCCGTTATATCCAATGGTACCGCCGTTCTTGGTTTGGGAAATATCGGCGCGCTTGCTGGGAAACCTGTCATGGAAGGCAAAGGTGTTTTGTTTAAAAGGTTTGCAGATATAGATGTCTTTGATCTGGAAGTCGATACTGAAGACCCTGATAAATTTATCGATGCTGTCAAATTGCTGGAGCCCACATTTGGTGGTATCAATCTAGAGGATATCAAATCCCCGGAATGTTTTTATATCGAGCAAAAACTGCGGGAAGAGATGAATATTCCCGTCTTTCATGATGATCAACATGGAACCGCTATTATCTCTGCAGCAGCACTTCTTAATGCTGTTGAAGTGGCAGGTAAAAAGATGGAAGACATCAAGATTGTCGTGTCAGGTGCTGGAGCCTCAGCTTTATCGTGCAGCGAACATTATATACGCATGGGTGCTCGACGTGAGAATTTGATTATGTGCGATTCTCGAGGTGTGATATACAAAGGCCGCACCGATGGTATGAATGAATACAAGCTTCCCTTTGCAAATGACACTAAGCATAGAACTCTCCAGGAAGCCCTTGCAGGAGCAGATGTATTTATTGGTCTGTCGAAAAAAGACATCATTGTTGGCGATGATTTAAAAACCATGGCGGCTGACCCCATCATTTTTGCCATGGCCAATCCTGATCCAGAAATCACTTATCCAGATGCCATGGCTGCCCGCCCTGATGCCATCATGGGAACCGGTCGTTCAGACTATCCCAACCAGGTGAATAATGTCCTGGGTTTTCCCTTTATCTTCAGAGGGGCTTTGGATGTCCAGGCAACGACAATTAATGAAGAAATGAAGGTAGCTGCTACCCTAGCCCTGGCTGCACTGGCAAAAGAAGATACACCTGATGAAGTGATTCAAATTTATGGTCTGGATCATATTGAGTTTGGTCGTGATTATCTCATTCCAAAACCTTTTGATCCCCGCGTGCTTCTCTGGGAATCTGTCGCTGTGGCTGAAGCTGCCATGAAGACAGGGGTTGCCCAGCGCACTATTGATCTTGATAAATATAGAGAAGAATTGGAAGCCCGGCTTGGTAAAGGTCGAGAGTTTATGCGCTCACTTTATAATCGAGCCAAAACAGCCCCCAAACGGGTGGTCTATCCTGAAGGAGAAAACCCCCGTATCATCCGGGCGAGTTATCTCATCCTCCAGGAGGGGATAGCCAAACCTGTGTTGGTGGGTCGTAAAAAGAAGATCCGCGCCATTGCCAAAGAATTGAATATCCCACTTAAAGGGGTTGAATTGGTAGACCCTCAGAAATGTGAGCGTCGTCAAGAATTTATTGAAGAATTCTACAAAATGAGACAACGCAAGGGGGTTACCCTTAGTGGAGCTAAACGATTTATGGATAGACGCTATTCCTTTGCAGCCATGATGCTGCATATGGGTGAGGCTGATGCCATGATTTCTGGTATTACACAACAATATCCAGATGCTCTCAGACCCGTATTGCAGATCATCAAGCCCAGAAAAGATATGAAGCAAGTAGCTGGTTTATTCCTACTCATCTTTAAGGAGGGTATGAAAATATTTGCAGATGTTTCAGTAAATATTGATCCCAGCGCCGAAGTTTTATCTGAAATTGCTCTTATGGCCGCCGAGGAAGCCAAGCGCCTGGGAATTAATCCACGTGTCGCCATGTTGAGTTTCTCAAATTTTGGATCCTCAAAACATCCTCATGCCAGAAAGATGAGTGAAGCCGTGCGACTGGTTCGAGAAAAAGATCCTGATTTGATGATTGATGGAGAAATGAATGCGGATTTGGCTATCATGCCTAACATCCAGAAAGAGCATTATCCCTTTAGTAAGCTACAAGGATCAGCCAACGTTCTGATTTTTCCAGATCTCCAATCCAGTAATATCAGTTATAAACTTGTCCACCGTTTGAGTGGAGCAGAGGCCATTGGTCCTATTCTGGTGGGTATGGAAAAACCTGTTCACATCTTGCAGATTGGTTCTACCAGTGTTCAGGATGTTGCAAATATGACGGCCATAGCCGTTGTTGATGCACAAGAGCAGGAAAAGCTTTTAAAGTAGTGAGTCTGAGTCACTATATTTAAGTCAAACATTTAATGCTTTAATCAAATATTGTGGCATGGAGATTGCCACAGCTGGCTCTAGTAAAATGATGGGAACAGTTACCTGACAATGGACAGGAATCGGTTCTTGAAGAGACTTGGGGTACCGTCTATATTGGCGCACCAATGTTGAAAGAAAGGGCACTTTAGAGATCATGCAGGAACATTACGGAATCGCCTTAGCCTTTGGCGCCGTAGCCTTCGGGCTTATGTATTGCGGCTTCATTATTCAAAAGCTTATATCCCCCAAAAATAAAACCGATTTAAAAATGGATACCTATGAATGTGGAGAGGAACCAGAAGGGGAGGGTTGGCTTCAGTTCAACATCCGCTTCTATGTTATTGCCCTCATATTTATCATTTTTGATGTTGAAGTTGTCTTTCTCTTTCCCTGGGCAGTCGTCTTCAAGGACATGGGCTTTCTCACTTTTGTAGAAGTCTTTGTCTTTATGTTGATTCTTACAGTTGGTCTGGCCTATGTCTGGGTCAAGGGTGATCTGGAATGGGTTAAAATGAAACTGAAATATGGCACCGGTCGCTACTCTGCGTCCAGGCTTCACGAAGCGGAGACCAAATAAATGGGTGCGTTAAACCATAAATTTAATGAGAATATTCTCATTACTTCTCTTGATAAACTTCTGAACTGGTCTCGTTCCGGTTCAGAATGGTATTTCCAGTTTGGATTGGCTTGTTGTGCCATCGAAATGATGTCAGCTGCAGCCGCTCGTCACGATCTGGAACGTTTTGGCGCCATGCCTCGATCATCGCCTCGTCAGGCTGATGTTATGATTGTCGCTGGAACAGTTACTTTGAAAATGGCCACACGTGTTAAACGTCTTTATGAACAGATGGCCGAGCCAAAATATGTTATCTCCATGGGGTCCTGTGCGAATTCAGGTGGTCCTTACTGGCAACATGGATATCATGTTCTTAAAGGGGTAGATCAAATTGTTCCTGTGGATGTTTATATCCCAGGCTGTCCTCCCAGGCCAGAGGCACTAATTGAGGGCTTGATGCATCTTCAAAAGAAAATGCGTGAACAACCAGTTCTGGCAAAGAAGGAAGACTGACGTGACTGAGCAAGAAATTTACGCAGACTTATCCAGTAAATTCGGTGACAAAGTCATCGAGTTTATGGAAGAAGGCACACTCAATCCTACCGTAGTTGTAGATGCCGGCGCGATTGCCAAGATTGTCACCTATCTCAAAGATGAAGAGAGATTTCAGTTTGATTCTCTGATGAATCTGGCTGGTCATGATGCTGATGTTGAAACCGAATTTAGTGTAATCTATCATTTGGTCTCAACGGAGCTTAAACATTACATCACTCTAAAAGTATTCACATCCAGAGATGAACCCAAAGTTGCAAGCATTGCGGAAATTCATAGAACTGCAGATTGGCATGAGCGAGAAGCATTTGATTTGTATGGAATCAATTTTGAGGGTCATCCCGACCTGAAACGTATTCTCATGGAAGACGATTGGGAAGGTTATCCTCTGAGAAAAGATTATGTGCCAGCGGAGTTTTACCGTGGCATGCGCATTGAGAAGGTGAAATAATGGGCCGCCTACACGCTGAAGAAATGGTTCTAAATATGGGACCTCAGCACCCCAGTACTCACGGGGTTTTAAGACTGAAATTGCGGACCGATGGCGAGATAGTTTCCCATATTGAGCCTGTCATTGGATATCTACACCGCTCCTTTGAAAAACACGCTGAAAACCTTGAATATCAGATGATCACACCCTTTACCGGTCGATGTGATTACCTCGCTGCCATGGGTAGTGAGCATGGCTATGCCATGGCGGTCGAAAAGATGATGGCGATTGAGCTTCCTGAACGAGTTGAGTATCTGCGCGTCATCTTTGCTGAACTTCAAAGAATTGCCAGCCATCTCGTGGCTGTGGGAACCTTTGGTCTGGATGTGGGTGCCATCACACCCTTTATCTATTGTTTCCGCGAACGTGAGCTCATTCTGGATTTATTTGAAATGGCTTCTGGTGCTCGCCTCTTATACAATTATATCTGGATTGGCGGTTTGGCCCACGATGTTCCACCTGGATTTGTTGAAAAGACTTACGAATTCCTGGATGCCTTTGATGAACGTGTTGCCGAGTACAATCAAATCCTCACCGGGAATAAAATATTTATTGAAAGAGCTGCTGACATTGGGGTCATGACTCCTGAAGTGGCTATCAATTATGGTGTGACAGGTCCAAGTTTGAGAGCTTCTGGCGTAAACATTGACATCCGTCGTACAGAACCATATTCAATCTATGATCGATTCGATTTTGATGTACCACTTGGTCAGGGTTTACAGGGTACCATCGGTGATAGTTGGGATAGATATTATGTCCGTGTCCTTGAAATGGGTGAGAGTGCTAAAATTATTCGTCAGGCACTGGATCAGCTCCCCGTAGAAGGTGATGTGAAATCTGCCATTCCACGTCGTATTCGTCCGCCAAAGGGTGAAATCTACTTCCGTAGTGAAAATCCACGTGGAGAATTGGGCTATTATATAGTAAGCAATGGGAAGAATGTGCCAGTGCGACTTAAGATGCGTTCCCCGGCATTCTCAAACCTCAGTGTTATTAACGAAATTGGCCAGGGCTGGATGATCTCCGATGTCATTGCGATTCTCGGAAGTCTGGACATTGTACTAGGGGAGATAGATCGCTAAATGATACAATTACTTGCTAACTGGATCCTCTCGTTTGACATCCTATCAGGTATGGGTAATTCTGTAGCCTGGGGATTGTCTCTTTTCATCGTCGCTGCGTTAATCTTTGCTTTTGTAGCAGTCAATGCCATCGTGTTGGTGTATATCGAGCGGAAAGTTTCTGCATTTATGCAGGTTCGTCTCGGTCCCATGCGTGTTGGAAAATTTGGTACACTACAAACTGTAGCGGATGCCCTGAAACTTCTCCAAAAAGAAGATATTATTCCCAGGTCAGCTGATAAAGTTCTCTTTATCATAGGTCCCTGGGTTATCCTGGTTGCCTCTGTGGTTACTTTTGCAGCCATTCCATTCTCTGACACGTGGCTTGCAGCCAACATGAATATTGGTCTCTTCTATGTCGTATCCATCTCATCAATTGTGGTGCTGGGTATTGTTATGGCTGGTTGGGCTTCCAATAATAAATGGTCACTCTATGGGGCCATGAGATCAGCGGCTCAGATCATTTCATATGAAATTCCTGTGGGAATCACTTTAATTGCTGTGGTAGCAGTCGTAGGTAGCCTGAATCTTCAAACCATCATTCAGGAACAGGCTGGAACAGGGAATCTATTTCACTGGATACCGATCCCATTGCCAAACTGGTTCATCTTTCACAGTCCTTTTCTTTTTATAGCGGCCTTCGTGTATCTCATCGGTGCTACTGCCGAGATCAACCGAACCCCATTTGATATTCCAGAATCTGAATCAGAATTGGTGGCTGGTTTCATGACTGAATTCTCAGGACTGAGATGGGCACTATTCTTTTTATCTGAATACGCCAATGCTACCCTGGTTGCATTCCTGGTCTCCATCGTTTTCCTTGGTGGATGGCAAAGTCCTTTTGCCGATTATCAAGGAACCCAGATTGGTTTTTCCATTATTACTCTGGTGGCCATCATGTGGACCCTGTTTGTTCGTGCAAAAACAGGCCGTCTATCTGTATATCCCCTGGGTTTGAGTCTTGTCATCACTATTTCAGCCTGGCTATTCCCTGGTTTTGCTATCTGGATGGCCTCTCCTGGCATCTTCTGGATGCTTATGAAAGCTGGCAGCATCATCTTTATGTTGATGTGGTTCCGCTGGACATTTCCCCGATTACGCGTTGATCAACTCATGTATGTGAGTTGGAAAGTAATCCTTCCGTTATCACTAATAAATCTCATGGGTGTGGCCATCTGGATGTGGCTCACCGGTGAAATCCAATTCTAGGATAGAACCATGAGCTATTTCAGTAATATTAGCAGTGCCATCACCACCCTGGTTGACGGGATGAAGGTGACCATGGGGTATTTTGTAAGACCCCGTGAGCATGTCACTTTGCAGTACCCAGACGAAGTTTGGCCAATTCCCACCAGGAATATTGGTGTCGGTGAGATAGAGAGTTATAACACAATTCGCTCAAAGCTGGTCGTGGACTTTGAAGACTGCATTGGCTGTAAGGCCTGTGAACGTGCCTGCCCAGTGGATTGTATCGATATAGAGACTTTTAAGGCTGGTCCTGATGAAGATATTGGTACCACCAAGAATGACACCAAGATCAAATTGAGGGTCACCAGTTTTACCATTGATATGAGCGAGTGTATGTTTTGTGATTTGTGTACACATCCATGTCCAGAAGATTGTATTCACATGACTCCAGACTATCAGTTCATCAGCAATGATAATGTCAAGCTTGATGTGACACCGGAAGAACGCTGGAGAGATCGTAATCACCTGATATATCAGTTCTCCAAGGTATCTCCCATTGAGCGTGCACAGCGCCAGGCTGAAGCTGAGAAAGTGGCTGCAGCAAAAGCTGCTGCCATGGAAGCCAAAAAAGCTGCTGCTGAAAAAGCCGCCGCTACCAAAGCAGCACAGGAAGCTCGTGAAGCAGAACAAGCTCAAACTGCGGCTGCAACACCTGAAGGCATAGGTGTTCCCATAGCACCATCTATTTCAGAGACGCCTGTTGTCCAGACTGAACCTGTTCCTGTAAGCACTCCAACTGTGGAGAGTGCATCTGAACCTGAACCAATGGAAAAGATTGAGGTTCCCCTGGAAACTATTAGTACACCAGAGATTCCTGAGGTAAAGCCAGTTACAACTGAAACTGCTGCTGAACCTGAAACACAAACTGAACCAGAAGATTCTTCAAAAGGGGAGACTGAGAATGGCTGATTTCATTTTCTGGGTTATCTGGGCTCTGATCGTCGCATCAGCAGCACTGGTAGCTTTCGGAAATAACCTGATTCATTCGGTGTTCGCCCTCATGGGGACCTTTTTAGGTGTCGCCGGAATTTACATTTTTCTAAACGCCGACTTCCTTGCAGTCACCCAGATTGTGGTCTATGTAGGTGGTATCCTGGTTCTGCTGGTTTTTGGAATTATGCTTACCAACCAAATCTCCACAGCTCAGATATCGCAAAGCTCTGTTCAAAAGGGTCTGGGATTGGTCGTTGTATTGGGTGTTGCTACCATTATTCTGACGGCAGTACTGCCCCATGACTGGGTTGGTTCGACCCTGCCCATGGAATTCGCAGATACAGTAACTGGCATTGGAAATCTATTATTTACCGACTATCTGATTTTATTTGAGATTGCTTCAGTACTATTGCTGGGTGCGCTTATCGGTGCAGCCACGCTAGCGAGAAAGGAGCTATAATGGATCATTTATCATCCTATCTCGTTCTTAGCGCCATTCTCTTTAGCCTCGGTTTATATACCGTCGTCACTCGACGCAATGCTGTGGCCATCCTCATGGGTGTGGAGCTCATTTTGAATGCTGCAAATATCAACTTTGTAGCTTTTTCCAAATTTGTGACCCACAATCTCGATGGACACCTCATGTCTGTTTTTATCATCATGCTGGCTGCTGCTGAAGCTGCAGTTGCCCTGGCTATAGTCTTGAACCTTTATAACGATCGCGGGCACATCAATGTTGATGAAGCCAACGCACTTAAACAGTAGGTGCAGCTGATATGATTAAATTAGCACTATTCATTCTGTTTCTCCCACTGTTCTCATTTGTCTTTCAGATTTTCTCTTTCAGACGTTTTGAAGAGAAGAAAGGGGAGTGGGTTTCTGTAGGTATTCAATTTGTAACCTTAATTTTGTCACTTGTGATGTTGGGGATGATGCTCTCTAAGAGCGATCCCAATTTCAGCATCGAACTGCATCAGAGCTGGCTTGATCTAGGAATATTCAAAATCGATCTAGGGGTTTACATCGATAATATCACAGTAATAATGCTTGTGGTAGTTGCCCTTATCTCATCATTGGTGCATCTCTATTCAACTGCCTATATGGCTGGGGATGTACGTTTTTCCAGATATTTTGGTTTTCTGGGAATCTTTACTTTCTCCATGAATGGTATCGTCCTGGCGAACAGTCTTTTTATGATCTATATCTTCTGGGAACTGGTAGGACTCTCATCCTATCTGCTCATTGGACATTGGTGGGAAAAAGACTCAGCAGCTAATGCCAGTAAGAAAGCATTTATTACCAATCGGGTCGGTGATATCGGTATGTTTACTGGAATGCTCATTATTGCCACCGTATTGGGAACCTTCAATTTCCAATTGATCGGTGAAAGAATTCATGATGGTATGTGGGCTGCCAATGCCGGGATGTTATTCGGTGGTATTGATCCGCATAAACTGCTCACCGTTGCTGGTGTCCTGGTTTTTATGGGTGCCGTTGGAAAATCTGCTCAATTTCCACTCCATGTCTGGCTTCCAGATGCCATGGAAGGTCCCACACCTGTTTCAGCTTTGATTCATGCTGCCACCATGGTTGCAGCTGGTGTTTATCTTGTGGTTCGCATCTTTCCATTTCTCACTGCAGATGCCATGGCAACCATCGCATTTATTGGTGGTCTTACTGCTATCTATGCTGCTACCATTGCCATTACACAAAATGATATAAAGAAGGTTTTAGCCTATTCTACGGTAAGTCAGTTGGGCTACATGATTATGGCACTTGGTACCGGCGCATATGTCGCTGGTTTTTTCCATCTCGTCACACATGCCATGTTCAAGGGAGCTCTTTTCCTGGCTTCAGGTTCTGTGATCCATGCCATGCATCATAGTTTGCATCATCTCAATGATCATGACACCGATCCTCAGGATATGCGCAATATGGGTGGTCTGAGAAGCAAAATGCCCATCACCTTTGGTGTTTTTATGGTGACCACAGCGGCCATTTCTGGAATACCTCTATTTTCAGGTTTTCTGAGTAAGGATGCGATTCTCGCTGGTACCTGGACTTATGCAGCCAATGTTCATGATGGCTGGCTGGCCAATCTTCATCTTGCCTGGATTCTTCCTGTGTTTGGATTTGGAGCTGCAGCCATTACAGCTTTTTATATGTTCAGGTTGATTTTCATGACCTTTTATGGGGAGGCCAAGCAGCCCCAGATTTTTAAACATATCAAGGAATCTCCCAACGTGATGACGATTCCGCTCATTGTGTTGGCCATTCTTTCATTGTTCTTTGTGTTTACGCTACCCTCTGTCAATCCAATCTCAGATCATGGGTGGTTCACCACGGTGGTTCAATCTCCAGAGAGTGCAGTCACAACTGGACCTGCTTTTGACCTGGAGCATTTTGAACATGGTATGCACGAAGCTCACGTACCAGCTATGGTAACTTCACTCCTGGTTGCGGGTCTGGGGATACTGCTCTCTGTGCTGGTTTATCTGTTAAATAAAATTTCTGCTGAGAAGCTTGCTGCCAAACTGGGAGCACTTTATCGGGGATCATATAACAAGTGGTATATGGATGAATTCTATATCAACGGGATCATTCGACCTTTTCTCAAGGGCTGTAATGCAATTGGTCGTTTTGATCTGGACTTTTATGATCACTATCTCATCAATGGATGGGGTCGCAATACCAAACGTACTTCTAAGGGAGTAGGAATGGCTGATGATCTTATCGTGGATGGTGCGGTTAATTTCGCTGGCATCATCTTTCAATGGTTGGGTTGGACTTTAAAGTTCATCCAAACCGGTAAAATTCAAAATTATCTCATTTTTGTATTGATCGGCGCAGCATTGCTGTATGTCGTCAATGTATTCTAGGACCGAAGGAGTCGATTAACACCATGGAAAATCATTTACTAAGCATTGTAACCTTCCTGCCAGTATTTGGAGCGGTGATTATTGCCCTGATCCCCAAGGAAAAGCTGGACATTATCCGCTGGGGTGCTGCAGCAATTACAGGCCTCCAACTCATTTTGGCCATTTGGATATTATATATCTTCGATTTCTCAAGTTCAGAGGTTCAACTCCAGGAGCATTTTGCCTGGATCCCGGCCTTTAACATTGAATACTTTATGGGAATCGATGGTCTAAGTGCCCCGATGATTCTACTGACGGCACTTCTCAGTTTCCTTGCTGTATTCACGTCCTGGAATATTGAGAAAGCTCAGAAGGGCTATTTCGCACTCTTCCTGCTGCTCGATGCAGGTATGATGGGTGTCTTTTCATCCCTGGACTTCTTCCTATTCTATATTTTCTGGGAAGTCATGCTCCTGCCAATGTACTTCCTTATTGGTATCTGGGGTGGACCGCAGCGTGAATATGCTGCCATCAAATTTTTCTTATATACACTTTTCGGATCAGTTCTCCTGTTATTGGGAATGCTGGCTCTCTACTTTATTTCTGAGCCCCATACCTTTAACATGCTGATTCTGGCTGAGCACTCATCACAATTTGGCAATGCGCTGTTGTTGGGGATGAATGCCGGGAAGGTGATATTTATACTGCTCTTTATCGGTTTTGCCATCAAAGTGCCTATTTTCCCTTTCCATACCTGGTTACCTCTGGCACACGTAGAAGCGCCGACGGCCATATCAGTTATTCTTGCCGGTGTCCTGCTGAAAATGGGAACCTATGGATTCCTGAGAATCAGCTTTCCCGTTCTTAAAGATGCGACCCTATGGTTCGCCCTGCCGTTGGCCATACTCGGCCTTATAAACGTCATTTACGGCGCCATGGCGGCATTGGCTCAAAGGGATCTAAAGAAGATGGTCGCCTATTCATCAGTTTCTCATATGGGTTTTGTACTTCTGGGTATGGCAGCCCTTACACCAGCGGGTATGAACGGTGCTGTTTTCCAGATGTTCAACCATGGTACCATCTCAGCCATGCTCTTTATGTTGGTGGGTGTGGTCTATGATCGAGCACATCATCGTGATATTGAAGGTTTTGGTGGAATTGCCAAGGTGGTACCTATTTACGCCGGTGTCACAGCCATGGCATTTTTTGCCGGTCTTGGTTTACCTGGCTTCTCAGGTTTTATCTCAGAAGCACTCTGTTTTATCGGTGCTTTCCCAGTCTTCACCTGGATCACCATTTTTGCCACCGTTGGTATTGTGTTGAATGCAGCTTATTTCCTCTGGGCCTATCAGAGAATATTTATGGGTGAGCTCAATAGCAAATACGAGAATTTAGAAGAGATCAACAATCGCGAATTATTTGCTTTGATCCCTCTGGCAGTAATCACTTTCTTCCTGGGTGTCTATCCCACACCTATGCTGAATTTGATGAGCAGTACTTTGAATCATTTGGTGGAAGCTGTCAAAACCGCTGGAATGGTAGCTGGTCTGTAATCAAATAGGATATTCTTATGAATCTTAATCAAATCATGACGGATCTCTCCTATTTCATACCTGAGATGATGCTTACCGGGATATTGCTCCTCGTCATATTGTTCGATCTCTTTCAGAAAGCTGATACTTCCATCCGATCCGGCTATGTTGCCCTGGGTGGACTGATACTTGTTACTATAGCCCTTCTTGGTCAGGATGTTTCTACTTCGGTGGGAATATTTTCAAACATGCTGGCCGTGGATCCCTTTGGAAACTTTCTAAAGATACTGGTAACGGTGGGGACTATTCTGGTAATGTGGATGTCATTTAACTCCAATGAGTTGAAGAATCGGAGGGTGGGGGAATACTATACCCTGTTATTGACCCTGGTTCTGGGCATGTACTTTCTGGTCTCAGCCACCCATTTGCTCAGCATTTACATCTCTCTGGAGATGGTCAGTATTATGAGTTATCTGCTTTCAGGATATCTGAAGGAACAGATGCGCTCCAATGAGGCCTCTATCAAATACGTTGTGTTTGGTGCCTTTAGCTCTGGAATCCTGCTCTATGGCTTCTCATTGCTGTATGGTCTCACTGGCAGTGCCGATATATTTGAAATTCAAGCCGCACTTTCTGCTGGAACGGTATCACCGGCTCTCATGATGATCATCCTAGTGATGATTCTGGTGGGATTTGGTTATAAGATTGCTGCCGTACCCTTTCACTTCTGGACACCTGATGTGTATGAAGGAGCACCGGCTCCCATTACTGCTTTCCTTTCAGTAGCTCCTAAGGCTGCTGGTTTTGCCATTATCATTCGTTTCTTCAATGTAGCACTCTCAAGCGCTGGCAATCCCAACATGGAAGCCTGGGCTGCATTGAGTAATATGGATTGGCAGGCTGTCATGGGTATTCTGGCGATTCTCTCCATGACTGTAGGAAACGTCATTGCCCTACAACAATCCAATATCAAGCGCATGTTGGCCTATTCAAGTATTGCTCACGCTGGCTATATGTTGCTGGGTGTTGTGGTTGCTGATCAGACGGGTATTGCTGCCGTATTGTACTATGCTGCGGTATACATGTTGATGAACCTGGGTGCTTTCTTTGTGGCTATCCACATCAAGAATGAATTCGACACAGAAGAGATTGAAGACTATAAAGCTCTTGGCTACAAAGCCCCAGTTTTGGGTGTGATTATGGCCATCTTTATGTTCTCGCTGACTGGTTTGCCACCTACAGGTGGATTTGTTGCAAAATTTTACATTTTCCGGGCTTTGATTGAATACGGGGATATGTATTTCTGGCTGGCCATGATTGGTCTAATCAATGGTGTCGTATCGCTTTACTATTATATGCGAGTTGTGAAAGCCATGTATTTTGGAAAAATCGAATTACCAGATACTGTCCATCATGCACCAGTCAACATAACCATACTCTTAAGTGTGTTGGCAATTCCATTGCTTTTTGCCTGGATGCTGGGTGACCCCCTATCAACTTTCGCTCAAAACGCAGTCCAATTCTTTATTAAATAAATATTTATACTCATTTAAATAAAACCCTGCCATTATTGGTAGGGTTTTTTATTTTTAGCTTATGATTGAAGCCCACATGAATGCCTGGCTTCTGGGGGGTTATCCAATAGTTAGGTCTGACATATTGTGAAATTCAAATTTTACATTCATATCCCTATCCCCATTGTCGTCACGTTGTTGATTTTATGTTCATGTGAATCTTTCCTCGATATAAAAGTCGGAATACTTTGGAATGATGATCCACATGTGAACATCGCTGATTCAGTCTATCTGGGTATTTTGCAGGGAAAGTGGGATTCTGAATCGGGCTTTGATTCGGGTTTATTGGATACCGCTGAAGTGCTGGTTAGTGTCAATCATTGCTACCGTTTTTCCATAAATACCAACGACTCAGACAACTATACGGCCTTCATTTTTTATGATAGTAATGGGAATGGAAAATATGATGAGGGTTTTGATGAGGTGTTGGGCTACAAATACAATTATGGAAAAGCCGGGGGGCAGGTAGACATATCCCTTTCAGCCTATTACTAGATGTTTACTTAAATTCTAATCCTCCACATCCGGTTCTTCATCATCAAACTTCCAGGTTCCACTTTGATCCAGCCAGACAGACTTTGACAATACTTTATTCTTGTTACATTTAATTCGCCATTCAAGCCCATCGTAACTGCGGTATCTGTAATTGTTATCTTTAAAATATTTGCCTGTTAATTCACCACTATTGATATCATTCCAGTTCTGACCTATTACTTTTCTATATTTATCACTGATGGGATAGGTACCCGTGCTGCCATAATACATTCGTAGCTGTTTTCGAACCGTGCCAATCCCTGCCACAGCTTCTGCACGTTTGGCGACTTCCAGATTGTGTTGGTAGATGGGAACTGCAGCACCAGCGAGCACACCAATAATCACAATGACGATCATGAGCTCAACTAGTGAGAAACCGTTCTTTCTTCGTTTATGACTAATTCCCAATCCTAATCCTCTTCGGTAAAACTATTCAGCTTCCTAAAGGCAAAAAACGCGCCCTCGTGGGTGCACGGAGCTATCCGCCATATATTCAAATACTTACAAGTCTTATAATGCTTGAATGAATATGCAGGAATGTCATAAATATACGACATAATCGTTGCTATTGTCAACAATATTTGATTTTCGGCATTAAGGAGAACCAAAATCAAATCTGCTATGGTGGATGGAACAGTTTAGAAGACTACTCAGTGAAAGAGGCGAACAGCCTTCTAAACTATTAGAATTAATGCAAAGGTATCACATCTTCTGAATTGAGTGGTGCCTCAATCAACAAGACCTAATTTTTTCAACTCTTTTTCATAGCGACTCACCAGATCATCCATACTGGCTATAACTGCCTGAACGGCCTGAGGCTCGGTCATATCCACACCTGCTTTTTTTAGCTGCTCAACAGGGTAATCACTGCCACCTGATTTGAGTAAATCGATGTAATTGGCTTTAGCCTGTTTTTTTGATTTCCGGGAGCCCTCATTCATTTGCTTAAACAGGGATGCTGATGCGGCATAACTGGTAGCATACTGATACACGTAATATGGTACCGATGAAAAATGTGGAATTCGTGCCCAGGTCACATCATAGAGCTCATGATTTTCCATGGAATCTCCATAATAAGCCACCAGAACTTCATGATAAACTCCGTTCAGAACATCAGCCGTGATGGGTTGACCTTCTTCGACCAGCTTGTGAACCTGATATTCGTAATCAGCAAACATGACTTGAGTATAAAAAGTACCAGCGATGTTATCGATGGCATGACTGAGAAGCACCAGCCGTTCCTGGGGATCTTTGCTTTTGTCCAACATGTATTCCAATAAATGAGCTTCGGCCATGGTGGAGGCAACTTCAGCCACGAAGAGCGTGTACCCTGAATTAGAAAAGGTCTGGGTTTCATTGGCGAACATGGTATGCACTGTGTGTCCCATTTCATGGGCCACTGTAAAAACATCATTGAGTGTATTGGTGTAATTCAAGAGCATATATGGATGCACACCATACAATCCTGCAGAGAAGGCGCCAGTGGTTTTTCCAGGAGTTTCATACACATCAACCCAACCTGGTGAAAAAGCCTCGATCTGTTTTTGGCTATAACTCTTACCCAACGGTTTGACAGATTTCTTTACCATTGCAGCGACATCATCATAATCATAGTCTTTATCAAAATTGATAACTGGTACTGCGGAATCGTAACCATCATATTCATCCAGTTTGAGAGCAGCCTTGCGTAATTTATGATAGCGCTGGAGCGGTTCCACACCGGCTCGTCCCTGTTCTAAGAGATTTAGATAAACTTCGATGGGAATATTGTCATTCCCCAGGGTTCTTTCCAGAGTTGAACTATAGTTACGGGCTTGTGCATAGGCCCAATCCCGTTGACATATGCCATCATAAGATGCTGCATAAGTGTTGAGGTTGTCATTGTATGTGCTATTGCGCTCAATGAAGGCGGCTTTACGATCCTCGTGATTTCTTGATGTTGAAAAGATACGGCCGGCTTCACCTTCAGATATTTGCACCTCTTCTCCCGTGGATAGGGTAATGCTGCCAAACTTTATATCAGCAGTTGAGAGCTGATTATAAACACTGCCTGGAGTACCGCTAAGACGGCTAAAGTAGGAAAGCAAACGCTCACTTTTTTCATCCAGTACATGAGACTGCTGTCGGTAGAGATCTTCTATTGCAAAGCGATAATTGCTTAGACCAGGTGTTTCATTTAGCCAGGTTTCCATGGTTGACCATTCAATGCTGACCATTTCTGGAGCAAACCAGGAGGTAGCAGTCCCAAATCTTGAAAACAAAATGCCGACCTGTTGGAGTTTAGCGTAGACCTCGTTGTCGCGATTATCCAATGCTCGAACCAGACCTGCATAAGTTTGAACGCGATCAGCTACTAAACCGAGTTCTTCTCGCATTGTGTAAGCTTTGAGCAAATTCTGGGGTCCGCTTGCCAGGGTGCCTTGAAGATCGGCGTAGGCATCCATGAGTGATTCCAACTTACTAAGATCCATTTCCCAGGCTTCCCAGTCAGCATAAATATCTGTGAGAGCCCATTGGTGTTTAGCGTCAATTGTGGATCGATCTTTGGGTGCTGCAACAAGAGCCTGAGTTGAAAGAATGAGCAAAAGTGATAGACTGCCGATTCGAATAAGCGTTTGCATGGTATACTCCATTTATAAAACAATAGTTGAAATGATCATGACAGGCGGCTTGTCACGTCCCCAACCCTTGGGGATCATCAGTTAACAAAATATAATAAAACAGTTGGGAATGCATCCCAAGGATTATTACGAATTGGTGTTGATGGGTCTGGATTTCTGCAAGAAGTTTCTATATATGAAAAAAGGTCACCGAATCTGCGGTGACCTCTAAGAAATCAAAGGTGTGGAGGCGGGGAGAATCGAACTCCCGTCCGAAACGCAAAGCCGATCAGCCTCTACATGTTTATTCCGAACTTTAAATTCACCGCTACAGCTCCTCCGGACTGGATCTTATAACGACTATTCAACTAAGTTTAAGATTCCCACCGCTGACGAGTGAGTCTCCGATCCCATTTTAGCGACGCCCCAGACCCTGCCAATGGGCAAGAGCAGAGAAGGAACGAGCTACTATTTAATTAAGCAGCTAGTGCGTAGTTAGATTCGCCGTTTATAATTGGCGTCCAATTTTTTTAAGTGGTTTTGGGAAAACACTACATGCAGCCAATGGTCTTCGTCATCCCGTCGAAACCAGGTCGCCCCCATTTTCAATAAGCGAATTCAATAAACAACCAAAACCATGTAAATACCAGTATTTTATTGAGCGCTTAATTATGCGTGATTAGAAATTCATTTACATTCAACTCATTCATGGCGTTAGATTGGCTCATAATGGTCCCAGCATTTAAAGAAACACACTCGACTTGCTTAGGATGTGACCGAAAGCATTCAGGGGGAGGATTTTCTCTGGTTGAATTGCTGATTGTGGTACTCATTATTGCCGTACTCAGCGCCATTGCTATTCCTGTTTACCGGAATAATGTTGAAAAGGCCAAGCGTTCTGAGGTTATGGTAACCATGGGCTATGTGAAAAATTTCCTACAAATATATAAGGGTGTGGAGGGACATTATCCTCTTGCTCCAACTTGGGAGAATGTGAGAGGTTCAGATTGGAATGATGTACCGACCGGTGGGCTTAAAGGAAAGTATTTCCTAAGCAAATACTATGATTACCGAAGTGTTGATGGGGAAGAATACCGGATTAGATGCTATTGGAACAATGGGCTAGATGCCAATTTCTGGGTTGACGAAGCAGGCCGATGGAGTTGGGACGTACCCATTGAGGAATGGTAAGGTGGTGGCACTACAAGTGGATCAGCAGTGAAGCAATCCACTAACGGCCAAGTCATCAATTGCTATCTCCTGGATACAGCATAATTTCAAGCATGAAAAAAATATTTAAGTATTCGAAAGATGTCCAGGCTGCCCTTACCAAGGGGGATCCAGTATTGGCGCTTGAGTCCACCATTGTTGCCCATGGAATGCCCTATCCTCAAAATCTAGAATTTGCCAGGGAAGCTGAGCATACAGCAAGGAAGTATGGTGCTGTCCCGGCTACTATCGCCATTCTGAATGGGGCGGTTTGCATTGGATTGGATGAAAACCAACTAGAAATCCTGGCATCTGACAAAAATGTAAAAAAAGTTGCAACTCGAGAAATAGGGGGGACGTTGGCAACTGGTGGACATGGAGCCACCACCGTGTCATCCACCATGCGTTTGGCTCACCAGGCAGGTATCAGGGTTTTTGCCACAGGTGGGATTGGTGGGGTACATCGTGGCGCTGAGAAGGATCTGGATATTTCTGCTGATCTTATAGAACTTTCCCGAACGCCGGTCATTGTCATTTCAGCAGGTGCCAAAGCCATTCTTGATTTACCCAAAACGCTTGAATATCTGGAGACCATGAGTGTCCCGGTAATTGGTTATGGGACGACTGATTTTCCGGCATTTTATTCATCCCGATCAGGTTTGGAATTACATCAATCCCTGAGTAGCCCAGAGGAGGTAGCAAGTGCCTTTGATGCCCAACGCGACCTGGGTATTCATTCCGGGATGTTGATAGCCAATCCAGCTCCAGCAGATATTGAAATTCCTCTGGCTGAAATGAGTGTGATCATTGACAAAGCTCTAAGAGATGCGTCTAAGCTTGGAATCCTTGGGAAGGAGCTTACGCCTTATCTTTTGGGACGGATTGTGGAGCTCACAGAGGGTCGCAGTTTGGTTACAAATCGGGCTCTGGCTTTGAATAATGTTAAGATAGGGGCGAAAATTGCGGCAAGCCTTGCAGAACGGGCTTGAAATCCCTTTTGCAGAAACTATATTCATGCCGCTTTTAGATCATCGAGGTGTGGTCCTTTGACTGGGCTCAGGATAAACTCCGTCTGGTTAGCGCATCCCGACACAAGTGTCGGGAGGGCCGATGACTACTCTTGAAGATTGACCAAATTTACACACTATCGAGGTGTGGCGCAGTCCGGTTAGCGCACCTGCTTTGGGAGCAGGGGGCCGGAGGTTCGAATCCTCTCACCTCGACATAAATAAAAAGACCATCCGCAAGGGTGGTCTTTTTGTTTATATGGTAGAATAGGATGAGAACCTCCAGGTTCGAAACGGAGCTTGTACAGTGTACAAGCATAGTAAGCCGAGGGTGAAACCCGCAGGCAATCCTCTCACCTCGACATTAGATAAGCCTCTGACTTATAACGAGTTAGGGGCTTTCTTGTTTTACACCCCATCTGCCATTATTACCGACATTTACCCCTCAACTATGCCATAGTATGACACATTATGACAGGAATACCGTTCCGCAGGCTACGTTTGGGCAGGCTTAATTATTTCCATCATCGATCTGGTTTTAGATTAGTTGGTAATAGACAGCAACTCTGCTATCTTAACTTCACTTCAAAGCAGACCATCAAACAGTAACATCTCCTTCTGATTCTCCGTGCTGATAGAAATCATAGATAGGGGGAAAATGATGCGTTATATATTTCTACTAATACTTTTCACGACAGCTATTCTCGCCGACGTTGAGTACGGCGGATTCGAGCTTGACGGGTATGAACGAGACTACATAGTTTATCTCCCGGCAGAATTTGTGCCGGGGTTGCCTTTGGTGTTCAGCCTAACCGGCTATGGAATGACCGCACAAGATGAATTTGATTTTTTCTACATGAACGATGTGGCAGATACAGCAGGGTTTGTAGTTGTATATCCAAATCCGGTTTCACCTGGTTGGAATAGTGGTATTGGGACTCATCCCACTTACCCGGTGCCAGAAGTTGATGATGTTTCATTTATTTCAGCATTAATCGATACAATACACACCCATTATGATGTTGATCTGGATCGGGTGTATTCTTGTGGTTTCTCTAATGGTGGATTTATGTCATTTCGCCTGGGCGCTGAATTGGGTCATCGTTTCAAAAAAGTTGCTTCGGTGTCTGGAGTTGTGACTCAAGCCACTGCTGCAGCTGCAGTAAATGCATTAGCAATACCGGTTCTTTGCATTTTAGGCACCTCCGACCCAGTCGTCCCTTACAGCGAGGAAGAGGGTGGATGGTACTCTGGTATAGGAACTATTGATTTCTGGGTTCAACACAATGGCTGTTCGGCACAATTGGACTCTATAATACTACCTGACATGGACCCTTATGATAATTGCTCGGTTGTACTTTTTCCGTATACTGGTGTTTTAGAAGGAACTCAAGTTATGTTTTACCGTATCCTGGGCGGTGGACACAAGTGGCCATCTGGCTTTGATTGGGATTTTAATGGGAATATCAACAATGATATTCACGGTTCGGAAGTAATCTGGCAATTTTTTAATTCTAAACCTTTTGGGATGAGTGGTGTATGGGTCCAAAACCTTTGGGTTGATTCACCATTTGCGCAACCAGGAGTGGAGGATATTACTGTACTTGCCACAATAGCTAATCCACAGAATCATTCGTACAGTGTTTATGCTTATCTTTATGATGAGGAGATGACGTTTATCGACAGCTTTCAATTGCATGATGATGGTCAACATTCTGATTTTGAGGCCAACGATGGAATTGCTGGACTCTCCATTGTGGCTCCAAATGATGACGGATACTTTTACCTGCAAACCTCAACGAATGACGAGACTGTAAGTTCTTACCTTGGGCCTCATGATCTTACACAATTTACTACTATTGGTCCTATGGTTTTTCATTCTGTTGAGCAAGTCTACCCTGATAATGGAGTAATTCAGCCTAACAATACGGTGTATTTCAATTTGTCCCTTGATAATCATGGTCTTGAATCGGTTGCTGAGAATATCAACGTTAAGATTTCTCCGGCAGATACGAATAGTTCAATGGTGAGTGGCTATAACTATACATCGTTCTCAGATATTCCGGCGGGTGGAAGCATGATGAGCCTCACAATGCTCGCGTTGAAGGTCGGGGAGAATGTGCCTGACGAAACCCCCATTCATTTCGATGTTGAAATCCTCTATGAGGGAAATGTTTTTTGGGAAGGTATAGGCGCTCTATTGGGCACTGTTGGGATAGATTATGACCAGACTAAACCTCCTACATATTACAATTTACAGCAGAATTACCCCAACCCCTTCAACCCCACCACAATCATTAGCTATGCTCTACCAGAACAATCTAATGTTCAGCTGAGAGTCTTTGATATTCGGGGTCAAGAGATCACAACACTTGAGCAATCCGACAAACCTCCAGGTAACTACGAAGTGATGTGGAATGGTATGAATCAGCAGGGTAATCCAGTGAGTACGGGTGTGTATTTCTGTCGGCTTGAAGCCGGAACATTTACACAAACCATCAAGATGGTTTACCTACGATGAGATGAATATATAGACTGATTCCCTCTAAATCGACATTAGATAAGTCCTTGACTCATAACGAGTTAGGGGCTTTCTTGGTTTATACACCGTCTGCCACTATTACCGAGAAAACCCCCTCAACTATGCCATACTATGACACAATATGACAAGAATACCGTTCCGCAGGCTGTGTTTGGGCAGGCTTAGTTATTACCACAATCGATCTGGTTTTAGATTGGTTGCTACCCGAGAGTAACTCTGCTATCAAAACTTTACCTCAAAGCTGACCTGCAAATAGTAACATTCCCTCTGAATCTCTGCCTGGCTGAAATCTCATTTAGACCGGGAAGCACACGCTACCAAAAATTTGTTACAACAATCGGTTATGTGATCCATAATCTGTATTTGTACAGGTTTTGTAAAGGCAACATGTTTGGTTTTTTCTTTACATTTAATCATGAGATAGAAATTGGAGCTGAATCGGGAGGTAAGGATGAGTCTAATGAAATTTGTTATTAAAATAATTGGTAAGATAGTATTTTTTGCGCTGTGTTCTGTATGTAGCGCTCAAGTTATTGAAGGGCATGTTCTTCTAAGCACACAGGCAGACGTCAATTCATTTGCAGGAGTTTCAATAACGGGTGACCTCATAATTCACGGTAATGACATAGTTGAATTAGAACCACTTTCAACTCTTATTTCTGTAGGTGAAAATCTAAGAATAGAAGCAAATCTCACACTCCAAAATCTTAACGGATTGAACAATCTTACTTCAGTGGGCATGGATCTGGTCGTAGATTCTAATGGCGGTCTTACAAATCTTGATGGTTTGAACAATCTTACTTCATTGGCTCGTAGACTGCACATACGTAACAATGATGCTCTCACAAATCTTGATGGTTTGAGCAACCTTACTTCAGTGGGGGGTGAACTGGTCCTGGAATATAATGTTGCTCTCGCAAATCTCGATGGTTTGAGCAATCTTTCCTTCGTAAGTCATCTGTCGGTGGCGGGGCAGGTTTCAATCACACATCTCGATGGTTTGAACAATCTTACTTCATTGGCTCGTGGACTGTACATAGGTAACAATGATGCTCTCACAAATCTTGATGGTTTGAGTAATCTTACTTCTGTTGGTGATGGTCTTGTCATACATAGAAATAACTCACTTCAAAATCTTTATGGTTTAAGCAGTATCACCTATGTGGGTGGTCATCTGGGGATAAAGAGAAATTCCCTACTCACAAATCTTGATGGCTTGGCCAGTATCACTTCAGTGGGTGGTTCTCTGAGTATCAGTATGAATGACTCCCTCACAAATCTTTGTGGGCTGAGCAATATCACTTCTGTCGGGGATTATTTGGCGGTACGGGGCAATTCCTTACTCACAAATATCGATGATTTGAGTAATCTTACTTCAGTGGGCAGTGATCTGTTCATAGATTCTAATGTCCTTCTCACAAATCTTTATGGTTTGAGCAATATTATGTATGTGGGAGGTTCCCTGGAAGTAAAATCCAATGCAGTACTTAATATTTTTTGTGAGCTTTATCCTCTGCTGAGTTCAAATGGTCTTCAAGGCAGCTACACTGTAGCAGATAATTTAACTAATCCAACCCAACAGCAAATTATAGATGATGGTCCATGCGTAACATCAATAGAAAATGAATTATTACCAGAAGACTATCACTTACTACAAAACTTCCCCAACCCCTTCAATCCAACAACCACCATCATGTACTGCCTGCCTGAGGCAGGTACAGTTAGCCTGACCATCTACAATATTCGTGGTCAAGAGGTCACAACGGCCCAGGAAGCATCAAAACCACCAGGCACCTATGAAGTACAGTGGAATGGGATGGACCGAATCGGGAGACAAGTGAGTACAGGTGTGTATTTCGCTCGTCTCCAAGCAGGGGAGTATAACCAGACTATCAAGATGCTATATTTGCGATAAGATGACTTGGTAGGCTGATTCCCTCCACATCATCATTAGGTAAGCCTCTGACTTATAACGAGTTAGTGGCTTTCTTGTTTTATAGAGCTTCTGCCATATTTACCACTAAATGCCTGCCAACTATGACAGTATATGACACAATATGACAGAAATACCGTTCCGCAGGCTACGTTTGGGCAGGCTTGATTATTTGCTAATAGACAGCAATTACACTATCTTCTCTCCACTTCAAAGCAGAACCACAACTGGTACATACTCCTTCTGATTCTCTGATTTGATTTAATGCTTAATAGGGGGTTTGCATGAGTAAAAAAATATTTCTAATCCTGTCGATAGCATCTAGACTATTTGCTTTAATTATAAATGTTCCAGCAGATTCACCCAGTATTCAAGCAGGAATTGATATTGCCAACGGTGGAGATTCTGTATTGGTCGCACCTGGAGAATATCATGAGAATATCAACTTCAATGGAAAGTCAATATTTCTTTCGAGTCTTTATGAACTTGATGCTGACACTTCTCATATCAGTAGCACCATTATTGATGGGGGTTCTTCTTTTTTATCTGTGGTGACTATGACTGAATGTCTTGACACCAACTCTGTGTTAAATGGTTTTACAATAATTGGAGGTCGGGGTACAAATATCCCAGAGAGTAACATAGGTTTACCAGCTTCTGTAGGTGGGGGAGTATATGTTTCCGGTGGAGGGAAAGTCATAAATAACCGTATCATAAACAATCATATATCTAGCATTCGGGAAATTTATGGTGGAGGAATTTATATAGATACAGATTATTCCACATCTGAGGAAAGTGGTATAGTATTAGTCTGCAACAATGTCATTGCAGGCAATACCTTGGATGGACATGATTTTGTTTGGGGTGCAGGCTTATCAATTGTTGGCAATGGTACTGCGATGGTCCGTAATAATAAGATATCTAGTAACTCAGCCCTAGGCCAGTCAACTGTGGTTGGGGGTGGTATATCTATTATAGTGGATGGGAGCGTAGTTCTCTCTAGAAATGTCATAAACGCCAATTCTATAGAAGTTATTAACCCCATAGATTACGTCAGTGGGGGTGGTGGCTTATTCATATGGGGAGACAGCCCGGTTATAATAAACAATGTGATCTATGATAATAATGCACCTTATGGGGGAGGTATCGTTGCTTTTGGATTTGAGGCTGGTTTTAATTTCCGCCTAATTAATAACACAATCGCTGATAATCAGGCATCCAGAAAAGGCGGTGGATTGTATCTAACCAACGGTCACTGTACTGCTATTAATAATATCATTTGGGGCAATCTGGCTTCGGTAGATAACGATATTTACTACAGAGGTAACCTGAATATGAGCTATTCAATCACCGAGGGGCTTTATCCCGGTGATGGCAATTCCCAGATGGATCCTCTCTTCGAAGATGATGATTATCATCTAAATGTTTCAAGTCCCGCTATAGATGCTGGGAATCCTGACCCAGGATTTTTTGATGAAGTAGATCCAACTAGCCCCATACAAGCTCTATGGCCAGCTATGGGCCAGGTGCATGCAGATATAGGAGCATACGGTGGAAATGATACTGTACAAATTGCGAGGGAGGTTTATACAATTCAGGAAAATTTCCTTTACAGAGTTCACGAGAATATGCATTACCGTTTTGCATATCCCTTGGACTATGATAGCACCCTTCTATACCCACTTAGCATTATTTTGCATGGAGCAGGTCAATGGGGTGATGATAATGAAGAGCAATTGTATCATGGCTTGCCATGGAGAGCCAATGCTGAGCATTTTGGGTACAATGAGTTTACTCTTGTTCCACAAGCACCTTCCCAGGATTGGGCTTCTAACAATATCGCTTCAGTTCATGCTATCATCAGAAACGTCATTGATCAATTCCCTATCGACACGACCCAGATTGTGGTGATTGGGACCTCAATGGGTGGCGGTGGGACCTGGCGACTATTAAGTAGTGATCCAGATCTATTTTGTTCAGCTATCGGTGTGGCGGCATCCAATGGTTCTCGGGGGAATACTAAACATATTCCTGCTTGGCTGAATCATGGATCAGCTGATCAAACCATCGGTGTAGGTACTTCAAGGAGTCGTGTTGAATGGTATGAAAGTATGGGGCTTAACGTTGTTTATGCTGAGGATTCGACAGATAGCCAACTTATGGATGCAATTATCAATCATGCGAGAATTGTTTATTCTGAATTTGAGGGTGCGGATCACAACATTAATAAACATTCCTTTGATAATTATTTCTTATTCGAGTGGTTAAAAAGACAGACCCTGCCTTTGATTAGACCCATAAATAATTCATTGAGTTATGTAAATGAAGATTCAGTGCTTTTCACAACAACAATTACCAATCCACATGATTTTGAATTTTCACATAGC
>JABHBL010000111.1 GCA_018673925.1 Fidelibacterota bacterium
ACGTATCTTTGCTCCTGGGTAAGCTGCTTGTAGCTTTGCATTTGTGCTCCTCATATGATTTTGCGGTCTAGAGGATAGACTATGACAGCTTATCCCTTTTGCAATATCTTTTGAGTTGCACTTACGAGTTGAATTCAAGAGATGAGCTTATATGTAATATTTATATAGTGTCACGAATCGGTGTAGCTCACGACAATTGAGGTTGTTTGGTAAATCGAAAGAAACAAACTTCCAAGCGAGGAAAATTCCTTTCCAGTCCTCACTTTCGGCATTTTAACCACTCGATTATTGAATAATTTGTGGACATAACACTCCTGTCTGGAAAAGTTCCAGTGCTATAACTTCCGCAATGTGATAAAATTTTAAGCGAAGTAAGGGCTAGCTAAGTCGAGGTTGCTTTCCATTTGTAACCACTGCCTTGGTAATAACGCATTTTTTGATGGAGTCCCAGTCTGGCAAATCAAACATAATATCCTGCATCACCTTTTCCATGGATCTTCGTAAGGCCCGAGCGCCTGTGCCAACCCTCTGTGCATCATCGATAATGGCAGTCAAAGCTTTTTCCTCAAAGACCAACTCAACCCCTTCCAATTCAAACAATTTTTGATACTGTTTGACCAGGGCGTTTCGTGGCTCTAACAAAATAGAATGCAGAGCTTCCCTTGTGAGATCCTCAAGAGCGGCTATCACCGGGAGTCTTCCAATAAGCTCAGGGATGAGTCCATATTGAAGTAAATCTTCAGGCTCCACAACCTCTAAGAGATCTGCTCCTTTAAGCCTGGATTCCTCTTCTTCGAAACTGGAGAAGCCCAGCAATGTCTTCTTGCGTCTACGAGCTATTATTTCCTCAATGCCCTCAAATGCCCCACCTACAATAAACAGAATGTTTTTCGTGTTAATTGAAACCAGGGGTTGTTCAGGGTGCTTGCGACCGCCCTTTGGTGGAACCTGTGCCACCGTACCTTCCAATATTTTCAGCAAGGCTTGTTGGACACCTTCACCCGATACATCTCGAGTAATGGATGCATTGGCAGAACGACGGGATATTTTATCAATCTCATCTACATAGATAATTCCAGCTTCAGTTGCTTCTACATCATAATCGGCAGATTGGAGTAAACGGACCAGAATGTTTTCTACATCCTCTCCTACATAACCAGCTTCTGTAAGAACAGTAGCATCGGCAATGGCAAAAGGAACATCCAAGAAACTGGCCAATGCACGTGCCAGCAGAGTTTTACCTGTACCAGTTGGCCCCATGAGTAAAATATTACTCTTCTCAAGATCGATATCCTGGACATCATCTTGCACCATGATGCGCTTGTAATGATTATAAACGGCGACCGAAACAGCACGTTTTGCATGTTCCTGACCGATGACATATGCATCAAGATGAGATTTAATTACCACTGGTTTTGGTATTTCCTCTATAGAGGAAAACAAACTAAAAGATGTGCTCAGATCAGGAGATTCATCTTTAACTATTTGTTGAGCTTGATCAATACATCGTCCACAAATATTTGAACCTGTTGGGCTGGCGATAAGCATGCCAGTTTCCTCTTGGGGTCTTCCACAAAAGGAACAAGATTTCCCCAGTTTTTCTTTTGCCAAAGATTTATCCCCGTTTTTCGAATATTTCGTCTACGATTCCGTAAGCAACAGCTTCGGGGGCAGACATGAAATAGTTTCGATCAGCATCCTTCTCTATTTGAGTAACACGCTTTCCACAAAACTTGGCTAACATTTGATTCAGTTTATGTTTTGTCTTTTGAATTTCTTCAGCAGCAATAACAATATCTGAAGCCTGTCCTTCAGTACCACCTAAAGGTTGATGAATCATAATTCTTGAGTTAGGCAGAGTATAGCGTTTACCCTTTGCACCGGCCCCAAGCAGGAGTGCACCCATACTTGATGCCTGTCCAACAACAATAGTAGATACATCTGGTTTGATAAAATTCATTGTATCTAAAATGGCCATACCAGAAGTAATAATACCACCGGGAGAGTTTATATAAAGGTTGATGTCTTTTTCACTATCCTCAGCTTCTAAAAACAATAACTGTGCGACAATCAAAGAAGCCACATTGTCATCAATAGGTGTACTGAGAAAAATGATCCGTTCTTTAAGCAGTCGGCTATAGATATCATAGGCACGTTCAGAACGACCTGTCTGTTCTACAACCATGGGTACAAGTTGATTAGTGAGCGTGTGCATGGTAGCCTCCGATTTCTTTGCTGGTGGCTTTTTTAACTTTTACTTTTGCAAAAGACTCGATGTGAGCAAATATCTTTTTCTCCAGGATATCATCTTTTATCTGAGGAAGATATTGTTTATCTCTATAAAGTGTTTTCATCTTTTCTGCATCACCAGGCATTTGTGCAACTAGCTCATCGAGTTTTAATTCCACATCTTCATCGGTAACTTCGATTTTTTCTGTGGCGATGAGTTTTTTGCGAATGAGATACCAGGATAATTCCCAGATGGCTCGCTCTTTATTCTGCTCTCGAACCTCTTCTTCGTTGACATCAGCACCGCGCTCCTGACGAACCCGTTCAACCAATTTACCGAGATAGTCCTCAATCATAACTTCAGGTACTTCTAACTTGGTCTCTTCAACCAACTTGTTGGCCAGGTTTTGATCCTGGGCTCTTAAGACATCATAGTCCAATTGCTTCTGGATATCCTCACGCGTGCTTTCATTGAGAGCGTCGAGAGTTTCAAATTTGGGATCTACCTGTTTGGCAAAGTCATCATTCAATTCTGGAAGAATGTGAGTCTCAACTGCCTTCACCTGCATGCGGATATGAAGATCCTCAGCATCCTTGGTCTGGGCTGGGATATCAAAGGTCACTTCGTCACCCACTTTAGAGCCGATGAGTTTTTTACCCACCTTGTCACCAAAGACGCCATCACCAATTTTAATATAACGATCGTCGACCTGACTACCTTCAATGAGCTGACCCTCAGCGTCCAGGTATTGGAGATCACCTTTTAGTAGATCACCATCGGCTGCACCATCATCCCGAATTTCTACTTCCGCAAAACGTTCCTGCAGATGCTCCAGAGCATGGGCGATATCTTCATCAGTGGCGCTGTATTCGTTTTTGGTGATTTTGAATCCAGCTTGATAATCGAACATTTCAAAATCGGGTTCAACCTGAAGCTTTAGCGAAAATTCAAGATCCTTACCAATGTCAAATTCTGACATGTCCTCAATACTACCCTGATCAACGGGAGACAATTCATTGTCCATAATCCCTTTGTAATAGGCAGCCTGCACGGTTTCATCCAGAATTTCAGCCAGCACACTATGTCCATAGGACTGAAGCATGATTTTTCTGGGAATTTTCCCCGGTCTGAATCCAGGTCGATTAACCTGTTTATTTAGCTTGGTCAATTTCTTCTCGAAACCGGGTTCCATTTCGGACCATTCCACTTGAACTTTCAAAGTTCTTTCGTGAGGTTTCCCAACTTCAATCTTGATATCCACAAATCTCTCCCATTCAATCTATATTCAAGCCAGATCATTTTTTTGCTGGCATCATTCTAAAATAGCGAGGCAAGATAGTTGGGAACGTATGCAAGTGGAATGAAAATCCGCGCTTCGTTTTCGGGGAATATTCCCGCTGCGGATTTGCCTGATTCCACGTTTGGCATATTGATTTATACCTGGATAATTCGCAGTTTGTGAGATGAGCAATAGTGACGCTAAGCCAATGGTAAATATCCTGGGTCTCATGACAGGTAGCTCTGCCGACGGTCTTGACTTATGTCTTGTCAATTTTACAGGAGAAGGTCGCGATCCAGATTTTGAAGTCCTGTTTAGCCATGAAATTCCATATCCCCGACAATTCCAGCTCTGCTTCAGGAATCCCCTGGAATTGAACGATGAAGAAATTGCTGAGCTGGATAACAAACTGGGTATTTGGTTTGCTAATGAAATTAATAAGCTGGATCTAAAAATTGATTTCATCGCTTCTCACGGGCAGACCATAAAACATGAGCCTCCACATTTTACCCTCCAGATCGGGAACCCTCAATATATGGCCGAAGCTATACAATGCCCGGTTATCTACGACTTTAGAACTGCAGATCTAGAGCAGGGAGGTCAGGGTGCTCCTCTCATCCCCATTGTAGATCAATATCTACTGCAACAGGACAATTCTGATGTTCTGGCACTCAATATTGGAGGTATTGCCAATCTCACGATCGTACCCGGCCAACACAACTCTGCACCACTGCTGGCGTGGGATACGGGTCCAGGAAATACCCTCATTGATAAAGCGGTGAGATTGTTTTCGCATGATATACTGAACTATGATGAAGGTGGAGATCTAGCTGCCCAGGGAAAAATTAATCACAAACTATTGGATGAGTTACTTAAGCACGAGTTTTATCAGCGCACTCCCCCACGGTCCGCTGGACAAGAACAATTTGGTAAAACATACTTTCAACATATCTTAAAGCAGTTTAATCCAAGGAATGATCAAGAGTTTAAAGATTTGATTCATACTCTAACTGTTTTAACTGCAAAAACAATAACTGGAAGTATTCACACTTTATCTACTGACTACTCACCTACTGCCATGTTTGTCGGTGGTGGTGGTGCCTTCAACAAAATGCTTATGAATTTATTAAGGGCTGAACTTCCATCCATCGATATAGTTGAAATGGATCTGTCAGGAGTAAACCAAAGCAACAAAGAAGCTTTTGGATTCGCTTATCTCGGATATTTATACATTAATGGTTTAACGGCGAATTTACCTGGCGTAACTGGCGCTGGAAAGGCAGTCACGCTAGGCAAACTTTATCAGCCACAAAGTGGTTAGTCTGTAGTAGGAACCTCTTCCAGATAGAGATCAGTAAGCTGCTTGGTCAAATACTCAAAGGCATCATCAACGCTATCTGTACGATAGCACATATCTAAATCAGAGTGGCTAATGGTTCCAAAATCTGCCAGACCCTGTAGATCAATCATTTTATCCCAGAACCTATTTCCAAATAACATAATGGGCATCTGCTTGCTGATTTTTTTAGTCTGAATCAATGTCAATGTTTCGAACAATTCATCGAAGGTTCCAAAACCTCCAGGAAAAGCAATCAGAGCTTTTGCAAGATAGACAAACCAATATTTCCGCATAAAGAAATAATGGAATTCCATTTCCAATTCGCGACTGATATAAGGGTTACCAGATTGTTCAAAAGGTAAGGATATGTTCAAGCCAACTGAAAGCCCTTTTGCCTCAGCGGCACCCCGATTGGCAGCTTCCATAATTCCAGGACCACCGCCAGTTGCAACGATAAAGCGTCTTTTACTCTGTTTTAATTTTTTTGACCAGACTGTCATTTTGTAAGCCAGTTCACGAGCATCTTCATAATATCTGGACATCCCCAGATCCCGTTCTAACTGCTCCAATTTTTCAACACTGTTCCCATCAGCTTTGGCTTTTTCAATGGCCTGGGTGACCATATGTTTGGGTTGGGTTCTCGCTGAACCAAAAAATACGATGGTATCTTGAATCTTATTTTTTCTAAACACTTCCTCAGGTCCGACATATTCGCTCATGATGCGTAATAGGCGACCTCTTGGGCTATGTATTAGTTCTTGATTGTCGTAAAATTTTTCTGTGCGTTTTTTCATTTTCTTTTTCCTAAACTACTTCTATAGGTTCTTGTCTACTTTTTTTAAGGACACGAAAATAGTCTCGAAATGTTCAATTCATAGTTGAAACGAAAAATACTTAATTCACGGACTTAATAGTGGTGAAGTGATTTATTATAGATAAAAACCCCTGACTCAGAGGAAAGCCTGGGGTTCTATGAATGAAGGAGGACCCGGCAATCCTGTCTGAAAATCACCGGGTCGTGAGAATGCTAATCTGCTGTGGGAAGCCCCTTGGTAGAGGAGAAACCTGTGGCTAAATCTTCATCAGTAGGACGATAATCGGTTAAGTTTCCTGCGAAGTAGGCATCATAGGCTGACATATCAAAATGTCCATGTCCACTCAGATTAAAAAGGATGGTTTTTTCTTCACCGGATTCACGAGCTTCGATGGCAGCATCAACTGCTCCCTTGATAGCATGCGCAGATTCAGGAGCGGGAATAATCCCTTCTGTTTTGGCGAATAGAGCTGCTGAATCAAACACTTCGACTTGCTGGTAGGCATAGGCGTCGACAAGGCCTTCTTTAACCACATGGGAAAGCAGAGGCGCCATACCGTGATAGCGTAATCCACCAGCATGAATCCCTGGGGGCATAAAAGTGTGACCAAGCGTATGCATTGATACCAGTGGAGTCATTTGTGCCATATCACCAAAATCGTAGGTGAATTTTCCCCGCGTTAGAGTTGGACAGGCACTTGGTTCAATTGCCCTGAAATCGATATCTGCACCATTGATTTTGTCACGGAGGTATGGAAAAGCCAGACCGGCAAAATTGCTTCCTCCCCCAACACAACCGATAACGATATCTGGTTTGTCGCCGGCAATTTCCATCTGCTTTTTCGCTTCCAGACCAATAACTGTTTGGTGTAACAGAACATGATTCAACACTGAGCCCAGGGCGTATTTAGTATTGTCCTTGGTTGCTGCATCTTCCACTGCTTCGGAAATGGCAATACCCAGTGAACCCGTATTGTCCGGATCGTCAGCAAGAATTTTCTGACCGAACTGAGTATCCATACTTGGACTTGAAACAATTTTCGCGCCCCAACTTTCCATCATGGACCGGCGATAAGGTTTTTGGTTATAACTGACCTTCACCATATAAACTTTCACTTCAAGACCAAAAATCTGCCCGGCTAGAGCCATGGAACTACCCCATTGGCCAGCACCAGTTTCGGTAGCGATCCGTTCTACGCCCTCCTGTTTATTGTAATATGCTTGAGCAATAGCCGTATTGGGTTTATGACTACCGGCAGGGCTCACACCTTCATATTTGAAATAAATCTTTGCAGGTGTCTTCAGGGCGGCTTCAAGACCGGTGGCACGGATGAGTGGTGATGGTCTGTACATCCTCAAGCCTTCCATGACTGGATCAGGAATTGCAATCTCACGCTCCATGCTCATTTCCTGCTCAATCAGTGCCATGGGGAAAAGGGGTGCAAGATCATCTGGCCCCAGAGGTTGGAGGGTTCCTGGGTGCAGTGGTGGTAGAGGGGCTGATGTCAAATCTGCAGCAATATTATACCAGGCTTTGGGCATGTCATTTTCTGAAAGAAAAATCTTCTTCACGGTAACTCCTTGGGTTCTTTTTTAGTAATTAGTGTTTAAAGAAAGGGAACCCGGCTACTTGGCCAGATCCACCACAATGTGAGGGTTGATTGAAATAAAAGTTTTGAAGTGAGCTTCATTGGTCTGTCTTCTCTTCCAATGAATTGAGCAATTGCTTGAAACCATGGTGACCGTACTTCAACTCTCTAGCTCCCCGCGACACAGTTCCAATGGCAACCCCGAGCTCTTTGGCGATTTCTCGTTGAGGTAAGCCTTTATGGAGAAGCTTAATAATCTCCCACCTCAGGACCAGGTCTTCCAGTTCCTGAGGTGTAAGAAATGCCTGAAGTAATTTACCCATCTGTTTCTCATCATTTAAGGAGGTAAGAATATGCGCCAGTTCGGTATGAGTAAATTCTTGTTTCATTGCACTGATACATTAGAACATTATATCCACGATGCAAGCCTTTTCCTGAAGCAAATTGTATTTCCTTCCTATCCCTACCTCCTACCTCCTACCTCCTACCTCCTACCTCCTGTCTCCTGCCTCCTGTCTCCTGTCTTCTGTCTTCTGTCTTCTGTCTTCTGTCTTCTGTCTTCAATAAATTCGTTTAAGTTGAATCATGGAAAAACCTGCTGCCATTATCAAAGCTATAAGTCTCACCAAAGCATACGGCGCCCTCAAAGCCGTCAATGATGTGAATTTTGAAATCCAGCCTGGAACCTGCTTTGGTTTCTTAGGACCCAATGGTGCGGGTAAAACCACAGTAATGCGTATGATCTATTGTGTCACACCCCTCACCTCTGGTTTGCTAACGGTGAATGGTGAAAATGTCATGGAAAATATGAGTGCAGTCAAAAGAGGCATCGGTGTGGTTACCCAGGATGATAGCCTCGACTACGATCTAAATGTGATCAACAATCTTCTGGTTTATGCGCGGTATTATGATCTTACACGAGATCAGGCTGTTCGGAGAGCCAATGAACTGATTGAATTTTTCCAATTAGAGGAAAAGCGAAATGAGAACGTCCGCACCCTGAGTGGAGGCATGAAACGACGACTCCAAATAGCCAGAGCACTTATCAATAAGCCCAGCATTCTTATTTTGGATGAACCTTCAACTGGATTGGACCCGCAGGCCAGGCATCATGTCTGGGCCAAATGTCATGAGCTGATAGAGCAAGGGGTCACCCTGCTGCTTACCACCCACTATATGGATGAAGCTGAACAACTATGTGATCAAATTGCCGTCATGGATCGCGGTAAAATCATCACGGAAGCTTCACCCTGGGATTTGATAAAATCAGAAGTGTCTCCCTATGTGGTTGAGATTCGTGGTGAAGAAAAAGCCCGCCAAAAGATTCTGGCTGCTGTGTCTGATCGGATAGATTTCCATGAGGCACTCTCTGATCGGCTCCTGCTGTATACGCCTGATGCCACCCCTTTGCATACCCATATACAGGATATGAATATCCCGGTAAAGACACTGCTTAGTCGTCGCTCATCCCTGGAAGATGTCTTTCTCAAATTGACTGGAAGGGAGCTCATCGATTGAGATCAAAAGCTCCTAAGGTCAGAATAATGGCTGCTCTCCGCGTCTGGCAGAGAAATGCAACTGTTTACAAAAGAACCTGGAAGTTGAATATTCTGCCCAATTTTTTTGAACCCTTCCTCTATCTCCTGGGTATGGGCCTGGGTTTGGGCGCTTACATCACTGAGATGGAAGGTCTCCCCTATATCAACTTTATTGCCCCAGGGCTATTGATCTCAAGCATCATGTGGGGGGCAACTCTGGAGACGACCTATAACGTCTTTGTGAAAATGAATTTTGATCGAATCTATGATGGCATCCTTTCAACACCCATCAATCCCAAGGATCTGGCACTGGGTGAATTATTCTGGGGAGCCACACGGGGAACCATCTATGGTGGTGCCTTTTTATCCATCCTCTTCATCTTTGGGATGGGACTCCACTGGGGCATCCTGCTAATTTTTCCCCTGATATTCATCATTGGATTCATGTTTGCCACCATCGGGCTCCTATTCACATCAATGATTAAAGAGATCGAGCTATTTAACTACTTCTTCACCCTTTTCCTGACACCCCTCTTTTTATTCTCAGGCATCTTCTTTCCCATGGGCCAGTTGCCCCAGGCAGTGCAGATTATCGCCTGGTTTACACCCCTCTATCATGGTGTTGAGTTAAGCAGAGGAATTTTTAATCAGGTTTGGAGTGTGGAATTGCTGGAGCATCTCGTCTGGATAATCGCCGTTACCTTCCTTAACACCATGGTTGTGTTGAGAGCCATTCATAAACGACTTTATAATTAAAACAATGAAATTGAGGGATTAATCCAAGGGTGGGATTCAAATCCCTACCTTGAGATGAAGAATTAAATTTCTCGGCGGAGTCGTGCGACAGGGATATTAAGCTGTTCCCGGTATTTGGCCACGGTGCGGCGGGCAATGGGAAAACCATCACCTTGTAAAACTTTTGAAATGGCTTCATCAGAAATAGGATGGGACTTATCCTCTTCCTCAATAATCACCTTGAGACGCTCTTTGATGCGTCTGGTTGAAATATTTTCACCATCCTCTGCCTCAATTCCTTCACTGAAAAAATATCTCAGCTCAAAGGTACCCCAATCGGTCTGGGCATACTTACCACTGGTGACACGACTGATGGTGGAAATATCCATACTGATATCTTCGGCAATATCTCTGAGCACCATAGGCTTTAAATGATCAGAGCCCAATAAAAAGAAGCCTTTCTGGCGTTCGATTATGGCATTGATCACTTTTAACATGGTAATGCGTCGCATCTGGATGGAATTGATAAACCACTTTGCAGATTCAACCTTCTTTTTCAAAAAGAGCTTCGTATCAGTATCCAGCTTTTTCTGGTTGGACAACATGTTCTTGTAGCTACCTGAAATACGCAATTCCGGGATAAAAGAATCATTTAAAGTGACCACAAACTCACCATCCTGCTCGCTGATATAAAAATCCGGGGTCACATAGTTGTTCTTGGGATCCAGATAACCATCACCAGGTTTTGGATTCAGATGCGAAATCGTCTCTTCTGCATCCCTCAGATCATTTTTTGTCAGGTGAAGCTTGCGCAAAATTCTCTCAAACCGCTTATTTGCAAATTCATCAAAATAATCTCTAATGATATAGTGAGCTGGTGTATCGGGATGAATTTTTTGAATCTGAATCAATAGACATTCCTGGAGAGAACGGGAGCCAATTCCCAGCGGTTCTAGCTGGGTGAGCTGTTTGTGCAATCGTTCCATAAGGCTAATATCAACTTCGAATTTTTCAGCCATGAACTCAAGTTCGACGATGAGATATCCACGTTCGTCAATGCTCCAAATCATCTCTTCCAGAATGGCTCTTTCATCCTCAGGAATAAGTAATGTTGCTATCTGATCCAGGAGTTCTTCAGATAAGCTGGGCAGATATGGGTTTTGAATTTCCACCTCTTCTGCGCTCTTATCATAATATTCTTTGGCTTCGTAGCCATCGTTGGAGAAATAATCTTCAAGATCAATCTCAGGCTCTTCTGTTTCAGCCTCTTCTTCGGGATTATCGAGTTCTTCTACATCTTCCTGCAACTCGAGCAAGGGATTAATCTCAAGCTCAGTCTTAATCCTCAGCTCCAGTGCCATAGATGGCAATTGCAACAAAGTGGACAGCAGAATCTGCTGCGGCGTCAGGGTCTGTTTTAGTTCAAGATGTTGTGATAGTTCCACAGTTCTTATCGATCCAGTTTGAAATTGCTTCCGAGATAGAGTTTTCTTGCCTGTTCGTCATTCGCTAGAAATTCAGCATTACCTGATAATAATATTTTACCCTGAAATAGCAAATAACTACGATCAGTAATTGAAAGTGTCTCATGAACATTGTGATCAGTGATCAAAACGCCAATGCCCTTGGTTTTTAAGGCCAGAACAATTTGCTGGATGTCTTCTACTGCAATGGGATCAACACCGGCAAAGGGTTCATCTAATAATATAAAATTCGGGTCTGTAACCAGAGCCCGAGCAATTTCCGTTCTACGTCTTTCCCCACCACTCAACTGGTGGCCCTTGTTTTTGCGAACATGACCAATTGATAATTCATTGAGCAAATGTTCCAGCTTCTCTTCCTGGGCCTGTTTATCAATATCCAGGGTTTCACAAACCAGCCTCAAATTGTCCTCAACACTCAATTTTCTGAAAATGCTGGCTTCTTGTGGCAAATAGCCAATACCTGCGCGGGCACGTTTATACATAGGTGATCGGGTAATTTCCTCATCACCAAGGAAAACAGAGCCTGAATTGGGTCTGATCATCCCTGTCACCATATAGAAGGTGGTAGTTTTCCCAGCTCCGTTAGGACCAAGGAGGCCAACTACCTCACCAGTTTTTACTTCAACAGAGGCATCGCTCACCACGGTGCGCTTGCCATATTGTTTGAATAGGTTTCTACCGCTCAGGGTGGTTTCAGTCATTGCCGAACTCACGATACGTTACGCCTGTAGGTTGTTTGATAGTCCAATTTTGTAAATTGGCATCAGATTTAAATCCAACACCGTAAAGCGTATCAGTTAGGGTTGTGAGAATGATGGGCTCATCCGTATAAATTGATTCATCATTCTCATGCCAATACAAAATGCTGGTTGAAAGGGTCATACCGGAATCTGACTCCACAAACACATTCCCCCTGGCCGTAAAGAGATGTTTTCTTTCATCAATACTGCCAGTATCAGCTGTCATGATTGAGCTATGCTCACCCTCCAGATCAAAAAAATCCAGCTTGACCTTTCCTATGAATAGAATTTCACGGGGATCATCATAGTGCGCGGAATAGGCTGCGCGGGCCTGGACATTTTCTTTTCCCACAGAATTGATTCTGATAACAGGGTTCCAGCTTTCCTGGGTAGGAGTACGGCCTTCAGGCGTCTTTTCACCTTCTAGCGACTGCCCAACCGGGTCACATGCCAGGAGTAGAATACCGGTAAAAACCAATAAAATGATTTTGTACATCATGGAGTCAATCTAAACAAGTCTTGAAACAAAGTCAGGAAAAAAGCTGGCAAATCGATTATTTTGGCATAGTCTTAGATTGGATGCAAAAAATGCACCATTAGGAGAAGTAGCTTGAAAAACTTTCGCCAAAGCCTTGCAGATAAAGTCCTTGTTTTTGATGGAGCTATGGGGACCAGTATCCAGCGATTGAATCTCACAAACGAAGATTTCTGGGGTAAAGAAGGCTGTAATGAACTGCTGGTTTTATCAAAGCCAGAGGCAATTCAGTCAATACATGCAGGATTTCTGGATGTGGGTTGTGATGTTATTGAGACCAATACCTTTGGCGGCACTCATGTCGTCCTGGGCGATTATGACCTTTCTGAAAAAGTTTATGAAATAAATTTAAAAGCAGCTCAACTGGCTCGGTCTGTGGCTGATGAATTTTCCTCACCAGCACATCCCAGATATGTCTCAGGTTCTATGGGTCCAGGGACCCGTCTTCCTTCTCTAGGACATATCTCATATCAAGAGCTCTACCAGGCCTATCGGGAACAGGCGGCCGGACTTATTGATGGTGGCGTCCATGTGCTCCAGGTGGAAACGGTTCAGGATCCCTTGCAGGCTAAGGCTGCCCTGAATGCAGTTTTCCACACACTTAAAGAAAAACACATTGATCTACCTGTTATGGCCTCAGTTACCATGGAAACCATGGGAACCATGCTGCTGGGCACAGATATGCTGGGAGCACTGACAACGCTGGAGCCCTATCCCCTGGATGTAGTCGGTCTAAACTGTGGCACAGGCCCCAAAGCCATGAGTGAACATCTTCACTCTCTTGCAGCCCATTCACACTTTCCTATATCTGTGATTCCCAATGCCGGACTGCCACATAATATTGATGGTGAGATGGTCTATGATCTTACTGCACCAGAGCTTGCACATGACCTCAGTCATTTTATTACTGGTATGGGTGTCAGTGTCGTAGGTGGCTGTTGCGGAACCACACATGAGCACATGGGGGCAGTCGTAGAAGAGGCCGGTCGACTCAACCCGGCCATTCGGGAACCTGCCTTTGCTGCTGGCGCTACATCACTCTATTCTGTATCCACATTCAAACAGGAACCTGCTCCCCTGATCATCGGCGAACGAACCAATGCCAATGGATCGAAAAAATTCCGGGAAATGCTTCTGGCTGGTGATCTGGATGGTATGGTGAATATGGCTCGCGATCAGGTCGACGAAGGCGCCCATATTTTGGATGTCTGCGTTGCTTATGTCGGACGCGATGAAGCTGCTGATATGGATGAATATATCAATCGACTGAACAGCCAGATATCCATACCCATCATGATTGATTCCACAGAAGTGCCAACTATCCGCACCGCTCTCGAGCGTATCACAGGGCGTGCTATCGTGAATTCAATTAATCTGGAGGACGGTGACGCGAAAGCAGAGGAAGTCATTCAACTTTGTCGTGAATTTGGTGCCGGTCTCGTCTGTCTCACCATCGATGAAGATGGTATGGCCAAAAGTGCTGAGAAAAAACTTGAGATAGCTCAACGCATCTATGATTTAGCAGTGACCAAACATGGTCTTCGTGAGAGTGATCTCTTTTTTGATCCCCTCACTTTCACACTGGCATCAGGTGATGAAGAGTTTCGTAAATCTGCTATAGCTACTCTGGATGGTATTCGACTCATCAAAGAAGCTTTTCCACAGGCTTTTACCAGTCTGGGTGTTTCCAACGTTTCTTTTGGTCTTAAACCGGCCACACGCCACCTACTAAACTCTGTCTTCCTGAATATGGCTATCGAAGCCGGTCTGGATGCCGCTATTCTGCATGCCGGTCGTATTCAACCTTTTTTCCAGATAAAAGAGCAGGATCGAAAAGTCTGTGAAGATCTCATTTTAGATAATCGCGAAGGTGATTACGATCCATTGGTGAGCCTATTGGAACTACACACCGATCTGGTTGCTGCAGCCAAGAATAAGGTCGATCTCTCTTCCCTGCCCTTAAAGGAGCGCCTGATCGCTCGCATCATCGATGGGAATCGTTCCGGTCTCGAAACAGATCTTGAAGCTGGACTAAAGGAATATTCGGCTCTGGATATCGTCAATAACATTTTGCTGGACGGGATGAAGGAGGTTGGAGAACTTTTTGGAGCTGGAAAGATGCAGCTCCCCTTTGTGCTTCAATCAGCCGAAACCATGAAGGCAGCAGTAAGCTATCTCGAACCGTTTATGGAAAAATCGGATGCTTCAGCCAAGGGCAAAATCATCCTGGCCACTGTGAAAGGTGATGTCCACGATATTGGTAAGAATCTGGTGGACATCATACTCAGTAACAATGGCTTCAATGTGGTGAATCTGGGTATCAAAGTATCAGTGGAAGCCATGTTAAAAAGTTTTCAGGATGAACAGGCCGATGCCATAGGTATGAGTGGCCTCCTGGTAAAATCAACCATCATTATGAAGGACAATCTGGAAGTTCTCATGGAACATGGAGTCACTCCTCCAATTATCCTGGGTGGAGCAGCACTCACGCGTGCATACGTGGAACAGGATCTACGCAAGGGCTATGGTGGATCGCTGGCTTATGCCCGTGATGCCTTTGATGGATTGAAATTTATGCAACAGATCGAAGCGGGTACTCTGGAGCAGGATCTTGCAGCTATTCAGACTGTAAAAAAGAGCAAGACCAGGAAAGCTGCAATCAAAGAATTTGAAATACTGCAGCCTGCCAAACGTATCCCTGAGCCACCTTTTTGGGGTCGCAAAGTGGTGAGTGATGTCAGTCTTGAGACCATCTTTCCCTACATCAATCAGTCCGCCCTGTTTCGTGGACAGTGGGGATTCAAACGTGGCAAGGTGACCGCTGAAGAATACTCCAGACTTGAACAGGAAACCATTTTTCCCACATTCAATAAATTATCGGAACAGGTAGTGGTAGAGAGCTTGCTATCTCCAAAAGTCATCTATGGATACTATGCCTGTCAATCAGAGGGTGACAGACTTTGGATATATGCACATCCCGATGATAAAAAGCCCCAACACTTTATTGACTTCCCTAGACAGAGCGAAGCTCCAGGGAGATCAATCCCAGATTATTACGCCAGTGTAGAATCGGGAAAACGTGACGTGCTGGCCTTCCAACTGGTGACGGTGGGAGCCAAAGCAACTGAGGTCGCTCAAAAATTGTATAATGACAATGCCTACACCGACTATTTGTACTTTCATGGATTCGCTGTTGAAACAGCTGAAGCCCTGGCAGAATACTGGCATAAGCAGGTCCGCAAGGAATTAGGCATTGCAGAGGATGATGGTGCAAGTGCCAAAGAACTTTTCAGACAGAAATATCAGGGCAGTCGCTATTCATTTGGTTACCCCGCTTGTCCCGACTTGAAAGATCAAGAGCTCATTTTCGAATTATTGGATGCTGACTCAGAAGGAATAACGCTGACGGAAGAGTATCAAATTGTTCCAGAACAAAGTACATCAGCCATTGTCGTACACCATCCCAGGGCCAAGTATTTTTCAGTTTAGTTGATCACTGATAGACTCTAATAGAATAGTCCAGGTCCCCCTCAATGTAAAATTCTAGGATGAGCGGATGATCTATCAAATACCCTATTCATGGGTTGCTTCGCTACAATTGTTGACACCCGCTGACTCGATTCCATTTTCAAAGGAGTTTTTAGTCTGAAAATTGATCCACCAGGCTTGGAATCAAGTAGTTCAAGTCCAATGTGGTTGAGGTCCAGATAGCGTTTGGCCAGCGCCAGACCAAGACCTATAAACGCCTTGGCTCAAAAACTAACTCTAGCTCCGAAAAAGGGTAGCAGTGGTAGCATGTATGAGGTGAAGCGTGTCTCATAGTCATCGGTCCAGTAGTACTCGTAAATATTCCGGTGATCCAGGGCATTGATCAATTCCAGATACCATTCAACTTTGTAATCCCCAAAAAGAGTCCCCAACATGGACATCCGTAGATCCAATCGTTCATAAACTGGATACCGGGCAGTATTTTTTTCTTCAAAACGGATTTCCCCCTCAGCATCTCGAAGCACATGCCCCTGGCTATCATATCTGGGAGGCGTCCAGGGAAAACCACTGCCATAACTATATTGAATATCCAGATACATTTTATTGTAGAGATTATAGCGACCCACCAGGGAGAACGTATGACGTTGATCAAATTCCCGATAATAGTAGTAGGGTTTCTCTCCCTTTTCCTTGGAGACGCTATATGAGTAACTGAGCCATCCAGATAATCTGGAGTTGGGCAAGTCTCGTTTCTGTAGAAATAGCTCAGCCCCATATGCAAAACCTTCCCCAGAATTATCGGGGATAAAATTGTATGAGGAGTCACGTTGAACCACCAGACTTTTTAAATCCTTGTAATAACCTTCAAGTTTGGTCACATACTCCTCAGAAGGCCGATACTCGATGCCAAACAAGCTGTGTTCAGCCTTTTCAGTACCAAGATTAATGGTCTCAAATAAATTCCATTCAATGGATCTCTCAAAGCGTTCAAAAAGTGAAACAAAGTTGGGTGCCTGATAATAGTGTCCCCACCCCATATGCAGGGAGGTCTGGTAATTCAAATTGTAAGTTGCCGACAAACGCGGGCTATACACCCATTCCTGTGTGTAGGTCGAATAATCCCCTCGGAAACCTGCTAATACGGTTAGGACTGGTGGAATCAGGATCCATTCATCCTGAAAATACATTCCACTCATGGAGCTAGCATTCTGGAGTCGAAGATCCCGATCCAGTATAGCCTCATCATCTTCACGTCTATCTTCAGGGTTTTGCTCATAATAAGCACTGGAATCCATAGTCATGGAGATCCCAATATCGGTGATCAGATCAGAAACCGTGATACCGGTTTTTAAGGTATGTCTGGCAGTTAAAATATGGGTGAGATCTTCTCTAATTTCCATTTTTCGCATATCTATGACAGGCGAGTAGTGGTAATCACCTGCTTTGAGCTTCATGGTCCAGGTATCATTAAAACGGGATAAGGTTAGGTTTGATAGTGAGACATCACTAAAGGCATTCATCCAGCCTACACTGCTCAAACGACTATCAATATTATTGCTTAAGGAAAAGAAGTCTTCGTCCTCAAATAGATCGAAATCTTCACCTTCTCCGTCGATTTCAAGCTCAGTCAAAATCATCTCTTCTCGGGAATCAGAAAAGTTGATACGGATCTTTTGCTCCGGGGAAAGGTCATACACAACTTTGCCCTGGACGTCTTTGAAATTTGGGAAAACCGTACCTGTGGGGATATCAGCCATTCTATCCAGGAGTACATCATAATAGGTGCGACGACCGGACAATAACCAGGACCCCTCTTCACCTGACCCTGGCAAAGGACCTTCTGCGAGAACGCGTACATCTATGAGACTCATACTGGCTTTCCCCAGGTTTTCAAACCGACTACCCTCTCTATTGCGAGCAATGAGCACTGAGGATAGTTTATCACCATATTGTGCAGAAAAACCTCCGGGCAATAGCTCGACATATTCAACCACATCAGGGTTGAACATGCTGATGGGACCACCGAGAGCCTTGAGTCGGTATGGATTGAATACTGGAACATCATCTACGATGATCAGATTTTGGTCTGGGGTTCCCCCACGGACATAAAACTGAGCTGAAGCATCGGAGCGGGCAATCACACCGGGCATGGTGGTAATCCCTCTAAAAATATCTTCACCACCACCAGCCAGGGTCATGATTTCTCGGGGTTCCAGTTCTCGTTGACTGGGATTCAGACGTTCCCCAGCTCCCTCCCGCTTCCCGCGGGTTACAGTGACTGCACCCATCTCAATGGAAATCGCTTCCAGTTCAATCTGTAATTCGGTTTGCTGATCTGCCGCTACACGAACCTGTCTCAGAATTTTAGCCTTATAACCAACCATCCTGATATGGAGACGATATTCACCGACAGGAACTTCCTCGATAACAAAATAGCCATCCCTGTCTGCAGCTGCCCCAAGGCGGGTTCCATCAACGACAACATTAACACCGGGGAGTGCCTCAAGCGTTTTTGAGTCTGTGATTCTACCTGAGACCTCTCCAGTACCCACTGCCAGGACATTGGAATAGCCAAAGAACATCAGAAAGAATTGTATGAGCAAAAGTGATTTTTTCACGATGAGAAAATTTGAGATATACAAACCGATTAACAATGGAATATTTAGTGAGATTATATATTTATTCATTAATATGAAACCGTGATATTACTTTATATAACATCCATTTTCTCATAACGAGGTCTGAATAAATGAAAAAACTAGGGACATTTGCCGGTGTCTTCACCCCCACCATTTTAACCATTCTTGGCGTTATTATGTATCTGCGCCTGGGTTGGGTTGTAGGTAATGCTGGGTTTGGAGGTGCCTTGGTAATCATCCTGTTGGCCAAGATGATTACAGTGACCACTGGTCTTTCCATTGCAGCCATTGCCACGAATACCCGTGTTGGAGCGGGTGGTTCATATGCCTTAATATCAAGATCTCTTGGTCTTGAGGCGGGGAGCGCCGTGGGTATACCCCTATACTTGTCTCAGACCTTAGGTGGTGCCATGTATATCTCAGGTTTCACAGAAGCCTGGATTGCACTTTTCCCTACCCATGACCCAATCTTAACAGGTGTTTCAGTACTGGTTCTGGTGCTGATTGTAAGCCTGCTCGGTGCCCAGTTTGCCATGCGAACCCAATACCTGATCATGTTTGTGATTGTTATATCCCTCATCTCCTTTTTTGCGGCTTCTGGGGGAGCAACGCCTCAAATCGTCGTCTGGGGCGATTTTCCCCAGGCCTCATTCTGGGTTGTATTTGCCATCTTTTTCCCGGCGGTAACTGGAATAGAAGCTGGAGCAGCCATGTCCGGAGATTTAAAGGACTCAAAGAAGTCTTTACCCCTGGGAATGCTCTCTGCGATCGCTGTCTCATTTGTAGTGTATGTCGTGGTTGCCTACTATCTGGATCATCTGGCGGATTCAGCAGCCCTTGTTTCAAACAACACCATTATGATGGACATATCACGCTGGAAATTAGCTGTGGCAGCTGGCATCCTGGGTGCCACCCTTTCATCTGCACTGGGTTCAGTTGTAGGGGCTCCCCGCACTCTCATGGCCATGGGCTCAGACAAAGTGATTCCCTTTTTCCGAATTTTCGCCAAACGCAGCAAGGCAGGAGAACCGGTTTACTCAATCATATTCACAGCAGTGGCCATTCTGGTAAGTCTAATACTCGGTGACCTCAATACCATCGCCCCGCTCCTGACCATGTTTTTTCTAATTACTTATGCCACCATCAATATTGCAGTTGCGCTTCAGCTTGGTATAGGTATCCCCTCATTTAGACCCCTTTTCCGAGTCCACATCAGCATCCCCATTATTGGGTTTCTGTGGGCGGTTATTGTTATGTTTATGGTCAATCCCATCTTCGCGATTGTCGCCTGGCTCCTCATCATTACGGCCTATCTGGTACAGGTCAAACGCGGTTTGCAGGCACCCTGGGGTGATGTTCGCGCTGGAATGTTTATGGCAATGGCTGAATGGTCTGCACGCCAATCAGAAAAATTGAAATCTCACCCAAAAACCTGGAAACCCAATATCATGGTACCAGTTGAAGACCCCCTGACCTGGAAACACCGCATGGGGTTTCTCAGAGATATCGTTTTTCCATCTGGCACTCTGCGTCTTTTCTCAGTAAAAATCGCTGAAGAGAGCATGAACTCTGTCATCCGTTCTCTAAGTAATCGTCTTTTCAGAAAAGGTCCTGAGGTCAAAATCGATTCAGAAGAACACAGCACCAAGGAGCGCCAGTTGATTGAACTTGGTGAACCGCTTAAAGCTGAAGACTTGTTGGTCACCAGCTCCCTTATAGAATGTCGACATTTCCTGGAAGGCATCAGTATTACTGCTCAAGTCATGCGGAGCATGTATTTTGCACCAAACATCATGTTTTTGAGTATGAGTAATGATCGTTCCAAGGATGAGAGATTGGAAGATATGATCGCCGTAGCTGTCAGGGAAAAAATGGGGATTGCCGTCTACTCCCAGCATCCAAAAAATGCACTGGGAGACCAGAAAACCTTGAATGTCTGGCTGAGACGCTCCAGCCCCAATAAAGACCTGGCAATTCTCATGTCAATTCAACTGAACCGCAATTGGAACGGGCAACTCAGGTTTATCACAGCTGTAGCTAATGAAGAAGATGTTAAACGGGCTAAGGCTGCTCAGGAGAGACTTTTTGATCGTGCCAGGCTACCGATTTCTTCGGAAGCAGTAGTGCTTGTGGGTAATTTTAAGGAAGTATTGCCCAAAGCACCGGTGGCAGATCTTAACATATTTGGGATTTCAAATGAATTGGATGGAGATACCATGCATACGCTGGCTGAGGCAGTAAATACTTCCTGTCTTTTTGTTAAAGACAGTGGTGGCGAAAGTATGGTTGTCTGATAGAATAACCGTGGAGGAATTATGGAATCTAATGAAAAAATATCTACGAGAGATATCAAGAATATCATTCAGGTATCGATTGGTGTCATTGGGGTTATTGGTTTACTCATCTTTGGATGGCCTTCACCTGATAGTCGACCAAAAATCTATGAACTATACCTGGCAGGTGTTTGGACTCTGATTGCTCTATCGGGCAGTTCTTCCTATTGGAGTTGGAAAGATTCAACCTGGGCCAATAAAATTATGGCCATTGCCGCACCTATTGCGGCCCTCCTATACCTTCAAAAATATTTTATGAGTTAGGATCCTTGAAAATATCATACCGATTGTGATTAATATTTTAATTCGGACTATATACTCCGATTATGATTGCATCTCATACAACAGCCAATTATTATCAACGAAGAGTGAATGATGACAGTCCTATTTTCCAGAAAATGTGAATACGCCCTCCAGGGAATACTATACCTGGCTGAGAAACAATATGAGGGCAATATCTCCGCAGAGCAGATCGCTACTGATCTGAATATCTCTCGGGATTTTATATCCAAAACACTGCAAAGTCTGGTAAAGGATGGCATCATCCAATCTCATCGGGGTAAATCAGGTGGTTTTTCATTGGCAAAAGATCCTGATTCCATGTCATTGCTGGATATTGTTCTAATCATTGATGGTAATTCAGTGTTTGAAAGTTGTGTGCTTGGTTTACCGACCTGTGGCGCTGAATCACCCTGCCCCGTCCATGAAAAATGGGGACCCATCCGTGAAGCATCTAGAAAAATGCTAGAAAATACAACCGTTGCTCAATTTCAACCTGTTACTGGGAGTGTATAACAAGTGAATGATAAAATTAGTTTAGATAAAGGTTTACAACCTGGTCAAATTCAAGATTTGATCCAGGACATCCAGGTAAACCCAGGCGCTATTGTGAGTAAGACTTTAAGAAAGTCTCCAAATATGAATTTAACACTTTTTGCTTTTGATACTGAACAGGCTTTGAGTGGTCATTCCAGCCCCATGGATGCCTATGTACAGATTCTATCAGGCGAAATGAATATTACTATTGATCAAACCACTCAGACCGTAAAAGTCGGTCAGGTGATTCTCATGCCAGCAGGCATCAATCATGCACTGGAAGCTCTTGAACCTACAAAAATGCTGCTCACCATGGTGAGTGTTTAAAAAAAATGAATGAGGTTAAAATGAATACTATACATGGTCACGAAGTTATGCATATGATGGTTAATTCTGGAGAATCCTATACCAGAGAATCACTCCGCTCAGCTATCCAGCAACAGTTTGGTGAGGACACCAGATTCTTCACCTGTTCAGCCCAGGGTATGACTGCCGACGAGCTGATCCATTTCCTGGAGAACAAAGGGAAATTTCATCCTGTTGATGGTGGTTTTACTACAGCACCTGAGAGTATTTGTAATCACTAGATATAACTCCGCATGAGAAATCATGAGGAGTGTTTGAGATGTTACTTTTGTGGTTGGAAGGGAATCCCCGTAGCTGTTCCCAATTGTGTCACGCCCATGGCGACCTCGCCGAGATGTTCATAGCTTTGTGAGTAATTCACGAATTTAGAATCATCCTCTAAACCAAGATTTTTCAAAGCAGTTTCTGTGACAAGCAGATAGGAATGAATTCCCGTTTTTTCAGGCACATCATTTTTCATCATGCGATGAGCAGTGATCACATCAGAGCCAATGATCTCATCACTGGTCCCTACAGTTATCACCAGATACTCCCCATAATGCATGAACATTTTCAAATCCAACATGGTGATATTTGCGCAGGCATTACATCCACAAGGTGGATCAATTTGCATCTCGGCGATCTTGGCTGAGAATGCATCATAAATAGCGTCTACCTGTAGCATTAAATCAGCACCCTGCCCAACGGTTTCCTCAGGGACATGGCACAAAATAGCATCCCCTTGAAAATTTGAAATTTGTAGAGGTGCTCCGATGACATCAAGCTGAGATTCAAAAAGTGCATGAATAATGTGATGGGCATGATCCAACTCAGATTCTGTTAGGAAGATAGTGTAACCCGTGATATCTGTGATGATAAAGTAGCCTTTTTTGATCATAAACTTTATTCGTTGGTCATATCAAAGGAGATCTGAAAACGGGAGCGAAGCTTTTCCAGGATTACTTTTTCCTCTTCAACAAGACCATCAGATTTGGCCAGTTCCACTGCCATGACATAGGCCTGGAACTTCTGATCTCCATTGAGTATTGCACCTGCTGAAGAAATGACTTCGTCAATGGCTGGTGGGGCTAGACAGAATCCATTGTTATCAAAATTTTTAAATAGCTTGGTACGAGTTGATGCCAGCAGAGTACAAAAATCATCTCGGGACATCCCAGAAAAATCCTGCGTGTTTCTCACATGGGCGTGAAGAAAATCTCTTTCCTCAACCGATCCCACATCATCAGCGCTGCAAATTAACCAGGTGATAGCTGCCATTGCTTCCACAGGTCTATCGAATTGAATGCCCATACCTTTTCCTCCCTGAAATTGTAGCCAAACAGATGGCTAATTAATATGTGACTATTATAGTCTTTATTGAATGTAAATCAATAATTATCAGGCACAGCCCAGGAATGGGTCTCAGGTTTTATGGTATCGAATGAGAATTGGTTTAATCTGGGAAAAATTGGATGACTACTGGGATGATGCTATTTGCTCAACCCTTGCGAATACTCGCATTAAATTTCCACTCCAGATTTTGCGAATATCTGATTTACTGTACCCACGCTTAAATAGTTCTTTGGTAATGTTTGGTAATCCACTCACATCAAAGCAGTCCGAAAGAGCTGCTCCTCCATCAAAATCTGATCCGATACCCACATGATCAATACCCACCAGCTCTACCATGTGATCAATATGATCCACAGCATCGGAGACACTGGGTAATTCCCTTGGATAATTTCGATTTAACTCAGCCCATTCCAGACGATATATCTCTCGATTCGAGTCAGTCTGGCGATCGATACCCTTCCATTTCAACTTCATAGCTGCCCGTGCTGAATCCCGGGCTTCCTGTGGTGGGTCAGGTGTGATATAGGTACTAAGCAGACACATCTGGACCACACCGCCCTTGGCAGCAATCAAAGTGAGTAGACTATCGCTCAAGTTTCTGGGGTTGTCGCACAGCGCTTTGGCACAGGAATGTGAAGCGATAACAGGTGCTTTTGAGATTGCTACAGCCTGCTCAACAGTAGCCCCGCTGGTGTGGGAAATATCGACCATCATTCCCAACTGATTCATTCGCTCGATCACCTCCACGCCAAAAGGGCTCAGCCCACCATACTCAGTGGTGTCATTGGATGAATCACAAATCTCGTTATTGGTCATATGAGACAGAGTGATATAGCGAATACCCCGTTGATAAAACAAATCCACGTTATTTATGTCTGTACCAATGGGGTACCCATTTTCCAGACCAAGATAAATTGCATGTTTGCCTGCCTCTTGAAGTCGATCTGCATCCTGTGAGTGGGTCACAATTTCTGCGGATTGAGGAAACTTGCTTATCTCAGATTCAGTTAAATCAAGAATGTCTAGGGCTTGTTGCTTTATGGCAGCATGACCTGAGTCTGTTCGAGCTCCCTGGGGTGTCCAAATGGCGAAAAAGACTGCATCAAGCCCACCTTCATCCATACGGGGGAAATCCAGTTTGCTGTTGTATTCATTTGGATCATGATGTTGACTAAGATCGATTCCCTCATACTTGAGACGGAGTGGTGTGTCCACATGGGTATCAATAGTCAAAATTTGCTGGTGAAATGCCAGGATATCAGATTCTGTCATGGGAATAATCTCTTTGGTGCTGGTACAGGTTAAGAGGCTTGCAACAATGAGAAGGAGTAACGGTCCAGAGCTTGTAGAGTGTTTTCGCAGGTGTTTGATCATGACTTTGTTAATCTGCGATCTCCAACTGTTCTTCTTTCAAAAGCTTTGCGTCTTTCAACCTTTACAGGCATATCATTTTTTCGTCGATCACCATCACGTCGATCACTTTTCTGACGATGTACGGATTTATCAGTCATTGATTACTACCCCTTTATTCATTCTGATATTTTGGTGTCATGTTGCACACATAAAGTAAAAGAGATGTCCCCGCATCCTAATCCATATAAGGTGACTAGACAGGTTGAATTGCGAGGCCCTTATATCATGATTGATTTCATCTCTTTTTGTTGTCGCATTCACTATCACCACGTTTATTTTAACACAAGGCTATACAAAATAACATTTTATCATGCTTGGGGATGAGATTGATCTGTTCAACTAAGAACTCAAAAAAGGTAGGGATTCGATCTAGAATGGGAAATTTTTCTATTCTTCTATTGCTATTACCTTTGCTTTCTTGGGGAGTAGATGAATCATCCATGAGGATAACACGTTACACCGTTTCTGATGGCCTCATCGATAACAGCATCTATTCCCTGTAAGTCGTCAAAGTAATTCGGACAAGATCGCTTAAAAAATAAGAGACACTTTCCGGGCCTCCAACATATTAAGCAAACACCTCATGGTGCTGCGATTTCATGTTAATACGCTTCCTCATCTGAAGCGTTTTTTGTTTG
>JABHBL010000112.1 GCA_018673925.1 Fidelibacterota bacterium
ACAATCAGGACACCGATTCAGAAAACTAGGTACGACATCTGGATCTTCGATAAGACCGCCACCATGGAATTCTATTGGAACTTCTACCAGGGATTTACATCCTAGACAGTGACGAGTATCCACCGTAGCAATTGGTGCTTTATCAGGTTCGTCCCAAACCTCTGCGGTATATCCACAGGAATGACACTTATACTTTGACGTAGTACTCAGTTTGAACCCCCAGATTATGAATTAAACTTGCCTGAATCTAGTCAGAGGGTTTGTTATATCAAAAGAGAATGAGGTAAAAAGAAGGGGTTAGCCTTCTTCATCAGTCTACTTTCCATATCTTTCGATATATTCATCTACAAGAATCTGCGTAGGCACATCATCATCAGGATCAGGAATATGAAAATCTGATACCTCAGGCTTGTCAGATTTCAATTTCTTCCAATATCCTTCGAAATCTTCGCCACGGGTTTCGATTTGCTCTCTTAAGATCCGCTTATATTCGAGAAACGCTTTATAAGCTTTCTCATCATTTCCGCGCATTCGTTCCGCTAACCCTTTATTGGCGAATTCAATTGAGGGTGTTGAAGATCTCACAAAATCCGATTCTGCAAGACGATACATTAATTCAGCATCCTGCAAGTATTGAATGCAAGCATTCACGGGATTTGCAGACTTTGTCTCTTCAAACGAAGTTGGTATATATGCAACCATTTCATCAAGCCATTCGGTACAGATCAAGCGTGCGGTCTCATGTTCATCTAGAGCGAGGTGAAGTGCTAACTCCGCACTAAATATTTCGAGGGTATAATCACTTCCATCATCATCATCATCTTCCTTAGCCTTTTTAGACTTTTCAATATAATCTTTAGCTTTTTGAAAATCATCAGAAGCATATGCTGATGCTGCTGCTTCATAATAGATTCCCGCACTCTCATGTCCTTGACTACAGAGCTCTAATCCGTGTTCTAATAGTTCTTTTTGCTTAGCTACATCATTTAGCTGTTTGTAACACTGGATCATGTTGGGGAGTATAAATTGCTGCCCTTCTGGTTCCTCGGCTATTGGAAGTAACTTTTCGTATAAATCAATTGCCTCTTTGTATTTACCTGCTCGCAGATAGTTATTTGCAACATACGCTTCCTGACCCTCCAGGTTCAAGTGCCCGTCATAAGCCATTATCCCTTTAAAACATTCATAGTGGGCGAAGAATGCCTGGGGGAGTTGCTGCTCTTCATCACCAGTAATATTCGTATTTATCTCAAGATAACACGGATCAAATTTGTGGGCATCTTCATCAATATTGTCCCCACAAATACAACATTGAATTGCAACAGCTACCATGATTCTTTCCTCCTCATCTGTAATTCTCTGAAATTTTCTTCATGAATATGGTCTCACGTTGTATTGATACAAGTAAAAATAGCATTAGAAGTCTGGCAGGCTTTGATCATCTGGAGGGAAATCCAGCTACCCTGCAAGACGGCCTCGAATTAGCCCTTTCGGATCACGATATCTTCGCCAGTCTGTCGCCAAACAATTGCGAACAGGAGTTACCTGCATTGCATCCCAAGAGCCACACATCAATTGCTCGATGTGCCCCTCGGTGTACGATTAAGTCTTGGGAGGCTCTTGAAACCTCCATGACTTGAAATACCGATTCATGACTTATCTCATGATTAACCATCCTTGTATCCTAGCGTTACCGCCAGAGCGAAACCACTTGGCCTCGCTTGCCAGATGCATGCATCTGATAGGAATACCCTACGTGTGCGCCATGAATGGATCACATTTCCGCAGGACCAGATATGAGTAGTTTTTCCGTAGCTTTCGGAACGCCTACTCTCTTCTAATGCTAATTATAAATCTTTAGATTACATTATTCTTATTCCAGAAAAACTGGGATATTGGAAACTTTCAGTGGATAGAGCATAAAAGCGGCTTCGCAGGATGGACGAGGAGGCTACCATTTAGATTTGACATGTGATAGCATGGCTATTTTAGTCAGTTTTAGTTAGGCCTAAAATATCTATAATCATGATGTAAGTAACTGTATTAATTATATGTTATATATGCATTTATTTTGCAAAAGAGCTTGACAAATCATGCAAAACACCTTATTATATAAGTAGAGGGATCAACGTAATTAGTGATGCCTATCCGAAACTAGAATCCGACGAAAAATGAAATGACGAGACGGCCCCTGCAGGGTGCTTTTGATATTGCTAGCTGGGATGATTATTGTCCCAGCTTTTACCTCCCGGAGCGGGAGGCTTTTATACCGAGGTAACAACATGCAACAAACGCTTAAAACAACTGAGTTCTTTCTAGCAGCTTTTCTGTATTCAGAAGGAATCACACTATCTGGACATTCCCGTGATGGGAAGCGTTCAACATTCTCTTTTTCTGGAGAAGAAGTAAATAACCTGGCCTTATCATTTTACAATGAGACTGCCAACACAAACGTGGCGACATTCGCCAAATCTATCCGTCAGCTTAAAAGCATTATGTACGGAACTACAACTATACAACCAGGCAACAATAATGATGAAAGGCATACACGAATCTCAAGCTGACGTTTTCGCTGCAATTGGAGGAAGAGATGATGTCTATGCTCTTCAGGATTCAAACGGCAATTACTATCCCAAGCATTCCCCCTTTACCCTAGATATTTACCAAGATGATTCTACCACCGTGGGAGCATACCTGGTCGGAGCCAACGATCTGGTTAAGTCTGGTGTTATTGATATTGATATCAACAAAGATGCACTTGCCCTTTATCCTCGTGAGGTGTTTGAGCCACTGCTGAAGAAGCAAACTCTTCAAATTCAAAAAGTGCTAGATTCACATGGGTTCTCATCTGTCATAGAGGATAGTGGTAACAAGGGGTATCACCTCTGGATATTTCTTGAACGACAAGTTTTTGCAGGAGATCTGAGGAATACGCTCCACAAGCTGGCCAGTGAATTTATACTTGTAGATAAAAGACTACACTGGGAACTATTTCCGAAACAGGACCGAGTAGAACCGGACAAACTAGGCAACCTTATTAAACTTCCATTTCAGTTTCATAAAGTCACGAATAGACGCTGTGCCTTTGTGGACAGTGATTTTGAGGCATACCTACCTCATGCTTTACCAATTAATGATATCGAATTGATTGCAAAGGCTCCCGCGAGTAGGGGTCATGCAATTCACAAAATATCTGGTATTGCTCAAAATGATATCAAGCCACACAATATGGATCTCATGTTTAGTAAATGTTCTAAACTGGCACAATTAGAGAGCTCTCATGATCCTGGTATATTTGAAAATACCGCAGGACATGTAGCTAGACTCTTTCTGGCATCCCAAATGGGTCCATTTGGAGCTGAAGGTCGTGAAAAAGTCCATGAGATACTTGAGCTGGCAGAAGATTATGATGAGAGCATCACAAATTACCAACTGGATAGTATCAGTGGACCACCTCAGACCTGCGAGATTATGTGTGGGAAGCAGAGATGTGCAAACATCTGTAAGGCAGGTGGCAAATCTCCAATCAAGTTTGGATACATGGACGATCTCTTTGTGTTTTTAGAGAAGCAGACCAGCTCATTTGCTTATCTAGATCGCCGGGATGAACAGCTCTATTTTGTGGACTCTGAAAAGAAGCTGGAGATCATACTGGCTGATGTAGATCAGAGCCCGAAAAAGAAACCAGTTCTGAAGGTCATCTTCAATCCATCCCAGGATTTAACGATTGATAAGGTAAGCAAGACCATCAACCTGTTCAGACCGACGGACTATATGGTTGGAGCCAGGACCTCCAAGGTCATAGATCTAGCAGTTGATACACCAAACATCAACTATCTGCTGTCCAATCTTATCCCTGTAAGTACTGAGAGAGACCGCTTCGTGAACTGGTTAGCCGGTATCATGCAAACTAGATCGAAGCAATTGACCGCCTGGGTTTTCATGGGACAGCCTGGAGCTGGCAAGAACGTACTCTTAGATCATGTTTTAAAGCCTCTGTTTGGAGAGAACCAAGCCATCAAGGTTGAAGATGAACAGTTAAAGAATCCGTTCAATGGCTGGCTTCAGAATGCGATCCTAATTGCATTTAATGAAGTAGCTCATGACAACCGTACTCGCAATAGCATCAATAGTAAGGTTAAGGCGATCATTACGGACAATGACATTATGATAAATGAAAAGAATATAAAAGTATTTACCATAGACAACCATGCAAACGCTCTGTTCTTCAGTAATGATTCAATTCCTGTGTTGATCGAAGAGAATGACCGTCGTTTTAATGTCGTTCGGACTGGTGGAAACATGCGGAAGCGGAGTTGGTTCGCTGATCCTGAGCAGTTCTTCATTGATGTGAGGGCTGAGCTTGATGTGTTTGCAGAATATTTAATTAATTATAATTATGATCCTGTTCTTGCAAAAACTGTAATCAGTAATGGTGTTAAAGATGCTCTTGTAGATGTGGGTATGACTCGTTTTGCTGAGTTCAGTAGCCACTTGAAACGCAATGATGTCGACTGGTTTGTGGAGAATATGGATGACATGTTTCCTTCCAGCAATATCAAAGTGGTTGGTCTAAATGGATCGATTACGAAGGATAGTGCTCTCGCAGCATTTAAAGATATTTATAAAGAGGATCATATTACTAAATCAAAACTGACCAAGGAGTTATTACTCCATGGTATACGTATCAGTAAACTAGAGGGCAAGCCAGCATACCGCTGGGACTAAGTCCGACTTATGCCGACTTATGCCGACCACTGCCGACTTTGTGCCGACTTCCAAATCGGCTGTAGCCCTTACTGGGTAAGGGCTTAACCGACTTATGGACTTCTTAAACCTTTTGGGTGAAAAATATTAATATATACTATACATACCCACCCCATACCTGGCAGCTGCTAGTTGGTTTAAAAGTCGGAAAGTCGGCAAAGCCCTTATATAGCACCATTTGGTCGTTTTAAAAGTCGGACCGAAGTCGGCATGAAGCCGACTTTCAAATAAAACAGGAGAAATAAATGAAATATTTTAAAATAAAAGCAAGAATAGAACATGCAGACACAGAACGAGCACATACGGACGGGAGGTACTGGCAGAACACATTGCTCGTCAAAAATATCGACAACTGCCAGAAGAAAAGATTAATTGAAATCTTTAAACCACTCGTCGAAAAAGAAGGAGATTTACTTTTTGACTTGGTGGAGAAGGCGTTATGAGATTCTTCACTAATAATAAACGGGAGCAGAGTGGGCAATTGTTTAAACCAACGATAACAAGCAATCCGCTAGCCTTAAAACTAGAGAATATAGAGAAAATGAAAAGAACTGGAGTAAGTAAAATTTTTGCTCCAAAGATCACAGCTGCTGATTTAGAGCAGCACAAGTCCATCATAGATGATGGAGACTAGACGAGAGTCCGAAATTACCGGGCTTTCAGTTTCTAATACTATAATAAATAATATAAATAGGTTAATGAGTATCATCTCGAAAGCGGGCAATAGCCTCGTTTTCCTATGCGTTGCATGGTTGGACAGTTACAGTTGCTCTAATGAGACAAACTGCCGCAATCACAACGAACCAGACCTAAAGAGTAGGCTCTGGTATAAATAATAAGAGAAAAAAATTATGTTTTTCGAAAAAAATAACAGTCCAGGTAAAATTATCAATTTGGACTACGTGATCAGTATGAACTGGGACAAAAAACTATCAGTTGAATTTGTGATGGCCAACGGCCAGACAGTCACTTGGAATTATAAAAACGAAGATGATCTGTCAGAAGATCTTAATCTGCTTGCAGATAAGCTGCATGAAGCTGGCCTTTACATGTCAGTTGATAAGGACCAGGAATAAATTATGAGCTTAGTCATATACCATTGCGCCATTTGTGGAGAAAACTTAGAAGGGGATTCAAAACTGGATCCCTGTGGAATATCCATTTTTTCAAATATTGATAAAGAAAACGAAAGTGATATGCAAGAAGCCATGTTCTTCTCGCACTATGAGTGTTTCCGTAATTCACTAGAACCAGGAGTACGGGAGTACTTAAATTTTGAAGATCAAAGCCAGCAAATTCAAGAACCTATAGGAGAATAGATCACATTATGGCTCATATCGTAGATATAAACGTGGTATGAGCCATTTATCAAAAATTTAAAATAATATTATAGATACAAGGAGACAATAACATGCCCAATAGGCAAGAATTAGTTATAGAGTGTGCTGACTACGGTCTCAGCATCCCAGAAATATGTGAACATCTCAGTTTAGATGAATGGTTCGTTAAAAGCGCGTTAATGAAGTCACCACCTCTACGCACGGAGACTCCTGCCAAAAGCACATCCACAACGTACCTGCCCCAGTATGCCCACTCCAAAGATAAAACGGTTCAATTTTATGAGGTGTTATATGAACATGGTCCTCAAAAACTTAATAAACTCATTAAAAAGTTAGGACCAAAATTAACCGGTGAGTTTTTAGGTGCTAAACGTAATACCATACACGCGTTAAAAATTCATTTTGGATATCACAAACCGTTACCAGCTAATGCTCTTGAGCTATGTTTGTATTTTCCTGAAACAGTAAGGAGAGAGGTTGATTCACGGGACAATTTAAAATGTGCTAGATGCGACCGTGAAACTGATGACAAA
>JABHBL010000113.1 GCA_018673925.1 Fidelibacterota bacterium
CCCATAATGACAGAAAGACCTCGGTTCAATCTCAGTGCGATTTCCAGACGATTGAGGATTTCACCATGCGCTTTCGATTCGAAAAAGAATTCCGGATCGGGAGTCATTGAGAATGGTTCTCTCTTTAATCCAATCAGCTCATAATAGCGCATAGATTTTCTTATCCAATCATCGCATCAAAATTTTATAACATCGAGTAAAGATAGCTTATAATTTGACTTCACCCATATTAACGGCAAATACTAATTAACTTACTTAAGTGATTTTGTTTTTTGCAGAACGGTTGGATAACTAATATCCAATTCCTCGGCCAGCTTTGTTTTCTGATATCCAACCTGTTTGAAAAGATACTCGATTATTTCCTTCTCAAACTGTTCATTGGCCTCACTCCAGGTAAGTTCTATGAGACCACCGACATAACTATTCAAGGCTACCAACTCATGGTTTTGCAATTTTACTGGAACCTTGGATGGGATACTCTCAAAGTCAAACCCCCGCTGACTTAAACGACGTTTGATCGCATAATAGGTGCTGGTTTTTAAATCCAGCTTAGCTGGTAAATCTGAGATGATGATTCCAGATTCCAGGTGTTTTTGGATAAGATGGAACTGAAATACATCGTTGATCTGTTTCCAGGATTGTCCCAACGCAAAAGAAAACGGCTCCGCAGGGGGTCCTATCGTATCTGGTATGTTATAGCCAACCTTCGGTCGATCGTGATAGCGCTGAACTACTTCCAGGCGATCACCTTTCAGACTAAACCCATGTTCGGCCATTTTGAGAGCAACCCGCGATCCTATCTCATAATACTTGGTTGCAACTTCAGGGTGCTGAAGTTTATCTCTTTGCAAATCACCCATAAACAAGCACTCATCAGGTATTTGAGAAAGAATATCATACTTCTGGCTATGGTCAATAGCCTGTCCAAGATAGTGGACGGCTGCATCGTAATTTCCTTCACCATAATAAGTCAGGGTTTGATTTTCCAAAATAGTCGCATATAAATAGCGACTTTGAACCCCTTCCATGAGATCTTCAAATATCTTACGCGCTTCCTGTATTTCACCCATCTGGAGGATCAAAAAACCAAATGAGTTCTTTATCTGCTCAACCATGAAGGGATATTCGAACTTAAGTGCAAATTCATTTCCCTCAGCAAGTAATTTTTTGGCTTTGGAGTACTCTTTTTCTACACGATAATATTTCGCCAATCGTCTAATTGAAATGAGATGCATGATATGCATTTCGTGATCATGGAAAAATTGAATCCAATCCTTAACTTCCTCTAATTTTTCACCTGCACCTGCCTGGAGCAAATGTGCTGACAATTGATAATCAATTACTGAATTCAGCGTAATGGATTCCGCCAGGCGCTTTGCTGACCGGTAGAGACTCAGACCAGAATGATATTCTCCAAATTTTTCAAAGAACACACCCCGTTCGTAATTTACGTAAGCCAGAACTTCATCCCTGACAGGATATCCGCGCTCAGCGTTGCTGGTCTCAGCCAGTAGTTGAGCTTCGTCAAGTGTTAGTTTTGAACCAATAAGGTTACCCTCAAGGCTTAGGGTCTTTCCACGTCCGGCGGTGTATAGTGCCTTTTGATGAAGATCTGAAATCTGCGAATAGTCACCAGAGAGGAAAACATTGCGGGCGTCCTCAATACTCACCAACCCAAGCCGACTGATAAACTCAAGCCACTCGTTGGTTTTTGGTCTTTTTATAACAGATTTTTGCATTCGTTGTCCTAAATATTGGTGTTAAAAGGTTAAATCCAACAATTATTTATCCTATTTCACCACCCTCACCACCGATGGAAAATTCTGCTGTGCAAATCAGGACTGCAACACCATCAATTCCAGTTGAAATTTCTGTGGTGTTGATTAAGCCACTGCCTGAAAATAAGACTTCAACGCCATTCACGTCAACATAAATAATATTAAGGGCTTCAACGACAGTAACCTTTGTCGGGGAATCAAACTGGATGGCAAGCTTAGAAGTAAGACTCACTTCCAGTGGATTTTCATTCTCATTACCGATCCAGCTTTTTATGGGAAGTATTTCGCCTCCCTCAGCAGTATAAACTGTAGGATCATTATCCAGTCCATAAACGATGCCAGAGGGAATTTCATCAGCAAGACTCAAAGACGCGTCATCGCCCTTGGCCAGACTATTCCCGTTCTGTAGAAATGGAGCGGGTCCGCTCTGAACAACTTGTCCCTTGTATAGTGTCTGCTCGTTTGACAAATCCTGAGGGTTTTCGCAACTGATGATTAAAAATAATGCCAGTAAAACAATCGTCGTGATTCTCATCTTTACTCATCTTTTTTTAGTGTTTCCTCCGGTTCCAATATAGTAAATTTATTAACATGTATAATATTTTTTATAATATCTAAATATTTTTATTGTCTATGTAAATCAGTCCGAATACATTTCAGCTGCATATGAAGCCAACCTATTCACTTCAAATCGAGTCAAAACGTTCTTAGTCCAGCGCCCGCTCCACTATGCGTATTAGTAATCAAGATAAGCAACTTATCCCCACACAAGCAGCCAACAGAATGGGACGAAAATTGTCAACTATGAACATTAAAAAGCTCTCTGGGTTGGTTACCAGTATAGTTGACGGCAATACTTTTGTCATGAGCGTTCAGTTTCAAGATGGCCAACGATGTACAGATAAATATACTGAAAAAGTAAAAATTTATGGCCTGGATAAACCCTCGACCTCAACACTTTCAGGTATACTGGCAAAGTTAGAACTTGAAAAAATGATTGCTGGACAGAGGGTTGAATGCGAAATCCTCGAGAGGGACGAGTCAGATCAAATTATTGCCCGATTACCAGAACGATACCTCATGGCCCGATTGCTGTTTAACCCGGATGTTGAGGACTAATCACGAAATACTTCACATAAGTTAACTATTCTCGTTTTACCAATTTTGATTATCTTGATTCCATGGAATCAGAACTTCATGAAATCAATCAATTAAAAGCATTACGCAAAACCAGCGGACATGAACACAAGGATTCAGAGTACTGGGAATTTCTGCTCATGTTAGGTTTTGGGAATCCTAAAAAAACAAAACAACTATATAAGGCTCTGCGATCTGAAATTTCCAAGCAGGATTGGAGGATGCCCCTGGTAGAAATCGGTGAGTCAAGGATCCTATCCATTTCAAGTCGAGACCTTGATTGTCATATGAGATTACTTTCTGCTGCAGAAATCATATTCACTCGCTCAAACTTTTTAAACGAGCAAATCCAATCAGAAATTCTCGCCTTGTACTACTACGTCTTGACCCTACATCATGAGAAAATCTTGCACCATTCATCACCACTTCCAATGCTCTTAATGGGTAAAAATCTTACTACCATAAATACCTTCCAGTTAGCGTTTAGTTATAGAATAGCTGTCAACGAGGTGAAATGGTTAAAAGCCCCCCTCTCAAATGTTTTCTCTGTAGTCAAGAAATTGGAGCGGAATGGATTATGGACCCTAGCATGTATTGGTTACAGAAGTATGGCGATTTTGTCTCGAAGGTGTGGTGACATTCATTCGGCATATGAGTATTATGGTGCAGCTCTCAGCATTGCATCCAGAATGGGGTTGAGTATAAACCATAAACACCTGCGTAATTCGCTTGGATATACTCTGTTTAGCGAAAAGCGGTTGGATGAGGCAGAACATGAGTATTTAAAAATTAGCCTCGAGGGTGA
>JABHBL010000023.1 GCA_018673925.1 Fidelibacterota bacterium
CTCCTTATCATGGTGATGGAGTTCGATACTGCTGCTCAGAACCGCTCGACTACCGATTAACGCACTGTGCCCTTGGGTCGGAATTGATTATTTGATCTTAGTTCCCTGTAATAAACCGTAACACAGGTTGAAAAGATAATGTGTTACTGTGTGGGTTCCGTAGTTCGAAATCAGAATCATGGGATCGTTTGTTAGAACTGACCCCGTGGTCTTACAACTTTCTGCAGGCACTTAGGGTGGATTAGGATATTGTCTCTCGTTGTGGCTTGCATGCAGGTCATATCATGATCTACCACAGTCATGAGAGTAATGGTGTGCTCCAGTGATTCAGTTGGGGGGGGCGTTGGTGTTGACTCTCATGCTCAGCGCATTATAAATTCATCCCGTATTGACAAGCACTGTCATTGAGGTATTGTTGATTATAATTCTAAGGTAATTTTCTTAATAGCAGAGGTATTGGTGATGCCGTACTTTCGGGCAATATTGACTTTTTTAGCTGTCTTGGTTTTGGTGGGCTGCAACTCCATGTCTCCTCCGAAGAAGGCTGAGCTAGGCTTCTTAGATCGCGTAAAGATTAAGCAGGTCAAAGAGTTATCTGAGAGTGAGTATGATGCTTATATGTCGGAGGCTGTTGATGAGCTCAAGGAATTAATTTCTAAGGGAAGAGGGAGTCCGTATTTGGCACTTAAAAGTATGAACTATGATGCTGAATACGACACCATTGAGGAGGTTTCATATATAGATTTAGCCAGAATGTCTAAAGATAATGATAGGGATTTCAGCCGAAACGGGCCAAAAATTAATGCTTGGGGTAATGCAAGATCCTTGTATCAATTACAGTTTATGTATACTAGTGCTCAGGCGTTTTGTAGTACTCCATATACGCGAGTGCTTGTTGATTCCGGTGTGTACTTTGACACTATATTATTGGATTTAGACGAAAGCAAAGTAGTTGAAGTTAGTGTAGGGGCTTCAGATTGCAGAAAGCTTGAAGCCGGAAAACTGGAGTACGTGAAAAAGTATGTCAATATATAAACTAATCGAAAAGGAACCTTGATATGGAACCTTAAAAAAACATAGGGACAGGTCTAACATTGAAACATGAAGACAGTGTGAAACTTACTCTGAACCGCAAACCCACTCAGCTATATTCTGTTTAACGCCACGTAATACACCTGTCTCAACCTTGCCCAGCACTCCTCTGAATACGGATTGGTCAACCACTGCCAGTCGCTGAGAGCGGATTACGCTTGACACCTTCAGACCTGTCGCTTGAAAAGCAGCGCTATCTTGCTTGATAAGGATGTCGGTATCCGCTTCAATTTGATGTACTCTCGATGAGATCATGCAAATTAACCAGTCGTTGAATCGTCCTGTGGTCCGACGGATAACAAGTGCGGGACGTAGCTTGCCGCTGCTGGTATCTGTGTTTGGGAACTGGAAGAGGGCGATGTTGCCCTCACTAATCATCAGATTGGTTCCTGTATATCTGAGAGAGAGTAATCTACTTCCTCTTCACTCTCCATGCCTTCCATCGCAGATGATAGAGATAGATTGCTCCAGCCGTCTCTCTCAGAGTCATCCAAAATAGTAATCAGTACTCGTGCAGAAGGAGGCAAGGCTACTTTTTCAAGTAGATGAATGTGACCCTTCTGATCTGTGGTTGCTTCAATAGTCTGGTGCATTACTTTATATTTCCTATCTGTCCTCATACTGTATCACAGTCAATAAGAATGCAAGGAGTTTGTGGATGGGGATGAGTTCAGACATTCGTGCGTAGTGATGCTGTCGCTCAAGCCCACACAGAGCGTCTTGTAATCGAATAACGGACTGAATCCCTTGCACAGTGATGGGGTCACGACACTGCCGCTAAGAACCGCTCTACAGCCGACTAACGCACTGTGCCCCATAGGTGGGTATTGATTATTTGATCTTAGTTCCCTGTAATAAACCGTAACACAGATTGAAAAGATAATGTGTTACTGTGTGGGTTCCGTAGTTCGAAATCAGAATCATGGGATCGTTTGTTAGAACTGACCCCGTGGTCTTAGGACCCCGTGGTCTTAGCATGGTCTTAGTAGTCTTAGTATAAGGAGGTGACAAACATGAGGTATAGAGCAGCAGTAGTAGTGCTTGTTGTAGCGGTATTCGTCTTCTCTGGCTGCGCAACACACGGACCAAGCAGACAAGCGATAAGCAATGCCGATCGTCTATCTATACTTCCAACTGAAGAAAGGGCTAAGTTGTTTGCTAAGGCTGTAGAGGCCAACAAAGATGAGGTGCTTAAATCTAGAAGCAACAAGTTTTTATTTATTACAGACATGTCTTATCTTCAAGATAAAGACATTCTTCAGGTAAAAGGCTACATAAAAGCCCAAGAGCCCCCTGTGTCAGGATAGAAGTCCGGTGAGCTGAATCAGTAAACTTAACTTTTTAGGGAGCGGAAAGTAATGAGAAAATGCCAAAATATAGTGAAGAATTCAAAGAGAAGATCGTACAGAAAATGATGCCGCCCAATTCTCAATCTGTAGCCCAGATCAGCCGTGATACCGGTGTCTGTGGACCTACCCTGTATACTTGGAAAAACAAGTACCAGAGAGAGGGAAGAGCCGTGCCTGCAGATCCATCAAACCCAGAAAATTGGAGTGGCCAAGACAAACTAGCCGTCGTTATTGAAACTGCCGCACTCAATGAGCAAGAGCTCTCCGAGTACTGCCGTAAGAAAGGGCTGTATGCTGAGCAGGTTGAGCGCTGGAAAGAGATGGCGGTGAATGGCTATGACGCACCTGAGCGCCTTACCAAGGCTGAGCGGCGCGAACTACAACAGCTTAAGAAGAAGTCCCGTAAAACAGAGAAGGAGCTCATACGCAAAGAGAAGGCGCTGGCTGAGGCCGCTGCGCTATTGATTCTCGAAAAAAAAGCCCAGGCCATCTGGGGGGACGGAGGGGAAGGATGATTATCCCTGAAGACCGTCAGATGGCGATTGACCTAATTGGCGAAGCGGTTAGTGCCGGAGCACGCCAGTACAAGGCTTGCGAAGTGATTGAGATCGACTCACGCACCCTGCGTCGCTGGCAGAAACAGCTCATTGAAGAACAAAAGCTGATAGATCGGCGTAAAGAGTCAGCCTCTACAAGAACCCCAGCTAACAAGCTTACAGAGGAAGAGCGCAAGCAGATTGTAGAGGTCTGTAACCAGCCAGAATACAAGAGCCTACCACCTTCACAGATTGTTCCCATGTTGGCTGATAAGGGGGAGTATATTGCCTCAGAATCTAGCTACTATCGTGTACTGAGAGAGGAGGATCAGGTTAACCGTAGAGGTCGATCTGAGGCGCCTAAAACAATAACTAAACCAAAGGGATATAAGGCGGAAAACCCTAATGAGGTATGGAGTTGGGACATCACTTATCTGGCGTCTGCCCTGAAAGGAAGCTTCTACTATCTCTATCTTATTGAAGACATCTTTAGCCGCAAGATTGTAGGATGGGAGGTCCATGAAAAAGAGAGTTCTGCTCATGCCAGTCTGCTTATCCGTAAGGCCTGCTTGAGTGAAAGGATTCAACAAGAAGGGCTGGTCTTGCACTCTGATAACGGGAGCCCTATGAAAGGAGTCACGATGCTTGCTACGCTGCAAAACCTGGGGGTTGTCCCCTCTTTCAGTCGCCCTTCAGTGAGTGACGACAACCCCTACTCAGAAAGTCTATTCCGAACCCTGAAATATACCCCGTCCTTCCCTGCCAAACCCTTTGAAAGCATAGAGGCAGCACGTAAATGGGTTCATGAGTTTGTTCAATGGTACAACGATGAGCACCGTCATAGCGGGGTCCAGTTCGTTACCCCAAGTCAGCGCCATAACGGCGAAGATAAAGAGATTCTGGAGAAGAGAAAGGCGGTCTACGAGGCTGCAAAAGAAAGAAATCCAAAGCGGTGGTCAGGTGAAATCAGAGACTGGAATCCGGTCACTGAAGTCTGGTTGAATCCACCAAAAGAGATACGCGCTGAGGAGCAGAAATTACCTAAGGTTGCGTGAGAAAAATCGGACAACTTCGTTGACAAACACCGCATGTTTGAATAACAAAATTTGAGTTTTCTATTTATATGTAATATAGTTCTGAAAAATTCTGAAGAGTATGGAAATTATTAAGTCATGCGCATCAATGTTCATCAGGATAAATAAAGTTTTTACAATTTAATGAGTGGGAATTAAAGAGAGCGAATATGAAATTAGATAAAATGACAGATGCCAAACTCAATACCCTGTTTAAAGAGGTAAGTGCAGAGGTTGAGCGCAGAAAGAAAGAGAACAGTGAGCATGCTAAAGCTGAAAAAGAGCTGGCTGCGTTAGCGAAGAAGTATGGTACTGCTACTATTAAGCGTCTGGCGGCAATAACGAAAGCCAAAGGGCGTGGACGACCAGCCAAAAAGCGCGCAAAAGTGGCTGCGGTCTACCGTAATCCTGAGAACCACCAGGAGACCTGGACGGGTCGTGGCCGTTCACCTAAATGGGTTGAGGCAGCTGAGGCCAAACATGGTGGTCGTGATGCGTTACGTATTGCCAATCAGGGTGGTGGTCAGAATAGTGGAGATCAGGAGGCTAGTTAATAGCGAGTTATTCACTCCAGATTTAACAAAAAAGCCTGCTATTTTGCAGGCTTTTTTGTTGAGTGAGGTATCAAGATTGTTGAGACTGTTTTTGGTGTAGTGTTAATAGTTGGCGTACAGTTTCTGGGTCAAAATCGATCCCGTTCTCATTGTTGGGGTTGAGAGAGAACCCCATCCCTTCGCCCAGTCGCTCCAGCATCCAAGGCACTTCAGCAATAAACCCTCCGGTATACTCTGGAAAGCCTTGTAGGAACGCTTTTGACTGCTGTGGATCACTAAATAGGATCATCACTTGAAAACCCTCTCCGGTATCCAGCGTCAGGGGGACCGCCTTATCGGATTTCTGAAAACCGATCGGAGCACTGTCATCACTATCTTTTGGGTCAGTGACTGGCATAAAGATCTGAGTTTGTAAAAATTGGCTCATAAACGCATCCACCTCCAGTTCACCTTGGTGGGCTTGGTTTAGCAGTTCATTGAGGTCGATGCTGTTTTCAGTACTCATTGGGGC
>JABHBL010000024.1 GCA_018673925.1 Fidelibacterota bacterium
AGATATCACGATCCCCGGTACGGGTATCGGACCAGCCAAAAATCATTTCACCTGAAGCTCCTGCATCACCGGTACGCTGCCATTCAATATGGACACCCTGGCGGACTGGAACTCCATTTTCAATCCACTCGAATTCTCCAGCTGCAAAAACACTTCCCACGGTCAGAAGTAAAAATAGAAATCTCATTATATACATACCTTCTCTTCAGGTTTAATAGAAGTCAAAAACTCCATATCAATTATGGTTCATTTATAATATTGATAGATTCAATTAATAGTATCAAATCAATAACGTTGACATGTTCATCGGCAGACAAATCTGCCTGGGTAAATTGTGGCTCACTCATTTCCTCAATCATGAGGATAAAGTCAAATAATTCTGTTACATCCTGGATATTTACCAGATAGTCCCCGTTTATATCACCAAAAGGAGTCTCGCCAAAGACAACATCCAATGACACATTTATCACAGTTTCAGGCGCATTTGGAGCCGTAGTGGCTACCAGGAGTGATGTCTCATATGATCCTGCTGCACTATTACGAGGTTGAATATCAATAATAAAAGGGATGCTCTCACCAGGACCGATAACGTTGGTCCAGCCACTGGCAGAAAACCAGCGTGTAGGTGGATGGATTTCTATTGCAGTACCTGACTCAATAGGGGTTGTGGAATTGTGTCGTACCGTTAAACCAAAGTTCCGATCTGAATTTTGTAATCCAATAGTTGAGCTGGCGACGATTTCACCGATCTCTTCATATTGATACATAATGTTACCATAGGCATCTAGAATCACTTGAAATGAGTAGAATGAATCTGTGCTAAATTTTGGAAAATCTCTCCAGGTCATGATACACTGGTCAAATCCATTGCTCCAGAAATAGAATGTGCCCTGGGGACCATCGTCATTGTTCATATCATCCCACCAGGGGGCTAGTAGTGCACTGGGGGCTGCTGTAGAGGGCAGACGAATATTGTACCATGGAGAATGAAACCCTTCGAAGGTGACGGTTCCATTGCTTCCCATGAAAGCCATAGAATAAGCATCGTCATAGAGGGGAAATTCAAAACCTAAATTAATCGGCACAGTAGTGTCATCGAACTCTTCAGACTGGTAGGGAACTCGATTGGACTCATTCTCAATATCGATCCAACTAAATTGGGGACCGCCTTCATCGCTATTATCTTTCCAACTGTAACCATAGTCATCACTACCCTCTCTGAGCCCGGATTCACTGCCGGGGGCATCAGGAGTATGTTTGGTGATGGTAGGATCAATTGGTTGACCCACAACTGGCTCCCGAAGAAGATCTGAAACCACACTTATCTCGTAGATGAGCGGTGATTCTCCAACATTTGAAATTATAATCGAATCTCTGGCATTACTCCAGGGAACCTGTTCAAAATTTAGACTTATTGAGCTAAATGATATTTGAGAATCTCCAAGACGCTCACCCCGATCCGTCGTAAACAGGATTGCTGTACCAGCGCCGAATTCTCCAATGCTGGGTTCATGAATGTTGTTGTAAGAAGCCTGGATCCCGGTTTCAGAATCAGGGGATTCAATTCCAATCGTGGAGAAGTTGGAGGCAATATCAACATTGTCAAAATTCAGGTATTGAAATTTGATATCATTTTCACCAGTTACTGTAGGATTTTCTGTACTTCCATAAATAACAAGTTGGAAGCTTATCTCATTGAAGTAAAACAGGGATCTCATCCTGCTCCATTCGATGATAAAAATATCATTCACTTCATCATGCTTATAATAAACTGAACCAGGAACCGTTATTAAGTCATCCCAGAATGGTGCTAGCATGGCAGTCGGTCCGATGGGTGACGGGATAGTCCTGTTATGAAAGTTTACCACGGATTGATCACCAAAAGCCGCCCAGCCATTCGAGCATACCGTGATTTGGTCAAAATCAGTCCCATAATAATTCACTGTGAAGGGCAGATTGATGGTACTTGAAGCATCATCTTCTTCCCAGATGTCGTTGATGTTTATAGCGCTGCCATCACCGCCGAGTTGGGTGTCTATTTCCAGCCAATCATATCCAGGTGCTTTGGAATAATTCAAATCGTAATTATCAAACATGCGGTAGCCGTAGCCATCCGCTTGTGAAGGTCCAAAACGATTTGCCCCACCTAATTGGATGGTATAATCCAGAGTGTCAACCTGACTCCCCTGTGCACATTCAAATTGTAAGGTAATTTGTTCACCGGGAAAGAGCAGCTCATCGAATAAGATATCCAGTGTTTCAAGGGTCATGGCCGATCCATCCATATCAATGGCGGGACAGGTCAATGATCCTGGAGTGAAGCTGACAAAATCTGCTGCAAGTGGAGTGATCATCAGGGCTTGAGAGGTCACGCCACCCATGTTTAGCATTTCCAGCTCTACTTCAGCTGATTCTCCCATGAGAAAAGCGCCTGCAACAACATTTATTGCCTGTACGGTCAGGAGTGGTGCCTGGACGGTGAAGAATTTCTGCCAGGTCCAGGTGGTTCCATCAATCACAATTTCCAGCTCAATGGTCAGCGATGTGCCATGTTCGAGAACTGGAATCTCCACGGTGATTGGATCCAGGTCAAATCTTGACTGAGCTGATATGCTATCCATCAGAATAGTTTCATCCAAAAGAAAGCCAGATGTCATTGATGAAATATTTAGTTCCACATCGTATAGAGTGAGACCAGGGTTGTCCAGAGAAAGTAGGATGGTAGAGCTATTTCCCGAAACCGGTTGTCCCCCCCCATCAAGTGTCCACTCGGCTAATTCCAGAGGCGTATTTTGATCCGTGATGGGAATGGTTGCCAGATAAGGCAGTAAATTTTTACCTGTTACTGTAAGATTTATTTCTTCGGACCCACTAGCAACAAAGGGCAAATCAATGTGACCATTAGTGTCGGTGTATCCACCCCAGGCGTTTTCAAGATTATTGATGGCTACATAGGCCCCGGCTACACTTTCACCAGAAGTATCATTGACCAATATGGAAGTGAAATTATCACCTGTATCTAGTGTATCAATATGCTCTACACTAAGCGTTTGGGGAACCGTAGTCCATAATTGCATACCTGGATCACCCAACAAATTGTAGATATGGTGGTAAAATTCAGGTGTTTGGTCAAAGGGGAAGTAGGTATTTTGATGGTAATTGCGCCAGAGTTCAAATTTACCGTTCCAAAGGGCTTCACCCAATGTGGTGAGACCTTGATCGAAAATTCCAGAATAGATGCCAATATCGATAACATTATTGAATTGGGTATGGGTATAAAGTTCGCTGGGACCGAAAAATGCAACAGCACCATTGGGAACTGAAACGGTTCCAACCCGCGTCCAGGCTTCCCCAAAACAAGGGTCATCAGCTCCAGCAGCAAAATTGCCCCCGCCACATACAACAGAGGTGATAACTGGTGTTCTAGCTCCTGAATGGATCAAAGTGTGAATATTATGAGTCACAAAATCCGGACCATACCAACCATTGTACATTCCAAAGCCGCGATAATTAACGAACCCTACGCCAGCATTAATTGGATTTGCAATGTTGGAGGTACTGGATACTCCAGGGTGATAGGCAGTATAGACCTGATTAAATCCCTTTTCGATCAATTTATCTGCAACCCATTCCTTGGTGGCCTGGGCTGATGCTGCGCCCCAGGTCGTAGATATCATGAGTGCACGCTGGAACCAGTCTGTGTCTGCCATGTAGGGGCTACTCTCATAGGCCACAATTTTGGATGTAAATGAAATTAATTCGGAGACAGTATCTACGGATAGACGCCCTACCATGAGTTCAGGGAATGAGTCGTCCCCTTCCAGAAGGCCATATGGGTGATCGGTAACCAGATTGTCACCCTGGGGATTTTGTATATAATGACCGGGAATCCCCTGATCTTCATCGCCGACAATGACCAGAAAATCTGGACGACTTTCCCAGGTATCCCAGGCGGTCTGTATATATGATTTTATAGCGCTGGCTGAATTCCCCGCAGTGGCTGTCCCTACAATAGTGACTTCATAACCCATGCGTAATTTCCAGTCCGCAAAATACTGGATATAAAGCTCAAACTGGGGTGGCGTAATGATGAGATAGTGACCCCTGCTGGCAAATTGTTCCTCAGGAAGTGTTACAGAACGGATACCACCATCATCTGTGACCAGAGATGCATCGGTAAGTTCCGCACCCTGGATCTCAAATTGAATCGTTCTCGGCACTGCCGGCGACTGCGTGGATCTGTTCAGTGATACTGGTCGAACGGTAATGGGCAAATAAACCTGATCTTTGATCTGCATGGATTCACCAGTCAGAATGTCAGCAACTTGTGATCTGGAAGTCCGCCCCCAATCATATGTAGCAATCTCAACAGCTTGCATATCTGAATCGAGATGTCCTTCAGGTGTGGCCTTTAGCGATAGGTTCGCAAGACTATAGTCATTCCGAAGGATGTTTGAAACATTTGGAGTGATATCCTGGGAGATAGGCACAAATATTGTGAGCATGGGTAAAGCCGCCTCACCGGGACTTCCAGCTACACCATAACCATAATTGTGAAAGGATTCTGGTTGTTCCAGCATAGCGCGCCATTGGGCTTCACTGATATGTTGAAAGTCCAGGTCAACCTGCACTCCACTGGCTGTGGAGGTGAGGTTCATTGAGGGGCGTATTAAATCAGCAGCTCCCAATGAATTGAGAGCTAGAAGAAGGGTCAGTATAGTGTAGAGGGATTTTCGCATTTATTACCTGTTTTCGATGTGGTAGCGTTTGACCCCCTCACGTGTTGCTGCATGGATCATATCACCAGAAATAAATGAGGAGTAAGTGTACCCCGCATCTATGGCCTGATCAACCTTGGGAGCTCCTGGATCACTTAAATCGACCAGAAACATCCCATTTTCCCCACAACTCAAAACTGCCAGATCATTCCACATACTGATATGTTTTACCCAGCCCCCAACTTCAACATCAGCAAGATGAGTGAGACTGCTATCCCCTGCACCTATGGAAAGTACTTGCATGCCAGCCCAATTGTCAGCGACCAGCAAATAATTATCATAAAGCTTCACTTCAAGCGCTTCTCCACCTGTATCAATAACTCCTAGTGTATCACAGTAGTCATGTTCAATACGATATAATCCTACACCCAATTCACCATGGGAGGACGCTACTAGCGATCCGTTCGCGTCGATTCCATAATTCTTGGCACCGGTGTACTTCTTAATCGTATTCGCCACCCAATAATAATAGCCATCCAAACCATCAGTGAATCGGTTTAAAAAGGTGAATCTCAACCCATCCCCTAAATCGGTATCCGTATTGTATAGTACGAGCAGACTGTCATTTACCTTGGTTGAGGCCATGTCCCGGGTGTTTTGGTCACCAAAATGTTCTGATTCCCCAATAAGGACACCGGGAAAGTTGATATATACTGAATCGAAGGCGCTTAAATCACTATTGAGTTGCCTGAGATATCCCTGATCTTTGCTCACAGAAAGGATCAATTGGAACTCTGGCTCAACCCTTAAACCAGTGGCTGATGCACTCCCGAATTGATGATTGAATACCTTGCTCACCACACCATTATCGTCTTCCCAGATCTGTGTGCCAGCTGCTGAGGCAGCTACAAATATTTTATTATCATAGGCTGAGACGTCTCGGGCATAGCCACCAGTTTCTAGCACATCAATGAGTGTCACTGTGGCGGCGGTCATGTTATCAATAGGATCGGGCTTTAAACAGGCCGTCAACAGGAGGGTCAGTAAAATTACAGATGCTGGTAGAATTATTCTTTTCATGTGCTTAACGTAACTCATCTTTTCTTAAAATTAAAAGTACATGTCTATAACGGATTTGAATCCAAAGCGGACACCAAACCAGTATCGCGAGAAGGATTTAAGGTCTCGAACCGCGGGATCACTGGAGTCCACACGGCGCTCACGATAGCCTGCGAAGGGCTCAACCAGAAATGGTCCATTGAGATTTGGTAACAATGATATTTCAATGCGGACTTCATCCTGATAACGACCAGCATGCAACGGATCATCATTTTGCTCACTCTCATAGGCCCGTTGGTCATATCGACCTGCAAGGCGAATTCTATGTCTACCTGGCATCTTCATAGTCAATGAGGGTCTAATATTTAAATATTTATATGAACGATCCTTATCGTCATACTCATTATTATTGTCAGCAACCCCGTATTGAAATTCAGTGACCAGAGATAGTGCCTTGAATTGACCCACTACCAATTTGAGATCTCCTTCCAGCATGTTCATATCATAATGTGAAAAGGGTGCCTGATATATCTCGTTGCGGACAGTTATGCGATATTCTATTGTATTCTTTTTACTCACACGGTGCTGTAATCCCAGCCAAATCCTATCCGTGCCAAAATTGCAGACCTCACGACTCGAGAGGAGCGTTCTAGTATCTCGAATCAAATAATTTCTCAAATAATATTCAGGTAAAATCCAGTAACCCATGTCGAGGTAACGATATTTTCCTAAGGATTGCCGGATACCCATTGAATAACTCTGGTAGCTGCGTTCAGGGATATCCTGGTAGTAATGATGATTTATTTGAAGATTGAATCTTGTCTTTCGGCCAGCAAACAAACGAGGAGAATAGTTCAATTTTCCAGTGAATGAGATCACATTACTGGAGGAATAGGCAATTCCATTCAGATAATCTGAATCCTGACTTGCTTTAAGAATTTCTATTGAGGAAAGATTAAGGGGGTTGCTTTGGAAATTGGGTTTAACGCTCAGCTCATAGAATACAGGGGCTGCCAGCTTCTGAAAGAAGCTCTGCGAGAATAATTGTCCGAACAGGAGTGCTATAAGAAGTAAACGTCGCACTAGTCTCCAATAATCTGATTTAACTTGATAAAGACCTGGCGATCCTTATCCATCAACCTGAGCTTAATTTCGTGCATGCCTTTGCCCAGTTTAACATCGCAACTGCGCCAGGCGCCAGGGACGACACCATTTTGACCATCCACCGTTGTGACTTCAGAGCGATCGGTTGAGAAATAGTAAGTACCAACAACTTTACCATTATCCAGGACCTGTATGCGGTAATCTTCTTCACGTCCCATCTGGGGTCCAAAACCTAATCGACTGGTTATTTCCAAGTTGACAGGGCCTTCCATGGTCACAAAGAGGGCATGATCTTTTGTCAGGGAATAATAGCTGAGACGTTTGTCATTAGATATGAGTTTGATAGGCTCTTCTTCAGAAAGAGCGTCAACACGTTTTTTCTTACCCCTAGGTGCATTATTGTCTTCAAGAACGCGCACAACAATCCGTTCGCCACGCTTCTTGGGACGAATAGTCACCTCGTTCACCCCGGCAGGAACGCTGATGTAATCAAGCGCAGATTTGCTAAAGTAATGGTTGGGATGTTGGGGTGATTTTACACCTTTACTGTACTTCTGCTGGTGATTCACCTGGAGGGGTTGGTTCCCGTTGAGCTGAACTTCAAAACCAAACGATTTTGATTTACCCTTCTTACTGCTGAGTACTGCACGGGAATAAATTTTAATCCTCTGGGGTCCTTTGACTTTATAAACGAGGGATTGACCATCCAGTGTGTAATAAGAACTGCGATTCCCAGAAACAATCAGGATATCGCGCTGTTTTTTTGCATCTTGTGGCTTGATAACTCCGGCCGAAACACTTCCAAATATTAATAGTGATAAAAGAATTTTTATATAGTACATCTTACTACTCACACCCACTCCTCTGTGAAATGCTGAGAGAACTTTTTTTTACAACGAAAAATACGAAGCTTACGAAAAGAGCTTTTGAGCGCTTTTTCAATCATATTTTATTCTCTATTTCCGTATTCATTACAACCCGATGATTCAATCTTCTGGCTCCTGGCTCCTGGCTCCTGGCTCCTGACTTCTGACTTCTGACTTCTGACTCAAACATAGGAGTCCGGTTCGTATTTTTCTAAATGATGTTTAATCTTGCGTTTACTATTCAAACCAACGGTAACAACCATTGTTAATAAAAGAGCCAAAGCCAGACCGGTAGTCCAGGGATTATATCTTTCACTGGCATAAAAGGAGCCCACACCAAGTTCTGGAGTAGGTGTAGCTGCATAGGGATAGTCAAATTGGGC
>JABHBL010000025.1 GCA_018673925.1 Fidelibacterota bacterium
ATCTTCTCCTTTCTTCCAAAATACATATCAGCTGGGGTCACGTTATCAAGCGACTCATGTAGTCTCTCATTATTGTAATGATTTACCCATTTGGCAATCTCTTGCTCTAGGTCTCCAGGCAGGTAATAGTTATCCAGTTTGTTCACATTCTTCATGCTACGATGATAACGCTCGATCTTCCCTTGAGTCTGTGGATGATATGGAGCTCCACGAGTATGATCCATTTCTTGGGTCTTGAGATACTTCTTCAGTTCACCAGAGACATAGCAAGGGCCGTTATCTGATAATAGCCGTGGCCTATGCTTGACAATGACTTGATCCGTCCCGGTTTCAGCTATAGCCATATCCAGAGATTCCTGGACATCCTCAGCATTCATGGTAGTAAACAACTTCCAGGATAGAATACGTCTGGAATAATCGTCAAGTACTGTAGATAAGAAGAACCAGCCCCAGCCAATCACCTTGAAATAGGTAAAGTCAGTCTGCCACATCTCATTGATCCGAGTTGTGGGATTCTTGAACTTATCCGATGCCGCCATAACAATGTAATGGGGGCTAGTAATTAGGTCATAACTCTTCAGTATGCGATACACACTTGATTCAGAGATGAAGTATCCGAATGTATCAGTGATATGCCAAGCTAGCTCCCTGGGCGACTTTTCAGTCAGGTCTAAAGCGATATCTTTGACTCTTTCTCGTTCTTCGTCAGGGATACGATTCCAGAACCGCTTGGTGTGAGGTTCCGCATCTGCAAGTCCATCAAGACCATTCTCATGGTAACGGCCATACCAATCGTAGAAGGTGCTGCTTGGTATATCTAGCTCACGCAAGGTCTGCTTAACAGGCAACTGTGATCCTTCTACAAGACGAATGGTCTCATACTTCTCTGATTGGGTGTATCTCATATACCGCTCACTGGTATACCCTGACCAACACAACTTTTTTTTAATACGTCAGCCTTCATCGCTAAGCTGGCATATAACTGTTTGAGATGATTATTCTCTTTGCGGAGCTCATCTACTTCAGTGCTGTTAGCTTCACGGACGATATCTCCAGAAAGGCGTTTCTTGCCAGCCTCAAGAAAGTCTTTGCTCCACTTATAATAAAGGTTCTGAGCAATGTTTTCTTTACGGCAGATCGATGCAATGGTCTCTTCGCCTCGTAAACCTTCAAGTATTATTCTGATCTTTTCTTCTGCTGAATACTGCTTACGGGTATTTCTTTTGATCGCTTTTACTCGTCTCTCTACTTCTGACTTTGGGCTCATTATTGGCTCCTTTTACGGTTTGGTAGCCGCCCAAAGTATCTCTTATTTATTTAGATCAAATGAACCGAATTGGTCTGACTCCACACAGTCCATACTAAGTCTGGAGAAGAAGCAAGTGTGTTGGCTTATGAGGAATCACCTCCATATTTAAAACTATTGAAGCTCAATAAAAAGAGAATCAGGATTAATATAGATCTGGTCGAAAACATCACAGATTCCCAAGGAATTGTAGTTTGGCCGGCAGAAACAACTGTTATTAACTCAGAGTTAACCATCCATTGTGAAGATGGAAGTCAAATTCAGTGCAATAACTACAATTTCAACATTCTTGAGCAGGGATTTGATTTTATTGACTTGAGCGGTAACGCAGACAACATTCCCATTGATGAGGTTGTAAATATTGTAAACTCCGAAGGGGTTGTCGTGTATCCTGAAGAGCCCATGACCATGAGTGCAGAAGCATTTGGCAAGCGCGTCCTATTAGGTCTTGGTGTCAGTGCTATTATAATAACGGTTGTGTACATTAAAGGGATGGGGGATGCATATGATAACTGAACAGATTTTGGTTACTAACAGAGCGTCATAGAATGTCCCCTGGAGCATCAAAATAGTGTCAAAGAATATGGCATGTGATGGCGTGATTTGTCTCAAATGTCCATCAGTTGCAACAGAGTAATTAGAATTATATGATATTCGTATATAGCTGTGTATCAGTGCGTTAGAGGTGTACCCGGGGCCGGAATCGAACCGGCACGGCTTTAAGGGCCGAGGGATTTTAAGTCCGGAATAAGCCATTGATAGTCAGTATGTTACAGTATTTGTGTCAAAAATATTGAGTGAATAAATTGTATAATAATCTCTGATGAGAGTATGATTATACAGATGAGGCATTAGTGTATAAATCTCAAGTGTGTTATAACAAAAGCACCTCCAAACTGGAGGCGCTTTTGCTGTGGAGAGGCAATGAGATCTCCAAACACATGGTATGAATTTATGTTAAATACTCAGTGCTTTTTCTTTCAGTTGACCGGTGAGCTGCCAGAGAGACATCTCAGCCAGATACGCTGAATAGCGTGCCTGAATCTGGCTTGATTTTGCTCGACTCAAATTGAGTTGGGCATCTCTGAATTGTGTGGAACTCACCTGACCCAACCTGAAATATTCCTGGGTCTGATCAAAATTGAGATGAGCAGAGGAGAGGGTGTTAGCCTTCAACTCCAGTATCTGACGACTTTTCTCATAGTAAGCCAGGGCTGAACTCAGAGATTTATCTAACTCTCGCTTTGAATCCAGGGTATTCCATTCGCTGTTCTTCTGGAGCAGACGTCCACTTTGAATGGATTTCGATTTCATGCCATCAAAGAGGTTCCAGCTCAAAGACAATCCAGCTGTTGTCGTCATATCAGGATTATCGAAGGAGAAATCAACATCTGGATTGACCTGCTGAAGCCCATACGACCCACTCAAGCTCACCCGGGGAAGTACTGATCCCAGGGTGCGCTTCATGTTCAGGTCAGTCTGCTTTTCAAGATTGAGATTCAGGGCGTGACTTTTATTGGCTTTCTTCCCTTCTGATGTGAGCATCTGCAAGTCATAACTGCCAAGCTCATAACTGAGAGATCTGGGCTGATAATCCTGATTCAGATCCCAGCCAACCAGGAGGTTGAGATTCCTTTTGGCTTCCTGAAGGGCATATTCCGATTCTATCACTGAAACACTATCATTATCAAAATCCACTTGGGCCGCAAGAGCTGATAGAGAAGTTCCCATACCGCGTTCAGTCTGTTCCAGTGCTTGATCAAGACGTTGGCGGGATATTCCCACCTGTTCCAAACTGATTTGCAGATTGTCAAACCTGAGGAGTACATTGACATACAGGTTTGCTGCTGAGAGTAGAATGTTTTCCTCAATCATATCACTTTGGAGTTCACTTGCCTGAGCCTGAGTGTTGAGTAGTTGATACTTGGTAAGCCCCTGCATTCCATTAAAAAGCGTGTAGCTGCCATTTAGGCCAGCTGAAAGAGAAGTGTTTTCGACATCAACCTCGCCTGCAGGGGTTTGATTGATACCATTGATGAGCGTTGATCCAGAACTCAGATCAAGACGTGGCAGGAGACCGGCATTTGCCAGACTGGCTGAATTATCAGCGATTTCGAAGGAATTTCGCGCTTGTTTGATAGATAGATTCTGCTTGCTAGTCACCATAAGAATCTCGTTCAATCCCATTTCAAGCGTGGGCATTGACCAAAGTGAGAGTGAAGACAGGAGGAATATTGCAAATGTGCGCTGCATGATTATCCCTGCCTTTCTGCTACCAACTGGGCATCGATATCCGCCTCAAGGACAGCAGCTTCTACAGATTCTCGACTGGGCAATACACCAGTCACGAGCTTGACCTTGTAACGTTTCATATCATTCGCAAAACTCAACAGTATAGGGAGTATCAGCAGTGTTGAGAACGTGGATACGATGAGGCCATAGGCTACCGAGATAGCCATTGGTACTGTCATCTGAGCATCAGGATTATTGGCTATAATCAGAGGGGCTAGCCCAGCGATTGTCGTCAAGGAGGTAAGCAGGATGGGTCTGAATCGGGAAATACCAGCCTTCAGAAGTGCATCCATATATGCCAACCCTTCCTTGAGATTGCGATTAAGCGTACCGATGAAAACAATGGAGTCATTTACCAGAATACCTATGAGAGCCAGGACCCCAAAATATGAGGGCATATCCAGGGGAATGTCATGAATAGCATGTCCCCAGCCAATTCCAATGAAACCCAGGGGAATGAGTGACAAAAGAATCGCTGTCTGTCCAAATGAGCGGAAGGTGAATGCAATGACTGCGAAGAGTAGGACCAGGATAAGCGGTATGACGCTAATCATGGATGACATAGCCTCAGCTTTGCGTTCACCATGACCACCGATGGTATAGTTAACATCAGGATATTTTTCTAGTATTGAGGCAAGTATAACACCCTCAACCTCGGATTTAATCTGCGTGAGATCTACTTTCTTATTCACGGCATCTGCCTCAACAGTGACCTGACGCTGACCATTAAGGTGTTTGATTTTACTCAAACTGCTTGTGTAATTCAAATCAGCTATAGATTTAAGCTGGAAAGCCTGCCCTGTATTGGTACGAATCTTCATTTCTTCCAGATCGCCAATGGAGGATCGATCAGTATTGCTGTAGCGCACCCAGATTTTGACTTCTTCAGTGCCACGGTTGATTCTTTGAACTTCAGATCCGTAAAATCCACTGCGAACCTGGTCCATGACAGTTTGTATATCCAAACCGAGATTATAGGCATGGTCTTTCAACTCAATTTCAATCTCACGCATGCCCTGCTGGTTGTCATCGATGACATTTTTCAAACCCGCTAGTTGGTTGAGTTCAGATTTAAATTCTTCAACTGCAATATTCAGATCTTGGATGTTATCTCCCAGCAACGAGATCGAGACCGCCTTACCAAATTGGCTGGATTCTACATAATTAATACGGTCGACCTCAGGTAGCTGTCCCACAGCCTGACGCCAGGAGTTGGAGAAATCCGTTGAAAGGAACTTGCGTTCTCGCGTATCCAGAAAGTTGATGGTTACGCTACCAGCATCACTACTGCTGATTCGTTTCACCACACTGGTAACGACCTCCTTGCTTTCTTCCTCGGAAAATTTCTCGCCTGTGAGCACACCACTTGCTTCCAGTTTATCAAGAATTTCCATGGTCACGCTGGCTGGCGTTCCCGGTGGCATTTGTATGTCCACTGTGGATTGATTCTGATTGTCAAAAGAACTGCCACCCATTTGAATGATACCACCACCAACACCCCCGATTGTGATAATAAATAATCCGGTTACCACAGCGATGACTATGCCTCGATGATTCAGCGCATAGCGATACAGTGGGGCATAGAGGGCATCTCGCATCCAGGCCAGAGCCTGGTTGGATTTGACTTCGAGTTTTGTTGGTTTTCTATCTGCTGCAAGAGCCTTTGAATGCGCTATATGCGCAGGCAGGATAAGTGCACCTTCAATAAGAGATATAAAAAGGGCAGCCATGACAACAAAGGCCATTTCTCGGAAGAATTGCCCGAAGGTTCCTTCAATAAGAAGGAAAGCTGAAAACGCCACCATAGTGGTCAGAATAGCTGAGAAGACAGCTGGTAATACTTCCAGTGAACCATCAATGGCAGCTCGAATGCGTCGTTTACCCTTTTCATGATGCTGGTAGATATTTTCAGCGATGACGATACCATCATCCACCAGGATACCAATCACCAGAATCATTCCAAAAAGTGAGATGCGGTTCAAGGTAATATCCATCAGAGCGGCCAGCCCGAACATACCCAGAAAGGATAGGGGAATGGAAATGGCTACCCAAATGGCCATGCGTGGATTGAGTGCCAGGGATAGGAAGAGGAGGACCAAAAAGAATCCAACCATACCATTATTGAGTAGTATGCTCTGCATGCTTTCGATGGAGGTTGCTGCGTTGCGCAAGACCTGTGCTTCCAGCACATCATTTTTTTCATTAAAATCGGCAATGTAGGTCTTCACCATATCAGCGGTTTCAATGACATCTTCGTCACTGGTATAATTGACAGAGACCAGCACTGCCGGCTTACCATTTACATAAACAGCATCTGGAGTTTCAGCCCATTTCTCAGTGATATCTGCAACATCACCGAGGTATAGCAGTGTGCCGTCCTGGAGTATCCTCAGAATAATATCATGCATCTCTGACGCATAATAGCGTTTTTGACGCGTACGTATGCTCAAATCTTCGGTTTCACCACGGATGGTGCCACCTGTCAGATCGATATTGGCTTTGCGGACCATGCCCACCGCTTCGGCCATTGTGAGACCATAGGTCTCCAGATCTGATTCCCGGAAAGCAATCTCTATTTCCTCATCAGGATAACCCTTGAGTTCGATTTTTGAGATGCCATCCATGGCCAATAAATCATCCTCGATCCGTAGTGCAGCGTCCTTCAATTCGTGGAGATCAACATCTCCATTAATCATGAATTCAATGGCCTCAGAGCGGAATTCCCATTTAGCAGTGCGGGGTGGCTCAATACCTGAGGGGAAGGAACTAATACCATCGACGGCGTTTTTGATCTCTTGGAGGACCAGGTCAGGATCGCCGCCGCTGATGAGTTCTACGGTGACAGTTCCCACATTTTCCATTGAGGTGGAGGTGATTTTCTTTATGCCGCTGATACCCTGTATATTTTCCTCAATTTTGAGGACGACACCTTGTTCAACCTCCTCTGGGGAAGCGCCAGGATAAGTTGTCATAATATTGATTACGCCCAAGTCTATTTGGGGCATAAGGGTGGAACGCAGGGAGCTAAAGCCCATGAGTCCCAGAAAAACCAGGAGCAGGATAATGACATTCCCTGCTGTGGAGTATTTGATAAAATATTGAATAAGGGATTTCATGATGTTTCCTTAGCTTGCCATTTCTGAAGAATTATCTGCAGTATCTTCAATGACCCGAACGACGGTTCCATTTTGGAGATTCTGAGTCCTGAGGGAGATTTGAGTTCCATCACTAAGACCTGTAACAATAGCCTCTTCACCTCGGGTTGAAACCACATGTACTGAGAGGCGATTAATTTTCCCGTTCTCCACTTCCAGGACAGTATCATTTGATTCCAGAAGCTTACGAGGAAGAATGACACCTTCAAGTGATGAACTTGTCAGGATGTCACCCTTGAGATACATACCCTCCCTCAGCTCGGGACCAGAAACTGAGATAAAGACCTTTACCATTTGACTATTGACATCTAAACCATCGCTGATGCGGCTTACTGTGCCCATCCAAGTGGATTCTGAATTACCACTACTGAGTTTTACATCATCACCCACAGAGATATGCTCGATTTCATTGATTCCTACGGTGGCTTCCAGATCATACATCTCAGGATTTAGAAACACACCCAGTGTCTGTCCGTTGCGAACCAGGTTACCCGGTTTGATAAAGCTTTCGGTCACTGTTCCATCAAAAGGTGCTCTGATAGTGTACTTGGCCAGTCGAGTTTCTGAGGCTTTGATATCGTAATAGGTTCTGGCAATGCCCTTATTGGCCACAAAATAGCTCTCTCGCTCATTGAGAGGTTCAGGGAGGGGTTTGGTGTCACCATTGATATCAAATGCCTGTAAATACGCTTCCCAGCTCACATAACTCTCAGGATAATCGAATTTCAATTCAGGAAGTAAGGCTGCAACTGCGGTCATGAGGTTACTGCGTTGGGCTTTGAGATTAAACTCTGACTCTTCACTGTTGATACGGAGCATGACGTCATCCTTATCAAATTCATATCCTGCGAGAAATTCATTTTCAGACTGTAAAAGGATGCCGGATACTTCGGCAAAGAGGGTAATTTTTTCGCGAGCACTGATTTTTCCCATGACTGGGACCGTAATCTGGATATCTGAGTTAACAATTTCCTGAGTGGCTACAACAATTCTTGTGTCTTCCTGAACCTTGCGTTCAGGGGCGCTTTTCATACTCATTAGTAGAAACATTATTGCGAGCGATCCGGTTAGAACTGCAACCAGACTCATTGTGTTTTTAATAGTGATTTTCATAATTTGCTTCTCCATTTGATTGGTCTTCTTTCTCATTGCGGGGCCAACCTAGAACCAACCCAACGTGATACGTTTTGATATTCGATGAATACCGTTCTCATGCGATCAATTCATAAAAGGACGGGATATCCGCCATTTTGAAAGTTTGTCGCAGAAATAGGGTGGTTCGTCGTGTGAAGTGTTATAGACCTCGAAAGTTCGGGCTGAAGTGGGTGCTAAAATCTATATTCCGGCCATGATTAAACGAATGAAACTTCCAGACAATCGTATTGCACAGCACTTATTATTCTGGAGTGCCTATTTCATCTTTCTATTTTTGATCAGTTTGATGAGATCCAATGAGGGTAGGGATGTAAGCTTTCATTTACCCTTTGAATTTATGCAAATAGCTGTGATGATTTCTGTTGTCTATCTGAATCTAAACATCTTGATTCCAAGGTATTTTGAAAGACGCAAATTCTTTTTGTATGGTTTATTGATGATAACTCTAGTTCTCGTAAATGGGGGAATAATAGTTTCTTTCATGCGCTTGTTTCCAGAATTTAGCCCGCCCTTCATATTGAAGGACAGACCGTCTTACATGTTTGTCATTCCCATGGCGTTCATGCAGTTATCTTTAGTGGCCGTCACATCTGCTTTACATTTTATGCGCGTTAATCAGCGATTACAGCAGGAAGCTTTATCTGTAAAAGATCTGGAAAGTCGTCAATTAAAGGCCGAGCTTGATTCACTAAAAGCCCAAGTAAATCCTCACTTCCTGTTTAATTCTTTAAACAATATCTATTCACATAGCCTTCTGGAATCTCCACAAACGCCAGAACTAATCTTGAAGCTTTCTGGTCTCTTGAACTATATCATTTATGAATGTCAGGACGAGCAAGTCCCCCTGGAAAAGGAAATGGAATTTTTAACCAACTATATTGCTCTCGAAAAAGTTCGCATTGATGAATCGGTGCAAGTTGATTTAAGGATGGAAATTTCTGATACTACAATGATGATAGCTCCCTTGTTATTTGTACCGCTGATTGAAAACGCCTTCAAATACGGTGTAAATATCTCGAGTGATAAGCCCTCTATTGATGTAGAGTTTAAACAGGAATTTAGTGAACTCAGATTTAAATGTACAAATTTGAGGGACAACTTTGAAGACGAAGCGAAAAGTGTTGGGAGTGTGGGAGGTATTGGTCTCGAAAATGTTCGCAAACGACTAGATCTTATCTACCCGGGCAAACATAGCTTTGAGATCATGGATGATGGGCATCAGTTTAGCGTGGAAATGGTGATCAAATTGGAAAATGAGACCCTATGAGTACTCAGACCAATATTCGTTGTCTTATTGTGGACGATGAAGCTCCGGCTCGGGCAGTTATTAAGAAATATCTCTCTGATATACCTGGTTTTGAAATCCTTCAGGAGTGCAAGAACGCTTTTGAAGCTAATGAAGCGATACTCAC
>JABHBL010000026.1 GCA_018673925.1 Fidelibacterota bacterium
TACCCGGGGCCGCAGACCATCTGGATTGGGCTACAACTATGCCGCGACTTTGTACAGGGGATTGAAGCGATGAAGGAGATTGAGCGGAGAAGGGGGTAACGATATGCCTAATACCAGCGTATTAGGAGCCGCATTGAGTAATATGCCATTTGAAAACAGCCTGAAGCCTCCTCCCCATCCACAATTAATAGCAGATCATCTCCATTTGTCACATTAGATTTTTTTATCTATGTCACTCAGCTCAGGCACTTCATCATTAATAGAACACTGCTAACCAAATGGTCACACAGTCTGGGGCAGTCCATGCAACCCTATGCCTCCGGTGTGCCGGAATGTTGATGTAGTCTCCACTGCTCAGCTTAACCTCATCTCCATCCTCAAACTGAATTACCCCTCCTCCCTGCAACACCACAACCCACTCCTGCTCATCTTGGTCATACCACCCTGACTCAGGAGAGCTCTGCCCCTTTGATACGATACGCTCAATCCGCACATTGTCGCTATGAATGAGTTCATCAAAGAGCTCTTGCTCAACTTCATCGGGAATAGTGGTCAATAGATTATTCATAACACCCAGTTTACCGCAGTAAATAGTTGCACTTCACCAGTTGCCCTCACTAAGCCATTCAGGCAAGATCAATAAACCAATGTCACGCTTGGGGGAGAACAAGATGGAAAAGATTATTTGGAACGAAGAGAGTTGGAGTGTCGGTCACTCATTGATGGATGATCAACACCAACAAATACTTGCATTGATTAATAAGATGATTGAAATCAGGCAAGGGAAACGCCCAAAAAGCGACTTATTAACGGCATTATCGCTACTCTCTCAACAAATCACCCACCACTTTGGAGCAGAAGGGGTTGTTCTGCTTTCAGTAAAAATGCCAAACCTTGAAGAACACATCAAGTCTCACGAGCAATTCTCTAGCAAATTAAGGGAGTTTTTACTGGACTGTAATGGCCTTAGCTCAGAACAGACAATCGATTTCCTAGTAAGCTGGTGGACTGACCATATTTTGCATGAAGACACGAAGTACAAGCACCTTTTTATAGACCCCTGAGACAACATTGATGAAACAGCTCCTCACTCTTCTTCTGCTCACGACTTCCTACTTTGTCCAAGCCTCCCCACTCTCTGAACTAACCGAGAGAGAGCACCCCGGTAAAACCAATATCGAGATCTATGGGGTATCCATACCCATTGAGCTGAGTTCACTCAAACAGGCGCAGGAAATATGAGCACTCAGGATTTAGCCACAGCACTCTCTACAACCAATGCTATACTCAAGGCCGCCAATAGAGAAGAGTTAGAAGAGGCACTCAGAATTGCCTCACTGATTATTGCAGAACATGATCGCCTACACGGCTCTATAGCCCTAGAACGGATCTATGCAGCGATGCACACTGATAAGGTTGACGAAGAGACAGAGAGGATGCTGATTACAGGCTTTGAGTACCTAGCTGGCATATTGGGTAATGCCATGCAGATACAGGCAGGCTCAGGAGATGAGGTCGTCCATTAGGAATTAGCCTCATACATTAATTTATTTTTTTCCATTGAAGGAGGAGCAAAATGAATAAGATAATAAAAGGATGCTGCTTAGTGATAGCAGTAGCCAGTCAACCAGCTATGGCGGCTGTAGAGACCATTTATGGGGCCAGCTGCGAGGGGTGCCACATGCGCGGAGTAGGAGATGCAATAGGCGCTCCAGGTGTCGGCAATAAAGCCGCATGGAAGCCCCGTATCGCCAAAGGGATAGAGGCCCTCTACTCAACAGCAATCAACGGCTCAACAACTAACCCAATCATGATGCCTCGCGGAGGGTCCGCATTGAGCGATGAGACTCTCAAGGAGATTGTGGATTACATGGTTGAACAATCACAATAGCGCCAACCACTGTACAGACCAACGGTAGACTACCCTCCCTGACGAAACTGAAAAATCATCTCATCACTCACATCCGTACGAAAACATAGTGGGCTGGGGTAACCCAGTGGAGTCATGCTCCAAGCACTCCTTCCACCACACGGTCTCACTTTACAGCGCTTCCCGAAACAGGTTTTTTTCTGCTTGAGGCTATATGGGCAAGGGCAGTTTCCAGGAAAGGTTCGAATAGAGTCGTTGATGAGTAGCTGCCGCACCTGCTCATCATCCAAAGGGAAGCCTCCAGCAAAAGCAGTCGCCTGATATAACAGCAGACTCAGCATAACAAGAGAGCGCTTCATGTTGAACATCACTACTGGTTCCGGCTCCCGTAAATCTGGACCTCTCCACCCTTCTTAAACGCGAGTATGTCGTATGGATCTTTTCTATTTCCCTCCATACCTGGCGACCCCATTGGCATACCTGGAACAGTCAGCCCTTTGATCTGGGGCTTATCCTTAAGCATCTTCGCAATTAAATCTGCGGGAACATGCCCCTCTAACAGATACCCTCCTACCTCCGCGGTATGGCATGACCTGAGGTTTTGAGGCACCCCCATCAGATCCTTGATCTTGCTCATATTCTGCCGATCTTTAGTTTCTACAGTAAACCCATTCTCCTTGAGGTGATCAACCCATGCATTGCAACAGCCACAGGTTGGACTCTTGTAGACCACTATATCAGCGGCCTTCACCCCACTGCTAATAGGTAACAGGCCGCCAACCAGGATCACTCCCGCCAAAGCTCCCACCACCTTTTTTACAATATTTTTTCCATTTCTCACGGACATCCTCCTCCTGTTGTTCTTGACTGATTGTACATGGACAACAGAACAGGCATTCGGTTCACTGCATAAAATGGGGGGGGGGCTCTGTCTCTCTAACAGCAGAAAGCACCACTAGGGGCTGCCATTAGAAAGACAGAAGAGCGCTCTATCTAACCTGAATCCGAAAGAACGGTGTATAGTCACTCCTATATCTATTTGATATATAATGATAATGCCTGATATTTGTGCTATACTTAAGTTCGCCAGAATGGTGAGTCGCTAACCCCCCCCCAGCCCCACCATGCGTACCTTTAAATTCGAACAAAGCACCAAAATATCTGAATCTGACATGAAGACATTCAAGCTTGAGAATCACCCCAAGAAAATGATCACCAGCCATGCCGGTTTGGCGCTGATTGGCAAGGCCATTGATCGATTCACCTCTCTCACCAAAGAACTTGATCAGCGTTACAAGCAAAAGAGTGGAACTCCGATGAGTGACGTTATCAAAAGCTACTTTGGTGTTCTCTCCCGAGGTAAGCACCAGTTTGCTGCCGTTGAGGCGGTATCCAATGACCAATTTTTCAAGGAGGCAATGGGCTTAAAGAAAGGGGTACCCTCCGAAGCCACACTACGTACTCGCCTCAAAAAAGAGGCCAGCCAACTCATCCCAGTCATTGATCGGAGCAGTACTGACTTCCTTGTCAATCGTGAAGTTCCATTAACACCACTCTATACTGGGCATATCCCATTGGATATTGACGTTACGCCACACGACAACTCCAACACCAAAAAAGAGCATGTTTCCTACACCTACAAAGGGATGGATGGGTATGCCCCCATCGCCAGCTATCTTGGGCAGGAAGGGTGGGCCATCGGCTATGAGCTACGTGCTGGATCACAGCACAGTCAATGTGAGTTCACCTATACCCTGGAGCGCAATTTTGAGGCCATCCATCGCATCATGAAAGAGCGATTGATTAGCGAACAAGCCCTGCTTGTCAGGCTGGATAGTGGGCACGATGCAGTTGAAACCCGTGCCTGGCTCTATAAGCTAGATACCCCACTCCTGCTGGATCACATCATCAAATGGAACCCCCGAAGTGAGGCATCTGACGAGAACAAACAGAAATGGTATGAATATGCCCAAGACTTGGGGCACCACGTTCAATGGAGCACTCCCAGAGCAGGAAAAGAGACGGCCACCTTCAGCATCTACGCCGATGAAAAGTACAATGGAAAGAGCTATACCACCCGCAAAGTGATACAGATCACCAGACGCAGCATTGATAAAGAGGGGCAAGACCTGCTCTTTCCAAAGCTGGAGATAGAAGGGTGGTGGACTACGCTGGAGCATAATGACCAGGAGGTCATTGCACTCTACTGTGACCACGCCACTTCAGAGCAGTTTCATAGTGAAATCAAGAGTGACCTTGACCTAGAGCGCCTCCCCTCACAATCCTTCGATGGCAACGACCTTGTTTTGAGTATGGGAGCCATGACCTACAATATTCTCAAATGGATTGGGCTGGCTGGATTAATGGGCAAGGACTCCCCTGTACGTCACAGCGCCAAAAGGCGTCGAATCAGAACCGTACTTCAAGAATTGATCTATGTGGGTGCGCAGTACCTTGAAAAGAGCCGATACCCATTTCTACGCTTTGGGAAAGGGTCACCGGTGTTTATTGCATTTCAACGAGTCTATCAGCAGCTTGCCTATGGATGATTACAGCAAAGAAAAGACAA
>JABHBL010000027.1 GCA_018673925.1 Fidelibacterota bacterium
CCTGCATAGAGATAGCGCTTTTTCATGAGGGGGAAGATCAGGTCTTTGTGTCTGTTGATCAGATCCTCATCAGGTGTTTCATCCCAATAAGCACGACGATATTCCATGCCGTACTTCTCTTCAAAACCCTCAATCTGAGCATGGGCAAACATGGGTAGACCAGGGAGTGTCACCATAAGGACGGTGGCTCCAAAATATTTGTCACCCATACCAAACTGGGCAATAGCCGTATCCTCATCTGGATTGCTTAAGAAATTCACAAAACGTTGTAAGATGCGCGGGTCAAATTCCAGGGTCTTGGCAATCATCTCAAAGAACTTGGCGTTTTCTTCCATCTTCAGCATATTCATAAAAGCACTGTTATAAACGCGGTGCATCCCTAAAGTTCGCACGAAATAGCTTTCCATCATCCAGAATGCTTCAGCCAACAACAATGTATCGGGGACTTCACTGGCGACCCTGTCTACCACTTCGCGCCAGAATTCGGCTGGTATGGCTGCATCAAAGTCAGCCCCACTCATGCTAAACCCTGCTCTGGAAGGGATGTCTCCGCCGGATCCAGGTTCTGGAAACCATAAGCGTTGGACATGGCGCTTGGCCAGAGTCATGGCAGCATCAAATCGAATGACTTTGAATTGTCGGGCGACATCCAGAATAGTCTGGATAATCGCTTCTCTTAATTCGGGATTAAGGTAATTGAGTTGAGCCGTGTCATTCCAGGGCATGGAGGTGCCATCATTGCCATGATAAATGAACTTGGTGCTCCCATTGCGATGATCGTGGGCTTTGAACACGACTGAGGCATCACTACGGTCAAAATAGTGGTCTTCCAGGTGAATACTTAAGTCTGGATCATCCGATAGATCTCCACCCTCAAAACGATAGGATGGGAAAGGTGATTGGTCGGTACTGACATACCACTCGGGGTGTTGCTTTAACCAGTCTGAATCGAGCCCGGTATGGTTGGGCACCATATCACTGGCCAGTCGGATCCCTCTCTCCCAGGCACGCTGTTTTAAATTTTCAAGTGCATCTGGTCCACCAATACTGGGATCAATCTCGTATTCTTTGAGTGAGTAGGCAGAAGATTCAGCATCAGGATTTCCGCACCAATGCTTAATTTTCTTAGAAATACTACTGCGGTGCCATAAGCCAATCAGCCACAGAACGGTAAAGCCTTGCTGTGCCAGGAGATCCAATTCCTGATCAGGAATGTCTCGCAAAGTTTTGATGTCTTGTTCATATTTTTTAGATAGTTGATCTAACCAGACCAGGGAATTACGGGCAATCATGACTACCCGAGGCATCCAATCGCTGTCTTCGCTGTAATATTCGCCCTCCGCTAGTTCACCAGAGTAACTGGGCACCTGAGATTCACCGGGACCAAAGCCACGAAGGCGCGTCTCTTCTTCAAATTGGTCAAGACCGCGAAGGAGATCCAATAAATGGGATCCTAAATAATTGCCCCATTTCTCGCGAACGAAAGTGAGCTGTCCCTCAATAGAATCTGGCGCTGCCAGGATGGGCTCCATGAGCAATTCAATCACATTGCTGCCAGCACTTCCAAAGCCAGCTGAATCAGATGACCATTCCTGGATGCTTTTCAAGAGTTTGTCAGAGCTTTTCAATGCTTGATGAAAATCTTCCCTGAAAACAACATCATATTTTTCAAAGGCAGGATTATTTAAAGCCAGTATATGAACCAACAGCTCTTCAACAACGATCTGGGTATTTGGAACCGACTTGGTAGCCCCTTTTAGATACTCATTAATACTCTGATTGGACGACTTGTAGCTCTCTGAGGGCAAGGCTTCCAGATAGTTGGTCAGAAGTTCATCCAGAACTGCTGGACTCAGTTCGGTCTCAAGATATTGGGTGAGGTCTTTGATATAGCCAGGATTGACCTGATTGCGATATAGGCGGATCAGCTTGTGGGAAAGGAGCGAAAGCAAGCCCATTCCATGCAACTCGCTTGATCTGAAGCCCTGATCCGGTTCAAGCTCCCCCAGTCTGTAAATGAGGTTTTGGAGCTCGTGGTAATCGATCTTGAATTTGCCGCTTTCAAGGGCAAACATGGGCAGATTGAGGGCATAGGTCTGGTCCAGGGCCTGGCGGAGATGGAACTCCAGGTTTGGATAGCCA
>JABHBL010000028.1 GCA_018673925.1 Fidelibacterota bacterium
GATATTAAGCCTTATGTAAGTGTTTTTGATGGTGTCGATGAAGAAATTATTGGCTGGCTTTCTGAGCATATTGATGATGCAGATTTCAAAAAAGCTGATGAAAGATTTGAGTAGAGCGCGGTATAACAAAGGTACTGTAGTCAAAGTCAAGCCGAATATGCAGGATCATAAGGCGTTTCGTTTGACCAAAGATAGTAGATAAGTAGTAACAGTTTTCTGGCAATAGCAACCACACCAGCCTTCTTCGGTTTGCCTCTTTCGAGCATTCTGTCGTAGTAGGTTTTCATATTTTTGTTTGACTTGATCGCTGAGATAGCCGGCATGTAAACAGCCTGTCTCAAGTGATGGTTTCCTTTCTTTGAAATGACGGTTTTACCCCTGGATTTGCCTGATTCCTTGAGGACGACATCGAGACCAGCATAACTGGTGAGCTGCTTTCCGTTACGGATCAAAGCAAAAGCGTCTGTCTCAGCCAGGACCCTTGCAATGGTCATGATACCGATGCCCTTCACCGGGAGAATGTTCTCGATCTTGCCCCATATCTGTAGATCGCTTTTGAGTAGGGACAGGATATTGACTTCGATCTGTTTGATGTGACGGTCATAGAGAGAGACCTGTTGTTTGAGTCGATTGATGGTATCTCTACCAGGTTTGTAAGAGTGGGTCTTTGCATGGATTCGATTCTTTGCATCGGTCCTCAGTTCTGTGAGAGCGAAGTGTTCTCGAGTGAGAAGCCTGAGTTCCTTCATCAGCTCAGATGGTGGCTCCCACTCACTTAAACGCTTCTCCAGTCCCATTTGGGTCAGCATGTGAGCATCTATGGGATCGGTCTTTGATTTAATGGTCAGTGTCTTTGCAAAGTGTTTAGCCTTATTGGGCAGAACAACAATTACACGAGCTCCTTGAGATTTCAGGAAGTAGGCAAGGGCTTCATAATAGACACCGGTAGCTTCCATGAGGAAGTACTGCGGGACCTCATTGATCTGTTGTGATAGAGCGAATTTGTAGAACTGTTTGAACGCTGTAATATTGTTTTTGAAATCTTTGTGCGGGCTGATCTGAGTACGCTGATCCGGGTTGATTGTGCCCACACAGCAGACGAAGGTGTCCATTGACATATCGATACCGATGACTTGTTTAATTGGTGTCATTGTAGGTAGAGTCTCCTATTTTAAGCTTATTGAGATAGGCATGGTTTCTTTGTATTCTTTTCTCGTAGTCTTATGCGGGATTCCTGACTGGCTTGCAGGATCTCTAAGTACTGTTCAGAATTTGAAGAAACTGAAAAAGGGGGAGTGGGGAGATGTTTCTTTGTTACGATATCATTCGAGATGTACCGAGGCTTAGATCTCTCTCCCTCTCCCTTGCCTTAACTCCACAATGTAACTGCTTGAACAGTACGGATAGCACTATACGAGGCTTGAACCTGACCTGCCTAGGGGGACTTGGTTTGCAGTTATGAATATGGAGATACACAATTTTGTTCAAATCCAAGAACCTCTTGAGTGCAGGTTAAGCCTAAGCCGTTAGTTGGGCTCAATTGCACGTGGGAAGAGAGCGTACGCTGGTGTACATGAAGTTATTTGTCATAAAAAAATATTAACAATTGGATTTAACCATCAGATTCAGTAGAATAATTGCAACACTCGGGCACTATATTTAATGACAGTCATGAAAAAAATAAGCAATAATAATTATGGCAAATAGAAGCTTAGGCAAAGCAAAAAAAGTAAAAAATGATGAATTCTACACTCAATTGGGAGATATAGAAAAAGAGTTGCGACATTATGCGGACCAGCTCCGTGGGAAAGTAATATTCTGTAATTGTGATGATCCTTTCGAAAGTAACTTTTTTAAATATTTCGCGATGAACTTTAATCAACTTGAACTTAAGAAATTGATTGTAACTTGTGGGGGCTCCATGCTATTAAATCCACGGAAGTATGAACTGGAACATGAGGATCAAGCGTTTCAGGAAATCATTCACAAAACCATCGATTTCTTTGAATCCAAGGGACTCAAAAAGATCAAAGATGATGACCATCAACGCGTATGGTATGCTGATTTTCTAGAATTCATCAAACAGGAAGAGATCTTCTCAACGCTCCTCACGCCCACAGGCTATGGCGCAGAGAGTTGTCGCTGGGACACCTGGCGGATCGCTCATTTTAATGAGATCCTGGGTTTCTATGGACTGGCCTATTGGTATACCTGGCAGGTTACAATTTTGGGCTTGGGACCCATCTGGATGTCTGATAACGAGGTTCTCAAAAAGCGAGCGGCACAACTGCTGAAAGAAGGCGAGGTCTTTGCCTTTGGTCTCTCAGAAAAAGCGCATGGCGCTGATATCTATTCCACGGAGATGTCCTTGACCCCACAAAAGGACGGGAGCTACAAGGCGAATGGCTCAAAATACTATATCGGGAATGGCAACACTGCCAAGATGGTGTCTACCTTTGGCAAGGTATCTGGCTCCGAGGACTATGTCACCTTTGTGGCGAATTATCAGCACGAAAAATATGAATGCGTCAAGAATGTGGTCAACAGCCAGAGCTATGTGGCTGAATATAGTCTCACGGATTACCCCATCGGCGAAGCCGATATTCTGCATAAAGGTCGTGAGGCTTGGGATGCCGTGTTAAACACGGTTAATATAGGGAAGTATAACCTGGGCTGGGCTTCCATCGGTATGTGTACCCACGCCATGTATGAAGCCATTGATCACGCCTCGAAACGGCAGCTCTACAAGATGCATGTTACCGACTTTCCCCATGTAAAAAGAATGTTCGTAGATGCCTATTCAAGACTGATAGCTATGAAGTTGGTGGCCCTCAGGGCGGCAGACTACATGCGGGTAGCGTCTCCTGAGGACAAACGCTATCTTTTGTACAATCCCGTGGTAAAAATGAAGGTCACCACCCAGGGAGAATCCGTCATCGATCTGCTCTGGGATGTGATCGCAGCCAAGGGCTTTGAAAAAGACCCCTTTTTTGAAATGGCCGCCCGAGATATCAGGGCCCTGCCAAAGCTGGAGGGCACGGTTCATGTGAATATTGCCCTCATCGTGAAATTTATGGGCAACTACTTTTTCAAATCAGCTGAATACCCTGAAGTGGGCCAACAGTCAGCGCCTGGAAATGATGATTTTCTGTTTGATCAGGGACCCACCAAAGGCCTGGGTAAAACACGCTTCCACGATTACCGTCAGATTTATGGCCCCGTAAAACTACCCAACGTGAAAATTTTCAAAAAACAGATCCGTGTGTTAAAGATCCTGCTCATGCTGGCCACCCCCAGCAACAAGCAACGCCGGGACATTGACTTCATCATGGCCCTGGGAGAGCTGTTCACCCTGGTGGTCTATGGCCAACTGATCCTTGAGAATGCAAAGATATATAGCTTAAGTGATGATCTTATAGACCAGATCTTTGATTTTATTGTCCGTGATTTCTCGAGCTTTGCGCTGGAACTGTATTCAAAAAGCAGCACCACAAAGCGCCAGGCCCGTCTGTGTACCATGATGTTCTTAAAACCAGAGGTGAACCAGGACCGTTTTACCCGGATCTGGGATGAGGTCTACGGACTGCGGGACCAGTACATCATGAATGGGTGATACCAACAGGGTAGCCCCTGCGGGACATAAGGTCCTCATTTTAAGAGATAAGCCTAAACCTTTCCGATGAATCAAGTTAATATTGGACGTGATTTACTTGTTTTGACTGAATAAAAACCAATCTGAAGGTGTGAAATGGATTTAAAAATAGCCGTTTTGATTGATGGTGATAATATTCCATCTGCTTATATAAAAGAAATGATGGAAGAGATAGCCAAATATGGCAATCCAACCCTCAAGCGTATTTATGGAGACTGGACTAAACCAAATCTCTCAAAATGGAAAAACGTGCTACTGGAAAATGCCATCACCCCCATTCAGCAGTATGGGTATACCACAGGAAAAAATGCCACAGATTCCGCCATGATCATTGATGCCATGGATATACTATATTCGGAGAAGGTTAATGGCTTTTGCCTGGTCTCCAGCGACAGTGATTTTACCCGACTGGCCACCCGACTTAGAGAAGCGGGTATGACCGTCTTTGGTATTGGAGAGAAGAAAACCCCTGAGCCCTTCATCGTGGCTTGCGATAAATTCATCTACATTGAAATTTTGAAGAATCAAGCTGAAGAAAACCAGACTGAAATCACGAGAAGCGAGTCACCTGAAACCAAAAATATTGACAACATTACCCCCAAGGTCATCAAATTGATTTCAGCCACCGTCTCTGATCTGGCAGATGATGATGGCTGGGCCTTTTTGGGGGATGTGGGAAATTTGCTTCAGAAAAAACAGCCCAATTTTGATTCAAGAAACTATGGATTTCAGAAGTTAACGCCCCTGATCAAATCAACCCAGAAATTCGAAATTGAACAGCGTGAAAGTCCGAAAGGACGTTTCAAGCTCATCTATATAAAGAACAAAAAACAGGTCAGACGCGGCAATGCGGCCAAGCAAAAATGACCACAATTCCCCTGGTCTTCGGATGTAAAACAAGGGAAGATCTTAAAGCAAGACCGGCCACTGCGCTTATCGTTACCCCAGGGGTGTTCATTTATGAACAGATACTCCTCCTAAAATGATCCAGTATTGTACGTTGTCAAAGTAATTCGGACAGATATGCTCAGAACTTAAGAGATACATTTGGGCCATCCAAGATGTTACGCGAACACCTCTTGGTGTCGCAGTTTCAAGTTGATTCGCTTCCTCTCCAGAAGCGTTTTTTGTTTAA
>JABHBL010000029.1 GCA_018673925.1 Fidelibacterota bacterium
CAATACCAAAAATGTATGTCAGACCATATTGAAGCTGCTTGTTTCTGGGTAAGTCAACACCTGCTATACGTGCCAAGTGAGTACTCCTTAACCTTGTCTTTGCTTATGTTTAGGATTTTCGCAAATAACTAACACCTTGCCTTTACGGCGGACCACTTTGCACTTATCACAAATTGGCTTTACTGATGCTCTAACTTTCATTAATCTACGTCCTATTTAGTTATTTGTATCGGTATGTGATTCGACCACGGGATAAATCATATGGTGACAATTCAACCGTCACCTTATCTCCTGGAAGTATCTTAATATAATGCATTCGCATTTTACCAGATATGTGTGCAAGGACTTCATGACCATTCTCGAGCTTCACGCGAAATGAGGCATTTGGAAGATTCTCCAAAATATTGCCATCCGCCACGATCATTTTCTCTTTTGCCATATTCCCCTTACCCTAATCAAATACCGTTTCTTCAGCCGTGCTTAGCACAACTGGACCATTTGCAGTAATTGCTATGGTGTGTTCAAAGTGAGCCGAATATTCCCCATCACGGGTCTTAATCGCCCAACCATCTTTGCCGGTGAAAATCTCTTTTACACCTGCATTTATCATCGGTTCAATGGCCAAACACATACCTTCCTTCAATTCCACTCCGGTCCCTGCAATCCCATAATTCGGGACTTGAGGATCCTCATGCAATTTCTGTCCAATACCGTGGCCAACTAACTCACGAACAACGCCATAACCGTGTGATTCACAGAATGACTGTATAGCGTGTCCAATGTCATTGAGATGGTTTCCCGGGATACACTGTCCAATGCCGCGGTACAGCGATTCCCTCGTTACGTCGAGGAGCTTTTGAGTTTCCTCAGAGATCGTACCAACTGCAAAAGTTTTTGCGTGATCTCCGTAATATCCATCTACAATGGCACCACAATCTACTCCAATAATATCACCTTCCTTGAGCACAGTGTCATCTGGAATGCCGTGCACAACCATATCGTTGGGTGATAAACAAAGTGTTGCAGGAAAGTCATACAGACCTTTAAAGCCTGGTATGGCATCCTGACTTAGAATGTAATCCTCAGCAATTGTATCCAATTCCTTCAATGAGACCCCGGGTTGAACATTTTCTTCAACCTTGAGAAGGGCTTCATGTACGATCTTCGCAGCACGTCGGATCGTACGGATTTCATCCGTTGATTTGTACCGAATCATATCAAAAAACGCAACTTAGAAAGAACTACATCCGCCTGCGGCCACGAATCTTACCAGATTTCATGAACCCGTCATAATGACGCATGAGCAGATGTGATTCAACCTGTTGCAATGTATCTAATGCAACACCAACCATAATCAAGAGGCTGGTTCCACCAAAAAAGCTGGCAACATCATAATCAACATTCAAAAAGTTGACAATGATGGATGGGAATACGGCGATCAATGCCAATGCGATAGCACCAGGCAGTGTTACTCTTGTGAGTATGTTATCGATGTATTCAGCAGTTCTTTTTCCAGGTCTAATTCCTGGAATAAAACCACCCTGCTTTTTCATGTTGTCTGCTACTTCAATCGGATTGAAAGCGATAGCAGTATAAAAATATGTAAAAAATACGATAAATAGACCGAAGATGGTCAGATAGACCGGATGATTATAATCGAATAATCTCAGCATGGTACCGACCCATGGACTCTCAGAGAAATAGGTACCTACCATACCAGGCAGCATAAGAATGGCCTGGGCAAAGATAATCGGCATAACACCGGCAGTATTAATTCTTAATGGGATGTGAGTGGATTGACCACCATAGACTTTACGACCTACAACACGTTTTGCATATTGTACAGGAATTTTTCTAGTACCCTGAGTTAACAGGATAACACCTGCAACCACAGCAATCAAAATTCCAATCAGTAGGATCTCAGTGAATATGGTATGGACGTCATTCTGTACATAATGGATCTCCTTGAAGATTACCTGAGGCAATCTTACCAGGATACCAATCATGATAATCAGAGAAATACCATTACCAATTCCACGTTCTGTAATCTGCTCACCTAACCACATGAGGAAGACAGTACCTGTAACAAGTGTAATGACAGTAAGTGCCATGAAACCAACACCACCATCAGGAACAACCTGAGCAGTACCACCACCTACAGAAGCTTCCATAGAACTCAAGAAGATACCAATACCCCAAGCCTGCATCGTTGCGATAAGCACAGTAGCATAGCGAGTGAGCTGAGTAATTTTCTTTCGACCTTCTTCACCTTCCTTCTGCAGCTTCTGGAAATAAGGAATCACAGAACCCAACAGTTGGAGGATAATTGAGGCAGAGATGTATGGCATGATACCAATAGCAAAAACAGTGGCTTTTTTAAAGTTACCACCTGCGAAAAGATCAAATAGCCCCAGAAACCCTTGCATACCTTGCTGCAAATTTTCGATAGCAGCACTTAGGACTTCAACATCAACACCAGGAAGAGGGACATGACTGCCGAGACGAAACACGGCAATAATACCCAGAGTAAATAGAATACGCTGTCTTAATTCAGGGATCCGGAAAACTGTTTTGATTTTTTCAATCATCTACGAGCTACCTTTCCCCCAGCAGCTGTGATCTTCTCTTCAGCAGATTTGCTAAAAGCATCTACAGTGATTTCCACTGCACGATCAATTTCACCATCTCCTAAAACTTTAATTAAACTATCAACTTTGTTGATGAGTCCAGCTTCCAGGAGTGCTGCTGCATCGATAACCTTTGCTTCTACACGACCAAGATCGCGAAGATTGAGGATTTCGTATTCTTTACGGAAATGATTTGTAAAACCTCTTTTAGGAAGTCTTCTATGCAAAGGCATCTGGCCACCCTCAAACAAACCGGCACTTTTAGAACCTGTTCTGGAGCCATAACCTTTTTCGCCGCGACCGGCGTTGCGACCCCACCCTGA
>JABHBL010000002.1 GCA_018673925.1 Fidelibacterota bacterium
AAAGTCCAATGCCTCGGTGATGGAGATAAACCCAACTCCTAGCTCATATAGCTCGTGCAATGTCGCGATCAAATCCGTGACTGACCGTCCCCAGCGATCAAGCTTCCAAACTAGAATAATATCCACTTGCTTTCGTTTGGCAGACTTTAGCAGCTCCTCTCGCTTAGATCGAACGGCCACACCAGAGCCAACTTCTGTTACTTCTTGAACCACTAACCAACGGCGAGCAGAGACATACTGTCTGCATTGTTCAAGTTGAAGTCGAAGAGTCTTTTGATCATGAGTGGAGACTCGGGAATAGATCGCAATTCGTTTGCTTAGTGACATGGGCAAAAACCTCCTGTTTTGGCCGTTGGCAATTAACTGTTATTACTTGGGTGGTATCAGTATAAAGCAGACTGGGCAAAATCCATACTTTTTGCCCACCTATGCTGGGGAGAAGTTCTGCTCATAGTTCCAGGGGAACCATTTCTCAGGTGATAGACGAACTAGCTTGTGGTACTTTTTAAGTGCTGCAAGATAGTCCAGTGGATTACTCTTTGCTTCCACGCAAGTGGCAATTAAGCTCATCATCATGTCGCCAACATCAGCTCCTAGCTGGGTTTTATAAAACATGGAGTTCTTACGGTGCAAGATGGCCATCTTCAATTGGCGCTCGCAGATATTATTATCAACTGGGGCACCTTCAACTCTTAAAAACTGAGTCAGCTCCTCCCAATGCTTTAATAAATAGATGATTGCCTGTCCCATCTCATCATTCGGTTCCACTTTTTTCAAATAAAAGCATTTTAAACACCAGCGACGAAGCCGTCGTAGCGCCGGAATACTCTTTTCCTGATGATACTTCTTACGTTGCTCACTATCCAATCTCAGGTTCTTGGCCATGGCATCATTGATAAATATCTTGCCGAGCAAGTGGATCGGATGCCGGGTAATGCATTGGGGGTTCTTTTTATCTGTAAGATTGGCAAAATTTCGACGGGCATGGACAAGACAGAAGCATGTTAAAGAGTCTAGATCCTTAGGGACATTGCGAGAGAGAGCATCACTCATTATAATTGGCATGGACTTGGATTTACGCTGTTTTAACAACTCTGCAATATTTTCACCAGCATGACGGACACCAGTTTTAAATAGTTTGATTGTCTGGTCATTTACCTTCGAGAGAATTCCAGTGGTGAAAGTGCCGGTACGCTTGATGTCTGGATGTCTTAACTTTTTACTGTCCAGTACCTTGCCTCCGGTATCATCAATATAGTGCAACTTTCCCTCTGCAGCTTTCTCTTGCAGCGCTGGCCATACTGGAAAAATATCACCGGCCAACTCATAGATTCTATCCCATTGAGTCGAGCTAGGCAGAGGGTGCCCTAAATGTCTTTGTAGACCAGCAAGCCGATAAAATGGGGTTCCAGTGCCGTACTTCATCAATGCGATCATCGCATGGGCCCTCTCATCATATTTTTGCTCTCGAACCTCCTTTGGCAGCATCGCCGTGAAAATGTACGCACAGCTGGAGCATCGCAGCTTCTCGGCCTCATGAATTTCTGAGCGGAGTGGAGCATCTGCGGTAATAAAGATACTACTCCCTGATTTAATATTATATAGCTTACCATTATCACACTTGGGACAGCTGTCTCCTGACGCTAATGACTCGTGCTCATGAAAGAATCGCTTCGCTCCTTTAAACTTATCTTTCCCATTCTTTCCGTTCCCCTTCTTTTTATTGTCGGCCTGCGGAGCTGGGGGGGGATCATCTTTTTTATTGTTATCTTTGGGTTTTGACTCATTTTTTTCTGGTTGCAGTTTGGAGCTTTTTTCAGACTTGAAGCCCCCGAAGATCTTGGCCAGCCTCCTCATACTTAATTTTTTCGCATCAACTACCTTGTTTAGCCAGACGACACACTGAAGAACATTGATCACTAGATCTCGATTTTTATCTGATAAATTATTTTCTTTAACCTGGCGTTGTAGCTCGTCAAATTGCTCCTGAGATAGCTCAACTTGCTTGGGAGTTTGTAATTTATTATTTCGTTTGGGATACATGCCATAATAATAGTGCAATATATATTGATGGCCTAGGGCCATCGCGTCAGGCGATCAACCTCTTCCAGTCACTGGAAAATTCTGCTTGAGATGGATTGCCATTCATCAGTATTGTCTGTAGCTCTTTGGAGGTTAGTGAGCAAGAAGTGCCATCATTGTTCGGCCACCATCGAAGTTTTCCACGAGACAGGCGACGGTTGATCAACCAAAATGCCTCCCCATCATACACTAACAACTTTACAGAGGTATTGCGCTTGTTTTTAAAAATAAATATAGCACCGGTAGTGGGGTCTTGGTGGATCACCCTGCGACAGATTTTACCAAGTCCATTGATACCGTTTCTGAAGTCAATAGCTTCGACCACCACAAAAATTCTTGACTGTGGAGGAATAGCGATCACTGATAAACTCTGATAATAGTGCCGTTGGGAGAGACAATTTCGAATAGATATCCACTACTCCTTGATGACAGTGGAATTTCTTTCAGGGTTATGGATTTTAACGATTTCGGCTTAGTACTTTGAGTGGCAACCTGCTGGTGCGCCATTCTTCTTTTTAGATCATTGACATTTATTTTCAATCTGCTTGCTACTCGAGAGGCAGAGCTTTTACCTGCCAGCTCTACAGCTGCTTCCCAGCAGTTTTCTGGCATCCGGTCTCGAATACTAGTTTTATTTCTACGCCATTTACCTATTTTTCTCTCTAACTCGTCGATTGACATGGTACCTCCAGTATTATTGTTGGAAGCGAAATTTAGACTGGCCTGCTGCTCAAGTCACGCACGCTTGCCGGAAGGACAC
>JABHBL010000003.1 GCA_018673925.1 Fidelibacterota bacterium
AAAGGAGCGAACTTCACTCAATCCCTTGGCTGCCAACACCTGTGTGATAGCTGCTGTTAATGTTGTCTTACCGTGATCAACGTGACCGATCGTTCCAACATTGACGTGCGGCTTATTACGTTCGAATTTTACTTTTGCCATACTTCAATTCCTCCGTATCGCTTCATGTTGTTAATAATTCTATGGGGAAGCTAGAGCTCGAGAGCGGATTTGAACCGCTGACCTTCTCCTTACCAAGGAGGTGCTCTACCGACTGAGCTACCCGAGCAGTTGACATAAAAAAGCCCCGGTCCTAGGGGCAATTCACTGTCAGTTGAGCGGGTGATGAGGATCGAACTCACATAACCAGCTTGGAAGGCTGGTGTTCTACCATTGAACTACACCCACTGGGTTCAGACAGCAACTTCTTCGAATTGCCTCCCCAATATTGTTAAAAAGCGTGGGCCGAGATGGATTTGAACCACCGTACTCGATTGAGAGCAGATTTACAGTCTGCCGCCTTTAACCACTCGGCCATCGACCCAAATAAAAAAAACAAAAGTTCGAGCCAAGGACAGGAATCGAACCTGCGACCGCCGGTTTACAAAACCGATGCTCTACCAACTGAGCTACCTTGGCCGTTTTTTATCTAAAATTTCTAAAAGCCGAAGAATATATATGCTGGTCTTGCAGACACAAGAACTATTGAGAAAGTAATTCTGAAATAATTTTGAAGGTGGAAAGTGCTACTTACTGGGTTGGTTCTAGTGGACTACTTCATTTTCCATTTGGTACCATCAGGTGTATCAATCAACTCAACACCCAGAGCCACCAACTCATCTCGAATGGCATCACTTCTGGCGAAGTCTTTATTGGCTCGTGCTTCTTTTCTGGCTACGATTTTTGCTTCAATGAATTCAGCATCAATTTCAATGTTCAACCCACTCTCCATCTCAAGCACACCCAAGACATGGTCAAACTTGTGGACCAGACTAATGAGATCAGTAGCACCGGTGGCACTTAACTGACCCTCTACCATGGATCTATTGCCCCAGCGAACCAATTCAAAAATAGCTGCCAGGCCACCTGATATATTCAGGTCATCATCCATAGCTGATGTGAACTGATCATCAGCAACACCTATCTGATCCCCGGCATCCTCTGCCCCTGAGCCATTATATGACTTCAACTTTGAGTAGAATTCTCTCAGACGATTTACAGCCTTTTGGGCTTCTTCCAGACGGGATACAGAGAAATTGAGTTTCTGGCGATAATGGGTGGTGATCAACATCCAACGAATGGCTTCAGCAGGATAACCCTGATCCAATAGATCTCTCAACGTATAGAAATTGTTGAGCGACTTAGACATCTTCTTATTGTCAACCAGCAAATACTCGGAATGAAGCCAATAGTTGACAAAATCTGCACCTGTAGCACAGACACTCTGAGCCAATTCATTTTCATGGTGAGGAAAAATGTTGTCAACACCACCGCAATGGATATCAAAGTGTGGACCAAGGAGTTGAGTCGACATGACGGAACATTCAATATGCCAGCCCGGACGGCCCTTTCCCCAAGGCGATTCCCACTGAACATCTCCATCCTCAGGTTTATACCCTTTCCAGAGGGCAAAATCTCGTGCTCCCTCCTTCTCATAGCTATCATCTGCGACTCTACCACCACTCAACATTTCATCTGGGTTGAGGTTGGCCAACTTTCCATATTGCTCATACTTTTCAATATTAAAAAATACACTCCCGTCTGGAGTTGTATAAGTATAGCCTTTGGTTTCCAGGTCTGTAATCATGGTGATCATTTCCGGGATAAAGTTCGTGGCCTCAGGATAATTCTGAGCCGCTTGCATATTCAATGTTTTCAAATCTGCATGGAAGGCCGCTTTAAATTCATCGGTAAGTTTGGTGAGTGAAATATTTCTTTCCCGACTTCGGCGGATGGTATTGTCATCTACATCGGTGAGATTCATTGCCTGATTTACATCGAATCCACGAAACTCAAGATATCGGCGCAGCAGATCCTCGAAGATAAAGGTTCTATAATTACCAATATGAGCATAATCATACACAGTAGGTCCACAGGTGTACATCTTAACCTTACCAGTTTCCAGGGATTCAAATGCTTCCTTCTGACGTGTGATTGTGTTATAAAACCGAATACTCATACTTGCTAGCCTAGCTATATTTATTCAAACTTAATTTTAAAATCTCATCTATTAGTTGGGGAAAACTGAGACCAATTGCGGCAGCACCCATAGGTAGAAGTGATGTCTCTGTCATCCCAGGTAAAGTATTAATCTCAAGACACCATGGTTTATTCTCAGGATCCAGACGAAAATCAACTCGGCCATATACCTGAACACCTACTGACTGCATTGATTTTACTGCTAAATCCTTGATATGCCTGGTCAGTGATTCACTCAGCTTAGCAGGGCACTCATAGTTACTCATGCCCTTAGTATATTTTGATTCATAATCATACAACTCATGACCCGGGAAGATTTCAACGATGGGAAATACCTGATCTCCAAGGACACCTACCGTGAGTTCGCGCCCAGGAACGAATCGCTCAAAGATTAACCTACTGAAAGCTCCTGAAACTTGTCGAGCCTGAACCAGATCGTCAGGGTTTTCACAAACCGATAGACCAATTGTTGAGCCTTCGTTATCAGGTTTGATAACGTATGGCAATGGAAGTTTGGTTTCAGGTAGTGATTGACCCGTTTCATGAAGAAGCAGTTCCCAATCTGCAGTTGGGATACCGTGTTTCTTGAATTGGCGCTTGGAGGCATCCTTTGAGAAAGCCAATAAGCTATCAGCAACACCAGCGCCTGTATAGGGAATCTGATTGGCCTCAAGGTTGGCCTGAAGTAGTCCATCCTCGCCTGCTCGACCGTGGAAGCCAAGGAGAACAATATCATAGGAATCATCATACTCGTGAATGATATCAAGTTCGTTTCTTAGATCCAGCCGTCGGTAGGTATATCCCAATTCCTGGAGTGCTCGCTCCATGGCTGCAGTAGATTTTAACGAGACCTCGCGTTCATGAGAGCTTCCACCACCTGCCAGCAAAATTTTCATCAATTCATCCTCTAATCGTGACAGTCATCACAACAATCGTCATCTTCTTCAGAATCTCCCAGACCCTCATAGAGATTCTCCAACATGCCTCTCGGACCAATTCTGAATAGCGAACCAGCAAAAAGCATCAATAAGATACTGCCTGCCAGAAGATTAATCCATGAGTGATCATCACTTATTTCAGCTCCGGCTCCCACATGGGCTGAATCGCCCATGATAAAATTGACGCCAAACCCAATGACAATGGTTAAGCCAATAATCACGAGTGGAAAAATAATTGCAACCCGCCCGCCATGGAGTTTTTTCATCACCCCGAGGGTGGTAATATTTGTGGCAGGTCCAGTAATCAGAAAGGCGAGTACAGCTCCAGCAGATACTCCATTCAGCAGCATGACAGCAGCGATGGGTGTTGCTCCAGTCGCACAAACATACAGGGGCATCCCAATGAGAGCCATGATGAGGATATCAACACCATAAGGAAGCGAGCTCCAATCGAGCTTGCCCAGGAAGGGGTCTGTAATGGCTGCAATGATGAGACCCATAAGAACCCAGGGACCAAGATGATCGATCATTTCTTTATTAAGGGTAGACCAGAAGCGCTTCCAGGGATTGACTGTTGTTTTCAGTTTTTCCGGCTCAATCACAGGGATTGACAATGCCTGTTTTGCAGGTACAATCAGATCCATGATATACCCAACAAGCCAGGCAATCAAAGCAGCTGCAACCAAACGTGCCACAGTCATCTTCCAACCCAGGAGAGGTATGGAAATCATGATAGCATCGATGCCCAATTCAGGGGTGGCGATTAAAAATGCGGTTCCGGCACCAACAGATACTCCTCTTCTGACGAGACTATGGTAAAGCGGGACAACCCCACATGAACAGATGGGTAGCGGAAGTCCAAAGAGCATCCCCTTCCCAACTCTAATGGCTCTGTTTTTTGAGTGAAGCCAATTGATTCCAGCTTCAGGAATAAAATTTTGGATGGAGGAGGCAATTAAAAAACCCAATAACAAAGCGGGTGCACTCTCAAAAAAGAGGGAGAGGGTAAGGTTGGCAGTTGATCCAATTGAATGGGCATGTGGTAATTCGTGACCAAGCGGTAAAGCATACAAAAGACCAGCCCCGACAAATGCACCGAGAGCCGAAGGTAAGGCATTTTTTGATCTGGAATGTTTGTGCTCATGTTCATGTTCCTCTGAAGCAACGCCATGAATGTGGCGATGAAAGAGCACATGCAGGAGTGATCCAGTTACCAATGCCTGAAAATATGTAATGTAGGTTGAATGTGCCCCTGGAAATTCAGCAGTTCCCAGTGTAAAACCTGCAGCAGTTGCCAGGCTCATCAATACAAGGACACCCGCAATGACTTTTATATTGCTGAGCGGTTTTAAGGCCCACCATATCAGCAACCCGACAGGCAGACGATGTAAGATGACTGCATACGCCAAGACCTGACCAGATCCATGGTCTCTAGAAGCCTGTGACACAGCGATGCCATCCAGGAGCGTATGCACCAGAATACCGCTAAAGGCCAGGACAAGCACACCACTATGGGTTGCTCTTTCATAGTTGTGAAAAGCACGTTCTGCGAAATAGGGTAACAAAGCCCCTAATACGACCATGAGGAGTGCCATTCCCCCGATTTCGACCACAGCTTCAGGCAAGAGATGGACGACGGCAATACCGCCAATGGAGACTAGGATGAATCCATCCAGGAATCGATTGATGCCTGGTTGTTGCTCAAAGATCTTTGCCAGGAATGGACCTAGAAGCAGTGCCCCTATTGCAAGAACAAGCAAGGTCACTTGGCCATTTCTCCTGCATTCTTATGTTGGGCGTACCCAAGATACCAGACCAAGCTTGCTCCCAGCATCATTGCAAAGCTGAGGATCTGTCCCATGCTAAAGTAATCTAATAATATGAACCCGAGGTGTTCATCTGGCTGTCTGAAAAATTCAATAAAGAATCGTGCAAACCCATATGTGAATAAAAATAAACCGGAGAGAAAACCCTGGAATGGTGCCTTCTTCCTGAAGGACCATACAATAGCAAATGAAACTATCCCTTCAAACAGTGCTTCATATAACTGGGAGGGGTGTCTAAGGAGTCCATCTCTGGCATGAGGAAAATACATTCCTATCCAGCTTTCTGTGACCCGGCCATAGAGTTCACCATTGATAAAATTCCCAAGACGTCCAAAAGTATAGCCTAATGGGATACCTACCATGATCAAATCTGTTAATTCAAAAAACTTCACTTTATGCTTACGTGCGTATAGCCATAGCCCGATTGTTACACCAATACCACCCCCGTGATATGACATACCGGAGATGCCTGTAAATTTCCAATGACCATTTATTTTGGCAATTGGGGAGATGATTCTGATTGGATCCATTAGCAAATCTTCAAAACCATAGAAAAGCACATATCCAAAACGTCCCCCAAGGATGACACCAACAATAGCATACATGATGGCATCAGCTAAAAAATCCAGGCTGTATGGTAACTTTTCGTCCTTGATACGATATTTTGCCACGAGGTATGCTGTTCCGAAGGCGGCAATGTACATCATGCCATACCAGCGCAGCGGAAAATTTCCAATAGTGAAAATGACTGGATCCATTTGTGATGGTAAATGCTGCCACCACTCTATAAAACGATTCAAGGTCTCGACTCCTAATTCAAAGGTTTCATCGGCGCAAAATTAGACTAAACACATGCCATACCAAGTAAAAGCACATGACATAACTGGGCAATCAATGAATATTTGTTTTAAAGGTGGAATGGGGAACTGCGAATATTTTCTAATCAATTGTCCAGACTGGGATTCGGATCCCAGCCTGGAGTTAATTGTTTTACATAAAACCTATGTTAAAAAGCAAATCCTTCAGGCAAGTCCTCAACACTTGTTCCTGCAGGTACCCAGGAAAGATCCATAATAGTGAAAGTTGGATTCTTCGTTTGGAAGATAGGCACCACTTTCATTCCAATTTCGGGTTCTCCAATTGATAAATAGCCCATGAGGATAGTGGATACACCTTCAAACTCAACATTTACAAACCGAATTGGTTTTTCCAGGGTATTGAAAGCACCTGTCCGTTCAGTTATCATAAAAGTATGTACGCTGGCCCCTTTACGAGCTAATTCAGTGAGATCGACTTCCTCGTTACGCATAAGACAGTCTGGGCAATGAATTCGATATGGAATATAAATTGAACCATAGGTCTCACATTTGGGATTAGCACATTTAGTTCCCAGCAATTTGGCATTGCTTAGATTTTCAAAAAACGGTGCTTCACCACCATAGGCATGGATATGCGTCATATCAGCTGGATTGGTAATACCCAGAAGTTTCCCGGATTCATCTCGGATGGGGTCATTAGGGTAGGCATAATGGAAATTACCTGTGACACGATAGCGACCATTCTCGACCTTGACAGTTCCTCTATTTTGAGTAGTCATCTTAGCCCCTCCCTTTTAATTGATGATCTGGATGAACCAGGACGGTAGCAGTTACATGAGATCCCACACCGGCGTGACTAATTGCCAAACCTCTCTTGGCTCCCTTCACCTGCAGATCAGTCCAATCATCTGGTTTCACACGGTTAAATCGTTTCCACTTTGCTTCATCAGCGTGCATCTCTGACCATCGGCCCCAGATATGTTGAGCCACCTCAATAACTTGCATAATACCTGTGGCTCCTACGGCATGCATACAGCCAATGAGACCTCCTGAGAGATTGGCCGGTAGTTTCCCGGGTTGACCTGTAAATGGGTTGGTATGATAGCAGTCACCTGATTCTACATAGGTGCGCCCCTCTCCATAGGGACGGATTCCAATATCTTCATAACTTTGGATATCGCTTATGGTAAATGCATCGTGCAATTCAACAAGATCAAGATCCTCGGTGGGATCTACAATACCGGCCATTCCATAAGCATAATAAGCAGCCATTCGAGCAGCTAAAAAGCCGGTAAAACCTGGATATCTATCCCCTCCAGGGAAACGAACCCCCAGGTCTTTGTATTGGTCTGGACTCTCATTAGGCAACAGTGGGATATCCATATCGCGACGATCAGCAACACGCAAGGTATGGGAACCAGCAGATGTATACAGGAGCAGTGGATTATCTGTCAGCTCATAGGCTGTTTTCTCATCAGCCAGAATGACACAGGATGCTCCAACGCTCATGAGACAACAATCAAGCGCTCTCAGTGGATCGGCTACAATTGGAGAATTTAGTACATCTTCCACAGTGATTTTCATAGGACTTTGGGCATGTGGATTCATGCGGGCATAGCCCTTATTTTTCACAGCAATTTCAGCTAGGGTCCGGCGGAAAGATTCTTCCTCCTTACCAAATACCTGCCAGTATTTTTGAGCCATGACAGCATAATAACCTGTATAGATATGACCCATGGGGGTTTCCCAGTCTTTATCAGCGGCTGATGCGATGTAGTGATTTCCCTCATCGGTGGGCACTTCATCCATGCGTTCCCAGCCCATGGCCAGGGCTGTATCTGAATAGCCTGAAGCAACAGCTTTGTAAGCCTCCCAAATGGTTGAGCCACCTGTGGCACCACCGGTCTTAATACCGACATTTCCAAGTGGATCCAGGCCGAGACGATCATGTATGACTGCTTCCCCTAGCAGTTGATCACCAAAATGATCTGCGAAATGACCATAATAGCAACTATGGATGTACTCTTTTAATTCTTCAGGGGATTTCTTGATAAATTCGGCTGCCTCTAAAAAGGCATCGATAACCAGCTCTTCGGTCCGCTTCTCCGGTATGGCTCTATCAAACTTTGACATGCCACCTGTTACCAGATAAACGGGCTTGCTCATCTGTGGAATTTTGAGCTGTTGTTTACTGAATTTGATCATGTTTCACTCCCATATTTGAGTTGTGTAAATGGGATAGGCATCACTATAAGAGCTGATTCAATACCCGCACTTAAATATCCAGATTCTATTCAAAAAATGTTGAGGTGTTCGGGGATAAACTAATAGGAAGGTTTGTATTCCAAAAGGGAATCTGATTACAAACCAGTTACTTCATAAAAAAAGGCGCAGTGTCACCACTACGCCTTTAATGTTTTGGTCAATTATTGCCTTGGTTTAGTACAGGTAACCCAATCCAATATATAGACCAGAATTTCCGTCTTGTTCGTCTTTGGCCATTCCATAATCCACTGCGATAATGAAATTCTCATTGAGAACCACTCTTAAACCACCACCAAATGATAAATGCAATCCTTCCTCAGCAGCAACTGGAAGTGATTGACCTTCAACCTCGTAGGGAGTTAGGACCTGTCCAAAATCGGAAAAACCATTAAGAGCCAGGTATAGGTTTTGACCACCTATAACGGTTTTATAGAATTTCCATCTGGCTTCCATGTTGGCCATAAAAATTGCATTACCTACAATGCGGTTTTTCAGGATACCACGTAAGGATTTAGATCCACCTAGACCTTCAGTCATCTTGTAGCTGCTCTGATACCATGGTAGCATAAAAAAGGGAGCCTCACCAATCTGTTGTTGATAACCAAGACGGTAGGCAAACGACAGATCATTCTCAATTAGTGTAAAGTATTGTCTATGTGTTGCTGTGAGGGTGGTAAAGGGGAAATCACTTCCCATAAAGCCGGGATATGTGGTGAGCAGCGCTTCTGTCCAGATACCGCTCATAGGATTAGGTTCATTATCTCTGGTATCGTAAACAAGACCAAGTTTAATAAAATTAGTCACTCCACCATGCTTCTCTTCGTCTCTGATTAAACCCGCACCAACATAATTATCATAGAGTGTCGCGGCATCAAGGGGTAGAAGATCTTCATCTTTTCCCTCATTGAGCCCTTCTTCATCAACTGTGTCAACTTGAGTATCGATATATCCAAAACCAGCAATGACCCTGATATTCTCATTGATAACGCTCTTTTGAAAATCGGCTGATAAGCGCAGAGTATTGCGTTCGTGTCGATAGAACATCCTAGTTACGTAGTTGCTTGAATCTGAGGCTTCAAAACCTGGTGTATAATTCGCTTCATAACCATTAAATCCATAGAACGGTAACGCCTGCTCGGTAAGGTATCCTGCGTAGGCTGTCACTCTGATATCATTTGGCAGGAGGTATTTCGAATCGAAAAAGAGGGTATTCTCACCACTGCCCTTGGTAGTCCTGGTCCAGGTAGGCTTAATCGTATAATCATAATCGGGATAGTGAGATCCATCACCGTAATTATATGCTTCAAAAACAATTCCATATAAAAATCCAGTATCAGAATTATAGGCTACAGCCGGCACACCGCCAAAGCCCCAACCTGTTTTAGCTTCCTGGCCAAAGGCGAAAACCATTGAAAACATCAGGATTACCACTAAGAACTTACGAGTCATACCACTTTCCTCCTGTAATAGTTTAACTATCAAGCAAACTCTCCAGACGCCATGTCATTTCTCTGACAAAGTCCTTGTCTGGATCAAATCCCACAATCTTATACCGGATTTTTCCTTGTGGTCCTATTATAAACAGACTTGGGATACCTTCCACCCCAAATTTTGTAGCTGTATCTCCTGCATAAGCAATTGGAAAAGTGAATTTCATTTCATCAATATAGGGCTGAACCTTTTGTTTATCCTGGTCTGTGGATGCTGCTACAAACACAACGCGAGGGTCATCTTTGTAGAGATCATAGAATGCCTGAAACTCAGGCAATTCTCGGCGACAGGGATTGCACCAGGTAGCCCAGAAGTCAAAGAAGACCACTTTACCAAGCATATTGGTATTGTTTAATGATCGGCCATTAAAATCCGTCACTTGAAATTCTGGAGCATCGATATTAAAAACTTCTGAGAGTACTTCTTCTTTGCGTCGTTCATCAAGACTGGTGTGGAGATCACTCATGAAATCCTGAGAATCTTTATTAGGATTAAGTTTAGTGTAAATCTCCACCACTTTTTGGTTGATCAGAGCCTTGCCAGGTGACAGTTGCAGTGCTGCTACATAGTCTTCCAGGGCTGCTGCCAAATTTTCTTGAGTTTCATAAATGAGGCCACGGCGCAGCAAAGTTTCGGGTTGTTCCATGTACTCAAGAGCAATACCATAAGCTTCAAGGGCTTTTTCTGTCTCATCTTGTTTCTCATAAATATTGGCTTGAGTATCGAAGATCATCGCTCCCAACTCATCTTGCCACTGCAATCCTTCTTCCTCTTCCCTAAATTTCTCTATGGTATATTCCATCACAGCAGGAGCTTCGTTAAAAAGCAGCATCTGATCGGACATTACCCAGGCCAATCGATTACCAAAGGCTATCTGATCAGTAACCTCAAGGGCACCATTTTCAGGGTAGTTTTTCAATAGATCAAAGATTTTGACAAAACGGGTTTCATCGCGTTCCATGATAGCGCGTTCTGCGGAGCGCACCATTGCCATACCCGCGGCATATTCTTCAGGATAATTTTTGCTCAACTCATAGGTGAGGTCCATCCAGACATCATATTCCAGTTCTTGACCTACTGTATCAACCAAAACCTGAAATCTTTCAGGTGATACTTCTGCTTCTTTCTCACAAAACGTCAACATCATGGTTAGCCCGATTATGAACACCAAAAACAAACTTTTTTTCATTATATCCTCTTTTCTCTATTTTGAAATTTTACTTAATTCTCAGTCAAAAATTTAAAGACGGTGGGAACCATCCATGATTTCCCATATTGGTTTACAAATCCCACATGTCCCCCTTTTTCTGTCAATACCGACGTAACCATTCCATCTGACTTCTGAGGCATGGATGCTTCTGGAACAAAAGGGTCATCCCGAGAGGCCAGATAAAGTGTAGGTACGGGGATATCCTTCAAACAGTTTTTTGAACTCATTTCAGCATAATATTGAGCTGCATCTCTGAAACCATGGATAGGTGCCGTGGCTGCATTATCCAGCTCCCAGAAGGTTTTTGCTTTGGCCAACTTTTTTGCCATGCTATCATCGCCAATGAGTTCTGATTTGAGATGGTATTTCAACAATAGGGTATTCCGAAACCTAACTACATAATTTCTGCTAAACCCTTTGCTCATAAAATCTGCAGATGCACCCAGATCCAGGGGTGTGGATATGATTGCAGCAGCCGCTACACGTTCCAAAGAGTTCCCTTTTGCCAGGTAGTGTGCAATCTGACTTCCACCTAAGGAAACACCCAATAGGTATACCTGTTGACTCAAACCCATTTCAGGTAGTCGCGTATCCAGGAAATATTCGATGTCTCGATAAAAACCAGCGTGGTAAAACTGCTTATGTTTATTGATGAGTCCGCCGCAGCTACGCATATGGAGGACTACACCATTCCAGCCCCGCTTACTGCATTCACTCATGAGCAGACGGGCATAACGGCTTTCTGAGCTTCCCTCCATCCCGTGGATAAGTACCACCAGGGGTGTGCCAGACTCACCATCGACCCAATCTGCAGCGATGATGTCACCATCTGGAAGATCCAGGATTTCGCGACGGTAATCGGGGTGTTTCACCGACATGAATAGCGATGCAAAAATGGATTGGAAATGACCATTGGGTAGCCATCTGGCAGCTTTAAAAGGGCGAGGTTGAAATTTTAACATTGAATTGAAAATAGTTCTAAGAGGTCCTGATGCAACCCAGTAAAATATAATAACTTTGACCCCAAAATGTAGCATCTTGCACCAATTCCTTTCAATCCATGCCTGTATGAACTACATTTTCGCCATGCTGACACCATTTTTTAAGCGCGCTATCGTTTTTCTACTACTGGTAATGCCTTTGTACCCCTGTCGTATGCTGGGTGTCATCGCTTTACCTGGTGAATCTCTGAGCAACACCTATACAGATGGTGAATGGCACCCTTTTCTCATGGGTGAGCTGGAGGAATTTCGATTACAGGGTGGCTCAGGTGAATGGCCTTATAATAATCGTGATGGCTGGGCCATGACGAGCTATCATGTGAGTCAGGATGTGCCTGAAGCACAAACAGTTCGATCTGATGAAGAAGCTTATTCAGATATCGATTTTTATTATGATACCTCGATGCTATTAGCTGAAAGCCAGGTACCCATCCTTATAGGGCACCTTCGACAAACCAGTTCAGGGGCAAATGATATTGAAAATCCACACCCTTTCATTTATACCAGTGAAAGCGGTGTGAACTTCAGTTTTGGGCATAACGGTGATGTCGGAAAAGAAGGGGTTCGAGAGCTGATTGGAGATGAATGGTTGGCCCTCCATCCACCCCAAACCTATGGCGCGGGGCCGTGGGATGGATCAGGCTGGGAGAGTGTTGTAGATTCGGAGCTGTTTTTCTTCTGGATCATTAAAAATATTGAAAATTCAGATTCAGTACTTGAAGGAATTCAGCAGGCACTCATCGTACTGGAAGATCAGCAACCTTACCAATTAAAAAACTTTCTATTTTCAGATGGATCTGATTTGTACGCATATCGTCGATCCTTGATGACTGATATTCATTATTTTGATGCCAGCCAAAATGATAGTCTCCCCCCCCACCTTTCAGATAGCAATCACCGAGTTGTTATGAGTACCCCTCCCACAGATGGTGCTGCATCTGAATTGCCGTGGATTGAACTTCCAGATAGAAGTCTTTTGATATTCAAAGCAGATGGCAGCACTGAAATCCATGGTAATTTTATACCCACAGGGTTCGTTGCAGATGCCCCAAAACCAGATCAGAACAGGTTAACCCTGGCTTACCCCAATCCTTTTAATAGTAGCACAACCATTCCTGTTCATGCCTATGGATCAGGCGCTTACACACTTCAAGTATTTAATACGAGAGGTCAGGTAGTGTTTGCGGAAACAAATTGGATCAATGATGGTGGTGTGTACAATTTTATGTGGTCTGGTATGGATGATGCGGGAAACGACTTAACTTCAGGTAGCTTTTTCTTTCAGATTAGTACGGGTTCTGAACTTGTTTCAAGTGGGAAACTTTTACTGCTTAAATAGGCTTTAGTCACCTATATACTGATCTATCGCTCCAACAATATTAAAAATTTCTTCCTTATCAATACGGTAGGATGTATTCACATAATCATTCTCTGAATTCAGCTCATAAGCTTGGCCATATGTTTCACCGTTTTGAATAATATCCTTCAGGGCAGCGATGAGCAGAGCTACATCCTCCAGGGTTGAATACAGACCAAAACTGGCTCTCACCATCCCGGCTTTGCGCATAAACTCTGGGGACATATTACCAAAATCGATTTCCCCAAATTCAGATTCGAGATCGTCAGACATCATTTCTTTGACATAGGGGTGGGCGCAAAAGCATTGATTTCTCACAGCAATATTGAAGTAATCATTTAATTGTGCAGCCACCAGACCATGGTCAATTCCTCTTATGTTGAAGGAAATCGAAGCAGCGCGGGGACAAGCTTTCAGGTCTGTGCCACCATAGACTAAAATCTCTGGCATTTTAGCCATCTCCCTGATGGCAACTTCCAGCACTTCGTCTTCCTCTTCCATGAGCGTTTGCATACCGATACGATCAAGAATTTCTATAGTGGTTGCCAGGGCTATAGCACCTGGAATATTGGGAGTGCCCGCTTCTTCCCGATCCGGAAAGGTATCTTTAACCTGATACCGATCTTCCAGTACGCGATCTACCATGCCCCCACCAACTTCTTCAGGCTCAATGGCCAACAGGTGGTCCTTACGAGCTATCACAACCCCAGGTGATCCTGGCGTGTAGGTCTTATGTCCAGAGAAAACGAGGGCATCAATACAGGCTTCTGGATCATCTGGATAAAACATTTTTGTAGGGAGATGAGCAACGCTTTGGGCACCATCCACCATGAGAAGAGCTCCGTACTTGTGGGCAAGGCGGGCGATATCATGGATGGGATTAATTATCCCGGTTACATTACTCACTGCAGTAATAGAGACATAACTAACCTTACCCGCACCATCTTGAAGTGCTTGTTCCAATTTGGGTAGACTGATACACATCTGATTCTCATCCAGACCATCAACAGGTACATGATATACATTCTGCATATGCTTGCGATGGGGCAAATCATTGGAGTGATGTTCCATGATAGAGATGATTGCTGTATCTTTTTCTGGGTGTACATCTCGAAAGACACGGGCCATCCTATTGATACCCCCAGTGGTTCCAGAGCCGGTAAAAAAGCAGGTATAAATCTCCGGATCTGCACCCACAAAGCTGAGTATCCTCTCATGTGCCCAATCGTAGGCAGCAGTGGAAATATGGGCGGAATGGTGGAGTTTACTATGGGTATTGGAATAATGACTCATGAATTCAGCAGTAATGTGAGCTGCAGGTCTAAGCATGAGTGAGCTGGCAGTTGAGTCCAGATATATTCGTCTGGTTTTGTCCCCGCTTACCGTCTCATAGGTGGTATCTAAACCAATAAAGTCTGAACGAATTTTTTCGAGAAGTGCTTTGCCGGTTAAAGATTTTCCAGATGATCTCATGCTAAAACTCCAAATTGATTTCTTATGAATTGACTTGGAAAGTCATGCTAGAATATACTCAGGTCTATGCCTGAAAAAATATTTCTGTCTTGATGATTCGTTCCTAAAAAGCAGGAGGCCATCCAAATGGATGGCCCCCTATTACTCTATTTATAGTGAGATGTCTATTTAAGCAACATCATTTTTACTATTTGCTCTGAACCAGCAGCGTTTATGCGAGCAAAATAGATACCAGTTTCAACCGATTGGGCTGAAGCATTGGTACCATTCCACTGATAGCGGTATGTGCCAGGCACAAGTTCCGATTGTACAAGGCTGTTCACCTCTTGACCGAGAATATCATAAATCTTCAGAGTCACGAAACTATTTTCAGGTATACCAAACTCAATGGTGGTAGTAGGATTGAAAGGGTTGGGATAATTCTGCTTCAATTGCAGCACCTCAGGCATTTCAATTCCATCAACGCTCAGGAACTGGCCAGTATAGAACCCGGTCCTCTGATAATTTCCCCGGGCTGTCGACCAGGTCGGACCAAGATCGGAGAGCATCTTAAGATTAATAACAGTCAAGTCATTATTTGTCCCAACGATGATCTCCAGGGTACCATCCTGACTTAAATCAGCCACGCTGGGAGTTCCCTGGACAGGTCCTGACATGGTGAGTGGAAATAGATCCACGGACATGCCATCATGATGGAAAGCGTATAATTCTCCAGAGTTTGAACCAACGATGATCTCAGGCTCCCCAACACCATCAAGATTTGCAACAACTGGTGAACTATAACAGGCTCCACCTAAACTCTGGGGCCATCCAGCTATAGTATTTCCCTGATAATCAAGAACATTGACAAGTCCAGCGAGGGTTGTGTAAATAATTTCCATAAACCCGTCACCATCAAAGTCATACACCGCGGCAGTGGTACGAATACTGGCAGAGGAAAGTCTTTGACTCCAAAGCACAGTTCCATCACTATCTATTGCATAGAAATAGCCACCATCTTGACCAGCTAAAATTTCCAGTGAACCGTCCCCATCTATGTCAGCAATGACAGGAGGAGAGGCAACATTAGAAACCAAATCTACTGGGAATCCACTTAACAATTCGCCATTAAGATTGTAAGCAAAAATGCTATCACTCCAGGTACCCAGGACAAAATCTTTGCTTCCATCTCCATCAATATCGGCGATGGAAACGCCACCGGACATTCGTCCGCCATCAATAATGACAGGATAATTATCCAGCGCGGTACCGTCATGATGCACAGCTAATAAATCGTAACCATAACCACCGGCGACTATTTCAAGGTCTCCGTCGTTATCAAGGTCATCTAGAGCAGGTGTACCCATGAGATAGCTAGCCGCTTCTGCGATTGCGGCTCCTGATCCATCGTGTTGGACGACATGAATTTTGCGATCACGGGAAGTCACGACAACCTCCAGATCACCATCATTGTCGATATCAGCAACAGCTGGAGCACCAATAATCACATTCCCAACGGTATATGGAAAACCGGCCAATTCATTGCCTGCAAGTGTGAAGGCATGGACAAGACTATCTGAACCACCTACGACTACTTCATTGGTACCATCACCATCAAGATCCACAATTGCGTTTCCACCCAATATGGGTTGGGAAACAGCTACTGGAAAATTGGCTTGAAATAGGTCAATACTCACAGTAAGAGGTAAAATGACCTCGTATGGATCTTCAGTGCTTTGATTGGCAACCATTCTCAAATTAAATTCAAAATCAGAAATATCTGGTGCATCTTCTGAAATTGAAAATGCAAATTTGTCGTTGAAATTTGTGACAATATCGCAGGACACAATCATATTGTAAAATCCCACACTATCCGTAATGGTAACATACGGACTTGCCGTAGACAGGTAACCAGTTACATCGAAAGCGCTGACAAAATCACAGCTGTTTGTTAATGTCACAGTGTATTCAGCAGATTCACCGGGATTCAGAGTGCCATCACCATCATCATCAATAATCGCAACATTCGTGTTGGAGGCAACCAGATTGGGGATGTTGAGAGGTGCAATATCACCCACATAACCAGAAGCAGCATTTAGAACGACATGATTCGCTGCCTGGACAAAGACGACGAGTCTGCAGTTGTCAGTAATCCAACTGGGATCGGTAGCAAAATCTACAACTTCGACATGTTGAACACCAGCTTCCAGAGATACTGTTGTACCTGAGGAACTGGGAAACATATCCCGCATGACATTTTCATGATCCGGATAGCCATTTGATCCCATGTAATAGAGCCCATCCTCAACCATAACTACTTGAAGGGTATAGTCTCCACTCACTCCAGTCTCAGGGTCTAGGGTCACTAATACACTTCCGATGCCACTTTGGTAATCAAAATTACCCGCTAGTCCAATTGCAAGCGGAGCTGTGGTAGCCGCATTTGCAGGAATCACACTCTGCCAGGAACTGGTATTAATTCCATCTACCTGGATGTCGGGCACGGCGTTGACCCCATAATAATTTCGCCTAGCTTCACTATCTGGCGTATTGGCGTTGTAATATGGGTCTGTTCCCGGCCAACTTACGTGATAAGAAATTTGTGTGAACATCCCTGGATTGTTTTGTTGGAACACGTCCAACTGAGCCCCTGTTGGGCCACAGCCAGGTCAGCCAGCGTTGGTAAAATATTCTGTTAAAACCAATCGTTCGGCAGTATGTCCCAATGCGAATAGCGCAAGCAGTATCATCACTACGCTTGCGGATCTGTTTTTGATCATAATCTCTCCAAGTTGAATTGTATTATATGCCTAAGTAAAGCATCGCATAACATAGAAAAACGATGAGCTTTGTGCCACCACAAAGCTCATCGTAAAAGAAACGTTAGTAAAATTTAATTTTATGATCTAAAAATTCTGAAATTTTGACCTATGATTGGTACAAAAAAGAAGGCCATCCAATGGATGGCCTTCTTTTCTAATGAGTGTGAGCTATCTTATTTTAGCAGCATCATTTTGATTAGTTGTTCTTCTCCACCCGTTTGGATCCGAGCAAAATACATACCTGCGGCAACTTGATTACCTGCATGATCTACACCTTTCCAAACTAAAGAATAATTTCCAGCTGAAAGATGTCCATCAATCAAGCGAGTCACTTCATTTCCCAATATGTCAAATACTGTTATATCTGTGACTGCGCTATTGGGAATCCCAAACTCAATGGTTGTGCTGGGATTAAAGGGGTTTGGATAATTCTGCTTTAACGTTAGGAATTCAGGCAGAATAGATTGTGAATATGAACTCGCAATGGGATTGGGGAAATAACCTGTCCGCTGGTAATCCCCACGGGATGTGTACCAAAAAGGACCAGCTTCACTTATTGCAGGCATATCTACAACACTGAGACCTGCGTCCGTTCCGACAACAATTTCCACATTTCCATCGAGATCCAAATCTGCCACAGTGGCAGCACAATGAACTCTGTCCCCCTGTAACATTGGATAATTAGGTAGCAGAGTTCCATCTATATGAAATGCATATAGAAGATCAGAGTCATCCCCTAATATAATTTCAGGAACATCATCTCCATCGATATCGGCAATAACGGGTTGGCTGTAGCAGGTGGTTGCCAGAGTTTGAGGCCAACCTTCCAGCATATTCCCAGCATGATCCAGAACACTTACTCGACCATCGGGCAATATATAGACTGTCTCCATGAGACCATCTTGATCATAATCGAAAACGGAATGACCCGTCAAAACAGGTATACCAACCAGTTGATGATTCCACAGTATGGCACCCGTGTTTGACAGGGCATAGATCATTCCACCCAATTGACCGGCAATGATTTCCAGGGTTCCATCTCCTGTCAAATCTGTAACGACAGGTGCGGTTTTGATATCAGCAGATAAATCAACTGGGAATCCAGTCAGACTATTACCACTTGCATCATAAGCATGTATAAAGTCACCAGTGGTGCCGACGATAATATCATTAAATCCATCACCGTTCAAGTCGGCAATAGCTGCTGCACCTTCCATCCTTTCACCATCTAATATTTTGGGATAACCTGTTAGGGCTGTTCCATCATGATGAACGGCGGTGATGTCATAGGCAGTACCGGTAGTAACGATTTCTAAATCACCATCATTGTCCATGTCATCTACGGCAGGGGTTCCCAGGATTAGCCCAGCAGCCTGGGCAATCAATTCACCACTTCCATTGGACTCTACCACGTAAATACTACCACCAAGAGTAGTAAATACGATTTCCAGGTCACCATCATTGTCCACATCTCCGACAGCAGGTGCGGATGTAATTTTGCCATTTGAGACATAGGGAAAGCCTGACAATTCAGATCCTGACACAGTAATGACATGAAGGAGGCTATCAATTCCGCCAAATATTACTTCTTGAGTTCCATCACCATCAAGGTCTAGCACGGCACTTCCGCTCACGACCCCACCCGTATAGCTAATGGGAAAATTGTTCTGGAACATGTCGATTGTCACGGTAACAATCTGATTCGTCTCATATGGAGTCTCAGAATCCTGATTGGCAACAAGACGTAAATTGAATTCAAATTCACTGACTCGCGGTGCTTCTGCTGATACAGTGAATGTAAATTTATCGATTTCATTACTTGTTGTACTGCATGGAAGAAGTGAACTAAACACACCCACGCTATCACTTATGGTAATAAGCGGGTCTGTGCTGGATAAATAACCAGTAATTCCAGTTGCTTCAAGCCAGCCACAATTGTTCTCGATTTCGATATAATAATTTGCTGATTCACCTGGATTAAGTTTGTTGTCAGCGTTGTCATCAAACAGGTCGATATTTGTCGATAAGGTCTGGATATATGGAATGTTGATTGGGGTCAACTCAACCAAATCAAATGTAGCTGTATTCAGAATTGATTGATCAGCGGCCTCAACAAACACGACCAGGCGACAGTTGTCAATCACAAAATCCTGAGGTATTTGGACACTGATAGTTTCAGTCATTTCCACACCGGCTACCAAATTAACAGGTGTACCAGCTGGAGTGGGGAATATATGACGCATGACTGCTTCATGATTTGGGTAGCCATTTGATCCCATGAAGTAGATACCATCCTCAACCAGAACCACCTGGATTGTATAGTCTCCATCTGCTCCGGCCTCAGGAGTAAGGGTTACATCAATGTAGCCTTCTCCCTGATAGTTCATGTCACCAGTGGCTGAAATCGCGAGAGGTGATGTTATAGCTGCCTGTGCGAGGACAGCTGCACCCCACTGGGAAACATCCTGATTCTCGTTCAGTGTGGCATGATCACCCCCATCGACAACGAAATATGGAACCCAATTAAAGCCATAATGTGCCCTACGGGCATTCCCATCGGCACTGTTATAGCTATAAAATGGATCGCTACCAGGCCATGACATGTGGTAGTGAATAGATGTAAATGCTTCCTGGTTATTATGTTGGAACACGTCCAACTCTGCCCCTGCGGGGCCACAGCCAGGTCAGCCGGCGTTGGTAAAATACTCTGCCAGGACCAATCTTTCAGCTGAATGACCCAGGGCAAATAATGCCAGCAGGACCATCAATACTATTGTCAGTTTGTTTTTGATCATAATATCTCCGTATTTTTTTGAAACTGATTGATCTACAAAACTATTGATTAAGATATATAAGCAAAGGGCTTTGTGCTATGACAAAGCCCTTCGTAAAACAATTTTAATAAATTAAAGCAAGCTTGAAAAATCGACTAAGCTGCTCGCTCCAGTTTTTTTCTCTCTGCACGACTCTCAATTATGGAATACAAGACGGGAACCACGATGAGAGTCAGGAAGGAGGATACAGCCAGACCAAAGATTAAACTGACAGCCAGAGGTCTCCAATATTCGGCTCCACCTGCCAGGTTCAAACTTAAAGGTATCATACCTGCAAGCGTCGTGACTGTGGTGAGTATGATGGGTCGCAGTCTGTTCCTACCAGCCTTAATTAGGGCTTCGCGGACACGCATTCCTTTCTTGCGCAAATCGTTGACATAAGCGATAAGTACAATGGCGTCGTTCACCACTACTCCCATGAGTGCTACCACACCGAAAAAGGCCATTATTCCAAATGGAACTCGCGTGATCATGAGGCCAAGGATTACTCCAATAAATGATAATGGAATAGCCAAGCCAATAATCAAAGGCTGTTTGATGGACTGGAATTGAGCACTGAGGATGATCATAATGACAATGAAACCAATCATCATTGCTCTACCGAGACTTGCAAACGATTCACTGGCTTCATCTTCAATTCCACCATACTCCACTGACACACCATTGGGAACTGCTAATTGAGCCAGGAAGGGATCCATGCGTCTCCTGATATCTGTAGCATCAACACCCTTTGCCATATCACATGATACTGAGATATTGCGCTTAAAATCCTGATGTTTTATCAGAGTTTCACTGCTACCCAACTCCAATGAAGCCACATTTTCAAAAGGAATCATCTGACCCATTTGATTCATAATATTCAAATTCCGAATAGCATCTACAGCATCGTCACCATCGGTCTCCAAACGAACCACAACTGGAATATCCTCAAGACCATCAGAGTAGGTCGTGGCCTCCAGACCAATCATAGCTGCTGCCAGGGTGTTGCTTACTTCCTGACTGGATAGTCCATAGCTTGCAGCTCGATCATGATCAACGACAGCTTGAAATTCGGTTCGACGAACACCCAAACTGGATTCGACATTCAAAGCTCCCTCTACAGTGGCAAGATCTCGTTTTACCTGTTCGGCAACAAAGCCGATGGCGTCCAGATCATCACCACTAACATCAATGATCACATTGCTGGCAATGGGTGGTCCTTCAACGATTGTTTGAAGCACAATTTCAACACCTGGTATACGCGAGAGTTCTGCATCCATGAGTGCCATGAGATCATCAACAGAAATATCACGATCTTCTGCATCAACCAGATCCACATTTATCTGGGCAATTTCGGCACCTTTACCACCTCCTTGAGCCAATCGGACATTCTGTACACCACTCTCCCCAACTGTGGAGACAATTCTATCCACTTCTTCAAACCCAATCAGATATGCTTCAATTTCCTTGACTACTGCATCGGTATAGTCCAATTGACTACCTGCAGGGGTGTTGATATCCAGAATAATCCTGGGTTTTGCAACCTTGGGGAAAATTTCCAACTTGACAAGTTTGGTATCGCTGACAGCAGAAATTCCCACTGCTGCAATGGACATAAAGAAAACGACCGTGATTCCTAGAATAACAATGAGTCGGTTATACAAAGCCCAACCGACCATTCTTGTATATAAACGCTTACCGATCCATTCGCCACTCAGCATGCCAGCACGTTTCGTGACCATCATCAACTTGGAGGCCAGAACTGGTATAAGAAAGTGATCAGCTAGAAATGCTCCTACCAACGTGAATATCACGACTTTAGGAATCACAGATAAAAACTGCCCCATGGTACCGGTCATATATATTATGGGTGCAAAAGCCACCATGGTGGTCATGACAGATGTCATAATAGGTACACCCACTTCATCAAGGGCTTGTATGGCCGCGGCCTTGCGATCCAATCCTTCTTCCATATGCCGATAGGTGGATTCGGCGACAATAATGGCACCATCCACAACAATACCCAATACGATAATGAGACCAAACATGGAGATACCAGTCCTTGCCAGATCAAAGACCGCCATCAAAGGGAAGGAAGACATGAGTGCAAAGGGCAGTGCAATGGATACGATCAGGGCATTCTTGAAACCGATTCCAGCAAACAGCACAATAATGACAAACAGGATTCCCCAGGCTGCGTTTTGATTCAGCTGACTATTCTGTTTTTCGATATCTGTGGCCTGTCGGGCAGTATAGGCATATTCCATTCCCTGAGGGAATTTTGCAGCGAGTTTGTCTACAACTGCTTCGATCTGCTCGGTGGCTTCAACAATGTGAGCACCGGTGCGTTTTGAGATAAGTAGTGTCACACTATTTTGCTGCTGATATCTTGAATAACTTGATGGTATTTCAAATCCATCGGTAACCGTACCAACATCGCGGATACGTTTGACATTTCCGGATTGATCCACACCAAGAATGGTGTTTTCTATATCATCGATTTCAGAATATTTACCTACAGTTCGAACAAAAATATCCTGTCCCTTCAGCTTGACGGTTCCTCCTGGAAAGTTCATATTGCTCTTTCTCAGAGCCATCAATACCTGTGGGATACTAAGATTATTTGCCAGGAGTAGATTTGGGTCAATTTCGATGGCAATTTCACGCTCTTCACCACCAAACATTTCAACCTGATTCACTCCAGATACTCTGGTAAGTTGATCCTTGATGAGATCAGCTTGAATACGCAGATCATGGGGTGAGAAATCTCCATAGATATTGAGAATGCTAATGGGAGTATCTGCAAAATCGATATCCGTCACGGTCACATTATCTATTTCTTCTCTCAGTTCAGGAATGGCCTCGTTTACTTTCTCTTTGAGATCATCAATACTTATATCCAGATCAGCTTCGGGAGAAAATTTGATGGTAATAAAACCAACGTTCTGCATGGCATAACCAGTAATATCGTCAACATCCTGTAATTGAGCCAGTTTCTCTTCAATAGGTTTGATAATCTCAGTTTCCACTTCAGAAGGCGCGGCCCCGATATAGGTTGCGGAAACAAAAGCATAAGGGATTTCGATAACGGGAACTAACTCAAGAGGAAGCGAAAAATAGGCTGCAATGCTGGCAATAAAAATTCCCAGAGATGCAAATATGACGGCCATGGGATGCTGGATGGCCTGTTTTGATATTTTCATGAGGTGATCCTTCCCTACTCCACGATATCCAAAAGAACACCATCAGTGACATCATTGTGTCCTTTGACAATGATCATATCACCAGGGGCAATATCCGCTTCAATAAATACTTGTGATCCTGATAGAGCACGAATATTGATCTCTTTCTCAACTGCGCGACCTGCTTCCTCAAGGAAAATAAATTTCTTCTGCCCATTATCTTGAATCAGATTGAGCGGTAAAACCAGGGCTTCTTCATAATATTCCTGCACAATACGAACATCACCGACCAGCCCCAATTTCATACCCGTCATATTGCCAGACATGCGAACTTCAACATCGTAGTTATTGGACATATTTTTGGGAGCCATTCCAATTCGCAACACGGCACCTTCAAATATCCGATCTGGGAAAGTTTTAAACTCAACCTGGGCAAACTGACCATTTCTGATCTGCCCGATGCGAGCTTCTGGTACTGGAACAATGATTTTCAAGCGATTCATATCCGCCAGAATCATGGGTGGTTGCATGGCTCCTCCAGGAGCGACAAGATCACCTATATTCAAATTCTTGGCAACAATCCACCCACTAAATGGGGCACGTAGAATGGTATTGTCCATGGAGTTTTTAGCCTGAGTGTAGGCAGCTCTGGCATTATCGAGACCGATACGGGCCATCTCAAATTGATCAGAGGAAATCACATTGGAGTTAAAAAGGGCCTTGGAGCTTTCTAAATCGCGTTTGGATTTTTCATACATGGATTTTGCCTGAGTGTACATGGTTGAATACACATCTGTTTCAATACTGGCCAGACGTTGATCCTTGAATACATAGTCACCAATATTGGCCCAGATTGAATCAACCTGTCCTCCTGATTGGAACAACAGACTCACTTGATTTTCAGAAACAACTCTTCCAATACTATGAAAATCAATCTGAAAGGGTTGATATCTCACTGTATCCAGTGCAACTGGGACTTTTGTTTCAATAATTTCTTTTTGTTCAGCTTCACCACCACAATTTGCTAAGACCAAAATGCTTGAGATTAAGAGTAGTGTGGCTACCCATGTCTTTATCGATTTCATTATTCTTCTCCAAGGGCACGTGCCAATGAAGCACGGGCGCTGTTATATTCAAAATATGCCTGGTAAAGACCAAGTTCAGCCTGGTCACTGGCGCTCTGGGCATCTAAAACTTGTAGCTGGCTTGCCATTCCCTGTTGAAAGAGTCTTTGGGCCATATCAACACCTTTATGAGCTTGCTCTACACCTTTGAGCCCGGCATCAATTTTCCGTGAGGATTCTTTAATACTCAGGAAGATGCTCTTTAGCTCCAGGAGTAGATTCTCCTTCATATCATGTTGTTGATATTCAGATTTCCGATGATCAGCTTTGGCTTTCTGCACTCTGGCAGTGGATCCAAAACCATTAAAGATGGGCATATTTATACCCACTGCTAATGATGTGGATTCGTTAAAATTTGCATCATCAAACCCATCGTCACTATAAGACTTCATTTCCTGATATGAACCTGTCAAAGCTATGGAAGGCATAAACTCTGCCTTCACCATGAGGATATTCTCTTTCATGAGTTTAACATTGGCTTCCAGTTGATTCAGCATGGGCTGATTAGATATCATTCTCCGTTCTAAATCAACCAGATCGAGGTCATTAACAATTTCAGTTTGAAGCTCACCGTGTATTACCACATCCTGGTCAATCTGTAACCCACAGCTGCGTTTTAATCCTGCATAGGCCAGTTCTTTCATTTTGCGGGCATTGCTCACCATGGTGGTTTGGTTGGCTACCTGAACATCAGCTCGGATCACATCAAATTCTGCTGTTTTTCCCTGGGCATATAGTGCGGTTACATTTTCCAGATTCTGCCGCATGACTTCCAATGAGTTTTGCATAACAGCGACCATTTTATCAGCCAATAAGACACCATAATAAGCCTTCTTGGTATTCTCAATTACTGATAGTCTGGTGACATCGGCAGCTGATGTTGCTAGATCCCCATAAACATTAGCACCACGGATCGCAGCAATAACACGACCTTCAAATAGCGGTTGTGTCAAGCTGAGGCCGTAGACCATGGTATTATCTGACCCAAAGGCCAATTCCAGGGGAATCATTTGAATTCCGGTCATTTGCAAATTCTGTCCAGGTACTGGAATGCCATCAGCCCCAATAAAGGGAACCGGATCTCCAGCTCCATCGGTTAAGCCAACAGGGTTTCCTGCTGCATCAATAACCCCAAAGGGTACTGGAAATGCTAACGGCTGAGCACCAATGGCAAAACTGTGGGATACCTGGCCAAATGCCGATACCACAGGCAGTGCAGAGGAGAATGCTTCTTTACGTTGGGCTTTTGCTTTCAGGAGATCTTCCTGGGCATTTTGCATATTCACATTGTTGTCCAATGCGAGTTTGATAGCCTGGTTGAGCTCTAGCTCCAGGGTCTCAGCCTCCACTGAGTTAAGCAATGTGAGGCTGACTATCAATGTCAGCAAATATTTATTCATGATTTAGCTCCATTTAGAAAAATATCAATTATTTCATCGGCGTACATCTCATCCATTTGCATGTCCCCTACATTTAGCGAACGGACCTGTCCGTGAATCATCCCACTTAGGTAGCTGGCGTAATGTTGAGCATTTCCAGGACGCAATTGACCTGCATCTATGGCAGCCTGCATTTCTATTACCACCAGCTTTTTTAAATCTTGAAAGCGATTAAAAACCTCTACGCTGCAAGCGTGATTTCTCAGGACCTGATGATTTGTCATTATTACATTCATAAAATCGGTATTATCTCGATAGTAATTAAACTGAGAATTGGCAATAAGGCGAATTCGCTCGAGAGGATCCCAAACTGAAGACAATTGATCGTATAAGAAATCCAACACATTCCCTACTGCATAGTCAAATGCAGAGAGTAGCAGATCATCCTTATTCTCAAAGTAATTGTAGAGGGTACCCTTACCAAACTCTGCCAGAGCAGCAACATCCTCGAGTTTTGTCTCAGCAAAACCCTTCTGGGCAAAAAGATGCACTGCAGCTTTCAGAATGTCTTCCTTATTGCGCAGTTTGTCTCTTTCTTTACGACTTAAAACAGTATCTTTTGAACTAGCATTCATAATATGACTCCTGGGTCACAAGTAAGTCTTGTGAGTCATAATAGCAAGAGAGATTGTTATTTTTTTGATTTTTTTTCAATTCTTCGGACATACATATGTACAAGGCATGAGATTTGAATATCTTTTCCGCCATGATAAACATTATTACCAGCGAAAGATTTCTACAACATGATACAGGATTTGGTCACCCTGAAAGACCAGAGAGGCTATCTGCCTGCACCGATGGAATCCGTAAAAGTGAATTACTGGACCAGATTAAGTGGATTGAGCCACGTAGAGCTGATGTTGAAGAGATCAAACTTGTTCATACTCCAGCGCACATTTTAAATGTTCGCAACACTGCTGAACGCGGTGGTTTCAGCCTGGATCCAGATACTATGGTGAGCCCTGAGAGCTACGACATAGCTCTACAGAGCACTGGTGCCTGGTTGGATGGAGTTGATCGTATTGTGGGACATCAGGAATCTTCATTTGTCATCTCTCGTCCACCAGGACATCATGCTGAGCGTGACACTGCTATGGGTTTCTGTCTGTTTAATAATTGTGCTATCGCAGCCAATTACGCCATGACAGTAAAGGGTGTAAATCGGGTGGCGGTTCTGGATTGGGATGTGCATCATGGGAATGGCACTCAGCATATACTGGAGTCTGATCCAAATCTGGCCTATTGCTCACTCCATCAATGGCCATACTATCCTGGCACAGGTGCTGATCATGAAAAAGGTGATTTCAGCAATGTTCTGAACCTGCCACTTTCCATTGGTTCTGGTAAATATGAATACTTCAACGCCTTTGATAAAAAAGTTTTACCCTTTCTAAAAAATTGGGAACCTGAGTTGCTCATTATCAGTGCCGGATTTGATGCCAGCCAAAATGATCCACTGGGAGGTATGCTGCTCCTCCCTGAGCATTTTGCAGAATTTACCAGGTACTGCCTGGACATTACTCCCCATCTGCTGGTAGGTCTTGAAGGTGGCTATGATTTGAATGATCTTGCTGATTGTTCCAGATCTGTTGCTGAGGCTCTAATCGAACATGAGCGAGAATAGCATGTTAAGAAAATATTGTCTGATGTTTTTCCTGGACGTTCTAAAATAAATTATGCTCGATACTAGACGACAGGCACGACGTGTACTTGGGAAATTAGAAATTTCCTCAACAAGACGCTTAGTTAAGATGATTGGGACTGCAATTTTTGCAGCGATGATCGCCTTCATCCCCTCCTATTCCGGTTTAGAACCAGCCGCTATGTGGACACTCTTTATACTCATCTTTGCAGCAGGTCTGTGGATGACTGAAGCGATTCCTGCCTTCGCCGTGGCTATACTTATCATTGGTCTGGAAATTCTCATTTTGGGTCAACCAGGTGGTGTTTATGCCACAGGTCCCAAGGATTGGCAGATGTTTGTGAATCCCTGGGCCAGTCCCATCATGTGGCTCTTTATGGGTGGTTTTGTCCTGGGTCAGGCGGCTCAAACTACTGGTCTGGATAGGATGATGGCTCGATTTGTTTTAAAATGGTTTGGATCTCGTCCATCAAATGTGCTGCTGGGAGCCATGGGATTGACCTTTGTGTTTTCCATGTTTATGTCAAACACAGCTACCACAGCTATGATGATGTCGGTGATGGCACCGGTCATTGCCGGGATCGATAAAAAAGATCCCTTTGTCAAAGCATTGTTGCTTGGGGTCCCCTTTGCAGCCAATGTGGGTGGTATGGGAACAATCATTGGAAGTCCACCTAATGCCATTGCAGCAGGTTTACTCAGTGAGACGCATGCTATCAGTTTTGTTGAATGGATGACACTGGGACTCCCCCCCGCCATCGTGTTATTTTTTATTGCCTGGCTCTATTTGCGATATGCGCATCCTTCGAATTCTGAGACGCTTGATCTCCGTGGACTGGAATGGGAAACCAGAACAGGTTCATTGCTTCCCATGTGGAAACGTCTCCTGGTATTCCCTGTTTTCATGCTCACTGTCCTTTTGTGGATGACTGGCTCCATACATGGCATGCCAACAGCAGTTGTCTCATTTATTCCTATCACAGTATTTGCGGTAACTGGTATTTTGAATGTGGCTGAAGTGCGCCGTCTCCAATGGGATGTATTGATGCTCATGGCAGGTGGCCTGTCTCTCGGTGTGGCCATAAAAATAAGTGGTCTTGCCACATGGATGCTGGGTCTCATTCCCATGGATACCATGGGTCTACTGGCCATCGCTTTTGTATTGGCCTATGTCACGACCTTGCTGTCAAATTTTATGAGTAACACTGCCGCAACGAATATCCTGGCTCCCCTGGGCATTGCAGTTGCAGTTGGTTTTGAACCTATCATCGTAATTCCCCTGGCCCTGGGTGCCTCTGCAGCCATGTGTTTGCCAATTTCCACACCTCCAAATGCCATTGCATTTGCCACTGGAAACATGAAAACCACAGACTTTGTTAGAGGAGGTTTGCTCATGGGGATACTCGGTCCTGCCCTGGCAGTACTCTGGGTGTTCTGGATGTTAGGCTAGTGGAAAAAAAGCAGCCTCACAATTGCAAGGCTGCTGAACAAAATCAGATGATTCATGATTTACCAGGTGCTAACCGGCTCTTTCCTTAGTTATGTCATCTGTCTTTAACCTGAATACAATGGGTATGGATATTTTCACACTGACTGGTTCACCCTTGATCTGTGCAGGAATCCATTCGGTCATTATAGCCGCGTTGACCGCTGCTGAATCCAGAGATTCATTTCCTGAACTCCTTAAGATTTCCGGGTCAGTGGCAACACCAAGTTTGTTGATGATAACCTGCAAAATAGTCGTCCCATCTATCCCGGCTTTCCTGGCTAATTCTGGATAACGAACATTTTTCTGAATTGCTGCAAAACCTCCCTTTGGTTCTGGTGGTTTGTCATAGGCCTGGAATTCTGCATCTTCGATTGTTCCAGTCGTTTTTTCCAAACCCGCGGGTTCCATAGTGCTCTGTGGTCCTTCTGAGTTACATGCAATGAGAACTGCCATACTTATAACGATCAGGATGAGTATTACATGATGTGGTTTTAGTGTGTTTTTCATATTTCCCCTCTTTTCTTTGATATAACGAAAACGTTTGATGATGCTGCTATCGCTCATAAAAAAACCACCGGCTAATATGGGAACTGATCTCGCTCCCTGATCTGTTGCCAGTTGTCTGAATAGTTGATCTCCATATGCGTTGCGTTCGGTTTTGGAAAGTTCAATGGCCTCATCATCGCAAATTTTCTCCCGCTCAAGATCAATTTGATCATTCACCAACCAGATGATGGGGTGAAAGAAGTAGAGCGTTCTTACTGCTGCTTGCAGGTAGATAGTTACAATATCCAAACGTCTGACATGGGTGAGTTCATGGGCCAGGACACTTTGTTGCTCCTCAATCGTCCACGAGCTGAAGTCCAGAGGCAGGTAAATTCTGACCTTCCACAAGCCCTGCATTAAGGGACTCTGGATATGATCATCAGCAAGTAAGCTGATTTTTTGTCGAATGCCCAATTCATCCTGCATGTCTTCGAACCAGGGTTCAGGTGTGATTGGTACTGCATTTCTTATTTTTCTACGATGTGAAGATTCCGAAGCAAAAAGTTTTATTGTCAAGAGGACAACACTTGTGAGCCACACAATGGCCAGAATGGTTTTTATGGAGAGGCTCCATGATGACTCAATGCTGGCGGTCTGTATAAATTGACCTGAAAATACGGGTGCCAATTCAACAATAGGAAGTTGTTGAGTTGGCAATATGATATTGATGGGGATCAGTGCTTTTACGAGGATCACGACCCAGAGGATATAGGCAAAATTCGGGTAGGCCTTTTTACTTAATCTACTTAATGGCCATACAATGAGTGACAGCATGAGGATCTGCCAGGACGACTGCATGAGCATATCTAAAATCTGATCAACCATTTTATGCTTCCCCCTCTAGAATGTCTTTAATCTTTTCAAGATCATCTTGATTCAGTCTATTATTCTTAAGCAGATAGGCAGCAAGACTTGATCCCGACCCTTGAAACACCTTATCTATAAAGTTGCTGGTGGCTCCATCCACAGCAGATTCTCTAGCTATCTCAGTCGTGTAGAAATTTACCATTCCAATTTTCTCTTTTGATAGATAGCCTTTGTCCACCAATCTTTCCATATAGGTCTGGATAGTCGTATATGCACGTTGGCCTTCTTCGGGCATGGATTCCATGACTTTGCGAGCGGAAGCTTTTTCCATATCCCAGAGAAAATTCATAATAAGCCACTCGAACTGGCTTAAGGCATCAAGATTTGGACTACTACTCATATCGTCACTCTCCTACATTTGTAGTAATATATATCAAAACCTCAACTCTGCAAATATTTTTTTGTTGGGAGAGTGTCGAATTAGACGCCCATAGAGAATGGGGCCATCTGTGAAGCCAGTTAACTAAAGACTGCTTTGTGTACAAGATGAATCAAAGAGGAGTAGCTCTCATCTGTAGCATTTGACATTCCCATTTCACAGGTTCTGGATGTAGAGAAATGTCCGTTCACCCCATGATGCTGGCGCACTTCTGCTGCCTCATCACGGGTGGCATGTTCTGTGAGCTCAGGAACCAGGAAGCCCCTATCTCCTGCAAAACCACAACATCCTGTTTCCTCAGGGATGACAGTCTCCTGCGCGCAGGCCTGGCCCACTGCCAACATTTTCCCTTCCAGACCCATTTTCCTTGATGAGCACGTTGGGTGTAAAATGATCTTGTCTGCCTTGTGTTTAATATCCAGTCGCGGGATGAGAGTATCATTCAGGTAGGCAATAATATCCACAATATTTAGGGCTTGCCACTGCTGGAGATACTCTCCCTCCAGGATGGTATCATAATGCAGCATCTTATAAGTGCATGGTGAGGTATCTACAACAATGGGGAGCTTCCCACGTTGGGAAGTTTTCCAAAGTGAACGTACCGTATTCTCTGCCATGAGTTTGTAGGCCTTATCAAATCCCTTGGATGAGTAGGGTGTGCCACAACAAAGGTCTTCCAGGTGATCCGGATAAATTGGATGTATGCCAGCCTCCTGTAGGAGTTGAATAAAAGCTTCTGCAGTACTCAGCTTGTTGGTTTCACCTGGGGTTTTATTCATACCTCGATTGAGACAAGAAGCGAAGTAAACCATTTCCTCTTTTTCATCAGAATTCTTGATGCGGATGACAGGCATGCCTTTGCCGCCAGTGGGCATAAATTTGTGCCAGGTGGGAATTCTCCCACTACTCCAACGATATAATACTTTGGAGAAGGAAACAATTCTTTGGCTGCCAATAAGTCGAGTTATAGGAGTCATCAGGTTGAGACCAAGACGGATCATCTCCACGACAAAACTAAAATACCTTACCGTCCACCAGGCAATGCGACGACTGATGAGGCCATGACTCTCTTTCCTGAAATGGCGGGTCAAATCCCCCGTATCAATTTTTACCGGGCATCCCAAGGCACAAAGACCATCAACTGCACAGGTGTCAACACTCTCAAAAGCATAGTCTTTCAACAGAACCTTGGCGGTTTCCCTCTCAGTAAAATCACCTCTCTGGAGGAGTTGGATTTCACGCCAGGTTGCAATACGGCGTCTTGGTGTCATACTCAAGTCCTTTGAAGGACACCAGGTTTCACAAAATCCACATTCAATACATTTATCCACGACAGCTTCAATGGTGGGAGTCGGTTTAATGTTTTTGAGGTAAACCTCAGGGTCATCATTGACGATGACACCAGGATTCAGGAGTAAATCAGGGTCAATCAAGGCTTTGAGATCTCGCATGATCTCCACAGCAACCTCACCCCATTCCGTGGCCAGAAAGGGTGCCATGTTGCGACCCGTGCCATGTTCGGCTTTCAAAGCACCATCGTAGGTGCCTACTGTCATGTCCACTACGTCTTTGATAAAATGTTCGTATTGATCCCTACCCGAGGCATCAGCAAAAGTTTGAGAAATGACAAAATGGAGATTGCCATCCTTGGCATGACCAAAAATAATGGCATCTCTATAACCATGTTTCTTAAACAGGTCCTGAAGTTCAAGAGTTGCATCTGCCAGATCCTTCAATCGGAAACAAATATCCTCGATAATGACAGTTGTGCCTGACTTCCTGACAGCACCAACTGAGGGTAACAGACCTTTGCGAATTTTCCAATAGAGCAACCGGGTTGGCTCGTCTCTGGTGAAATCTGCGGGATGAATCAACTTAGCAGTTTTCAGAACTGCCAGTCCTGCATCCACCTTTGAAGAAAGACCAGTTGAGTCAGGTGCCTGAAATTCGCATAGTAGGGCTGCTGCTTTTTCAGGTAACGTTTGGATCTTTTTCGGCATACCTGGTTCATCTTGAATAGAACGCAGAGCTGCTCTATCCATGAGCTCCAATGCTTGGGCACCAGCTTTTTCTAGAGGGAGCACGGTTTCTGTTGCGGAACGTATATCTTTAAAGAAAAGTAGAGAAGTAGATTTATGAGGGTCATCCGCTAGCGTCTTTAAGCGTACCTTGGAAATGAACCCCAGAGTGCCTTCGGAGCCGACCAGGAGATGACTTAAAATATCAATAGGCTTTTCATAATCGATGAGTGCGTTTAGTGAATACCCCTGAGTGTTCTTGCGGGTGTATTTATCTCTCACCCGCTTATAAAGGGTTTTGTCAGCGAGTACTCGTTCCCGGAGATCAAGCAGACCCTGATAAATTTCTGGAGACCGCTCTAGAAGTTGACCGTCACTACTTTCATCGATGGTATCGTAGGTCTGGCCATTGGGGAGGACAAACCGCACAGAATCCATGGTATGGTAGGCGTTATCTTTTACTCCACAGCACATTCCACTGGCATTATTGGCAATAATTCCACCAACCATGCAAGCATCCAGCGAAGCTGGATCGGGACCGATTTTGCGACCATAGCGTGCCAAGCGCTGATTCACCTGTCCTCCGATCAAGCCAGGTTCCAGTTGAATGGTGCCCCGCTCCATATCAAAGAAAAAGTCCTGCCATTTGTTGCTGACTTCTACTAGGATCCCATCTGTAATTGATTGACCTGATAGTGAGGTTCCGGCAGCTCTGAATACGAGGGGTATCTTACTTTGTTGGGAATATGCAAAAAGCTGGATGATTTCTTCTTCACTCACCGGCTGGACCACTACCTTTGGAATCAACCTGTAGAAACTGGCATCTCTGGCAAAACTATGGCGGTCAATGAGTCGCGCTTTAATCCGATCCTCTGGCAGGATAGCTTTCAAAGCATCCAGCATTGGGTTTTCAGATTGCATTGGATGAATCCCCTATCGATTTTTTACATATTCATCGTGCATATGGTGCACTAGTCCATCAGCCAGGCCGAATTGGGGGACAAATATTTCATCTATCTTACCCCATAGCATAATGGATTTGAATATTTTTGAAGCATGAACAATAACATCAGCGCGGTCTGGTCGTAGATGTAATACTCTGATGCGCTCCTCAATGTTGTGTGAGTTGAGCATGGCATCAATCTCGATTAATTCTGTAAAACTAACTGGCATATCATTTTTGCTACTGGAGAGTCTGAGGATTTTATTCATGTTACCCCCTGAGCCAATGGCACTCAGCTGGATATCAGACGGACGGTACTCCAAGATCCAGGCTTGCATATCATCCCAGACAGACTGACTTACCTGTCGATTCAATAAACGAACTGAACCAATGGGAAATGAACGTGAAATCAAGCGCTCGCTCCTGGCAAAAAAGGTCAACTCTGTACTTCCACCGCCAACATCGATATAGAGATATGCTCTATCAGGCTGGAGTGTTTCCGCAATATGGGATGCAAAGATCATCTCTGCTTCCACGCCACCATCTATAATTTCCAGGTTTAGCTGACTTTCTTTCCGTATTCGGGCTGCTATTCTGGTTCCGTTCTGGGCTTCACGCATGGCCGAGGTTGCATAGGCCATATAGTTCCTTGGTTCATAAGCTTTTAACAGGTGCGAAAAGGCTATCAGGGTAGAAACGAGTGGTTCCTCTTTTTGGGGAGAGATGGTTTGATGCCTGAATACATCTGCACCGAGACGAATGGGCATTCTTACCAGAGATTCTTTGGCAAACACACAATGTGCCCCTGTTGTCATCACTTTGGATAGGAGCAAACGAACACCATTGGAGCCAATATCGATGGCGGCATATTTTTGTTCCGAGTCCGGGACCCAGCTGAGTTCAGGATCTCTTTTTGTGACGCGAAATTTCTTGGACGATTTTGCCATCTATAGATTAATGCAGATTCTTTTTTGTGAGATAGGTATGCAGCTTACCACCCTTTTTGATTGCCTTTGGCCAGGTTTTGGTGTTGAAAGTGATACCAACAACTGATGAAGTCGGCATCGCGTCACGAAAATCTTTGCATAAGTTCCAGCTTAAAGCATTAAAAGTAGGATTGTGCCCAAAAAGCATGAGGGTTTCCACATCATCATCAACATGAGAGATAATGTCAACAGCCTGTTCAATACCACCAAAATGATAAAGAGGCTGCAGCTGGACGATATCTGTACCAGGGTAGTTTAATTGCTCGGCAAAGATATTTGCAGTTTCAAGGGCCCGGCAGGCAGGACTTGAAAGTATGAGATCAACATCAGAAAGATCCTGGGCAAGATGCTTGGCAATGGTGGTTGCTTTTTCTACGCCGTATTCAGCCAAACAACGGTTGAAATCTGAAAAGTCAGGCGCTGTTTCAACTGCCTTGGAATGCCTGACGATATACAATTTTTTCATAGTTCTGAGCCCTAACATGATAGGGTAAAACATAGCATAAACTGATATGAACTGTTAGTGGGTTTTTCAGAGATTATCGTGGTATTTGTTGCAGTAGGATTGGGCTATTTACCGACCCTCACGATAAAAAGGGATTACAAAATGATCTTAAATAACCCCGAATTGCTTGCCAACTTCTGTAAAGGCTTGGATTGCCCGATCTAGATGCTCGCGGGTGTGGGCAGCGCTTATTTGAGTCCGAATTCTAGCTTCTCCTTTTGGTACTACGGGGAATGAGAATCCAATGACATAGATTCCCTTCTCCAGCATGGCGGCAGCAATATCGGCAGCCAATTTAGCATCGCCAAACATGATGGGAACGATGGGATGTTCCCCTGCTTTAATATCGAATCCTGCGGCAGTCATTTTCTCTCTAAAGTAACGGGTATTCTCTTCCAGTTTCTGGCGTAAATCAGAAGATTCAGATAGGAGATCAATGACGGCAATACTGGCTGCTGTGATAGCAGGTGCCAATGTATTACTGAACAAATATGGTCTTGAACGTTGTCTCAGCATATCCACAATTTCCTGGCGGGCTGCTGTGAAACCTCCGCTGGCTCCACCCATGGCCTTTCCCAGGGTTGATGTGATGATATCTACACGTCCCATGGCACCTCGAAATTCATAGGAGCCTCTGCCATTGGGTCCAAAAAATCCTGTGGCATGTGAATCGTCAACATGAACAAGGGCATCATACTTTTCTGCCAGATCACAAATCTTATCTACCTGGGCAACATAACCATCCATTGAAAAAACACCATCCGTGGAGATAAGGCGTGTCCTGGCATCCTGGGAGTCCTTCAAAATGGCTTCCAGTTCGTCCATATTGTTATTAGCATAACGATAGCGCTTGGCTTTGCAGAGACGGACACCATCAATAATGGAGGCATGATTGAGTTGATCTGAAATAATGGCATCCTCGGGTCCTAGAATGGTCTCAAAAAGTCCGCCATTGGCATCAAAACAAGAGGTGTAGAGGATGGTATCATCCAGACCAAGAAAATCAGAAATTTTCATTTCCAATTCTTTGTGAATGCTCTGGGTGCCGCAGATGAATCTGACTGAGCTAAGTCCAAATCCCCAGGTAGCCAGTCCATCTTGAGCTGCCTTTATAAGGCGGGGATGATTGGCTAGACCGAGATAGTTGTTGGCGCAAAAATTCAACACAGAGGAACCACCCACCTGAATTTCGGCACTCTGTTGAGATTCAATCACACGTTCTGCTTTGAATAGTCCTGCTGATTTAATCTCGGCAAGCTCTGTCTTTAGACGTGTTTTAGTTGTGTTCATAGCGACTCCTGATCACTGGCATTAAATATTCTGAAAAAGCCTTGTCCAGATCGTGATTGGCTGACCAACCCCAGTCTGCTCGGGCCTGATCGTCATTGATATCTGCTGGCCAGCTGTCAATGATAGACTGGCGATTATCATTGATAACAAAATCGATGTTGGCGTCGGGATAAAAGGATTTGACCTTGGTTAAAAACTCTCCAGCTGATGGGTTAAAGGCTTTCACATTGTAAACCATTTGGGTCAAAGCGTCTTGCGGTGCTGCCATGAGCATTTCGATAGCCACAATTGCATCACTCATGGTCATAAAGGGGATGGTGGCATCTTCGCGCACAAAACAGCTGTATTGTTCACCCTTGGCAGCAGCATGGATCATTTCCGGTGCGTAGTCACTGGTCCCTCCTGCTGGAAGCGTGTGGGCGCTGATAATTCCAGGAAACCTGATACTTCTGAAATCAACCAAACCGGCTGTATCAGTCGTGGAAAGTCTTTTGTAATAATGGCTGTAGTAATCTCCCAGGCTTTCACAATAGAGTTTGTTGCACCCATACATGGTTTGGGGATGGCGGAAATCATCTTCATAAATGGCCCCGATTGAGGTCTTTTCTTTCAGCGTAGGAATTCCATAGACTGCAATTGAGCTGGGGAAGAAAAATTTGACTGGATGACCATGACTCTGGGCTTGCTCCATGGCGAGATCCAACAGATTCAGTGTCCCATCCACATTGACTTCATGGGCAATCACGGGTGAAAACTCTGCTCTTGTACTTAATAGAGCTGCCATGTGGTAAATAGCTTCGATTTGATATTGAGCATTGATCCGCTCCAGCAGGTTGCTATCCAGAATATTTCCTATGAGACAATCCATAGTTCTTTCCTGAACAAATTCATCTGGTGTACTTAGATCAATACCAATGAGATTGCGGGTACCTTGATTATATAGAGAGCTAACCAGACCGTGACCGATTTCACCATTTACACCTGAAATCAAAATAATCGATTTACGCATTTACCTTCTCCAGAACTCTTGTTCACATGAATTGAGATTAAATAAAAAGTCCCCTGCTGAATTCAGCGAGGGGACTTAAAAGATATGGTTTCAAAAAAAAGAGGGACTTATTCTGTTGCAGCCTCATCCTTGGTCAAGTATTCATTAATAGCTTCATTGAAGGTTTCGAGTGCCTTCACAGGAAGATTATCAACGTTGTCATTTATACGCCGTATTACCATGCGTGTGCTACTGGCATTTGTTTTCACCGTAGTCAATTCTTTTTGCATGGTATTGATTGATTTATCTACATACATCTGGGATGAGTCCATTTGAGCAGTGAACTCCAGCATGAGGGAATTGATTGAATCTAACTGGGCAGTCATGGCCAGTAATGCAGCCCGATCTTCCATCAGGACAGAGTCCAAAACAGCACTCAAGCTACCGGCAAGATCTGAGACTAAAGCGTCTTTCTGTGCCTCACCCTGGGCTTGTACATACTCTACAGTAGCCAGATTAAATTTTGCTGCTCCACCTTCGGTAGGGATAAAGCTCATGGTAGAACAAGATCCTAGAAGTATTGCAGTAAGTAAAATTGTAAGTGTCATGAATTTGTTCATTTTTTACCCCTTAAGTGGAAAGAGTGATGTGTGTTCTACTTGATATAGGTCACACGATATTTACTTTCGAAAAAAATAGCGATTGCCACCTGCAAGTCAAGAGAAAAGCAGAAATTATGCCAATTTCTAAAAAGTGAAAAAGTTTTCCAATTCAAAATTGAGTCGCATTGTCAAACTGAGCCCTTTCATCCGAGATCATGCATACTTTTTTCATTTCTTAGATTGGAAATTGGCAAGCTACTCTTTATTCTTTGCCCCAAATTACTTATTGAAAGAGGAATGGAATATGGAATACCGTCGTTTAGGAAGCTCAGGTTTAAAAGTAAGCACCTTGTCATTTGGTTCATGGGTCACATTTAAGGCCCAGGTTGATCTGCCCCTGGCAGTAGACATGATGAAAACTGCCTATGATGAGGGCGTCAATTTTTTTGATAATGCAGAAGTATATGCCGATGGCGCCTCAGAAGAGATCATGGGTGACGCACTCAAGCAACTGGGCTGGGGCCGAGATACCTTTATTGTTTCCTCTAAGGCTTTCTGGGGCGGTCAGCTACCCACGCAGCGGGGTTTAAGCCGTAAACATCTTACAGATGCCTGTCATGCCGCTCTAGGCCGACTCAAAGTTGACTATCTCGATCTATTTTTCTGTCATAGACCTGATGAGTCCACTCCAATCGAGGAAACCGTGCGTGTCATGACCGATCTTATTCATCAGGGTAAGGTTCTGTATTGGGGCACATCCGAATGGAGTGCTCAGCAAATCATGGAAGCATATGGTATTGCACGGCAATATGGACTTATTCCCCCTACCATGGAACAACCTGAATACAATATGTTCCGTCGCGACTTTGTGGAATCTGATTACCGACGGCTCTATGCAGAAATAGGTCTCGGAACCACTATCTGGTCTCCCCTTGCATCAGGACTGCTCACCGGGAAATACAGTCAGGGAATCCCTGATGATGCCAGAGTTAATCTACCGGGATATGGTTGGTTGAAAAAAATGGTTGAATCACCTGAAGGTCAGGCAAAAATTCAGAAAGCTGGAAAACTCCAGGAGATAGCCAACGATATTGGTCACTCCCTGACAAATATGTCTTTGGCCTGGTGTGCAGCCAACCCCAATGTGAGTACAGTTATTCTGGGAGCTTCAAAAATGTCCCAATTGACAGACAATTTAAAAGCATTGGATGCGTTACCGTCATTGACGCCCGAAGTCATGGATAAGATTGAAAGTGTTTTAGGTAATAAACCAGCACCGCCGCCACAATTTTAGAAAAGGCACTGGACTATTTGAGGATAAAGTCCAAACCTTCTACAAAATCGCCGTCAGCACTTGCTGTGACTGTGAACTCAATTTTTCCAGGTTCTGAGTTTACACCAAGGAACTCAAGTTGACTTTCATCCACCCAGGCTTCGTAGTCTCCTGGGGGAATTTCCATAGAATAGTATGACCCATCAGCAAATGTCCTTAGTGTCGATTCGTAAGTGCCCTCAACAGCCTTTACATGAATTCTCAAACCAGAAATGGGGAGTAGAGTACCGTCTACCATTTTATCCACCCTACCATCAATAATTCCTGTAGTAAAAAATGGAATATCCAAAATCTTAAAACTATTGGGGTCTAGAATGACCGAAAACTCTTTGAGTTTTGGCATTAGGAGGGGATTCATGATGTTTGATTCATTAATTTCAAAGTTATAGCGACGATAGGGTTGCAGCTGAGATAAGCGAGATATCCCAGATTTGGACAATTGACGTGCCGATGCCCGCTTAATACTTATTGCGTTTCCGGGGAGTACCTCTTCACCCTCATCATATCCACCAGAGTTGTCTTCATCTACAAACATCCGGATTGAAGCACCTGCCCGTCCAACCTGTTGACGATTATCCCAGAGGAATTCACCATTTGGTCTGTCCAAGGCTATGGATCCTCTGATGGTCTGAGTCACGGAATGAGTTTTATTGGCATGTTCAATGGAACTAATACTTCTGAATTTTTCGGCATCCCACGAAATTCCCAACTCATAGGTGTTACTTGTGGTGATTAAATCTGCTCCTACAGCAAATTGAATCTTGAGTGATTTTGATATTTGCTTAATTATCTGAAAATTATAGGACTCAAAATTCCCAACAACTGTGTTATAAAACAAATCACTTCTCAGGTATGTACCACGGATGAGCGCATGATATAGGGGATTTCTAGGGACCGAATAGACGACACTGAGATGGGCATCGCTGTGATTTACCTGGGATTCACCATATAAGACTCTTTCCTCTTTTAGCCCATATCGGATTCTAAATCCCTTAATATTATTACTAAAATCAATGTTGAACCCTACTTCATCAAAATCGGAAAATTTCCTCCAGTTACCATCGAGACGTGTGATGATTGGATTGGCAAAGAGGGGAACTGGAAAGTAAATACCTGTGTTCAAGGTGTGACTATAACCAAGTGGATTCTGCTCCCCTTTTTTCTGAAAGTAGGTATAGTCAAAATTCCAGGAAGAATTTTGCGAACCGCGTCCCTGGGTAGTAATCTTATAAAACGACCCATAGACTAGATCCAGATTGAGCAAAAAATCACCACCGACACGGCTTGAGAACTGATTATAAAATATGGGTCTGTTTTGATTCTCTTTGCTGCCATAGTCAAGACCAAGTTTAGAGCTCAACCATTTATTGACTCCGTATGAAACTGCTAATTGACTGAGATCTCTTTGTTCAGTATCCGTTGGATCAATATTCGTCTGGACACCACTATTCAGGTGGTATCTTAATTCACCTGGAGGTAAAAAGCTAAAAGGGATATCCACCTGCCGGTCCAATTCGATGATATGTCCCTGTTTGGCATAAATCCTAATTTTAAATCTGGATATTCCATAGTTGAGAGGAACAAAAAATCTATAATAGCCAACATCATCCGCAATGGCGACTTCAACGAGACGATCATTTTGGTACAGCTCAATTTCTGCCTCTGGATCCGTATTTCCATCAATAATGTATTGGTCAAATGAAGTCTGGGTCACAATGGGCTCATTGGAAACACTAATCCCATGTATGCTTCTCTGATTTAGACCCTTGGAAGTCAATGCACCAATGCTGGTCCTGGTAAAATAGGGGCTCTTATCCTGAACATAACGCCATCTTACACCACTCATCTGCGCACTGGCACCAAATTCATTAGCGGTCGTGATAACCGTTCCCTGAACATCACCGAAAAGAAGTTCACCCCCAATTGATGTGTTCAAATTCAGGTTTGCGGCATTTTTAGATGCTGTGCTAAATAGTGTGTAATCAAGAAGCCCACCATCCAGTAGACGTTGTTCTCTCTTGTGCATTAGTGGATACCATTCATCTGATACCTGAGTATACTGCATCCTTCTCTGCTGACTTCTTCTATTCTCATAGCGGCTGATGATGGGAAGGACATCTTTGGTTTCCAGTTTTAAAATTAATCTACTCAGGTCAATGTTCAGCTTTAACCCGAAAAGTTCTTCAAAGACATTTGCTTTGACGAAAAAGTCTACATCTTTTATTAAAAAGTCTGAGGCATACAACGTCGTTTTTTGGTCCTTCAGATATGCAGAATAATTTGCAAAATCCAACAGGTAGGTATTGTCTTCATGTAGATAGTAGCCACTTACACTAAAACTTTTAGGACTTAATGTGTAATTAATTGCGAGGAGCTCGAAAAGCTCGGTAAGGGGAAAAAAGAAATCGCCATCTTTTGCGATGGCAACCATTATTTCATCAATGACACCTTGATAGCGGAAAGAGAGATAGACCTCATCTTCCCAGCTTTCAGAAGATTCGTCTTCGGCTGCAATGGAAAAGCTTCCAGCCCATAATATGCTGAGAGCGATTAAAAATCGAGTGAGGAAATTCAATTAGATTTTGGTGAAACTGCCTCGGATCGTCTGGGGTTCGCTCGGGACAATTTCATTCGCAGGGATATCTGACCTTCCAGAGGTCACGGTTAATACGACATCATATTCACCCACGGCAAGATCGCTGATATCCATAGTAAGACGCCTCAATCCATCATAATAGATGGATACGAATACTTTCTTTTCCTGGACAAGTTTGCCAGCACCATCAAACACTTCAGCGTGCATGGTGCCTAAGAAGGGTGCGTTACCACTTTTGGTATAATCAACAAATATGTTTGCCACCTGGTCATCGATGACGGGACGGAGTTTAAAGGGGAGAACTCCGGAAGTCAGCTCTCCAGATTTATAAAAGATTGAAGTAATCTGGTTAAACTGCATGGTGATCTGCGTGCTTATTCCAGTTTGATTTACCGCACCTACCTCGGCGCTTACAGCACTTGATGTAGTGACCAATCTGGACCAGTACATCCCAGGCTCAATACCTCTCGGAGGTTTGGCTGTGACTCTGACGATTTGTCTTTCACCAGGTCCCAATACAAAATTCTTTGGAAAGCCTCTCAACCAACTTGTGGCTGAGTGTAATGCTTCTTCGTTTGCATCATCGTAGATTAACTCAATATCACCTGCATCATTTGCTTTTGGGTAGGCAAATTTAAAAGCCAGTTTGACTTCCTGAGGATCTTTGGAATTATTCATAATTAAAATAGTTTCAAAACGTTGTTTGCTGTCGAGAAAGGCGGATGTTGGTGAAATAGCTACCTGAGAAAACAGGCTGGAAAACATCATGATAAGTGTCAACACAACAAGGGTCATTCTTCTGGTAATCATATCAATCTCTCAATTAGGTAAAATTATTTCTCTAGTGTCTTGATATATTAATCTAGATAAAGGCAGGAAGCCAACCCGAAATGGGGTGAAAACAAACTCCACAAAAAAAGAAAGGGCTGTGATAATCACAGCCCTTTCATGGTCTCGTTTAGGAAATCTAAATTTTACTGATAAACCAGGGTCATTGACCAGGCACCACCACCATTACCACCAGTACCAGAACCATTACCTGTTGCAGTTGAGTAGGCACCAGGACTTTGGGCAGCAGCAACTACTAGGTCGCCACCAATCCAGAAGTTATAAGTTCCTGTACCACCACCACCAGCAGTACCACTCAAGTCAACAGTGGATACACCACTAGTGAGGGAAGTAGCTGAGGCAGGTTGTGTTGTGATGTGACCAATAACGTCAGCAGTAAATGTCATGTTTTCAGTAGAGTTACCTAATACTGCTGTAGCATCAAAGGCAACTGTAACTGTAGCACCTTCTTCTCCAAGAATAGCAATGTTACCTGGAGTGGTTGTTCCACTAACATTGGCGTGTGCGGCTCCACTAAGTGGATCAACGGTAGCAGTTGTACTCTTTGTTACATCACCGATAGCAATGTCAGTATTAGCTGTAAAACTAAGAGCAGTTACTGCGACTGTAGCTGTGACATCAAGATTTTCATCCTGGGCAAAACTAAAACTGGCTATGAGTGTTACCATTAAAACTATAAGCGTCATCTTTTTCATTTTCTCTTCATCCTTATTCAATTTTCAAATTTTCAAATGTTCGTTTCTCCGTCGAACTGGCATCAATATATTCAACAATGATGCCAAACCTAGTGATCTATGTCTAAAACCCTGTGCTACAGCGTGTTACGGGAGTTTGAGTGATTAAAAACCAATATTGATTACATTTTTAGTCATGAAATGGTCAGCATTATATGACAAGAGGTAGTGACAAACTGTTCTTAAAATATGACAGGTGTGATTTGTGAAGCTTATACTAATAGTATTGGACGTATAAATCTACAGTACCTGAATAGGCACCTGAAGCAATCATCCCTACATCGATGGTCCCATATACATAGAGGTAGGCAGTAACTATTTGTGGTGTGTGGCCACTACTTGGTGGGGTTGGTGGAGCACCAGCAGGACCACTCTGTCGTTCTTTCATTTGAAATCGAGCCGTATTGCCAGTTGCAGTCTTGGCCTGGTTGATATCATTGACTCCATAATTCGCATAGGCAAATGTAAGATTGAGTGGCATTGTTTGAGCAGGGTAAGAGACATGTACCAGGTTTGTGGGAGCTACCAGCGTTACTTCAACATCCAGCTCTTCATTTCCACTAATAGCAAAGATACCCATACCCCCATCACCAAGCCCAATAGCTGTTATTCCATCCCCAGCCATTACTTGGGGGAAAGCCATATCCGCATCTTTAGTAGCATCAAGGGAACTGGCAACGTGAACACTAAAATTAATTGTCTGGCCTGACAGAGATTGTACAGACATAATCATAAGTAGAATACTCATGATGATTAAGTGTAGAATATTGTATATGCTTTTAGTCATGATTTGTTTAAACACATCCTAATTGTAATCCACTTCAACAATAAAATCTCCATCGTATTGTCCAGGAACCAGACCTACCAGACTGAAACGACAGCCAACCCACATATAATAAACACCTGATGCATTCAAAATGACATTTTCAGGATTGGCCGTGAACAGGATAGAAGCAGATTGGTTGTTTTCCGGACTCCCACTCAACATGTAGTTCATCAGCAGGGGTTGGCTTGTTTCAAGATTGGTCATGGTTACCTGTACAGAATAGGAAACCTGGATACTTGAGTTGGCCTGTCCCTCCAATCGTAATACACCTGCACCGCCATCGGTAATAGGTGAAATCACTTTTTCTTCCTGCCCAGGTAATACAATCCCGGCATCAATATCGGAAATCGTGATCACCTCGATCTGATCCATGACATTGGCCGAGATATTAAGTTCAACTGTAGATTTATTCTGTTGGCCAAAAAGACCTGATCCCAGAATGAATAAAACAAATATGTACTTGGCCAGCCTCATCGTAATAATATCATCTTCTTCGTAAAGTATTTATTGTCGATTTGCATCTGACAGAAATATATGCCGCTACTGCGGCCAGTGGCAAGCCAGTTCAGTTGGTGTTGGCCAGCGAAATAAAGTTTATTTTCAACAAGTTGATCAACGACTCTTCCTTTTACATCATATATCGTTGCAGTAACCCTTCCTTCAAGAGGAATTGAAAATGGGATGATAGTGCCGTTATTGAAAGGATTTGGATAGTTCTGACCCAGGGCAAAATCCTTGGGAATCTCAGGAAATGCATTGCCGGGATCGACACTGAGTATAAACCGAGGTCCATCTCCCCCGCTCTTTTTCAACAGTTGAAAAGGTTCAGTTCGTGTGAGCGCTTTTGAAGGAACTATTGAATCCAGAGGTCTTTTGGAGAGACTGGCATAGTCAAATTCGTAGTAATCATTTTCAATCAGATCAATTGATTCTCCGGTTTCTAGATCCTCCAGTGTCAGGGTCCATTCCGGATGCATGCCCTCGAAACGAGGCCATGAGATTCGATAGATACCTGAGAGCGGATTGCTGTCTACATGTCCATCCACGTAGATAGGAATTTCCAGGGGGCGACCAAATCTGTATGGATGGGATTGGATGGCGAGATAACTATTATCGTAACTCTTTGTGTAGAGGTCTAGATAGGTATCAGTTGGGGGAACAAGATAATAGGCATCCCTAATGTCTTTATGTATTGATCCAGTCTCATTGAATTGTATGTGAGTCGAAGCGCTTAGCGTATCGGACTCTAGCAAAAACATAATCAACGGATCTGGGTCACTATTCTGTTTATAAAAGACCCCACCAGTGGTCTTAGAAGACTTAGGAACTTTTAATGATGGACCAGCGGCATTGGCTTTAACCCAGAATCCCTGAAAAGGTGGGATAAGACCATCACCAAGAGATCCTGATGAGCCATTCCACGTCAGGTATGCCCCTGCCCCTGAATTGGCCGTATGATCCCAGATGTAAATCACGTTGTCCATGTTTGTCTTGGTCCAACCTGCATCATCCCAGTCAATGGCAGCAGCGAAGGGGTTACCCACCAAATTCCAACCCGTATCGGCTAATGCTGTATAAGTCACGCCGAAATCGAATATGCCTGCAGTGCCTTCTTCCTCATCACCGCTTACATCCAGGGTGATAGGAAGCGGATCCGAATAGGCTGCATCCCCTCCAATGGAACCAAAGACATAAACAAAAAGACCTCGACCTGCTGTTGTAGCATTTGTAGAATTGGTGGGTTTTCGCCATCTCTGATTGTCTGTCCCTGTATAGGATTCATCGTAATATAAGATTGAGGGTGAGCCAGTAGCAGAATCTGATCCTGTGTAGCCCTGGGTGAAAATATTGTTAAACAAATCACCATAGGTGGAAGCTACTGGTGAAGCAAGCAAACGCCAGCCAGTGGTACCTGTAATTTCTCGTTCAGACCGAATAGTTCCTGATGTAATTGATTTCGTGTTGGCGATGAGAGAAGAGCCTGAAGGAACAATCAGACTGCCCGTGGTTAATGTGAGGGTACTGGTTATTTCAGTATTTCCATCAAGACGAACGCCAGAGGAATTATCAACAGTTAAATTATAAAGGGTCAGTGGACTGCTCAAAACCTGCTGAGATGAACCATCCATCTCATAATACTTAATACTACTGGCTGCTATTCCCAGGTTACCGCTGACACGAACCGTGTCATTGGCTCCACCTAAAATGGTGCCTGCGCCTAGTAAATCACCTAGGATATCAAAACTGATACTGCCACTCAGGCTTACATCTGCACCTGATTCGATGGTGAGAGAAGCCACCTGTTGATTATCTGTATTAATGAGTGGGTATCTAGTACCGTCTGCGGGGTTGGCAGGTATTAAAACTGCATCTGTCAAAACGGGTATGGTATTAGCATCCCAATTGACAATTGTATCCCATCTGGTTGTATAGGAATCATTGCCTGGATCACTTTCCCAAATATTGGTGTAGGCATTAAATTGAACCGTGGCTACATCGGTCATGGCATTTCCATTGAGGACACCACTAATGGTCGCTTCTTCCACGGTAGAAGAAGATTGAAGCAGCTGAGTGTAGGTTCCATTCCCGTTATCTGTAACTGATCCCAAAAGCGTACCAGCAGTCGTGATCAAATTAACTGTTTCTCCCCCACTGGAATGGTTATTACCTCCAGCGTCCTTTATTTGGACTGTAATTGTGGAAGTACTGACAGCATCATTTTCTAATACTGTTGGATTAGCTGAGATGGTTGATAATCCTGCGCTGGCAGGTCCAGATTCAACAGTAAAGGTATTACTCGTTCCATAAATATTTCCCGATGTATCAGTAGCAGTAATGGTGTAGTTTCCAATACTGCTAATGGCCATTGTATAAGAAGAGAGCACTCCAGCTATGAAGTTTGAGGTCACGCCGCCACCATTACTGAGTGTTCCCGTAGAAGTGATGGTCGCAGAGGTATCAAAATTCGCATCCGCGGTTTGGGTACCATCTACTGCTGATATCTTGATATTGAAGTCCACACCAGCAGTTTGAGTCAGAATATTACCCCCACTAAGTTTCTCAACAAGAAAAGTGGTGTATTGACCCGCCACACTGGTAGAAAAGGTGCTACTCACTGCCAATGTTAGTCCTGAGCTGTTTGCAGTAAGGATAAAATCGTCAGCAGCATTGATAGCTAAATCGCTGAATGAAACTTGACCTGCGGCATCGGTGTTTAAGCTCGTTGTACCTGAAAGCGTACCAGTGCCAGTAGTGATAGCAATGGAAACAGAGGTTCCAGCGATCTCCATTGTATTTCCATTGGTATCCTGAATTTCTGCAATAACACTGGGGAGTAACTCATTTACTGTCCCATTGGTAGGCTCTTGAGTATAGACAACTTTAGTCGGTGTTCCTGCAACCATAGTCATCGTTCCAAAATTCGTCACACTATTGGGGCCTGTTGTTCCTGAATTGGAGATGTCTCCTGTATTAGGTACAGTTCCAGTTGTTGGTCTAATCTGCAAACCACTGAATGTGAGCTCACCGGGCTGGCTAGCCACCGTAGAAATGGCATCAATGGTAAAAGTGACAGCTGAACTTGTCCGTGATGTATAGGAGGCTGCCAGTAAGGTTGAAGTACCATAGGCTTCTTGGGCAGTAACGGAAGGTAGTGTCCCGGCTGTATCCCATTCATATCCGGTGGGAGCGGTGAAAACAATGGTTCCGCCCAAAGTCAAATCACCTGCAACATCTTCAGTGATACGCGGTCCGGTAAGTGTAGTATATGTGGTGTTAGCATCATCAGCGGATATCGCTTCCCCGCCCGTGGCCTTGGCAAGCAAATGTACACTTATTGCATATTTGTCTGAAAAATAGTGCTCAATACTTTCTCTCTCTGATTCACTAATATGACGGCCATAATGTACCACCTCGGCAATCATGCCATCCCAACCGCCACCAGCACTTTGACCCAAAAGGGCTCTTGTCGCTTCTGTAATGGCACCATTCGGGGCAGGACCTGCAAAGGATGGATTATTTAGAACACCATCGATGTAGAGATTCCATATCTCATCATCCTTCCAATCTACACAAACTATTTGTGCCACGGTACTTTGCTGATCAGCAGAGCTTTCTAACTCATTTTCGGCAACATCTTCTTTTACTGCGGCCTTAATCACATTCAGCCCAGACGCATTGTCTCCAACGGCATCATATCGTAATGAGAAGGAATAGTCTCCATTTGCTGCCAATCTTGTAGCCCAGATTCCCTTGTCCGTAGATGTAATGTCTGATTTTACTACAAAAAATGTTGTGAACTCAGTCAGGCCATCAATGTATAGTTCCCCATCACCATCTGTTAGAGCCTCACCACCACCAGACCACTCAATGGCACTCTCTCCATTTAGACCTGCCACACTTTGTCGCCAAAGAGGTGCTCCTGATGAATTGATAAAATCTCGACCATTGCCACTCTGATCCTTCCACACTTGTACGTCATCGCCATCTACTGCAAGAGCATCCCCTGCATTGTTGGTGTAAACGCCCTCGTTCGAATTAAGCCATAGATCGAGCCCCGAGATTGTGGCGGGCTCACCTGAGGCTATTGAACGGGTTTGTGTATTGCTTTCAGCAGCTGCCAAATCGTAGGCTTTGTAGGTGATCACTCGAGTGGGTGTATGTGGAGTACCTATTAGATTTTCGTAGATCACAGTGCGCACCGCAGTTTGATAAGTACTAAGTGCCTTATTTCCTGCTAGGACTAACTTTCCGCTACCACCATACCAGGTGCCGGTAATCCCATAAATGCTAGAATAACCAAGACTATCTTCGCCCGTGTGGTAATTAGTGGTAATTTGGATGGTGATGCTATCTAGCTTGGTATGGTCACCATCACTGATGGTAAGGGAATCGGTAATGGCGATTGCGCCATCCCCGGCGAAATAGACAAGCCCGGCTCCTTCAATATCTGCCAGCACGGGTGCGTCGTTCACCGCAGTAACACTCACATTTCGTGACTGAACATTGCTCTGGGCAAGGCCATCACTCACCTTAAATGAAATCGTCCTGGTAGATTCATCGGGGTCAGGATCCAAATTATCATACGTCACCGATCTGAGCGCAATCTGATAATCTGTTTTTGTTGCGCTTCCCACAAGAAGTAACTCCCCACTCACACTACTCCAGGTCGGTGTGATGCCATAAGCAGAAGTAAAGTCCAACTTATCCTCACCACTTATATAATTGGAGGAAATCGTGACCCAGGCACTATCCAAATAATAATCATCTATATCTGATATTGCTAAGGCGGTGGTCAGGATGGTATCGGGATCACCGTCGGTATAGGCCAGTGTTGTTCCTTCAATGCTAGCCAAGACGGGAGCATTGTTGGTTGCTCCTATGGTAATGTCTCTGGTTACGGTTGAACTAAAGCCAGACCCATCGTTGATTTTAAAACTGAGTGTTCTCGTAGATGTGGATGGTACGGCGTTTGAGTTCTGATAATAAACTTCCTGAAGGGCAGAAGAATAATCGGTCAGAGAGGCATTACCCGTAAGTCTGAGTGTCCCTATACTTTCATTCCAGGTTCCTGAAATACCATATGCAGTAGTAAAAGTAAGTGTATCCTCGCTACTTAAATAATTAGTGCTTATCCAGACATTGGCACTGTCCAGATTGAACTCGCTGTAGTCGTGGCAGTCCAGGCTGTTTGTGATAAGTGTGGCAGCATCATTTGCCTGGTAGGAAAGCGCGATGGTTTCAAGATCAGAAATATATGGGAGCTCGTTGGTGGTAGATACAGTCAGGAACGACCCAGGGGCTGTCATGTTGTTGTACTCTGTGGTGATCCAATCTGCGCTTAATTCTACACTGGAAATCCTGACTTCATCGATAAGTCCATCCCAGGAACTGGTTGCACCATCCTTAGAACCTTTACCTATGAGTAATTTAGTGCTTTTATTTGTGGTTCCAGATCTTGAATTGGACCATGAAGGGGTATCCAGACTGCCATCTATATAAAAGTTAGTCACTACTCCACTAGATTGGGCCATGGTGAGGTATTGCCAATTGAGTGTTGCCGAACCATTACTTGATTCATGTCGTTGTTTACTGTTCGTTCCCAGTAGTGAGGAAGTTCGAAACACATTCGTTCCACCTCCTTTTTCACCGGCTGCATCTTGGCGGATCATCATCCTTCTATCAAGCGCGTCCGGGTCTGTTCCGTATATCAAACCCTTATCAGTTCCAAGCGCATCGGCTTTGGCCCAGAGTGAGATGGTAAATGCTCCTAAACCATCAAGATAGCTTCCACCTTTCAATTCTTCGAGATCATCACCATCACCATCAAACTCCCTGGCGTTACCCAGATACCCGCTGCTGTTTGCGGCTGTATTGTGATCTGTGAGTGTATAAGCGCCAGCAGCATCGCTGAGGTCTTCTAAATGCCAGACTCCCAGATAATTGCTATTCCAAGTCAGGGTGTCTGATTGATCGGTATATATAGCTGGTTTTCCAAAGTAGAGATAGATGGTACTGTCTACCGTGGGTGTCAAAGTTGGAAGATTAACCCAACACAGTAAATCTCCCGTGGATGCAGTATAATTTTGTAATTCGTGTTTCAATAAGGTTGATCCGTCAGATTGAGTAAAAACGATATCATAGCCAGAAGGATTTACCACACCACCACCATTTGAGGTAGATTTTAAATCAGCTTCGGTAACCTTGATCATAACGGGAAAATTCGCATGATCAGTAGATCCGCTGATCTGTGTACCATTAAGCGTGATTAATTTGCGATGCTCATATCCTGCAGGTTGAGCTAGCAGACCTGAATTAAATAGCAGAAATACCAATACTACCCAGAGCTGACTCTGCCTGTATCTCATGCTACTTAATATATTCAAATTGCTAATGTGCTCATTCCTTACGATTTGGGCCAACCCCTTTTATAGACAACATATATGCCAAAATATGGCATGTTCAGAAAGGAAGTATTCCAAGTATCGTAGAGTTGTCATAAATAATACATATCTCATTATTTTTATTATACTTATAATACATAACAATTCTCAGGTCATATAGCATTATTACTGATACGCTGTCCTCTATAAAGCCCCATAACATAACACATTCATAATTATGTGACAGCACTCATTGATCTGCGTCACATTTTCATGACAATTTCTGTCCGAATTTGTCGTACAACTTTATTATTGCTTGAGAACGTGGATATCCACACGTTCGTTTTCAGATGGATATATGTCAAAAGAAGAGAAATAAAAAAAGCCCTGAAACAGGGCTTCTAAAAGTTTGAATATAAGTGGAGCGGGGATTAATCGATGCGAGCCCATTCCTGAATTTGCTTGGGCCAGTCATAATCTTCATAGTTGCCAAATCCCAGATTCCAGGCGTAATATTTACTACCATCATCATCAAGCATGTCAATATCTCTACAGATACGGGCAGTCTTTGCGATCACAGGACCGGTAAACTCACCTTCATGCAATCTTACGTGACCGGCTGAGTAGATGGCACCTTCTATATGAATTTCATCTCCGTAACCTTGATCAAAATGTGTATCGTTGTATGGATTGGTCATAATAATTGCAGGTAGTGGAACTCCATTGATAAGTGAAGCCTTCAGTTTGACATCATCTTTGGGCTGGATATCGTAGCCAGTAAAAACCAGGGTAACATTCTCTTTGTCAACATTGTGAATATCAAGATAACTGCCATGAAATATATTAATACCCTCAACCACATCCTCGTCGTGAATATGATCATTCCATAACCACACTTCCTGGGCAGCATTGGCTACAAGATAGGCCATATCAACTTGGGGTAGAAATTCCATATCATGTCTTAACTGGTGGATTGGTTCTTCGCTGATGGTCTTGCCACCATTAAAATCAATCCCATATTTCGTAGCAACGGCGCGCTTGAAGTGTGAATCTTCTGATAGATCAAGGATAAGACCGTTGGTCTCATCATCAGTAGTCTTGATTACTGTAAGTCTTTGCAAAGCGCTATCATATGCTGCGGTGACATTGCCCACTGTGAAATTTCCTAGGTTGTCACCCCCTGCATTCACACGCCATAGAGCCACATTGGCAAATGATTCAACCTCAACCTGATCCTGTACTGTTTCTACAGCTGCCTGTGTATCCAGGTTAACTACAGTAGCTAGATTAAGAACACCCAGACCAGTGGCACTGAAGATGACGGCGGTGATCATGATAGCGACGATATACATTAGACCGCTCTCATGATAGGTTCTGATTTCTCATTGACATAGCTTGCTAATATAAACTTATTTCCAGGCTTAGGTGAATAAAGCGACGAAATAGAGTGTGTAAATAATATTGAAAAGTGCTTTCGCATAGTCCCTATATAGTTCAAAAGTTATGCCATTTTTTTTCGATTTAACTAACTGCCTATCCCTCAGAGCTTTGCCGTATATGAACTAAACGAATAATTGATCAAATCACCGTAAATTTTGATGCATAATGTGACAATTTTAGGCGATTTGTGTCATATTATCCGAACATTTGCTAAAAGTTAACTAATTATTTGCTCATGATTTTACTCAATATCAAGTTTAATCATGGTTCAATATCGGCATATTAATATAATATATACACTTACTTACGGACTCCACTTGAATTGATAATTTGAAATATTCATCGCTTTTATTCAAGCAAACAAAAACAGGATTAAACTGCAATTCGTATTAAATATATTACACTTTTCGATCATCTTGAGAAAATCAATATATTTTTAAAGTGACTTATAATGCTAGTTCTAGGATGATATTATCTGCTAAAAAGAGAATTAGTACATAATAATATTTTTTTAGTGCAAGGGACCTGAGAATAAGGCTTGGTGAAGCGAATGAATAAGAACACCCATTTATGAAACAGCTATTCTCTATACTACATATTGAGATTCAAAATCAAACTACCACTACCCCTGCCGATTCGACCATGGCCAGAACTGGGAAGCTTTTGCTTATTACGGCCAATTGGATCTACTGTATCGTGAAGGAGAAGATTTATTCATAGACAAGAAAAAAGCCCTGAAACAGGGCTTCTATAATTTTGAATATAAGTGGAGCGGGGATTAATCGATACGAGCCCATTCCTGAATTTGCTTGGGCCAGTCATAATCTTCATAGTTGCCAAATCCCAGATTCCAGGCGTAATATTTACTACCATCATCATCAAGCATGTCAATATCTCTACAGATACGGGCTGTCTTTGCGATCACAGGACCGGTAAACTCACCTTCATGCAATCTCACATGTCCAGCGGAATAGATGGCACCCTCTATATGAATCTCGTCATTATAACCCTGATCAAAATGAGTATCGTTGTATGGATTGGTCATAATTATTGCAGGTAGTGGAACTCCATTGATAAGTGGAGCTTTCAGTTTCACATCATCTTTGGGCTGGATATCGTAGCCAGTGAAAACCAGAGTAACATTCTCTTTGTCAACATTGTGAATATCAAGATAGTTGCCATGAAATATATTAATCCCTTCAACCACATCCTCGTCGTGAATATGATCATCCCAAAGCCATACCTCTTGAGCAGCATTTGCTACAAGATAGGCCATGTCAACTTGGGGTAGAAATTCCATATCATGTCTTAACTGGTGGATTGGTTCTTCGCTGATGGTTTTGTCGCCATTGAAATCAATACCATTTTGTGTAGCAACGGCGCGCTTAAAGTGTGAATCTTCTGATAGATCAAGGATAAGACCGTTGGTCTCATCATCAGTAGTCTTGATTACTGTAAGTCTTTTTAAAGTACTATCATATGCTGCGGTGACATTGCCAACTGTGAAATTTCCTAGGTTGTCCCCTCCTGCATTCACACGCCATAGAGCCACATTGGCAAATGATTCAACCTCAACCTGATCCTGTACTGTTTCTACAGCTGCCTGTGTATCCAGGTTAACTACAGTAGCAAGATTAAGAACACCCAGACCAGTGGCACTGAAGATGACAGCAGTAATCATAATGGCAACGATATACATGTGTTATACCACTCTCATGGTTTTAATTGGGCTGGTTATGATTTGATTTCGCATGCCCCCTTATAGTTCAACAATTGTGCCACATTTTATCATCTTTAGTAACCTTCTATGCATCAGGGGCTTACACCTATTCACTCAATGCATTTTCCATAAAATATTGAAACATTTTTATAGTTAATGTGACACTTTTTTGCAAATTTTGTCACTTTATTACAACAATAACCATTATTCTCGAGCCATTAGATTTGGTTTTTACCTGGAATCAGGCCATATCTCAAGTAAGTAAGCTGACATTAATTCCTAATATACAGTCACTTATGGATATTGTTTATTAATTGGAGTATGAATTGATGTCGCTTTTACGCTAGGTCCTGGAAACGACCAATTACCTGCAATTGTACTAAATATATTACACATTTTAGCTTTTATCCAACACGCTATCCCTTAGCTAATATGATACAATATACTAGTTATGGGATGATAATACTGAATATGAGCTTAGTATTAGCTGGAAATAGATATTTCTATGTGTGGATTATAAAAAATATCGGCGATAATAGATGCTACCCCATAAGATTGAATTATTGTAGAGATGCAGAACGTACTATTGTGGTTTTAATACAGGGTTGGCAACAACGATTGGAGCGGGGGCCTAATTACGAATGGCTACTATCCATTCCAATTCGATACTATCACCCTCTTCCGAGAGCACCATGGTAACATCCAACATCTTTTTGCTGTAGCCAGTTCTTTCTGTAAAGAGTATTTCAGAAATATCTGAATCAATGGGGCTGTGTATCAAGCTGTCAATTTTCCATTCTAAGTTCAGCCCATTCGCCGAGAGATGATCTACAGTCCCATCCATTCGAACTGAACGTAGGATAATGCCCGATGTTGATGTGATCTCTGAGCTCTCGTCACTGGCACTTGCGAAGATTTGAAGTGAATCAGAAACCTGGCTGGTGAGTTTGGTTCTTACATATTGATCCACCACAAAAGCATCCTGGCTCAACTGGGATCGCACCATTGTATCATTATACATATTACGGGTAAACATGAGAACCGATGAGAAGCCAATGGCTACAATACTAGAGATCACAGTAGCTATCATGAGCTCTACCAGGGTAGTTCCTCTGGAGTTATGGTTATACACTAATAATCCCAGGCCATTTCTGCAGAGATGTAGGCAGTCAGGCTATCACTTACATTACCAGTCGTAAACCAGGAGATCTTTATCTCAATCATATAATAGTCAGGTATATCTGTATCCGTTGGTGATAAACCATCTGTGGTATCATCGATTCCAAAGACCTCGGTGGTTCTATAAGCAGTGAGATTGTTGGCAGTAATCAATTGATTGGTTTCAGGAAGACTATCAGGTAGAGCATCGAAACCCCAATCAACGGCCTCCTCCATCCGGGAAGCCATATTGATCCAGGCAAGCTGTCTCCGTATGCCTCTATCTATATCCCAGCGCGAATAAACCATATACTGGGCAGTACCCATGGCCACTATGGACAGGAGTGTCACAGAAAAAATAATTTCGATAAGTGTAAACCCCTTACTTGGAAGCAGGGCTCTAATCTTTCTAATTATAGGATTTGTTGGGAACTTCTTCAATTCTCACCCGAGTTGGGAATCCTTTATAAAGGTAATAATTACTGGCTTTTAAATTAGACTCACCAATGAGCCATGGTTAGCGAAATTATCCATCCTGATTTCACCAATTTACTCTCCCCTTTTCAGATAATATTAAAACCCATATCCTCCAGGGTAACTTTGAGATTTGGACGGAGGGGTCGACTGAGATTTCTGGCAATGACGCCAGACCAGGCTGCGTCATCCTGATTTTTGCCCAGGGATACATAGTGTTGTGCTAACTCCTGGTTGTGAGCCTCAATCCTGGATTGCGGGTTAGATACGTCATATTTTTCTTCATGAATTACCAGCTCTGCCGGTAGACGTGGTTTCTGGGGCGGGATATTGTCCTTTTCAGGCCAACCGAGACACATCCCAAAGCTTACGTAGACATGCTTTGGTAACCCAAGTAACTCAGCAACTTCTCGTGGATGATTACGCATAGCACCAATCATCACGGCTCCCAAACCCATGGATTCTGCCCCGGTCTGCACGGACATCCCAACCAGAGATGCATCAATGGTTGAGATGATGAAGGTCTCCAGATTGTTGGTCATCTCTTTATCATGTAACTCACAAACAGTTTTTAGACGATGCAGGTCGGCACAGAATGCCAGAAAAACCGGGCACGTCCCCACATGTTTCTGATTCCCCGCCAAAGCGGCCAATTCCCGTTTAACATCGGGGTTCTTGACCACAATAACACTATAGGCCTGCAGATTGCTACTGGTTGGTGATCTTCTGGCTGCTTCGAGTATTTGAGTAAGCATCTCTTCTGAGATATCTTCCTGAGTAAACGACCTGATAGTGACGTGTTGATTTTGAACTGTGAGTGTTGGGGATGCTTTCATGAAAGACCTTTATCTGTATTTAAATATTTCTGTCAGTTCAATATACAAAACAGATAAGAAAACGGAAGCCCCCGAGTGTGGGCGGGGGCTTCGTCATGCTATTGGCCAAAGGAGGAAAGTGTGTTTTAGCCAATAATCCTATTTTAGATAAAGCATCTTTATGACATCTACATTGCGACCAGCTTCAAGCCGAGCAAAATAGACTCCTGTGCTCACCTGCCTACCTTGTTGGTCGAGACCGTACCAGGTCGTCTCATAATTGCCTACACTTCTGAAGTCATTCACCAGCTCAAGCACCTCCCTACCCAGGAGATCATAAATGACCAAACGCATATCTCCGTTCTCAGGTAACGAGTACCTGA
>JABHBL010000030.1 GCA_018673925.1 Fidelibacterota bacterium
AACAAAAAACGCTTCAGATGAGGAAGCGTATTAACATGAAATCGCAGCACCATGAGGTGTTTGCTTAATATGTTGGAGGCCCGGAAAGTGTCTCTTATTTTTTAAGCGATCTTGTCCGAATTACTTTGACGACTTACAGGAAGTCGAGTCAAAAAAGCCTGCCAATTGTTAAATAGTTCTTGAAAATTATCAATGGTATGCTAATGTGTTCATGTTCAGAATTAACAATCGTTAAACGTGTGGCCAAATTCATCTGAAGGGGGATATAAAATGAAACGCAATCAAGTGCTATTCGTATTGTTTTTTGGGATTGGTATTCTGCAGGGGGCTAATAATGCCCTGACTTTTGACGGAACAAATGATTATATATCTGCAAATGGTGTAGCGACAAATCTGGCCGGTTCTTCCACGCTGACGATGGAGGCCTGGTTCAATTCTGCAAATGTCCCTTCAGCTAATGACCAAATGATCCTGGCCGTCAATAATAGTGACGGTTCAATTAATATCAGTCATTTGGACATTGAAACAGGGAAATTAAAGTACACCGGTTCCTCGTCGGTAGCCGGCTCAACGACCCTGTCATCAAACACCTGGTATCATGTTGCCCTGACATTAGATGCATCCAATAATCTCAATGTATATTTGAATGGTAATGCAGAAATCTCTACGACAGAGACAGACCGGCCAAATAGTGGCGATCTTTTTTCTATCGGACAGGAATGGGACAACTCGACTGCCAGTGAATATTTTGATGGAAAAATTGACGAAGTCCGTATTTGGAACGATGTTCGTACCGAAACCGAAATACGCCAAAATATGTATCGCGAACTGCCCGATCCTGCCAGTGAAACAGACTTGGTTTCCTATTACAAATTTAATGAAGCCTCCGGCACCACGGCCACCGATTCAAAAGGAACAAATATAGGGACACTGACCAATATGGCAGGTACCGAATGGCAAACCTCTCCTGCCATGTTTGGGCCTAAAAATGCGCTGGAGTTTGACGGAGTGAATGACTATGTTACTACCGGATATGCACTAGTTAACCTTGCCAACGACATGACTATTGAAGCCTGGTTTAATACTACAAATTCAAATTCGTACAATGCTATAGCTACAATTGAAAAACAAGCCGGTGGTGGAGATAATGATTTCCTACAGATTTTAACTAATAGTGCCGGTAAGATTTATTTGGATGATGCGAATAACGCAATAATTATTGTAACATCAGAAAGCTACAATGATGGCAAGTGGCATCATGTTGCATTCGTAAGAGATGCAACTAATAAAACTATATATTTATATGTTGATGGAGTTCTCAAAGGGTCACAAACATATACTTATTCCGGAGCTACTAATCCGGATATGGAATTACGTTTTGGAAATTCTGAGTATTTAAGCGGAAGCTATCAAATGGATGGCAAACTGGATGAGATAAGAATATGGTCTGATGTTCGTACCCCATCCGAAATCCGCGAAAATATGTGCAAGATGTTGACTGGTAATGAGCCTAACCTTAAGGGATATTATACTTTTGATAATACTTCGGGAACTATTTTACAGGATTTTTCAGGTAATGGTAATGATGGAACACTGACAAATATGAACCCGGCCATCGACTGGGTAGCTTCCTCTGCGTTCAATACCTGGCTAAATGGCGGATCTTCCAGCTGGTCCACGACTGCCAACTGGAGCGGCGGCGCTGCGCCGGTTTCCACAGACAACGTCGGTGTTTACACGTATAGCGGTGGTACAAATGTTTCCCTCAGTAGTTCGCCTACCGTAACAAATCTGGTGCTGGGCGGCTCTTCTGTCATGACCCTATCCTCCGGGCTTACCATTAATGGTAATTTACTTTTGGAAAGCAACCTCGACCTGAACGGACAGACCATCACCCTGGGTTCTTCGGCAACCCTGGTGGAAGGAACCGGCCATGTTAGTGGCAGCAGCGGAACCCTGACCACCACCCGCGATCTCAGCAATATATCGGCTGAGGATGTGGCTGGATTGGGAGCTGAGATCACAACATCATCAAATATGGGCACCACGAACATTTTACGTGGTCACGGGGCACGAGGCACGCAGGGAATTGAGCGTTATTATCAAATCAATCCTACTACGAATACCGGGCTAAGTGCAACCCTTGTTTTCAATTATCGTGATGCTGAACTCAACGGGCAAACCGAAAGTGAATTGAAACTCTTCAAATCCTCAGATGGCTCAACCTGGACTGAACAATCTTCAAGCGATGTGAACACCAGCAGTAATACTCTGACACTAACCAGCATCGATGCTTTTTCTTTCTGGACAGCAGCACCCACGGGCTCCGATGCCTCCCTCCCGGTAGAACTCTCCTTGTGGACAGCTCAGTCAAAGTCAGGAAATGTCTTTTTGAACTGGACCACCGACTCTGAAATTGAAAACCTGGGTTTCATTATAGAACGCAAAGGGCAGAACCAGAAATCATATCAGGAAATAGCCTCC
>JABHBL010000031.1 GCA_018673925.1 Fidelibacterota bacterium
CTAGTCACCTGACAGTTTATCGTCAGCGATAGGAACAAAGCGAAACAGGAGCAAAGAGCTCATTGGTTATTCTCCTTTCAATAAAGCGTAAGCCGATTTGAAAGATGCTCAAATCTCTGCGGTCTTTTCGGTCAACCAAATGACGTTGCCCTTGATGGATAATGCGTGTACCAGTGGCAATCATCCAAACATATAGAATAGCCACGGCTAAAGTCAGACGAGATAAACGCAAAAAAGTATGTAGCATAGAACATTCCAAATCAAAGCCATGTTTTTTCATATCACCAAACATCTCTTCAATCCACATGCGCCTTTTGTAAAAGCGCAGCGCAATAGCTTTGTCTGGGATATTGGTTGCTAAACACCAAGGCTCTTTTTCGCCGACTTTCCAATGGACAATCAAATGAACCTGATAAATTTCAGACCGTGTAAGGTAAGCTTTCTCTAGCCAGAAACTTTGCCCTGATCTTTGAATATAACTTCCAAAGGCGTTCCATCCAGATTCTGCATTGAGCCAAACGCTCGTGTTAGATTTTTGACGCAAAACGTAGTACCAATGCCAACAATCAAGCTCTTTCAACACTTTTACAGGTCCAAACTCTGTATCTCCAACCAAAAACACAGTTGCCGTAGATGGAATTAGAGTTCTGACATAGGCTAAAAGAGCAAGTTGTTTGTGCCCTGTACTGTGCCCTCGAACATGTTTTATCCATGTCCATGCTATCGGGACAGACCGTCTCCGATAAGCTAAACTGACCATGAGAAGTTGATGTGCAAAGCCTACTTTTGTGCCATCCACAAGTAAGCGAATCTCTCCTAGAGTAACAAATTGTGCATTCAGCCATTGACGAGCAATTGGCTCGTACCATTCTCGAACTCGGATAGCTGGATTATCTAAAAGCCGAGCCATCCGACGTGCTGTACTTAGGAGCTTGGCTTGACCAGGAAGTTTTCCCGCAATCCGACTTAGATACACAGAGCGACTTTTGTAGATGCCAATCATTAGAGAGGCCAACCCCTTTATTCTTGTAATTCTTTGGTTTGGATGCAATTCACGAATTCGTTGAATCAATGTATGATACAAATGGTTGGTCGGCATTAGGTTACTCCGTTTCTAAAATGGTTCCAGAAAACCTATTTTAGTGGAGAATTTATGCCGATCAACTGCTCTTTTCTTAAACTGTCAGGTGACTAGATCTTGATCACTTTAAAAAAATTAACGACACCTATGGACATGCGGCAGGAGATATCGTCTTGGAAAAAACAGCAGAACTTTGTAAAAAAATTCTCCGTACGCAAGATATTATTGGGCGTTATGGAGGGGAAGAGTTTGTCGTCCTACTCGCCGAAACAGACCTTGAGGCAGCGAAAATTGTAGCTGGGCGGTTAAGACAAGCTATTTGTGATTTAACTATTCCTACGAGAAAAGGAAATGTTCAATTGACTATTAGTGGAGGTCTTGCAGGGGATAATGTAGAAGAGATGAACCTAATTGAGATGATCGAATCTGCTGATAAAGCTCTTTATTCCGCAAAAGAAGCCGGGCGAAATAATATTCAAGTTCCTTCTCTCGAAGCTAAACAGTAGCGGTGATTGAGTAGGGTGACAGTATCAACGTCACCTATATCGAAATCAAAACGGGTTATCAAAAAAATATTCTTCTTGTAAATTCACTCTGGTTTACCCTGAAGGGCATAATAATCGATACGGCGAAGAGCATCGCCTACTCAACCGCCACTATCGTAATAATGTAAATGGACAAGTTATTAATGCTCATTTCTTACCCCTTCTTCTCCCAAACCTGATATAACCCCAAATTCCCAGTTGCCCCATCTGAGTAAAAGGTTTCAAGGATGCGAAATCCGCTTTTTTCGGCAAGATGAGATAGCTCCTCTTCGTTGTAGTGATGGGCATAGCGGAAGCCTTGCCCGCCGCGCCGCCAGTCGAGGAGATAGTCACCCTCGTCACCTTGGGCTTGCTTCAGCCCAACCCCATCCCAAGCCTGGATGCGGGCGCGCAGTTTTTCGCTATTCAGAAATTGCCAATTCGAGAAGATAAATTGTCCACGTGGGGCGAGATAATTATAGACATTTTTCAAAATTTGCAATCGCGTTTCTTCCCCGGGAATATGATGAAGGACAGCAAAAGCTGTGACTATCGAATACTGACCACTGATACCTGACCATTCTTTTTCAGTAATATCAAGGGCAAGGAATTTGGCGGGAAAATGCTCAGGGACGCGCATCGCGTTTTCGAGCAGAGGCAAGCTGAAATCCACGCCGAGATACGGGGCGGTGTGACCAGCATCTGCCAGTTGACGAGCAAACTCTCCGTTGCCGCATCCCAAATCCAGGATGGATTGATCCCGCCCTATCCTCTCTAATATTTTACGCACGCCAGATTGTATCCTCCCACGTGTGGCAGAAAACTGATTACCAAAACTCTGATAAAATTGACGATTAACTTCAATAATTTTTTCTATAGTTTCTTCATTCATCCCCTTATTATATCTTGAGAGTTGCCTTGTCTGAAAAAGAGCGTTGGTTAAAATCACGAAAAATCACTCCCGAAAAAATGCGGTTGGCGCGATTGGCGTTGACCGATGTTCGCGCGGGTACAGATGCTTTGACGGCGTTAAAACGATACCCAACCAAAACGGGCTATATCGGCAAATATGCGCTGGTTGCGGCCTATAACGAGATGGTCGATAAGGGC
>JABHBL010000032.1 GCA_018673925.1 Fidelibacterota bacterium
GTGGGGTTTCTAGATATACTTTCACCAATGCTCTAATCCTTGGGTTCCTTGCCATGCATTTGATCTAAAGTTCATCTTTCATCTTAATATTTTTTAACCCATCATCCCTCAAATAATTTTGCATCCTCTGCATTTTTCATTAATTATTTAACAAAATAGTCTGAATTGCTCATTTTGGGGTTGCAGATCGATGGTAAAAAGTGAGATTAAGCTTTAATGAAAAAGCCCGCCATCCTCTTACTGGAAAACGGACACCACTTTAAAGGATTTTCTTTAGGCACTATCGGTACCTCCGGTGGTGAAGTCTGTTTTAATACCTCCATGACTGGCTATCAAGAGATTCTCACAGATCCCTCCTACTGTGGTCAGATTATTACCATGACGGCCCCCCACATTGGAAATTATGGCGTCAACCCTGAAGATATTGAAAGCAATAAAATTCAGGCAAGGGGATTTATTGTACGGGAAGCCAGTCCAATCCACTCAAACTATCGTGCCAACCAAAGTCTTGATGATTATCTGTGTGATGCGGGAATAGTGGGAATTCAGGGCTTAGATACACGCTCTCTCACCCGTATCCTACGTGATGAGGGTGCCATGAATGGTATCATTAGCAGTGATGAGCTGGATCTGGCTACACTTGAGAAAAAGCTGGAACTTGTACCCCCTATGACAGGACAGGATCTGGTTCAAGAGGTGAGTTGTCAGGAATCCTGGAACTGGCCCACACAAAAGAAGACCCATTCACATCGCGTCGTTGCTCTGGATCTGGGTATCAAACACAATATTATTAGACAGCTCGCTGAAAATGATTGCGAAGTAATTATTGTTCCTGCCAACACTTCTGCTGCAGAGATTCTGGCTCTGAAACCTGACGGTATTTTCCTATCCAACGGTCCTGGGGATCCTGAGCCCGTCCACTACGCCATTGACACCGTAAAGGCTCTGCTGGATAAAAAACCAATCTTCGGTATTTGTCTTGGTCACCAAATTCTGTCTCTCGCTCTGGGTGCCAGCACCTACAAACTGAAATTCGGACATCGGGGAGGCAATCATCCCGTGAGGAATGAGCTTAGTGGCAAGATTGAAATCACCAGCCAGAATCATGGCTTTGCAGTTGAGCCCTCCAGCCTTCCTGAGCATCTGGGAGTAACTCATGTCAATTTAAATGACGGAACCCTGGAGGGAATGCGGTGCAAAAATATTCCAGCGTTCTCTGTGCAGTACCATCCTGAAGCCAGCCCAGGTCCCCACGACTCTCGCTACCTGTTTAAAGAATTTATCACCATGATGGATGCCCATGCCAAAAAGAACTGATATTAAATCCATCCTCATCCTGGGTGCCGGTCCTATCGTCATTGGACAGGCTTGCGAATTTGATTATTCGGGGACTCAAGCTTGCCGAGCTTTAAGGGAAGAAGGCTACCGCATTATTCTGGTGAATTCTAATCCAGCCACCATCATGACTGATAGAGAATTGGCCGATGCGACTTATCTCGAACCGCTGACCCCTGGCATTGTTACAGCTATCATTGAGAAAGAAAAACCAGATGCCATTCTGCCCACAGTGGGTGGACAAACCGCTTTGGATCTGGCCATCAAACTGGATGAGCGTGGTATTCTGCAGAAGTATGGTGTTCAACTCATTGGAGCTGATGTTGAAGCCATCAACAAGGCTGAGGATAGAGAAAAATTTAAGGCTGTCATGGATAGTGTGGGAATTGATACGGCCAGGGGTGGATTTGCCAGGGATATTGATTCTGCACTTGAAATGGTACAGAATACCGGCTTCCCCGCTATCATTCGTCCCTCCTTTACCATGGGTGGTACAGGTGGAGCCACAGCTTACAACAACGAAGAATTTCATGAATTAGTTGAAAAAGGTCTCTCTGCCAGCCCCATTGGTGAAGTCTTGATTGAAGAATCCCTCCTGGGTTGGAAAGAATTTGAGATGGAAGTGGTGCGGGATAAAAACGACAACACCATTATCATTTGCTCAATTGAGAATATTGACCCCATGGGTGTCCACACTGGAGATTCTGTAACCGTTGCCCCAGCTATGACCCTGACTGATAAAGAATATCAGAAGATGCGGAACTGGTCCATTGAGTGTCTTCGAGGCATTGGTGTGGAGACTGGCGGATCTAACGTGCAATTTGCCGTTGATCCAGCAACTGGACGGATGATTGTCATCGAGATGAATCCCAGAGTGAGTCGATCCTCGGCACTGGCCTCCAAGGCAACCGGTTTTCCCATTGCCAAAATTGCTGCCAAATTAGCTGTTGGGTATTTGTTGGATGAACTCCCCAATGAGATTACTGGTAAAACCCTGGCGGCATTTGAACCCAGCATAGACTACATCGTCACGAAAGTACCTCGCTTCGATTTTGAAAAATTCCCCACCGCCGATGGGATCCTCGGTGTTCAGATGCAATCCGTGGGTGAGGTTATGGCCATTGGACGTACTTTTAAAGAGAGTTTACAGAAGGCTTTTCGCTCATTGGAAGTTGGCCTGGTGGGTCTGGAACCAAAAAAGGTTGTGGGTAGAGATCTGGACTTGAAGAAAATGCGCTTTGCCACAGCTTTTCGATTGGTGAAAATCTGGAAAGCTTTCCAGGATGGTGTTGAGCTTGATCCCCTCCACAAAATCACTCAAATCGATCCATGGTTCCTATATCAGATTCAGGAGTTGGCCTTAGACCCTGCTCCAAAACTTGAGGTCGATGAAATCCGAGATTTTAAGCAACGGGGATATTCAGATGTACAATTGGCCAAACGTCTTGATTTAAAAGAGTCTGAGATCAGGGCTTTCAGAATATCTGAAGGGATATTGCCGACTTTTAAAGAAGTAGATACCTGTGCTGCTGAGTTTCCAGCCAGAACATCCTATGTTTATTCAACCTACGAAACAGAAAATGAAGTCACTGCCCTCACTGGGAAAAAGGTGATGATTCTTGGTGGTGGTCCCAACAGAATCGGACAAGGGTTGGAATTTGACTATTGTTGCGTTCAGGCCGTTTTTGGTTTGAATGAAATGGGTTATAAAACCATTATGGTAAATTGTAATCCTGAGACAGTTTCCACTGATTTTGATATCTCGGATCGTCTCTATTTTGAACCCTTGACCTATGAGAATGTGATGAACATTGTGGATCTGGAAAATCCCGATGGTGTGCTGGTACAATTTGGCGGTCAAACTCCCCTTAATATTGCAAATAGACTCCAGGAAGCAGGCGTGAAGATAATTGGCACCAATCCCTCAGCCATTGATCTGGCTGAAGATCGCAAGAAGTTTGGTGCAATTCTCGATAAATTAAAAATACCTGCCCCAGCCTATGGAACTGCATTCACCATTGAAGAAGCCTCTCTGGTGGCCACAGAAATTGGATACCCTGTTCTGGTGAGACCTTCTTATGTACTGGGCGGTCGAGGAATGGAGATTGTCTATACTGAGGAGTCGCTCAAAAAGTATGTGGCTCAAGCTGCTCTGGTTAGTGGTGAGCATCCTGTACTGATCGATGCCTTTCTCGAAGATGCCTTTGAATTCGACGTTGATGCTCTCTGTGATGGTGAAGAGGTATACATCGGAGGTATTCTTCAGCATATTGAAGAAGCTGGCATACACTCTGGTGATTCCGCCTGTGTGATTCCACCCTATCAACTACTTCCCAATCACCGGAAACGTATTGAAGAATACACCAGAAATCTTGCTCTCTCCCTCAAAACAATTGGATTGATCAACATCCAGTTTGCCATGAAGGAGGGGATCGTTTATGTGCTGGAAGTCAATCCGCGCGCCAGCAGGACCGTACCTTTTGTGAGTAAGGTGACAGATGTACCCCTGGCCAAGTATGCCGCTCAGCTGGCTGCAGGTAAAAAGCTCAATGACCTTGATCTGCAAAGGGAAAAACACTCCTTGATAGCCGTGAAGAAGCCGGTATTCCCCTTTAATAAATTCCCGCATCAAAATGTTTTTCTTTCACCTGAAATGAAATCAACCGGAGAGGTTATCGGTTTGGATTCCAGATTGGGAGCCGCTTTCGCAAAAGCTGAAATCGGTGCTGGAAATCATTTGCCCACCAAGGGAACCGTGTTCATATCTGTGAACGACCATGATAAGCAAAACACCATCGATATTGCCCGTGATTTTCAGGAAATGGGGTTCCAGATTATGGCCACTCAAGGGACAACAGAAGTTCTCAGAGAGAATGGTTTAATCGTCCAGGCCATTCACAAGGTCAACGAGGGTCGACCCCATGTGGCGGATCATATAAAAAATGGGGCAATCCAGCTGGTCATAAACACACCCATGGGTGCTCTCGCCCGTGAAGATGAGTACTCAATTGGCCGTGCTGCCATCAGATATAAAATTCCAGTTATTACCACCCTCTCAGGTGCGAAAACCGCCATCCGCGGCATACGCAGACTGGCACTCGATGATTTATCAGTAAACAGTCTTCAAGATATTCTCGTTTGATTTCTCCAAGGCTTCAGATGGAAAATTAGTCTGAAGTGGATCCCTTTTGATCCAAGATGATTTAGCAGCGACTTGCCTTCAAATTTTTAATTATTTTTTTTCACCTCTCAGCTTACTTTTTGCGGTACCATCTAATTGCACAAAAAATTCGGCTTAATAAATACCAATCGGTATGAAGGGGAAATCATGACTGTGTTAGCTATTCCATCTGAGGCAACTTTTACAACGGCGGATAATTTTGAACTCTTTGAGCAAACCTGGCCCTGTAAGGAAGCCAAAGGGGTGGTTCTGATAACTCATGGAGTCGCAGAACATTCTGGTCGTTATGCACATGTTGCCCAATCCCTAGTGGATGCAGGCTATACCACAGTAGGTTTTGATTTGAGAGGTCATGGGAAATCCTCAGGTAAACGAAATTACATCAACTCTTTCCAGGACTACCTGAACGATCTTCAGGAAGTTCTGAATCGCACAAAAAGCAGTTATCCCGACCTCCCACTTTTCCTATTTGGGCACAGCATGGGGGGTGGCATTGTTACCCTGTTCACGATTGAAAGAAATCCTGAGGTCAAGGGAGTGCTGCTGAGTGGACCTTCAGTCAAAGTCAGCGATGACATTTCACCCTTCCTCCAAAAAATCTCCGGGGTGATCAGTGCTATTCTCCCCAAGCTTCCTGTTATAAAATTGGAAAGTGCTGGCATATCAAAAGATCCCCAGGTTGTAGCAGCTTACGATGAGGATCCGCTTAATTATCGTGGTGGCATCCTTGCCAGAACTGGTGCAGAATTACTTAATGCCACCAAGACCATTACAGCACGTTCCAAAGTCATTGATCTTCCCATCCTGATCATGCATGGTTCCGAAGATAAGCTTGCAGATGTGAGTGGAAGTGAAATGCTCTATGGCAATGTGAGTTCCTCAGATAAAACTCTGAAAATATATGAAGGCTTGTATCATGAAATCCTGAATGAGCCGGAACAGGATGAGGTTAAAAAAGACATTATTAGCTGGCTGAACTCTCACATATAGATGGCTATACTTTCCATAGATCAGGGCACCACAGGCACAACAGTCATACTGGTTGGGTCTGAAGGACAGATTCTCGCAAAAACCTACCATGAGTTTCAGCAATTTTACCCTCAGCGTGGTTGGGTGGAGCATGATCCAGAAGAAATCTGGGAAACCGTGGTTGAATGTGTGGGGGAAATTTGTTCATCCCGCTCAGAAACCATTGAAGCCATTGGCATCACTAATCAGCGAGAGACTACTATCATTTGGGATGGGGACACCGGACTACCTGTTTACAAGGCCATCGTCTGGCAATGTAGACGAACCGCATCGATTTGTGAAGATTTGGAACCCCATCGGGATCTGATAAAAGGAAAGACCGGGCTACCTCTGGATGCCTATTTTAGCGGCACAAAAGCTCAATGGATATTAAATCACGCCTCAATTCATCCTGATCAAAATTTAAAATTTGGCACCATCGATACCTGGTTAATCTGGAAGCTCACCAATGGGATAGTGCATGCTACAGACCACTCCAATGCCTCACGGACCATGCTTTTTAACATTCATGATAAATCGTGGGATGCAGAACTCTGTGATCTGCTGGGTGTGTCCATTAATATCCTACCCGAAGTGAAAAATTCTTCCGACGATTACGGGGTGGTTTCGTCACTTTCAGAATTGGATGGAATTCCCATTCGTGGTGTGGCTGGAGATCAACAAGCCTCTTTGTACGGGCAGCAATGTTTTCAAAAGGGTGAGACCAAAAATACTTATGGCACGGGTTGCTTCATCATGATGAATACGGGTTCTGAAGCGATAAAATCGGAGTATGGATTAATCACAACCCTGGCTGCAGACCCTGATGGCAAACCGTGTTATGCGCTGGAAGGTTCGATTTTTATTGCCGGCGCAACTATTCAATGGCTCAGAGATGAATTGGGTCTCATCAAGACTGCAGCTGAGAGTGAGGTGGCGGCTTTATCCGTGACAGACAATGATGGGGTTTATCTGGTCCCGGCGTTCACTGGATTGGGAGCACCCCACTGGGATATGGATGCACGGGGATTGCTCACAGGACTCACTCGCGGGTCCAACAAGAACCATATCATCCGCGCCAGCCTTGAGGCCATGGCCTACCAAACATACGATGTGATTCAGACTCTGGAAAAAGAGACCGGGGCCAGCATCACTTCCCTTGCAGTAGACGGTGGAGCCACGGAAAACAAGTTCTTGATGCAATTTCAGGCAGATATGCTTCAGATTGAGGTCCAAAGAGTCCACTATGTTGAAACCACTGCTCTCGGGGTGGCTTATTTAGCAGGACTGGGAATCGGTATCTGGAATAAGGATACATTGAAATCATTTGCCTCCCAGAAGACCATTTTTACACCAGAAATAAATGAGAATCAAAGGGATTCCCTGATCGGGGGATGGAATGCCGCAATCAAACAGGTGGTGACCAGATGACATCAACAACCGGTCCCTTCTCACTCGATTATCCTGGTCATGACTTTGTCTTTTTCTCTCCCCCTCACTGGATAGCACTTCTCATTCTATTTGGTATTTTTGCCGCTCTGTACCTAAAGCGAGATTGGTTCTCTACTCCAAAAATAGATTTACGGACTCGCTGGTTCGTGGCTATTCTGCTGCTAACTCAGGAATTGAGTCTCAACATCTGGCACTTAAGTATAGGAACCTGGGATGCCGGCAGTACGCTGCCACTACACCTGTGTGGTGTTGGAATTGTGCTGGCTGCATTTCTGGTGATAAATCGTAACTATTTGTTATATGAACTGGTGTATTTCTGGGGGCTGGGCGGAGCCATTCAAGCTCTGTTGACACCAGATATTGGTGCTTATGGATATCCACACTATCGATTTTTCCAATTTTTTCTTTCCCATGGGGCACTGATTTTTGCCAGCTTATATATGACCTGGATTGGTGGGATGCGTCCTACACACCGGTCCATCTGGAAAGTTATGGGTATCACCAACATCTATCTGGTTTTCATTGCAGGATTTAACTATCTAACCAATGGGAACTACTTGTTCATTTGCCATAAACCTGTGAACGGGTCACTTATTGATGTCCTGGGTCCCTGGCCCTGGTATATCCTGTCACTCGAGGTGGTAGCTGTAATTTCTTTCTATGTTTATTACTCTCCATTCGCACTGAAAGACCTCATAGAAAGTCGTCGATCCAAATCTGCTTCAGTCCAGTAGGTGGATAGCCTCCAACTTCTTGATAGAGCGTTTCTTCTCCCGTCGCTCCTCAGTCTCGGAACTTTGCCTGACAAAATTTACTTTTTCATCTTGATGGAGACTATTTCTGGCAATAAACCAGGTTGGAAAGGCTGCCGAGGTCAAGTGTGCGCTCTGCCATTCCACGCAGGGTACGACAGGTTGAATTCCTGGTTGGTGAATGAGATTTTTCTTCTGACGAATGTCCAGATAAACCTGTTGATGATTCAATTCGTAATTTCCGAACGATGACGAGCAAGCATGAGTGAGGACTGAGCTATCAACATGAAGTCCTGATCGAAAAGCTGCGGTGTAATACATTTCATCATAAGGCAATATCATCTTGTAGGTTTGTCCTCGTAATTGCTGGAAAAACGTACTTTCAATATTTAAAAATTGTAGCCCATCCCCTATAAACCGCACTCTATCAAAATTGTCATCCAATAATTCTTGAATTCTGGGAAGTACATCTTTACCCAGAATGGTTACTGTTACCATATTTTCATTATGCCCATTTTCACGCACTGTGAGATGATATTTTTCCCAATCATAGTTGATGGGGTATGATAGGGTTGAGAATATTTGTTCATGTATTAACGCCTTCACCTCGCTGTTGGAGGCACGTGATGGGATGTACATGGTTGATGTGTAAATTTCAGGTGGATACAATAGTATCCAGATTTCAATATCAGAACTATGCACTTTGGCATGATCCAGAATAGCCTGGATGCGCAAATTCATAGCTGCATCTCCAGGAGCCCGCCTATATGTCATTTCACTCCCGGAGGTTCCGTGTGGCTTCACGTAAAGGAAGAGTTCAGTTTTGTCCTTTAGATAAGTGAAAAATAAGCGGGCTTTGGATTTTTGTGCATGAATCATAAGCTTTTCCCATGTTTTGTATGCTCATAACAGGGCTGTAACTGGTGTATTCGATTGTGTTTTTGATTTGATCAAAAATAATATTTCCCATTGTTTTGGCAAGCATTATTTATGTTTAATTTAATATTTTATTAATTATTTAGTATTATTATAAATATCAGAACTAAGATCCTGGGGACTTCCAAAATGCCCGTCGTCGGTAATTGTCATTGTAGACAGCATGGCTGCTGAATAATTTTGATCATGGCAAATGAGAAAAACACCGACTGTCAATCCTCCAGACCTTATCGTCTGGAAAACACGATTCAGAACTATGCCTGGGGCACACAGAACCAGGATGCTTACATCCCAGAGCTGCTTGGGATCACTCCAGAAGCTGGTCAGGCTTATGCTGAATTATGGGTGGGAGTTCACCCAAATGCACCTTCATCCATTATTGATCTGGAAAAAGGTCCTATAAGTCTCTCCACGTGGATTTCGGAGAGGTCCCGGGAAAGACTATCCATGGATGGCAAACAATCTGCTCTCCCCTATTTGTTAAAGGTGTTGTCTGCTGGGGAAGCTCTAAGTATTCAAGCCCACCCAGACAAAATTCAGGCCCAAGGTCTCCACCAGCTGGATCCTGAGCATTATCCTGATGACAATCACAAGCCAGAGATTGCCATTGCCATAGACCATCTGGATGCACTGGTTGGGTTTATCTCTGACCAGGAATTTTCTACGCTATTAGAAACCTACCCCGAGCTCAAATCTTTGATAACTGGTATTTCCAAACCCATTGGAAAACTTAAGGAAGGCGTTCAGGAATTGTTTCATCTTGGGGAGCAGGACGCGAAATCTGTTGCCCTTACCATAAACCATATCCAACAACGTCTCAGCCAGAAGACAAATCTCGATGAAGCTGAGAAACTTTTCCTTGACCAGTTTGAGAAGCGCGGACCTAAGGATCTTGGGCTCCTATTTATATTTCTATTGAATAGAGTTCAACTCGGACCAGGTGAAGCTGTTTTTCTAGCTCCTGGTATCCCCCATGCCTATTTAAAGGGTAATATCATTGAGTGTATGGCAAATTCTGATAATGTCGTCCGGTTGGGATTGACCAGTAAATTTTGTGATGCAAAAGCACTTCAAGAAATACTGGTCTATGATAGCGCTTCCGATTTCCGAGTCGCCCAATCCAAGCAGGGCCACCTGAGTGAATACGATGCACCTGTATCTGAGTTCAGAATAAAATCACTTGATCTTCCTGAGGGGAAATCTGAATTATTCACATCCCGAAACAGCTTGACCATGTTCTTGCTGATTGAGGGTGAGATTAGTCTGCACTGGGGTGGGGAAAATGACTCCTGTACCTGTATTTTGAAACAAGGTCACTCTTTTATCACACCAGCAAATCTAAGCGAATTTGATATGCTCGCTCGCTCGGATTCGAAACTATATCTAGTTGAAATTCCCTAACTCTTAACTAGGTAGCCTTGGCTTGAATCCTGAATTTGTCTGATACAATGGTGGGTTTCACGCTAGCCCAGCGCAACATGAGATTAACTGACTCACTCATGTCCTCCAGCTTAATTGGATCAAGAAATGCCGTTACCTGTACAAAATAATCTTGCTCACCCGAGAGGTTTTCAGTATTCACAATCACAAGATTGCTCACAGAAATATATGTATCTTTTGCAGCCTCAATAGTAAAGAAGCGCTCTAACTCGCCACTTTCTGAGTCTATGAGATAATAGCTCTCTGTCTCTTCATCATAACGAAAACCATTCACCACTTCTTTCATCTGGATTGGCTGAGCTACACCTGGAGCAAAGAGTTCAAAACGAAAATGTAGCGTAATATTTTCTCCAGACAGCAACACATCATCCAGCGTTTCAGTAAACGAATCAGCCAGTTTGGTGCTGCAGACGATCTCATGTTTAACCCCTGAGTATTGGAGGTCAAGCCCTTCAAACCAGGGATTTGAGGTTACCACTGATGACAGAAATAATTGAGTGACTGCTATGAGTGAAGCGTTAAAAGTCTGAGTTAAAAATTCAAACATATCTAATCAAGCGTTGCCCATGACCAGACCAACTGCCGTGACAACCATGGTGAGTGCCATAACCAAGAGAGTGGTTACCCCATAGCTGAGGAGCAGCAACACCATCTTCGTGGCGGTTTTCGAATAGGATTGGCTATAAAATTGCTTCATGGCGATGTACAAATAAATCAAGCTTGAAATTATCACTAGCCACATTGTCAGCTTGTAATCCAAAATAATTGTCAAAATAAGGAGGCTGAAAATAAAGGCATGGACATGGAGGCTGAAAACGAGATGCTCAATATAGAGTTTTTTTCTACGCCAATAGAGGACCTTCAGTTGAAGCGCTGCGACAGGTAGGAGCAGAAACATCATTTTAGCAAAATTATCACTAAAATTACTCAGTAAATCACCTTCCTGAAGCTGAAATGGCTGTTCACCAATAGTCAGGGACATGTTGACGGCAGAACTGTCAGGATCAGTGGCAACAATACCCATATCCTCGAGGAATTGCAGGCTATCATTGCTAGTAACCTGTCCACCCATGACCCCCCTTAATGATTCTTCAATACCTCCGGTCTCTTGATACTCCTTTAAAAACTGATTATTTTTCACATCAGGAATGATCGCTTTTAGAGAGAGAATCACAAAAAAGACCACACTGGCGACCAGATATATTCTAACGGGTGGTACATACCTGACTCTTCGACCCTTCACATACTCAGTGGTCAAGAACCCTGGCTTGGTAAATAGAAGTTTCAGTGATCTCAATACACGAGAATCAACATCGAGCAGTTCTTCTAAAAAAACTGAGAAAAAGTCCTTAAATGTGAGGTTGTATTCCTTGTTCTTCTGCCCACACTCTGGACAAAATTGTGAACTGAGGGGCGAGCCACAGTTAAGACATTCCTTATGTTGCGGTATTCTTGGCTTTTGTTTACTCATAACTAAAGTCTAAATTTAGATGGAAATATGGACAGGGTAAGTCTTTTTTCATATTAGCAACTATTAATGGAGATAATCTAAATTTCACATTCCCATATAATACGGTCTGAAGCGGTCGAACTCAACATGGTCAAATCTCTTGAAAGAATGATATTTGGTGAAGCCAGGGTTACTGAGTCAAGGCTAGAGAAGATTCGGCAACAAAATGCGCTGTTATTAATCGCTTATGATGGTGATAGTCCAATTGGTTTTAAACTGGGATATGTGGTAGAAGGTACTCAAACTTTCTTTTCCTGGTTAGGCGGTGTACATGTGGATTATCGTCGACAGGGTATAGCTCAAGCCCTTCTGGATTTTCAGGAGCATGAGGTGAAATCGATGGGAATTTCTACCATATATTTTACAAGCTTTGATCGTTTTCCTGAAATGATCCAGCTGGGTAAGAAAAATAATTATACCCTGGTGAAGACAGCGTTGGATGGTGGAGAGAATAAATACTGGTTCGAAAAACAACTTCTCTAGCTCAATACGTTCTAAATATCTCAGGGATTCAGAGACATTTCATACTTTCTCAGTTTTAACTGTTGGGTTAGTTTAAGGGCATCGCATTGAGGAGAGTTGGGTTATGTTAAATATGAATGGAAACAATATCATCAGATCAATTTTACTAATAGTTGTCATGCTTTCACCTCTGGTCGTTCTGTCACAATCAAAAGATTCTGACGTAAGAGCTCTGCATCGTGAGATAGATAAACTCAGTGAGATGGTGACAAAACTGAAAGCAGAACAGGCCAAATCTTACAGCATAGAAGCTGAAATTAAATCACCCAATGGTGACTTTACCAAGCGTGATAGCCTACGGTTGGTTCGTTTAAAGAAAAAACAGGCAGAGTCCCGAGTTAGAATTGATCAAATCACTTTAGACATCCTTAAAATTAGCAAACAACTAGAAGATCCTGGAAAGCGGTATGCTCTGGCGAAACGGATGCAGCAACCCAAGCTGTCCCAGAAAGTAGCAAGTCCCGGAGAAACGCCTGATTCAACAGAAGCTCTACTGGTGGTCAGTGCCCGCTCAATAGATTTAGCTTCTGTAAAACTGGTTCGGGAAGGCAAATCCCTAGACCAGGCTCGCCTACTAACCATCGACGCGCTTAGCGATGAACAGGTTCTGGTGTTCTATCAAAATTTGGACAAAGACGCACGTTACGAGTTGTATGATATTGCCGACGAAATAGTTCGTTCTGACAAAATTGAACTCGTTGATGCCCGTAGATCAGCGATTTATTTCTACCTGTTCACCAAGTGATCACTAAACTCCACAGCATCATTGTCATAGCCCTGCTCATCAGCGGATGCAGTGGTGGCAAAATTTCCTACTACAAGAAGGGTGACACCCACAAGCGTGAGTTTCTGAATCACGTCAAAGAGCGCAACTCAATACGAGGTGATTACTTCGAGGTGAAACGCAATGACAAGGGTCAGATCACCTCAGCCAAATACTTTTCTTCTAGAAAATCCCTGGTTGAAAGAAGCAACTACACATACACCCGCAAAGGGCAACTCCTGAGACATCAGCAAACGGAGTTTTTTGTCAATGGTCCACCCAGAATATCACGGGAATGGCATTATGAAAAGGGACAGGTAACAAAACGTGAGGAACAGTGGTTCACCCGGTCTCATACCCTTGAAAAGAAACTGACAATTTATTACGATATGAATCAAAAAGCTTATCTGGAAGAAACCTACGGGTTGGGTCACAAGATTGAAAGTTCAACTGAATACCACTATGACTATAAACACCGACTTGATAAATCACGGCGTAATTTTTTTCTCCCCAGTGGTGAGTTGCGGGATTACTGGCTAACTATTTATAACGATGAAATTCAGATCGTGAATGAGGATCATTATCTCCCGGACAATTCGCTGGTTGCTTTTTATCGCTATAGTTATCACCCAGTCAAAAGTTATCGTGAGCATGAGGAAATTTTGGATGAGGATCGCAGTGTATTTATTTCTCGCAGGTATAATGAATTTGGACAACTACTCATCGAAGTGGAAAAAAATCGACAGCTTGAACTGATAAAAAAAACTGAATATGAGTACAATGATAAACACCAACCAAAATTAGTTCACATCTACAACAAGGATGGAAAATTGGTGAAGACTTCAAAATATAAGAAGCCCAGGATTCTGGAAACATATAGAACACCTGGACTTTAGGAGGTTTAAGATGAAGAAAATTTTGGTACCCCTGGCTGAGGGATTTGAAGAAATCGAAGCTATCACAATTATTGATCTTCTACGTCGAGCCGGAGCGGAGGTAATCATTGCTTCACTGAATAAACGGAATGTCACGGGCTCCCATGGTCTAAAAGTCATTGCCGATACAGTTCTTGATGAAGTTCTCAATGATGATTTTGAAATGGTTGTGCTGCCTGGTGGTGTTCCTGGAGCCCCAAACCTCATGGGCGATACTCGAATTATCAAACTGCTGAAGGATCAAGCTGCAGCCAGTAAGATTTCTGCTGCCATTTGTGCTGCACCAGCCGTTCTACAAGAAGCAGGTCTCACCGAAGATAAAAAAATTACTTCCCACCCAGCCTGGGCAGAGCGGATGACCACAGCTGTTCACACCGGTGCACGTGTGGAAACTACCGATCTCCTGGTGACAGGTCAAGCAGCAGGAAGTGCTATGGAATTTTCGTTCAAACTGATTGAGACCCTCTTTGGAATAGAAAAAGTCGCTGAAGTTAATACTGGGGTTCTGGCTAAACTATAAGCTATTGACTCGCTGTTCTTATACTGTCAAACCATGCTTCAGCCAGGATCATTGAGGGAATAAATCCACCGCCATGATCTGCCCCTGGCAGAGTAACCAAATCCACCGACGTTCCACCATTAGCCTGCAAGGATGCATAGGCGCTCAATGTATTGTCGATGGAAACTGTGCTATCTGCAGTACCATGATACAATCTGATAGGAGCTATAGGTCCCCATTCCAATAATGTATTTTCTTCCAGGGCTGTCTGGATGGCAACTTCTTGTCCTGCAAAAAAGGCCGTTGTGAAATCAGTTTTAAAAAGAGAGTCTATGCTGGTAGTAAGTGTATCGTTCACATCAGTCAGGTCAAGGGTACCATCATATAGACCCGGCAACATAGACGCATAAGGTTCATTAAAGATATCAGCGAGTCGGTTCCATCCGTAGATATCATCATAGGCCACAACCACATAGGCCAGAAAAGCTGGAATATCGTACGTGTCTCTGCTCAACAGGTTGCGAGTGGATCCAATCAGGTCATAGGGACCAGACATTGGGGCAACAGCAGTCAATTGAAATTCATCTGAATAATCTAATTCGATAAATTTATGAGCGGCCATGGTGGCATATCCACCTTCAGAATAGCCTGCCAGAAAGAGTTCATCACTTATATCAATATCATTCTCACAGGCATAGATTCTGGCAGCCCGTAGCATATCTACCACTGCATTCGCTGTCAGTTCCGCATGGAGGTAGGGGTGAATGTCCTCTGAAATACCCAGACCGATATAGTCTGGAGCAACTGCCATGAAACCACTCATGGCGAACATGATCCCATCCATTGCATAAAGCGGGTTCACAGATCCTGTGTTCTCCCTCTTTAAGGCGGTCCCGTGCTGGACACTTACCAAATCCATGGTTTCAACACCTCTTGGCAAAAACATCACGCCTGAAGCCAGTGTCAGATCGCCATTCTTATCTCGGGTCCTATAATGGATTGTGTAGGCATCAGCGCTATGGGTCAAGGTGAAACCAATTGGAGCGCCAAATAGTTCAAGATATGGCTCAACCATGGCTGGAGTAAGTGACAGTTCAAAAGTAGCTTCCACCAATTCACCTGCCTCATCAACCGTGTTGCATGTCAGCGGATCATCATCCTTCTCACATCCGGTTATCAAGGTTAAGCTAAGTACCATCATGATGAAGATGGTGAGCTGATAGAATCTTTTTACAGAACGATTTGAGTTCATTGATATCTCCTAGAACTGACTCATAATTACAAATTCATCATAGCGTGCTTCCAAATCCGATTCTTCCAGATAGGTAATCCCATCCACTGAAAAATCCTGAACACAGAACGATGCCAGAACGGAGCCAAAAACTACTGCCAATTTCATATTATCAAATGAATGGTCTTTTGATTGATCCAGATATCCAATGAGGGCACCCACAAAAGTATCACCTGCTCCAGTTGGATCTTTGACTTCATCAAGCACAAGACCAGGTACGCTAAAAATCTGGTCCTCATGAAAAAGGAGGGCACCATGTTGACCCTTCTTTATCACCACCCATTCCGGACCCATTGCACGAAGTTTGGCGGCAGCCTTTTTATAGTTGCGCTCTTGTGTGAGCATCCGGGCCTCTTCATCATTGATCACCAGCATATTCACCCGCTTCATCAAGGTCAGCAGGTCTTCCAGGGCAGTGTCAATCCATAGATTCATGGTATCCAGCACGACAAATGATTCAGCTTCAAGCTGGTCTAATACATGGTGCTGCAGACCAGGGTGGATATTTGCCAATAATACATATGCTGCATTATTGTAGACAGCTGGCAAAACAGGGTTGAAGGTTTCGAAAACATTCAATTCGGTAAAAAGTGTGGTTCTGTCATCAAAGTTTTCAGCATAACGTCCCCCCCAACGAAAGGTCTTACCATCTTCTACAGCCATTCCTTCCAAGTTTATCTGGTGGTCTTTAAAAAGAGTAACAACCGACTCTGGAAAATCAGTCCCAACCACACCAACAATATTGGGGTGGGTAAAATAACTTGCGGCGATAGAGCAATAGCTGCTGGATCCGCCAGGGACCTCAGCGACAGAACCAGTTGGTGCTTCAATGGTATCCAGGGCGAGTGATCCAACGATGATGAGAGACATGATTTTTCCTTATTTTTTCAATTTCATATTTCAGGTTCGCAAAATGCTATGTAAACCCCCTCTCGACAATGAATTTTCATTGAGAACCCTGTTTTCTCGTCTAGATTCTCCACATGAAAATGAAGATAATTATCCCACTGATAGCCCTGGTGAGCATGCTGAGTGCTCAAGATTATGAATTTTACAATCAGAAGTTGACTGACACGCAAAATGAGCAGGCGATTTACCTTGAGAAGAATCTCATGGCAACTTGTTGCTTTGGTGGCCCTGTCTATATGCATGGCAAAAATCAGATGACGGAAGACGCTAAAATTACGATTCGACGCTTGTTGATTGAAGGCAAAAGTACTGATGATGTTTTGGACCATTTCAGAAATTCCATTGATCCCCGAACCAAGCAACCGTATGGTAATCGTATTCTTGCATCTCCCAAAGCCAGCGAAACGGTTGGGAAAGTTTCCTATTGGATGGTGGTTCTATTTAGTCTCGTTGGGTTGGTAATTCTTGGATACGCGCTGAAAAAGTTGCAAGCCAAAAAGCAAGACTCTGACCCTAAGAATCAGTTGTCAGATGAAACCCTTAAAAAAATAGAGTCTGAACTTTCAGATATAGACTAGGCTTAGCTGCGTATTTCAGATAGAGATAATGCGTTTAATTTATCTCTGATTAAAGCTGCTTTTTCGTAATCTTCACCAGAGATTGCTTCCCTTAAATCACGTTCCAGATCAAATCGTAATTCAGCGCGATGCGTTATTTCCCTCACGTTCTCAGCCAGTGTAGGCTCAGATTTTTCCAACTGCTCATCGGTAGCAGGCATGGAGATGGAAGCCTCCTCAAAGACCTCCCTGGAAACCTTGATAGGCACTCTGGCCCGCAAAGCCAGGGCAATGGCATCACTGGGTCGGGCATCAATTTTTTCAATGCCCTGCTCGTTTTTCACATTCAATTCGGCGTAAAACGTCCCCTCTTTCAATTTCTGAATAACCACGCTATCCAAACCCTCAGTCATATTGGTAATGACCTGGGATAGAAGATCATGTGTCATGGGACGATCAAGATTGATCTGTTCCAGGGCGAGAGCAATAGCCTGGGCTTCGAACTGTCCCACCACGATGGGTAGACTACGTTCATCATCATCCCTTGTTTGAAGAAACAGGGTATAACCCGGAGCGGCAGCCTGGGCAAAAAAGAGGATATTCTTGACTATAACTTCAATCATTTCATCACCGGGATAAACTTAGCGCCAAAAGCAGTCGAATGTCAAACATTGACAGTAGAAATACAGCTTTTGTTGTCAACTTGTGATCTTTAACACTTCCAGGGAAAAAAGGGAGGGAGGTGGATGGTGGATAACATCAATTTTGTCGGTTTAGAATGATGTCTGATAGGACCTTGAGCATAGCGGTGTTTTTGAATAGAGACGAACTTAACAGGGAGTCTGCCTCAGATATCCAGGATGCAATTAAATCTTGAGCACGTTTAATGGTGCCATGATCAATCATCCACTGCTTAACCTGATCACGATGATGTTCAGCCAACTCACCACCATTTTGAACATTTTGCCACTCCTTCAACTCACTCTCAGTCAGCCTGCTTTTCAGATCGATCCAGATCCAGGTCTTTTTTTCGTTCAGAACATCACTACCGAGACTTTTACCCATGGTAGCTGATGAGGATGTCACTTCCAGGAGATCATCTTGCATCTGAAAGGCTCTTCCCAGGAGAGTCCCAAATCGTGAGAGAGCTTCGATGGCAGCATCGCTTCCGCCACCCATGATGCCACCGAGATGACAGGCAAGCCTGATAAGCGCACCGGTCTTGAGGTCAATCATCATCTCATATTGCTGGGGCTCGACATGATCACTGTTCTCAAACTCCATGTCCCATCCCTGACCCCTGCAAACATCCATGGCCCCATCATTAAAGGCACGGAAGACACATGTGAATTTTGATTCCCCAATATCAGCCAGGAGCTGATATACATAGATAAGCAAAGTGTCACCACTCAACAAGGCACGGTTGTCCCCAAAGGCTTTGTGGAGGGTGGGGATGCCTCTTCTGAGTTCATCTCCATCCATGATATCATCATGAACGAGGGTGAATGTATGAAAAATTTCAAGCGCAGCACCAACGGTAACTGCATCGTGCCAATCACCTCCTACTGCTTCAGCGGCAGCCAGACATAATGCCGGTCGAAGCATCTTGCCTTCAGCCCTGAGTGCGTAATTCATAGGCTCAGAGAGATAAACGGGCTCACTATGGAAACTTGGATTATGGAGATGTTGGGAGATGGCCATCCGCCATGCTTCAATTCTAGCTTTTACATCAATATCCATATTGTCCTTTTTGATACCTTCCAAATGCCCAATGATCAGTCAATTTTGTGCAAAAGACTGCGATTCCCAATCAATTCATCAATCTTATTAACCCCAACTCCAAACATAGCCATTTCTAAAGTTTTCTTCCAGACCAACAATTGTTCTATGAGCTTTTCGGTATCGTCAGTCAGGGCCTGTCTCAACAATGCGCCGGCTACTCCGCCCATATGAGCACCAAGAGCAATCGCTTTTGCCAGATCGAGAGGTTGTTTCAATCCACCACTGGCAATAACGCATAGATCTGTTTCCAGGTTTTCCAATACTTCAGCAGTTGGTTCACCCCAGTTAGCAAATTCAAGGGCTGTTTGTTTCAAAATGGACTGATCCTCTGATAAGCGCTCACGCTCAATAGATATCCAGTTGCTACCTCCTGCCCCTGCTATATCGATAGTCTCTACACCGGCTCCCTTTAGCTTCTGAATGACTTCAATGGAAAGACCCTGTCCCACTTCTTTCACAATAAGGGGCAGCGGAAACTCATCCACCCAGGTTTTTATCGCATTCAAAGCACCCTTAAACTGAGTATCCCCTTCAGGTTGAAACGCTTCCTGGAGTGGATTTAAATGAATAATCAGTGCATTGGCTTTTAAGTCATGGCAAAATGCCGCTACCCTGTCCATCGATTGAGAGCCCATAATCTGGGCAACCCCTAGATTAGCCATAATAATGGTTGAGGGTGCCTTCTCTCTGGCAATTAAAAAGCTATCACGAACCTTTTCGTTTTCAAGGGCTGCTCGGATGCTGCCCAAACCCAGAGCGCAGCCAACAGACTCAGCTGCTGTTGCAAGATTAGCATTGAAGTTGAAACTTTCCTCCACGCCACCGCTCATTGAGCTGATCAGCAGGGGAAACTGGAGTTCCTTGCCTAAAAATGTCGTACGTGTAGCTATCTCATCGAGATTTATTTCAGGGAGGGCATTATGAATGAATCTCCAGCGATCAAACCCGGCTGAAATCGAAAAGTTTAAAGCCTCGTTTTGAGCAAGAATCAAATGATCTCGCTTGCGTTGCTCAATGTCCCTCGTCAAGGCGAACCTCGCCAAACTCCCCGATTTTATTCATAACTAAAGTTTGAATCTCTTCCATGCGTTCAAGTGTTTTTGCTTCAAATCTTACTACCAGGACAGGCTGTGTATTTGATGCTCTCACCAGACCCCATCCATCTCCAAATCGAATACGCACACCATCCACATCTATGCAATCATAGTTTTCTTTGAAATAATTGGCTGCCTTTTCGGCAATTTCAAATTTCTCAGAGTCTGAATTGCAGGTCAGTCTGATCTCTGGAGTTGAATAGTACTTTGGTAACTCATCCACCATTTCAGAGAGGGGTCGATTACTCTTGGAAAGAAGTTCCAGCATGCGACCACCATTGTAGATGGCGTCATCAAAACCATAATATCTATCGGCAAAGAAAAGGTGACCACTCATCTCCCCAGAGAAGGGTGAGTTGAGCTTTTTCATGTGAGATTTGATATGGGAATGACCTGTCTTATACATCACTGGAGTTCCACCAAACTCTAGAATTTTTTCTTCAAGCGCTTGTGAACATTTAACATCAAAAATAATTTTATCCTCTTTTGATTTGATCACATCCTGTGCAAAAAGGATCATCTGATAGTCAGCCCAGACAACCTGGCCTTTTTCATCGATTACTCCCAGACGATCAGCATCACCATCGAAGGCAATACCGACATCATAGCCTCCACGTTTCACTTCATCCTGAATATCTTTGAGATTAGCTGGAACGGTTGGATCGGGATGATGATTTGGAAAAGTTCCATCCACATCGCAATACAAGGCGGTGACTTCGCAGCCCATTCTCTCATATACTTCTGGTGCGCAAAGGGCACCTGCTGCGTTTCCTGAATCCACAACGATACGCATGGGTCGTTTTAGATCAATACCCTTGACAACTGTATCCATATACTCTGGTAACAGGTCATAGTCTGAGGCGGTACCATTGCCTTTTTCAAAATCATCACTTTTAATGAGGGTAAGCATATCCTGGATATCCTGACCAAAAAAGGCGAGCTGATTAAAGGTCAGTTTGAATCCATTAAACTCAGGTGGGTTATGAGAGCCCGTTATCTGACAGGCACCATCTACATCATCAAAATGAAATACACTAAAATAATTACCTGGTGTGGGTAAAATTCCAATATCCATGACATCAATACCAGTAGATAACGCACCGGCCTTAAAATATTCTTTTAGTTGAGGGGTTGTGAGTCTCACATCTCCAGATAGAGTAATTTTCTTTCCACCACGGCGTTTCACGATAGATGCGAAGGCACGACCCAGAGCCACAACCACTTCCTCAGGAAAATCAACTGCTACTTCCCCACGGATATCATACTCTCTAAAAATAAAATCATTTACATTCATATTTATATTCTCCTAAGACCATCAATTATTTGGGGTCTGTGTTTTTTCGAGTTCATCGACAGCCTGGCGAACGTTGCCGTCAAATCGATCCAAATATAGTCGGCTTTCATCTGCGGACGCATGGCTTTTATGCATGACCAGAGCTACCTTGACATAGTTATCTGATTTAACAAGCAGGTCGGTTGCTTCTTCATAGCTGCAAGAGGTGATGGTTGAAACAATCCGTCGTGCTCTATCTTCCAGCTTGATATTGGTTGCTTTCAAATCTACCATGAGATTCTCGTAGACTTTACCCCGCTTAACCATGGCTGTGGTCGTAATCATATTGAGGACCAGCTTGGTTGCCGTTCCTGATTTCATGCGAGTTGATCCGGTGATCACTTCTGGTCCCACCGGTACAGAGATCAGAACATCAACATCAATATCAATGTGATTTCTGTCAGCACAGGTGAAAAATACGGTGGCTGCGCCTAATTCTCGTCCACGTTCCAGGGCACCTAGTACGTACGGGGTAACACCACTTGTGGCAATTCCCATGACGACATCATTTTTCGAGACCTCAAGATCATCAATAAGTTTTCGTCCATCTTCTGGAAAATCTTCTGCTCCTTCAACAGCAGTACGCAAGGCAGTATCACCACCTGCTATAAAGCCTTGAACTCTTTCAGGGCTGGCATTGAAAGTGGGTGGAATTTCAGAGGCATCTAATACGCCAAGTCTTCCAGAAGTCCCCGCTCCTGCATAGATCAAGCGCCCTTCATTCTGGAAAGCATGATCTACCAGTTCAGTTGCCCGAGTAATATCATCCATTTGCTCAGCCACCTGGCCAGCGATGATATGGTCCTGGCGGTTGATGATTTCAAGAATTTCACGAATTGAAGACGAATCCAGCTTCATGCTCTCTGGGTTGCGTTGCTCTGTTAAGAGGTTGCCTAATTTTGATGTCATTATCTTATTGCTCCCACCCTGTATAACTTGTCAACAATATCCTGTTCATTCTAGATCTGACAATCAATCATGTACTTAACATCTCTAGTGTCACCTGATTGAAGTCAGCTCTCAACTCGGCGGCAATTATACATTGGAAGATGTTTGTAAACCAAATGATATCAACCCTGGATACACCTGCAAATAAAGCACCCCGAACATGGGCTCGAAACTGATTGATCATCCCCGATGTCATCAGTGAAGCAAGAACTGATATCTCCCGCTCCTGGAGGGTAAGTCCAGAACGGGATAGAACGCGACCATAACCATCCTCAATCATCCACCTTGTTAAATCCGGATGCAACTCATCCATGACCTTTTTCAATTTCGAATGATATTTGCCATAGATGATTTGACTGGTCTTTTCACCAGCTTTTTTATGATCGCCAACATGCTTGGCACCGTGTTTTACAGGAAAATGGATTCTCAATTGTTTGAGAGCCTCAATTGTTTTAGGGAATCCTGCAAAGAGTAGAGTCTGCAGAATAGCCTCTTCCATGCCCTCCTCATCCAGAACATCTGAACATTGAGGTATCCATGCATTTAACATGGCCTGATCATTTAGTGTTGTTGCCGTCACAAGGATACCCAGGAGAAACATTTTCTTCTGGTTAGAATTCTTGAGTTCATTCCAGCACTGAGTAAGTTGAGATTCGCAGGAGATATATCGGGTTGAGAATACCATAGGCTTATAGGATAATCGTGTGGGGGCCTGATGAAACTCGAATTTTTAGTATCTGCCAAATAATGGATAAGGTATTGAAGACAGAATGATCAATTTTCCAACACTTCTTGAGGTTTGAAGCTGTTGGTAATGACCAAGACCACCCTATGGTTCAAGCTTGAATCGAATTATATTATTTGTATGTTGAACGTGAAAATGAGTACCAACCTTCCAGACAATAGTTTCACTCGATGATCGAGATTATTCTCGCCGTCATTGGCCTTATTCTCAGCTTCATTTTTGCCGGAGCAGAAATTGCGCTACTATCATCAAACCGACTCCAACTTGAGGTCTGGGAAAGACGTGAGGTGCGTGGCGCTAAGTCAGCCATGAAGGCCAGTCGCAACCCTGAGCAATTTCTCACCGCTACTCTGGTTGGGAATAACATAGCCAACATTCTGACAACTTCCTTCTCCACAGTGATGCTGATTCAGGTAATCCCCAACGAATGGATCATTTTGCTGATAATTTCCATTAGTGTTCTCATATTTGGTGAAATTATACCTAAAACACTCTTTCGAGAATTTCCTAATGCCTCCATGTTATTTTTTGGACGCTTCGTAATAATATTTGAGGTGATTCTCTATCCCCTGACCATTGTGCTTCGTCTATATAGGAAAATTATCTTGAGAAGTGACGATGTTGAGAGTCAAACCAACCTGGACTCAGAGGAACTGCATCTCCTCTTCAATGATCCCAGAGAAGAGAGCGGTGTAGATGTCCATGAGCGTCAGACCATTGCCCGCATATTCACCTTTAAAAACACCTCAATTAGCGAGGTGATGACACCTCGTCCCGATATGACTTCAGTATCCATCGATAGTAGTATGGGAGAAGTAGAGTCGGCCTTTATGGAATCGGGATATTCCAAACTTCCAGTGTATGAAGAAACCACTGATGATATTAAAGGTATTGTCTTTCTCCATGACATTTTCAGGGGAGCCACTGAGCTCCGAGAGGTCATGCGAGAGGTTTATTTTGTCCCGGAAACCAAAGCTGCTGATGAATTGCTAGGCGAAATGCAAACCAAGAGTCTATCCATTGCCATCGTGATTGATGAATATGGCGGGACTGCTGGCCTGGTCACGATGGAAGATTTGTCAGAAGAGTTGTTTGGTGAATTTACAGATGCTTTTGATGAAGAAGATTCAGCTGTTCAGCAACTTGATAAGGGTCTGCTTATCAAAGGAAATGCCGAGATAGATCTCCTGAATGAGCAGCATGATTTTGCCATCCCCCCTGGTGAATATGAAACCCTGGCTGGATTTCTCATAGAGAGTCTGGGACATATCCCTCAAAAAAACGAACAATTTTTAACAGAAACCCACCGCTATGTTATTTCATCTTCAACTCCAACACGTATTGAAACCATATTTGTTCAGGAGCGCTAATTAGCGATCCCTTTTGGGCTTTATTTCTCTCATAGATCGATATCTGATCCGAGCATTTTTTTCTACCATGTGGACCGTCCTTATTGGTCTCGTAGGTATTTTTACCATTGCTGATTTTGTTGAAAAGATTGACAATTTTGTAGATGCAGGGGCCGGGGCAAATCTCATGCTTGTGTATTATGGCTATAGTCTGCCCTATTTTATTGATATGGCCCTCCCAATGAGTATGCTTCTGGCTACTGTGTTTTCATTGGGTACCCTCAATAAGAATTATGAAATTGCAGCCATGCGCGCTTCAGGGATCAGCATGCTCCGTATTTCACGTCCTTTACTTCTCCTCGGTTTATTCTTTACCATATTCCAATTTATCTTTCAAAATCTGGTGGTCATGCCCTTCAATCATCAACAGAAAGAGATTACTCGAAACATTTTAAAGCCGAAGAAAAGCCCCAGGAAAATGAAGGAAGTCGTTCGTCAGGATGTAAATGGTAATATCATGGTCATCAAGGCTTATGATGTTCCCAACAACAAGTGCACGGATGTTTCGATCCTGGCTTATCAGGATTCTGGAATTACAGAGCGATGGGATTATGCCAGGCTGGAGTGGGTTGATTCATTGCAAACCTGGAACAAAACTGAAGGGTTGAATCGTCGTTTTGATGCAGCTGGAAAATTATTGTTTTCAGAGATGAATCTCACTGATGAGCTACCTATCACTTTAACACCAACTGATATTGTCAAAGAACAGATCAGACCCAACGAAATGAATGTTTTTCAGCTTGTGGATTTTATTGAGAAGAAAAAACTTCTGGGTCTAAACCCGCATCGTTGGGTGGTGGATTTTCACTTCAAATTGGCCTTTGTGATGACTGGATTTATTGTGATTTTTCTGGGAATCAGTTTCGCATTACAGGGGACGAGGGAGAATCTGGCTGTGGGTGTGGGCAAAAGCGTAATAGCACTCTTTGTCTACTATATTCTCCTTATCGGAGGACAAAAGATAGGCTATAACAGTTCACTCCACCCAGCTTTTGCGGTCTGGTTTGGAAATGTAGTTCTTTTGATTGCTGGGGGATGGCTGTTTTTCCAAACAGCGAAAAAGTAGTCTTCAGCCTGCCTTGATCTCCGCAGGTTATTTCATTTAACTCTTATATTTTTCTACCTTCACCCTGGCTGTATTTATACCAAAAACTGACCAGACTGGACAAGAATTCATCAGTCCCGTAATAAGGGGTATTATGCCAACCAGTGCCCAATATCTTGCATTTCCTTCAAGAATAAAAAATAGACTGAACAGCCCAACTGCGAGGATGAGCCGAAGTATTTTGTCAATTGAACCTACATTTTTCTGCATTATAAGTATCCCTTTTTAGTTGTGCGTTATAAACGTATCTATCCTCATCCAAGATATGGATGGCCGGAATATTTGTTCTTCCCGAATGCGACTTGTTAACGTTTAAACTGAAAACTGATTCCGAATTCGATACCTTCAGCATTTGCGAAAGACATCCCACCCAATAATTTCAGAGCGAGATCTGCATCAAACCATATAAGGTGAACTCCTGCACCGATTGATGCTTCACTCCCGTAAGGACCGCCAAAAGCCATTCCAGATCTGATAGGAACCATGCCAAAGCGGATCCACTCTGCTGCCAGGGCCAATCTCCAGGAGCGATCAGCGAAGTAATAGTCATCCAACCCGGCCGATAGATCCGCCATGATGATAAAATCATTCTTGTATTGGTAACTACCGCCGAGACGAAACATGGCAGGGTAGTTCATACTGATACTATCTGGTCTGGGAACATCTGTCTCATCAAACTTGAAGAGACTATCTGTATCAGCAAGAGCGCCTGTCACATTCACGCCCTCTATTTCCATTTCGTATAAGGTGCTGGCTGAGAATGTTGTACTATCGCTGGAAATTTGCAATAGATCACGCACTGGTACGAGACTTTCTATGAGTCCAATATTCTTGGCTATGAAATTATCATCGTTGCCCCAATTGATGAAACCGATCACATTATTAATGGCGAATCCAAACTGCCAGTTGTTGATCTTGCGTGTATTAAAACCAAGATCGACTGCCAGACCATTCCCACCAATTGCCCTTGTATATCGATAAAATCCATCAGACTCGAGTCCTGTGGGGCGTGTACTGAAGGCACCACCAGAAGAATCCACACCTGCAAAACCAATTCCAGCTAAATATTTAACTGTGGCGCCCACATTGTATTTCTCAAATGGAATGGCGAAAGAAAAACCAAAGTTGGTTACCATGAGAACATCTTGTCGGAGAGATAAATCAAAGGATCTACCTATCTGATTGCCTTCCATAACCATTTCAAACAAACCATAGGGTAGTGAGTTTTGCATGAAATACTCCACGCCAGATGTGAACGCGTAATTTCCATACGATACGTTCAATACTGGAATTGGAACACTCACACCCAGACCAAGAGCGAATCCATCCTCTGAGAGTTCAGATAATAGAAATTCCTTATGAGTCATCTCACTTCCCAGCATCTTCTTTTCCAGATCAAAGGGATTGCCATCCTTATCACCTGAGAAGTATTGATTAAAAAGGGCGAGAGACATAAAATTGTTGAAAGCGGTAATCTTGAAATCCAGGAGATCTGCACTGAAGGTTAGATCCTCAGTATATCCAAGGTTTGCAGGGTTATACCCAATGGCAGATATGCCCCTTGAGGATACCGTATACGCATTACAGAGCCCTAATCCTCGAGCATCAATGTGCGCCTGTCCATATCCAGAAGCTACCAGCACGAGCGTGCTAATGAGAATGGGGATTAACCTTCTCATTGAGTGGTGTCCTCTTCGGCACTGCTAAACATGGGGCCGGAATTCAAAATGAATTGCATAAATGCGGTGACGTCAATTCCAGCGGAGAAGGGTAAAAGAGCAGGATTTGGAGTCTCGTCAAGAATAAATTTTGTTGCGATGTAATGATCCTTAGACTCCACAAGCCAACCCAGTTCACCATAAGATGTCACATCTTGAATAAGCCACAGTTCAGTACCACTACTGTTCAAGGTCAAGTTGTAGAGAGAATCAGCGACAGTAGGCGGATCCAACTCCACAAAAGCCAGTGCAGAAGCGACATCAGCAAAACCTGAATCAGATCGAGCCAACATAAAGGTATCCAGAAAAGCATATTTTTTGTGCTTCAAAGTGCCATAGGTAGAATCACCCTCTGTATCGGTCAAATTAAAATCTGCAGAATAGCTGAACTGACCAGACCCTTCCATACCGGGAATCACAATACCTGTATTTGGATCGGCAATACCTGCAGGAATTTCAAGTTGAAGTGTCCTCACCAGGGGATGCAGAATGAGGGAATCCAGATTCAAGTCAAGTGTATCTGCAGAACCATCGTCATCCAGGTCAGCTGAAACCAACACCCTGTTTTCCAGAGAGCTGTAAAATGGAAAATATTGAATATCGGAGACCAGAATTTCCAATCCGAAACCAAGTCCAATATCACTAAAAATGATGGTGTTAATGGTGGAACTTAGTAGCATATCAGATTCATCCGGAACACCATTGGACCCTACTAATTGCCTGATAGTACTGGAATCCAATGCAGCCATTTTTGAAAATGTCGGAGGCATAAATTCAACTCCCCCTGAAGCAATGGTCAGATAAAATGGAATTTCAAAGCGCCAGGTTCCAGATATCTCAGCCCCTGCGGTAATCGATGTAAGTCCATCAGGTGAAATACTTGCATCACCACCCACGGAAACTATATCAGGCATCATGGCCATTAGATTGACAATATTGTTATCAGCGGGGAAGTGTTGGACAATAGCTACATCATCAGCGACTGTTCGGCGCACATAGTCCCGACTTATGCGTATCTCTGTAGATACTGGTTCACCTGGTGCTCCAGCTTGAAAGGTTACCGAATCCGGATCAAGTGCCACTACGACGCTGTCCCCATCTCTGAATCCCTTCACTTCTAAACCTAGGCCCGGTGAAACACCAAACTCATTCTCCATGGTGATGGCAAGAATAGCCTCACCGAATGTTATACCACCAACGAGTCCTGGTAAACTTAGAGGCTGTTCCTGATCACTCAATCCAAAATTGATATCAAAGAGTCCAACCAGATCCTGGATTCTCAGTGATGTCATTAGTACATTAACATCGATTGCCATTTCATCTGGTGGTGGATAAGGGATGGTGGTTGGTCCCCCGTCTGAGCTAAACCGTATTTCCGTCTCAATGAGTAATGAATCCAGAGGAGTATCATCCCCTGTGAGATTGCTTAGTAAATGACCATCCAAAACAACAACTGTATCTCTGGTTTCTCCATCTGGCAAAGCAAAGGTTATTACCTCATAGCTTCCGGCATCCAAACTGTCTTGATGCTCATAAAAGTTCCTGAGTTTGATCTGCAAAATATCAATATCCAGACCCATTTGATTTTCTAACGAAATGCTTAGACGATTGGTATCAACATGATCCACTTCGTCCTTGAAGGTCGCCTTGACGATCTGAACACTAAAGGCTGCATCTGGTGAGGTCGTGTTCATATCCTGATAGATAGACATGGTGGTGTCACGCATATTTAACTGGACACTTTCGAAACCATCTATATCCAATGAAAAATTGTAGTGAAAGAAGGGATTCACATCTTCTGGAAAAAAGAGGGTATCACCACTGGAGGCATTGATCGTCCCTCCAAATTCAAAGATGAGACTGTCGTATATCGCCACACCGTCCAGCGATGATATCAACGTGCTATCTTCACCATTTGTCATGTATTGGGATATATCTTCAAAAAAGTGGTTATGAAGAGTGTCTGTGGACCCGTCTGCCCGTTTCGTGAAGACAATAAGACCTGTGTTTGATGAAGTCAAAGGCATCTGACTGTTGATGGTAGAACTGATGGATCCAGTTGATATTGTGACTGACTCGAATCCTTCTATGGGCACATCAGAAGGTAGAGTGGAAGGATCTGGTAATAAAGCGAAGGCTTGACGAATACCAGGTAATTGTGCCTCCTCTACTTCAATAGTGGCCGTCATTTCATAGGTGTAGGAGGAATCGACAATAAATGATGGAGGTGGAGTAGGACATGCCTCGGGGTTATCCCCGCTACCGTCATTCGAAGGGATTCTGGCTACAATAGTTCGTGTATACCCAGGTATAGACACATCTTCATCCGAGTTTATGTTTGTGTCTGCCGATCCAAACGTAAAGGATATGCTCTCCGAACGAGTGGCTAAAATATCATCACACAGTGCATCGGGAATACCATTGATAAATATATCCGGCATTTCAAACCCCATTGCTGCCATGCTGATCACGGTATCAATAGGTCCCATATGAATTCCACTATCTAGAGTAGAAGGGAGTAGTGACCCAATATTAATTGGACCCACTCCTAGAGCCATAGGATCCTGGCCGGGAATGACAAACATATCTTCTGGGAGTGTAATGGGCGGCAGGTCATTCTCCAGGGTGATATAAAGCCCTCCTGGATAATCTGCTAAAGTATCAGGCAGCAAAATATCCATGATCCCATCACCATCTGTATCTACTGAATCACCATAAACCTTAATGGTTCCCGTTGTATCAGAGCCGAGTAACCCATCAAATGGATAATTTTCAGAAACTAAGGGAATGGTCAGGGTCATTTGCCAGGTTGGCAAAACTACCTTGGTAGGAAGACCAAAATCACATTGCAGAACAAGAATGCCCCATAATGTGGCCAGTACTATTCCTGCTGACCGCCCTTTAAGTTTATGAAAATTGATTTGAATAATCCTTCTCTAGTACCTGTAATGCTCTGGTTTGAAAGGACCTTGTTTTTTGATCCCCAGGTATTCAGCCTGATCTTCAGAAAGTTCAGTGAGATTAGCATCAAGATGAGCGAGGTGCAGTCTGGCCACTTCCTCATCAAGCTCCTTGGAAAGTACCTGAACACCATCAGCAACACTACCTTCATATAAAGCCATCTGAGCCAAAACCTGATTGGTAAAGGATGTAGACATCACAAAGGATGAGTGACCCGTGGCATTACCAAGATTTACAAGACGTCCTCGTGATAATAGTACGATTGATTTGCCGTCAGGGAA
>JABHBL010000004.1 GCA_018673925.1 Fidelibacterota bacterium
GGGTTGGTCCCTGGAACTATTCGTTATGTGGTCAGAAGATTCCACCATGGACGGTTGGTATCTCACAACATCAAACGATACGGCATTAATGATTCCAGGTATTGCGATGAGTGAAGGAATCTTTATTCCCCTCGGAGAGGGTCACCTTCAAACACCCTTGTCTCTTCCAGCATCAGGCGAAACAATCACTCTTTTTAATGGTTCAGATCAATGGATGGATGAGGTGCGCTATGGTGATGTTGAAAATTCTGAGGCTCCCAGTCCACCAGAGGGTTATAGCATTTGTCTGGATTACGATTTGTATCACTATTGGTATCTGGATGGTTCACCCACCCTGGGTAGTGAAAATGATACCGATGGAGCCATGTGCACCATTGAAGGTTATGTCTATGATGGGGATGGAAATCCTGTAGAGGGGGTCGATGTTCGACATGCCAGGACCACCCATGAAGTGGACTCAGTATACGTGACTACGGATGCGTCCGGCTTCTATACTGTAGAAAGGAAGGCGCGAAGTCTTTACCTGTCTGTATCAGAAGCAGATTACCAGGAGACTGATACTCTCTTTCAAGGTTGGCCAAACATCACACACCAGATTGATTTCACCCTGATGCCCCTGGTGGGGACGGATGATGAAGAGGTGCAGATACCTGATCAGTTTGAGCTCGCACAGAACTATCCCAACCCATTCAATGCATCCACATCAATTCAGTTTGGTTTACCATCTACCGGCCAGGTTCGCATAGATGTACTCAAGCTTGATGGTAGCCATGTCGCCAACATCCTGAACGAGAAGATGTCGGCAGGTAGTCACACCTTTAGTTGGGATGCCACCAGTTTACCCAGTGGCATATATGTCTACACTCTGAACGCCGGGGACATAAAACTCTCACGGAAAATGATTCTCCTTAAATAGTGCAATCCCAGATTTTGCCGGGTCTATATTCAGCCCTTCAAGCATGTATCGATATGATACAGTTTAAAGTGTAACTCAGGTTTAGTTTAATGCTGTTATTTATAAAACTTAACTGTAAAGCTAAACCATGAATATAAAACAAGTCATATTGCTTTGTGTAAGTGCCTGGGCAGCCTGGGGTTTTTCTGATCATGTGTTGGCAGAGTCTGTCCGTGGCTTTTTCGATGGTGCCACACCAGCCCACAAGGCGCACTCAAATCAGGTGATGAAGACCTTGTTGTTGACCTTCTTTTTTGCAGGCTTTTTGTTAAGTCTCTTCAAGACGGCAGGCTGGTTTGATGCCTGGAAGCACACCTACTTCTCACAAGGATTAAAGGGTGCGGGTTTGGGCATTGCAGCTTTCAACATCTTTGCTGTCAAATCCTTTTTGACAGTGGCGCTTCTTGTTTTGTACATTGGTTGTTTTGGTGCCGGTCATGGCATTGGGATACTTGCAGGAAACACTCTGAAATCAATTTTTAGTCCTGAGAAAACTGAATAGCCATTAACAGTGGCAGCTTTTGCTTGACAAAGAATACCCTCAAAGACATCTTAGCCAACTTCAGAGAACATGTATTTCTAATATAGCGAACGACCGATCCCGGAATTATTAAATCGGGATCACAATGAATATTCACAGGAGAATGTCATACATGGAGCAGAATCAATTCAGGGTGTACGGATATCGCTGGGTGGTGCTTTCAGTATTTATGCTGGTCATCTTTATGAATCAGGTGAGTTGGATTACTTTTGCTGCAATCACGGGTCCAGCGGCTGCTTTCTATCATGTCTCAGATCTACAAATTGGACTATTGTCTCTTATGTTTATGTTGGTCTATATCGTTGTGTCCGTGCCGGCCTCCTGGATTATAGATACTTATGGTATTCGACTTTCGGTAGGTATCGGTGCGGCCCTGACGGGCATCTTTGGTCTCATGCGGGGACTCGTAGCAGATGATTATAGCTTGGTTTTAATTGCTCAGGTGGGAATCGCAGTGGGTCAGCCCTTTATCCTGAATGCCATGACCAGTGTGGCTGCGCGTTGGTTTCCTGTAGGTATGCGTGCCATGGCGGCAGGCATGGGATCTCTGGCTATGTACGTTGGTATTACCGTCGGATTGGTACTGACACCCTCCCTTAGTATTCATTTCGAGATTACAGGTATGCTGTTGATTTATGGTATTGCCTCGCCTTTGGTAGCCATACTCTTTTTTGTTTTTGCCAAAGATCGACCACCTACACCTCCTTGCGCACCAGAAGACGAAGAGCGATCTCTGGTCTATGATGGACTCAAGGAAGCATTACAGCGCCGAAATTTCATTTACCTGCTCATTCTGTTCTTTGTTGGCCTGGGTGTTTTTAATGCGGTGACGACCTGGGTAGAGGATATCGTCAGACCTCGAGGCTTCTCAGTTATTCAGGCTGGAAACATTGGTGGCCTCATGATTTTCGGAGGCATTTTGGGGGCCATCATCATGCCGATACTCTCTGACAGGTCTGGCAAGCGGACGCCCTTTTTGAGAGCTATTGTGGGCGGATCTATCCTGGGATTGATGGGGATAACTTTTGCACAGGGATACTGGCTATTGCTGCTTTCTGCCTTTGTCTTTGGCTTTTTTCTACTTAGTGCCGGCCCTCTGGGATTTCAATATGGCGCAGAAATCACCTATCCAGCCCCAGAGGGGACATCAAATGGCTTGATGCTTCTGGTAGGTCAAATCTCAGGGATCATTTTTATCTTGGCCATGGATATTTTCAAGAATCCCGTCACGGGATCCATGTCGGGTCCGCTTAGTGTGCTTATAGGATTCATGTTCATCGCACTGGTGTTAAGCACAGGGCTAAAAGAAGCTCCGGGTCATTCGCAAGGACAAAGCCAGGAGTAAGGAAATATACATATAAGAAGGGTTTTTTATGAATAAGGTGTTTTTTAAAGTGATAGTTGGGCTGATTGTGTTCTCTCTTCAGGTTGGATACGCACAGCTTCCTAAATTAAAGCTTTCCGCCCCAAAGAAGCCTACGGTGGTTTACGATAGAATGGATGTTAAGTCTATCAAGTCCAAGAAGGCCAAAGTTGAGTTTGTGTATATCGTTGACAACCCCAACTCTTTTGGTGTTGATCACATCAAGGCGGATTATGAACTTTTATTAAAAGGCAAGTCTGCGGCTAAAGGAAAAGATGTAACCTTCACCATTCCTGCCAAGACGAAGCAAGAATTTAAGTTGCCCCTTGAAATAAATTATCTGGATGCCTTTGAGTCGGCCGGCATGTTGGCTAAGACAATCGCCAAGGGCAAGAAAAGCATTCCATTTCAGATGGATATAACATTTAAAATAAAAGTAAAGCCACTCAAATTTGACGTTCCCATCACCACGAAGGGCGATCTTCCTCTGCCCAAAGCAAAGGTCAAAGCCCCGAAAAAACCAAAGCTAAAAAAGAAGAAACTTAAGTTTTAGGATGACAAGCACCCTCAGTAATAGCTAGTGATCTTGGGTGGATTACCCCTTGACATGGCAAAGACAAGCACATAACTTGAACACATGTTATACCTCAGTGAACATATGTTCAGGACGATATGAGTCCAGTAGCTGTAGATAGAAACCTGCTTGTCCTGGAGGCTGCCCGTCTCTACTACGAGCACAATCTCAACCAGGCTCAGATTGCCACCAAGCTGGAGGTCTCACGTCCTGGTGTATCTCGTTTGCTTCAAGAGGCTAGGGACAATGGAATCGTGAAGATCCAGATTGTGGATCCTAGTGCCTCCGGAACCCGACTTGAGTCAGCCCTCCGAGAGCAGTATTCTCTCAAACATGTTGTGGTGGTCCCCTCTGACCCGAATGAGTCTGTCATTAAATCCAGACTCGGTTCTGCCCTTATAAATCTTTTAGATACAATGTTAATTGAGAATACCACGCTGGGCGTGTCCTGGGGCTCAACCCTCCAGGCTGCTACAGAACATCTCAAACCACGCTCTATTGACAATATGACAGTGGTCCAGCTCAACGGTGGTGTTTCCAAAGCAGAGTTAGATACCCACGCCAGCGAAATCGCCAGACGTATGGGTGATAACTACCTTGCCATACCCTATTTATTACCATTACCGGCCATCGTGGATACACCTGAACTAAAACAGGCCATTACCTCTGATCGCCACATTGCCAAAACCTTGAAACTGGCTAGGGAAGCAGACATCGCCGCCTTTACCATCGGAGCATTTGGATCAAAATCGGTGCTGGTCCAGGCTGACTATTTTGAAGAAGCTGAGGTTCAAGAGCTGATTGATCAGGGTGCCGTTGCCGATATCTGTTCACGTCTCATCAAGGCTGACGGCAGTATCTGTTCGCCAGAATTGGATGATCGTACCATTGGTATCGAGTTGAATGAACTCCAGGCCAAGCCTAACTCCATCGCTGTTGCCGGCGGTGCTGAAAAGGCCATGGCGGTCAAGGCAGGACTGGCTGGAGGCTATTTTCACAGCCTCATTACAGACGAAGATGTAGCTGTCACACTATTAGGTGAGGATTAATATGAGTATTACCATAGCCTTAGGCGCAGATCATGGGGGCTATCCTCTCAAGGAAGCCATCAAAAAATTTCTGAAAAAAGAGGGGTACAAGACCATTGATTGTGGAACTGATTCCACAGATGCTGTTGACTATCCGGTGTTTGCCGCAAAAGTCGCCCGCCAGGTCGCCTCAGGCGCTACCCGCTTTGGAGTAATTGTAGATGGTGCCGGGATTGGATCATCCATGGCAGCCAATAAAATTGCCGGTGTTCGAGCCGCCCTGTGCTATGACCTCTCCAGTGCCAATAATGCCCGTGAGCACAATGATGCCAACGTTCTGACTCTTGGGTCGGGGTTAATTGGCTCGTCATTGGCCCAACAAATCGTCAAAAAATTTATAACCACGGAATGTACCGAGGATCGTCATTTAAAACGCGTTGGTATGATCGATGATCTACAAACGACAAAGGAAGAATCTGAGAAAATGGAAACAACCATAAAAGATCAGGATTTGGGGTCACTAAGTGATGCTGATATTCTGAAAATCGCCGAGCGAGTAGGTCAGATTGTCCAGGCCTCAGCGGGAAATGTGACCGCCAATCCACAGATCACCAGCAGTCACGACCATCAGGACACAGACATGGTCTGTCGCTGTGGGGTCTGTGCCGAGAAGCAACCTGATACGTATCGTAAATTCATGGACTTTGGTGTGGAGCGTCTGGGGCTTCACGATGCCACAGGAGCAGCATCAGTTCCTGAGGATGTGGCCAAGTGTATTGATCATACCGTCCTCAAACCAGATGCCACAGAAGATGATATCAAGACCCTGTGTGCTGAGGCTGATGAGTTTCAGTTCGCCACAGTGTGTATCAGTCCCAGCTATGTCCCTCTGGCAGCCAAAGAATTAGCAAACTCTAGTGTCAAGGTATGTACAGTAGTTGGATTCCCCTCAGGAGCCCATCATCCTACCATCAAGGCCATGGAAACTCGTCGGGCTATCCGTGATGGTGCCGAGGAAATCGATATGGTTATCAATGTGGGTGCCCTGAAGAGTGGCAACGATGAATTGGTTTACCGCGATATCCGCATGGTCTGTGAGGCCTGTGAAGACGGTGGCGCTATTTCTAAGGTGATCATTGAAGCAGCATTGTTAAATGATGATGAGAAAGTCCGCGCCTGTACGCTTGCTAAAAAAGCCCGCGCAGATTTTGTCAAGACTTCAACTGGTTTTGGACCCCATGGAGCTACTGCAGCTGATGTTGAACTCATGGCTAGAACCGTAGCCAATACGGGCATCGGTGTCAAAGCTGCAGGTGGAATCAGATCTTTTGAAGATGCTCAGGATATGATCAAGGCTGGAGCAACCAGAATTGGTGCCAGTGCTGGAATTGCAATTGTTAAAAAAGCCCGTACCATCACCATGTCCAGCTAATTGAATATGTTTTTATATTTGAAAAATAAGGTTTGTCTCCCTGAGGCTCTCGAAGGGTCTGAGACAAACCGAAAACAAAGAATCGCCATACTTCGACAAGCTCAGCAAGACGATTCTTCAATTGGTCATGATGTTGAAAGCCATTGTCCAATTAAAAGGAATATTAAATGAGTGTAGATTTAAGATCATATGTCTTTCTAGATAACTTGCAACCCCAGCACGCGGCCTTCTTTTGCACCATAGCCAGAGGCTTCTTACCACTCACCGGCATGGCATCGCTGTATGTTGAGATTTCACCAGGAATAGAGATCAACAGGATTACTGATATTGCGCTGAAGTCAACCAATGTGACACCAGGACTACAAATTGTGGAAAGGCTATATGGTTTACTTGAAATCCATTCATTTTCTCAGGCCGATGTCCGTCAAGCTGGCTCAGCCATCCTTGATGCCCTTGAGTTGAAAGAGTCAGATCGCTGGAAACCCCGGGTGGTCTCAAGCCAAATCATTCGCAACATTGATGATCACCAAACCCAATTGATTAATCGTATGCGCCATGGCAACATGATTATCCCTGGTGAATCCATGTATGTCATGGAATGTGTGCCAGCAGCCTATGCAGCCCTGGCCGCCAATGAAGCCGAAAAGGCCGCCGATATCAATATTCTGGAAGTGCGGGCTACAGGAAGTTTTGGTCGTGTATATTTAGGTGGAGACGAAAAAGATATAGATGTAGCCTGGCAGGCTGCAGAGCATGCCCTTGAAGGGGTTGAAGGTCGTGATCCAGAAGCCAAGAAGAAATAAAGATTAAACGCATGCTTTTTGAAATGTCTTTGCGAGGAGCAAAGTGACGAAGCAATCTCGGTCTCGGGATCGCCGCGCTCTTTCCAATCACTCGCGAAGACCTAAGTCTAAAAAGAGCATGTGAACGCACAATAAATGATGAAAAAATTAACGCAAAGAAATAACAAACAGGAGGCAATAAAATGTCTGAAGCTCTAGGAATGTTAGAAACCAGAGGATACCCCGCAGCAGTTGAAGCAGCTGATGCTATGGTCAAAGCTGCCAAGGTTGAATTGGTAGAGTATGAAAAAACAGGTGGCGGTTATGTAACCGTTGTGATCCGTGGTGATGTTGCTGCTGTAAAAGCAGCTTGTGATGCTGGCCGTGCCGGTGCTGCCCGAGTGGGTGAGATCGTTGCCGTTCATATCATTGCCCGCCCTCATCCAAATGTGGATGCAGTTTTACCTCTCGGTCGTAACAAAGAAGGTAAAGCCGAACTGGCCAAAAGATCCTAAGTCAGGGGTGACCCTATGATCCTGGCAAAAGTTGTTGGGACCGTTGTGGCCAGTCAGAAAGAGCCTAGTATGGATGGACTCAAATTTCTGACCCTGCAACAGGTCGATATAGAGGGTAAAGCTAAGGGCGGATTTGTCATTGCAGCAGATGCCATGGGCGCTGGAGCCGGAGAAATGGTTCTATATGCCAGTGGAAGCTCAGCCCGTCAGACCAAAGTTACCGAGAACCGACCCTGCGATGCAGTGGTTATGGCCATCGTTGATAATTGGGAGATTGATGGCAAGCTCAAGTACAAAAAGGGACGGGATGACTAATTGCCCGCTTATGACTTGTCTGAAAACCCTTCGAGGACCTCAGGGAGACAAGTCAAATAATTTTCGTCATGCTGAGGCTCTCGAAGTACGACGAAAATGTAGGTATCGGAGGTAGGACATGTCAAAATTGACAGATAGCCAAGTTGACCTCATAGCAACCAAGGTGGCCTCGCTTCTGAACCCGAGTCAGGGTGCGGAACCCATACAAGCACCTGTGGTGCCAGACCTAGGCCAGACCGGCCAGGCCCACTACGGTGTCTTTGCCACAGTGGATGCCGCCGTAAAGGCCACTCGTGTGGCTTATGAAGCCTTGAACAAGCTGACCCTGGAGCAAAGAGTCACTATTATTGATAGTATCCGCGCCAAAATGCGGATCCATGGTGAAGAGCTAGCTCGACAAGCACATGCCGAGACGGGTATGGGTCGTTTTGAGGACAAGGTACTCAAAAACCAGCTGGTCACTGAAAAAACAGAGGGACCTGAAGCCTTGACACCAAAGGCTTTGTCCGGTGATAGAGGTCTGACTTTGACGGAATGGGCACCTTACGGCGTCATTGGCTCAATCACCCCCAGTACCAATCCTACATCCACAATTATTTGTAATACCATTGGTATGCTGGCTGCGGGAAATGGTGTAGTATTCAATGTTCACCCCATGGCCAAAGAAACCAGTATTCTCAATGTAGAACTCCTCAATGAGGCCATCATTGAAGCAGGTGGGCCACCAAACCTGGTGACCACAGTAGCTTCGCCGACTATAAAGAGTGCCAATGAACTCATGCATCACAAAGGTGTGGATCTATTGGTTGTAACTGGTGGTGAAGCGGTGGTTAAAGCCGCCATGTCCAGCGGTAAACGAGCTCTCTGCGCCGGTCCTGGTAATCCTCCCGTGGTCGTAGATGAAACGGCCAATATTGAACAGGCTGCCCGGGATATAGTCCGTGGTGCCGGTACGGATAATGGCATCATCTGTGTCCTGGAGAAGGAAGTTTTCGTTGTTGAGTCCGTAGCGGATCAACTGTTAGCCGCCTTTCCCCGTCATGGTGCTGTTGTGCTCAAGTCTCATGAAGTCAATCAGCTGGAAAAAGTGATTTTCGAGAAGACCCATGGCATGCGCAAACCTGGTGTCATGAACAAAGAGATGATTGGCAAAGATATTCAATACATTCTTTCCAAGATTGGCATGCAAGTCGCCGATGATATTCGTATCGCCATCATGCCTGTATCTGTAGGTCATCCCTTGATCTGGACCGAACAGCTTATGCCTGTGCTGCCATTAGCAAGAGTCCCCAATGTGGACCAGGCCATTGACCTGGCCAAAGCAGCTGAACACAATTTCCGTCATACTGCTGTCATCCATTCACAAAACATCAATAGCTTGAGCCGTATGGCTCGGGTGATGGGTTGCAGTATATTTGTTAAAAATGGTCCCACCCTGGCTGGTTTAGGCTATGGCGGTGAAGGCTATACTTCCTTTTCAATTGCCAGTCCCACTGGTGATGGACTCACAGGACCCCACTCCTTTGTCCGTCCCATCCGTTGTGTTCTGGTTGATAATTTCAGGATCGTCTAATGAAACCACAAGACGCACTGGCTCTCATCGAGCTCGATAGTATCCCAGCTGGTATTCTCACTGCAGATGCCATGCTCAAAGAAGCTCCCATCGCAGTTTTAAAATCAGGCACGGTTCATAATGGTAAATTTCTCATTCTCATTGGTGGCAGTGTCGCTTCAGTGGGGATGGCTTTTGCCAAAGGCATGAGCCGAGGTCAGGATCATCTTTTAGATGCAGTGTTTTTACCAGATATCCACGAAAGCGTGTATCAGGCATGTTTAGGTAAAAGAATGACCTGCGGGTCGGAAGCTTTGTCCGTCATGGAAGTGTCCACAGTGGCTGCTATCCTCCAGAGTTCTGATGCTGCCATGAAGGGCGCTGAGGTTGATTTGGTTGAATTACGTTTGGCTGATGATCTAGGGGGTAAGTCCATCGCAATATATGCTGGCAAAGTGGAAGATGTGGAAATGGCCATCAATATTTCCGAGAAGACAGTTGAGAATCCTGAAAATATTCTGTCCCAGAGTATTATTCCCCATGTAGATCCCGAATTGGCGAAACAGATCAATGCCTCCACCTATTTTTCGAAATCTGATCTGTCGAAATTAGCTGGAGCTGAATAGTGCTACTGGGTAAGGTCATAGGAACCTTGACACCAGCCACCATCTATGATGGTTTGGAGGGTGTGCCCATGCTCATGGTGCAACCCCTGGACAAACATCAGGTCCCGGAAGGTGAACCCATGGTGGCTGCAGATCCCACCAGAATGTGTGGCCCCGGAGAACTGATCTATTATGAGAGTTCTCGTGAGGCAGCTCTCCTGTGTGATCCCTGGTTTGTTCCGGTGGATCATGCTGTGGTTGGTATTGTGGATGATATCCAGATCGTGAGACAATCATGATCCTGGGCAAAGTTTGCGGAACTATACATTCAACGATCAATCACGATTTCTATGATGCCAAACGCCTTATGGTGGTCGACAAGCTGGATGCCTATCTAAAACCTACAGGTAAATATCTGATCTGTATCGACCAGGTTGATGCAGGTGTCGGGGAAACCGTCCTCATGCTGGATGAAGGTAATGGCGCTCGACAGATAGTCGGTGATTCCAATGCCCCCCTCCGCTCAGTTATTGTCGGTATCGTGGATGATGTCCATTTAGACTAATCCGCCCCCGGACATTGAGTTCATCGAAATGTCCATTATGGAGTAGCCAGCCATTGGTTTCGACAAGCTCAACCACCGGATGTTTCTGATGATCCAAGTTCTCATAAATCAACTTGGTGAAGCACCTCTCGCAGTCTATCCTGCGACGACAATAACTATATGGGATAAACGATATGAATGATGCAGAACAGAGAGTTGTAAAAAAGGGTGACAGTATTGAGTTGGAAATTGAAAGCCTGGCCTTCGGTGGTAAGGGTGTCGCCAAGGTAGACGGACTCGCCATCTTTGTCGAACGTACCATCCCAGGGCAGAAAGTCCTGGCACGTATTGTTAAAAAGAAAAAAAGTTTTGCCGAAGCCTATCCCCTGGAATATCTGAAAAAAGCCCCCAACGAAATTGAAGCTAAATGCGCTGCCTTTGGCACCTGTGGAGGCTGTCGTCTTCAGAACCTGGAATATGATGATCAGCTCCAGGAAAAGACCCGTCAGGTCCGTGATTTGGTACAACGTGTCGGTGGTTTTGCCGATTTTGATGTGCCCACGGCATTGCCTTCACCCTCAGCCTTCCATTATCGCAACAAAATGGAATTCACATTCACTCCAAGTCCCTGGCGCAATCATCCCGATGATGAGGACGAGCCTTTAGGCCTGGGTCAGCACATCCCTGGACGATTTGACAAAATCGTACATATCGAAACCTGTTATCTCCAAAAGCCTATCATGAATGAGATTATGAATTTTGTCTTCGCTTTTGCACAGGAGCATGGCTGGGAAGGTTACAACAATAGAACTCATGCGGGATGGGCACGTAACCTGGTGCTGCGTTATGGTGAACACACCGATGATATCATGGTTAATCTGGTAACCAAGACCTACGAAAAAGAACATATGCAGATTTTCAAAAATGCCATTATGTCCAAATTTCCCCAGATTAGCACACTAATTAATAGCATTACCTCCAGGTTATCTGATGTTGCCATAGGTGAAACCGAAGTTTTCCTTCATGGCCCCGGTAGTATTAAAGATCGTCTCGGTGAGTCTGAATTCGAGATTTCAGCATCTTCATTTTTCCAAACCAACACCCGCCAGGCAGAAGTGCTGTACGCTGAAGCATTGAAAGGCACAGATCTAAAAGGTGGGGAAGTTGTCTATGATTTATACTGTGGAACCGGCACCATCGCTCTCTTTCTGGCCAAGCAGGCTAAAAAGGTGTATGGTTTTGAATTGATTGCCAGCTCAGTGAAGAATGCCCGTAGAAATGCCAAGGCTCAAGGCTTTGAGAATGTGGAATTCATTCTTGGAGATCTCAAAGATGTCCTTTCCCAGAATGTGGACCGTATTGAACCTGCTGATGTGATTGTGGTAGATCCACCCCGCGCTGGCCTACACCAGAATGTTGTAGATGATATCCTTAAAGTCGGGCCACAAAAGTTGGTTTATGTCTCCTGTAATCCTTCGACCCTGGCCAGAGACTTGAAATTGTTTTGTGAGACCGACTATGAGCTGGTCAGTGTCCAGCCTGTAGATATGTTTCCTCATACCACCCATATTGAAACCGTCGCGCAGATGGTGAAGAAGGCATAAATCTAAAGCTCTTCAGGGAGAAAATTAAAATGAGAAGATTTGTTGTTGTACTTCTGGTCCTTCTTATAGGAGCACAAGTTACCGCAAATGATATGGATGCCAAAATTGATAACATCTTGAAGCAATTAACCTTGGATGAAAAAATTGCCATGACCCACGCTCAGTCCAAATTCAGTTCACCAGGTGTTCCTCGACTTGGTATCCCTGAGATTTGGATGTCAGACGGTCCTCATGGGGTTAGAGCAGAAATCGCCTGGGACTCTTGGTCTCATGCTGGTTGGACGAGTGATTCAATTACAGCATTTCCAGCTTTAACTGCTCTCGCCGCAACATTTAACCCTGAGCTTGCTAGCCAATATGGAACAGCCCTCGGAGAGGAAGCCCGCTATCGTAAAAAGGACATCTTACTGGGGCCTGGTGTCAATATTTATCGCACGCCCCTGAACGGTCGTAATTTTGAATATATGGGGGAAGATCCATTTTTAGCGGCAACCATGGTTGTACCATATATCAAGGGAATTCAACAAAACGGTGTCTCAGCTTGCCTGAAACATTATGCACTGAATAATCAGGAGCAATGGCGTGGACACATTAACGTGGAAGTAAGTGATCGAGCACTCCACGAAATTTATCTCCCCGCTTACAAGGCCGCGGTAACCGAAGCCGGCGTTTGGTCTGTCATGGGAGCTTACAACCAGTTTCGTGGACAACACACTACCCACCATAAGTCCCTCATCAATGATATTCTAAAGGGCGAGTGGGGTTTTGATGGTGTTTTGGTTTCAGATTGGGGCTCCGCCCATGATACGAGAGAATCAGCATTATATGGGTTGGATATTGAGATGGGTACAGGGACAGATGGCTTGACCACCTCAAATGAAAATGCCTATGATTACTACTTTTTAGCAAAACCCTTTCGGGAGATGATCCAAAAAGGTGAGCTGGATGAAGCGCTTTTGGATGATAAGGTTCGCAGAATACTACGTTTGATGTTTCGAACCAATATGAGCTCTGACCGTCCACTGGGCAGAATGAACAATCCGGCGCATCTCGAAGTGGCTCGCAAGATCGCTGGAGAAGGCATTGTTCTTCTGAAAAACAGGAAATCATTTTTCCCAGTCAATCCCGATAAGAAAATGACAATTGCGGTTATTGGCGAAAATGCTGTCAAATCACTGACCGCTGGTGGTGGTTCATCTGAGCTGAAAGCTCGAGATGAAGTTTCACCCCTCCGTGGCATTCAGGAACGGTTTGCCAGTGCAGAGATCATTCACTCCTTAGGGTATGTCTCGGGACCACCTCAGTATGGATCAGTTATTCCCTCAACACAAGATGCCGACTCTTTGATTAATGCTGCTGTCAAGGTGGCAATGAAAGCCGATCTTGTGCTCTATTTTGGTGGATTAAACAAAAACTGGAATCAGGATTGTGAAGGTGACGATCGAAACAGTATGGCCCTGCCTTTTGGTCAGGATCAGCTCATCAACAAACTGGCCAGGGCCAATAAAAATTTAGGCGTCATCCTGGTGAGTGGGAATGCAGTTGAAATGCCGTGGTTGCCAGAAGTTAAAGGGGTGATCCAGGCCTGGTATCTGGGCAGTGAAGCAGGTCATGCCATAGCAGGTGTCATCAGTGGTGATGTGAACCCCTCTGGAAAACTACCCTTTTCCTTTCCTGTAAAACTGAGTGATAATGCCGCTCATTCGTTTGGCGAGCTTTCCTATCCAGGTGATGGAAAAACCCAGTATTATAAAGAGGACATTCTGGTGGGGTATCGCTGGCATGATACTCAAAAAATCAAACCCCTCTTTGCCTTTGGATATGGAATGTCCTATACCTCCTTTAAGCTCTCAAGTATAAAAACAGACAAAAAATCATATGGAACAGGTGAGCTTATAAATATCTCCTGCAAAGTTACTAATACAGGCAAAGCTGCCGGATCAGAAGTGATTCAAATTTATGTGGGAAAACTCAACTCAAAGGTAAAAAGAGCAGCAAAAGAGCTTAAGGCGTTTCAGAAGGTTCATTTGTCCAAAGGTGAAAAGGCATCAACTAAATTGGCAATTGATGTAAATGATCTGGCTTTTTATGATGAAACCACATCTAATTGGAACCTGGAAAAAGGGGATTACCTGATTTATGTGGGAACGGCATCCAACAAGATCTCTAAAAAAGTAAAAATCCGCATCAACTGAGCACCTGTTAATCTGAACAAGGGGAAATGATGCTATGAAATGGCAAGACACACGTCAACTACTCATCGGTCTGTTAATCTCATTTTCTTTAGTCATCCTGGCTTGCACGGCTTCAGAACAGCATGTGAAATCTGATAGGATGAAAGAGCCTACCCCGACTTCTGGGAGTTACAAGCCCAAACCTACTGATCTTGTAATTTCGCGGGTAGACTATCTGGACAAATTGGAGGGTTTCTGGCTGGGACAGTGTATAGCAAACTGGACCGGACTTGTTACCGAGATGGATAAAGTTGGCCGTATCGGTGAATTCGATACAGGTCCATTTTATACACGAGATGACTGGGGCAATGCAGATCAACCCAACATCTGGAGCCAGGGGAAGCCCAGTGACATCTCTCCCACGATTGATTTTGTGCTACGAAACGAGAATGAAATCTGGGGAGCTGATGATGATACTGACATTGAGTATATGTATCAGCACCTACTCAATACCAACCAAACCAGCAATTTAACAGCCCAGCAGATTAGAGAGGGTTGGCTAAAACATATTCTTCCCGACGAAGAGAATTTTCTATGGGTTTCAAATCAACAGGCTTTCGACTTGATGCGTGAGGGAATATTGCCTCCAGAGACAGCTGATCCAGAAAAGAATCCCCACTTTGAGATGATCGATGCACAATTGACGACTGAGATTTTTGGTCTCTTCGCGCCTGGTCAACCTGATCTCGCTATAAAAATGGCCAGTTTACCTATCCGCACAACAGCTCGAGAAAATGCGGTCTGGATATCTGAATTTTATGTCAGGATGTATTCACTTGCATCTCTAGTAGATAATAGTTTGTCCATGAAGGATCAGATCACCTGGATGGCGGATCAAGCGAGCCATTCTATACCGGCTAACTCATACACTTCCCTGATGTATGATTATGTGAGGGCTAAATATGAGTCAGGTATTCCCTGGGAAGCGGCACGAGATTCCATCTATGTGCGATACCAGGTGGATGAGATGGATGGCTATGACATCACCTCTCAAAACATCTATTGCAATGGTTGTTTTGCTGCAGGGATAAATTTTGCAGCCAGTTTGGTTAGTCTGTTCTATGGCGAAGGTGACATAAAGGAGACAATTAAAATTGGTGTTCTCACAGGTTGGGATGCTGACAACCCCACGGCCACCTGGGGTGGCTTATTGGGATTTATGCAAGGGAGGGAAGCGGTAGAAAGTGCCTTTGGCGAAAAGCTTTCATCCCAGTTCAATATCCACAGGACCAGACAGAACTTCCCCAATAATGGTCTGGACACCTTCGAAAATATGGCCAAAACCGGGGTTTTGATTGTTGATCGAGTGGTTCAGGAAGAAATGGGCGGTGAGGTGAACCTTGAAGATGATGTTTGGTACATCCCCCAGCCTTAACCCTGATTCGGGTTTTGAGATCATCGAAATGTTCTGTATCCCACTTAAATTAGTTAAAAAAGGTGATTGACTTTTCAGTCAATCACCTTTTAAAGTGACAATAAATAATTATTTATGTAGACTATTGTCTGGTGATTGTTACTTCGTAACAGGCAGCCTCATACCAGTCATTTCCTGCAGCTTCGCAGGCAGTCATATCCACACCGTCCACCTCTTCGCCGTCCATGTCTTCACAATAGGCATCTGCGCTGGTAACAATCGAGATAACATCCCCGCTTAGATCAACTGTTTCACATTCACCTTCAATGCAAAGCTGGTCTCCATCGACTTCCCAGGTAACAGTTTCTGTTTCAGTCATTCCAAAAGCCGTGGTTGAAACAATTGCGGTTCCATCTGCATTGAAAGTGTAGTCCATGGTAACTCCAAAGGCGACAATCAGCGCCCAGGCTGTATAGTCCAGATCACCAGAGCAATCTGCATTGGCAAACTGGCCCATGTTGGTGATGCTCCAGTCACCTAAAACATCTTCGTTGAGTGTTGAGTCATCAGCGTCATCTTCGCAGGCCATGAGGGCCAGACAACAGACTAGAATGGTTAAATACTTCATGCTTCGCTCCTTATTGTTAAGCTACCCCCCGGTGGAGAAGCTTTTTGATATATCTATTGGGAAACCACCAAGTATACTGAATACATGCTAATTGTCAACGATGAAGATATCCGCCTGTTTCGAGGAACAAATTGCTGGAAATCAAGAAATAATAGTGACATAATAAGTCTCCAAAAAAAGTAAACAGGAGCGACCTCATGGATAAAAGTGAAGTAATGAAAGAATTGGAAGCTTATGGAGATGAGCGAACCAAAAATACACTGATTAAGCATGGTGCAAAAGAGCCCTTCTTTGGTGTCAAGGTTGCCGACCTCAAAAAAATTCTAAAGAAGACCAAAAAGAATCACGAGCTTTCACTGGAACTATATGCTACAGGGAATTCTGACGCAATGTATCTGGCCGGACTGATGGCCGATGAAACCCAGATCACAGAGACCCAACTGGAAGCGTGGGTTGATCAAGCTTATTGGTATTATCTCAGTGAATACACAGTACCCTGGGTGGCTTCAGAAACGCCCTATGGATTTGAGCTGGGACTCAAGTGGATCGAATCAGATCTTGAGCGAGTGGCTGATGCAGGTTGGGCGACGCTTTCTGGTTATGCATCTATTCATGCTGATATTGACCTGGATATAGATATGTATCGGAAGTTGTTAAAGCGTGTAGGTGAGACAATCCACATTTCTCAGAATCGCGTCCGTTTCGCCATGAATTCATTTGTTATCGCAGTGGGGTCCTACATCGAATCACTTACCGATGAAGCCCTTGAGGTTGGAGCCAAGATCGGCAAGGTGGATGTTACGCTTGGCAGTACTGCCTGTAAAGTCCCACTGGCTACGGAATATGTAAACAAAGTGATCACCCGCGGTTCTGTGGGAAAAAAACGCAAAACCCCTCGCGGCTAACTAGACCCTGAGCTTCCAAGTACGGCGGAACAAGAGATCCGGACATTGAGGCTCTCGAAATGTCCCATACTTGGACCATAATCTAGGAGGCTTCGAGAACCTCAGCCTCCGGAAGGTGTGTTTTGGTTTCTGTCCACCCCCTTCGTTTTAAAGGAACAAATCAACATTTTTTGCATATATTTGTGGGCTGTCAGCAAGCGGGTAATCGATTGGGATAGATTTAACAGGCGCTGATATCACAAAAAGAATGAAACGAAATACATACTCGCCTAAAAACATTTCCACAAGGAGTTGAATGTGAAAAAAAGTACTATCATACTGATAGCAATTGTCGTCGTGATTTTCCTCATGATCTCCAGCGCTATTGGTAAATACAATAACATGGTTACCCTGGAAGAAGGGGTTGATGCTTCCTGGTCCCAGGTAGAAAACGTATATCAGCGTCGAGCTGATCTTATCCCCAACCTGGTAGCTACTGTAAAAGGTTACGCAGAACACGAACAGGAAACCTTTACTGCAGTAACAGAAGCCAGGTCAAAGGTGAATAACATAAATCTGGATGGTATTATCAATAACCCCCAGGCTATGCAGAACTTCCAGCAAGCTCAGACTGGTCTCTCCGGTGCGCTTAGCAAACTTATGGTAGTTCAGGAACGCTACCCTGATCTGAAGGCCAATCAAAACTTCCTGGATCTTCAGACACAGTTGGAAGGTACAGAAAATCGCATAGCTGTTGAGCGTAATCGCTTTAACAGAGCTGCCCAGGGCTATAACACAATTATTCGCCGCTTCCCTGGATCAATCTATGCCGGTATGTTTGGTTTTGATCGCAAAGCTTATTTTGAAGCTGAGTCTGGTTCAGAAGTTGCACCACAGGTAGAATTCTAAAAAAAGCAGATATCACCGATTGGAAGGACGCATCGTGATGCGTCCTTCCAACCATAGAGAAAAGAAGATCCAAATGATGAAAATCCTATTAAGAGTCATCCTGCTTATTTTAGTGTCCACCAGCCTTCTAGCCGATGGTATTTTTCCTGATCGCATCAACAAACAGGTGAACGACTGGGGTGATCTGCTATCATCCACTCAGGAGCGCCAATTGGAACAGGCACTCCGTAACTATGAGGATGAATCATCTAATCAGATCATTCTGGCTACTTTTCCATCCTTGGAAGGTGAAAGTCTTGAAGATGTGTCGGAGAGAATGTTTTCCACCTGGAATCTAGGTCAGAGCGGCAAGGACAATGGCGTGCTCCTCAGCATCTTTAAAAAAGAACGCAAAATCCGCATAGAAGTTGGTTATGGGCTGGAAGGTGCACTCCCTGACATTACAGCCGGTAAAATCATACGTAACGAGATAACACCCTATTTCAAAGAAGGACGCTGGTATGAGGGCATTGTAGGCGGATTACAGGGTATTATTCAAGCCACTACAGGTGAATACAAGGGAACAGGACCACGACGTAGTGGTCAGCGCAAAAAGAATAGCAGTCCTCTTGGGCTTATATTTCCAATTGTCATTTTCATGTTGCTGGGTCGCGGACGTATGGGCGGTTTGGGAGGATTCTTTCTTGGATCCATGCTGGGATCATCCATGAGAGGTGGCGGCGGCGGATTCGGTGGAGGTGGCTTTTCTGGAGGCGGCGGCTTTGGCGGTGGAGGAGGAGCATCCGGAGGCTGGTAGAAATTTGGCTATTGAGGTGTCACACTGAGCACGTCGAAGTGCTCTCGAAATGTCTGATAACCTCAATAGCCTTTTCCTTCGACGAGCTCAGGGGTCGGCTCTACATCTCATTTCAGAGTAACACTGACATTTAATACCAGCTGGAACTGATCAAAATAAGTGATAATATATCCCTGATCATTGATCAGTAAGGATTCCTGGGTTTCCGAGAAATTAAAAATATTCTTGGCTGACATCGTTGTCGTTAAAAACGCATGATTCCAATCAAAACTTGAAGCCACAGAGAGATCCAGATTACTCTTTGGTTCTTCATAAAGACCATCGTCAGATAGAAATACTGTGGGTCCATCCAGCCAATAACTACCACTATATGTAAGCTTGCCCCGAGTGAGGGTCACTCCTGCAGTGTGGCGATAGCTGGGTTTTCCGAAAAAGACCACGGGATCGCTCAAATCAAGAAAAATGGATCCAAAGGAGAGATGACCTCTTTTGGAGAGTAGAAAAAATTTACCAGAAACCTCTAGTCCAGTTATAGTGGCAGCCAGTGTATTATAGGGGATAGGGGGTTGACCTGGTGAAGATTTATAACTGAGTTTATTTACATAGCCATTGTCAAAATAACTCAAGCTACCCTCAACGTGGGTAAATGGCATGCCCGGTCTCATTTGAAAATTGAAATCAAGTCCTAGATCAACAGTGTTTACAGATTCTCTCAGAAGCGCTTGGTCCTCGTAGATCATAATGGTGGTTGCCTGACGAAAATACTGATCCTGGAGGGTTGGCAGCCTAAAGTTGTTCCCTAGAGACATATAAGATGAATACGCGAAATTTCTTATCCTACCGTCCAGACGTAAACCCATCCGCTTTGATACCATATAGTGATCATCAAAATCTTCTTCATTGTTTGTGTCAATCCGATAAGGCTCCGTTTCTCCTACATGGTAATACTCACGTTCGTCATCATAGTGATAGGCTGTGCTGACATCATCATAACGTAATCCCAACTCAAAACCCAATAGATCGATGGCTGGAACAACAGTCTCTATATTAAATTTCGAAATGGAGGTAAAAGAGCGCGTGTCTTGACTCAACTCCAAATTCATTTCCTTGTAAAAAATGGGCTCAATAGCTGTGGAGGATGGTCCCGTATAATAGTCGCGTCCCCCCGAAAGTTGAACCAGGGTCTCAAAATTTTCAAGTTTCATCAGTTTGGCGAGTCGCATGGATGAACTGTTGCCCTCTGGTGACTGCTGATAGCTGGAATTGGATGTCCCTAGACTCCAGAAACTCACACCCAGTGCATCATATCTTCTGCCATAATCCATTTGCCAGTCTGATCCCAACCATGGCAACCCGCCTGTATACCGCATATCGTAAAAGGTGTTTTTTGAATTGGTATCATAACCATCGCCTTCTGCCTGGCGGATTTGAGATTCCTGGCGAACCGCTTTAAAGCGCAAGTTACCTGAACCTATTTCCCAGTTTATCATTCCAGAACCAAAGGTCCGTTCTGTTTCAACTTCATTAACAAATGTTTGATATTTTCGATTGCGTTGGGTGATCTGTGTAGTGAGAGCCAGAGGACCTCGAACCAGACTTAACTGACCGGCTGCATTGCCACTCTGGGAATTGTTCAAATCACCAGAGCCTGAGAGTGAAACCTGTGAACTGGTGGGTGTGCGACTATAAATATTTACAACACCTCCAAATGCCCCAACCTCGTAAGGCAGGGTAGACGCCCCTTTTATTACTTCAATATTATCTACATCTTCCATGTTAATGACACTGAGATCAGCGACATTTGTAAACGAATCATTGATCTTAACACCATCTAGATAAACGGGGGTTTCGTTGGCGTTGGAACCACGGACGCTAATGGTCTGCGAACCATCCATTCCTGCCGAAATAACCACACTGCTGATACTACGAGTCACCTCCTGGAAATCTTGAATGGCCCGTGTTCGTAATTCAGAAGACCCCATGGATTGACGGGCAGAGCTCACATCATAATGTGAGGGCAGGCGAATAACGCTCACATCAACTGGTGCCAATTCAAGGGTCTCCGGCCACAGATCAATCTGGAGAGTTCGTGAATCGTAAACTATTTTCTCAGTGCTGCTGTAGCCGATATGATTTACAATAACAGTTATGGGATAGTCTTGACCGGTTTCAATCAAAAAGACACCCCTTATGTCACTGGTGGTGCCTTCCTCGGTGTCTTTTATCAGAATGTTTGCATTGGGAACAGGTTTTCCACTATGACTATCCTGAACTTTTCCTTCAATAATATTGAGGTCAATACCATAAGCCGTCAGACCAAGCGAAAATGATATTAGAAATGAGAATAATTTTTGCACCGGAATCTCCTTTAATAAAGGGCGAATATACATCAAGTGCATAGCAATGGGATGGATATTTCTGTGAATGGTTTTAGTTGTTTGCTGAAAGGAATGGCTTGATTTTTTTCGCCATGACATCATATCCAGCCTGGTTTGGATGCAGACCATCCTGAGTCAGGTCGGGATTCATATATTGCATGTCTCCCAGAAAATGGGGATACAGGTTGATAAACCCCAGGTCTTTTTCAAGGGCTAGTCGTGTCAGAAATCCATTTATCCTTTTAATCTGACCTGGAGGACAATTTTTCCAACGAGCGGTGGTAGGCAGGATTGAAAGCAGGTATATATCAGTTTCTGGCAAGCTTGTCACCAAGGTATCTACCAGGGTGACAAACATGGTCTTCAGGTATTCATCGTTTCGCCGATCACCAATATCATTGATTCCAATCATGAGGAAGAGTTTTCTAGGTTTTAATCTGAGAGCTGAGTTTTGTAGTCGCTCCATGATTCCATCCATGTGGTCAGCAATGATCCCCCGGTTTGCAACCCTGTGCTCCGGGAAGTAATGGTCCAGATCAAAACCTTCTGTGATTGAGTTCCCTAAAAAGACAATATCGACGTGGCCGATGCTGTCCATTTCAGCATTGAACTGCTGGTTCCTGTTATGCCAGTGTTCAGTACGTTCACGAGATTGTGCCAACAGTGAGGTGAAGCTGACCAGCAGGAAGAGGAAAATTAAACAGGGCTTTTTAATCTCAAACACAAGGGACAATCCTCAAATATTTTTCAGGAATAATACCCACAATTCTTTGTATTAACCGACGGGCCGCAAAAAAACTGAAGCCAAGACCCACACAAGCAAAGAGAAAGGCAGATAACTCGCGGGGTAATATATTCTGCAATGGGAGAACATAACCTAAAAACAAACCAATGAGGAAGGCCACCATTGGAAGTCCAAATTGAATCAGTGCGAGATGCAGTTCCAAGTTTGATAGTTCTTCGATTTGAACCTTTTGTCCAGGATGAAAATCACCAGCCTGAGGCAGGGTCAATAGCCTTTCGGATTGCTTACCCGGTGCACAGACCACCTTTAAGCCACAGGTTTCACAGGCATCTCCAGTGGCAAACAGAACAGTCACCTCAGAGCCATCTGTTGACTGGATAAAACCGGTTTCTCCATTATAAAGCATCAGGCGCTAAGAGCTTCCTCCTCAGGTACAGATTCCAGAACAATCAAGGCGTTGGTTGAGCATTTTAAAGTGGGGAGTTCATTTCCTTGACCATACAGATGATAGTCAATGCGAGCCAGGTTGTTTTCCATGGTCATCATACCCTCTTCCACACCTCTGACACAAAGACCGCAGCCTACACAGGCCTTAATGCAAATTTTTCTGGAGTCTTTGGGTGTATCTGTGTTGCGGCAAGCCACAAAGACTGTATCTGCTTCGGGGTGCAATTCGATAATGTTGCGAGGACAGGCATCCACACAATTTCCACAACCCGTACATTTATCTTCATCAATGATGGGGAGCCCATTTTCACTCATTTCCATGGCATCAAAAGGACAGGAATCGACACACTCCCCATAACCAAGACAACCATGCAGACAAAGCTTATCACCGCCACCGGTAATATGAGCGGCTGTACATTTTTCGATACCCAGATATTCACCCTTGTGAGCGCTTTCATAATGACCACCCTGACACATAACCCGGGCAATGATTTTTTCGCCTTTTGAAGCTTCCAGACCCATGACGCCTGCAATAGCCTCGCGTGCGTCATCATTACAGACAGGACACCCACTAATTTCCACCTTGCCGTGAACGATATTTTCGGCAAAGCTTCCACAGCCGGGGAGACCGCAACCTCCACAATTTGCACCTGGAAGATTATCCATGATAAGGGCTATGCGTGGATCCTCTTCCACATAAAACTTCTTATTGGCTATGGCCAGACCGGCAGCAAACAAGGCCCCCATTCCACCCATGCTCAACATTGATATACCGAGTGATGCTAAATCCATTATAGAAATTTCCTTATATCATTCTGTGTCTGTCGCTCCGAAGCGTCACACTGAGCACTTCGACTCTACTCAGCATAAACTCCCTCGAAGTGAGAAGGGTGAGGAGAGTAAAGCGCGCATTCTCCTTCGAGAGCCTCAGGATGACACACGCCGTAAACAGCATCCATTAACATCATATCTTATATCATCCCTGCAAAACCCATGAAGGCCAGAGCTAAACCACCAGCAACGATCATGGTGATGGCAGCTCCCTGGAAATATTTAGGAACTGGCGCTAATTCGAGCTCTTCTCTTATGCCTGCCATTATGACCAGGGCCAGTGTAAAACCAGCGCCAGCACCGAGTCCAAAAACCACACTCTCCATAAATGAATAATCGCGTAGAACAGAGAATAGGGCTAGCCCCAGGATAGCACAGTTTGTGGTGATCAGGGGCAGGAAAATACCCAGGGTATCGTACAGAGATTTGCTCACCTTGCGAATGAACATTTCAACCAGTTGTACCAGAGAGGCAATAACCAGAATGAAACTGACATACTGAAGAATAACGATATCAAAGGGGACCAGAATGAGGTGATAAATCAACCAGGTTACCACGGCTGTTATGAGCATGACAAAGGTGACGGCCATCCCCATGGATACAGCAGACGAAACCCGTTTTGATACACCAACAAACGGACAGATACCGAGGAAATAGGAGAGCACAAAGTTGTTAACAATGGCTGCTGAAAAGAAGATGAGAAAATAGCTCATGAGACAGCCCTCCTTTCCTTAGATCGAGAGGGATCGTTGTACCAATTTGCTAGAGCAATAAGAATACCCAGCGTGAGAAAAGCACCAGGTGGCAAAATCATAACCATCCAGGGTGTGAACCAATCGCCTAAAACGGCCATACCAAAGATGCTCCCCGATCCCAGAATTTCGCGTATAATTCCCAGGACTACCAGGACGAGGATAAACCCAATTCCCATACCTAGACTATCCAGGAGTGAGCGTCCGATTCCATTTTTGGATGAGAATGCTTCCTGGCGACCCAGAATCAAACAATTCACGACAATCAGTGGGATATAGGGTCCCAAAGAAGCAGAGATGGAGGGGAAGTAGGCAGCTAGAAATCTGTCAGCTACGGTAACAAAGGTAGCAATAATGACAATGTATCCAGCAATGCGGACTTGATGGGGAATGAAATTTCTCAGGGCTGAGATCATCAGGCTTGAGCTCAAGAGTACAAAGGTTGTTGCCAGTCCCATGGCTAATCCATTGTTAGCAGCGTTGGTGACAGCCAGAGTTGGACACAAACCCAAAAGACTTGCCATCACGGGATTCTCTTTCCAGATGCCTTTAACGAATTCAGCTTTTAATGATAGGCTAGAGCTCATGATTCTGGCCCTCCTCTGGATGTCCATGCAGTTTTAATATCAGCAATTTGTTTGTTTAGAATGTCAGTAACTGCCTTGGACGAGATCGTCGCTCCAGTGATCCCTTGAACTTCGTTGGTATGAGTTGGCTTGGCATTCTTAACTACCACTAATTCAGGTGACACATGGACACCTTTGAATTGAGCAGGAAACCAGTAGGGGTCTTGTTTATTGGATGGATCCACTACAATCTTGGTTCCCAGCCCAGGAGTTTCAATCTGTTCCAGCACCTTGATGCCTGTGAGTTGAGTCATATCAGGCGATAGTCCCACCATGATCCGCAACTCACCCTGGAACCCACTCCCCACTGCCATAAAGGCGATGCCGACAGGCTGCTCAGAGCTATCACGAGTTGCAATATAGATAGTGCCAAATTCGGTTTCCTCGCTCATATAGGTGTCGTGAGCAGGCAAAACATCTCCAATCGCCGCCTTGAGGGCTTCCTGGCGATGAAAAGCTATCTTAGGTTTCGTGATGGTATCCCAGCCAGCCAAAATCCCACCAGATAAGACTGTGATCAGGGTCAGCACTAAAATCATACGCGTAGATAAGTTCATTTTACTCATGCGCGGATCTCCCCGAAAAATTTGGGTCGGGTATAACGATTAATGAGCGGTGTAAAAGCATTCATTAACAGAATGGAATACATGACACCTTCAGGCAAACCCCCAAAGAGTCGAATAATTACCAAAATGAATCCAGCTCCAGTGCCAAATATCCACGCACCCCGAGCTGTGACGGGAGAGGTAACCATATCGGTTGCCATAAAGAACGCTCCCAACATGAGTCCACCGCTAAAAAGTTGAAATACGGGCGAAGGATAAGACTCGGGTGAAATCAACCAGAATACACCGCTGACCAGAAAAGTTGACAGAAGAAAGCTCATGGGAATGCGCCAGTCCGCATATTTTCTAATGAGTAGATAAAGTCCACCGATGAGAATGGTGATGGCAGAAGTCTCACCAAGAGACCCACTGATATTTCCTGTGAGCAATCCTGAAAGTTCACTTGAGACACCCTCAAATTTGAAAAGTCCCAGGGGTGTTGCTGCTGTGATGCCGTCCACATCAGCATAGCGGGCAGTCAAAGGCCAGATCCAGGTCGTCATGGGAACAGGAAAACTGGCTTGCAAAAAGGCTCTGCCCAATAAAGCGGGGTTGAAAATATTATAGCCCAATCCGCCAAAGAAATGTTTACCAACAACAATGGCAAATACAGAGCCGAGAGCGGTTCCACCAAGCGAAAATGAGGGTGGTAAAGTCAGTGCTAGTAGCAGACCAGTTATTAATGCCGATCCATCGGGTATGGTGAATGAATCGCCTTTCACCTTGTTGACCAGCATCTCAGCAATCAGGGCTGAGGAGACACTGGTGAGGATGATACCCACAGCCGCCCACTGGAAATACACCAGGGCTAATACGGTAGCAGGTACAAGCGCTGCGATGACATTCCACATAATTCTCGGGACTGTGTCCCTGGTATGAAAATGCGGTGATGAGGCCAGGATTAATGGGGTCTCTGGTTTATATAACTTTGCCCTCGGATCCTTTTTAGGCTTCACCGGCTTTTTAGGTGTTTCAGGCTGGGCTTGAGGTAGATTTTCTTCAGTCATGGGAACTCCTCTAAGCCTGTGCTTTTTGTTGCTGCTCTGTGGATTTGACCTTGCCGACACGAATCCATTGAACCAGAGGTATACCTGAAGGACAAACAAAGGCACAGGAGCCACATTCGATGCAGTTAAAAACGCCCCAGTCCTTGCAGTCCTGGTATTTAGCTGTTTCTGCCAATCTAGAGAGACGTGTAGGCACCAGATTCATGGGACAGACACCCACGCAGGTTCCGCACTGGATACAGGGATAGTGACGGGTGTTTTTGAGTTGAGATGACTGCATGCAGACGATCCCGGAAGTCGCCTTTAATGTGGGCACCTGGAGATCGTATTGAACCAGCCCCATCATGGGACCCCCCATAAATACTTGAGAGGTTTCGTCCTTTAGACCACCACAGGCATCGACACAAATTTGAAAGGGGGTGCCAATACGTGATGTAAGATTACCGGGGGATTGTATGGCGTCCCCGGTCACAGTCAGCATGCGCTGAATCAAGGGTTTGCCATCGACTACGGCTTCGTAAACGGCCAGGGCTGTGGCAATATTATTCACGACAACACCCACATCCATGGGAAGACCACCAGCAGGTACCTTGCGACCAAGAGCTGCATCAATTAGCATTTTTTCTGCACCCTGGGGGTACTTGACCTTCAGGGGTTGAATCTTAAAACTTAGATTGAGTGACTTCACCCTGGCTTCTATAGTAGCTATGGCATCTGCTTTATTAGATTCTATACCGACGATGCCCTGCTTGATTCCCAATATCCTCATCATGATGGCCATACCCTTGAGGATACGATCAGTATCTTCCAGCATATTGCGGTGGTCACAGGTGAGGAATGGTTCACATTCACAGCCATTTAGAATGAAGTGATCAATGGGTTTGTCAGCTGGTGGAGACATTTTCACATGAGTTGGAAATGCCGCGCCACCCAGCCCCACAACACCAGCCTCCCGGACCAGTTTCCCCAGATCTTCTTGTGAGGCAGTCTCCCAGTTTTCAGGAGTTTTTAATAATTCCCACTCATCTTCTTCACCGTCTCGCTTGATGTGTATCATCGGTACTTTTGCACCAAGAGGATGTGGAAAAGATGTAACTGCAACTACAGTTCCAGTAATGGATGCGTGGATGGGGCTGGAAACAAAGGCTGGAGAGTCAGCAATTTTTTGTCCTGTTTTTACCAGATCTCCCTTTTCTACCAGAGCTTCGCATGGAGCACCGATATGTTGCTGGAGGGGGATAAACACCTCGTCAGGAAGTGACATGATTTGGGAGGGTAAGTGACAGGTCAGGTTTTTGTATTCATCGGGATGAACTCCACGACGAAAAGTGCTGATATGCAGCTGGGATGATTCAGACATATGTGGATTGTCTCCTCATGGATATTTTAGGGCTCACCAGCCAGAATATTGTATTGGATAAACGGTTACATTCCATGCCTGAATGCAATGGCAAAAATAAGACCAGTAGAGGCAATTATGCCAATATCAGCCTATAAAAATAAATTTTAGTAAAATACTGTTCTTATTAGGGTATAGAGGTAATTATTGCGAGAATTATTATTTGCGAAAAGCAGGCGCGGTGACTCGAAAATACGCCGAAGAAATGAGCCGTCATCCTGAGGCTCTCGAAGGAGGCGGTTTAAGAAACAGGAAACCTTAGGGAGACGAGAGGCTGATGAATAAATTATTTTAAATCAATTCGAGACGTATAGGTGAGCATAACCTCTTTGTTGGCGGGAACAGCAACGGTGAATTTCACATGAGAGGCATCCACTTTTGTAAAGCGATGTGATGCGTTCTGAACTCTCCAATTACGGTAGCCAACTGTCTGGATGACTTCTATTTCCACGGCCTCATCTTTACGGTTAGCCAGGGTGATACGGATATCCTGCTCATTATAACGCTCTGACTTGGAGCGTCGATCAAGGACCTCTCGCTTCCCCTTGACATCAAAAGCTTCGCCAACTTCCAGGGTCACCAAATCATCCCTTGAAGTATGTTTTAGATTGTCTTCTCCGATGAGTTCCAGAGCACCATCAGTATCTTTCTTAAAGAGTCTTACGATACCGCCAGGTAGCGCAACTCCGGTCCCAGTTTCTTTATCATTGGTGAACATGATTTTAATGGGGATGTTTGTGAATTTATCGCGGGTCCCCTGGTAGACGTAGCGTTTTTGGGCTTTGACCAGAGTGGAGTTGAGCCACTGAATCTGTTTTTCTTCTCGGTTGCGAACGGTCACCGGGAAGGAGATATCATAAAGATGATATTCAAAAAATTGGCGCTCCTCTACCACTGGCCTGTACATCATCGCTCTCATTTGTGCTTTTTCTCTACGAGCATCCACCACCTGCTCAGGCTGAGCTCGATGTAAATCACCAGCCACCAACTTGAGTTTGGCTTCTTGATAGTCTTTCCCTGACTGATTGTTGAGGTTGATCCAGGAGCTCAGGTCAAGTTCACTATCATCCTGATTAATTATTGCCACATATTCGGCTTTCCAGGAAATCCCACCTGTGAGGTAGGATAGATCAAAATTGACTTTCCCGGTTTTTGCATTATTCAGTGTCCAGGCCAGCGTGGGTCGGACATACAGTCTCTCAGTAGGCGTGGGACACTTAATGGTTCCAACAAACTGACGCTGAATAATATCTGTACCCGTACGACTTTTTAGAACCAGGGTGGTATTGTCATAACTGAGCAGGGTGCCTGACATTTTATTGTCGTTTTGCAGGACCACAGTCACTTCGGCTTCCAGGTATTTCTTGAGGAGCTTGTTTTGATCAACCAGATCATAGCGATAATTCTGTTCCAGAACTTGAATATCTTGATCTGAACTCAACTTGACGGATGATGGGTTCAGAGTTTCTGCAACCCGTTCAATTTCAATTTCTGAAACTCCCTTCTGAACTTGTCTTGAAAACTGTTCTTTAACCAGCGCTTCGCCATGGTTATAAACAGTGAGTTGGGTTTGTGCCATAGAAAGGGTTGTAGCTAGGGCCAGACTGATGGATAATCTAAAATATTTGGACATGATGCTGCTCCTCATACGACGCGGACTGAAGGTTCTCGGTAATCTAAATAGCACTTTCTCAGATATCAATTTTTGCCAGGGTTTTGTGAATGTCACCCATCGCCATGAGAGCCGCGGATCCGTACCATTCTTTGAGCTCCATCTCCAGGCTACCCGCCTGAATTGCTGGGTCAGAGTTGGTTAAGGCTTCAGCTTCTTCCAGACTTTCGACATTAAAGAAATACAAACCGCGCAAATCTCCATTATCAAAGAAGGGGCCAGCCATGACAAGTTTTCCCGCATCAGCCATAGCACCTATGTTTTTCATGTGTGCTGCCTGCAGCTCATTCGCCTTTTCTGGCGATAAGTCCCTGTTGGGACCCTTTTTTAAAAAGGCTATGACATATTTGCGCATCCCGTAATCATCAGCACCATATTGTGCCGCCCTGATTGAATCGAAAATGACTGTATCTGCACTTTCTTCGGCCGTCATCTGAACACCAATTTCTGATTGACAGGATATCACGAGACTCACTAGACCAAAAATTACCAGCACCAGCTTTAGTTTTGCCATGAGTCTTATCCCTGGCTTTCTGCAAAGGTTCTGAAAGCTTTCAGGTGCTGCATCGATTGTTTCTTAAATGCTCCAGGCATGAAAAAAGCCATGAACTTCATAAAGCCGGTGAATTGAAATTCCTGCTCGGTAATGTACCGGGTGAGCGCCTCACCCTTAGCAATAAAGTGATTCTTAACGATATTGTAAACACCATTGGCCTCATATATCGCCGAGAATTCATCTGGCAAGTTTTTCACCGTAATTGTCTCAACCATTTCGATTTCGCGCTTGCCTGAAATAAAGACCATTTTTGACTTTGCCCCAACTTGTCCAGGCGTTCCCTCGAGTGATTCAAAACTCTGCAAGCCTTCCATCCACTTGTACATGTTTTCAGTATTATCAAATAGCTCGATGACTCTATCAATGGGAAGGTTTATATCCAATTCAACGGTATACTTCATGTTTACTCCTTACTACCGCCCCCGATGTTTGAACCAATCTTAAAAAATAATACAGACAGGTGTCGGTGCTTGCACCTGGCCCACATACTTTAACATTCCAGTAGATGGATCTCGACTCAAGGTCACAATGTTATTGGTGTGTTGGTTGGCTATGAGCATAAAATTTTCATCTGGAGAAAGTGAAAAATTACGAGGTCCCTCACCACCACAGCCTTTGTTACCCAGGAGTTTCAAGGTGCCATCATCCTCATTCACCTTCATGACTGCGATACTGTTATGCCCTCGATTGGAGACATAGACGAACTTCCCATCAGATGAGATATGAATATCAGCGCAGGTGTTGGCCTCGGAATATCCAGCTGGCAAACTGGAAACTGTGGATCCCATGCTGTAACTACCATCTTTGTTTCGATCCAACCGGGTCACGCTGCTGCTGAGTTCATTGGCCACATAAATCCATTTGCCATTGGGATGAAAAGTCAGATGACGTGGTCCATCACCAGGATTCAGGGCCAGTTTTTCAGGTGTTGCCGGAATCAGTTTTTGTCCATCTCCATCTATACTTGAAAACCACAGCTCGTTGGTACCCAGATCAATTGAAATGATATCACCATCTATGGGATTAAACCAAGCAGAGTGGGCGTGGGGTGCTTCCTGTCTATCCGTGGTACCCTGGCCTGTATGCTGTTGAACATCCATAAGCTCAGATAGTGGACCATCCTCTTCAAGCTTGAGTAGACCTACATTTCCACCAGTGTAGTTGGCTGCCAGCACATAGCCCTCTTTATTCACATTCACAAAACAGGGGTGACCACCACCGGAAGATTGGCGATTGAGGAGGATAAGGGTGTCCTCGAAAACCATATACGACTCCACCGTTCCCACACCATCGTCGTTATCGACCTCGTTAATTGCTACCAGGAATTTTCTGTCAGCACTTAGTGCTAGAAACGATGGATTCTCGGACATAACAGCTAGTCCGATTTGTCTCGCAACTCCGTTGGCGTTCAGCTCATATTTATAGATGCCCTGGCTTTCGCTTGCACCTTCGGTATAAGTACCCAGGTAAAATATTTGTGTGTCTTGTGTGTTCACGGTTTCCTCCTTGATGGTGTGACAGCCCGACAATACAAGGAGAGCTGTGAGAGTATTAGTTAGCCAAAGCAATTTCATGCTTGGTCAATATAGCCAAAAATTTTAGCGCCACAGCAATATTGAACCCTTCCTACCGTGCTATTTATCATATGGGTAAATGAGATAAGTATTAAATTGTCAAATATTGTTTTAATGCATCCCCAGCCAATAATATCAGGTGGGGTGGGCAGTCTTAAAAAAGTAAAACACTTGATGGGGGTAATTATGAGATGTTTAAGAATAGCTGTTATGCTGATTCCAGTATTCATGGTGGGATGTCTTGAAGTTGAAACTACCAGCAAAGTGAATGAAGATGGATCCATTACAAGAAGTGTCCAGTTAAAGGGCTCAGCTGAGAGTATTTCAAATACAAATTTCAATATTCCACGACATGATATTGCTCTCTGGGAGATCACTCAGGATTCTTTAAAGGACGACAGGTTTTTGTATCATGCAGTGGCCGAGTTTGAATCTGTAGAGGCTTTGAATCAAAGTTTTAAGTTGAATACCATAGATCCGGGAGTCCAAATCACAGTCAGTCTTGTTCGTGATGAGGGAGTCTTTTCCAACAGGTACTATTATAGAGAAATCATTTGGGCGGATCTTCCAGGTCCCAAACTTCCCATGGAACCCTATTTAAGTCAGTCAGAATTTGATGCCCTATTAATGAACGAAGTTGAGGGAAATGAAGGTCTTTTGGATAGTATAGAATCAACCCGACTTGAACATCAATGGGAGCGCTACATGGAGCAGTTGATTTATGATGATTTTGTCATAGAACTGCGGAAAGGTGGCAAAAGCTCTGGAAACCTCTCCACAATTGATGGGTTGATCAAGATGCACTCAGACTCACTCATGAAGGCTCTCCAAACCACCAATTTTTATGATGAAAATCGTGTATGGAAAACAGTTCTGGGAAACTATATCGATAGCACCATTATAGATGAGGTAGAGCAGGCCAATACCGATGGTTTTACCCGGTTTTATAAGTCCTGGCAGTTTTTTGAAGATGTTTTGATGGATGACTACAGATTGAGTGTTGAATTGCCAGGTGTTGTCCGAAATACAACAGCCAGTGACGTCCGCGGGAACCAGATGACCTGGGATCCAGAAACCATCAAGCTTTTCTTTGGTGGAATTTCACTCGAGGCTGAATCTTCAGTTATCAAACCCTGGTCTCGGGTCATTACTGGACTCATTCTCTTTCTCACTTTAATTGTGACATTGGTAGGTTTTATCCGACAGCGGAATAGAAAACAGGCAGTTTAAAGTCATGCCCGGGACTGGTGTATACAGCCTGCTGAACAGTGAGCAGTTCTAGGTATTCTAAAGCGTTTCATGTAATCTCCTTTCCTTGTGTTAAACCATTTGTCCATAGGCGGACAGGTTGACATAAAAAAGTCCCTGATTCGCCGAATTAATTGAAGTGTTCGGCTGGACTTCCCTGACAACATTCGTTTTACCTTTGCTATTGATCCGATCAAACCGCCACCCTTTTGAGGGTCCTTCCCCAATGCGAGAAAATTCCAGGCAATCCTGACCGGCTGGCGCATTAATACATATTTGAGTCGTCATTTGTGGTCCTTTTGGAGGTGCTGCTCCATTTTGTTAGATATATGAATAGGTATATATCTATATGTTGAAATAAAAAAAAGCACTGCTTTTTTATGCCTTCCCTAGCTTCTCGATTTCGACAAACTGTTCCTGGAAACCATTACAGCAGCTGGTGATACAAATTGAATCCAGACGGTAGTAAACCTCTTTACCGCGTTTGGAATGAGCCACAATATCAGCATTTTTTAACACGTTCAGATGATGAGAAACGGAGGGTTGTTGCATATCAAAATGCTGGCAAATCTCACTCACATTGAGCTCTTTATCCTTGAGGAGCTCCATGATCTTGACCCGATTGGGATCCGAGATTGCTTTGAAGAATTTATTTAAGTCGTAGGCCATTTTCATATTCTCATTTACACATAGGAATGTATCTATATATTATTGAATGGCAACGTTTATTTTTGTTTCATGGAAATAAGTTCAGATATAAGGGGGGTTGTTAAAGTGCCTGAATAACCAGCTTCAATTTCTTCTGGACTTCTTGACTCATTTCTGTCAGCTCAGAATTTTCGACGGATATCATAGATGCAACGGGATCGACAGCGGCTACTTCAACTGTGTCTGGGGATTGTTCAATCACCACCACATTACAGGGGAGGAAGACCCCAATTTTATCTTCTGTCTGTATTGCATGATGGGCATAACCGGGGTTACAGGCACCCAGGATGGTGTATCTTTTTAAATCCACATCCATCTTTTTCTTAAGCGTTCCCGAAACATCAATTTCACTAATAATACCAAAACCTTCTTTGGCTAATGCCGCGGTAGTGGTTTCAAGAGCGGCTTCGAATGTGGTGTCAGTCAATATGGTGCTTGTATAATAACTCATGTGTTTCCCTAAAATTTTGGTCAATCCAAATAATCATCATCGTGTTCCTACCTGAGACGAAAAAATAGCGTTCTCGTTACAAGAAAAGCCTCTGGATGTAGTGACTACTCCTGAATTTTAAAGTGGGCTTGGAAAAGTCGACTCTGTCCATTGCTTGGCTTGTTCAATTCTTTCAGCAGGGTCTTTGCGCTTGTGAAGCCACCTGCCTTGAATTTGACATTACTCCGGCGGCTTGTAAAATACAGCATTTGTGACTTGGTATCAACAAAGGGACAGTAATCCATATACTTCGAATTAAAATCTGGCCCCAGGTTTTCAGCCTCTGTCCAAGTTTTATCAGCTTTCCTGAAAGAAATGTATAGATCGCCACTTCCCAGACCATCCTCCCGATTGTAGCCAGAAAAAAGCAGATAGGATTCATCGGGCGCTATAAAGGCGTTAAATTCATATCCAGGGGTGTTAATGGAATCGCTGAGAGAGATGGGTGGGCCAAAATTATTACCTGTTCTGGTGCTATAGAAAATGTCATCCTTACCCTTTGAATCAGGCCCATCGCTGGTGAAATAGAGAGTGCCCTCTTGAGTTAACGAGGGGTAAAACTCATGGTGCTCTGTATTTACTGGAGCGCCTAAATTGATCGGATGCGACCACTTTGACTTGGAGTCATCACGTTGAACCATCCAAAGATCATAGTCTTTAACTTTTGAACTATCTGAAGAAAGAGGTCGGTTAGATGCAAAATAGAGCTGCCTCCCATTACTTGAGAGAAAGGGCTCTAGGTCTGAATGACTCCCAGAAAAGGATGTAATTTCTGGTTTGCGCCATTTGTTGCGAATTTTACGGGAAACCATGATAACGGATACCTCTCCCAGAGGGCTCTGAGCCGTAAAGAAAGCTTCATTCTCAATCAGCGTAAGATCCCGAACATTGGGAAACTCCTGCAGGATATCTTCTAAAAAAGGGGAGGGTTTTTCATGGCCTGAAAGTGAAGTAAGCAGGACAAGACATATAATCAGAATAAAATATCGCATAGGTTTCCTATGGTGGGTTTATGTTAAGACTTCTCTGCACAATCTGCCAGGCCTGCTGGAAATCCACAATATAAATCGTTAAACGGATTCCAGTCTCGATAAGGGCCAGGCAATAGGAAGCTAACCCTCAATCAATTGACATGACAAAAGCTGTGAATGAGAAGGCTGAGAAGGGTAATCAAAGATACTTTTTGCTTATTCCTACATCCACAGGGGTTATTTTCTAGGCCATGAGTCTTTTCAATAATGCCGATAACCCCAGCACGCTGCCACCTCTGGCAGAACGTATGCGTCCCAGCACACTCACTGCTTTTTTAGGACAGCAGCATCTGGTGGCGGAGAACAGGCTCCTTGCAAAAGCGATTCAAGCAGACCGCCTGTTTTCAATCATTCTTTGGGGACCTCCAGGTTGTGGGAAAACCACTCTGGCCAAAATAATTGCCAGCCAGATTGAAGCACATTTCTATGAACTTTCTGCTGTGTCATCGGGAGTTAAAGATGTTCGTGAGGCCATGGCCAAGGCCAAAGCCAATCGAGAGTTGGGAAAACCCAGCATCTTATTTATTGATGAAATACATCGTTTTAATAAAGCCCAACAGGATGCTCTGCTTCAGGCCGTGGAGAATGGGGTCATAACGCTCATCGGTGCCACTACAGAGAACCCCAGTTTTGAAGTAATATCACCTTTGTTAAGCCGTTGTCAGGTACTCAAACTGAATTCTCACAGTAAAGAAGATCTGGCAGAAATACTTGAGCATGCCATCTCTGAAGACCTCTTTTTAAGTACTCAAAACATCCAGTTCGAAGACGAGGGCAAAGATTTGCTCCTGGAATCAGTTTCTGGGGATGCCCGACGTTTGTTAAATGCCCTCGAGATAAGTACTTCAGTAGCTACACCAGATCGAGATAAGGATCAGGTCATTACCATTACCGAAGAGCACGTCAGGGAAGCCCTTCAGAATAAGCATCAGCTGTACGACAAAACTGGCGACTATCATTATGATGCAATCTCAGCATTTATAAAAAGTGTACGGGGCAGCGATCCTGATGCCTCCCTGTACTGGCTCTCTGTTATGCTGGAAGGTGGAGAAGATCCCATTTTTGTTGCGAGACGTCTAATTATCCTGGCTTCAGAAGACGTAGGGAATGCAGATCCCCAGGCTTTAACCCTGGCCACCTCAGGGCTACAGGCGGTACATGCTATTGGAATGCCAGAAGGTGCTATTGTCTTGTCACAGGTCACCACTTACCTGGCTTCCACAACAAAAAGCAATGCCAGCTATATGGCCCTGCGAGCAGCCCAGGAAACCGTTCGGGAAGAAGGTGCCAAATCTGTACCCCTTCACCTACGCAACGCCCCAACCAGTCTGATGAAAGATCAAGGTCACGGGAAGGGGTATCACTATCCTCATAATTACCCCGGTCACTTTAGCGATCAGAACTATTTCCCTGATGAACTGAAAAACAAACAGTTCTACAGACCCACAACAGAAGGGATAGAAAAACGTATATACGAACGTCTCGTAACTCTGTGGGCATCGCGGTTTGAGGAACCTTCCAGTTCATAACCCATTCAAACCCTCATGCAGCCCTTAATCAGACCACTCGTTATCCGCCTCACACTCCTCTGCATATTATTCGTCTTGAGTAATTCATTGACCCTGGCCGCACGGGGTGAAAAGCTGGAGCTGATTCGGGCAGATGAAATCCAATCCTTTACTCGTGGGGGAATCACCTACCGCCGCCTGGTTGGTGATGTAAAAATGAGACGGGGAGATGCCCTACTCAACTGTGATGTGGCAGAATTTCAAATGGAGAAAGACGAGGCCCTACTGAGTGGTCATGTCACCATCACAACTCCAGACTCAAAACTATCCAGCAATACTGCTCGCTACGCTGGAAGTGATGAATATGTAGAGCTCCTCGGTGATGCCCGTTTTGAGGATGATCCCTTTGTGGTAACCGCACAAAAACTGGGCTATTACATCGATCTAAAAAAGGTTCTGGCAACCGATGAACCAACCCTGGTAGATAGTGGTTCCACACTAATGGCAGATACTATTTATTATTATGAAGATACGCAGCTTGGCGATGCCAGGGGGAGTGCTTCCATGGTGAATACCACGGATAGTCTCAGCGTTTCCGGAAGACATTTGTTGTACTATTCAGGTAAGGATTCTCTACTCAGTTATGGAGATGCTCAATTCAAGAAGTGGTCAGCGGAAGACACTACCCTACAGATTGACTCAGACAGTCTCAGCCTTGAAGAGGGTTATTTTTTCGCTTGGCAGAATGTGGAGCTGCGTAATGGTGACGCTTTAGGAACCTGCGGACAGGCTGTATACATGCAGGATGATGATGTGGCCATCATGCGGGAAAAACCCGTGCTCCAGGAGAATGATTTTGTATTGAGTGGTGATATTTTTAATCTGCATATGGATGATGGCGATCTGAAATCGGTATATGTCCCTGAAAACCCCCACTTCACTCAGAAAAAAGCTTCAGACGATACCACTTTTACAGATTGGTTGGATGGCAAGGTAATGGCTGTTGAATTCAGTGAGGGACAGCCGGAGACAGTGACCCTAATCGAAATGGCCACCTCCTTTTTCAATGTGATTGAAGAGGGAACCTATAAGGGTTCTAACAAAGTAAGTGGTGACACCCTGTTTATCCTTCTTTCAGACTCCAGCATCTCTGATATTTCCGTAACAGGTGGGGCAGAAGGCGAATTTACACCTGCCAGAGGCAGTACGGATATTTCATCTCCCATCAAATATTGGGCTCATCATATCGCCTATAGTATGCAGAATGAAACGACCCAACTTAAAACCAAAGCCTCAATTGATTATGGTGATATGAAATTGAAAGCGGGTCATGTCGGTGTGTACTGGCGTCAAAATCTTCTACGAGCCCGAAGTCTGGTTGATACGCTTGGCTCACAGGACTATCCAGTTCTTTCTCAGAAAGGTCAAGAGGATTTCAACGGCCAGAGCATGGTTTACGACCTGAAAACCCGACGGGGCAAAGTGGCTGCAGGTAGAACCAAGATGGATGATGGTAATTATTACGGTGAAGAACTAACCCGCATTAATGAAGATATCTATCTCATGGAAGACGGCTACTACACCACTTGTGATATTGAGGATCACCCACACTTTTATTTCTATAGCAGACAAATGAAATTGTTTACTGATAAAATTATCATCGCCAAGCCTGTGGTTCTCTACATTGCTGACATTCCATTGATTGCCCTACCCTTTGCGGTTTTCCCTCAGAAAAAAGGACGCAGCTCTGGATTTATCCTGCCTTCTTATGACTACCGACCTACCAATGGAGGGCGTGCCCTGAAAGGTTTTGGGTACTATTGGGCTATCAATGATTATTCCGACTTCAAAATGACTGGTACCTTCTGGGATCAATACGAAGAATTCAATTTACGAAGTGTACTCAGGTATAAAATGCGCTATAAAATCAACGGCTCCATTGACGCTTCAATGGTTTCAGATCGTAATGCCCTGGATGATCCCATGAATTGGAAATGGCGGCTAAAATTTAATCATTCACAGACCATTGACCCAAGTTTCACCATTCGAGCAGATGGAGAACTCTCAGGTGATGCAAATTTCGATAGAAATTATAGCCATGATCAAGACCAGCGTTTGAATACCAAGCTGCATTCTGGTATTTCCATCAACAAAAAATTTGAATCTATCAACAGCACGACCTCTCTAAGTGGAACCTATGATGAAAACCTCCAGGTTACTCGTCGAGTAGGGGAGGCACCTGAATCTACGGGGATTAAGCTGACGGGACCCACGCTAGCCTTACCTTCCTTTCGATTCAGTCGTGCATCGTCTCCCATTATCAAGGTAAAAGGGAATCAGGAGCACTGGTATAATAGCTTCCGCTGGAGCTACAATAATGCATTTAGCAATCGACGGAAGTGGAGCTATCTGTCCTATGATAATCCTGACAGTCAGGCAATGGATACACTCCTCTGGCAGGAAGACATTGTGGATACGCGAACCTGGAATCACAATATGAGTCTTTCAGGGGACACTCAGGTGATGAAGGTGTTGAAACTGGTGGGGTCAGTTTCCTATAAAGATGCCTGGGGCTTTAAATACTTCGATCCCATTCTGGATGACAATGGTTTGGCCCTGGTTGATACTGGTTCAGGTGCTATTGAAACCACAGAAATCGAAGGTTTTATTCGTCGTGGAACCTTCAGTACCAGCGCCAGTCTGAATACAAAAGTGTATGGAATCTTTCCAGTAAAAATTGGACCACTACAGGCTATCAGACACACCTTGACCCCCTCGATGTCCCTGAGTTATACACCCGACTTTTCAACCGATTTTTGGGGGTATACAGAATCTCTGACAGACACAACTGGCGCAGAACAACGCTTCGATCGATTTGCCGGAAGTGATCTGGGAGCCACATCAAGCAATGAAGCCCTACGAATGAGTTGGAGATTGAACAATGTTTTTGACTATAAATTGCTTCAAAATAATGTGGAGAGTAAGTCCCAGTTTTTCACATGGAATATGAGTGGATCATATAATTTTAAAGCTGATTCCTTGAAAGCATCGGATATTTCCAGCAGCATGAAAGTGAATATTGGGAAATCCTTTCGGCTCAGTCCCAGCATGACTTATGAGGTCTATGAAAGAGACTCAACAGGCACACATAAGATAGACAAGTTCCGAGCACCACGAATGACCCGGGCTGGTTTCAGCTTTGGTTTTAAGCTGGAAGGAGCGGCACCCGGGGGTTTGCGTTCAGGTCCTCGTGAGAAAATTTCTGCAGATAGTTTGAGTGCTGACTCTGCACAAGGTTTTGATGAGGATTTTGATATTGGTGAGATCAAAGTTCCTAGGCCTGGTTCTGGCCGCAGCACCGCCGCCTGGACAGCTAATTTTAGTTTTAGTTATTCATATAGTCATCAGAATCCATTGGATGAAGCCAAACAAACTTTTAACCTGGGCACCAACTTAAAGTTTAATCTTTCTGATAACTGGGCTGTTAATTACAATCCTAGATTCAACCTCATGGATAAAAAATTGGTAAGTGGTTCTGTTGGAGTTACCCGGAAACTGCATTGTTGGAAGATGACCCTATCCTGGACACCCATGGGTAGATGGGGAGGTTTAAACCTGACAATCCGCCCCAATGCTTCTCAACTTCAAGACTTGAAAGTGGAACATACTGCTCATAGAAAATATTAAAAGCTCTATAGTCCATTCCCGATTACTGCTTTAAACACAAAGACATCAGCACTAAAAAAACCTAAATAGTCTTGTGCAGAATAGGCGTAGACTTTTTTTTATCCGGGATTACTTTTAGTACAAGCATTTTAAAACCATAATTTCGGAGTGTCTGGTGTCCCAAGTCATTGAGTTGAAATCTCATCCACTCGTCTCACACAACTTAGCCATCCTGAGAAGTAAAGACACTGACAGTCAACGGTTTAGAGAATCAGCTCAAAGACTGAGCAGTATTGTGCTTATGGCTGCCACTGAATCATTAAACACTGTTGAGCAGAGTGTTGAAACACCCATGCAAAAAACCACTGAAATGGTTTTCGCTGAAGACATCTGGTTTATCCCTGTTCTAAGAGCAGGCCTGGCTATGGTAGATATCGGTCTCAGTCTTTTACCAGATGCGCATGTTGGATTTGTGGGTCTCTATAGAGATGAAGAGACTCTGGAGCCCCAGTATTACTACAAAAATTTGCCGGATTATTCAATGTCCGCCCACAGCTGTTTTCTCATGGATCCCATGCTGGCAACGGGTGGAAGTGCCTGTGCGGCGATTGATTTGTTAAAATCTCAAGGTGCCACAGACATCCGACTATTGACTCTGATCTGCGCTCCGGAAGGCATAAAAGAAGTCTTTGCAAAGCATCCAGATGTGGCCATTTTTACTGCTTCTGTAGATGAACGATTAAATGAGGTAGGATACATCGTCCCCGGTCTTGGGGATGCAGGTGACCGATATTTTGGGACTTGAGCTCTAAGTTCAGCCCAAAAACGGCGGAAGGGAGGACAGTCCGGGCGGACTGCCTCCCCTCCTATCTCGCTAGTGCAGGACAGCGGAGATATCTTCATCAGCTAGCTACTCGATAAAGTCGGCCTCGGCGAACTCCTCGATACTGAAATCATTATCTGGATCAGCGTCCATTTGTAGGATGAATTCCACAACCTTCTTTTGTGCTCCCTCTACCTGCTTGCGAGAAACGGGTCCTTCTTTGGGTTCATACATGGCCTGCTTCTTCTGAGGCAGGTTCTCTATAACCCTGTCGCTTAATTCCTGATCTTGCCCCTTTAGTGCCAGAGCAATATCATCGATATCAAGACTGTTGAATACATCTCTGAGAATATTCTCCGGGAGCATGGGCACATTTTCAAAAGTGAAGTGATGTTTTTTCACTTCTTTGGCCAGCTCAGGATCTTCCTGGGAGAGATAATCAAGAAATTGTCGTTGTTCTTTAGCATCCATGGTTCCCAATAAACCTGCCATGGCTTTACCACCACCTTCTGAATATTCAGCTTGAGATGGAATTTGCTTGGCTTTTTCACGGAACTCTGAAGCAACTTCCAGGACAGCTTCCAGTGGAACGTCCTTAATCTTTCCAAGATCAACCATGGCTTCGGTGCGAATTTCAGTGGGAAGTCTCATGAGGAGACGACCTTGCATTTCTGTAGGAATTTGGGCCAGGAGTATGGAAATCGAACGAGTTGGTTCTGAGCGAATCAAATAGGCGAGATGAACTTCAGTCATACCCTCAAGAAAAGCAAAGGGTTGGGAGGTTGCATCCTTGGCATCAGCTGCAAATTTCTTGGACATAAAGGAGAAATAGAATTCCTCGAGCACCATCTTCTTAAATTCAAAATGCACGCTTTTTATTTGGGGTACACGCTGGCGGACCGCAATGATTTCCTGATCGGTCAGATTTGGGAACAACTGTCCCGCAAGACGTGCTCCTAATATATCAAAAAGAATTGCGGCTTTATCAATACCGGCTAGTTTTTTTGTAGTAGCCATTATTTTTGCCCCTTCTTTTTCTTTTTACCATTCGATTTTTCTTCTTCCTCAGTTTCTTCTTCCTCTTCGGCTTCGCCAGTATCCTGTAGCCAGTCCTTCACAATACTGGAGGCTGAACCAGGCTTACTTACAGCCAGGGAGACGACTGATTTTTTAATACTATCCACTTCATCCAGTAACTCTGGATCGATTTCCGGTTCAGGAATGAGATCTTCTTCAGGTTCTGCTTCAACTTCAGGAGTTGGTTCAGGCTCTACTGTTGCCTGGGTCATGTCCTGTGATGGAGGTAATTCTGGAGCCTGACGACGGCCACCCATGAGGGCACCGATAATCACGGCTAAACCGACCAGTACAGCAGCACCAATAATGAAAAGCCACAGGAGATCATCTTCATCTTCTGGTAGCATGGTTGCCTGGAGTCTCTGGTTCTCAAGATCATCCATTTGCTGTTTGAGTTTATCTTCGCGATCTTTGATGGCAGATTTTTCAGCTTCTCTACGTTTTTGCTCAAGCTCAAGCTTCAGACGCTGCTCTTCTTCAAGATCCACAGCGGACAGTTGATCTTTGAGATCATCAAGTTGTTCAGAGAGAAGAGCTAACCTTAAGGAGTCCTGACGTAAGCGATCCTGAGCTTGTTCCTGCTGGGCTTCAAATAATTGTCGACGTTCTTCTGCTAAACGGCTTTCTTCCTGCTCGCGTAAATCTCTTAACTCATTCTCGCGCTGTTGAATCCGTTCTTCTTCTTGAAGACGCAGTTGTGCTAGTTCAGCTTCATGTTCTTTCTGTTTATCAGCCTCTTCCTGTCGGATGCGGGCCATTTCAACGTCACGAGCTTCCTTGTTAGCTTGATCAAGTTTCATCTGCTCTTGTTGAGCTTCTAAATCTTTAATGCGCTTATTCTCAGTTTCTTCTTTCTGACGGGCTTCAATTGCTGTCATTTTTTCAGCAATGGATTTCAGAAGAAGTTGTTCTGTGTCAGGCTTGTCATTGGTAGCGCCCTGAAAATCAGCTGTCATAACCTGTAACTTGTCACCACGCTCTCTGTTGAAATGGGCTGCAACCATGGTTACAGTGCGAATATTTTCAATAATCTGAGGGGAGATGGGGTCTTCCAGGATAACGGTCAACTCCATTTTGTTTACGCGTAGGCTTGGACCACTAATACTGGCAACCGTATGACGGGACAATTTTGCATTACCACTTTCAGAATAGCTCACCAGATTCTGGTCTTCGGTGTTTTCTGTGACGCTTTGAATATCCTCTTCCAGGATGACTTCATTTTCTTCAAGTGAAAGACTTGCCTCAGCGGCAACCTCAGTTTGTGTGGTATCAGGAATCTCAGCTACTTCGTCAAGATCTTCAGCAGCAGCATAAACAACATCTTCATTGGTGTCTTCTTCTACAGGTACTTCTTCTTCGTATAATTCAAAACCAGGTGATTGAATTCCAGGGAATCCAGGGATATCGGATGGTACATCAGTTTTAATAGGTCGCTTTTTGAGAATGGTCCGAGTCTTTTTTACACTTGGATCATCTGCTTCTGTACTGGATGATTGAGCCATTCCAGGAGTTTTGTTAAGAGATTGTTTGAAAATTTCCTGCTCAGGACTGACTTTTCCTTTTTTGGATCCAGGTGCTTCATAAACAGTTGTATATTTTTGAGTTGGTGTTGCTTCCATGACAACATTTACGTTCACAATGAAATTCTCATGTCGCAGAATGCGATAAACAGCATCACTTACTCTTTGATGAATGGTATTCTCCAGCAGAATCTTTTGGGAGAGCACCTCTTTATTGGTGTCCGGTAGTGCGAACACCTGAGAGATCAACATCAGTGAGGTAATGATACCGCCTGTTATGATGTGTTTAAATGCTGGATACTTCATATGCTTCTCCTCGTTTCTAGCGCCGGTCTCTATTAACCGACCGTTAGAAAAGTTATATCAACGCGTCTGTTTTTTGCCTGATTTGCTCTAGTATCATTTGGAAATTTTGGTTGAGTATCACCAAAACCTATCGCTCTAAATTTCCTTGCATCAACACCTTCAGAAATTAGATAGCGCACCACCGCAGAAGCTCGAGATGCAGAGAGCTCCCAATTGGATTTAAAAATTGCTGAGCGCATAGGTATGTTATCGGTATGTCCTTCTACTGCAATCGCATATGTCGCTTTTTTCATAGTAGGTACCATCTTTATCAAGAGAGCTTTTATTTCTCCCGAAACGTTAGCGGTACCAGAGGGGAAGGCAAAATCACCTGGAATTTTCATTGTGACACCACGGGCATTCTTGGTGACCTCAATCATATCCTCTAGCTTTTCCTCTTTTAACAGTTTTTTTACTTCATTCTTAACCGTGGTTAAGCTTACTTGGGGTTTTGCGTTTTCATCCGCCATACCATTCAACATATTATTGATTTTAACAGGGTCCAGAGTGGACATTGAAAACAATAACACAAAAAAGGTCATGAGCAAAGTTGCCATGTCCGCGTAGGTGGTTAGCCAGTCGTTGGAATCAGTGTCGCGATTTTTATTTTGAGCATTGATCATGATTGTCAATCCTCACGAACCCAATCGCGTGGTGATAAATATGAGTTGAGAAATTCACGAACCAACATCGGGTGTTTCTTGATCTTGAGCATGATGATACCATCAATAATCATGTTCTGGGTAATATTTCGCTTCTCAATTTGTGAACGTAACTTGGCCGCAATGGGAATAAAGATCATATTTGCAAACAGAGCGCCATAAAAAGTGGTTATTAAGGCAACACCCATTGAGGAACCCAACTGTGCAGCCATTTGATCAGCTTCTGTGTCAGAAGCTCCCATTCCAAGAAGCATGGCAACAAGACCCACCAGCGTTCCAACCATACCAAAAGCAGGTGAGAGGGATCCCATTGTCTTAAATACGTTGGCCTGGGCATCTTCTCGAAGTTGACGATTAACTACGCGAGTTTCCATGATATTTCGGATGTCTTCCTCCGAATGTCCATCAACAATCAATTGAACACCATCTTTTAGGAAAAAATTACGAACACCATCTGTTGCTTTCTCGAGATCTGAGGTACCCTTCCGTGCAACTGCAGCCAACTCAACCAATTCTTTCAAAGTCTCTGAATCTTTATGTTTATCACCCTTGAACACTGCACCAAGATTGGTATACAGGGACAATACTTCTTTCACTGGAAAGGCTACGGCAGTAGCAGCAATGGTTCCACCAAGCACGATCATTAAAGATTTTAAGTCAACAAAAGACATTGCGCCATGAGGTAAATCCAGGCTTACTTCAATTATGGCATAACCTATTAATCCAAGTCCAAGTAAAAATCCGATAATGGTTGCAAAATCCATATGCTAATCCTTTTCCAGTTAATCCCTTGCGGAAACGGCTGAACGCAACCGATTCTCGTTTAGAGCACGCAGGATATTACGTACTTCGTCGTATCCGGGGTCGATCTGAAGCGCAATATTCCAATTGATGGTTGCTCTATCGATCTGATTAAGCTTGTAATAGATGGACCCCCGTCTGGCATAAGCTAATGCCAGGTTTGGATTGTATTCCAAAGCTTCGTTGATCTCAATAAGCGCATCATCGTATTCCTCGTTATAGAAGAGTCGTAATGAGCGTGAGAGGTGTTTCAAAGCCTGGTTGATCTGAGCATCGGAAACGTGGCGCGCCAATTGGAGGGAGGCCACGGAATCTTCCAAAACCTGATTTCGTTGTTCAAGATGTTCCACCATACGATTGAGGTGCTCAATCTCAGCACTTGACATTCTGAGCGAATCTCTCAGAACCAGCAGTTGACGCTCCTGAGCCTTGTGCCAGCTGGAGTCAATCACCGTTCGCATGGGCAAGCCGTCTTCAGTGACAACACCTGAAACCTTAATACCGCCGCGTTGCTTGCTGGCTGCTGATTTGACGCGGGGAAGGAAATAATCCAGCCCGATTCCTATTCCAGGTGGGTTCTCGCGATCCTCGCCAAGATAGGGTAAATTTTGCATGTTGGAGAAACCGACATTGATGTGGTATTCATGGGTTAATGGTACTTTAACTCCAGCATTGATACCCACGCCATCCCATTCAATGATGAAATCGAGACCTCCACGATCAGCCATGATATTGGTGTTCAATAATAGACCTAAAAAGAAACCAATACTGTTGGCCTTGGCAATCTTGATTGTGTCGCCAGGTGTGGTGGTTGTATCCAGATCAAATTTCCCAAAATTGGATCCATAACGTCCAGAACCAATACCCAGATAGGTTTTGAGATTATACTCAGAAAAACTGTTCTCGCGGCTTAGTAGCATATAGTAGGAAAGATTACGGACCTTTTCCTCAAGACCGGTAGAATCTGATTCCGTGCTGGTAACACTGATATCATTCACTCCAATTCCTACAGCGGTTTCACCATAGGTCAAGAGTCGGTTTTGAATATGTAATGCAATATCATTTTCATTGGCGTCAGAGCCGGATTGTATGGCAGAAAGACCCAACCTGAAATCACGGGTAATATCTGTTTCCAGGAAGGCACCCTTGTTCCAATAGTCGGTTTCGAGAGCACCACGGGTAGATTGACCCGCTACACCAATACGCAATAAATAGGATTCATTATATAGACTGGAAGTTGGAATATGCATCATCGGGCCAGGTCTTGAATAATTCAAGGTCGTCTGACCGTAAACTGACATACTAGATGCAACGATAACTAAAATCAGTATATGTTTTAATGTTTTCATATGATGATCTCCAGGATCAGCCTCTCATCTCGTATCATTCCTGCACAAATCGTCTGGCCAGAGTCAAATATTCACTGCCAGGGTGACGGGTAACCAGCTCTTGAAATGCAAGCTTGGCTTCCGGAAGACGATCCTTGTTTTTAAAGGCCAACCCAATCATAACCAGGGCGTCGTCCAGCTTGTCAGAATTCTCAAAGCGCTGCACCTGTTCAAGGGCGCTAATCGCATCATCATAGAGTCCTTTTTCAAAATAGCAGCGACCTACCCAATACTGAGCATTCGCGCGCATGGTCACGTCAACACCGCCTTGAACGATGTTGTTAAAATCTTCAATGGCCTGGTAATAAAGCTCCTGATGGTACTTTGTAAGTCCACTTCTGTAGGCGGCCTGTTCTTCGCGTTCACTTAATTTTGGACCAGAGTATGTTTGTCTCACAGGTGATGTAGTTACGGCCACATGCTTCCAGGGAGTGTGTAATTCAGCAAACACACTATCTGAGGCCTGGCTTTCACCAGGTACAAAATTTGGGGTTTTCCGGGCATTTTCCTGTTGACCCACCAGGCTGGTAATGCGGGTGCTCAGCAGGGCGCGATCAGTTTCTCCAGCAGCTTTTATCTGGGCAATCTCAGACTGCAGGCTGTCAATCACATTGGTCTGATATCTCAAGCGAATTTCTGTTTCAGCCAATTTGTGCTGATAGCGATTCAATTCTTCTTCAAGTTCCATTTGCTCCCCTAATAATTCAGGGGAATCATTGATCTCTGCATCTACATCGGGACTTACCTGGGTGCTGTCATCTATTCTCAATCCAATATCATAGAAGAGGCTTCCCTGACCGGTTTGACCATAAACTGTCAATCCCAAAAGGAGTACTATTAGTGTGATATATGTGAGTTGTGACTTCATAGCTACTTCAGGCGATTTCCTTTTAAGAAGTCTCTGGCCTGGTTTGCCAGCTCGCTATCTGGATAATCCCTGAGAAAACGTTCCATGTTTTCACGGGCTTTCATATAGCGACCAAGCTGTTGAAAGCTGATGGCGATTTTGAAAAGTGCATGATCACTTTTATTGTTTTCTTCAAAATTGAAAACCTTCTCAAACTCAGTAATGGCAGATTCAAAATCTTCTAGGGAATAATAACATTCACCAATCCAGTATTGTGCATTGTCAGCGTAGGCGCCGGTAGGTTCACGCTGGATAAGAATCCGGAAGTCCTGAATAGCTTCAAGAAAGTCATTATTGAAATAGTTATTTAGGGCATCATTGTATGCCATGCGATAGTCCGCATTAAAATTATAACCGCGAGTTCTGGAGGGAGTGACAACGCTAGCAACTGGTTTTTCAAGTATTGGAGGAGCTTCTACCACTTGAAGTGTCGTCTTCACTTTTACAGGTTCAGGCTTGGCTTCAACAGGCGCTGGCTTTGTCGCTACTGATTCCATAACCACTCCAGCATGTGTTTCCAGGGCAAGTTGCTCAATCTGTATTTCTAGAGAGTCATTGAGGAGTAATAAATTTTTCATGCCCTCCTTCAGTGAATCTATTTCCCGGATCAGGACATAAATATTACCTCGCAAGTTGATAATATCTGGATCACGGGGAGTGGCAACCACTTCAATAACAGGTTGTTCAGCTTTTTCGTCTAATTTGGTTTGATAGACTGCAATTTGTGTATCCATGGCAGCGATGCTGGCTCTGAGAAGCTCGACTTCTTCACGGGATTCGCGGAGTTTGACCACCTCAGCAGATAGTGCCTTCATCTGGGATTGCATTTTCATCTGCTCAATACTTGGAGCAGGTGTGGCTGGCTCTTTTGGCGTACAGGCCATGAGTCCCAACAGGGTTGCCAGAGAAAGGGATAATATGAGTGAGCGTCTAGATATCATGCTCTTCCCAGTCGAGTGAATAACTATAACCTATAAATGAGCCAAATGAATTGGGTACGTAAAGTTCAAATTCGCCACTGGCACCCGGGAAAAGAGAAGTGTCAGTATTAACACCGCTGGAGAAAACGTGGTGGGAGCCTTTGACAAAAGCCGTTAGCTCTCGTGTATCACCACTCCAGTTAATTCTGAAAAGAAAATTTACTTTGACAAAGTCTGCGCGACGACCGCCAATATTTTTAACCACGCCAGACAGGATGGTATTTCCTGTGCGATCCTTGCGTTCTTTGATGCTGCCGGATAAAACGACGTTACCAGTGTATTTGCTATCGCGTGTATCACCTTTAACATCCTGGGTTCCAGCCATGTTGGCACGATCACCATTAATGTTCATGGGAGCACCACCGCGTGCAGCGTCTCCAGCCGCAACAGCAGGAGCATCATCAGATGTAGGAATATTATCTACAATACGTAGGACTTGATCACGAGAAACGGATAGTACACCGATAAGGGTTTTAACCTGGATGTTATCTTTGTCCTGATCAATGACATCACCAAACAGCTTGGTGCCATTCTCTAAATGTACTTCTTTACTATATATGCTTAATGGGTTTGTCCAGACTTCACTCTGAGTTTGAAGCTCAGTCAATTTCTTTTTTACATATTTTAATTCGGCAGCCAGACGTTTGACTTCATAGTTGATTTCGCTAGTAACAAAATCAGCAGACTCGCCAGAATCCGGTTTTTTATTTCTTAGTTGATCAAGATTATAGATCAGATTATCAGCTTTCTCGCCACTCTGCCAGGCAGATTCATCTGTGCCCTGAGCATCTACACCTGCAGATTCAGCACGATTCGTTGAATCACCTCGTGCTGACGATTTGTCCCAGGATTCTTCTTCCGGTTTAGATTTTCCACCGAACATTGAGCACTGTACAAATGTCAGGGTTAGAGCCAATAACAGTACTTGTAAGCTGTATCGCTTCATACGCAGCCTCTTCCGACTTAACATCGCTTCCAATTTTATGCGGAGTGTAACCTGTCCTGCACCGCATTCGTAAAGAATTTAGGGAGCTTCTAAAATCTTGTCAAGAAAATACAACTGTTTTTTAGGCACTTATAGCGACTACTTAAGAAAATGCTTTAAGTGATACTACATATTGTGGTTTTAAATGAGGGGGTTTCCGTATCTTGTGGAAAAAAAAGGGCAAAAAGTGGGGTTTTGGACAAAAAAATCAATGGTTTAGATGATTTTTGTCATTTTTTAGTAAAATTTTTGCCAGGGCGAGGGCAGGCGACGAAGCCATCAATTTTGGGATTGAATCAAGTGCTTTGCGATATGGAGTCCAGGATGCTGTTTGGAGGGCTTCCTCCAGAACAAGCCACTGGAAGGCATCATGCTCGTGGCTGAGTTCAGGATCTTTCAGCTCAACCTCTGCTAAAAATGCCGGGACATGTATGACCTCATCTGTACGATGGAGGTAATAAGTTGAGACATGATCGAGAGCATAGAACTGGCTGGGGAAAAAGCCGGTCTCCTCTTCAAGTTCACGTAAGCCAGCTTCCCAGGCTTTCTCGCCAGGCTTTATTTTTCCGGCGACAGGTTGCCAGATTCCTGGATAACTATTATCGGGAGCACGCCTCAACAACAGGTAGCGCAGGCCGTCATTTGTTTGAGAGAAGGGAAAGACATCAATGTATTTCATATAAGAATATACTTTACGCCTGAGAAACTTTTTGAAAAATAACCACCGAATCTCCAATGACTTCAAGCTTGGCATCCCACCGATTGGCTAACCAAATCATCGTTTGTGGTGCAAAAAATACAACATGGGTCTCATCCTTGATGTAGTGCCAGGTGCTAAAATTCAGATCCGGCAAATTCAGGCTGGTCATTACCCCAAGATAACCCTGTGGTTGCAGACAGGTCCAGAGACGGTCAAGCTCTACCAGAGGTTTATGCAAATGCTCAACAACCTCTGTCGCGGTGATAAAGTCATATTTGCTATCGAAAACCTCAGATCCAGGAGCGTAGAAACTATCGAAGATGGACATGGTATGTCCCTGTTCTTCAAACATGAGCTTTAGCAAAGGTCCTGGTCCCGATCCAAAATCCAGACCATTGGAATTTGCAGCGATTCGGTCAATCATGGGGGCACTCATTTTTTGGAGAAAGCTACGGTAACGTGGATCTTCAAGATTATTCTGATGAAACTCATAGCGTTTAAACTCTTCATCCCTACTTAGATGGGATTCGGGATGAGCAAAAACCAACTCGCAAACTGGACAGTGGAGATATTCACGGTACTGATCTGAAAAGTGGTGAGAGCTCTTAGGATTTGAGCAAAGTGGGCAGTGTGGTGTCTTCATCATAATCTGTTAAAAAACAAGCGGGGATTAGAATCCCCGCTTATGAAATTACCTGCTGTATGTTTGGTTGCCTAGAAGGGCAAAGGCTCATCGTCTTCACCACCAAAGGGACTACCACTTGGAGCCTGGCCACCACCTGAGGGAGCGCCACCACTTTGCTGGCTCTGGTTCTGCTGACCACCACCCGATCTGGATTTTCCACCAACGGGAGTGACCACATCAGCGACAACTTCTGTTGTGTACTTTTTCACGCCGTCCTTGTCTTCCCATGAGCGTGTCTGGAGACGACCCTCGATATAGATGGTGGAACCTTTTCCAAGATACTTGGAGACAAATTCGGCTGTTTTACCAAAAACAACTACTCTATGCCATTCGGTTGTATCGTTATAATTACCCGATTGATCCTTGCGAGACTCAGTGGTTGCAATACTTACATTAGCCACTGCAACTCCACTAGGAGTATATTTCAATTCAACATCCTGGCCCATATTGCCAACAAGTATCGCTTTATTAACACTATTCTTTTGCATGCTTCCTCCACTTGACCCCGCAGGGTCGTTCAAATATGACGATTAATCTAATTAAATATTAATGGAACTGATCCACTTTTCTAAATCAGCGATAATCCACCCTTCAACAGTATAGCCCCTATGTTTCAAGGCTATCGCTTCCCAGACACCACCCGTAACATGAGCCCAAGACTCTTTAAAATTTTTAAGGTCATCATCATCACCTAACACAGCAATAATTCCATCCTTCCCCTCATACACCGAGGACATGTCAGGAAATCGGGGACCCTTTTTCAGATCTACAGGACCTATCAAGGGATTCTGTTTTGACAGATTTATATGATCCCTGACAGGTTGGTTTAAAATAATGTGATGAACCCCCTTAAAAAGAAGCAGGACCTGCCGATCATCCTGGCTATCCAGGGCGGCAACCTGTTGCTTGCAAACAGCGATGTCGTTTGAATAAGAGACAATTGTTCCGCCGGGAAGAGCGTACTCCAATTTATTATGGAATTCAGGGGCGCAGAATATGATACTGTTTTGATTCATTCCTGAGTGAGGTCCTCAGTATCCATAATATTGATTTCTGGTTCATCATGCTCCTGTGGCAAATCATCTATGATGAGATCATTCTTTGAAAAGTCCACAATACGCTCCTCACCTAAACCAGTATCTCCTGCAAAGGACTCCTGATCATCCTTGTTTGAGAATTCTTCTTCAAGAACTTCCAGGTTAGATCGAAGACTGCTCGTTAACTTTATAAGCATTGAATCCCGTTGAGCCTGCAGTTTGCGAATATCATTTTGGATCTGAGCAATATCCTGGTGGGCGGTAAAGAGTAAGGCCTCTTTTTCAGTATTGGCTTTACGAAGAACTGTATCGGCTTCGTTTTGGGCGTTTTTCAATGTCTCCTGGGCGGTCTTTTGTGCCAGGAGCAAAGTCTCCTTAAGACTGTCCTCTACATTCATATAGGTGGTCAGGGCGAGGCGGGCTTCTTTATTTTCGACATGAATTTCGTTTGATTCGCGAATCAAGGTTTCTAACTCATCGGCAAGCTCTTCTAGAAATTCGTTAACCTGGTCCTTACTATAACCCAGAGGAGACTGTTTAAATTCCTGGTCTCGTATGTCTTGTGGGGTTAATCGTCCCATAATTGTCTCCTCATTTAATATTCCCTGGCTCCAAATAGGGCCGTTCCCACACGAATATGGGTTGAACCCTCTTCAATAGCGATTTTAAAATCACTGGACATACCCATGGATAGTATGGCTGTCTTCCCGCTGGTCCCAATCTGACTTGCCACCTGATCGTGAATAAGCTTCATCTCTCTGAAGGCCTGTCTAATACGATCGTTATCCGTAGTAAGTGGGCCAATGGTCATTAAGCCTTGAAACTCAAGGTTAGGTTTCTCAGCGCAATAAGCCGCCAGTTCCATCGCTTCAACAGGCTCAACGCCCTCTTTATTGGCTTCACCGGAGATATTGATCTCCACAAGAACCGGGATAGTCAGATTTTGTGCACCAAAACGTTGATCAACCGCATCAGCAATGCGGGTGGAATCAATAGTGTGGATGATATCAACCCGGTCGGGTAGGTATTTGACCTTGTTGCTCTGGAGATGCCCAATAAAGTGTCGGACGATGCCGTCTGGATTGAACCCGGGAAATTTATCACGAACTTCCTGGGCTCTATTTTCTCCAAAATCACGCAACCCGGCATCGTAGGCCTGCTGCATTTCTTCTACAGGTTTCCGCTTGCTGACTCCAATCAGAGTGATGTCTTCGGGTGCTCGGCCAACCCCATGAGCAGCCTTAGCTACTTCATGATAGATCTGGTTCAGCCGTTCAGCAAAGGTTGATGTACCCATGGAACAACTCCCTTATTCGGCTGGCGGTGTTTCTCCCTCACCGTCAAAGATATCCTTTTGCTCAACTTCAGGGGTTTCACCCTCAGTAGGCTCGATTTCTGAAGGGTCTTTCTCTTCCTGAACTCGAGTTACGGCTGCAATGGAATCACCGTCATCCAGGCGAATCAATTTGACGCCCTGTGTATTCCGACCAATACTGCGTATAGAGGAAACAGGCTGACGAATGAGCACGCCTCGACTGGTGATAATCATCAGATCATCATTATCCACAACTTCCAGGAGGGAAACCATACTACCAACCTTAGGTGTGGTTTTGATAGTGATAATACCTTTTCCAGCGCGATTCTGGACACGATAGTTGATTACTTCTGTCCGTTTACCAAATCCATGTTCGGATACGGCGAGCACAGTACCCTCGCGACGAACCACGATCATACCTACGACCTGATCATCATCTCCCTTGAGTTCGATACCTTTAACACCCATGGTCTTACGACCTGTAGGACGGATATTGGTTTCGCTAAACCGAATGGACATGCCATTGCGCGTTCCCAGGATGATATCATTTTCACCATTTGTGATCTGAGCATCAATAAGATAATCATCCTCACGAATATCGATGGCAAAGATCCCACCCTTCATCGGCCTGCTATATGCAGTGAGGATTGTCTTCTTGACCAAGCCTTTAGCAGTTGCCATGGTGATGAATAGATCCTCTGCGTAATCCCGGACAGCAATGTAAGCCTGAACTTTCTCTCCCTGGTCTACCTGCAAGAGGTTGATCAGAGCACGACCACGAGTGGCTTTACCAGCCTGAGGAATCTCATGTACCCGCAACCAGTGGCACTTGCCACGATCTGTAAAGAACAAGATATAATCATGGGTGGACGCCGTAAAGAGATGCTCGATAAAGTCTTCATCTCGGGCTTTTGCACCAGCTGAACCTCTACCGCCTCTGTTCTGACGACGATATCCACTTACAGGATAGCGTTTGATAAAACCGTTGTGAGTGATGGTAATGACCATCTCCTCTTCAGCGATCATGTCTTCAATAGTGAAGTCTTTGGCGTCGGGGATGATTTCTGTACGTCTTTCATCACCATAGCGTTCCTGGACGTCGCGTAATTCTGTCTTGATGATGTCCATTCTGAGACCACGGTTGTTAAGAATCTCATTCAAGCGAGCAATAATCTTGAGGACTTCAGTATATTCATCAATGATTTTCTGACGTTCCAGACCAGTCAGCTTCTGTAAACGCATATCCAGAATAGCTTGAGCTTGAATCTCGCTCAATTCAAACTTGGAGACTAAAGCTGCTTTTGCTTCTTTGGGATTTTTTGAACCACGAATGGTTTTGATAATTGCATCCAAATTATCTAATGCAATTTTGAGACCTTCCAAAATATGGGCCCTTGCTTCAGCTTCTTTAAGCTCAAACTGAGTGCGCTTGACCACAACTTCATGCCGGAATTTAATGAACTCAGCAATAACCTCTTTAAGGGTCAGCACTTTTGGTAAGCCATCAACCAGAGCCAGCATGATGACCCCAAAGGTATCCTGCATCTGGGTGTGTTTGTAAAGTAGATTGAGAAGAACCTCTGGTACCACATCACGTTTTAGCTCAATGACCAGTCGGATTCCATCCTTGTCAGATTCGTCACGAATATCAGAAATACCTTCGACCTTTTTGGTGCGAACCAGCATGACAATCTTCTCAATAAGAGATGATTTGTTGACCTGATATGGAATCTCAGTAATAACGAGGCTATAGCGACCATTTTTGCGTTCTTCAATACTTGCACGGGCACGAACCGTTATTTTTCCACGACCTGTTTCATAAGCATCTTTAATACCCGCAGCGCCATAAATAACAGCAGCAGTTGGGAAATCAGGACCCTTGACGTGCTCCATGAGTTCAGCGACTTCCACATCAGGATTGTCGATCTGAGTCACGATAGCATCAACCACTTCATTCATATTGTGTGGAGGAATATTGGTGGCCATTCCCACAGCAATACCGCTTGAACCATTTAGTAAAAGATTGGGTATAACAGCTGCCAGAACAGTGGGCTCTTGCAGACTTTCGTCAAAGTTAGGTGTGAAAGTTACAGTCTCTTTTTCAAGGTCTTTTAGCATCTCGCTTGATATACGTTTCATGCGAGCTTCGGTATAACGCATAGCAGCAGCACTATCACCATCGATGGATCCGAAGTTGCCCTGACCATCAACGAGGGGGTAACGCAGTGAGAATTCCTGCGTCATACGTACCATGGAATCATACACCGCAGAATCACCGTGAGGGTGATACTTACCCATGACGTCTCCAACAATACGTGCAGATTTACGATAAGCTCGATTATAGCCCACGCCCAATTCCATCATTCCATAAAGGATTCGACGGTGAACGGGTTTTAAGCCATCCCGAACATCGGGTAGGGCTCGCGATACAATCACCGACATGGAATAATCCATATAGGATTTTTTCATTTCCTCTTCGATCGATGTGTTCAGGATGTTCTGTCTCTGAATCTCCAACTCAATACCTCTTTATTTCTGTCTTAATCAATTCTATTATTCAGCTTAAACGCGTGCCCCCTTCGAGAGCCCCAGGGAGACACACCAGGTGTCATGCTGAGCCCGTCGAAGCGCGACATCGCTAATTAAACATCAATATTGGTCACATATTTTGCATGGGACTGGATAAACTCTCGACGCGGTTCAACCACATCACCCATGAGAGTGGAGAAAATCCTATCAGCAGCAGCCGCATCATCAAGATTGACACGCATCATGGAGCGCACCTCTGGATCCATTGTGGTGTTCCATAACTGATCCGGATTCATCTCTCCCAAACCTTTATAGCGTTGAATCTTAGCTCGGGAAGGGTCACCACCATCAGTCATCTTTTTGATGGCAATATCTCGTTCATCATCGTCATAGCAATATTTTTCTTTTTTACCGACACTCACCCGATATAGAGGAGGCATAGCAATATAAACATAGCCCCCAATGATCAATTCAGGCAGATATCTAAACAGGAATGTCAGCAACAAGGTACGAATATGTGCACCATCAACATCAGCATCAGTCATAATGACGATTTTGTGATAACGTAATTTTTCGATGTCGAAGTCTTCCTTGAAACCGGCGCCAAAGGCAGTAATCATCATCCTGATTTCATTGTTGCCCAGAATCTTATCAATTCGAGCTTTTTCAGAATTGATGATTTTTCCTCGCAAGGGCAGAATTGCCTGGAAACGACGATCTCGTCCCTGCTTGGCAGAACCGCCAGCAGAATCTCCCTCAACCAGATAAATTTCACACATGGCTGGATCTTTGTTTGAGCAATCAGCTAGTTTTCCCGGTAAATCACCACTTTCCAGGGCACTTTTACGACGGGTTAATTCGCGCGCCTTACGAGCAGCATCTCTGGCTTGAGCAGCCAGGAGACTTTTCTCAATAACTCTTTTGGCAATCGCTGGATTCCGCTCCATAAACTCATTCAATTGATCGCTTACGAATGAATCGACTGTACCTTTAATATCCCCATTACCCAGCTTGGTTTTAGTTTGACCTTCGAACTGTGGTTCAGCCACTTTAATGGAAATAACGCAGGTTAGACCTTCACGAACATCATCACCACTCAAGGTAGCATTAGTTTTTTTGAAGAGATTATTGCGCGTGGCATAATTGTTTAAGGTTCTGGTCAGGGCCGTTCTTAAACCGGAGAGGTGAGTCCCCCCCTCAATCGTATTGATATTATTAACATAACTTAGAATATTTTCATTGTAGCTATCATTGTATTGAAAGGCCACGTCTATGGGTACATCGTCTTTTTCACCTTCAAAGGCGACGACCTGAGGGTGAATGGGGTGTTTGTTCTCATTCAGATAATCGATAAACTGCTTTAAGCCACCCTTATAGAGATAGGTGTGCGAGCGGTCTTCATCTACCCGCTCATCATTCAAATGGATGGTGAGCCCCTTATTCAGGAAAGCCAGTTCGCGGATGCGATCTTCTAGTACATCCCAGTCAAAAACCTGATGGGAAAAGATGCTATTATCAGCCTTAAACTTGACTTTTGTACCTCGTTTTTTTGTTTTACCAGTGATCTTCATGCCTTCAGTCATGAGACCCTGCTCAAAGCTTACCTCGTGTATGGAACCGTTACGGTAAACTTCAACATTGAGATATTCAGCAAGGGCATTTACAACTGATACACCCACACCGTGGAGACCACCGGAAACCTTATAGGAGTCCTTGTCAAATTTTCCACCTGCGTGAAGAGAAGTCATAACAACTTCAACAGCTGGTCGCCCCTCCTCTTTGTGCATATCAACTGGAATACCTCGACCATTATCTTCAACTGTGATTGTCTCACCTTTGCCCACGGTCACATAAATAGTATCACAGTGTCCACCCATGGCCTCATCGATGGAGTTATCGATGACTTCATAGACTAAATGATGAAGACCACGCTTGCCCACATCACCAATATACATGGCAGGGCGTTTGCGAACGGCTTCAAGGCCTTTGAGGACGGTAATAGATTCCGCACTATAACTTTTTGCTGCCGGATTTGTTTGTTTGTCACTCATGTAAACTTGATATCCTTAACTATGGTTTTTGCTAATGCTTCATTAACACTGTTTATCAAATTGCTTTTCATAAATACGAGTTCATTTCGCCAAACCGGAGAGCTGACTTTCACAAATAGAACACCATTTTCTATACGTTCAGCTTCACTGATTTGCGCGATTCTCTCACCCACGATCTCAGCCCATTGAGAGACAGCCATATTCTGCTGGATCGCTTTATCAATACCCAGATCATGAAAGAGTTGGGTAAATACATTTCCAATACTTTGTGCCTTAGCCATTGGCGTGCATCTTTCCGGCATCGATAATCTGTAGGGTATCTCCCTCCAGCTCGAGACCGTGATGTCTTAAATCTGCCAGGTCTGTGGCTGTGATAAATATTTGATGACCACCACGTAGGCTCTCAACAATCATGGTGCTGCGCTTCACATCGAGTTCTGCAAAAAGATCATCCAGCAGAAACACAGGCGGTTCGCCCAGAAAAGTTTCCAGAAAACGACCCTCGGCAAATTTGATTGCCACCAGTACCAGCTTATGTTCACCCTGTGAGCCAAATTTTCGAAGATCTTTGGTGTTGAGATAAAAGGTAAACAAGTCTCGATGAGGTCCGCGAGTTGTGGTCCCCTTACGCATATCGTCTGCTAGAGAATCCTGATAGGCGTTGCGGTACAAACCTTCTAGTTCACCAGCTGTTGATCTGACATTGGAGATAAAGGCCATTTTTACTGAGTTTTCATTTTCCAGCTCAGTATAGGCGGTGTAGAGTAGCTTTTTAAACTCACCGATATGCTTGCTGCGGGCATCATGGATCTGTGCAGAAATTTTGGCTCGTTGATCATCGAGAGTAGATATCTGAATACGGTCAATGGGAGTGCCATCGTTGGCATAGGTCTGCAGCAAGGCGTTGCGCTGCTTGAGAATACGGGCATAGGTCTGCAGGTTTTCAAGATATACAGCATCAACCTGGGAAAGGAGCTTATTAAAAAACAGACGTCTGATTTCAGGGGATCCAAAGGTTAACTCGCTGTCTTCAGGCGTGAGGGAAACCAATGGAAACTTGCCAATAATCTGTGCTCGACTAGTGAGGTTCTTACCATTAACGCTAGCCAGTTTTTTTCGCGCAGATTCCACCTTGAGACGAACTTCATGGTCATTTTCCTGATGATCGGTAAAAACACCCTTCAACTGGTAGCCCACTTGACCATGTCGTGATAAGTCAGCATCCAACCGGGTTTTAAAACTACGGGTATAGGCCAGGCTATGAATGGCCTCAAGGATAGTGGTCTTGCCAGCCCCGTTTTCTCCATGGAGAATATTGGTGAATGCACCAAACTCCATGGAAGCTTGCTCGTATTTACGAAAGTCAATCATCGTAAGCGACTTAATCAGCATGCCCGGGTTATAGATGTAGTTTTGTCGTTAATCATCACGTATCGATTCAATACCTTATCTTTGCCAGCGATTATGCCGGTCAATTTTCCCCATGTTTTAGAATCAGTTTGACGACCGGCTGTCCTGCCAAGATACCTGTCTATCCCTGAAGCCTGATGGGCATCAGGAGCATTACTAATTCTTCTTTTTCGGCCTGTACTTCAGGCAAAATTAATCCAGGACCAATTTCAGAACCCAGCCTGAAGACCACGCGATCCGTTTCAACATTTTTGAGCATATCCTTGAGATAAATTGAATTATAACCCAAGGTCAATTCTTCTCCATCATAGTCAGACAGGACCTGTTCTTTTGCACTTGTGCTGGCTTCTGGATCTTCCGTAAAGACTTCGATATATCCAGGATGCAGTTTCAAGGCTACCTGGTGGGTCGTACGGTTTGAAAATATGGAAACGCGGCGAACTGTGGTCACCAAGTCTTTGCTGGAAAGCGTTACTGTCTTGTCATTGGTAGATGGAATAACACTTCCATAATCTGGGTATTGCTCATCAATCAGGCGGCTGAAAATGGTAGCCGTCTCTGTGGCGACGCTGATATACTTTTCCCCGACGGATAGATTGATGGTGTCACCATCATCCAGAAAAGACTGGATTAGCGATAAAAATTTTGGTGGAACAATAATGTTGGCTTCAAAATCAGCAGAGACAAAATCCCGGTTGGTATATTTTACCAGACGATGGCCGTCGGTGGCAACGGCGCGAATTTCGTTATTCTTCAATTCAAAAAGAACACCGAGGAGTGCTGGTTTCAGCTCATCCTTTGAAACAGCAAACACGGTTTTTTCTACGGTTCGTTTTAAAACTTTTGATTTAATCTCGAGACTTTGGGCCGGACCCAGTTCAGGAGCATCAGGGAAATCCAAAGCAGGACGACCAACGATCTTATACGTACCTGCTGTTGTGGATAGCGTCACCCGACTATCATCAGACCAGGCGAAGGTGAGTTCTGTATCAGGTAACTCGCTGGTGATCTCCTGGAGCAGACGGACAGGTAGTGCAACGGCCCCCTCATCTTCTCCCAGGACATTCAGATTCAGGGTATATGTGATCTCGATATCAGTACTGCGCATGGAGAGAACATTCCCCTTCACGGTGAAGAGAATGTGGTTGAGAATGGGCATGGTTGAGCGGGTGGGGCTTACGCGGGCCACCTTTTGCAAGCCGTGTAAAAGGGTTGACGAGTCAACGGTAAATTGCATGGTTTTGATCTCCGAATGTCGGGTTATTCACTGTCCTATTTAAAGCAAACCAAACTAAACTTGGAACCGAGCAATTCAAAGCTTGAACCTGTATAAATTAGCCAGTAACTGCAATTTTTCGCCCATAACACCCCTTTAAAGGCCGTGAAATGACCTGAGGCAGGACTGACCCAGGGTAAATCGGCATATTTTCGTAGATTTTTAGCTCTGGGGAGAGTCATACAACCAGGAATGGAAGTACTCCTTGTTGAGACCCGATCATCGCCTAGTTTTGGAGCATCAATTTGTAAACATAATAAATGGGGTGGTTTCTGAAAAATTTTATCTCGCGCTGGTTTATAAATAACCCAATCCGATTTAGACTCTTTCTGGTGTTTATAGGTATTCTGGCGGGAGTGTCACATCCCTGGTTCAAAAGTGAAGTAACAACTGAGTTGTCTCAAGTCAAAATGATGTTCATGCTGGGCTTCTCAACCGTGACCTTCACGTTTATGCTCACCCTCTACCGTATGCTCCAAAAGCTGTTTCGCAAGGGTGTTGAAGTTGAAGGTCGCAAAGTGGATTTTGATGAGCGTACCATGGTGAGGGCTAGTGGTATCTTTTGGTTTATCCCGTTTGGCCTGACCTTACAAGTATCAACCTTTAGCTCTGCCGCCCCTGACCCACATTTTGGGAAAGTTATGATTATTCAGGGTCTGGCCATTGCTCTCGGTGCCTGGCTATCTCAGATCATTAAAAAATAGCAGAGACAGGGAATACTATTTTGAACACGCTTAGAGTCCTTCTTTTGCTCATTATGATATCAACTTCATTTGCTGAGAAATCATCAATAAATATTCAGACTGTTCCAATTTCAAAACCAACAGTGAAACTCTTCCCAGTTTATGATAAAGAATTGATAGGATTTATTGATTCAACAGGCGCGACCATAATTAAACCGCAGTTCTCAGTACTCATTAATGATACAACTATTCGATACATGGAATCGGCTACTGGGACCAAAATGCCCTCAGTGCTCCCTTATTATTTTAAAGAGGGTAAGCTGATCTTGGGGCAATCTGAGGTCTACTCACTGCTTAAACATGGTAACCATTACTCAATTATTAATGAAGCAGGTCAGATTGAAACGGAAATGATCTTTGAATGGGTGGGAGAATTTAGTGAGGGCTTTGCACCAGTTTGTAAGGCACGAACATTTTTGGGAATAAAGATCGGTGAAAAGTGGGGTACAATTGATCACTCCGGACAGGTGCAAATAGAACCCTGGTTTGATTATCTTGGTCCTTTTTCAGAGGGCTTGGCTGTGGCCCGTAAGAAGAAACATTATGGGTTTATTGATACTTCTGGTGTATGGGTTATCCCACCGGAATTTCAAGAATGTCGACCATTCCATGAAGGATTGGCTGCAATAAGTAGAGATGGAAATTGGGGGTACATCAATAAGCAAGGTAAGCAAATAATTGAAACCAGTGCTGAGAAGGTCTGGGATTATAATGACGGACGAGCCCGGGTTAGTGTTGCCGGGCAATACGGCTTCATAGACTCTGAAGGTGGCTTTGTTGTAAGACCATCCCTTGATTTTGCCCTGGATTATCAGGAGGGCTTGAGTTGTGTTGCTAGAGATAGTAGTGGGGGATACATCGATCTGGATGGTCAGTGGGCGATAAATCTTCAATATGCAAATGCAGGTACATTTTCACAGGGTTTAGCCGCTGTAAAGGTGGGTGAGTTGTGGGGATATATCAATCGAGAGAATGAAATGATTATAGAACCTCAATATCAACTGGCCTTCCCCTTTCAGGGTGGTTTAAGTATAGTCTGGGACAACTTCCAGCCAGTTTATATTAACTCTAGGGGTGAAAAACTATCAGTTCTATATCTTGACGTCACACCGAGCCAGAATTTTTTTAAGCGCTGGTTTACCTATCCCAAAACTATATAAACAAACTTCTCCTCTTTCAATCTACAAAGCTGGTATTATTTTTACTCAGTTAACCGCATTTCCTGAATAACCTTTTCTTTTAATCCAAAGCAGTCTCATTTTATAAGATGGAAAAAGCCATGTATGTTGAAATTGTTTTTCCCCTGAGTCTTGATCAGGCCTTTACCTATTCGGTTCCAGAAGAACTGAACGATGTCGTTCAAGTTGGCCAACGCGTGATTGCTTCCCTTGGTCGACGAAAACAACAGGGCATGATCATAGGTGTCAAGTCAGAACCACCGGCAGACTTTACCGGCAAATTAAAAAGTTTCGAAAATATCGTAGATCCAGTACCGGTTTTTGATCTACACCTCATCAATCTTCTTAAATGGATGAGCCGCTACTATTTCACACCCCTGGGTAAGGTGATCCAATCCGCCATACCGTCTGATGCTCGCATGAAAAAAGAAGTCATTATTCAGCCCACGGCTCTCTTGCATGGAACAGATGAGTTCAGTAAATTTTTAAAAGTGAAAGGCCTCGTTCGGCTTTCAACCCTGAAAAGAAAATTCGGTGCAGACATTGCCGTAAACCAGGTCGCCCGTCTGCAAAGGCAAGGTCTTCTGGAGCTTGAGAATGAATTTGAATTCAAAGGGAAAAGGGCCTCGAGCTACCTTGTTATTCCAGATCTTGGGCGGGATTCAGAAATTCCCACTAATGCTCGAGCCCAGCAAAAAGCTTTTGATATTCTCAATGACTTTCCAGATGGTATTCCCCTGGATAAGCTACGGGATGACTATGAAGTATACCGGCCCATCATCCACAAGCTGGCTGATCGTGGCCTGGTGACTTTACAGGAAATTGAACCTGATATAGACCCCCTGAAGGACTATCATCGACCACCACCGAAGACAGTTGAACTGAACCACGAGCAGAGCATTGCACTCAATGAGGTGACTCGCTCTCTGGATGATCGTGTATTCACACCCTATCTGCTTTTTGGTGTTGCAGGGAGTGGGAAAACGGAAGTCTATTTAAATGCTGCCGCCCATACTCTTCAACAGGGACGTTCTGTCATTGTCCTGGTGCCTGAAATCGCTCTTGCTCCTCAAATTGCCTATCGCTTTCAATCGCGCTTCGGAAACATTGTAGCTCTTTGGCATTCAGGCCTCAAAGGAGCCGAACGGCTGTGGACCTGGCAGCAAATTCAGCAGAACAAATTTACCATAGTAGTGGGCGCCAGATCGGCGGTTTTAACACCCCTAAAAGACCTGGGTCTCATCATTGTAGATGAAGAACAGGAGAACAGCTATAAGCAACAGGACAATGAGCCTCGTTATCATGCTCGCGATGTAGCTCTGGTACGCGGTCAGGAAGAAAAAGCAGTTGTATTATTGGGATCAGCGACGCCGTCACTTGAAACCTATTACAATTTGACGACCAATCGCTATAAAGGACTCCATATCACCAAACGGTGGGAGAAAGCCAAACCGCCCCTGGTCGATCTCATAGATATGGGGGTTGAGCGGGATGAAACTCGTGATTATTCCAACCCCTTCTCCAGAAAACTTGTTGATGCCATCAGAGAGACTTTGGAGCAAGATAAACAGGTCATTTTATTTCAAAATCGACGTGGCTATGCACCAGTCATTACCTGTAAAGATTGCAACTGGACCATGGCCTGCCCACATGATGATATGTCGCTGACCTATCATAAAATTGGCAATAAGATGCGTTGCCACTTTTGTGATTTTGAAGCGCCCACTCCTGTGAGTTGCCCTGAATGTCGATCACTGGAGTTGAAATTTGGTGGAATGGGAACCCAGATGGTCGAAGAGGCCCTGGAGACCCAATTCCCAGATGTACCGGTCTGTCGTATGGATATGGATACCACCAGGGGGAAGGGAGCTCACACCAAATTGCTTGGTGATTTCGCCCGTGGAGAGTACAAAATTCTGTTGGGCACCCAGATGATTGCAAAGGGTCTGGATTTTGAAAATGTTACGCTTGTGGGAGTGATTAATGCTGATTCAGGTTTGCATTTTCCAGATTTCAGGTCTCGCGAGAAAACCTTCCAACTGGTGTACCAGGTCTCTGGTAGATCAGGTCGTGGTGAATTCCCCGGTCGTGTTGTTGTACAGAGTTGGATGCCAGATGATATTTCCATCCAGTGTGCCACCAGAAGTGATGTTAAACTATTCTATAATGGGGAGCTAAATGATCGCGACCAGCTCCAGTATCCACCATTCTCAAGAATGATATCTTTCGGGTTTCAAGGGCGCTCAAGGGATGCGGTGATTCGATTGTCAGAGCGGGCAGCAGAAACGTTCAAAAATCAGAAGACTATTCAGTTATTGGGACCTGCACCTGCCATGATCGAAAAGAGTCACATGGGGTACCACTGGAAACTAGTTTTGAAAACTTCCAAAGCAGATGATCCTAGCGGTGGAACTCTCCGACAGGCTGCAGCACATGTATTACAAACTACCCAGGACAAATATGTTCGAGTAACTGTAGATGTGGATCCATATCAAATCCTTTAACTCAAAGGGTAGGATAGTTCTCGGTACCCTCATGGTACTCTTGGCATTTGTACCACTTTCAGGTGATGCCTTGATGTTGAAATCCGGTAACCTTTCCCTCATGAGTGACAGGGGTGACTCAACCCTTCTGCGCAATGCTCTTGAGTTGATCCGAGAAGAGCAACAATACTACCAGGCCCTGTTTGGCTTGAGTCTCAACAAAGAGCTGGAAATTCGATTTTACTATAACCCTGATAAAGTGGGATCACGCTTACATAGCGTTCCATACTGGAGTGCCGGAATAGCCAGAGCAGGTTCAGAAATTTTGATTTACGGAAGAAATCGTAATCAATGGCTCTCAACCCTTAAGCACGAGCTGTTCCATGCCCTTCTCGGGCAAAATGAGGTTAGCGTCCCTGTCTGGCTGAATGAAGGTCTGGCGCAATGGCATGCTGGTCAGATGGACTGGGGTGGGTTTATGGGATTGGGGACTGCCACAGCGAGGGGGAATCTCATCCCTCTGGTTGATCTGGATGTCATTCTCAGCTTTAATCATAAACGGGCAAACCTGGCTTATGCTCAGGCTTTAGACGCCACAAGATTTTTGATCAAGCGTCATGGCGAATCCATTTTGCCCTATCTGCTTCGTGCAGATGATTTTGGTTTTCGAGAGCGCTTTAAAGCTGAAACAGGTGAGGATTTGATCAACTTTGAAATCGCCTGGCGAGAGAAGCTGGAAGAACAGTTCTGGTTTTTTAAAATTTCACGTATTCCTGGAGTTCTCTGGGCGGTATCACCTCTCATCGTCGTTTTGGCCTGGTTTCTCAAACGTCGCAAGGGTAAAAAGAAACTGGAAGAATGGGATCAGGAAGAGTCTGTTCAAGATGAACCCAAGTATTTCGCATGATTATGATCCAATCAAGTCGTTTTGAAGCCATCGGAAATACGGTTATGTAGGATGCTGCCTACAGATATATTAGTATTTACTCACCAGGGGCATAACGAGGAGAATATCATGAAAAAATCAATTATTATGCTGCTGATTGGTGTGCTGTTAAGTGGTTTCGCTATGAGTCAAGACATACCCGATCCCCGCATAATACAAGCGCAGCAGCTTGAAGCTGAAAAAAAGTTCAAAGAAGCATTTAAGCTCTATGAGAAAATTCACAAAACTGCCCCAGAGAATAACACGATTACCTTCAAACTGGCTGGTATGGCGCACACGTCAAAAAACTATAAAAAAAGCAATCAAATATTATGAAAAACTTGCACCTAATGGAAATCCGACGGTGCTTTATAATCTGGCTTGTTCCTATGCTATGCATGGGAGGGAAAAGAAGGCTTTGGAAGCTCTTGAGTCAGCTGTAGACAAAGGCTTTATACAGCTCGGCCTGATGAAAACAGACTCTGATCTGTCCAGTATCAGAGATACTGATAAATTCAAAATGATTTTAAGCTCAGTGAAATCGATTGAGAATGAACCTGAAGCTCAAAAGTTTGATTTTTGGGTGGGTGAATGGAATGTTTATGGTGTGAATGATGCAAAGGTCGGGGAAAGTAGTATTCAGAAAATTCTTAAAGGCAATGTCATCCTTGAGAATTGGAGTGGAGCTGGTGGTTTTATTGGCAAAAGCTTCAACCATTATCATATGGATTCGGGTCGTTGGATTCAATACTGGGTGGATCAAAGCTCAGGCAGGATCTATTTCGAAGGTAACTTTGATCCAGAACAGAACGCCATGGTCTATTTTGAGCAGGTAGATGAGAAATCAGAAAAGCCACTACGACGACTCACCTTCTTCAACATTTCTCCTGACAGCGTAAGGCAGTTTTCTCAACTTAGTTCAGACTATGGAAAAAATTGGAATGTGGAATATGACTTTATGTATGTTCGGAAACCATAGGGAAAGCTTATGTCTTCCACCATTACTGTAATTGGATCAACTGGTTTAATCGGATTAGAATTTCTCAGTCAGATTACTGAAGGGGAGTACCAAAAGGTAAATGCCATAACCCGTCGTCAGATTACCAGTCTATCTGGCAAACCATTTATCCACCAGGCTGTTCATAACTTTGAAGATCTTGAAAGTATGCGCGGTGAATTAAAATCTGATGTATTGGTTTGCACGCTAGGCACCACAATTAAAACCGCTGGCTCACAGGAACGCTTCATCGAGATTGATCATGATATTCCTCTGGCGCTGGCAAAAATCGCTCACGAGGAAGGTTGTAATACCTTCATCCTGGTGTCATCCATGGGTGCTGATGCCAACTCAAGTATCTTCTACAGCCGTGTTAAAGGTCAACTGGAGGAGGCTCTCAAGGCAGTAGGCTTTCCACGGTTGCACATCTTGAGACCAAGTATCTTGCTGGGAGACCGACAAGAAAGTCGCCCTGGTGAATTTGTAGGAAAACTCATCATGCAGCCCTTGTCTTTCCTCATTCCCTGGAAATACAAACCCATCCAGGCCAGCACGCTAGCAGCAAAAATTCGTGAAATCATTGCTGCAGAGAAATCGGGAGTAAGAATCTGGTCAGGTAAGAACCTTTTCCACTAGAATTGATCCAGAACACACAATCATTCATCTGTGAGCACTAACACAACATAAAGCACTCTATTTTCTCATATTGTCTTCAGGCGGGGCAAACCTGGAGGATGGAGAAATGGACGATAACAAACAGTACGGTTTTCAACTATTTATGCTCATTGCCACCCTGGTTCTGGTACTTGGGATTTCTAGACTGTAATGATCTTTATTCGATCCGCATGAAATCTAGACGACTTCACCTATTACCTTGATACAATTTCTCGGGGTAGATAAAATTGCTGCCAACCTTCACCTGGTAAATATTGCCCATTTCATCATATTGGAAAATGACCAGTTCACCATTTCCATTATCTCCCACCATGCGGAAAGTGTCTTTACCTTCAGGCGATAGTTCAATCACCTCACTTCCTGGATTGTCTTCAGGAGGGAAGCTCAAAGTGCTCATTACGAGCTGCTGATTTTTAACCAAAACCACAGTGTAGTAGGGACCTGGTTCGACATAGGTTCCAGCATATTTTTTCCACTTTGCATCGAATTCATCAGTTGGACTTGGTGGAGCAAAGGCTGATACAATTGGGGCGGCCATATAATCCAAAATATGACGAGCTAGAAAGCTGGGTTCACCATCATCAGAGTTTGTCATGACGATCACACCAACTTTCTCAGAGGGGATAAACATAATCTGGGTTCGATTGCCACCTACCCAGCCCCCATGACCATTAATGGTTTGTCCGTTACGCTGCCAGGCTGACCAACCCAGGCCCCACCCACTAGACCAGCTAGGACGAAGAAATTGAACACGATGCATTTCTCTCAGAGAGCTTCCCTTGAGCACTGCTGTAGAGGAGTTATCATCCTCACGGAATTGAAGACTTACATAGCTCGCCAGGTCGGTTACTGTGGAGGCGAGACTGGCTGCCGCAGCAATTCCCTTGGTGTCGGTGTATTCTTCCACCTCGTGGTCACCACCAGCTTGTCGATGGGAGTAGGGAGTAACCAATAATTGTTGATAGCTTGGATCTGGGATAACTGAGCTAGCATCCATTTTAAGGGGTTCCAGAATATGAGTTTGGACGTATTCTTCATAAGTCACTCCTGAAACGACAGCAACGATCTCTCCAGCCAATGACAATCCCAGATTCGAGTATTTAATTTCTGTTGAAGGTGGATATATCGTCTCTTGAGTGGACAGGGTTTCCTTGATCTGCTCCATGGTGGGAAACTTATGGTCGGTCCAGTATGGAAAATCTGCCTCACGGGGTAATCCGGACGTGTGAGTAAGCAAGTGTCGAATGGTGATAGCAGGTTCACCTGGAAAACGTTGTGAAATGTTAAACCAGGGTAAGTACATTTTTACAGGATCGTCTAGACGAAGCTTCCCTGCATCTCGCAATTGAACCAGGGCAGTTGCCGTGAAGGTCTTGGTGATGGACGCCATGCGAAATGGATCCTGCACCGTCAGGAGTGTCTTCTTCTCCAGGTCAGAGAAACCAAAACTCTTGCTGTAAACCAACTCCTGGTCATAAACCAACCCAATGGTGATACCTGGAATATTGCGGTACCCCTGTTGGGCCTTGACCCAGGTTTCAAGGAGTTTTAAATCGCCTCCAATAGATTGAATTGCTGTTTCAGATTTACTCATTGAAAAGCAAGTTGAGCTCAACAATATGAGAATAAGTGCACTGATCAGACGCTGTTTTTTCATAAGGTCCCCTCCTGATGAAAGTAGATTAATTCGGTTTAAATATTATTTCTGTTAATCTGAGAAACTCCAGTGGACTGAGTTGCTCTGGTCGCAAATTCAAATCAAACTGATCCTCAATACTATCCCGGTCCTTTAAAACTAATTTCAGACTATTTCGTAAAGTTTTTCGCCGCTGATTAAATGCGGCTCTGACAACTTGTCTCAAGTGAGGTTCAAGCTCAGCTGAAACTGGATTGTCCTGGTCAAAGGAAAAGCGAACAAAACAGGAATCCACATCAGGAATCGGGTAGAACACATGTCGGCTGATATCGAAAAGATATTCTGTTTTGGCAAAGAGTGCTGCATAGACAGAAAGAATCCCATACACCTTGGAGCCATGGGGAGCAACCAAACGCTTGCCCACTTCTTTTTGCATGAGAAAATGGACATCCCCAATGCGTTCATGATGTTCAAAGGCCTGAAGTATCAACTGTGAGGTGATGTAATAGGGGATATTGCCCATGAGCCGAAAATTACCCAGTTCTGCAGGAGGAGACCATTTCAGAAAGTCTAGATGTTCATATGAAAACGACGGTGTTTCATTTCGAATGGGCTCGAGATATTCACCCATGCGGGGGTCGATTTCGATGGCATGGAGCTGTTTCACCCGGGGAGCGAAAAGACGGGTAAGCGCACCAGATCCAGGACCAATTTCCACCATCATATCATCTGGTTGAGGATTCACGGTCCGCACAAGTTTATCCAGCATGGCAGGATCAGTAATGAAATTTTGACCCCATTTTTTCAGGGCATGTAAATCAGGTCTTAAACCCATGTGGGAAACCTCATCTCACCGAATTGCGACCTTACTGCAATGATCAAAAAAATGGTGTTATCCAAGATCATTCAGACCAAAGAAGGCTATTGCATTCCTTGTGGTTGTTTTGGCCAGATCTTCGACCTTTATGTTTCTCAATGAAGCAATCTTTTCAGCAATGTGGGGGATGTATTTTGGTTCGTTGGGACGTTTTCCGCGATGGGGGGCTGGTGTGAGAAAGGGGCTGTCGGTCTCCAGCATAAGACGTTCCAGCGGCATGCGTGTAGCCACATCCTGAACGGCTTCATTTTTCTTAAATGTCACGGTCCCTGTGAAGGAGATGTGATACCCTTTATCCAAAAGAGGTTTGGCTATTTCCCAGGGAGAGGGCCAGCAGTGAAAAACGCCTGATGTATTTCCATGTTCGAGAATCTGCTGAACGATATCCTGGTCAGCTCCACGATTATGAATAATCGCCGGTTTCCCGGTAGCCAGCGCCAGATCAAGATGATCACGAAAAAAGATTTTTTGAACATCAGCTGGAGAGTCGTCCCAATAATAATCCAGACCCGTTTCACCAACAGCCACAACTTTTGGATGAGAGAGCATATCAACAATCTCTTTCTCCCAGTTTTCAGGTGCTTTTGAACAATCGTTAGGGTGGATTCCAGCGGCTGCATAAATCTGAGGGTGGTCATCAGCCAGACGAATGGCAATTTCAGATGTGGGGAGGTCAATTCCCACCACCACCATTTTGTGGATGCCCTGTTCAGCAGCCGCATCCAGAACCTCGTTCGTTCTATCCAATAAGGGTTCTATGTTCAGGTGACAGTGGGTATCTATGAAGTTCATATGTATTTTAATTTGGATGTTTATGCTTCGATGGGCTCAGCATGACACATCCATGACAAACATAACTAAGAGTTATCGAACCTTGGATCCTGGATCAACATCCTTCAATGGAATCAGAGGGGATACTACTTTCCCATCATCCGCAGCTAGAATCATTCCTTGAGAAAGCTCGCCACGAATCTTGGCAGGTTTCAAATTAGCTACAATGGAGACCGTTTTGCCTACTAGATCCTCTGGTGAATAGTGCTCAGCAATGCCGGCAATCACCTGGCGTTGTTCAGCACCAAGATCCACTTGCAGCTTCAAGAGTTTATCGGCATTTGGATGTTTCTCGGCCTTAATAATTTTCGCAATCCGAATATCCATTTTCATAAAATCATCAAAACTGATTTCATCTTTAAGGTCCAGTTTCTCTGGTTCTTCTTCAGGGGCTTCCTGGACTTCGATACGGGGGAAAAGACCATCAGTTTTACCCAGTTTGGTCCCAGGTTTATTGTGTCCCCAATCAAACCAGCCCTGCTCACTGAGACGTGCCTGAGCTGAGGTACCCATCACCTCCAACAGTTGTGAGATTTTTTCCGGCATGACAGGATACAGGTGAACTGCACTAAGACGTAGAGCTTCTGCAGCATTATACAATACAGCCCCTGCTCGATCTTTATCAGTTTTCATCAATTTCCAAGGGGCGGTTTCTTCGAGATAGCGGTTGATCTCACGCAAGACATCAAAAACATGGGTGATGGCATAATTCACACGCATTTGATCCAACTCTGAGCTAACCTTCTCACGCAAAGCAGCTACATGCTGAGCCAGATCTGAATCCACAGGCATGGTTTCGCCTGGATCAGGTAAGACATAATCAAAATTGCGGCCTAAAAGTTTGGTGATTCGGTTCACCATATTTCCCAGATCATTAGCCAAGTCAGAGTTATAGCGGGTGACAAAACCATCCATAGTAAAGCTGGCATCCTGACCTGGAGTCATTTCCCGCATGAGGAAATATCTCAGGGCATCGACACCGTATTCATTGGCAAGATCCAGTGGACGCACAACATTGCCTAGAGATTTAGACATTTTAGCGTCTCCCATGAGCCACCAGCCATGGGCAAAAATAGTTTTAGGGAGGGGCAGGTCTGCCGCCATGAGCATGGTTGGCCAATAGACTGCATGGGTGGTCAGGATATCCTTGCCGATAAGGTGAAAATCTACGGGCCACCATTGCTTGAAATTCTCTTCCTGGTTGGGATAGCCAATTGCCGAAATGTAATTGGTGAGTGCGTCAAACCAGACATAAGTGACGTACTCATCATCGAAGGGCAACTCAATACCCCAGTTAAGCCGAGCTTTTGGGCGAGAAATACACAGATCGCCCAATTCTTGTCTCAGAAAACCCAGAACTTCATTTTTGCGAAACGCTGGCTGAATAAAATCAGGATTGTCATGGATATAGTTAATCAAATCTTCCTGGTAGGCTGACATTTTGAACCAGTAATTGGATTCAGAGAGACGTTTTACATCTCGCCATTCACCTTCTTCGTATTCCTTATCAGTCAGAAAGCGCTCTTCAGCAACAGAATACCAACCTTCATAGGTATCCTTATAAATCAAACCTTTGTCCCACAATTTCTGGAGTAAAAAACTCACGACAGACTTGTGATTTTCTTGAGTCGTACGAATAAACTGATCATACTGAATATTCAGAGCATCCCACTTTTCCTGGAAACGAACCACATATTCATCCACATGCTGTTGTGGGCTTACACCCCTCTTCTCAGCAGCCTGTTGGACTTTTTGACCGTGCTCATCTGTACCAGTTAAGAAATACGTTTCATCCCCGAGGGCTCGATGAAAACGGGCCACCACATCTGCTAGGATAGTCGTATAAGCATGACCAATGTGGGGTTCATCATTTACATAATAAATAGGGGTGGTAACATAAAAGCGCGACATGGGGTCTTAGTTCTTTCTTTCTTTATAGTCAGCATCCATATGCTTGAGTGCTTTTTTGATGGTTTCGAGATCATGAACTTCGATACCACCCTGCTCATATGAGACAGTACAACGTCCATTGAGGACATCATTTGAGATGATAGTGCCAAGTCCCTCCTTTGTTTCAAGGGGTAGACCCACCGAAGGAAAATCCTTCATAGCTTCGTGATAAAAATCCCATTCAAAGCGTAAGCAGCATTTTAGTTTTCCACAGGCACCGCTGAGTTTGCTGGGATTGATGGGCAGGTTTTGATCTTTAGCGTACTGGGTGGTAACTGGCTCAAAGCCATCCATAAATCGGGAACAGCAGATCTGTTGACCACAGGGACCTTGACCATCCAGACGCCGGGCATAATCGCGAACACCAATCTGCCGCATCTCGATGCGGGTTCTAAACTCATAGGCCAAGTCTTTAACAAGTTGCCGAAAATCTACCCGTTCTTCTGCAGTATAGAAAAAAGTCATTTTGCGACGATCAAGCTGAAACTCAACATCAACCAGTTTCATTTTTAAGCCATTTTTTGCAATGAGTTCCAGTCCACGTTTGAAAGCCTCTGGTTCATCACGTCGATTATTGTGATGCGTACTTATTTCTTTTTCATTTGCTTTACGGAGGAGCTTGTGAATAGACTCGCCATTTTTACGATTATTAAATTCAGGCTCACTGCTGGGGCATCTGTTACACCCCTCAACCTTATTGCAGACCGGTGTGACCAGGCCAATGTCCTCACCAAGTTCGGTTTCAACAACGACATATTCGCCAGATTTCAGAGCTAGACTATCGGAATTGGTAAAAGTTTCACGACGATTGCCTTTGAAACTAACCTTTATCAATCCTGGTGGTTTGGGATCACCCTGTTCAGAGGGCATTGGGTTGTGCTGTGCATATTGTGTCATTTATTTATATCCTGACCTTTGGTCCAGAGACCGCTGGTTCTATTCTTTTACGTTCAATCCTGAGGTACTTGTCCCCGCAGGTGTTTTCGTAGTTGGAAAAATAAGGCAGTAATTGCGAGCTGCAAATGAACTTTACGTGCTAGGGCGTCCTTTGTGCGCTCGATCGCTTTGATAGCTCCATGACTATCACAATCAGGAAACAATTTTTGCATCTGCTGTACCTGGGCTACCCAAAGGGCAGTTTCACCAGGCTTTATGTCTAGGGCCACATCTCTAAAAAAGAGGATGAGCAATGATAGAAATTGTTGTCGCGACTCATCATTCTCGAGGTCCTTGTCTTTAAGGAGCAGGGCCTGCTTATGCACGGAAACAAAATCTTCACGGGCCAATGTGTTCAATGTTGCGCGTATACGGTCCAGCCAAAAAGTATTGTCCTGCTCTGCGTAGGTATGAGCCGCCGCCAGGTCTCCCATGGCCATGCGAGCGCTGATCTCGGCCTGGACAGCATCGGCACCTTTTTTCTCCACTAGATCATCTCTTATGAGCTTCCAACTCAAATCAGGAATATGATGCATGGAACAACGGGAGCGAATCGTGTCGGGTAAACGATCGGGGAATTCAGTTGTCAGCAGAAACACGGTCCCTTTTGGAGGCTCTTCTAGAATTTTTAAAAGGGCATTGGCTGCTTCCACATTCATTCTGTGTGCTCGGAGAATGATGACGATGCGTGTGTTTCCTGGATCGTGAGCGAGATAAATATCTTTTCGCAATTTACGTATAGCCGCGATTCTGATATCATTGGCTCCATCAACTTGAAGGTGATAGTAGGGCCATTTAACTTTTTTGCTTAGCTCTTCATTTATCAGAGTCATCTCTCCATCTTTGATACCGGCAAAGGGGTCGGTTTGGCTGGGGGAGCGTCGAGGCAGCGCAAAGATGAGATGTAGAGCGGGATGTTCAAAATTTTGCATTTGTCGGCAGGCCGAACATTCTCCACAGGGTTTATTATTTTCTGCTTTGCAATTGAGGATGGTTCCAATGGTCAAAGCCATGGCGTCCTTGCCTACACCTGAATGTCCACTCAGGATGTGAGCATGACCAAAACGGCCAGAGCGTATCAGAGACTCCCAATATCGGCGAGTCTGGTCTTGTCCAATTAGATGGTATGGATTTAGCGTTTCAGCCACTTTAGAGGATCTACTTTATTTTTTCCGCGCCAGACTTCAAAATGTAATCGTGCTCCATCAAGACTGCCAGTATCACTCACTTGCGCAATAACCTGATCCCTGAGCACATATCCATTCATGTTAACCTGAATATTATCGATATGAGCATAAACTGTATAATAGCTATCGCCATGATCGACAATCATGGTATTGCCATAGCCGGGAATCCAGGTAATGGCTACCACGATTCCATCCAGAACGGCACGAACACCTTTGCCTTTGGGAGCCGCGATATCAATACCAGGATTGGTGGTAACTGTACCCAGTTTCTCGTTTTTTTGGGGCCCAAAACGTCCAACGAGTTTGCCTTGTACTGGCCAGCTGAGTTTGCCTTTATGCTTGGCGAATTCTCCCTTGGCTTGATCCATGGTCATACCGCGTCGTCTTGCCAATTCCCGGAGACGTTCCTGCTTTTTCTTTTCCAGGTCCTCAATCATACCCTGAATTTTTTTGGCCGCGGCTTTTTTGGTCTTAACCTGTTGCTGCATGCCTTTGCGATCTCGTTTCAGGGTGCTTAGTTGGGATTCTTTTTTCTTCTGCTGAGAAGAAATTTGCCGGCTGGCTTGCTCTTCTTCACGTATGTTACGTTTGACCTCTCCCAGTCGTCTGGCCAGATTATTTTGATCGCTCCGATTATTCCGAATCATTAGCTGAAGCTCATTAAGGGTGATTTCTTCAGCTTTGTTAATGGCAGAGAGATAGGTGGTCCGGCGTAAAGCCTGATGAATATCCCCAGAGGTTAACAACAGGTCGATATCGCGATTTTGGCCAAGTTTATAGGCTCGTACGGCACGTCTTGCTGCCCGTTCTTTCATCACCAGGATTTTTTGATCTGTTGTTTGAATGGTTTCGTTAAGCAGGTTTATCTGGCTTTCCTTGAGTCGTCGTTCTTTTTGAAGTTCTCTTTTTAACTGGGTTACCATGGCGATTTGCTTGTCCAGGTTTTGGATTTGCTTCAGCGTCGCTTTTTCATCTTTCTGGGTCTTGTTAATCCGCGAATTGAGTCTATCGATTTCCTTGCGAATTTCTTTGAGTTTTTTGGACTGAGAGTTAATGTTTTTATCAAGGTCTTCAGTCTGACCATAAGACATGCTGAAGGCAAAGAGTAAAGTAAGCAGTATATAGAGCGCTTTTTTCATCAGCGTTTAAACTAAGTGAATTCGAGTAAAAGCAACAGGGCAAAACCATCAGGATTTTGATTTGGAAAAGGGTGAATCGTTTATTGTTTTCATGAAGATCCAATAGGGTTTTTCGAAGAAGTTTCGATTTAAATCAGTGAAACGATGTTTGATAAAAGTTGAAATACACCAGTAAATGATTGTTTGCTTTTAGATTTGGCAGTCTAATATTCCACGGAATAGTCAGGAAAGTCCAATTGGATCAAAAGTGCTAAACACAGGAAACTGTGTAAGAGCCTGACGAGTAGGAAGCCGCCTCAGGCGGTATGTTTTAAGAAAGAGGTATAAGTACAAATGGCTGAAGAATTAGTCAACGGTGTGGTAAAGTGGTTCAATGACGAAAAAGGTTACGGATTTATTCAGCAGGAAGATGGTCCGGATGTGTTCGTTCACTACCGTGCAATTAACTCAGAGGGACGTCGTTCTTTGAAAGAAGGACAGAGCGTCACTTTTAACGTTACTCAGGGCGAAAAAGGTCCACAGGCAGATAACGTTACTCCTGTTTGATTCTTATTTAAGAAATCAATTAGAGCGCCGGTCTCAACGCGAGTGCCGGCGCTTTTTATTTTATCTGGACTATATTGTTTAAATCAGGTTTATATGATGAAAGTTAAACCAATCAATACTAAAGACTTTAGCTATAGCAGGGGTCTTCAGTTGCTGCGCGGGTTGGCAGCACTCATGATTGTTTTTCTCCATCTCGGGGTTGCTGAATCCAGATATGGATCTGGTGGATGGCAATATCTCAAAGACTTCCGAGTTGGTGCTGCTGGTGTAGACATTTTTTTTGTTATCAGCGGATTCGTTATGATGCTGGTTATAAAAAACAAAATGATCAGCCCGGTTTTGTTTTTGAAAAACAGACTTTCTCGCATTTATCCCAACTACTGGATTTACTTTCTAATTGTTGTTCTGGTGTGGTTGATCCAACCCGGTTGGGTAAATAGCTCCCTTCCAGGTACACCTGACTTTCTCAGTTCACTCCTCTTGTTTCCATCTTCAGGTCCACCAGTTGTTTCAGTGGCCTGGACCCTTGAGTTTGAAATCTTTTTTTACCTGGTGTTTACGTTCTTTCTGTGGATTTCCCGCCAATATTTAGCTCCTCTTTTAATAAGCACTTTCACGGTTCTTGTGCTTTTAGGGGTGATTTACCAACCTGAATCACTTCTCCTGGAACGACTAACCCATCCACTTCTGTTGGAATTTTCTGCAGGCGTTCTTTTGGGGCGCGTGTTGATGTTAAGGCAAATACCAGGTGCCTGGCTGACCATTCCAGTTGCGGTTTTAATATTTATCCTGTACCAGACAGGACTTGAACTCATTCAGATATTTCCTGTGGGGATTCATTTGGAACGCCTGGTTAACTTCGGTATACCTGCAGTTCTGCTGGTGCTTGGTATGGTCAGTTTGGACATGAAATATGATATAGCATATCCCGACCTCTTTATCAAAGTAGGTGATGCTTCTTACACGCTTTATCTTTCACACATTCTGGTTATTTCTGCTTCAGGAAAGCTGTATCAGGCTTTGGGCCTGAATGAGATTCTCTCCAACTTTATCTTTATAATGGGAATGCTTATTCTCTGCATCCTCAGTGCGCTTTTGGCATACCGGTATCTTGAGCTGCCCCTCCTGGCCTATGTCAGGAAAGCTCTCAAAAAAACCTCGGAATAAATTTAGGGGTCACCCCCATTGACCCGTTTTCCTGTCAAGCATGCTTCTGGATAATCCGGCCACTTTTTTGTGGCGAATGCCATTCATTTGGATTTATTTGAGTCCACACTGAACCTAACAGCACAAGATCAGGATAATGACACATTCAAACGAATTACTGATAGAGCGATTTTATAAGGCCTTTTCCGAAAAGGATAGTCAGGTGATGACGGATAGCTATCACCCCGAGGCTGTCTTTGATGATCCAGTGTTTCAACATCTCCAGGGTTCAGAGATCGGGAATATGTGGACCATGCTGTGTCTCCAATCTTCATCACTTGAGATTACGTTTGAGAACATTCACGCAGATGAGGAAAAGGGACAGGCAGACTGGTCTGCGAAATACACTTTTGGTAAAGCCAGAAGAAAGGTTCACAATCAAATCCATGCTGAATTCACATTTAAGGATGGAAAAATTTTAAAACATATAGACCATTTTGATTTTTGGAAATGGAGCAGGATGGCCTTAGGTCCACTGGGATTATTGATGGGGTGGAATTCTGTGGTGAAGGTAAATATTCGTAAACAGGCCATGGCCAATTTGACCAAATTTATAACAATCACAAAAAACACGTAAAATACTTGTGTAAGTCCATTCTTTCTGTTATAGAAAGCGCGAAACAGCAGGGAAAAACATTTTGCTGATTTTTGAAGAATAAACGAGGAGAAGTCTCGAGATATGTATAGAAAAGTAGCCATCGTAACCGGAGCAAATAGGGGTTTAGGTCATGCCTTGACCAAAGCTTTGGCCGAAGATGATTATAAAGTTTTTATGGTAGGGCGCAACAAGATCGAAATTGACAACGCCTCTGCCAAACTACAAGAAGCCGGTCTGGATATTGAGGGTTTTGAGGCTGATGTGAGTAAAGCTCGTCATATCACTGCCCTTTCCTCTTATGTCTCATCACAGTTTGATCACCTGGATCTCCTCATCAACAATGCTGGTATTATTATTGAACCCGGTGGCCTGGATAGTCAGGTAACCTGCTTCACTATTAATCCTGAGCTTGTTGAAGAAGCCTTTTCCGTAAACACAGTAGGCGCCTTACGTTTAGTTCAGGCTTTTTATGACCTGTTAAAAAAGGCACGACAACCACGTATAGTAAATGTCTCCAGTGGCATGGGTTCAATTGCCCATATGGAAGCTGGATGGCCAGCCTATCGCATGTCCAAAGCTGCGATGAATGCTCTCACAGTCATCTTAGCCAAGGAGCTTGTCGATACTCGGATTAAGGTCAACTCTGTTGATCCTGGCTGGGTGAGAACTGATATGGGTGGTCCCAATGCAGATCGTTCCATTGAGGAAGGAATCGAAGGTATTCTCTGGGCAGCCAAGCTTGCGCCAGATGGACCTACCGGTGGATTCTACAAGGATGGAAAACTTCTGGACTGGTAAAAAGAATTTGCCATTAATATTAAAACCCCGTGTTGCTGCATGGGGTTTTTTGTATAAACTATTGATCTGATGTATTCACAACTTGAATTATGAAGGAAAATACCAATCGGGTTATATGCTTCATAAATGCAAACAGGAGAAACTGAAATATGTATCATGCTGCAGAGACACGATATGACAATATGAGTTATCAGAGATGCGGTGTGAGTGGTATCAAGCTACCCCGGATCTCCTTGGGTCTCTGGCACAATTTCGGGGAACCAGATGACTATGCCACTGCACAGTCCATGCTGAGAAGAGCCTTCGATCTGGGCATAACTCATTTTGATCTCGCCAATAACTATGGCCCACCATATGGTGCTGCTGAGACGACATTTGGCAAATTGTTTAAGGAAGATTTTAGATCATATCGTGATGAACTCCTAATCTCGACCAAAGCCGGATGGGACATGTGGCCAGGTCCATACGGGGATCATGGCAGCCGTAAATATTTGATCGCCAGTATTGATCAAAGTCTTCAACGTATGGGTCTGGACTATGTGGATATTTTCTACCATCATCGTCCTGATACCAGCACTCCACTTGAAGAATCAATGGGTGCTCTCGATCAGATAGTACGTAGTGGTAAAGCCCTGTATGTTGGAATATCTTCGTATAACCCTGAGCAAACCAGGCAAGCATCCAAAATTTTGAGAGAGTTAGGCACCCCATGTCTAATACATCAACCCAAATACAACATGTTCCATCGACAGCCGGAAAACGGTCTTTTTGACGAGCTTAAAAAGAATGGGGTAGGATCCATTGTTTTCTCTCCTCTGGCTCAAGGTGTCTTGACCGATCGCTATCTAGATGGTTTTCCTGAAGATTCAAGGGCGGTTCGTGATGGCCGCTATCTGAAGCCGGAGTTCATTAAAGATGCCCAATTGGAAAAGGTTCGAGCCTTGAAAAAAATCGCCAATGCCCGTGGTCAAAATGTTGCACAGCTAGCCATCGCCTGGGTGTTGCGCAAGGACGAGGTTACCTCCGCTTTAATCGGGGCTTCAAAGGTTTCTCAGATAGAGGATGCAGTTAGTGCTCTTGGCAATTTGAATTTTGATGCAACTGAACAAAGTGAGATCGAGAACATCCTAGGATAACCACGACTCTCTGGATCCAGGTAAACTGTCAGTCTGATGCCGATCAAATGGTCAAAAACCGTGTTTTGTCACCAATCTTTCAGATTAGATTAAACGCTACTCACATTATCGCTATTGAGCTTGTACTAAGGAATAAATCTATGGAACGGAAAATAAGAGTCATTCTGGCAAAACCCGGTTTGGATGGCCATGACCGCGGGGCAAAAGTTCTGGCGAACTCATTTAGAGATGCCGGCATGGAGGTCATCTACCTCGGTCTGAGACAAACTCCTGAAATGATTGTTGCTGCTGCAGTCCAGGAAGATGCCGACATCGTGGCCTTGAGCATTCTCTCGGGTGCTCATATGACCATCTTTCCTCGAGTGATGGAGTTGATGAAAGCTGAAGGTTTAACTGATGTTCTGCTTACGGGTGGTGGTATTATACCAGATTCTGATATGGAAGAATTGCACGAACTGGGTGTAGGTCGTCTGTTTGGTCCAGGGGCCAGCCTCATGGAAATTAATGACTATATCAACAATTGGGTTCAGGAAAACCGTAAATGAATCGTCGTGATCGCCTGGAACAACTAAACAAGCTAAAAGCTGAAGCTCTGCTTGGCGGTGGGCAGGATCGTCTTGATGCCCAGCATGCCAAACAAAAATTATCCGCCAGGGAAAGACTCGACTTGCTCCTGGATCCAGGTTCATTCGAAGAAATGGGTATGCTGGTAACCCACCGATCCACCAATTTCGGTCTTGAAAAACAAAAATTTCTGGGGGATGGTGTCGTAACTGGTCATGGTACTATCGATGGTCGAACCGTTTTTGTCTTTAGCCAGGATTTTACGGTAATGGGTGGCTCACTCTCAGAGGCATACGCCGAAAAAATTGTCAAAGTTATGGATTTGGCCGCCAAGGTTGGCGCGCCGGTTATCGGTTTGAACGACAGTGGGGGGGCACGAATTCAGGAAGGCGTGGTTAGCCTGGCAGGCTATGCGGACATCTTCCTGAGAAATACACTCATGAGTGGTGTGGTTCCGCAGATTTCAGCTATCCTGGGACCGTGCGCCGGTGGTGCCGTCTACTCTCCAGCTATCACAGATTTTATCTTTATGACCAAGGGAACCAGCTACATGTTTGTCACGGGTCCTGAAGTAGTGAAAACTGTTACCCACGAAGAGGTTACCAAAGAAGATCTGGGTGGCGCAACAGCCCATGGCTCCAAAAGTGGTGTCAGCCACTTCACCTGTAACAATGAAATTGAAGTCATCGAAGGTATTAAAAAATTACTAAGCTTTATCCCTCAGAATAATCTTGAGGATCCACCATCCATTCCCTGTGACGATCCGATTGACAGATCTGATGAAGGGTTGGATACCATTGTCCCAGAGAATCCCAACAAACCTTATGACATGAAAGATGTCATACACAGTATCGTTGATAATGGTGAGTTCTACGAGGTGCATGATGAATTTGCTATGAATATGGTGGTAGGATTTGGCCGTTTGAATGGAAAATCAGTTGGTGTGATTGCCAATCAACCTGCACATCTTGCAGGCGTCCTGGATATTGATTCTGCGGTCAAAGGCGCTCGATTTGTACGCTTTTGTGATGCCTTTAACATTCCCTTACTCACTTTTGAGGATGTCCCGGGATTTCTACCTGGAACCGATCAGGAATGGGGCGGTATTATCCGTCATGGAGCCAAACTTCTCTATGCTTTTGCTGAGGCAACGGTACCCAGGGTCACTGTCATTACACGCAAAGCCTATGGTGGAGCTTATGATGTGATGAACTCCAAACATATTCGCGGAGACATCAATTTCGCCTGGCCATGTGCAGAGATTGCTGTCATGGGTGCCAAAGGGGCGACTGAAATCATTTTCAGGAAAGAAATTGCCAGGGCAGATGATCCAGGGGAAGTTCTGGAGCGCCTCACAAATGAGTTTTCTGAGCGATTTGCCAATCCATATTCTGCAGCTGAACGTGGCTATGTGGACGAGGTCATAGAACCAAACGAAACACGTTTAAAAGTGATCAGGGCTTTTGAAATGCTTGAAAATAAAGTTGATTCAAACCCACAAAAAAAACACGGAAATATCCCGCTATAAATCAGGGAGAGGGGTTTCAAGTGGATAACAGAAATCGTGATGAGTTATTGAAAAAGCAGGAAAGCCTGGAAGCATACTTGCTTAAGAATCCCCAGTCGACTCTATTCGCCTGGTATGCTAGACAGAATATGGAAGCCGGAGAACTGAATCGCGCTTTGAGTATATGTCTGCTTGGTATCCAGAATGTTGAGAGTCGAGGTGTTTTACATAAACTCATGGGTGAGATTTATCTGGCGAAGGGTGAAGTCACCAATTCCATGAAGCAGATGATTGAATGCATCTTGACCAAAGAACCTTTTCCAGGTGTGATTATTGAAGTGATCAAAAATTTGGGCGATACCATGGAACCCCAGCAAGTCGCCTTCTTGATTTATTTGCTCAATAAAGCACTACCTGGTCATCCAGATGCCATCCAATTCTATAAAAAGTTTCCCAACTCCCGCAATTATATTGTGCAACCGGGAGAATATAAATTTCTGGAAGAAATGGCCGTTGGTCTGGAACGCTCTGCGCTTGTAGAAGTGATGCCTCTTGATGAGGACGAGGAAAACCCCCTGGCCTTACCCGATTCAGTACCACCAGAGATGGAGTATGTCCAACAAGAACCCATGCAACCAACCCCAACTCCAACACCTCCTCAGCCTACTCCGGAACCTGTAGCTCAACCAGTACCTCAACCGGTACCAGAGCCAACACCTCCCGCTGCAGCAGCCCCGGAAATTGTTGAGCCAGAACCCGAGCTAAAGACTGAGCCACCTGTCCCAGAATACGAAATTCCTGATACCACACCTCCCCTGGAAGAGGTTATAAAGCAGGCGGAAACCATGACTGAAAATGTGGAACCCCCTGTACAACAGGCTCCACCTCCACCACCTCCCCAGGAAGCACCCCTGCCACCTAAAAAACCAGCGATTAAGCACAATATTAATCGCTCCATGGCGACTTTCACTCTGATGCAGATTTTTAAGGATCAAGGGATGTATGAAAATGCGTTGGAAGTCTTGTTGTTTCTCCGTGAGAAATCCAGTGATACCGAACGTATCGACCAAGAGGAAAAAGACATTCGAGAACTCATGGCTCGAAACGGCAACAAATAAGTCAACCTAGATAAGTAATGCCTGAATCTCAACCGGGGGAAACCCTCGCGGATATGGAATTCCCGATTCAATTATCAATCCTCATTGTCACCTATAATTCCAGCTCGACAATTAGAGTCTGTCTTGAAAGTGTTTTTCAGGAGCTTCAATCACTTAGAGGTGAAGTTATCGTTGTAGATAATAAATCTACAGATGATACCGTTTCAATTCTAGATGAGCTTTTGGCTCAGAACCCCACCCTCAAAGTTGAATTAAATCGAACAAATCGCGGTTTCGCCGTTGGGAATAACCAGGCTCTCGAAATGGCCGGGGGGCAACACATCCTGATTCTAAATCCGGACACTATTCTCCAGAAAGACGTTTTGAAAAACCTGCTGGTTGAGCTTGAGAAAGACTCAAAAACGGGTGTGGTTGCACCTCAACTACAATTTCCCGATGGGCGTATTCAGAAAACCTGCCGGCGGTTTCCAAAACATATGGATGTTATATACAATGTCTTCGGATTGTCTGTTCTTTTTCCGGAAAACCGTAAACTTAATGGCTGGAAGATGGGTGATTTTGACCATAAAGCCCGTCGAAAGGTAGATCAACCTGCTGGCGCGGCCTTGCTGATCCGTGGTGATCTTTTAAGATCCCTGGGGGGATTTGACGATAATTTCCCCATGTTCTTTAATGATGTAGACCTTTGTAAGCGCATTCGAGATGCTGGGTATGCCATCTGGTATTTACCAGAATATGCCATTCAACACCTGGGAGGAGCCAGTGTCAAACAGGTGAAGCTGAAGATGACCATAAGCTCCCATGTTTCATTTTTTAGGTATTTTGAAAAACATTTCACCCGGATGTATCAACAGCCCTTCAACCTTATTGTAGGGGTGATGCTCTACCTCTCTCTAATACCTCGCCTGCTGGTTCTACTTCTTTTTAAGGGCCAGCGTTCTGCTTCCCGAGAAACCCTCTAGAGCCGCAAGCCTGATCATGAATCGCAACCCCAAAATAAAAGCTATCTTCTTTGATATTGGTGGCGTCTTGGTGAAGGTTGATTCCAGCGAGTCCATTCAAAAACTGTCCCATAAATTAGAAGTGAGCCCTGAAAAAATTCGCCAGGGGATGACCAGGGAATTGCTCTGTGAATATGAAAAGGGACATATGACTACCAACCAGTTTTATGAACTGCTATTCATCAACTATGGCAGTGAAAAGACCATGGAGATAGAAGTTTTCAAGTCATACTGGCTGGATACCCTTTTCCCTCATCCAGAGAGTGTGGACTTTCTTCAACGAGTGAATAAAGATTACCCTGTCTGGCTCTTGAGTAACACCAACGAATTTCATTATGATTTGCTCATGCGGGATTTTCCCTTTATGAAATGGGTTGAAGGTGGGACCTACAGTTTTATGGTTGGTAGCATGAAGCCAGACCCACCGATTTATGAAGTGGCAATCAAAAAGAGTGGGTTTCGACCAGAGGAAATACTTTTTATTGATGATTTAGAGGCAAATGTTCAAGCAGCACATGACCAGGGCATCAATATTATCCACTATGTGGATTACCCCCGCTTTGGTAAAGAATTGGGCCAACGCTTTCCAGAATTGGAGTATTTGTTATGAGACTTTTTAAAACAATCCTGGCCTTTATCGTCCTATTGATTCTTTTCAATTTACTGAACAACAGCCAGGGCAGTATACCTCCACTGGGAAAATTTTTAAACCCCTTTGCAGGATTCTGGCAAAATGGTGAAAAGCTGGACCAGATCGATGAAGTGCTTGATGTAAGAGGATTGAGGGATGAAGTACAAGTGGTTTGGGATGAACGTCATGTGCCTCATATTTTCGCTGAGAACACCTACGATGTTTATTTTGCTCAAGGTTTTTTAACAGCCCGTCATCGTCTCTGGCAAATGGAGTTTCAAACCCATGTGGCAGCAGGCCGCGTTTCAGAAATCATCGGTGAGAAAGCCCTGGAATTTGATAGAATGCAGCGTCGTCGTGGTTTGTTAATGGCAGCTGAAACTACCATACAGCGTATGGATGAAGATCCTGAAACCCATCTCATCCTACAGGCCTATGCCAATGGTGTCAATACCTGGATTGAGTCCCTCACACCAGCGACCCTGCCCATGGAATATAAGCTGCTAAACTATGAACCTGAGGTCTGGTCAACACTGAAAACAGCTTTGCTCCTGAAGTTTATGGCCTGGGATTTAACCGGACGCAATTCAGAAATGGATATGAGCATTATTCAGGCAACTCTAGGAGAGGAATTCGTCAATACATTTTATCCAGAAAACACCCCTCACACCGATCCAGTGATTCCTGCCGCAAAACCCTGGCGTTTTGAGGCTATGGAACCGGATTCTATCCCGCCTGTATTTGTACCACAATTTGTCAAGGATCTCAGGAAGGGCGAGCCGGATGAGGATAATGGGAGTAATAACTGGGCAGTTTCAGGTGAGAAAACGGCCTCGGGATATCCCATGCTTGCCAATGACCCACATCTTGGGCTAAAGCTGCCATCCATCTGGTACGAAATCCAGTTGAAGACACCTGATATGAATGTGTATGGTGTTTCAATGCCCGGAGCTCCTGCAGTGATTGTCGGGTTCAATAAAGATGTTGCCTGGGGTGTGACCAATGCAGCCAGTGATGTCATGGACTGGTTCGAAATCGAATTCAAGGATGAATCATATTCTGAATATCTCTATATGGATGAATGGATAAAATCAGACCTGCGGGTTGAAGAAATTTTTATTCGTGATGGGGATACGGTTCTGGATAGCTTTGCAATCACTCGCTTCGGACCCCTGGTTTATTTTGGTGAAAACACTCTGGAAAATGGACATCCCACAGGCCTGGCCATGCGCTGGTCCGCTCATGATCCCTCCAATGAAATGGGGGCTGTCAGGAATATGAATCTGGCTACAGATCGGGAGACCTTTTATACTGCCATCGAAGCCTTTGAGGCACCAGGACAGAATTTCGCCATGATCGCCAGAGATGGTGATATAGCCATCAGGCATAATGGTAAATACCCACTTCGCGGTCAGGATCAGGGCAAATTTGTTCGGGCAGGTCGAGATACCATTTGGGAGTGGCAGGATTGGATTCCCTATGAACAACTTCCAGTGATTTCTAATCCCTGGAGAGGCTTTGTCAGCTCTGCCAACCAGAATCCAGTTGGAAAAAAATATCCCTATTACATGGGCTGGGATTATGATGACTATGAGCGGGGTTCACGTATCAATGATCGTCTTGGAGATTTGAAGAAAATAAAATTTGGGGATATGCAGGACCTGCATATGGATAATTTTAATAAACAGGCCGAGCGCATGTTGCCATTTCTACTCAAACAAATTGATCTGGAAAACCTGTCTGGTGATATGGGAGCCATATTAAATGATCTCAACAGCTGGAATTATGTTTCTGACCCACATGAAAAAGCGGCCTGGGTCTATAAACAATGGTGGCTGCGTTTAGAAAAAGCGATCTGGGACGATGAATTAACTATTTTTGGTGAGATTAGAAAAATTCCCACCAGGTCGGTGACAGCCAGACTCCTGCTTAAAAAGCCAAAGCTGGTTTACTATGATGATATCAACACGCCAGAACAAGAAGGTCGATCCGATATCATCAATCGTGCCTTCAAACAAACCATTTCGGAACTGACGGAAGAGTTGGGGGCTTACGGTGAAGCCTGGGAACTGGGTCGGGCCAGGGGAACAGATATCAATCACTTACTCTCGGTAAAAGGCCTGGGGCGAACTGGTCTTTACACCGGTGGTGGCCAGGGAATTGTAAATGCCACCAAGAAAGACCACGGACCTTCCTGGCGCATGTTGGTGGAACTGGGTAATCGTCCCACAGCCAAAGGTATTTTCCCAGGAGGACAGTCTGGAAATCCTGGTTCACCATATTATGACAATGCTGTAAATAACTGGGTCGCAGGCAAATACTACGACATACATTTTCTGGATTCCACAGATATAGACCTCAATTCAAAACTCTCATTGACTCGCTTAAGGAATTATCAATGATCAACATTTTAGTACCCCTTGTAATTGTATTTATTCTACAACTCATCTTTTACTCCTGGTGGTGGATTATTCTGATTCCCCTGGTAATAGGATTCTTTGAAAAAGATTCAGCCTTAAAAGCTTCTGCCGGTACGGGACTGGGCGTTTTTCTGCTCTGGTTTGGAATGGCCATATACCAATGGAAGAGCGGTGGTGAAATCATCGTCACTCGTATTGCTGAAGTCATGGGTATCGGATCAGGTTTTGTGCTGGCCCTGGTAACGGGTCTGGTTGGCTTTCTGGTTGCCCTGGTGGCAGGCTATGCTGGTTATTCACTGAGAAAAGTTCTGATCAAGGAATACCAGATATCGTGATTAAAAAACCCAAGGCCCCTCTCATTTATGAGGAACCCCTGAGAACCATCCCGCACAATGTGTTCAGGGATAACAATCCCGATTACGATGAATTGGAGCGACGCCCTAGAATGCCAGTGGTAGCCATCTTGGATAATATCCGCAGCATGTTTAATGTGGGATCTATGTTTCGGACAGCTGATGGTGCCTGGTTGGAAGAAATGATTATTAGTGGCTATACAGACTCACCTCCCCGGAAAGAAATAGCCAAAACGGCTCTGGGAGCTGAGTACTCTGTGCCCTGGAGAACCATTCCAGACCCAGCTGAAGCGATTCGCGCGTTGAAACAGCGGGGTTATACTGCCATAGCACTTGAGCATACCACGAGGAGCCAGTCTTATACCAGTGTTGAATATGACTTTCCCCTGGTCTTTGTGGTGGGGAATGAAGGTGTTGGGGTTCAGGATGATCTCGTCAAGGAATGTGATTTCGCTGTGGAACTACCTCAAAACGGTATGAAAAGTTCCATGAATGTTGCTGTGGCATTTGGAATCATGTTGTATGAACTACGACGCCAATGGGATTTGAAAAAGTAACTCTGGGTGAGCTATGAAGCAAAGGACTCAATGGATCATCGCTGTTTTATATCAATAATTAGTACTGGCAATTCTTAAGGTGTAGCTTACTTTTTCACGAATTGACATGGCTCACAGGGGGTGAATCAAGCTTTGAACTGTGTTATACCGATCCATATATTAAATGATATTCAATTACAATAATATTCTGAGGAGGAATTATGATTAAAAAGGTACTTGTTTCAATTTTAGCTCTCTCACTGGCTGTTGGTGCTTTTGGCCAGTCGCTGGAAGAGAACTTGGGCACAATGCTCAGTGATAATGCGGAGATGTATCTTCAGCCACTGGGGGATGCCTTTGGTTCAGGAATGAATTCAGCCTGGTATCACAGATCCAAAGTTCACAAAATGTTAGGTTTTGATATCAGTGTGAAAGCAATGATCGCTGCTGTTCCAGAGGAAAGTGAGTTTTTTAACTTTGCTCTTAGTCAGACAGACATGGAATTTGATCTCGATGCTATCATCGGAGCTGATGTCAATCCACTATCACTTTCTTTTGATGATATTTATTATGAAACTGATACACGGACTCCAACTTTCTTTGGTCCTGCAGATAGCGCTGGTCTGCTGGTTACTAATCAGACTCACCTTGCCGGTCTATTTGAAGATCACCTTAGAACAGAGATGACAGCCCTGCTTACGAGCCAGGGTGTAAATGCTGCACTTATCCCTGGGCTGGTTGATCAAGCCATTGCTGATGCAGATCTGGCAAACGAAGTTGGTCTTATGGATCTGGATCTTCCACTTCCTCCTGGAATTGGATTACCAGCCCTTCCGTTGGTCATGCCACAGCTTTCCCTGGGTCTCCCAATGGGGATTGAGCTGACCGTCCGTGGTATGCCGGATATCGAAGATGAAGATATTGGTACAATCAGCATGTATGGTGGTGGTCTACGATTGAACATTGATCAGTTTATTCCAATTCCATTATTTCCTGTGGATATTACAGCAGGTGCTTTTTATTCACAGATGGCCATTGGTGATATAATTGAATCTTCAAACATGTCACTTGGTCTCCAAGTAGGAAAATCCATGAATCTCCTGATTTTTGGTGTCGGCGTTTATGTTGATGCTGCATATGAGACGAGCTCATTGAGCATTGGCTATGATGTGGATCCTGAATTCGGCATTGAGAATGATCGCATGCAGTTTGATATGGAGACAGACCCAGGTATGAGACTTGGTGCAGGTTTACATCTGAAACTGATTCCATTGACTTATTTTAATGTTCACGTGAGTCAAACACCAACCAACAGCGTTGTTACAGCTGGGTTTGGTATTTCTCTGAGATAATTACTTCACAGATTGAAATAAAAAAAGGCCATCCCAAAGGGTGGCCTTTTTTATTTGCCCGCTAATCTCTTCAATTCGTTTTATTGATATGATTGGGGCTAAATGTAGCTGTTGACAATCCTTCAATCGGATGAATTATTATTTGCCCTCTTTTATTTGAACTAGCTGAATTTACCTGAATATGTTGTATATTCAAGATTGATAACGGAGGATGATTATGATCGATTATGATGAACATATAGATGAAGAAATGAAAGTGATGAATGAACGTGGTTCTTCGACAAAAAAAGGACCAAAGCAAATCATTCGTCTCAATGACCCGGTGAGTAATCTGGAGCTCCGAAAATCAATCTGTATCTCTGGTGATACCAGCATTGCAGCCTGTTTACAGCTGATGAAAGATGAGCGAATTGGTTGTCTTCTCATTACCGAAAATGGATCACTGAGAGGTATTTTCACCGAGCGGGATATTATTCGTCGAATTGTTGGGAAAAACTTGTCCCACGACGACATTGATGTCGAGGACTATATGACCGGCGATCCTGATACCCTCATGGCAGATGCCCCATTGGCCTTTGCCTTGAACTATATGGTCGTAGGTGGTTACCGTCATGTCCCCATTGTGGATGAGAATAATAAACCACAGGCCTGTCTCTCCATTAAGGACATCGTGAAGCATATTGGGGATTATTATTTTAATGAAATTGCCAATCTGCCTCCAACCCCTAAAAATCCAGGCTGGGCTACCGTTGATGGTGGTTGAATAACCCTTCTTTCCAGATAATAAAGAAAGTATTTAATTCAATTGATTAACCGTCCTGATCTTGGTGACATAAAGGCCATACTCTTTGATTTTGATGGTGTCGTTGTACAAAGTGAAGATGTGTATGATCGTGCCACCAAAAAACTTGGTGAATTGTATAAGGTACAGATTCCAGCCCCCTTTTATGAGGCCAATCGTGGTATTGCCGAGTCGCTTTTTTATGAAAGATTTAAAGCAGAATTCGATTTAGAGGTTGACATCACCTCTTTACAAAAAAATGGTAAAAGGTTGCTCTGGGCTGAGTTTTCATCTTCGGTTCATTACACGCCGGGATTTCAGCAATTTTTCGCTAAAATCCGCAAATACGTGGCCCATGTAGCCTTAGTAACCGCCACCCCCAGACCACTCATTGATGAGATTTTTAAAAATTCAAACATATCGGTGAATTTTGATTTCATCGTGACATCAAGTGATGTTGAAAAGACTAAACCGGCTCCTGATTCCTATCTGAATGCATGTAGCCAAAGTGGAGTGGACCCTGCTCAGGCTCTAGTTATTGAGGATTCTCCCACTGGTTTGCGAGCCGCAACTGCTGCAGGTTGTCAAACCATTGCAATTACTACAAGTTGTAACAGGGATTCCTTAAAAGAGGCGAATTTTGTTGTTGACAGCTTCGGTGAACTCGAAGAACTTTTAACCATTGTGTGAGGGACAAGAATGAGTTGGTATAAACAGTTTGATCTAGTCTGGTTCCCTGTCGTTGATTTCGAGCGAGCCAAGGCCTTTTATCAAGATGATCTGGAGTTTGAGCTGGTTCTTGAGGATCAGGAATCCAGTTGGGCTGAATTTCAAATTAGCCCGGGAGCCAAGATTGCCATCCACGGCGTCAAGGCCACAAACGCAAATCCCATCGGAGCTCTCGTTATTGATGTTGAAAATCTTGAAAAATCCGAACTTTTTCTGAGGGGAAAAGGTATCAAATTATTTGATAAGGAAGAAATCCCTGGTCTTACACGCCTCGCCTCGTTTACAGATCCAGATGGTAATGTCATCCAACTAAGCCAGTCACTGGTGGAGTAAGCTAGCCTTCATGAGCGCTATCATTCTTGATTCAGCTATGGGATCCCGCCTCGAAGAGATGGGTCACAAGCTCACCGCACCCCTCTGGTCGGCCACAGTTCTACAATCTAATCCTGAAGATATTACCCAGATTCATAAAGAGAATATTGAAGCTGGAGCTCAGGTTATTACCACCAACACTTTTCGAACCACCCCATATGCCTTACATCAGGCTGGACTATCGGGAGTTGATGCACACACCCGTGCTCGAGCCTTAACTCTGTTGGCAATTCGCCTGGCCTGGAAAACAGTTCAAGAATCAGGCAAAGATATCAAAATTGCTGCCGCTATTGCTCCTTTGGCAGACTGCTGGGCTCCCCAGGAATTTCCTGGAAACATTATTTCCCGACCCTGGCATGATGCCCAACTGGACAATCTGGCTCATCATTCAACTGATATTTTGTTGCTGGAGACTATGAATTCTGCCCGGGAAGCCAAAGGGTTAACTGAGCTGGCTTTACGATATGAAAAACCGGTCTGGGTCTCCTTTGCTCTCAACGGAGAAGGCAACATCTACAATGGTGATGATATCGTCACAACGGCCAAATTTCTTGAGAAGAAGGGTGTCTCCGCCATTGGAGTAAACTGTTCTAATCTAGAAGTTTCAAAAATGGCACTTAGCGAGCTGCGAGGAGCCGTTTCTGTGCCCTTATTGGCCTATCCCAATGTGGAGCTGGAGCAACCAGAGACTAAAAGAAAGAAAAAGATTAAAAAGGTTACCCCTGCAGCTTTTGTCACCTGGTCTGAAGAAGTAAAAGAGCTGGGTGTCGAATTTATAGGAGCTTGTTGTGGTTCGGATCATACTCATATCAAAGCATTGGCTGAACAAAACGATTCCTGATCCCAGCAGTTGTTAAACCAGCAAAACTTTTCCAAAAAACTCATAAAATGGTTCCAGGCTGAACGATCGCATTTGCCCGTTCCTGGTAGGGGTGATTCAAATCCATATGCTATTTGGGTGGCTGAGGTCATGCTACAGCAAACCCAGATCACAACGGTTTGGCCTTATTACAAAAACTGGATGCGCAACTATCCCACAATTTCACACTTAGCTGCTGCAGAGCAGGATCAGGTTTTAAAAAGCTGGGAAGGTCTGGGCTATTATTCCCGGGCTAGAAACCTCCATCGCGGAGCAAAATTTATCATGGAAGAGTTTGATGGTGTTCTGCCTGTCTCCGTTAACCAGTTGCTCAAAGTTCCAGGTATCGGTCCCTATACTTCTGCGGCTATCGCCAGCCTGGCATTTGAGGAGGCTGTTCCCCTGATAGATGGCAATGTTTTGAGAGTTTTTGCCCGCTTAACCCGGCTCAAATCTGATATTTCGCTTACAAAAACCAGATCAGACATTCACGCAAAGCTTACAAAGCTCATTCCTCATAAATATCCAGGCGCTTTTAATCAGGGCATGATGGATCTGGGACGAGCCGTCTGTAGCCCACGCAATCCTGACTGCTCCCATTGCCCCATAAATCATATCTGTGAGGCCAGACTGGTTGGTGACGTGGAAGCCTACCCGGTGAAACCACAACGCCAGCCTATCCCGCATTATCATATCGCCATTGGTTTGATCCGTCGTAATCAAAAACTCCTTATTCAAAGACGCCCTGAAACTGGTTTGCTGGGAGGACTCTGGGAGTTCCCTGGCGGTAAAATTGAAAAAGGGGAGCGAGGCGAAGCCGCTCTATTAAGAGAAATCAAAGAGGAGACCGGGCTTGATGTAGATCTGGCCGAGGAGATTGGAACCATCAATCACGCCTACACTCACTTTAAGATCACACTTACCGCCTGGTTTTGTGATTGGACTCGTGGTGAAGCCCAAAGATTTGCAGCCACGGAAAATCGCTGGGTGTTTATGGATGAGCTCAAGGATTACGCTTTCCCAAAGGCAAATTTAAAAATTCTCGAACTTCTCCCTCCACGCCAATAGGAGTCAAATCTTTTTTACTTTCAAAGTGGGATCGGCTGGATGTACAGGTGTGGGGTGTTTATCTTATAGATCGTTTGAAACTTTGAAGGAGATAATTCCATGATGCGTATTCTGTTTGTTCTGTTCCTGAGTATCACCAGTTTGATCGGACAAATTCAATTGATCCCGCAGTCTGTTGCTGCTAGTGATGATCCCATGTCTGTGGCGATCAACCCTGCTGGATTGGCTTTTAATAATCATACCGAATCCATGTTGGTTGGACATTTTGACGGCTCTATTTTCACCAAAGATTTTGGCTACTATAGCCAATCAAAAACTGCAGGCTTTGGATACCAATGGGATGTGGCGTCTGCCAGAAATATCTATCAATTCAGCCAAGGCTTTATGGTCTCAAACACCCATGCTATGGGACTTACCTATTCCTTTGATCATTCAAACTGGGATGAAGGTCGATTGAACCTGGGGTGGATGCATCGCCCCTTCCCGATGGTGGCCCTTGGTGCCTCTATTGCCAACGCTTGGTCAGCGAATGATGAATTCAGACATATAACAGGAGGAGTTGCCTTTCAAGGTCGTACAGGTCGTTGGGGTGGTGGTGTAGATCTGGGCATGACTATTGATGACTCAGGTGCAGAAACCGACTATATCATGGATCAGAGCTTGACTGTATTTGTTGAACCACTCAATGGTATCAGAGTGAATGCCTGGATGGATCTTGACAACACAAGCTCAACGGGGATATCCCTGAGCATGTTTTTACCAGATGTTGGTGTTGAAAGCCATGCAAGATCAAACAATAATGGAGCCCAGTCTGTGGTTGTGCGTTCAACTCAAAATCCATATCGCACACTCTTTGGTGGGCAGACAATTAAGAAAAACCAGAAAACTTATTTACGTATGAATCTTAGTGGTCTGATAATCGAAGAACCTGAGATGAAACGCCCAAAAATTCCCTTTGACATCAACTTCAATATTCCCTTTCTAGGTGGTCAGACTGTTTATGGAAGACAACTGAGGAAACTGATTGACCAGATAGATGAATATACTGATGATCCAAATTTAGATGGTTTGATTATTGACCTGGGAAATATCCGTGGTGGGTTTAGCAAAATGTCTGAAGTTAGGAATGCATTCCAACGTTTCCATGATGCAGGTAAGGAAATTATCGTCTATAGTAAGTTTGGTTTGGGGAATGGGTCTACTTATTTACTCTCAATGGCCGATGAAATATATGTCCATGAAATGGCAGGAGTTGATCTTCGAGGTTTAGGTATGGAAATCACCTTTTTCAGGGGTCTCCTGGACACTTTATCCATCGTTCCTGAAGTCTGGCGAGTGAGTCCCTACAAAACAGCAGGTGATGTGTATTTGAATAGCACCATGTCTGATGCCATGCATGAAAATTACTCACAGCTTCTTGATGGAGTTTATGAGGAATTTGTACGTGGCATTTCAGAGGGTAAAATTTGGGAAGATGAAAAAACTAGAGCTGTGATTGATGCTGGACCCTACATGCTTACTGATGATGCTAAAGAAGCCGGATTAATTACTGACACAATGTATCCAGATGAATTTGACGACTATGTTAACGATCTTAATGACGGTAAGGTCAATATCATCAAGCCCAAAAAAGAAAATCACCACCCAGATTACCAATATGCCTGGCGCCATGATAAGGTAAACGATCGTATTGCTGTTATTTATGCTGTAGGAGGCATCGTTTCAGGCGAAACGAGACCAGGTCCTTCTGGATCAAAAAATATGGGTGATGAAACTATTGCAGCGGCTATTAAACAAGCTCGCGAGGATAAAAGTATAAAGGCGATTGTTCTCAGGATAGATAGTGGTGGCGGCTCTGCGTTGGCCTCGGATATCATGTGGCGTGAAATAATAAAGACCACCAAGGAAGACTCTAGCAATGTGAAACCCTTGATCGCCTCAATGTCTGATGTTGCTGCCTCAGGTGGTTACTATATTGCCTGTGAAGCAGATAGCATCATTGCATATCCATCTACCATCACGGGATCAATTGGTGTCATTGGTTCACGACTAAATTTTTCTCAACTCAAGGAACGCTTTGGTCTTCATACCGAAAGTATTCTCCATGGAAAACATGCTGATTTTGCCAGTGGTAATAGACTTGCCACTGAAGAGGAATCGACTATGATTCTGGCTTCAATTAATGATACATACCTGCGGTTTAAAGAACGAGTGGTGGCTGGTCGTGAAAAGATCCATGATGTAGATGCATTGGATAGCCTGGCCCTCGGTCGTGTCTGGACTGGTAGTGATGCAAAAGCATATGGTCTCATTGATGAATTGGGTGGCTATTATGAAGCCATTGAGTTGGCCAAAGAGGCAGCCGGGATCGAGGGAGACGTGGATATTGTTGAATTACCCAATTACAAACAAAAGACAGATTTTAAGAAATTGCTGGGTGGTGAGACTAACATTCATCTGGGCTCTGATGTACTTGAGACGCTGCATGTGGATGATTTGATTACCATCCTTGAGGGTGATGAGATTCAGATGATTCTTCCAGTCAAAATTGAGATCAAATAATCTCGGTTAAACGCGAATTGAGTAAATTCGTGAAAAATTGAATCTGACCCCTGTTGAAATTCGAGCTCCACTGATTTAGGTGCTGAATGCCCCAGAACTTGATCGAAAAAATCGTCCAAAAGTTCGCTCCAAATCTGAAGCAAGGAACTTGTGTACAGCAAGGCGATTTCATATTCATTTCCCCACAGCATCTTCTGACCCATGACAATACGGGTGCAGTGATAACCAAGTTTCAGACGATTGGTGCTAAACGAATACATAATCCCCGGCAACCCATGTTTGCTCTTGATCACAATGTTCAAGATACGGGGAGTAGTAATTTGCAGAAATATGCGGACATCGAAGCCTTTGCCAATGAAATGGGTGTAGATTTTTATCCTGCAGGTCGTGGTATTGGCCATCAGATCATGTGTGAAGAGGGCTATGCATGGCCAGGAACACTGGTCATGGCTTCTGATAGTCATGCCAATATGTATGGTGGGCTCGGAGTGCTGGGAACGCCTGTGGTTCGTACAGATGCAGCAGCTATCTGGGCGACTGGGCAAACCTGGTGGCAGATTCCACCAATTGCGTGTGTTGAACTAAATGGAACTTTGAGACCAGGCGTAACAGGTAAAGATGTTATCATCACCTTAACAGGTATTTTCAATAAGGATGAAGTGCTGAACCACGCGCTAGAATTTTCTGGCGACGGTGTGGCATCTCTCAGTATTGAGGATCGATTGACCATTGCTAATATGACCACGGAGTGGGGTGCCCTCGCAGGGGTATTTCCCATTGATATAGTGACATTTGACTGGCTTGAATCAAGGGCTGTTGAACTGGAAAAACGAGGTCTATCAGGGGTTCCTTCTGATGTGGACTCTGTCGAGGGTGAATCTCCCCGTTTAAATTTTGGGAAGATCTCCAAGTTAAAACATTCAGCACCTTTTGCTGACCCAGACGCTTACTATGCCAAAACGTTAAGCCTCGACCTGGCTTCTGTCGAGCCATATATAGCGGGCCCCGATTCAGTGAAAAAGACCTCCCCAGCGAACGCACTTGAAATTGAGCGCCTAAAGATTCATAAAGCCTATCTGCTATCCTGTGTTAATGGTCGTGTAAGTGATCTTGCAGATGCAGCCCAGACAATCAAGGGTCAAAAAGTAGCTGATCATGTTGAGTTCTATATGGCAGCGGCCTCTAGTGAGGTGCAGATAGAGAGTGAAGCCCGAGGTGATTGGCAGACATTGATAGATGCTGGTGCAATGCCGCTACCTCCTGGTTGCGGACCATGTATTGGACTTGGTTTGGGTTTGCTTGGAGAGGATGAAGTTGGAATTTCTGCCACCAATAGAAATTTTAAGGGTCGCATGGGTGCTCAAAGCGCCAAAACCTACCTGGCCAGTCCATCGGTTGTAGCTGCCTCAGCCGTAGCAGGTATGATAGTATCCCCTTTTGATTTTCCCGGCGAAAGCCCCAGGGGAGAAATTCAGCTAAATGTGAAGGAATTCTCCCAGGCTCAAGACATTGAAATTCTGGATGGTTTCCCTCCAAAGCTTGCAGGCAATATTCTCTTTTGCCATCAGGACAACCTGAATACTGACGGTATCTTCCCGGGCAAGTATACCTATATTGATACTCTCACTCCGGAGCAACTAGCTGCTGCAGCCATGGAGAATTATGACATTGCCTTTAAGGACCTGGTCAAGCGGGGTGACTTTCTTGTTGGTGGGTTCAATTTTGGAACAGGTTCTTCTCGAGAACAAGCAGTCACTGCATTGAAGTATTGTGGTCTGGCTCTGGTTATCGCTGGTTCATTTAGTGAGACGTATAAAAGAAATGCAATCAACAATGGCTTTTTAGCGCTGGAAGCGCCTGATCTGGTTAAGGATTTGCTAGATGATTATGGACGAGAGATACTTACTGTAGCCACAGATATTGAGGCCACGATACATTTTAGTAACAGTAGTATTAATTATAATGGGAAGATGTATTCGCTCAGTCCTGTGGGGATTGATGCCCAAGCTCTATTCCTTTCAGAAGGGCTGGAGAATTGGGTAAAAGAAAGGCTGACATGAGTTTCAATTTATTTCTGATAAACAAAACGTTACCGAGGGGTGCTCAACCAGGATCACCTGAATATCGGGGTCATGTAGGGGTGCTTGAAGGCTGGGTCTCCATTATTGGCAACTTTATTCTATTTATTATCAAATTGATCTTTGGATGGATGGTTAGCAGTATTGCACTAATTGCAGATGCCTTCCATACACTATCAGATGTGGCTACCTCCATTGTGGTCATCTTTGGGTTTAAGGTTGCGCAAAAACCAGCGGATAAAGAACATCCCTTTGGTCATGGTCGTGCAGAAACCATTGCTACTTTGACCATTGCCATCCTCATGGCGGTGGTGGCTCTGGAATTCTTCAAGGGAGCTATTGATCGACTATTCTTTTCTGAAGCGGATATCGATGTATCAAAAATTGATTGGCTGGTAATCGGTATTGTGTCATTGACCGCCCTTGGTAAGGCCTGGATGGCTTACTTTGCTTATCAGCTTGGCGAGCTAATAGATTCTGATGCTTTAAGGGGTGACGCAGTTCACCATAAGAGTGATGTCTATACTACTTTGCTAGTGATTGCGGCATTGGTAGGTGCTTATTTTGGTGTCCCTTTTGTGGATGGTATCATGGGTGTCGGTGTGGCTATTATGATTCTTCACGCGGCCTATGAAATCGCTCGCGAAGCCATTGATGATTTGTTGGGCAAACCGGCCACGACTGAGTTTATACAAGAAATCACTACTCTGGCAACAACGGTTCCTGGGGCACGCCAAGTTCATGATGTCGTCGTTCATAACTATGGTGATCAGAGCTTTATCTCATTGCATATTGAAATTGATGAGGCCACATCGCCATCAATTGCACACAACATTGCTGATAATGTTGAACATAAATTGGCACACGACCTAAATGCTCAGGTTGTTACTCATATTGATCCGGTTGCTGTTTCTGGAAAAAATGTAAACAAGGTTCGCAAGATCATAGAGAAGGCTATTTCTGTATTTAATGATCAATTCACTGTTCAGGACTTAAGAATTGTTGGTGAGGATCCAGTAGAATCCATCCTTTTTGAACTTCCAGTACCTGCAGATTGCGAAAAAAAGAGTGAGATAGAAGCTTCTATCCGCGAAGCACTCGGTTTGGCCTATGAACGCGCTGCTGTCATTATTGAATTCAAAGCGCAGATGACAGAATCCCAAAACAATTGAATGATGGTCACCCAAAGATGAGCAACTTTCCCTACAAACACATCATGTGGGATTGGAATGGCACCCTCCTAGATGATTCAAGGATGGCAGTCATGGTTATCAATAAGACCCTGGCAAAAAGGGCTATGCCCACTATCAGTCATGCCCACTACCAAAAAATATTTGGGTTTCCAGTGATTGATTATTACCGACGCCTGGGCTTTGATTTTGTTGATGAATCTTTCGAGGTAGTTGGTACAGAATTTATAGACGGGTATGAGAAGCATAAGTTTGATGTCGGCTTACATGCAGGTGTTGAGGAGATTTTATTAAAGCTAAGCTCATTAAGAGTGAGTCACTCAATCTTATCGGCTTATAAGCAAAATACATTGGATGAATTGGTAGCTCATTTTGGACTTACCCATCGATTCTTGAAAATAGTAGGTTTAAACAACCACTATGCTCACAGTAAGGTAGACAACGCTATTCAGCTGATGTCGGAGCTTGAATATGACCCCTCAGAGACATTGTTTGTTGGTGATACGGAGCACGATTTTGAAGTTGCAGAGGCGATTGGCGTGAACTGTGTGCTCATCCCGGGAGGACATCAGACTAGAGAAGCTTTAGAAAGCACCGGTGCCCAGGTCATTAATAATTTAGTAGAACTTTTAAATTTGGTATGAGTGATAAAAACACCAAGCGAACCATAGTTACACTCCCTGGAGACGGGATTGGCAAAACTGTTTTAGAGTCTGCCCTACAAGTGTTGGAGGCTGCTGGGTTTATTGCAGACTATGTTGAAGGTGATATTGGTTGGGAATTTTGGCGGGCAGAAGGAAACCCACTTCCGCGGCGTACCCTGGATCTCATTGCTGAGCATAAGATCGCACTATTTGGTGCCATTACATCTAAACCAAAAGATGAAGCCTTTGAAGAGCTTGCGCCAGAATTGAAATCATTAGGTCTAATATACGCCAGCCCCATTGTCGGTTTGCGCCAACATTTTGGGTTAGATATCTGTTTACGCCCTTGTCATTCCTATCATGGAAATCCATTAAATTTTGTACGACGTGGTCGAGATGGGATCTTTGAAGAACCATCAGTTGATGTAGCGATATTCAGACAGAATACGGAAGGATTGTATGGGGGGGTGGAATGGAGTAATCCTCCTGATGATGTACATGATGCATTAATGACCCATCCTAAATTCAGCCAGAATTTTGGTGACACACCTATTGATGAGCTTTCTATTTCTACTCGCATCTTCACAAAAAAAGCCACGGAACGAATCCTACGAGCTGCTTTTGAACATGCTAAAAAATATGAATATAAATCAGTGACCGTTTGTGAAAAACCCAACGTGATTCGAGAAACCTCTGGCATGATGTACAAAATGGCTCAGGAGATTCAGGCTGCTGATTTTCCAGGCATTGAGCTATGGAATACCAATATCGATGCACAGATGATGTGGTTAACCAAAAACCCCGAAAATTATGATGTCATCGTGGCAGGTAATATGTTTGGGGATATTGTTTCTGATGGTTTTGCAGGTCTCATTGGTGGGTTAGGTTTTGCAGCAAGCGCACAGTACAATACAGATACAGGAATTGGAGTATTTGAGCCCACCCACGGTTCAGCTCCCAGGTATGCTGGTTATGCTACCTCCATTGTCAATCCCATTGCCATGATTGAGGCAGCCTGTATGATGCTTGATTTCATTGATGAACAAGCCATTGCTATCAAAATCCGGAAAGCCGTGGCTGAAATCATTGATGAGGGGGTTATACGTACCTACGATATGGCTCGGCTCACTGGCACTGCAGATGTCATCCATAGAGGTGCAGCTTCAACTGTTGGCATGGCAGAGGCAATCATAGCCAGGCTTTAGCAATTATTTCTGAGGTCAGGGCATTTCGACCAGTCTACGCTCATGAGTTTCGACTAGGCCGGCAGACTCTATCTCCGGATATAAACTATCTATTATACATGTTTTAAGCACTTTTTGCGAAGATTGATATCTCCAAAGAAAATATCTATTTAATAAATTAAGTATTTATTAAGTCATAATTTTTTATTTAATTCAAGCACTATGATGGACTTGATGGGAGAACGGATAAAACGCAGGAGAGAAAAACTCCATATTCAAGCCAGTGATCTGGCCAAGTCAATTGGTGTTACAGCAAGTCTGATCTCTCAAATAGAGCGGGCTAAAGCGTTTCCTTCCATACTGACCCTAAAGAAGATTGCTGATGCTCTGCACATTACGGTGGGAGCTCTCATCGGTGAGGAAAGCAGTCTCAACCAGCACCCACTTGTTCACACGAATGAGAAGAAATTTGTGAAAAAGAACAAAACGGGGACAAAATCATATCTTCTTTCTCACCATGACTCAGATAAAATTATGGATCCCTTCTTCCTGGATTTTCCGGTAAAGGGCAATTCAAATGATATAATGACTACCAACAACCCCCGGCAGGAATACTGCTATGTAGTACGGGGAGCATTTGATGTGGTAGTTGGAGCTAATAGTTATTCAATAGAGGAAGGTGACAGTTTTTACTTCACCTCAAAAGAACAGCATTTATTCACCAACACATACTCAGCCCACTCACAGTTGTTGTGGGTCGTAAATCAAAGCAGCTGAGCCCAGTTAATCACCAGAAACAGGAGTGATAAGATGTCATCAGGAAACAACGATATGCAGATTTTTCAGCAGTCAGATATAGATGTACTTATGGATCGTCACGATCTTAGCCAGGAGAGTAGAGATACGATCAAAAATGAAAACCTGCTGCCACCGAGCATGCTCTCGCGGATGCACAATAGTTTTCCCCAACATTCCATATTGAAGCCTAATTATGGAGCACTTTTTACCCACGGGAAGAACAAATATTCGACCATTATCGGATTCAGGGAAGTCTGTGGTATTCTAAAAGAAAACGGTATAAAACTCACAGAAATGAAAGAGCGAGAGCTCTTTGTAGAGGTTTATGCTTTTTTGGCTACCAAGCACATCCTGAATACCATCAATTGGAATAATTACCTGGAAGATCCTGTCTTCCAGCTGGTCTTTCCTCAGCCAGGGATGATTGCTAAAGAAGTGGTTGATGAGTATAAATCCATTGAGGATGATGCTGAAAGAATGAAGATGGTCGTCAGTTATCGCGACAAAACCAATCCACATGATGGCAATCAGATTTTGAACCGTCCCTCTTTTTATGATGAGGAAGGTGGGCTTGAAGCCGTCGATGGTGGCCAGCATAAGTATCCCCAGGTTTTCCTCTTGTTCGACAAGACCACTCAGGGATGTTTTGCCTACTGCACCTACTGTTTTCGTCATGCCCAGGTCCGTGGTGATGAAGATATGTTCATCCAGGATGATGTGGCTCAGGTACATAGTTATCTACGTCTTCACAAAGAGGTTACTGATATTTTGATCACCGGTGGTGATGCTGGATACATGCCAGCCTCCCGCCTGGCTGCCTATCTGGAACCCATCATGCATGATCCAGAATTGATGCACATCCGCAATATCCGCATTGCTTCAAGGGCTTTGACTTATGAGCCTGATGTGGTCTTACAGCGTAAGTATGATGATGCACTGGAATTGTTTGGTCGTCTCATCGATCACGGTGTTCAGGTGCTTTGGATGGGACACTTCTCAACACCTAAGGAAATGCTGAATATTCACACAATTGCCGCAATTCGCAGATTGCGCAAATATGGGATTAATGTGAGAAGTCAGAGTCCCATGATGAACCATGTTAGTCTCTTTATGGATGATAATGGCAAGGTAGATATTGATCGCTCGGCCCAGAACTGGATCGATTTGGCCCATATGTTGATGATGTTGGGTATGCAATTCCACTCTATCTACTGTGCCAGACCTACTGGCGAGCATGGCTACTTTACCGCCCCGTTGGCAGATATGGATAAGATCTTTAGCAAGATCTATCACACTCTACCCTCTGTGGCCAGGCCTTCGCGCTATATCACCATGACCTCTTCAGCAGGGAAAGTCTCCCTTCTTGGCACGGTTACTGTAAATGGTGACAAAGCCTTTGCTTTGAAATTCAACGAAGCCCGAAATATGAAATGGATGGACAAGGCCTTTTTGGCTAAATATGACGAGGAAGAGAACACAATTGAAAAACTCATCCCCTACGGAACCGAGAAATATTTCTTTGAAGATGAGCTCGCTCAAATAGAGGACGATCTCCAGGAAAAATTTGATAAAAGCGAATTAAACAAGGATCAGGTCTTACAAGTTCTTAAGGTAGAATAACTATGATCAACAAGTTGGTTGGGTCGGATGCAGAGGCTGTATCTGATATTTTTGATGGTGCCATAGTCATGATTGGGGGGTTTGGCGAAGCCGGAAGCCCCATTGAATTGATTCATCGGCTCATCGATCTTGGTAGTAAGAACCTCACGGTGGTGAGCAATAACACAGGGAGTGGCAATGTGGGGATCGCTGCTCTCATTGAAAACAGGCAGGTCCGCAAAATGATCTGTTCGTTTCCTAGAAGCACTAATTCAGTGGTCTTTCCCGAATTATATCGAGCTGGTGAGATCGAGCTTGAGTTGGTTCCCCAGGGAACACTGGCTGAACGCATCAGGGCAGGCGGTGCAGGAATTCCAGCCTTCTATACCCCATCATCGGTAAACACTCCTCTGGCTGAAGGCAAGGAACAACGTGAGTTCAATGGACAATCCTATGTCCTTGAATACGGAATCAAAGCTGATTTCAGCCTGGTGAAATGTCAGAGTGCTGACCGTTATGGCAACTTGACTTATAACAAGACTGCTAGAAATTTTAGTCCACTCATGTGTACAGCTGCTGAAACAACCATCGTCCAGGCCAAGTACATCGTTGAGGCAGGGGAGATTGACCCAGAAACGGTTGTTACCCCCGGTATCTTCGTTAACCGGATAGTGGAGATCAATGAACCGGCCCATGAATCCATTCTTGTAGCCAGTGGCGAGAGGTATCTCCGATGAATTCGACTGAACGCGTAGGGTGGAGCCGTATTGAAATGGCTCAAAAAGCCGCTCTTGACATTCCTGATGGCTCGTATGTAAATCTTGGTATTGGTATGCCTGAGCTTATCGCTGATCATGTGCCTGAGGGAATAGAAGTTATTTATCATACTGAAAATGGCTTGCTGGGGATGGGTCCAGTTCCTGAGGCAGGTTATGAGGATGTTGAACTCATCAATGCCGGGAAGAAGTATGTCACAGCTATTCAAGGCGCCTCATTTTTCCACCATGCTGATAGTTTTACCATGATCAGAGGTGGACACCTCGATATATCTATCCTGGGGGCACTTCAGGTTTGTGAAAAGGGTGATCTGGCCAATTGGTCCACTGGAAAACCAGGAGCCATCCCTGCTGTTGGTGGTGCTATGGATCTGGTTGCTGGTGTGAAAAATGTTTGGGTGATCACGGATCACAATACCAAGGACGGTCAATTTAAGTTGGTAAACAATTGTAGTTTTCCCCTCACGGGAAAAGGTGTGGTGGATCGGGTTTACACCAACCTGGCTATTATAGAAATTACCGAGGAAGGATTGAAGGTGAGGGACATGGCTCCTGGAATCACCTTTGAGTTTCTTCAGGAAAAAACAGAACCAAAACTTCTTCAGTAACCAGCATTATAAGGTCCTCAGAAATGAACGATCAAATCAAAACCAATGAAAGCATCTATGCAGATGCTGTGAATGTGTTACCTGGTGGTGTAAGTAGAAATACCATCTTCCACAAACCATATCCCCATTATGTAGCTGGCGCCAGTGGCTGTATGGTCACTGACATAGACGGCGTTGAGCGAGTTGACTTTGCTAATAATATGGCTTCACTCATCCATGGTCATGCTTATCCCAACATCGTGGAAGCTGTCATTGAACAGCTCAGAAAAGGAACGGCATACACACTGGCTACTGAGATCGAAGTACGCTATGCTCAGCATTTGACCAGTCGGACTCCCAGCTTTGAAAAAATTCGCTTTGTGAACTCTGGTACAGAGGCAGTCATGTCTATGATCAAGACCGCCAGGGCATTTACCGGAAAATCGAAGATAGCCAGGGCGGAAGGCTCCTACAATGGTTCATATGACTATGTGGAAGTAAGTCAGATCTCTAATCCAGATAACTGGGGGGACTTAGATAGTCCTAACCGGAATCCCCTGGCATACGGAACACCCCAGGGTGTATTGGATGATGTCATTATCTATCCTTTTAATGATGTGGAGCGTACTATTCGTTTGCTGGATGAGAATGCAGATGATATTGCCTGCGTACTGGTTGATCCCATTCCACACCGTGTAGGGTTATTTGAGGCAACCAATGAATTTATTGAAGCCATCTATGCCTGGACCCGCAAACACGACGCCCTCATGGTTTTTGATGAGGTGATCACCTATCGAACCAACTATGGTGGAGCCCAGCAAAATTATCGCGTTAGACCAGATATTACAGCACTGGGAAAAATGATTGGTGGTGGTTTTCCCGTGGGAGCTTTTGCCGGGAGAACTGATGTGATGAAGGTGATGGACCCCAATGAAAGCCCCTTGTTATTGCCACACTCAGGAACGTTTTCAGCAAACCCAATTACTATGACTGCTGGATATGTGGCCATGCAGGATTTTGATCAGGATGCTGTCCTGAAGCTCAATGAGTTAACAGCGCTGGCAGTGGCTCAGGTTAAGGAGGCTATTCAAATTGCAGATGTCCCCATGTCGGTCTCGGGCTCAGGATCAATGTTCAGACTTCACCCCAGAACAACAACGCCCAAATCTTATCGCAAAGCTTATCAGGGAAAAAAAGAGAAAGCTGTGATGGTAAAAATTCTCGATCATCTCTTTTATGAGGAGAATATCATCATGGTGAACACTGGGACAGCAATGCTTTCAACGGCTATCACCGGCAAAGAGGTTGACCAACTCTCTCAAGGTATGCTCAATGCCTTTAAATTAACCAGGGATGAATTAATTAACGTACAAGATGACCCGCGTGGGTAGCTAATCAGCTGGCGGAAAAGGACAAGACATGCAAAAAGTTTATATTTGTGATGCTGTAAGAACACCCGTAGGTGCCTATGGTGGTTCTCTTTCATCGATTCGAACTGATGATCTGGCAGCTATTCCCTTGAAGACCTTGATGGAGAGGCACCCTGAGATCAAATGGGATGAAGTTGATGATGTGCTCATGGGCTGTGCCAATCAGGCAGGTGAGGATAATCGCAATGTTGCTAGAATGGCTTTGTTGTTGGCAGGGTTTTCTGAATCAGTACCCGGGGCGACTATCAACCGATTATGTGGTTCCGGTATGGATGCGCTTGGAACGGCGGTTCGTGCTATCCAGGCTGGTGAAGCTGATCTAATCATTGCTGGTGGAGTGGAAAGCATGTCGCGATCTCCCTATGTCATGGCTAAGCCTGACAAGGGCTTTTCCCGTACACCTGATATGTATGATACAACTATTGGCTGGCGTTTCGTAAACCGTTGGATGGATAGACAGGGACACACGCAATCCTTGATCCAGACAGCTGAGAATATTGCGGCTGAAAAGGGGATTAGTCGCGAGGATCAGGATAAGTTTTCCTTTGCGAGTCAGAGCAAAGCCAAGGCGGCCCAGGAAAATGGATCATTGGCCCATGAAATTGTACCTGTGAATATCCCGAGACGGAAGCAGGATGACCTGATCTTTGATAAGGATGAGCATCTGCGTCTCACACCTCTTGATAAACTAGGGACCTTAAGGGCTATCCTGGGAGAGGGAACGACCATCACCGCCGGAAATGCATCTGGTATTAATGATGGGGCAGCAGCATTGATCATTGCTTCAGCGTCGGCAGTTAAGAAATATGGATTGAAACCAATGGCGAAGGTCCTGGGGATGCAAACCGCTGGTGTACCACCTCGTACCATGGGTATGGGTCCGGTCCCTGCTACAGATAAGCTTTTGAAGCGCTTGGATCTCACCTTGGATGATATGGATATCATTGAATTGAACGAGGCTTTTGCGGCTCAGTCATTGGGTTGTACTCGGGAAATGGGATTAGCTGATGATGATCCACGGATCAATCCATTAGGAGGGGCTATTGCTTTGGGTCATCCATTGGGGATGAGTGGAGCACGTCTACTTACCACAGCAGTCCACCAGTTGCAGCAGTCCAGTGGCAAGCGAGCCTTATGCACTATGTGTATTGGGGTGGGTCAGGGGATCGCCACGGTCATCGAGAAGGTATAACCACTTGGTGTCTTGCTGAGGCTCTCGAAGTAGACGCCATTAATACTCATGTTACCCACATTGACAAGCCCTGGCTGGCCGACTATATTCACCCCGCTTTTTGCGTTATTAAGAGGTCTTTCTTAGCGTGTCACCCTGAGCTTGTCGAAGGACGGCACGATATAGAAATTCAACGCGAAAAGAGTTTATCGATTGATTGCACCGCTGGCTCAATTGGTAGAGCAGTTGACTCTTAATCAATTTCCTCACATTGTTTATATTGAACTTACAACCACAACATACCGGTAACATACCGTTCGGCTAATTAGCCGAGTGTTTTACGTGTTGCGGGAGCTGGATAGGATACTTGTGTATAAAAAGCCCCTGAGTTTTGAGGTCAGGGGCTTGTGTGCAATGATTTTCAGCAGATTATTTCAAATATAGCATCTTGATCACCTGGCTATAATCTCCAGCGACCAATCTCGCAAAGTAGATACCTGTGCTTATGGTTTTGCCGTCAGTTGTTTCACCGTTCCAAACCAGCCTACTTTTTTAAATGTAATGCTATAGTCTTATCGTGCGCGAAGGGACAGATTTAGCGGTGCTTGATTGTATTGCACCCGAACTAAAAAGTCCTGCTTCAACTTCATGTTTCGATAGATGGCAGTTCTGTAGCCAGATAGGACGTTGGCATAGTAAAAAAGAGAAGTTACACCAACAGTAAACGCTGGCAACAAGATGCCAGATTCTCCCTTATTGTATGATTGAACTGAAATTGTTGAATACAGAAATCCCGCTCCTACCACCATGAGAGCTTGGGCCCCATCTATACCATGTGAAGAATAAAACTGTCCAGCACCGGGTAAAATTATTGATAGCCACCTTGCAAGATTGGGTTTCTTCAAGGTCTTGGAAAACTCATTGTACGAAATAATCTCAGACTGACTAAAAAGAGCCTCATCAAGAGTGTTTTGCCTTTCAGCCGTTAGGATGTAGAATCTTTTTTTTACATTGAATACAATACTATCATCAACCGAACTCATGAGCCCATACGCAGCCCCAAACTCATATAACTCCATTAATGAATAGCACAAGTTAGTCTTTATGCTATCAGTGTATGTCTGGGTTAATGCAGAATTATTCTGGAGGGCTTCTTTGTATAGGGACTTCGCTTTGAGGTGCTTTCCCTCCAATTGATAAGTATATGCAATAACGGGTAATAGTCTTTGCTCTAGAAGACTATCGCCTTCACTCATTTGCTTGTAGAGTTCTAATCGTGCTAAATCATATTCTGAGTTGTCAATTAATTCTTGAACGAACTCATTTCCCAAACAGGCAAGGGGGGAACTAATTAGAATACAAATATATAGTAAGGCTATCAGGGATTTCATCTCTATAAACTACTTTATCATCTCTATTGATGGATTTATAATGTGTTTGCACAAATTTATTTTCCCGATAAAAATATCTATCAATGAAAAGTGCTGTCCCTTTTATCCACCCATAATTTTCAACAGATTGGATTAAGAAATTGCTACAAGATACCTCAAATGGACATCGGTGGATGGTTTTACTTCCAATTTTTGTTTGGTATAAGTGATTTAGCTTGTGTGAAAAATGATCGTTTTTACTCTTATTGCTTTCTTGCGATAACGCAAGTGGAACAAAAATGAAAATGGCCAACAGTAAAAGATACCTATTGGCCATTTTAAAACTATACTTCAATATTACTTTTTCTCTAGAAGCATAGGAATACTTTGGCGAACATCGTTGTCACCTAAATAGGAGACAAAGGCATACATCTCTTGCTTCCCACCGTCGAGAGCAGCGAGTTCTAAGGTGATATAAATTTCACCTGGTTCCAGAATCCATATTGCCCCTGTTAGTCCATCAACTATCCATCCAGGAATCCCACCACAGACGACATTTCCAAGAGTATACATGTTCAAAGTTTGGTCAATCATCATGGACTTTTCTTTATACCCATCCATGTTGACTGTCACCATGTATTTGTTCTTTCTTTTAAGGTTTACTGAGGCTGGTGTATTCCCTTCAAAGACATTTACACCACCCATTGTTGCAATGGCGACTTTTGCACCTTCAGGAGAAGATTTTATCGCAACATCCTGATTATCGCCTCCTCCTAATAAGTAAGCACAGCTTGAAATCATCATTATAGCTAAGACAATTAAAAGCACTTTTAGACTTTTCTTCATGGTACTCCCCATTTTACGGGTTAATTGACGTACACCTTCCGTGATTCATCATCGTCACCCTGATTATTTAGCGTTTATATAAATTAATGTGTATAAGTATTGTATTCAATACGTATTATGTATATTGGAATAATTCTTCCTCCCTTCCCGGTTAACGTAGATTTCTGAGGTTCTAAGAGATTTGTGTCCTCGAAAGGTCTGCAGTAATCTCTTGGGCATTCCTCCATTTACCATTAGAACATCATCGAAAAGTGAAAGGGTGTTGGCGAGTAGGGGATTTACAGCAGGCTCTTGCACCACTTAATTACCCACACCCCTAGAACCCAGAAATACATTCAATCAGATGAGCATTCTATCCAATCGAATATACCATTTACGGTATATTTGTCCCAGTTTGTCACTAATTGGATAGAAAACTCTATTCGGAAATTGGGTAGAATACCATACGCAGGAGAGAGGCTAAACCGTTACCAGGAAAGGCCTCGTGCAGATGGGGAACGATGCTGAAACTGGCTAGAAAACAATTCTGGCTCACCAACTCTTAATCAATTTGTTCTAGGTTCGAGTCCTGGGCGGTGTACAAGATATACCGTTGAGTCTATATCGGTGTTGCGGGGATTGGGTAGGGAAAATCTTGACATTGATAGAATTTCCAAATATGTTGTTTTTCATCAATCTGACAAGACAGGGTTTAAGCTAATGATGGGGATATGAACGCTTGGAACCAGAGGGGAATATAGCAACTGAACAGGACAATGTGATCACGTGCCCACGCTGTGGTTCTGAATATATACAACAGATTCATAGAAATCGAATCATGAAATTAATTACCCGTTTAAAATGCTTTATTTGCACAGACTGCGGGAAACGTTTCTATTGTCGCAATAGTCACAAATCCCAGGAAAAACCGAATATGAGTCAAGAGCAGAGTACGAGGTGTTTTAACTTTTTCAGGTCTTGAATTTTTCAGCCACCTAATTATCGATTTAAGGGAGCCATGACCAACAGGTATTGATGTATTAAAAGCTAAGTTGGAAGCATTAAGGGACATGGTGGAAAATCCGGAGACTTTCGGACACCGATTCCGGAAAGTTTCGGACAGCATTCCGGTTTTCACCGGACAGTGATTCCGGAATCTTTCGGACACTTCCGGAGGGTTGACCGGAATAATATTTAAAACCCCCTTGGCGAACTAATCCTAGTTGCCACACTCCTGTTCAAGGTGAACATGTCCTCATTTAAAGATGAGGGCATAAATGCACAGAAAACACCTTAAGAACAGCCCACCTCACAGATGGGCAGGGAGATTAAAAATGAAACACATCCGCAAGATAATAGAGTTGAAGGAGCTAACTGATCTGTCAGTTCGAGCCATCAGGAATGCTCTGGATCTACCACGATCAACAGTCAATGATTACCTCCCAGCCTATAAAGCCAGTGACCTGACTCTGGAGCTGATCCAGACTCTTAATGATGATCAGATATACACCGCTCTCTTTGGAGATAAGCCCAAGGGTTCAAGCCGACCACTGCCAGACTTTAGTAAGATGAATACCGAGTTGAAAAAGAAACATGTGACCCGTTCCCTGCTGTGGGAAGAGTACCGTGAGCAACATCCAGAAGGCTTGGGCTATTCCCAGTTCTGTGACCACTACCGCCTCTGGTCAAAGAAGGTGAGTGTCAGTATGCGTCAGGAACATAAAGTTGGCGAGAAGATGTTCGTTGATTATTCCGGCTTAACTATGGAAGTCATAGACCCAAAGACCGGAGAGATCAGCAAAGCCGAAGTCTTTGTAGCAGCTCTGGGAGCCAGCGGTTACAGTTATGCTGAAGCTAGTATGAGCCAGAAGAAACATGACTTCATTGCCTCTCACGTGAGAGCATTCAAGTTCTATGGTGGTGTGACTGAAGTGCTAGTTCCAGATAATTTAAAATCAGCTGTGACAAAATCGAACTGGTATGATCCTGATATCAATGAAAGTTACCAGGATATGGCGGATCATTATGGTACC
>JABHBL010000005.1 GCA_018673925.1 Fidelibacterota bacterium
GCCTTTGCAGATGAGTACCACACCTGGATAAAAGATTTACGCAGAGTACACCCACACCAAGCCATCATACTTTTTAGTGCCAAACAAGATTTTGACACGCGAATCGCCAGGGATACCTCCAAACTTTTTGGTGTGGTTCGCATTGATGACCTTGAGGTTTCACTTGATGCTATCATGGAGAGGTTAGATAAATATACTGATTTTGCGAAAAGTCTGGGAAGCAAGATCTCAAAAAAGTTGCTCAGACCAGGGGGCTTCGGAGATTTTGTGGGGAATTCACTACCCATGCTGGATGTGTATCGTCAACTTACTCGAGTTGCTACCAGCGAATACACCGTACTTATCCAGGGAGAAAGTGGTTCTGGCAAGGAGCTAGTCGCCAGGACAATGCACCAACTCAGTGAACGGAGGGCAAAACCATTTGTCAGCATAAACTGTGCTGCCATTCCTGGAAATCTCCTGGAAAGTGAATTGTTTGGTTTTGAAAAGGGGGCTTTCACCGGTGCCAATCAGAATAAAGCTGGAAAATTTGAACTGGCACATGAGGGCACCCTCTTTTTAGATGAGATTGGTGACATGCCCCTGGAGCTTCAAGTTAAGATCCTACGTGTGCTTGAGGATGGTAAGATTCAGCCCTTAGGGAGTGTGAAAGAAAAATCAGTGGACATCCGACTGGTGACTGCTACGCACAAAAATTTGCCGGAGCAAATCTCAAAAGGTTTATTCCGTGAAGATCTCCATTATCGCTTGAATGTGATACCTTTAAAACTTCCCCCTTTAAGATCCCGAACAGCTGATTTGCCGTTACTAGTAATTTTCTTTCTGGAAAAATTATTAAGAGGAGAGGATCAAACCATCAAACGGGTGAGTTGGGAGTTGATTGAGACCCTCTCGAGTATGGATCTCCATGGAAATGTCAGAGAGCTGGAAAATATGCTCACTCGCAGCGTTTTCCAGTCAGATGGTCCATCCTTGTTGCCCAGCTCCCTTATGCAGGATGAAGTGCCTGAGTCAAATGCAACTCTAGACATAGCCAAAGCTGCTGAGCCAAGTTCGATACGACCCTTATGGGAGATTGAAAAGGAAGCGCTTCAGTACACGCTCACTGAGCTCAAAGGTAATATTAGTCAAGCTGCTGCACAGCTCCAGATATCCCGCACCGCCATTTACCGCAAAATAAAAAAGTATGATTTGAACTTTTCGGACAATCAGGGGCAGGAAGAGAGTAAAGATGCCTGATTTCGTCTGCCGCATCATGAGTGATTCTGGGACAGTTGAAGAACGTATTGTGACTGCTGAGTCAAAGGTGGAGGTTTTTACCCAGGCTGATGAGCGCGGTGAAATGCTGCTTTCGGTCAAGGAACACAAGCAAAGTGCCCTATCAGGCGGAGCCATGTTTAAAAAGGGCAAAAAGGTCAAACCGAACGAGATTGAAAACTTTACGGTTCAATTAGCCATCATGTTTCGTTCAGGTATTCCACTGATTGGTGCTCTGGAGGCGTTAGAGGAACAAGCTGAAACAGACACGATGCGTTCTGTTGTAAAGGGGCTCATTAAGAGCGTGAGCGGTGGCAAAGCCCTTTCACAGGCCATGCAAGATTATCCTGGTGCATTCTCACTCCTCTATGTAAATATGATTGAGGCAGGCGAGTCAGCCGGTGTCATGGAGCAGATCCTGGAACGTCTTGGTTCCTTTATCAAACACGATCAAGAAGTGGTGCGTAATGTCAAATCTGCTTTGCGTTATCCCATGATAGTAACCAGTGCTCTGGGGATGGCTTTTATTGGTGCGATGATATTTATTGTCCCAAAATTCTCAAACATGTTCCAATCAAAGGGCATGGATTTACCTATGCCAACAGTGATTATGATAACTGCCAGTGATTTTCTGATTCAGTTTTGGCCTGTAGTGGTTATTGGGTTTGTCGCCGGAATCTTCGGTTTGAAAGCATTTGGTAAAACAGAAAAGGGTCGGTTTACTATTGATGGTTTCAAACTGAAACTACCCATCTTTAAAGAGATATTTTTAAAAACCAATATTGCCCGTTTTGCTCATATGCTTGAAACCTTGAGTCGGGGGGGTATTCAGATTATTAAAGCCCTGGAGACAGTAGAAAAGACAGTGGGGAATGTGGTTATTGGAAAAGAGATTGCCAATGCCCGCAAGGAGGTAGAGAAGGGTATTAGTCTGGCAGCAGCGCTTGGAAAAAGTAAATATTTCCCGAAAATGACTGTCAAAATGATTGCAGTGGGTGAAAAGTCAGGAGCCATGGATGATATGATGGCCAATGTCGCGGCTCAATATGATCAGGAAGTTGATGTAAAAATTGAAGGTCTGAGTGGTGCCATCGAACCATTGATGACGGTCTTTATGGGTGGTGCTCTACTGTTTATGGCTTTAGGTATATTTTTACCCATGTGGAATATGTATGGTGCCGTTAAATAAGTTAGAAGTTAGAAGTTAGAAGTTAGAAGTTAGAAGTTAGAAGTTAGAAGTGGGGAATTTGGAGAGTGAAAGTATGAAAGCTACAGAACCAAAAAAAGGATTTCGATATCATTTCTTTCAACGACAGTTCCCAAGCTGGTTGTATACTATCGCCATTGCACTGTTTGCCCTGGGCTGTTATATCTGGATTGAATTCTTCGTGGTAGTCCAGTATTAATCATCTCATCTGTATCATAAAGGTACAGCGTAGTGTAGCGCTATGAAACACTCTTTTATATTCAGAAAATGGTAAAATCACTAAAAACAGTAACTTATGTTTTGGCATGTCAATTGCATTATACAAGGCATGATTGACGAAACATATTTCAGGAGAAACGAAATGAACAGGAATAGCAAAGGTTTTACATTAATGGAGCTGGTTGTCACCGTAGCCATCATTGGTACCCTGGCAGCATTTGCCGTACCGGCCTATCTGGATGCCCAGCAAAATGGTAAAGCCAATAAAGCCCTGGAAACAATGAATACCATAGGGTCAGCCATTGTGAACAAATACACCTCAGTTGCACACTATGGAATCGGAAGTAGTGCCTTAGCTCAGCTTAACTCCACAAGTAGCGCTTGGACTGACTTACTTGATGCTACCATCCTTATCAAGTATGACAGAGGTGCTGGTGTTGTTGAGGTAGTCACCACTGATTTATTTAAAGATGGTGTGCCAAAGTCACCTTTTGGCTCTGGCTGGGAGTTTTATGTGCATGCAGATTCAACGGGTCAAGCCAGCTGGGCAGGAGATCCACCAGAGCTGATTATCACTAGTGTACCAATGTTCAAAATCCGTGATAAAAATCAGCCACTGGTCATTGCTGAATACACAATGTAAATAAGAAATTGATAATAATACAAAAACGTATCAGGAGGATATGAAATGAAAACGAACAATAACAAGGGTTTTACACTAATCGAACTGATTATGGTAATCGTCATTCTTGGAATTCTGGCTGCAGTAGCTGTACCAAAGTTCTTTTCACTTACTAGCGAAGCTCATGCAAAGAACAAACAATCTGTGATTGGTAGTATTAAAAGTGGTTTAAACATTTATGCTGCTAAACAGCTGGTAGATAGTGGTAAACGTGGTTTTCCAGATCCAGATGGTATGACAAACTTTTCAGATATTCTTGATGAAGAACCTGAGGGTTGGACAGTTGTAGCAGGAGCAGCAACAGGCAATGATAGTATCCTTTTTGTATATCAGGCAGGTACTGGTGACGCTGACATTTATACATATAAGTATACTACAGTTGGCGATTCTACAAAGTACACTATAGTCGACGAATAAGAGATTGCCCAAAAATTTATACCTGACTCATTTATAAGGTATAAATAGTATTGATGGAGCCGGGGAGCTTAGCTCCCCGGCTATTTCTTATAAAATGATGTATGAATCAACCCAAGTTGTCATTCGATTATGGAAAAAACGAGAGATTTCATCAAGCAGCAATACCAAAGAGGATTTACTCTTTTGGAGGCCGTTATCACGGTTTCAATCATGGGTATTCTTGCCGCAGTCGTGACTCCGACCTACCTTGAAACTCAAAATGAAGCAAAACTGGTCATGAGTAAAACGAATGTCAGTCAAATGAGCCAGGGTATCATTAATCTCTATCTTGGGTCACTCTTCGAATCAGAGTCTGATGTTTGGCCAGCCGAACCAGCCGATCACAAAATGACACATCAGTGGGCTGAATCAACAATACTATATGATGGCCGTACCGTTGCTCAGTTATATAGCAGCTCTAAAATCATTTATAATCCCTACGAAAATCCCTTTCTATACTACCTCCTTCCCAAAACGGAACATGAGGGTAAAGGATTCCGGATCGATGATCCAGACACGGGTATATCTCAAACCTTTCGCCCCTAAGTGTGACTCATGCCAGAATTGACATCAAAGTCTGGATTCTCCCTCGTTGAATTAGCATTGATCATTACAATTATAGGTGTCCTTTCGGTAATTGCTTTTCCAAAGATTGGCAATATCATCGAAGATGTCCGCGAAAAGGCAGTTAGTGAACGTATTGTGGAAGACATTAATTATATACGTAATTATGCTATCAGTCGTCATGATACTACCTGGTTGGTGGTAGAACCTGCAGGAAATCGTTATGCCCTATTTACAGGTCCAAGTGCTGGTGTGCGGACAATTATAGCGGACCCCGAAACCTCAGCGACAGATACCCTGGATCTTGATACTGATTATCCAGGTGTCTCAATAACAAGTGCCTCATTTGGTGGTGGATCAGAGGTATCATTCAATTATTGGGGGACTCCCTCCAATGGTGGCAGCATCGTCCTTAATTCGAGGACAATCACCCTGGTTGCAGAAACAGGTATGGCTTATGAAACACCGTAGACATTCGCAATCGGGTTTCTCCATCATCGATATGATTATTGGTTTAAGCATCATAGCCATCGCTATTCTGGCCATACAGGTTGCTCAAAATAACTATGTAAGTATGAGCTCCCGAGTTGAAGTAGGTCTGCGAGCTGTCTCTCTTGGTAATTCAGTGATGAATATCATTCGCATGCACCAGTATGATGAAAATTTGAGTTCACCCTGGAGTACTGCTTATGGAACGGACACAGGTGAAACGACCTCTGCAGATTATGATGATATAGATGACTATGCCGGAGCCAGCTGGGATTTTAGCAGTGACGGTTTTACGGGTTTTAGTGTGAGTACCCGCGTTTTCTGCGTTGCTCTAGCAACCAGTTGGACTGATAGTGTTGGTCCCGGGGCTTCTTTTAAGCGGATCATCGTGACCATTGATCATGGTGCCTTGGAGAATCCTATGGAGTTTTCCTCTCTCATGGCGGGTATATAATGAGTGTACGCTATGATTCAGGGGAACGGGGCACCAGGTCATGCTGGACTCATGGTTTTTCGCTCATGGAACTCATTATTTCCATCTCATTGATGGTGATTATCAGCGGTATCCTCGTTTCAATTATTGCTTCCAATTTTAATATTCTGGAGAAGGTCTCAGACCGCAAAAAAGTTGTCACACGCGGACTGTCTGCTATCAATCTTTTCCAACGTGAAACCGGTATGATAACGGATTCCACCAATATCATCACTGCTGAGGATCAAAAATTTGGATTTAATGATAAGTATGGAAATACCTGGGAATACGTTGTTACTTCCTCTGATTTTACTCGCAGGGAAGTTGGAATTGGAACTGCAAAAATTTTAGCGACACCTGTCGTAAATGCTTCAACAACATTTCAGTATTTTGGTGGTGATAATGCGGAGCTCACCAGCACACCTCTAAACGCTGCTGATCTTAAGCTGGTTCGCCTGATTAAACTGAAATTAACCATGGATGATGGTGTTGATGGCGTCTCACTGTTATCAATAGTATATCCAGAAAATTTAAATATTTATAATAAGCCACTGGAGCGGTGATCTGTTTATGGTGAATAGAATCAACATACACCCTTCTGCGTTGAGAAGCAAAGAAAGCCCTGCTGTCTCAATACATGCAACAAATGCCGAGTCTGGGTTTGGATTTTCTCTCATCGCTATCGTAGTCGCTCTTGTAATGGGTCTGACTGTCACTATGGTTTTCAGGCAGGTCTCAACCCAATCAGCAGAACTAGGAGACATGTATTCGGCTAGTCAAGCCCATTGGACCGCTATGTCAGGGATAGAATGGGGCATTTATAAAGCCGAGCTAGGTGAGAATGATGTCCTGGGTACTTTTAATTTTTTTAATAGCACCGTGACTATTGATACCAGTGCCTCAGATGAATCCGGTTCACCACTGACAACTAATTTCTATCGAGTGATGAGTGAGGGAAAATTTGGAGAGGCACAAAGCAATTTCCGCATTATTGCTGCATTTTCACTCCTGACGGCCTGGGCTGATGTTTCCATCATTGAAGCGCATTCGGTAGCTAAAAAGGGTGAGATTCCTTTTGACTTAACCAAAGATTTCACATTAAATGACTCGATCTATTTTGGCGATGACGTGATTGTTGAAGATGGCTCAACCTATGGTGATACAGCAATAGGTGAAGCAACACACATTTATTACGGTGCCACTTCTCCGATAGGGGTCGACGTAGAGACAGGGGACCATGAATTTCTCACATATGGGGCACATCCTCAGGGTGATCTATGGCTGCCCGATTTTGATAATAGCTATTATGACAATTTAATAGCGCTTGCCGATGCCGTTACTTCTACTTCAGGCAATACAATTAAGGGCAAAAAAACTTGGACTAACACCACCCTTGACTTAAGTATATATACGGACAACACGCTATACGTGAAGGGAGAAGTGAAGATTGAGGGCTCGCATGTCACAGGCGGAACCCAAGAGTCTCCAGGTATAATCATTACCAATGATAAATTCACATTAAAAGAAGCCAAAGTAGGTAAAAAAAAGGAAGAGGTAAAAATTCAATCTACAGTGGATGATAATATCATCTTCATATCTAAAAAAGATATCCAATTGGAAAATGCGAGCCAATTTGGTGAGGATCATTCAGCCCTCCCAGCTCAAGATCGACCTGTCACAACAAATGAGCTCTATGCCAAAGATGACCTGAAAATAAGTAGGGACGTGGTTGCCTGGGGTCAACTTTATTGTAGGGATGACATAAAACTGGAAGGACGGGTCTATGGTATATGCCTCGCTCCTGGAAAATTTACTTTCGAAAAAAATGAGAGTTATCTGGAAGGTGCCGTATTTGCCCACGAGCTTAATAAATCCACATTAGATAATGGGCAAATGCACTTGAATCATATATATCATGATGAATACTTTAAAATTATTGATTTCGGAGTGGAGGATAATTCCCTCTTCGAATACTGACCTGGCTAAATGCTGAGAATACATATAATCGAATATGAAACTTTATTTATTTTATAAAGCACTAACTTGGAATCATAGTTGCTTGTTATTATTATCTAAGCAGAAACTTTAGTAAAGGGAAAATATGAGAGAATTCGGTATTTTATTGTCCATCATTTCGATCCTTATCGGAATACTGCTTCTTATTGCACCTAAGGTACTGGTGAAATTGGGAGAGCAAACCAACCGTCTCTATAATATTGATGGTTTAATCTATCGGAATCGTTATGCGTTTGGTCTGTTCTTGATGGCAGCCGCAGCATTTATGTTTTACACAACGCTTTAGGATGTGAGGATTACACATGCAGGGATATGATTTTTATATAGTTTTTGTTGCCGTTATAGCATTTGTTACCGGACTGCTCTTGATAGGTTCCCCCAAAACCTTGATCAAAGCCGGTGAGCTTTTTAATCGTGTATATAACGTTGAAAGCGTTGTTTACACCAAACGCATTCCCTTTGGATTTGCCTATATTATTTTTGGAGGGATACTACTATATATCCTATGGTAGCAAGCGTGTCATATTTGAATATAAAAAAGGCTGGAAATTTCCAGCCTTTTTTGTTATAAAATATTATTTTGAGTTAAGCTAAGCCAAAGCCTCTGTCAAAATGTTTCCGACATTGTCCAGAAGTGATCCCAGGTTTGAATAATTTTCGGCTTTGATATTATTGCATATCTCTGCACCGAGCTCACTCAGGTTTTCAAAACCATAACTGGTCCCTGTTCCCTTAATATTGTGACCAAACTTATAAACATCCTTATATAGATTGTCACTCAGGTGGCCGCGAACCCCGGGTAAGGCCGTGTTTAAATAGTTCAAATATTCTTTTATCAGCGCCTGAAATTCAGGCGAATCCATGAAATCATCAGTCATAGTGACATTTCCCTTCTTGTCGAATAATCCGGCCTAATATAAATATCTTCAATCCCAGCATGTAATTTTTTTTCTACCAAATCTAGAGTTGCTGAGAACAGGGAATTTCCCTTAATATTTTAAAACTTATAAAAATATGAGCAGATATTTACCTGTTGATGTACCTGTCTTTGTACTTGGCATAAGATGTATTTTATATGTTATTATCCTGATGTTGAAACGTGAGCCAAAGGAACAGGTATGCTGAAGCGATCAACCCCGGAAATAACAGACAGTCAAACTTCACTTGGCTATCCAAACCTGGAGTTCCATCTCCGCCAGGCCCTGGACCAGACCTATGCCCTCAATCTGCCCATGTTTGCCCTTGAAAGCGGCAAATTCAAGATCGATTACCACGAGCTCCAAAACCTCATTTACAGACTGGGGGA
>JABHBL010000033.1 GCA_018673925.1 Fidelibacterota bacterium
ATGAGCAGTGCGGCCAGGCAAGGTCATTTAATCCAGTGGGCGTGAACCCCACTCCGGCAAGGCAGGCCAGCCACCGGATAGAGAACTTTGGGTTGGCGGGAGTAATCCCAAAGACTAAGCACAGAGGGATCAAGACAGCAGGCCGTAAGCGAGAGTTGAACGGATAGAGCCTCGAAATGCTTATAAACAGGAAGGACGACAGTCTTGCTTAACTGGAAGTCCACACAATGCAGAGCGGAAGGCAAGATCTGCATTGCTTCCTCGGGGTCTGAGACGATGGCATGTTGTACACAGGGAATAAATGGCAACCTGGGAGACCCTACCGAGTCTCACAAGGAAGTGAGTAAATTGGAACAATCGATAACAAAGAGAGAACTGATTGATGCGAAGTAGGGAGTCGGACAGTGGCGTAGTACCGTTGAGGCTGGGTAATGCCAGAAGAGGAAAGGCCACTGCAACAGCAACAGCGGAGCAGAGACATACAGATCATGCACAGCAATGATGAAACTGTAGAAACGAAACTGCAACGCATAGCGGAGAAAGCTGGCAGAGATCCAGAGTGTCGGTTTACCAGTCTATTTCATCTGGTAGACAAAGAGCTACTGCTGGGATGCTTCAACGCCTTGAAGGAAGGAAAGGCGAGTGGCATCGACCGGATCACCAAAGAGCAATACGCAGGAAACCTGATGGAAAATCTCGATGACCTCATCGGGCGACTCCATCGAATGGCATACATCCCGCAACCAGTACTAAGGGTCTACATCCCCAAAGCTGGAAGCAAGAAAATGCGGCCACTGGGAATACCTGCACTGGAGGACAAACTGGTACAAGCGGCCCTGAGCAAAATTCTGCAAGCCATCTACGAACAAGACTTCATAGACGACTCCTACGGATTTCGCCCCAACCGCAGCTGCCATGATGCCCTGCGAATCATCAACCAGACCATCACAGGAAAAGGTACCAACTACATCGTAGAGGCCGACATCAAAGGCTTCTTCGACAACGTAGACCAAGACGAGCTGATGGAATTTCTGGCACACCGAATCGCAGACAAGCGCGTACTTCGGTACATCAAACGCTTCCTCAAATCAGGAATCCATGAAGAAGGAGTATTTAGAGCTAGCGAGAAAGGGACACCGCAAGGCGGAGTAATCTCCCCTGTACTCGCAAACCTCTACCTCCACTACACCCTAGACCTATGGTTTCAACGGAAATACCTCAAAACCTGTACAGGTACAGCCCGACTCATCCGCTACGCGGATGACTTTGTCGTCTGCTTCAAACAAGAAGCAGATGCAAAGCGATTTCGTATAGAAATGGAAAAGCGGCTCAACCAGTACGGGCTAGAGATTGCCCCAGAGAAAACCAAAATCCTAGAGTTTGGACCGCAGGCGCAGAAGAGAGCAAAAGAGCGAGGAGAGAGAAAGGCAGAAACCTTCGACTTTCTCGGTCTTACCCACTACTGCACCACCTCACGAAATGGCAAGACCTTTCAGATTGGACGTAAGAGCATCAGCAAGCGGATTACCGCCAAACTGAAGCTCTACAGGCAGTGGATAAAGAAGCACCGTACCCTATCAACTGTCGAGATCATGAAAACAACAGCCAGAAAACTGAGGGGGCATTATGCCTACTACGGAGTAACTGGAAACAGCCAGAGCATACAGAACTTCGCCTATGAAGTGAGAATGCTACTCTACAAATGGTTGGGGAGAAGAGGCAAAAGAGGGAGTATGAACTTTGATAAGTTCAATCTGCTACTCAAGCGATTTCCGCTGCCCGCCCCGCGTATTATGGTGAACCTATGGTAACTTTCAAAGTGAAGAGACGAGTGCTGTTGAGGAGCCGTGTGCGTGAATTGCGCAAGCACGGTTCTGAGAGGGGCGTGACAACAACCCAAGAGGAAGTCGTAATGAGCAGAGATCACATAGTAGCTGCGTGCAGCGAGGTGTACCCATGAAAGAGTCAGCTGATCAGAACGACAACCTTGGCGGAAGAAGTCCGTCTACTCGACAACAGCTGAAGAGCTGGTTCGTGTTGGGCGTTATAAATCTGAATTTATTGCCAATATAGGGCATGAAGTTCGTACCCCAATGAATGGCGTGATGGGGTTGAATGATCTGTTGTTAAGAACCGATATTGATGCAACTCAGCGAAATTATCTAGAGATTCAGCGAGAATCATCCCAAGAGTTGATGGGGCTGTTGGATAACCTGTTGGATACCTCACAGATTGAATCTGGAAAAATGGAGATTGAGGTTGAACCCTTTGAGCTAGAGCCATTGTTACAGAAATTGCAGCGGTTTTTCCAGAGTGGGGCGGCACAAGAGAAAGGGCTGGAATGTCGAGTGAATCTGGGGAATAACCTGCCGCACACCTTGTTGGGGGATGCGCAACGCTTGACTCAGGTGCTGAATAATCTCTGCAGTAATGCGATCAAGTTTACCGACCAGGGCAGTATAGGTATCACTGTTGCTACCGTGGAGGGAGAGGCGCGGAATCAGAAGGTGCTGAATTTCTCTGTCTCCGATACTGGTATTGGGATGAGTGCAGAGCAGCAGCATCAGATCTTTGACCTCTTTACCCAAGCAGACAGCTCACTTACCCGCAGGCATGGTGGTAGTGGATTAGGCTTGGCGATCAGCCAGCAGTTGGTGCAGATGATGGGGGGAGCAGGGATTGAGGTGAGTAGTGAGGTCGGTGTAGGGAGCACCTTCTCCTTCTCTCTCGCCTTTGAGTGGCCTCATTAAAGTTTAGAGGTTCCTTAGCAAATTCTGGGAAGCTGTTCTCCAGTCAACCAATCGATCACTCGACTCCCACCCAGTGTAGTTTCCATCTGCACAAAACCCATCTCATCTTCGACCACTCTCCCAATGATGGCCGCTTCTTTGCCGTTGGGGTGCTGCTGCATGGTGGTCAGCACTCTGTCAGCATGTTCGGCTGCTACAATGCAGACCAATTTCCCCTCATTAGCCACATAGAGCGGGTCCAGCCCCAGTAGTTCACAGGCGGCATGGACCGCAGGTTGTATCGGTAGATCAGCCTCACGAATGCGCATGCCGATGTGTGACTGGCGGGCCAGCTCATTGAGTGTGGTCGCCAGCCCCCCACGGGTAGGGTCTCGTAGACAGTGAATCTCGGGGACAGCAGCAACGAGGTCGGCAATCAACCCATGTAGTGCGGCAGAGTCAGACTCAATGGTGGTCTCAAACTCCAAATTTTCGCGACTGGAGAGGATAGCAACGCCGTGGTCGCCCAGCGTTCCGCTGATAAGAATGAGATCGCCCGGTTGTGCGCGGTCCCCAGAGATATTGACTCCTTCAGGTATCAGCCCTATTGCAGTGGTGGTAATAAAGACACCATCGCCCTTACCTCGCTCGACAACCTTGGTATCTCCGGTTACCACCGGTACCCCTGCTTTTTTAGAAGCAGCGGCCATAGAACGAATGATGCGATCCAGGTCAGCCAGTGGGTAGCCCTCTTCCAGAATGAAACCGGCAGATAGGTAGAGTGGTTTGGCCCCAGACATGGAGACATCATTCAAGGTGCCGTGGACTGAGAGAGAGCCAATGTCTCCACCAGGGAAGAAGAGGGGAGAGATCACATGTCCATCGGTACTGATAGACATGCGACCCGTGGGAATCTCAAAGCTGGCTTGGTCATTGGCCTGTCGTAGCAGCTCATTATCAAAGTGGCGTACAAACAGTTCATCAACCAGTTGGGCCATGGCACGTCCTCCGCTGCCGTGGTTCATGTCAACTTTTCCGTTGGTTAGGTCTAATTGGAATGGGTAACGATTGTTTTGAATAGTCATGTATAGTTATCGCTTGAAAAGCGTTAAAGCAGGTGGTGAAAGGTAAAGTCTACTATGTTATCCAATATGAAACTGATTCCCCGAACGATTGCCATTGTAGGTAGTTCGATTCTGTTATTGACGGCTACTGCAGCATTCTTGTTAGAGCAGGAGATGCGTAGCGAACTAAAGCAGGAGATTGAGCATCAGATGGTTGCTACGCTCTCCTTTATTCGTAGTCAGCTGCGGGAGCGGGTGGATGAGAATCGCCATATTGTTGAGCTGGCAGTGCAGGACCCCAGAGGAGGAGAGGCCCTGCAGTCGGGAGAGCTGGAACAGGGGCAGCGCTTATTGAATACCTTGGTTGGTGTCTATCCCCAGATTTTTTATACCTTTCTGGTGGATGCAGAGGGGCAAGTGGTTACGGTGAGTGGTGAGCCGAGCGAAAGCTGGCATCCGCAGCAGTTGATTGGGGAGAGAGTACGCAGCCACCCGCTGTTTATGGAGAACCACTCTCAGGATGTTGAAACGGTGAGGGTCTCTGCCCCAGAATTTGACCCTTGGGTAAAACGGTTAGGTGGATCGGTAGAGATTCAGAAGCAACGTGTGCGCTGGTTTATGGCTCCAGTGAAATTGGGTAATCAACGGC
>JABHBL010000034.1 GCA_018673925.1 Fidelibacterota bacterium
CAAGTATCAGTGCGTCGGATGAGATGTTTGTTATGGACAGATTAAATAATAGGCCAAGGAAACGTCTTGGATTTAAAACACCCAATGATGTATTCTTTGGGAAACAAGAAATTGCACTTACTGGTTGAATTCAGGTGGGGTAAATACCCTATTGTGACCTTTTTATCGACTTGAATCTGACCCTGGTCCGTATCCTCTTCACCCACAATCATTCTAAGCAGGGTTGTTTTCCCCGAGCCATTGGCACCGACCAGACCGACTCTGGATCCCTTTTTTATGACCAGATCCAGACCCTTGAACAGGGTCTTGTCCGGATAGGTTTTTGTGATATTGTGAAGATTAATCATGGCATCAGTTTATTTTGGTAAATCGTACTTTCGCTTGTCAGATTCTTCATTTTCGCGATACAGGGTGAGAACATGTCCTATGAGGCTTACAAACTGTGACTTCGAGCCCGCTAATATTTCATCAAGATATTTTTCTTTTTCTTCCTTAAAGGCAATAAACTTCACCTTAACCATTTCATGTGAATTCAAAGCTGCGTCAATACTTTGAATAGATTGGGCAGTCACACCAGCCTTCCCGATTTGAATCACCGCCTTTAAAGGGTGGGCTTTAGATTTTAAGTATTTTTTCTGTTTTGAACTAAGTACTTCCATAGTTTTCCTTCTCCCCTGTTCAACCTCGAAATTGCACATTTGGCAGGACAGGTCCTTGATTCTTTTCCGGTTTTCTCCGTAAAAAGTCATTGATTAATAGGTGGTAAAAACTTACACCCACAGCATATAGCACTGCAGTAATAAGAAAAATTTGATAATATTCTAAATCCATTTGACGTAGCACCTGGAATATTTTGGCACTTATAAACCAGGAAGCACTCCAGATACTGGAGCTGATAGCTGAAATCAATTCCTGGTTCCGCGGTCCTACATACTTCATGCCCAGCTCACTTGTCATGGGACCAGCCATATTCATAAAGGGTTGGCGTAGCATAAAGGCTGCGATAGCCACATAAAAAGCCCATGAATAGGCTTGAGCCAGCTGAGTGGTAGCCAAAATCACTAGAAATAAAATAGCCAGCCATTGAGGAATCAAAATGGCAACTCTGAACCCAAACTTACGTCGTATTATAGGTACTATCAGCGTCGTCATGAACACAATACCAGCGGTTCCGGCACCAATAAGGCTGAAGGTGTCTGAATCCACCTCAAATACAGTATTGAAAAACAAATTCACAAAAGGAATCGTCAGACCTGCGCCTATGGCAATAAGCATATTCGGAACCAATACCCGTCCAATCAATTTCCAATCGTATTCTGATCCAAGCGCTCTCAAATTATTGAAAAAGCTACTGGAAACCGACCGTGGTTTGGCTTCCTTGATAAATAATACCAAGATGAATGACAATGAGCTAATTGATATAATCACCAGCATAATATGATATTCATCTAGAGGTATAAGTACACCGCCAATAACTATCTCTTTGACGCGTGAAAGGATATTGATCAATGATCCCGATACAATGGTGGCCAGAGACCAGGTTGAGAAATTCAGTGATATGGCTTCTGAGACAACCTCTTCCGGAGCCGATCGCATGATATAGGGTAGGCCACAGACGTTAAGAATCATAAACGAAATACCCCACAGAATGAAGCCAAGTGTAATTCGGGTCTCATTACCCCCTTGTATGGAGAGGAGTAGGAAAAGGCTGAACAAAGGGACCAGAAGACTGGAGGCTAGGAAAAAGGGTTTGAGTGCCTTTCCTTTTATAAAAATGCCCAATGGGAACGCAAAAAAAAGAACCCCCAGGAATCGAAACGAGTTGAATTGAGCTATACTTTCATCCGCATAGCCTTTTTTTCGCAGGTAGATATTGAGAATGAGGATAAACCCTGCATTGATCATATGAATGAGAAAGGCTGCTGAGATCATCAACAGAATAGATCTTGGTATCTTACGATATCGATTTAGGAAGTTCATAGATTTAAAAGGGCATGCCTTATTAGGAGTCTGCAATTCACCCCAAGATAGAGTGATGTTAAATTGACTTTGGAGACCTTACTCGAAGACCATCATAATCACAGCTATGACAATGAAAGCGCCTGATTTTTAAGCGGAATAAAAATCCAAATGCCCTCTGGAAAATATTCCGATGAATCAGAACGAGATCATCTCCACATTCTGGACATTCTGTTAGTTCAGATAGAATGGAAATGGACTTCTGTCTTATTCGAGCTATCAACAAATTCAATGCAATGATAATCAATGTTGCACCAACAATATCAGATGTCTCATATTCCTCAGCCCTACCCAGTAAGTTGCTTAAAAAATGGCTGATACCGTGAGTGACATACTGAAAACCTGAGACGATGCCATCAAAAACATATCGCTTAATTTCCATCTCTTCGTAAAGAAGAAATATTCCGAAAAAGAATATGATACCAATCAAAATCTCCGCACCGAATTCGCGAATAACTGACTTCTCAAAACGCTTACTCTTTTTTCTTCGGCGATGTTTCTTTTCAGGGACAGCCATAAATTCTAGATCCTCATTCATTGTTAAGCCTTTGAAACTAAATCAATCCTCTTCTTAATACACCCAAAATAATTCACCTAGTTCCCCTTTGTGATCCCTTATCACACTCGAGTATTACCCTCCTAAATTGCATTGAAAAGCAACTATATCGTTTTATCTTGAGATATGTCTGCAGATTCTCCTTCACAGGTCTCGCTTAAATACAAATTCAAAATGGCTGATTCCAGATCCATCGACTTTGAGATTCTTCTTAGCTCAGATAAACTTGCCTATCAAATTGTTTCCAATGTAGAAAAACCTGTCTGGACTGAGCTGGGATTTCATATGTGTGAAGGCTGCAAACTTGCTGACACTGGGGTGGAACACTGTCCTGTAGCGGTGAATGTTCAAGACATTGTATTGGCCTTCAAATCTGATGTTTCTTATGATGTTATAGACCTGAGTATTGAGACATCCGAGAGAACTTACTCCAAGGAAAAGGTCTCCATGCAGAGTGGTCTGAGTTCCATACTCGGGATCATCATGGTTACCAGTGGTTGCCCATCCCTTGATTTTTTGAGACCCATGGTGGGTACTCATTTACCTTTTGCAACAATTGATGAGTCGATATACCGGGCCATGTCCATGTATCTACTTGCGCAATTCACACGGGCAAAAAATGGATTGGAACCTGACTGGTCACTAAGAGGTTTGCGGGAGATTTATAATGAGATTGATGCCATCAATATCAGCATGACAAAACGGCTCAGGGCCGCAACTGAGGAAGATGCCAGTTTGAATGCGGTTGTGATTTTAGATTCGTTTGCAAAATTGGTCCCCATGAGCATTGATGGATCATTTGGTGGTATGGAAGATTTGTTCTGGCCCTATTTGAAAGATGATCCCAACTCCTGAAATTCGTATTTCACGCCCACCTGATTCTTTTTTAGCCAGTTATAAACCAGATTTGCTCTATCTAATAAAAATCTAGCTTCATCCTCCTTGACAACAGAGAGGTCAAATAGATCGAGTTGCTCTCCTACTTTGCACAATCGGCCATCTCTAAGAATCACCTCTTTCAAAGCACCGTTTTCAAACAGATATCCTGGGATACCCTCTCGCCTACCTTCAATTTTGAGATGCTCCACCCTGAATCGGTGATTGAAGCGCTGACGATTGAAAAATGCATCACAAAAGATGAGATCGTCTCTCAGGCGTTGGGCTTGCTCAAATCTAGTTTCCTGGATGCAGATCCGAATCCTTTCCTCAATATTAGAAATGACACCAGGATCTTCTCCTTCTAAAAATTGGCCAACTTGCTCGCTTACGATTGAGTATGCTTCATGAACTTCTGGTAGGATGCAGGGTCCCAGACACTGCCCCAAATCCAGTTCAATGCAACTTTTCTGTGGGTTTGCATCAGTACATGACCTGAAACCCAGGTATCTGGAAAATATTTCTTGCAGGCGTTGGATGAAAAAGCGATCGCGAAAAGGACCGTAGATATTTGTCTGGATCTGACCTGGGTCTTCCAAAGTGATGAGACGAGGGTAGGCATCAACACTGAGTTGGAGATATCGGTAATCTCTAAATTGTTTTTGACGGATGTTGTAAACTGGAAGGTATTTTTTAATCAGTGAATCTTCCAGTAAAAGCGCCATGAGTTCAGTTTCGGTCTCAACATACCTCAGGCTTCGAGCTTCATGCACCATCCTCTGAATCCGCTCCTCCTGTCCACTGTCGTTGCGCAAATAGGAAGCCACCCTGGTTCTGAGATTGACCGATTTTCCAATGTAAAGCGGGTATTCTCGTGAATCTAGAAACAGGTAAACCCCTGAGGTTTTGGGTAAATCCCTCTGATCCTGATATAATTGAGGAGCAATCTCCATACTAATCCGAATATGCAGACCACGTGTAGCGGGTTTTACCAACTGGAGGAAGGAGATCTACATTCATACTCTCCGGCAATTCTTTTCGCAAATCAGCAATTCTCAGAATTTCCAGGTGCTTTTCAGCCCCGCTTCGAATTCGTAAAATGGCATCATCGGGAATCTTCTCAGCCTGCTCAAGAATGACTCTCATAAGATTCTGCCCATCCAACAGGTTCGAAGGGAGTGTCATCTCATGCATTGATCGGGCAGGAAGCGGTCGAAATTCCCAATGAATATCTTCTTTTGACAGGTGTAACATGAAAAACCCTTTCGTCTCCAGCCGCTCCGCAAATGAAGTTCGCTCAATAGAACCTGGATAAATGATGGGTGTACCTGTACGACTTCTCAATACCTGCTGTCGATGAATGTGTCCACTTAACACCAGATTCAGATAGGTTGGGAATTGATCTATCCCAACCACATCTGAACCTTTTCTGAAAGTATAATCTTGCACTCCCACAACTGCATCCTCAATGGCCTGATGCAAACACAATATCTTGAGTGCTTCAGAATCTTGTCCAAACCCGACCTGAGCCAGATGAGCTGGAAATTCTTTCTGAACCTGGTTACGGATATTTGGAAAACCGCCCCAGATTGTTTCCAGTCCATTCATATCAATTGAAAATGATCTTGGACGATCAAAAAGGTGGAAATTATTATGATGAAATATTGGTGATGAGGGTAATCTAGAGCGCTCGTGATTACCGGGCACAAAAAACATTTGTATGCCACCCTCTAAAACAGGTAGCAAGGGTTCGTATGTTTTTTGAATAATTGATGCTGGAATTTTCGATCGAAAAAAGACATCACCACCGTGCACCAAAGCATCAACACCCTCATTCACCGCAGTATCTAAAATGAGCTGATAATTCTTGAAGAAATCCCAACCCCTCCTTCTGCGATGAATTCTCGGTCGAATAGGGAAATCAAAACCCAGGTGGGAATCAGCAAAAAAGAGAACTTTAATCATGGACCATCTTGCTAAGCTTTATCGAAGAGATCAAAGGTAAGCGAAAATGACGATCCCTTCTCAGTATTGATTTCCATGGATCCACCTAGCTGTTCTGTTAATATCCTTACAATTCGTAATCCCATGGACTGAGCCTCTTCAAATACCAGGTCCTCTCTCAGCCCAACACCATTGTCCTTAACCTCAATCATTGCCCTGGTGCCCCCAACCGGCACCGCAGAAATCCAAATATCTCCTTCCCGTTTATCTGGGAAGGCATATTTCAGGGCATTTGTGACAAGTTCATTTACGATCAAACCGCAGGGGATGGCCTTGTCAATATCCAGCTTGAGTCCTGCAATTTTTTGATGGATATGTATACTGTCAGTATCAACAGCATAAAAGTTTTTAAGCTCCAGGATGAGTGAACCAATATAACTTCCAAAGTCAATATCAGACATCCGCTTTGACCGAAAAAGTTTATCATGGATCAATGCCATGCTTCGTATTCGATTTTGAGTTTCACCAAAAATTTCTGACAGACGCTCATCCCTGACATGATCCGCTTGAATATTGAGGAGACTGATGATGACCTGCATGTTATTTTTGACCCTATGATGGACCTCGCGAAGAAGAATTTTTAGTTCCAGCTCTGCTTCGATGACTGTTGAGATGTCCCAGACGATCCCTGAGAAGTACATTGGTTTTCCATCAGCATCTCTATTAATTGTGCTGTAGTCACTCACCCATATGTAACTCCCATCCTTTTTCAAAAGTCTGTATGGAGCAGATTTAAAGGCACTCTTTCCACTATCTACAGCTTTACGAGAAGTTTCCCGAACCATCTCTAAATCACTGGGATGAATAATCTTAGATGGGACCATGTTGGAACTCATGAATTGATCCACTGTATACCCCAGAATTTTTTCAACATTTTCACTCACAGACAACACTGGGTCATCTGCCGAATAAGCCCATTTAATAATCATGATAGGGCCAGCCATGAAAATCCTACGCTCTTCAAGTTTTGCTTTCTGTAGCTTTTTTTTGTCTACCTTGGCCTTGTGGGTACTTGTGGTATCCTCCATATTGGCCTGAGCACCTATTACCTGACCTTCAGCATCCAGCACCGGTGAAATGATGAGTTTGAAACGTAGTTTTTTGCCCCAATTCGAATTGTACTGCCCTGCAAACGAAACAATTTTGTTCTTTGCTATGGCCTCATGGAATTTTCCTGTAACACCCGCCTCAATAAGGGGTTTAAATTTGAACATATTAAATTTCTGGGTGGCCTCCTTGGAGGGAGAACCCAACATATCCACCATTCTTTGGTTCACTTCAACAATATTGCCTTCACCATCGATTCTCAATATTCCAGTTGGAGAATTTTCAATGAGATCTCTGAGACGCTGTTCTTTTTCTACAGATTCCCGCCTGGAATCCTGCAGGTCGGTTACATCATATATGTATCCCAGAATCCCAACAGCTTCACCCTGCGAATCTCGCTGGACATAGGCATAGTCCTGAACCCAGATATATTCTCCAGTTTTACATCTTAATCTATATGGAAGTACCATCATGATATCAGAACCACCAACCAGTATGGATTTAATATGATTCTGCAGTTCTTGTCTATCCTCCTCATGAACCAGATCAGGATAGAGAATTTTACCCTCCAAAAAATCTGAAGCTTGATAGCCAAGCAGGTCTTTAACATTTTCCGATATATTGATCAAAGCTTCGTGTTCATTCATAGGCCATTGGATCAAAACAACGGGTCCACTAAAAAACACTTGCTGTTCTGCTAACAATTCCTTCTCTTTGGTTTTGAGTTCCGAAATATCATCGACGACACCATCAATAAACAGATCCCTGCCATCGGAGTCTTTAACTAGCACCGACGAGACTCGCCCAGGGAAAACTGAGCCATCCTTCCTTTTAAAAATCACTTCTCTATCACGGATGTTTCCGTGTGATGCGAGTTCCTTCCGCATCTCAATTCTATCTGCTGGATCGAAATAGAAATCAATAATGGATACTGATTCGATCTCAGCTTTATCTTTGTAGCCAAACATTTTGATGAAGGCTGGATTTACATCAATAATTGATGATGATCCTTCCAGATTGGCACGAAAAACTGCTGTTGTTAGATTCTCCAGTATGGATGTTGTATTTCCATCAGCAAAAGTGTGATTGGGTTTCATAGAGGTCTCACTTCGTTTAAATTCTGCTCAAGTTTAATAATTAAACGTTCCATAAGATATTCAAGTTCTGCATTCAAGCGAGAGTGAATTAAGAATGCCCTGTCAAGAGTTTAAGGGGGATATTTCCACTTGATGGGATGGAAAAACGTTCACATCTCTCAGAAATCACTTAGGTTACCAGCATGGAACCGCGAAATTTTATAAGATCATGGCCTGCTTTATGGCTCTGGATGCAGCATCTGAATAAGCAGCTCAGTGGTCGTTCGATGGGTCTAACCTATACCTACAGAAAAGGTCGTCTAGATATTCAGTTCCTTGATAATGATCAGGTTTTCCTTCTCTCGTGGGAGAAAAAGGGCAATCAAGTCACTATCACATCTTCACAATCCGCTTCTCTTCCCAGAAAAAGAGTTGAGGTCCTTAGAAAGATTGATTCAAAATCAATTGTACGTGGTGTTAACATTCACTCTCAAGATCGGCTATTGAAGATAGACTTGAGCCATGGCGATGACCTCATTCTAGGAGCTTATCCAGGTGCTAATAATGTTTACTACTTATCTGCAGGATTAGTTCAGGATAGTTTTTTAAAAAAGGATGAACTCCCTCCTGTCAATGACAGTTGGTTGACCCCCACAGACAAGCTGCCCACTCCAATCCCGGGAACAAGTATCACACATGCCCAACTCATGGCAGCAAATGACGGTGTATCAACAGATTGGGAAAATAACTCAATCATATTTGGACCTGCAGATGGCGTTTCAGATATGAATGTAAGTGAATTTACCATTGATGTTTTGAAACATGGCAATAAGCCAAAAGAGACCACCGCTGCCTCTCTCCAGAAAACCACACGAACTGTATTGAAACGCTGGAAGAGCAAAGCGGGGAAAATCGAAGCAGAATTAGTTGAAGCCAGCACATGGCCTAAATTACAGCAAAAACTCCAAGTACTTCAAATCGGACTTGCAATGGGGATGAGCGGCTCTGATGGCCTCCTCACCATCCCGGCTGAGCTCTCACCCACAGAACAAGATATAACCATCCAGGTAGCGGATGATGTTCCTCTTCATCAGGCCATAGAATCAACGGCAAAAAAAATTCGCAAATACCAGGGCAAGCTGGATCAGCTGGAGGGTATACTTGCTACGGTTAAAGGGGATATTCAAGCCCTTGAACAACTATTAGATAATCCAGATGACAAACAAATGTTGAGTTTCCTACAAGAGCATGGAGAAGCGCTGGATCGCTCCGGTAAGCAGCAAGTGGACCGCAAACCCTATAAAAAGTACCAGTCTCCTGGCGGCTTCGATATTCTTGTAGGTCGCACTTCACAGGACAATGATACACTCACCTTTAAGGTCGCGAATAAGAATGATTGGTGGTTTCATGCTCGTAAGGTCAGGGGTTCTCACGTTGTCCTGCGTACGGGAAGTCAGACTCCACAGCACATTGACATTATCGCCGCAGCAGAACATGCGGCTCGGAATTCCAAAGCCAAGCATTCAGGTGTGGTAGTGGTCCAGTATTGTCAGCGCAAACACCTCAGCAAACCCAAAGGTGCGCATCCTGGAACCGTCCTGGTCCACCAGGAACAATCAGTTACTATAAATCTGGATTAAAAGAAATTTTAGAGAGTCATTCACATCAAATCGGAGCTGATCTCATCAATTAAAGCCCAGCCTCCACGCGCAATCTTCAAATGACCATCTGAGACAACAATCTTTCCAGTCCACTTATGGAGCATATCTTTTTTAGTCTGGAGCAAATTTTCATGATAGATCGTTGAGAATTCCTCCAGGTTCAAACCCTGAGTAAGTCTTAACCGCGTGAGGATCATCTCATTGCGGGCCATGGAGTGAGATATCATTTCTGAATCAGCCTCCCCTGTTCCTGAATTCATAACATCGGCCATGTAAGCATCCAGGTTTCGAATATTCCAGGATCTGCGTCCTCCGAAATAGGAGTGGGCGGCTGGTCCAAAACCCAGATAGTCCGCACCTGTCCAATAATTCAAATTATGCCGGCATTCAAAACCTGGCTTTGCATGATTGGAAACTTCATAGTTGGGATATCCTGATTTCTCCAGAAAATCTCGACCCCAGTCATACATCCCAGTATCAACGGTTTCCTCTAGCAGCTTGACATGTCCGGCCTCCACCCATCTGTGCAGGGCAGTTCCTTCTTCCACTGTCAAAGAATATGTAGATATATGCTCAGGTTGCATGCTGACGAGTCGCTCCAGATCGCCAACCCATTCATCCCGTGTTTGTCCAGGGACAGCAAAAATCAAATCTCCACTCACATTTTGAAATCCAGCTTTGCGAACATCATCATATGTTGAAAAGCTCTTCTCCGCCGAGTGAATACGACTCATAAAGGAAAGCAGGTGTGGCTGGAAGCTCTGCATACCGATACTGACTCTATTGATACCCTGAGCTTTGTATGCTATGAGATTTTTCAGACTGGCTTCCCCAGGATTGATTTCCATACCAATCTCCATCTCATTCCCTGCTTGAGTAAGGCCAAGGAGCATGTCTAGCAATTGACGGAGATGGTTTGGCTCAAGTAGATTTGGAGTTCCACCTCCGAAAAAGATAGTATCCAGATAATGGCCGGATAAATCAAGTTCACGCGTCTTCTGTTCAATCTCTTTTAGAATACTCTTTAAATATTCGGGAATGGAATTTTCCCGTCCTATGATGGAATAAAAATCACAATAGGTACATTTTGCTTTACAAAAGGGCACATGTACATAAAGAGATAAAGGCTTTGGATTTTGCGTCATGGGAGAATGTAGGGGGAATTATTGTGATTCCAATTTCAGGCTCATAATAATATTAAAAGACCTATCGTTTCCTTTTGCATGAGGGGTGCTCTCGTTTACTTTGCGTTGCAAGATGAATGCTCACCATCCAATCTGCCGATTCTTCACCAAAAGCTTACTGCCTACCATTCTGAACCTGCAATTTGATGGAAATGTCCTGATTAATCAACGCTTTGTACATTTAATATTTTAAGAGGTTCACCATGCGAAAATACAAAACTTTCGAAGCAATAACTTTTGATGATGTGCTACTGGTTCCAGCACAATCTGATGTATTGCCAAACGATGTGGATGTATCAACTCAGCTCACGCGAAACATTCGCCTCAATATTCCATTGATGTCGGCCTCCATGGACACGGTCACTGAATCTCGTATGGCTATTGCCATGGCCCGAGTTGGTGGTATTGGAATCATTCATAAAAACCTGACTCCTGAGCAGCAAGCTTTGGAAGTAGACAAAGTCAAACGTTCTCAACATGGTGTTATCACTGACCCCTTCTCACTCACGCCGACACATACCGTAGGTGACGCTGCAGACCTCATGGCACGTTATCATATTTCTGGTGTTCCTGTGGTAGTTGATGGCATTTTACTGGGAATTATTACCAATCGTGATATTCGTTTTGAAGAAGATTTCACCCGCCTTATTGCCGATGCCATGACCAAGGATAACTTGATCAAAGGGAATGAATCCACCACGCTCAAAGAAGCCGGTGCACTCATGAAGCAATACAAAATTGAAAAATTACCCCTGGTTGGAAAAAACAATGAGCTCAAAGGTTTAATCACAATAAAAGATATTGAGAAAGCGGTTGAATACCCCAATTCAGCTACGGATGGAAACGGCCGTTTATTGGTTGGAGCAGCCGTTGGTGCCAGAATTGAATCCCTGGATCGAGTCGAACATCTCATGCATACCGGGGTTGATGTGATTGTAGTCGATACTGCACACGGACATTCAAAAAATGTGACAACCATTGTAGAAAAGATTAAAACACAAAATCCCAATATTCAGATAATAGCTGGAAACGTGGCCACAGGTGAAGCGACCAAAGCCCTTATTGATGCGGGGGCTGATGGAGTCAAGGTTGGAATTGGACCAGGATCCATCTGCACCACTCGTATTGTTGCAGGTGTGGGTATGCCTCAAATCAGTGCCATCGCTAACTGCGCCGAAGAAGCTGACAAACATGGTGTGCCAGTTATTGGGGATGGTGGTGTCAAATTTTCAGGTGATATCCCCAAGGCCATTGCTGCAGGTGCTTCTACCATCATGATTGGTGGTCTTTTGGCAGGGACTGATGAAAGTCCTGGACATAAGGAATTTTTCCAGGGACGGGCTTATAAAGTATATCGTGGTATGGGATCCATTTCAGCGATGAATGCTGGTTCGGCCGATCGCTATTTCCAGGAATCAACCCAGAAGCTTGTTCCAGAAGGAATTGAGGGTCGGGTACCTTACCGGGGAGCCATCAAAGATGTAGTTTATCAACTCATTGGTGGGTTGAGAGCTGGGATGGGTTATTGTGGTACAGCCAATATTGATGAATTGCGTAAGAATGCTCAGTTCGTTAAGATTAGCGGGGCTGGGTTAAAAGAGAGCCACCCCCATGATGTACAGGTTACAAAAGAGGCTCCTAACTATGGCGCTGATTTTTAAATAATTGAATATTTTCTAAACCGTTTTTTTTCAAAAGAAAGCTTTGAAAAAACCGAAGTTTTTTCAAGAGGAGAATGCATGAAAAACACCATCGTTGTTGGTGCTCAGTGGGGTGATGAGGGTAAAGGCAAGCTAGTCGATGTACTGGCAGAACAGAGTGATCTTGTCGTACGCTTCAATGGAGGTGGAAATGCAGGTCACACGGTTATGCATGCCGGTGAAACTTATAAGTTTCATTATATGCCCTCTGGAATGCTTCACAACAAGCAATGTATCCTGGGAACTGGTGTAGTTATAAATCCCGCTGATCTCCTCGAGGAAATCAAATCTTTTACTGAGAGTGGTCATGCTCCCAAATTAAAAATTAGTGCCCGAGCCCATGTGATTTTTCCTCATCATCAATTGATTGATGCTAAAGAAGGTGGCAAAATTGGAACTACAGGCCGTGGTATCGGTCCCGCATACTCTCAAAAAGCTTCTAGAATTAATTTAAGAATTCTGGACATTATGGCTGATGATGCCATCGATCGCATCAAAAATTCATTAAGAGATGTGAGAGATATTCTGGTTACTGATGGGATATTCACCGATTCTGAGTTTAAAAACTATTGTGAAAGTGTATCGCAGGAATACGCATCCTATGGATCCGAATTTAAAAATTTTGTTACGGATACAGAAGATTTGGTGCGTGTTGCCAGCAACTCTGAATTACAAGTACTATTTGAAGGGGCTCAGGGAACCCTGCTTGATTTGAATTATGGCACCTATCCCTTTGTTACTTCCAGCTCTACACTCGCCGCAGCTGCCTTTGTCGGTGGCGGTGCCATTCCCGGTGTGCCCATCAGAATTCTTGGGATCACAAAAGCCTATACTACGCGTGTAGGAGAGGGTCCCTTTCCCACAGAATTGGATGGTGACGCAGCCACAAACCTGAGAGAAGCAGGTCATGAGTATGGTGCAACAACTGGTCGACCCAGACGAGTTGGTCATCTTGATCTCTATGCTTTGCGATATGCTATCCGGATATCAGGTATTCAAGAGCTGGCCATGACCAAGATTGATACGCTTGCTCTGGTAAGTGGTGTAAAGGCTTGCACTGGATATAAAATTAATGGGAAAGAAATCGATTACTTCCCTGCGGATGCTCCTACACTGGAACTTGTTGAGCCTATTTACACTGATATCCCATACATTGCAGATCTCAGTAAAGAAGAGTGGGCAAAATTACAGGGGAAATCAAAAACTGATCTTCCTGAGAGCATTCAGAGCTATATCAAATTTATCGAAGATTTCGTCGAGATACCAATTACCATCCTCTCACATGGACCCGAAAGGAATGAAACCATTGTCTTCTGAAACCCTTTTCAATCTGTCACCACTTGATGGTCGCTATGCCAATGATCTTCAAGAAGTTCAGGACGCATTTTCTGAAAGCCGTTTGATACGTGAGCGTATCCATGTCGAAATGGTCTATTTGAAAGCTTTTCTCAATGCCACAGGGCGTGAAGATTGGTGGAAGGATAGCTATATGTCCATTTACACGGATATTGACACCAAAGGATTAAAAGCAGTCAAGGAAATTGAAAATCGTACAAAACATGATGTAGCTGCAGTTATAGAATTTATCAAAGGTCAGCTCCCTGAAAAGGTGAGGCCCTACGTCCATTTTGGCCTCACATCTGAAGATGTGAACAATCTATCACATGGTCTTATGATGGTGGCAGCCAGGAATATTCTTCTCAAGCACCTTAAGGGTCTGATTGGAGAACTATCAAGCCTTGCCGGAGACAATCGTGATAGACGTATGATAGGTCGCACCCATGGTGAAATCGCAACCCCAACTACCATGGGCAAGGAGCTGGCACTTTACAGCCTTAGATTTGCCAGAATGTACGCAGAATTAAAGGACATGAACATCCAGGGTAAAATTCTTGGTGCCACTGGAAACTTGAACGCCTTTGTCGGTACGTATCCAGATGTCAATTGGTTTGAATTAACTCGCGAAGTGGTGGAAGAGCTTGGCCTGGAACATACCCTTTTCAGTCTTCAGATCATGCCTGGGGACACCTATGCTACCCTTCTTGATTCAATCAAAAGACTAAGTGGTCTCCTCATCGATTATGATCAGAATATTTGGACCTATTTCATGTTGGCTTACTTATACCAGAAAGCTGATGCTTCATCCATCGGTTCTTCAACCATGCCGCATAAAATAAATCCAATAAAGTTTGAAAATTCTGAAGGTAATGCCCAACTTGCTGAAAGTTTACTCACCTTTTTCAGCCAGAAGTTCATGAAAACCCGACTCCAGCGAGATCTCACTGATTCAACTGTGAAGCGCAACATTGGAACCGCCTTTGGACATATCGTATTAGCTGTTATCTACGCTCAGCGAGGCACGGGTGATATTCTTATCAATGATGCTAAGATGGATGAAGAGCTAGCCAATAATGGTCAATTTTTCTCAGAACTAGTTCAGCTTGTTGAGCGTGATAGAGGTGCGTCAGATGGCTATGATCATTTGAAGAAGCAAACCCGCGGCAAGCGAATGAGTTATGCTGAAATGGTTGATATGATGACTGAAGCTGGGATAGAGGCTGAGACCATTGAAACCTATGTCAAAGGATTGACTGGTGAGATCTGTGATAAGGCACTCGCCGAAGTAAAACAGTTAATAGCCTAAGTCTTATAATCTACTATAACAGCCTTTGAAGTAACCTGATGTAGCTCTTCCACCACGCGACGGTGGCCAGGGTGTTTTGCATAAGCTTGCAGACCAGCTTCATCAGCAAAGGCAGATATCAGCACCATATCCATAGCTAATTCTGAATCCTTGATATTCAGTCCAACTTCATAATCCACTATTTCTGGAATCAGTTCCGGTAGTTCTTCCAATAAAGCTTTCATTCTGAGCAGATTGGTAGCTTTATTCTCTTTGGCAAACTCCCAGGAAACAACATGCTTTATCATATCTAACTTCCTATATCCCTTCTCAATGTTTTCCCATCAAAATGAATCAAATCTGCGTTGTGATAAGAAGTGGTGAGTGCATCCGCAACAGTAGCTGCCCTCGTAGTAATGGTAAGAACTCTACCTCCAGAAGTTACAACTTCTTCCTCCTTCTCCGCAGTCCCAGCATGGAATACCACAGAGTCACGGACCATATCCAGCCCTGATATCACCAATCCCTTTGGATAAGCTTCAGGATAGCCCTGAGAGGCTAAAACAACAGTTGCTGCGGCAGATTGATCCCATTGCACGTCCAAGTCAGAGAGGCTATCATCTATAACAGCTTCAAAAATGTCCAGAAGATCAGTTTTAAGCCTGGGCAAAATCACCTGAGTTTCAGGATCACCGAAGCGGACATTGTATTCTAAGACCTTTGGACCAGTTTCTGTTAACATGATGCCGCAATACAAAATTCCTTTAAAGGGTCTCCCCTCTTTTCGCATACCCCTGAGTGTGGGTTCGATAATGTTCTCAAGACAGTGAGCCTCTAAATCTCCATCATAGAGTGGATTGGGTGAAATGGCTCCCATACCTCCGGTATTCAGACCTGTATCGTTTTCGCCGATTCGCTTGTAGTCTTTTGCAGATACCATAGGTACTACCGTTTTGGAATCAACAAAACAAAGCATGGAGAGCTCAGGACCCGTCATGAATTCTTCGATAATGATTTCATCTCCAGCCAGTCCAAAGACTTTATCCTCCATCATCTCCCGTACACCCTGTTGAGCTTCCTCTTTTGTGAGGGATATAAGAACACCTTTGCCGGCTGCAAGACCATCAGCTTTAATTACTATGGGGTATGTCGTATTGGATTCCAAATATTCCAGTGCCTTTAAGGCGTCGCTGAATCGGTGGTACTCTGCTGTAGGAATATCGTATTTATAGAGCAGCTCTTTGGTGAAAACTTTGCTACCCTCAAGAATAGCAGCTTTGGCATTGGGACCAAATATTCTTAAGCCGGCTGCTTCAAATACATCTACAATTCCAGCAACCAGAGGAACTTCAGGACCGACTACAGTCAGACCAATATTATTATCTCTGGCAAAGCTAAGCAGAGCTGGGATGTCATTGTCTGAAATTGGGAGATTAGTGGCGATGCCTGCAGTTCCTGCATTTCCAGGAGCACAATACACTTTTGAGACTCGCCTACTCTGTGCCAATTTCCATACAAGGGTATGTTCGCGACCCCCACCTCCTACGACCAACACTTTCATATCCAGAATCCCCGTTTGTTATATGTTTAACAGATTTTTGTGCAGCAATATAATCTTTTTACTACAAGTAGTAAAAAAAAGGGGAGGACAATTTGCCCTCCCCTTTTAAAGCTTGATCAATAAGAAAGATAATTACTCTTTATCTTCTCCCTCATCATGACTTTCTTCGGCAGCTTCACCCTCAGCATGCTTTGCCTTACACTCGGCACTACATTCATCGGTGCAAACATGATCGCCATCATGTTTTGCCATCTTTGCAGCTTTGCATCCGGCTTCACACTCATCGGTGCAAACATGATCTGCGCCCATCTTTTCCATATGAGCAGCTTTGCATTCAGCTTTACACTCTTCTGAGCATTCATGTTCTTTAGCCATTGCATCGGCTGAATGATCACAAGCTTCTGTACATACATGGTCCTTGGCCATAGCTTTATCAGCTGAATGGTCACATGTCTCTGTACAAACATGAGCTTCTTTTGATGTACATTCTGCATCTTCAGTCTTAGCCATCTCTTTATGTGCACAACTAACAAGCACAAACATGGCGACAATCAATACTCCTAGTAACTTTTTCACAAATATTCTCCCTTAAATTTTAGAGTGTCATCTGGATGCTCCATGCATCCTTGACAATATCAATTTTAAGTGCTAAAAAACAATGCTAATCGCAAACAATTGATTTTATGCCCGGGTAGTCAGCCATCTTATATGAGTACAGAAATCAATGTTTGAAATGTCTCATACCTGTGAGAACCATCGATATCCCATACTTATCGCAGGCAGCGATAGAATCTTCATCCCTCACAGACCCACCAGGTTGAATGATAGCAGTTACCCCAGCAGTATGTGCTTTTTCAACAGAATCCGAGAAAGGAAAAAAGGCATCTGAGGCCAAAACGGATCCTTCCGTCGAGCTCTTACTGCGATCCAGAGCATTGTCCACCGCCCAAATGCGACTGGTCTGACCTGCGCCGACACCCTGGGTGGCACCATCTTTCACAACTACGATAGCATTGGATTTAGCATGTTTAACTACCTTCCAGGCCAGTTTTAGATCTGCCCACTCCTGCTCAGTCGGTTGCTTGTCGGTAACAACCTTATAATTCTCATCATCCATGATGTGATGATCAGCTTCCTGGATCAATAATCCACCATCGACTTTTTTATGGAAATATGGCTCTGGCGTCACAGGATTCATTATCTCGGCCAATTGAAGAAGTCGCAGATTTTTCTTTTTCTTGAGGATTGACAAAGCGGCTTCCGAATATGCCGGGGCAATAACTATTTCCAGGAAGATCTTATTCATCTCAACAGCGGTTGCTTCATCAACCTCTCCATTGAAGACGACAATTCCACCAAAGATTGAGACAGGATCAGCCTTATATGCCCGCTCATAAGCGCCAAATAAAGTATCTGCTGAACCCACCCCACAAGGATTGGCATGTTTTAAGGCAACCACAGTTGGATCAGTAAATTCACGAATCATTTCGATGGCTGCAGATGCATCACCAATATTGTTATAGGAGAGCTCTTTCCCATGAAGTTGGACTGCACCACTCAGACGGCCATCAAGAACGGAGACTTCACGGTAAAATGCCGCAGATTGATGAGGATTCTCGCCATATCTCAGACTTTGCTGCTTCTCATAGGTCATGGACATTTGTTCTGGTAACTCACTATCCCCCAGTTCTTTAGCCAGATATTGACTAATAAGGGTATCGTAAGAAGCTGTGTGACGAAAACCTTTAAGTGCCATATTTTTGCGAAAGGCATCATCAAGGGTACCTGCCTTAAAACCTTCAACAAAGACTGGATAATCTTCGGGATTCGTGAGTAAGGTAACAGAATCGGAATTTTTGCCAGCTGCTCGGATCAGGGTCACTCCACCAATGTCAATGTTTTCAATGGCATCAGCCATGGTGACACCTGGTTTGAGAATGGTTGCCTTGAAAGGATATAAATTTACAACCACGAGATCAATCATGGGGATCCCTAATTCCTTGGCTTCTACTAGATGATCCTCGATCTTACGATTAGCCAGAATTCCACCATGAATCTTGGGCTGAAGGGTTTTGACCCGACCACCCAGACACTCTGGGAATCCAGTGATATCACTGATCCCGATCACTGGTATATCATTGTCTGTCAGTAGCTTAGCAGTACCACCGGTGGAAATAATTTCTACACCTTTTTCGTTGAGTACCTGAGCTAACTCTAATACCCCGCTCTTATCAGAGACACTGATCAACGCACGTTTCATTCCCTACTCCCTAGATCTTATTTGCTGTATCAATCGTTTATATATACTTGTTGCCCACGGACTTCAAGAAGTCCCAGAGCGAATAATCGAACTGCTTCAGGATAGATTTTCCATTCTGCCTCTTCCATGACTCTGTGCTGAAGCGTTTCAGGATCATCCCCCTGTTTCACATCTACAGCCAGCTGTAGGATGAGCGGACCAGCGTCTACTTCAGGTGTCACAAAATGAACACTGGCGCCAGTGACTTTACAGCCAGCAGCCAGAACAGATTCATGAACTTTTAAGCCATAATAGCCTGGTCCTGAGAAGGACGGAATGAGTGCAGGATGCACATTCATTACCTTATTCTTAAAATCAGTAAAAAAACCAGGACCCAGTATGGCCATAAATCCAGCAAGGAGTACCAAATCGATCTTTGCCGTCTTTAAGGTATCAGCTAAGGCTACATCAAATGCCGCTGGAGATTCAAATTGCTTTCTACCAATAATACAGGTTTCAATATTTGCATCGGTTGCGCGAGTAAGTGCATAGGCATTTTTCTTATTGGAAATGACCAACTCGATGCTGGAATCAGGGATGTAACCTGAATCAATACCATCAATAATGGCTTGTAAATTTGTGCCACCCCCAGAAACTAGGACACCTATTCGAAGCATATAGGTGAATCTCCATTGCTTCTCTTCTTTATCCGTCCAACCAGTGAAGCTTCTTCACCCATATCACTCATTTGAGCAAGAATTTCATCTGCATCAGCAGCAGCAACAATCATCACCATGCCAATTCCCATATTAAACGTGTTGTACATTGCATCATCATCAAGCAATGAGGTTTCCTGAATCAGATTGAAAATGTTATGCACCGGCCAGGTACCCTTCTTGATAACAGCCTGAAATTGGTCTGGATAGGCGCGGGGAATATTTTCGATAAACCCTCCACCAGTAATATGGGCGATGGCGTGAATGGCATGATTTTCCATCACACCAAGTACTGATTTTACATAAATTTTTGTAGGAGTAAGCAAGGTTTCACCCAATGTGGAATCATCAAAATTTTCATTCCAACGATTCTCGGGAAAAAGTTTTCTTACCAGAGAAAAACCATTTGAGTGGACCCCGGAAGATGGTAATCCTATGATCACATCTCCTTCTTTTACCGCCTTACCATCGATCATATCGGGCTGATCAACCATCCCAACAGTAAATCCCGCCACATCGTATTCACCACTAGCATAGAAACCTGGCATCTCAGCAGTTTCTCCCCCAACCAGGGCTGCTCCACTTTGGCGACAACCCTCTGCGATGCCGGCAACGATGCCTTCGACCTGTTGAGGTTCAAGTTTGCCAGTAGCTATATAGTCCAGGAAGAAAAGCGGTTTTGCACCGACACAGATGACATCATTTACACACATCGCCACACAGTCAATACCAATACTGTTGTGTTTATTCAGGGCAAATGCCAGCTTGAGTTTTGTACCCACCCCATCCGTGCCAGACACCAGAATGGGTTGAGTCATCCCTGAAACGTCAGGTGCAAACATACCTCCAAAGCCACCAATGCCTCCCAGGACCTCAGGTCCATGAGTGGATTCAACATCTTCCTTAATGCGTTGAACAGCTTCATAGCCCTTCTGGATGTTAACCCCGGCATCTTTGTAGTCTATGCTCATTTGATTTCCTCAACAGGAACAGGATATTTGCCATCAAAACAGGCCATACAGGTACCTAAACCAGATTTTTTGAGACAATCAGCCAGACCTTCATGTGATAGATAGGATAGGCTATCTGCACCGATCTCAATACCAATATCCTCAATAGGTTTTTTGGCAGCAATGAGTTTTGATCGGTCAGGAGTATCGATCCCATAATAACAACTATATTTAACGGGAGGACTGGTGATCATCACATGAACTTCTGTGGCTCCAGCTCTTCTTAAAGATTTAACGATTCTGGTAATGGTAGTTCCCCGGACGATGGAGTCATCTATCATGATGACGCTCTTGCCTTCAACATTCCTCCGGATGGGTGAAAGTTTGAAATTCACACCGATTTCACGCATATCCTGCTTCGGACTGATAAATGTCCGACCTATATAAGCGTTTCGGTAGAACCCTTTATCAAAGGGAACTCCTGAGGCTTGAGAATATCCCAAAGCGGCTGAAGTTCCTGAATCGGGAATATCTATGACAATATCGGCCTTACGACCCGTTTCCTTAAAGAGTCGTTTGCCCATGTTGATTCTGGCTTCATATACATTAAGACCATCAATTACAGAATCAGTTCTGGCGAAATAGACATATTCAAAGGAGCAGATGTGAGTTGTACTCACCTTGGTTTGCTCTGAATGGATACCATCAGCATCTACACAGATAATCTCACCTGGTTTAACATCCCTAATGATATCACCCTTAACAGAATCAATGGCGCAACTCTCTGAAGCAAACACAAAGGAATCCTCCATACGACCCATAATCAGAGGTCTAAGCCCCATGGGATCGCGGAAAGCGTAGAGTTTATCCTGGGTCAACAGCAGAATAGCATAACCACCTCTGATAACACCCATGGTTTTCTTGATTGCTTCTGTGACATCACCAGTCTCCATGGCATTTTTGGCAACCAATTTCAAAATGGTTTCAGAATCTGTGCTAGATTGAAAAGTGGCTCCCTGGGATTCTAATTCTCCCATGAGCTCTTTGGTATTCACCAGATTACCATTATGTGCCAGAGCCATCTGACCCTTGGAGCTGACGATAACTACGGGCTGGGCGTTCTCATAGGTCGTTCCACCCGTGGTACTATATCGAACATGCCCAATTCCATGGGCTCCCTGGAGAAAATTCAGCAATTTGGGATCGAAGACTTCCTGTACGAGACCCTCATCCTTATAGTAATTGATCTGCTCGCCATCACTGACAGCAATACCAGCACTCTCCTGTCCACGATGTTGCAGGGCAAAAAGACCATAGTAGACTAATTTTGAGGTATCTTCAGGTCTAGTATTGTAAATACCAAAGACACCACATTCTTCATTCAGTTTATCGCGCATAAATCAACTATCAGTTTTCATTAATTTGTCGAAACCAGTAGCAAAGGCTGTCTGACAATCGCCAACAGAAATGTCGATGAGTTTCTCATCCATATTATGAATGATGATGTTCTGTTCCTTTGTCACTTTGCCGATTACTGCAGCTTCAAGACCTTGAGCCGCAGCCAGCTCAATTATTTTGTCCGTTGAGCTCTCATCAGCTGATAGCATAAAGCGTGTTTGACTTTCACCGAATAATAGTGCATCTGCTCTCATATCAAGATCCAATGAGACATTGGCGCCCAACTCACCTGCGATACAGGACTCAGCCAGAGCTACAGCCATTCCCCCATCTCCGAGATCATGGGCACTTCTTACGAGACCCTTGCGGATGATATCCAGCACATAGTCCTGAGCTTTGCGTTCCAGGGTAAGATCTAACTCTGGTACATCCCCTGAAACCAGATTATGGATGACATCCAGGTATTCCGATGCACCCAGTTCTTCCTTGGTTTCTCCGATGAGGATAACAAAATCATCTGCATTTTTAAATTCCATGGTCATCACATGATCAAGTGATTTTACCAGACCAGTCATACCAATAATTGGAGTTGGATAAATGGACCCAAATTCTGGTGTCTGATTGTAGAGACTGGCATTCCCACCTATAACGGGTGTATCCAGTGCTCTACAGGCCTCACTAATACCAATAATAGATTGTTCCAGTTGGTAATAGACTTCAGGTTTCTCAGGATTGCCAAAATTAAGTCCATCAGTAATAGCGATAGGCTCTGCACCTGAAACCACCTGATTTCTAGCGGATTCAGCCACAATACTCTGGGCTCCACGTTTGGGATTCAGATAGCAATAACGACCATTGGAATCCATGGTGATACCAATGCCTTTGTCACGACCCTTGATACGTAGAATAGCTGCATCAGAACCGGGTTTGACCACCGTATTCATCTGAACTCTATGATCGTATTGTCTATAAACCCATTCCTTAGAGCAAATATCCGGGGCACCAAGAAGCCTCACCAGGACTTCATTCAAATTTGAAGGTTGAGCGACCTGCTCATTTTTGAATGCCATGGTTTCTTTCAGATGTGGTGGCTCAACGGCATCTAGTATATAGGTAGGAGCATCCATAAGGGACCACACCGGTACTTCACCAACAGTTTTACCATCTTCAAGAACACGATACATGCCATCATCAGTAACATGTCCGATCACAACGGCATGTAGATCCCACTTATGAAAGATCTTATTGACCTTGTCTTCCATGCCTTTTTTAACAATGAGCAACATCCGCTCCTGAGATTCAGAGATCATGACTTCTTCAGGTCGCATGGCCTCCTCACGTTTGGGTACAAGAGCAACATCAATTTCAACACCATTACCAGCTTTACTGGCAGTTTCAACGGATGAAGATAAAATACCTGCTGCGCCCATATCCTGGACACCTACAACGTAATCTTCTTCAAAAACTTCCAGACAGGCTTCGATGAGGAGTTTTTCCATAAAGGGATCACCAACCTGAATGGCACCGCGATCTTCATCATTCTCCTCTTCCAGGTCCTTGGAGGCAAAACTGGCTCCACCCATCCCATCTCGACCGGTAAGATTTCCAACAATCATCAAACTATTGCCAACACCTGTGGCAATGGCTTTTTTGATTTCAGATTTTTTCATAAAACCAACGCACATGGCATTTACCAAAGGGTTGCCTTTGTAGGCGTTAGAGAATCTGACTTCTCCACCAACTGTGGGGACACCCACACAATTGCCATACTCACCGATTCCGTGAATGACTTCTGAAATGAGCCAGCGGGTGTGGCCTTCCTCACCTGGATGTCCAAAATGAAGAGAGTTCAGAGATGCAATGGGGTATGCACCCATGGCTAGAATGTCTCTTATGATGCCGCCCACTCCAGTAGCAGCCCCTTGAAAGGGTGCAATGGCTGAGGGATGATTGTGACTTTCCAACTTGAAGGTTATCACTTCATCATCATCGATATCCACAATGCCTGCATTTTCGCCAGGTCCCTGGACAATACGCGGACCTGTGGTCAGAAAATGTTTAAACAGGGGTCGCGTATGTGTATAGCCACAATGTTCAGACCACATCTGGGCATATAGTGCCAGTTCGACCGTGTTGGGTTCACGACCCATATGCTTGGTTAATAATTCATATTCAGAGTCAGTTAGACCTGCTTTTCGCCAAATCTTTTCTTCCATTTCAGCCTTCTTTTCAGTCATAAGTCTAACCGTGTTTCGCTTCGAGGTGTTTTAGCATTGAGACAAAAACTCCTTTGCCATCGCTTAAACCCAGCACGCTGTCTGCACTGCGCTCTGGATGGGGCATCATTCCCACAACATTTCCTGTCCGATTGATAATTCCTGCAATGCCATTTAAAGAGCCATTTGGGTTGGTGCCATCACTGACCTCACCCTCAGGGTTACAATAGCGAAAAAGAATCTGGCCATTTGCTTCCATCTCAGCAATGGTATCAGGGGCTGCATAGTAATTGCCCTCATTGTGGGCAATTGGAAATACGACCACATCTCCAGAGGCGTACTCACTTGTGAAGGGCGTATCTGCGTTATCCACTTGAAGCGTTTGATCCTGGCACAGGAATTTAAGACCCCGATTTTGAAGCAGACTACCTGGTAGCATCCGAGACTCTGTTAATATCTGAAAACCATTACATATCCCGATCACAAGACCACCCTTGGCAGCGAATTCCTTCACAGCTGTCATGGCAGGTGAAAGATGTGCGATGGCTCCCGGTCGTAAATGGTCTCCATAGGAAAATCCACCAGGGATGATAATCGCATCTACATCTCCCAGATCAGTATCCTTGTGCCACAAGTATTTGACGGGTTTCCCCAGAATCTTATCGACGGCATGAAAACAATCTTCAGCGCAATTAGAACCAGGAAATAAAAGGACTCCCCAATTCATCAGGCCTCCTTGATCTCAAAGCTATATGATTCGACAACAGGATTGGCCAACATTTTATCACACATATCGTGAACAGAAGCTTCGGCAGTTGCCATGTCAGTCATCTCCAGATCCATTTCAAGCTGTTTGCCAACGCGGACTTTTTTGACCTGGTCAAAACCTATTGAATCCAGACCGTTCTGGACGGCTCTTCCCTGTGGATCAAAGATTCCTTTTTTCAACATGACAGTTACGATTGCTTTTAACATATTTCATCCTTCATTGTTTGTTATCAGATCGAATATCCGTTCACAGATCTGAAGAAAGTGTGAGTCTAATCCCACTGTTAATCAATGGCATTTAATTTTTGGTATAACTCTCTATTTTTGGTGTTGAGGAAGTATTCAACCTCACGTCGGGAGATATCTGCAACTTCTTGCTTGTGTCCCTCCCCGCTTCCCTCATCTGTAATGGATTTTTTAATCACGAGATATTTTTCTTCCTGAATTTTCATGAATGCCTCATCCACAACAGGAGTTTCCGGGTATAAACCCTGTTCCTGGCCCCGTTTGAGAATTTCCGTGAAATTTTCACCGGTTTGAGCAGCCTCTTTCTTGGTCTTATTGACTGCTGCATACCAGTCATCGTGGACTAAGATATAATAGTCTCTCATGGCCTGCTTGTTGAAATTTACGATATAGTTGCGACCTTCAACCTCACATGTCAAGGTTGCCCGCACCGAGTCCGTATCTAAGGTGTCGACAAAGACAAGGTCCTGTCCATCTTTGGCAATTTCCCATTTCAGATCCCAGAGGTTTAATCCCATCCGGTTGAAAATTCTGTGAACCATGAATGAGGCTAGAATGGCTCGTGCCAGTGACTCTGAGAACAAGTCACCTCCGATACCTGAGATAAGTAACGCTTCCTGTCTGCTTATATTCCTGTCTTCTGGCTCATACTTGGTGGTCAAGTCAATCAAAGGAGCGCTAAATGTTTGCCAGGGGATTAATTCAATGGCAACACCCAACTCACGCAAGTAGGCTTTTTTTCCAGAATCGCTTTGTGCATTGTACTTCCTGAGGATCGAAGATCCACTTGTCACCCCAAATCGAACGATCTGTTCAAGTGGTATGACGAACTGATCATTCCCATAAAATTTTTCATAGTCATAGAGATGTGATTTCAAGAAGGTGACTGATTCTGGTTTGTATATATTGTACTTCTTAATCATGGTCAGATTACTGAGCTCTTGTGGAAATGAAGTAGCATACAGCTTTTCATCCCTGCCTAACATCCCCTGATGATGTGTCTTAAGGCCTGTGGACTTGATTTTTTCAAGTGTTTCTTGAATAATTGGTTGGGTCTGGAAGTAATCCTCTCCCCAATGCTCTTTGATATATGGCTCCATATCAGCCCACTCATCCACATCCATTAGTGACCGATATACTAAATGACGAAAGCCTGCTCTCGCGGTGTCGCTGCCCTTAATATCAAAGATGGTTCCCACATCAAAGACTGAACCACCCATACTAGTTTCGCTTACCAGTGACCCCGGGTCATCAATCACAGAATACAGCATCTGGACAGAGCCATTATAATATGGATTGACTCGATCAAACTTTACGGTACGATTACTATCAGACATATATCACTTCCCTTATCAGCGTTTCACAATTCGCAAAGTGAAAACCATCACTTATTATACTTTTCCTGAACCTGACGGTCTTTTTCCAACACAGCATCTCTCATTTCAATCCTGTGTGCTTCCAGTTTGGTTGCAATCTCTGGATACTTAACTGCCAGTATCTGGGCAGCCAATAAAACGGCATTGTCACTGGCATTGATACCCACAGTTGCCACGGGAATCCCACCAGGCATCTGAACAATGGAGTACAATGCATCAACACCATCCAGGCTAGCTCTGATAGGCAAACCAATCACGGGCTTTACAGTTTGAGCGGCAATCACACCGGGGAGATGTGCTGCTTTGCCTGCGCCAGCAATAACCAGTTCGATCCCTTGATCATCAAAACTCTGGATGTATGCTTCTACAGCTTCGTGGGTTCTGTGAGCGGATAGAATTCTTAATTCAAATTCCAGACCCAATTTATCGATAATTTTGAAGCCTTTATCTAGAACTGGAAGATCACTATCACTTCCCAGAATAATTGCAATTTTAGCCAATTTATAATTCTCCTATTTGATTAGATGTGAGTCATCTCATCGGCAGTGAAAACACGTTCACAATACTGACAAGCGAGATCTCGGCTTGAGCTGTCCACCAGATTAAAGATAGTCATCATGGGCTCAGCATTGGTAATACATTTTGGATTTGGACAAGAGACGAGTCCCTCGATGCAACTGGGAATCTCAACCCTTGACTTCTGTGCCACCTTAAAGTCTCTGATAATACTGACTTTAGCAGCTGGAGCAACCAGGGCAATGCTATTTACTTCATTTTGAGTCAGTTCTCGTCCCTCAATTTTGATAATATCCTTCTTTTTCATAGCCTTGCTGGAAAAATTCATACCCATCATGACAACATCAGTTGCTCTAGGTTTTAAAATAGCAAGGACCCGTTGAACTCGGCCTGCAGGGATATGGTCGATAACTGTACCATTTTTGATGGGATCTACTTTTAACTCTTTCATTATTTAGCCTCCCCTAACAAGGTAGCCAGAATGGCCTGACGCATATAGACACCATTTTCAGCCTGATCGAAATAGTAAGCATACTTCGTGGAATCCACGTCAGTAGTAATTTCGTTTACGCGTGGCAAGGGATGCAGAACCTTCATATTGTCCTTGGCTTTGGTCAGCAATTTGGCTGTGATGATATAAGCATTTTTAACCTTCTCATACTCTTCACGGTCTGGGAAGCGTTCCCGTTGGATACGAGTAACATACATGATATCAATTTCAGGTATAATGTTCTCAATCGTGGTTTTCTCTTTAAAGCTGACTCCCTTTTGGGTGAGATCGCTTAGTATATGAGCTGGCATCTTTAATGATTTGGGTGAGACAAAATAGAAGGTCGGCTTAAAGGGAGCCAGCGCATATGCCAATGAATGCACAGTTCGGCCATATTTCAGATCGCCTACCAGGGCAAGCTTCAGGTTCTTTAGCGTTCCCTGTGACTTAAGAATAGTATATAGATCAAGAAGAGATTGTGTAGGATGTTGGTTGGCACCGTCTCCAGCATTAACAACGGGGATATCTACCTGTTCAGAAACATATCTAGCCGCGCCTTCCATGGGATGACGCATGACGATAATATCTGAATACCTCGCCATAATTTTTGCCGTATCCGCCAGGGTCTCACCTTTTTCCACTGAAGTGCCACTGGTACCGACCATGCCTATGACCTCACCACCCAAACGTTTCATGGCCGATTCAAAAGACATTCTAGTTCTGGTTGATGCCTCATAAAACATGGCTGCCATGACACGTCGCGATAAATCAATCTGACTTGGGTCTTTTTCAAGACGTTCCGCCAACTTCAATAGCTGGAGGGTTTTATCTGCGCTGAGATCGCGCATGGAGATTAGGTGTTTCATTCAGTCCCCTTTATTTATTCTTGGATTGAAAGGCATTCCAGGCTGCCTCTCTATAACGTTTTGCTTCTGCACCAGGATCACTACTGGCAATAATGCCTCTTCCAACAATGATGGCATCTGCTCCACCCTCAATCGCATTTTCCACAGTGAGATATTGTTGTCCCAGACCATCTCCCTTGGTATCCAGATTAACACCTGGCATAAGGAGTAGTTGATCCTGAGGTATTTTATTTCTGAAACGTTTGATATCTTCAACATCGGCACCATGACCGATATAACCACTCACACATTCCTTACGTCGCTTACCGACTTCCAGAACTTGTCTGGTATAGGTTTCGGATATGAGATTGCCCTTGGCACTCATGCGAGCGAGTAGAAATCCTGATCTTGGAACATCCAGATCACCGAAAAGTCCATCCAGGATGGCCTCTCCAGCAATCATGTGAACCGTCACATACTCAGCCCAGTCAGCAATCTTGTAAACGCCAGATCGAAATTGCTTACGAACCGTGCTGCCAATATCGGCAAATTTACGATCTTCAAAAATAATGAAATCGTGTCTCTCCGCGAGAGCCTTTAAACGCGGAACAAAGCTACCGTTGAAGTCCTTCATGATGTCCACATGGGTTTTCACCATAAAGATTTCCGGACCTGCAGCTTCGAGAATTTCAAAGAAAGTTGCCGTATCCTCAACATCCAGCGAGAGTACCAGGTTTGATTTTTTTCTCAACATAGCATCCATGAGTTTTCTAGTCATGGGCGATGTCGTTGATTCAACGCGATCAGCAAATTTCATGAGTGGCTTGTCAACTGGGGTGGTAACAAATTCACGTACTTTCTGAGCAAGGTCTGCATCAAGCTTCCCTTCAGCACCCAGTACGGAGATCATATCCTCTACAGTAACAATGGAGCTCAGTTGATATCCCTTACTCGCTAGAATCTCTTCACCATTAAAACTACGGTCAATCAGGCATACAAAATCTTTTACTTTTAGCCCGGTATGTTCCATACCTTCTGCAGCTTCAAATTTACTTTCACCTGTGGTGATGAGATCGTCGATAATGAGGCAGGTCTGCCCCTCTTTAAAATGACCTTCAATCAGTTTGCCAGTACCATAAGCCTTCACCTCTTTGCGTTGATAGACCAGTGGTGTGTCCATTTCTACTGACACCTGAGCAGCCAGGGGCAGGGCTGTATATGGGATGCCAGTGATGACATCAAACTTTTTATCAGCTAATTCTGCTTTTAACAGGGAAACAATATTCTTGATGATAGCGGGATAGGATATGATACTTCTTAAATCAATGTAAAAGGGTGAAGTGGCACCTGATTTTAATTTGAATTCACCAAATTTTAAAGCGCCAATCCTGTGCAGATCAAGGATTAATGTTTTTTTACCGGTTTCCAATTTACTCATGCTCCTAGATTTATGCATTAAAGGGCTGTTTTGCGCCCTGTTTTTCCTCGATGTGCTGTTCCAAAATCTTCTATGCCATCCAATGTCTGATCATCCACGATGGGGCCTTCCATACATAGGATCAAACCAGTGGGATCCATGACACAGGATCCACAAATACCCACACCACATTTCATATAACGTTCAAGGTTCACTTCGTAGGCTATTTGATGTTGTTTGGCAACTGCCACGGCTGCTTTCATCATTTTTTCTGGTCCAGAGATATAAATCTGGTCGAAGGTTTCCTCTTGCAGAACCTGTTTCATTACATCAACGCTGGTCCCCTTGTGACCCAGCGATCCATCATCAGTAGCAGTATGAGATTGATGACAAAGAATTTCAAAGTCATCAACGTAGAGTAAGTCTTCCGCTGATCGGGCACCATTAATATTGACAAGCTTCTTGACGCCATCCTCACGGAGTTTCTTTGCGAGAAACCTCAGGGGTGGTGTTGCAAAACCCCCTCCCACCATGAGTATGTTGCCAAACTGTCGTGTAAAGGATTGACCATATGGACCACGCACGGATAACAGTTCGCCAACTTCCATTTGGAAGAGTCTATCTGTAAATGGACCCATATTCTTAATGGTTAAAGAGAATGAATTCTCATCCACATCTAATATGGAGAAGGGTTTCTCACCCCGGCTGAAAATAGTTAGCATAATAAACTGGCCGGGTTCGGCATTTAGCTTGCCGTTAAATGTGTAGGTACGGAGGGAGGTGTTTTCTTCGCGGATCGCGGCTATGGGCAGGGTTTGACGATCACACTTCAAGATCAATTTTCCTTTAGAATTCCTATGAGATCCGAATATTGAGCATATCCATGGACCTCCATGAATGTTTCCATTTCCTCTCGGATAGATTTAAAGACATCCAGACCGTGATCATACACAGCTGAGCCGACTCCAATCGCGGAAGCTCCGGCCATCATCATCTCAATGGCATCAAGACCGGTACTGACACCACCCGTCCCCAGGATGGGTATATCGACTACCTTATAGGCATCATGGATCAGTTTTATGGCCAATGGTTTTATACACGGTCCTGATATACCGCCAAAGTTGTTTCTTAATACGGGGCGTTTGGCCACTGCATCGATGACCATGCCATGACCCAGAGTATTTATCATGGTCAGTCCGTCTGCGCCTGCTGCCTCAGTCAAGCTGGCTATGGCTGAGATATCATTGGCGTTGGGAGACAGTTTTGCCAGAACTGGGATGCTGCTCACTGCTTTTACTGCGGAAACAATCTCAGTAATTTTATCAGGCATGAGGGCAAAGGGACGTTTGAATTCATCCTCAACATTGGGACAGGATAAATTGAGTTCAAGTAAATCAGCGGGTGAATCGTTAACAGCTCGGGCCAGTTGCACAAATTCTTCAGCATTGGCTCCAAAGACGCTGACAATGACCACCCCATCAATACCGTTCTTGAATTTTTCGACTTCCGCAAGACCCTCAGCGATACCAGGGTTTGTGAGGCCAACAGAATTTATCAATCCGCCATCAAATTCAGCAATTACAGGTCCTTCGTGGCCAATGCGTGGTTCAATACTTAATGATTTGGTGGTGACCATTCCTGCGCCATCACGGATCACCCGCTGAAGCGAAGAGAAAGAGATACCGAGTATACCAGATGCGAGAGTGAGGGGGGTCGAAATTTCCTTACCCAGAAAAAGCAAATTGACCGATCCGGCGAAATATTAGAGACAAGGATTTTGCTTGGGAAAATGAAGGGGGTGGTAATGGATTTTGAGCCGTTATCACATTGCTAAAATAGAAAATAATTGTCCGAGTCAAAGGTCGATTTTCACTTATTTCATATTCATTTTTTGTTTTTGAAAAACCTCACATACTTTCCCGATCAAAAAGATTTGACAGCCCTTATAAGCCGATTATATTGACGATCCCTTTGCTCGGTGGTTGGTGGAAGTGGCAGAGGGATTTTGAAAAGTTTAGAGGGGCCTTAGCTCAGTTGGGAGAGCGCTTGACTGGCAGTCAAGAGGTCATCGGTTCGATCCCGTTAGGCTCCACATCCCTTAAAGTCTTAGTAGTTAACTGCTAAGGCTTTTTTTTTGATCATAAATATGAATTACACACTGTACATACTAAAAAGTCTAAGCACAGGTCGACTGTACATTGGACAGACGAATAACTTTGCACGACGTCTCAAGCAACAC
>JABHBL010000035.1 GCA_018673925.1 Fidelibacterota bacterium
ACTGCACGGTTCTTCCTCTTTGACCCTTGGACTCTTCCAATCAATTGGTTGCTTATATGATACGATTAGGAGGTACAAATGATACGATTACTAATACTATTCATAGCACTATCACTTAGTAGCTGTAGTTCATTAGAGCTAAGAAACCTAGGTAAGTCTGGTGCTTCTGCTGGTATTGCTTATGCTATTAATCCTCTTGCAGGTGTAGCTACTTTAGCAACTGCTATGGCTTATGATGAGATAGTACCTGACAGTCCCGAGGTTGCCGATATAGAGACGAAAGAACAAGCAGTGGCATTCGTGGCTACCTCCTGGGGAAAAGATGCCTTATATGGCTTCCTAGCGTTCCTACTGGTGACTAACATAGTAGTACCGTGGCTGACTAAGAGGCGTGGGTATAACCAAGCTAAACAAAAATACAAGGAGTAGAGGGTGAAAGTAGAGATAGTACCATTTGAAAAGAAGTATTACAATCAAGTAAGAGATCTAAAGTTGAAGGAGGATGATAAGAAGGAAGTTGAGGCTTCCAATGGATTACCTTTTAGACGCACAGTAATACGTACATTAAATACCTATGGGGATACAATGTACCTTATTCTGTATGATGGTACTGTTTCTGGTATCTTTGGTGTAGTACCAGGACGTAAGAAGGGTGAAGGTATTGGATATTTACTGACAGACGAAAGAATGTTAGAGTACCAGTGGGATATGGCCAAGTATAGTAGGGATGTCTTTAGGCACTTACTAGACTCTTGGTGGAGAATTACAAACTATGTTTCATCACACCATAAGGTTTCTGTGAAATGGTTAATGCACTTCGGGGCACACTTTGATAGGCACCCTGATGGGAGCCCCAAGGGATATTTATTAAATGACCCTGAGGTGCCCTTCTACAAATTTGAATTTAGAAAGGAAGATTATTATGATGTATTTAAAAAGGAGTAGCCTATGTGTAGTCCGCAGTTAGCTGTAGCAGCCTTAATGGCTGTATCAAAGGCCTCAGAGATTTCGCAGGCCAACCAAGCCGCCGCCTCTGAGCAGCAGTCTGCTATGGATCAGCAAGCCATAATGAATCAGCAACGTACTATGGAAGCTGAGGGTGTTAAAGCTAAGGCTGGCCAGGAGCTTACTACTAAGAAACGTGAGCGTCAACGCAAATTAGCCACAGCTAAGGTAGTAGGTGCTGAATCAGGTGTAGCAGGAGTTAGTCCACTTAGGGCAATGTCTAATGTATTCATGCAGGAGAGTCTCGATGCAGGTACTATTGTAGGACTACAGGAAACGAACCTTGCCCAGATTGGTGTCCAGTCGCAGGCTGATTTCCTTAGAACTCGTAGTGCTATTAATGCTGCTGAGAATAAGAAGTCTTCAGGACTGAGTGCTGCCCTACAAATTGGTGTAGCTGGTGTCTCAGGCTATGCAAGTGCTGGCGGTTTCGCTGGTGGTGGTAGTGCTGGTGCTGCCACAGGCGCTGGTAAGAGTACCTTCAACTTGTATGGTACCTCTACCACAGGATCATCTACAGGTGGTTGGTTATATGGCCAGAAGCCTATGAGTGGTTTTACATTAGCAAACTAAATTAACGATTAAAGGAGTATCTGAGGATGCCAAGAAGTCAAAGAACACAATTAAGTAAGAGTCCTACCGCTGAGGCGAAATTAGGCACAATAGGTAGTGAAGCTGTACGCACAGTAAACATGCCTACTGTAACAGCTCAGAAAAGCATGGGTGAATCCCTTGCGGAGGCTGTAGGCCTAGCTGCAAAAGCAGGTGCTGGTATCTACAAAATGGAAGCAGAGAAGCAAAATAAGGCTACTGCTGCCCAGCATAAGATTGAAGGCAATAATGATGGTAAGAATAGAGCCCTGATAGATTTGGAGGAAATTCGTAAGTTACCTTTGCTTGAGCAGAATGCAGCCATCATGGCTAAATCAAGGGCATATTTTGAGTCCCTTAAGGGCTCTAGTTCGGACTTCAGTACAGACTACTTCAGTTCTAATGTATCCGCTTATAGAGATGCAATGGACTCTGCGGATGGTAAAATTTATACTGCTGTTAATAAGGAAGTTCAGGCTAATAATAAGATTAAGGCCTCTAGTTTGATTACCGCAGGGTTTGAGCAAAAACTTACGGCTGCTGAAATTATATCTACAAATAAGGATGGTCCTTGGACGGGTACTAGTGCTCAAAAACTAGACCAATATGTAGAGCAGGCGGCATCTTATGCCCTGGCTATGCAGCAGACAGTCCCAGGCTTTGACACAGAAACCTTTATTAAGGACTACTTAGAGATTAAGGCGCCTAACAACGGTCCTGATTTACTTAAGAATGCAAGTACTGGTGATAAGATTCGTAAGCTACGTGCTGATTTAACTTCTGATGGTAACTCTGTAAATACTGCGATGAAGAAAGAGTATAGGGAGATGACTGGTTTACTAAGCACACAAGGTGCTACACCTACTGAATATAATACACATGTGGATGGTGGTGTTACGGCGGGCGTATATTCTAAGACTAAGGCTCTTGATTTGAAGCTTACGTACAATGAGAAAGTTACTAAGGAGTTAGTGGCTAAGAATATTACAGCATTAAATGAAGAAGAGCAGGCCTATGTAGCTAAGCTTAAGACTGATGCTACTTATGGGGGCAAAGAAGGTTCATTGTACGTATCTAAGGAGACTAAGACCATCTTAGTGAATTACGAGAAGAACCTTAATAAGCAAGTTGCTGCGAACGATATGACGCACGAGGAAGCTGTTGAGAAGGCCGAGGAAATGAAGGCTCATGTATTGAAAACTTCTAAGCACCTTACATACTTAGGTAACTTCCACTTAGGTGGTAGTAATAATGCTAGTGAATATGCAACACTACCTAGCGAGACTAAGGCGTGGGTTACAGACCAGGTTAAGTCCTCTTTAGATCAAGCTAAGGACTTAGGCACTATCGTTAAGATTGCTAATGCTAATCCAGGCGCATCTAAGGCTTATGTATCTACAATGTTTCCGTACACTACGGACGCAGGTAAGATTAAGAAGGCCTTAGAAAGCTTTGATAGCCTAAAGAATCACGATAATGGCTACGATATGTTTAATAAGTTACCTTCTAAGCAGAAGTTATACTACGAGGCACTAGACGCTATTAGAGATCTAGATGGTAATGTAGATGTTTCTCAAGAAGAGGCTGAACGCTTAACTAAGATGGTTGAGGCGGTAGGTGATACCCGTGATTTCCGAATTAAGATTAAGCAGAAGTATAAGGACGTTAAGACCTTGAATGAATCTATTGCAGGACTTCCTGATGATCTACAAGTTGATGTATTACTGACTTATGATTACTTCACTCAATTTATGAAGCCTTATGATGCGTTACAGCGTATTAAGAGTAAGGTGCGTCCTAAATACTATAAGACCTGGGATATTCCAGGATCCACTAATATATTAGGTTTAAGTGCAGATACGGTTACAGCAATCAACTGGGGATCATTTACTTCAGGAAATAAGATTAGTCCTATCGCTGTCCTGAAAGCCTTTAAGGCTACTGGCAGACCTGTGGAGGGCAATGCCCGTCTCTCTTATGATGAGAGAACAGACACATTTACATTAGGTAAGAGTTCGCTCGATGAGAATGCCTTAGTCCAAGTAGATATGTATAAGGCCACATGGGCTGAACTTAAGGCGGCAACGAAGAAGAATAAAGGAGAATAAGAATGGCAGAATTTACTTCACTATTTAGTAAGAAGGCTTCTATTCCTACGGGGGAGTCTTTTTCTAAGGCTCTGAACAAGTCTAAGAAAATGACTGATGAATATTTAAGTACCTCAGATGGTATGTCAGCAGCCCAGCAGGAGCTCCTAGATCACGCCTTAGCTAAGAATGATAAGAACTTATTAAATGCTCAGAATGATGTTATTAAGAATCCTGAGTTTTATCGTGAGAGGATGTATGGTGGTACACAGGTAGGTAGACCAGGTGCCGATAAGGTAGATTGGACACATCCTGTATTCTCTAAGGGTGTTTATCGTATGAACTACCTAAAGGCTATGCTGGAGTCTTCTAAGACTGTGGATACCTCAGGTACTAGCAAGGCTGCCCTAACCATTACAGGAACTGTAGCGGGTGTGGCTGTCTCGGAAGAAGCTGATGCTGGTGTTATTAGTAGTATTACCAATAGTATTGTTACTAGTACTGCAGGAGCTACTGAGCGCTACTCTAGATTCTCACAGGATGAGATTAAGGGCGCTGAAGCTGAAATTGCACGCTATGAGAAACTGAAGAAGTCCTTGGATGGTCCTATCTTAAAAGAAGAGGATGATGCCTTCTTTAAGGACTTTACTGATGTAGAGCGCATCTTATTCTTATCTGAGCAGGAAGCAAATACTGATAGTGTATATATTGCGGCCTACAAGAAGAACCTTGTTGATACATGGTCTACCCGTCTGGAACATCAGATTGATGATGAGGATGAGGATGATCTTGAATGGATGGAGTTTGGACGTGATGAATGGTATAAGGAAAACCTAGCAGAATTTAGCTTTACTGGTGAGGACGAAACTGATATAAATAAGGGTAATGGTATATTTCACCTTAAGAAGTTTTGGGATAGTCTTGAGGAGCATGAGCTACCTAACAGTAGAGAAGATGCTATGGCACTTACAGCACGCTACACGGATGAGTTTGCCTTGTCTAAGCGTATCTACTCTAAGGACTCAGGTCTTTTCTTAGACTCTGAATGGGAAGCTATGCTACGAGGCTTTAGTGTTGATATTGTATCTAGTGTACTAAGTCCTCAGGAATTAACCCTAATGATTGCTACTTTTGGGTCTTCTAAGATTTATACTACCTCAAGTAAGATGATGCAGGCTCGGCTGGCTTTTAATAGGGCAAGTAAGGCAAAGAAAGCCATTATGGGTGTAACAGGCACTGCCATCCTAGGTAGTGGTACCGCTCTTACTATGGAGGAAACCCGACAGGCCCTTAAGGGCCTTGAGTTAGATAACAAAGAGACTATGGCTATTATTGGTGGTCTATTTGGTGTTGGAACGTATGGCGTCTCAAAGACTATTGAAATAGCTAAGGACTTCTTTATGTCTCTTACTAAGAAGGAACAGACACAGGTCATAGAGGAGCTTGGTAAGAAGGTAAGCGAGCTACAGGAAGAAGTTAAGAAAATAGATGGTACTAAAACCCTTAAACGTGAGGATGATGAACCTACATATGACGAACTAGAGCAGGAAATCTTAGATGTAGGTTATGATGATTTAGATACTGTTGTTCAACAAGGGCCTAGGTTAGATCGTAGTGGTATAGCTATGGGAGCCTCTCAGACTCTGAACCCTAGTCCTATCTTAAGAGCTTATGATTTAGGCATTAAGTCTGTATATAACGTGCTGGATAAAATCAGAGCATCTACAAATACCTTAATAGGTAGGGATGGAAAACCTGTAGTACAACAAGGCGCTACTTCTGATGCTATCTACCGTAAGAAGTATGTAGGTACACATAATAAACTAGTGGCTAACCTTAGGTCTCTAATGAAGCAGTCTAAGATGAAAAGGGCGGACTTTAATCTAGCCTTGGATACTGCCGTTAAGAAGCAGACAGCGCTACATAGAGAGAAGAGTGTGGCTGTATCAGTCCTTAAGGATTTTATTAAGGTGAGAAAGGAAGCTCTTAAGGAAACTAATGATCCTAGAGAGGTGTATCGTCTTAATACTATTATTAGTAAGTATGAGCGTAAGCTAGAGACTGCACAGGGACGTATTGTAGATACACTATCGTCAGGCAATAAGCATATTGATGATGCTGTTAGTGAAGTTCAGAACTACTACCAGGTATACAACAGAGAGATCTATGCCTTGGATCGGAGAGACCTACTTAAGAAACAAGGTGACGAGCTAGATAGAGTAGCAGAAAGAGATGGTGATATGGATGCTCTAATGACTAAACACGATGAGCAGCTCCAAGAACTTGATGATTTCTATAAGGATAAGCATTTAGGTTATTCGCCTAGATACTGGAATCAAGAGGCCCTAGAGAATGACCCTCAGGCAGCTGAGAAGCTTACTAAGGCACTGCTGAAGAGTTCGTATGCACGGGCATTAAAGGTTAATAACCCTAAGGACTACAAAGAGTTTATTAAGGAAATACCTACGATTGTCTCTAATATGCGTAGGAAGATTAAAGACTCTGACATGGAGAATAATCTTCGTGACATCTCTGCATCACGTGTTGGTGGCGGGGGTGATAAGTCCTCAGGTAAGAGCGAGATTGGTCGTAGAATTGATGTTGATGAGCTTATGGTTCAAGATTTAGTTCAGACTGATTGGACTACTGTTACTCAAGCTTATAATCACGACTTAGGTCATAAACTAGCCTTTAGAGAAGCCTTAGGTGTTAAAGACTGGAAAGAGTTTGATGAAGTCTATATGACAGGAATCAAGGATGACTTATCTAGGTCTAACTTGGATGCTGAACAGCGTAGGAGAGCCGAGGAAGATATTAAGACTGTTGTAGAAGAGGCCCTAGGTACTCGTGGTTTGATCAAGAAAGATAACTCTGTGCAAAGGATTAAGCGTGTCTTCTTAGATACAACTAATGCTATCTTCTCACCAGGCTTTGGTTTAACTACCATTGCCGAGGCGGGCCCTGTTCTTTCTAATGGCGGTCGTGATATTATTAGACAGATTTGGCCATCAATTAAGCAGGTAGCTAGTGAGTATAAGAAGAAAGGATATGATCCTGATTCCATGGATGCCCTTAAGGGGTATGGTATTGGTGCAGGTATTCAGAACTCACTGGTAGCTTCCCGTTTAGAGGATGGTACTTTCTATGCCTTTAATAAGAGGGCTACCTTTGATCGTAGATGGTCTGAGGGAGCTAAGAAGGTTTCTAATATTGGTTATCACGGTGGTGGTTTCCATGGTATTACCTCTTTCTATAAGTATGCTTCAGCAGGTGCTTTTCAGGCTAAAGTTCACCGTATAGGCACACGTTTGGCTGATGGTGGCAAACCTTTATCTAAGAGTGAAGAGAAATACTTTGCTCGTATGGGTCTAGATACAGATACTCTAATTGATATCTCTAGACAACCTTTTAAGGATAAGGATGGTAATCAGAACTACAATATGAGTGGTTGGGATGATGATGTACAGGAGAGGGTCTGGGATTCTATGAATAGGGCTACTAATGAGTCTGTTCTAGAGCCTTCAGGCTATGATATGCCACGTATTACCTCAGGTGGTGATGATATTGGTGCAGTCTCTTCGATGTTCTTACAATACAACCGTTATCCTTTAGCAGCGTACAATATGTATATCAAGAATGGTATGTCAGATAGAGATGCTAAGATTTTGGCCTCATCAGCTACATCATTCAGTATTCTAGCAGCTACCTTATATGCTCAACAAGAGTCTGAGGTAGCTATGGGTATACGTACGGATGAGAATAGACGATACATACATGATGATGATGGTAACTTAACTAGTGATGGTATGATGCAGCTAGGTATAGATACCTTCGGTAAAATGCCGCAGTCTACTCTACTTCCTAGGATGATATCTACAAGTCTAGCCGTTACTGGTCAAGAGCAGTTAGGTCCTGATGGGTTTACACTGACTCCAGGGCAGACTACGGAAGGTGTTGCGCTTAGTACGTTAGGTAGGATTTGGAAGACTAGCCTTGAGGCTTTCGAGGAAGAGGAGGCCCCTGTTGCATTATTGAATATAACACCTGTGGCACGTCACCCCTTCCTTAGTGGCTTTATTGACTACACTGTAGACAAATACGAATAGATAGGAGAAACAATGCGAAATAAAGCAGATATAGAGAGCCTTAACGGGCTACACGACAGAATGGCCATCTACTTCACCGACTTACTTGATGGGGGCGAAAGACTTGCCCCTGGAGAGATCACGGCAGTCTTAAAGTTCTTAAAAGACAATGAGATTACCGCTGACATAGTTGAGTCGAAGCCAATGGCTAATTTAATACAAAACTTCATAGACCAGGAAGAGTCGGTCATGGATGAACTGAGAGGACATTAAGATGGCAATACCAGCAATTGTAGCAGCTTTAGGTATAGGTGTAAAGGTTTGGAACGCTTATAGTAAAGCTAAGAAAGCTAAGATATTAAAGAAGGCCACGGCGGTTAAGAAGGCTGAAGCTAAGAAACCTACCCGTATTCGTAAGGATAAGGATCAACCTAAGACAGGTCAGAAGGAAATGTTTAATGGTAAGGCAGGTACTGCGGTTAAGAGGCCTAAGGGTCCCGTAAAAGAAGGGTGGTATGAGAATACTACTAAGCAACAGGATCTCTTTAAGAAAGGACTTGAGATTGTTAAGAAGAAACATACTAAATAAGGTACTAAATTAGGAGGGGTATATGGAAGAAGAAGAAGTCAAAAATTTAGTCACGGACTTTAAGGCCTTTGTGAATCACGTATGGCACTGTATTGGGCTACCTGATGCTACGCCTTTACAGCAGGATATATGTAAGACCCTGCAAGAGGGGCATCGTAGGCTTCTTATTGAGGCCTTTCGAGGTGTTGGTAAGACGTACCTAACAGGTGCATATGCTGCTTGGAAGTTACTACGTAATCCTAATGAGAAGGTATTAATTGTGTCGGCCTCAGGGCCACATGCGGTTGCTATCTCTACCTTCATTCATAAGTTACTTGCTGAGGTACCTGTATTAGCCCATCTACAACCTAGAGGTGATCAAAGAAACTCTGTAATGGCCTTTGATGTGGATGGATGTAAGGCTACCGTACAACCTAGTGTTAAATGTCTAGGTATCAACAGTCAGCTGCAGGGTAACCGTGCGTCCCTATTGATTGCTGATGACGTCGAAACGAGTATCAACAGTGCTACAGAGATCATGCGTGGTAAGATTCTACAGCAGATCAATGAGTTCGACTCAATCCTTCAGACTAATAGTGATGCCTCTATTGTAGGACTAGGTACACCCCAAACAGGTGATTCGGTCTACAATAGGTTCATCGACAAGGGCTTCTTAGTTCGTATATGGCCCTCTAGGGTACCAGAAAAGCCTGAAGTCTACGAAGGCAGGCTAGCCCCTTATATTGAGGATATGATCGCTCTAGGGACACCTGAGGGCTCTGTGACAGATATTAGGTTTACCCATGAGGACCTACTGGAACGTGAGGGCTCTGTAGGTAGGACATACTACAAGCTACAGTACCAATTGGATACTACCTTGAGTGATGCTGATAAGTATCCCCTCAAGCAGAGTGATTTGATCGTAATGGATATTCCTAAGGATAAGGGCCCTATCAGCTTAAGCTACTCAAGTTCCAGGGATGACGTACTGGACATAAGCAACATCGGGTTCACTGGTGATGCACTACACGGCCCTCAGTATGTTGACAAGGAGTTCTCAAATTACGCCTACAGCATAATGAGTATAGATCCCTCGGGACGAGGAGCGGATGAGATGGGCTACTCAGTCATCAAATACCTACATGGTAGGATCTACGTGATGGCCTGTGGTGGTATGCAGGGTGGGTACCAGATGGAAAACCTGGTGAAGCTTGCACAGATCGCTAAGGAGTACCAGGTTAATACTATGTATATAGAGAGTAACTTTGGTGATGGTATGTTTGATCAGCTCCTGAGACCCGTGTTGAAGAAGGTATATCCTGTGAGCATTGAGGAAGTAAGGAGCTCAAAGCAGAAGGAGTTAAGGATCATAGATACTATGGAACCTTTAATGAATCAGCACAAACTAGTTTTCGATGCTGGGATGGTCCGTGCGGATATTAAACATAGCCTTATGGATCCCCAGAAGATGCCCTATGGCTTGATGTATCAGCTAACACACATCACGAGAACCCGAGGTTGCCTAGGGCACGATGATAGACTTGATGCTCTAGCTATTGCCTTAGCTGCTATAGTGGAGACCGTAGGCATTGATGAAGATGAAGCATATGCCGAGTTTAAGGACCAGCAACTTCAAGAGGAGTTAGATGCCTTCATAGGTAATGTTAAGAATCCACGGTGGTCCTCTGGTTTTAAAAGCTAGGTCGGCTTACCCGCCTCCCCCCATCTAGGAGGGCTTGAGGGGCCACCAAGGATCCAGCTAACACACATCAGGAATACCTAGGTTAAAAGTTATCCACATAGTTATACACAGCTTAAACCTTGATGTAGCAGTAAAAACCCTTGTTTTGTATTTAGAACCACGCCCTGTAAGGTAGCCTTGTAGCCCATGCACAGTAGTAAGAGACCCTTAGGACCCTTAGGACCCTTAAGAGCTACAAGGAACCCTTGGGTACTGTGCAGTACTGTGCAGTATCCTAAGGATCCCTGCGTATGCTGGGTACTGTGCCTTACCGTGCAGAATCCTAAAGGCTAAGGGAGTGGGTGGATGCTAGAGAAGAAGACTCCAGGCTCCTTGTAGCTCCTGAGACTCCTGTAGGGCCCCCAGGGACCTGTTTTGTATCGGCGGGTTTCAAAAATGGTACAAAAATGCAGATGGGTATATATAAATAGAGACCCGCGGGTTTCCCCCATAGCCCTCGACACAACCCTCGGACATACTAACGCGCACCCGCGCGCACACACATGCGTCCTGAGGGTACCGCAAGGCTTTTCGGGGGTCACTCTAACGCACACGCACGGGGGCACGCGGTAAAAGGGTAGGGCAAATTTTTAAATATCCCAGCGTCACACTCGGGTATTCACACGGATACACTATAACGCGCGCGAGGCTATCTCCGAGTATCCTGCTCGGGTATTCACACGGGTGCATTATAACGCGCGAGGCAACCTAGGGCTTATACACGGGTGCATAATAACGCGTGACGCGCGCGGTTCCTTGAGGCGCGTGTAGGCATGCACGGTTCCTTAGTAAAATAGGCCTTAAAGTTTTTTATAGGGCTACAGCCCAGTCATAGCAAGGGTTTCAAGGGTTTCTGCAAATTAATTTCAAATAAAGTGCAAATAATGCTTGACTTATTCAGAAAGTGTGGCATAATGGGAACCATACAAACAAACAAGGGAACGCCAAGGAAATATTTGATTATCATAACACTTATACAATGGGAACGGGAAAGGCAAGCGACCAACGTTCCCCGCAGTCAAGGGAACCACCATTGTATAAGGCTTTAAACTACCATTTAAGGCAAGCGTGAAAATAAAGATCAAAATACACTTGACAAACCTAAATTTATAAGTATAATATGCACCATACCTTGAAACATTAAAGGGTATATGCGAAAAAAGTGTCCCGAGGGGACAAAATTATAACTAATAGATAGGTGAAAATATCATGAAAACAGAAAAAAATACAAATGTAGCAAACGCAGTGACTGAATTATTTACGGCATTACAAGCCGAGGCGACCGCCACCGCCCGAGTCATGGACAAATTTATAAAGGCGTACCAAACCGAGGCCGAGGGGGTATGTAAATACCTAAATGCTTTAAAGGCAAAGGCGACGGGCAAAACCGCCTCGGAAGTCTACAAAGATACCTACGCCAGAAAACGTAAACAAGTACAAAATGCTTGCAAGCGTCCCGAAATTATGGCTGAATTGTTCGGGGACGACGCCGACCGAACCACCTTGAGTATCGTGCAAGTCAAGGGTAAAGGCTTTACATGGCAGGTGGATACAGTTGAGGCTGATGTAGCGACCGAAAAGTGTCCCGAGGGGACAGAAACGGAACCTACGGAAACGGTACCAAAGGTGACCATAGGCAAAGATTTATCCATGGTAAACAGTGAATACCTTGCCGAGTTTGGAACGACGGATACGATTGAGATTGAGATTGAGGCAACGATTGAAATGCTACAGGAAACACTCGCCAATCTTAAGGCTCAGAAAGTAGCATAATACACCACCACCACCAAGGGACAGAAGTGTCCCGAGGGGACAAAACGGAGAAAATTATGAGTATATCTATATTTGCACCATATGAAAGCATAGACCATGGTCTGGCTGAAATATTAACCCTAGTCATGGACGTGAAAGGGGACAAAGGTTTAAAGAGTCATATTGTAATGGCACTGGCACGCCTTGAACAAACTATCATACAAAAGTGTCCCGAGGGGACAGAAAGCGAGGCTACATCATGACTATTGAGATAATTGTAGGATTCATTGGAGCCCTAGGCGTGGCAATCATTGCCTTTGGTATTGTGATGGCTATCACCTTGAATAAATTGACTAACAAAAACTGTCCCGAGGGGACACAAAACGAGGGTAATTGGACTCGCTTTAAATTGAAAGGGGAACTGTAATGGAACTATTTGCTAGAAAATGTCACTGCTGTGGCAAGGGTATGAACGAGGGTCACATATGGGACGATACACACACATTTTGTGGTACCGATTGCCTACTAGAATGGCTTTACATGGAGGAAATCTGTTTCTATACAGAGTGGGACGTTGAAAGCGACTCAGATGGCGAGGTATATGACGAAAAAGGTAATGAATGGGAACTTAAAAAGTGTCCCGAGGGGACAGAAAGTATCAAGGAAAAGATACACCGTAGGGCTAAAGACTTGGAGGCTACAAATGGCTAGAGTATTGAGCAATAATCAGAAAAAGGTATTAAATAGGTACCTAGGGACAGCCTTAACTATTGATGACTTACCTTGTGATGTAGTAATCCAATTGGATAATATGCGATGGTATGAGAGTCAGTGGTCGGACGTCAATCGATACCTACAAGATAATAAATAAAGTATTCACCTAGCCCTAGGCATGGCATAAAACCGCCTATCAAATTAAGTAATAAAAAGTGTCCCGAGGGGGACAGAAAAACAGACTGGGAGGTCACATGAATGTAATCAATAATTTAACCATGGAAACAATCCATGACACTATGCGGTGGACTAAGGACATAGGTATGTTCACTATCGACCGCTCAAGGGAAACCTCGTGCCTACACAAGACCACCTTTTGTGATGATACATGTTTCAATAATAAACTTGAACGAGCCTTTGCACATGCTATTGAGCCAAAGGACGTCCGTAACGACCAAGCATGGGACAACCTAAACCATACCAAGGTCAAGGGACTCTTTAATCGAAAGCGTAACCAAACCCAGAGGGCACGTCTGATGAGTAGAGGTGAGGCATTCGCAACCTTTGATGATTTACGGAAAGTGCAGCACCTAGCAAACAGTACACCCAACACCGAATGGTGGATACCTACGAGGGCATGGCGGGACGAAACCCTCTGGCATGATGTACGAGCCTTAGAGGTTATGACACCCAACCTCCGCATCCTCGCGAGTGTAGACCCAAGCAATACTCAATCGGAATGGGAACGCCTTAAGGCTGAGGAACGCTCAATTATGTTCTTCGGGGACGACTCTATGACTACGGCACCAACGGGTGAACGTATGTTTATGTGCCCTAAGACGCATAAGGATATGCATGGACATTGTAGTATATGCAAGGGTGGCTGTTTTAGAACCAGTAAGAGGGTAGTGGTGCACCTTAAAGAGCACTAACCAAGATACACAGAAAACTGTCCCGAGGGGGACACAATATTTTTAATAAAAGGAGAAATACAGATGGGAGTTACACTAAAAAATAACACGGAAGAATGGCTTAAGATTTTAAAGGCTAGAGATATGTACACAGTCCTAAGGGATTTTAAGGATTTATCACGAGCAGACTTTGATGTACTCACGCTTGTTGGGGCACGCCCCGAGATAACCATTCAAGAGATTCTTAGGGACGACTTATTTGGACGTACTGAACTGAGTAGCGTAAAGAGATCCGTCATTAAACTTAAAGCCTTAAAGCTTATCGAGTCCGCCCAAGGTGCAGATGGACGTGAACGTCACTTAACTATTGTAACAGAGGAGCACTCATGAATACACACGACACAAAACTATCGACACAAGTAGCAGATTTAGAAATACAATGTGAAAACCTAGCAGAGGAGAACGCTTCATTTGCTAACTACCTAGAGTACCACGGATACTCACAATGTGAGATAGATAATATTGCACAAGGTTGGCACGGTTCAGTGAGTGACAGGTTAGAGGACGCTGAGGAACTAAAAGCTGAGG
>JABHBL010000006.1 GCA_018673925.1 Fidelibacterota bacterium
ATGAACTACGGCCAGTGCTTAAAAAAGCCGGTCTGCTAACCCGTGATGCTCGTAAGAAAGAGCGTAAAAAATACGGTTTGGCCGGTGCACGTAAAGCCTATCAGTTCTCAAAACGTTAAAAAGTTTTTTCAGGAGTTTTAATGCGTAATATTTCACTAGAGGATCTACTCGCTTCCGGAGCCCATTTTGGTCATATGACCAGCAACTGGGATCCAAACATGGCTGAATATATCTTCACCCAGAAAAATGGTGTTCACATCATTGATCTGTATAAGACAATAGACCAGCTGAACAAAGCCATTGATCTGGTGAGTTCGACAGTTAAAAAAGGTGGATCCATTCTTTTCGTTGCTACGAAAAAGGCCGCAAAAACAGTTGTGGAAGAAGAAGCCGATCGCTGTGGTATGTTCCATGTTACTGAACGCTGGTTAGGTGGAACGCTGACAAACTTCATGACCATAAAAAAATCTATCAAGCGCTTACACTTACTTGAAAAAGACGAAACCAGTGGTGTTGCTGAAACCTTGACCAAAAAAGAGCTGCTGATGCGTACTCGCGAACGTAACCGTTTGCAGACTCAGCATCGTGGTATCAAGGATATGCGACGTCTACCTGATGTAGTCATTGTCGTCGATGCCAAAAAAGAGACCATCGCTATTGCTGAGGCCCTTAGACTGGAAATTCCTATTGTAGCTGTTGTTGATACAAATACTGATCCACGCAAAGTTGACATTCCAGTACCAGCAAATGATGACTCGATTCAGGCTGTTCGTTTACTTATGGGAACCCTTGCAGACGCAATTCTGGAAGCAAAGGGCATTTCCAACGTAAAAGAAACTGAAGAAGTAACCGCTTAAGACCCGAAAAATTTAAACCTGGAGAATATGTAGAATGGCTATAACAGCTGCTGCGGTAAAAGAGCTGCGTGATAAAACTGGTGTCGGTATGATGGAGTGCAAAACTGCACTTACTGAAGCCGATGGTAATATTGAAAAGGCAGTCGAACTCCTTCGTAAAAAAGGAATGGCAAAAGCCGCTAAAAAAGTCGGACGCGCCACCAAAGAAGGACTGGTTTTCAGCTATATCCATGCTGGAGGCAAACTGGGTGCCCTCGTGGAAATCGCCTGTGAAACTGATTTTGTTGCTAAAACCGATCAATTCCTGGAACTGGGTCATAGCATTGCCATGCATATCGCTGCTGCAGGTCCAGATGTTGTAAAACGTGAACAGGTTTCTACTGATGCTTTGGATAAAGAAGCAGAGATCTTCAAAGTCCAGGCTTTGAATGAAGGCAAACCTGAAGCCATCGTTGAAAAAATTGTTACTGGTCGTTTGGAAAAATATTACAAAGAAGTTGTTCTAATGGAACAACCCTATGTAAAAGATCCTGAAAGAACGATTACAGATCTGCTCAATGAGACTATCTCATCCCTTGGTGAAAACATGTCTGTTACACGCTTCCAGCGTTTTGCAGTCGGAGAGTCCGTCACCAGCGCAGAATAATCCTATAAATTATAGGCGGAAATATGTCAGCCGGATCGATCTACAAGCGTATACTCCTTAAACTAAGTGGTGAATCGCTAGCAGGTGATTCGGCTCTTTCTATTGATACACATGTCCTTGATCAGATGACATCAGACCTCCAGGCGGTCGTTAACCTGGGTGTAGAAGTCGGAATCGTCATCGGGGGAGGTAACATCTTCCGTGGACTATCTCAAAAAGCCAAAGACATGAATCGAGTTGCAGCTGACCATATGGGTATGTTGGCTACTGTGATCAATGCAATTGCTTTGGGAGATGCGATTAAACGCCGTGGTATGAAATCCAGTGTCCTAACGGCCATAGAAATGAACGAAATCGCTGCACCTTTTTCTCAGAGAAAAGCACTTCAGGAACTCTCCTCAGGAAAAGTTGTCATCTTTGCTGCCGGTACTGGCAATCCATTTTTTACCACAGATACTGCCGCTGCGTTGAGGGGTGTTGAAATTGAGGCAGATGTACTTCTCAAGGGTACTCGTGTGGATGGTATATATTCAGCTGATCCTGAAAAGGATCCTGGAGCCGAATATTTACCCCGTTTGAGCTATGATGAAGTAATGAATAAAAATTTACGTGTAATGGATCAAACAGCTTTCGCGCTTTGTCGCGAGAATAATCTTGCGGTTCATGTCTTTAATATGGAAATTCCAGGAAATTTATTAAAAGTGATACAAGGCGCTGCCATTGGATCTGTAGTTGGAGGAAATCATGCTGAATGAATTATTTAAAGATGTAGATCATAGAATGCATATGTCTGTGGAGCACGTGAAACATGAGTTTACTGGTTTACGTAGTTCCAGGGCTTCTGTGACTCTTGTAGAACACATTAAAGTCCCTTACTATGGTAATCCAACACCATTGAATCAAGTCGCTAATTTAAGCGTCCCCGAACCTCGTCTCATCGTGGTTCAGCCCTGGGATAAAAGTCTAATGGCAGAGATTGAAAAAGCAATTATGGCTGCTGACCTGGGTTTAAACCCTGCAAATGATGGTGTCAATATTCGTATTCCTATCCCTGCTCTAAATGATGAACGTCGCCAAGAGCTTATCAGACACATGCATAAGTTGGCCGAGGAAGGTCGTATCGGGATTCGAAATGTTCGACGTGATGCTAATGATCATATTAAGAAGGCCGAAAAAGATTCTGAAATCTCAGAAGACAATTCTAAGAGAGCCACTGCAAATGTTCAGGAAATGACTGATAAATATATCAAAGAGATTGATAATGCGGTGAAGGCTAAAGAAGAGGATATTATGACCGTTTAAACGGTCCAATATATTTTATATAAAAAAAAGCTCCGAGTAATCGGAGCTTTTTTTATTTCTATACGGAGATGTGATTAAAGCTTATCTGCGTTTTTCTCCAGATAAGAAGCGACACCAGCAAAATTCTCCTGCATTGTGTCATCGCCTTCCTGCCATCCAGCAGGACAAACTTCACCGTGTTCCTGGTTGAAAGCAAGAGCATCCACCATGCGCAGCATCTCATCAACATTTCTACCCAGTGGTAAATCATTGATTACAGCATGACGTACAATTCCTTCCTCATCAATTAGGAAAGAGGCTCTTAAAGCAACATCGCCATTTACAGTGGTTTCTTCTTCACCATCTTCGGTCAAAACTGCAGCAGGTGTTGATCCCTTAAGCACATCATACGATCTGGCTATCTTCTTCTCAATATCAGCAAGAATAGGATATTTAATATCTCCGATACCACCATTCTTGATGTCGGTATTCTTCCAGCCATAGTGACTCCATTTTGAATCAACTGAACAACCAATAACCTGTACGCCACGTTTCTCAAAGTCAGCGAGACGGTGGTTAAATGCTAATATTTCAGTTGGACATACAAATGTGAAATCCAGTGGATAAAAGAATAGGACAACTTTCTTGCCCTTATAACCAGCTAAGCTGATCTCTTTGAATGAATTGTCACCCATGATGGCAACTGCTTTAAAATCTGGTGCTGGTCTTGTAACTAACATATGTTCTCCCTCTAGTTGTTTTGGGTTCACCCCATTTAATTAAGTAGTAATCATTACTGTTAATATAGAATCAAACGATGTGACTGCAAGTGAATATCGCCATTAGCATTTGTTAAAATAATTATTGGAAATCTATGACTTATGGATGTAAACTCAGCCTATTATTGCACCATCAATATCATCAAATTCTCATGAAAGGGTCATCCATTGAATAGACACTTCAAACTTTTATTTTCAATCATAATATTGCTCCCAACCCTGTTGTCTGCCCAGATTCAGGATCGACACTTGGCAAGTACTGTAGAGAAATATTTTGCACGGAATAGGACGGCTCCAACTATTATTTCTGCAGAGGTAGTTGATGATATAATGTATGGAAGAACATTGAAAATCAGAATCCAGGGCCACCGCAACAGTGAAAATGAAGATCTCGGATTCGCCTTTGGTGCAGCAGCTGCTGTTGCCAACCAGGCCTCAAACAAACTTGAAGCTATATGGATTGAAATGGATGTACGGTATAAGGCAGTGGAGACAACAGTTGCTGTCGCCCCGGCCCCTTGCAGCATTGAAGCCATCGTCCATAAATCACGCAGCTTTGGTGAATGGTGGGAAAACTGTCTCGAAATATTGTAGGCTTACGCTGACCGACCCCATATTGCTTGTTACCCTCGATTAGATGGTGCAAATCGTCAGGAATTAATGAGATGGATAGTTGATGCAGGTTGGAATGATCTTAACCCCCGTTTAGATTAGCGCGGTTTTTTAATTATAGAGGAGTTTTAACATTATTATGATCGCAAACATTATGCTCATGGCCTCACCATCAGGTGGAGAAGCCGGAAACCCAATCTTAAGTTTTCTGCCCATTATTTTGATGTTCGGTGTATTCTACTTTTTACTCATCAGACCTCAGACGAAACGTCAAAAAGAGGCTGAAAAAATGCGCACTGAACTCAAGAAAGGTGACCACATCGTCACTACTGGTGGAATTCACGGAACCATCGAAGGTATCAAGGACAATGATATTCTATTGGTGAAAACAGCTACTGATACCAAACTTCATGTTGGTAGAGCTGCAGTTACCACGGTGAAAACTAAATAGTATCATGCTGTTCGAAATTCAAACCTATGGCAAACAAGTCCTCAGGACCAAGACTGAGGAGATCCTACAGATTGATGACAATCTGAGGAAATTTGTCGCTGATATGTTTGAAACGATGTATGCAGCCGAAGGTATTGGTTTGGCAGCTCCACAGGTTGATAATTCTATTCGTCTCTTTGTGATAGATCTTTCACCCATAGAGGAAGAAGAGGGTCAACGTGTCTTTGTAAACCCCCAAATTATTGATTTTGGGGATGAAAAAGACGAGTACGAAGAAGGCTGTCTAAGCATCCCCACGGTACGTGAAATTATCACCCGTCCCACCACTATTAGAATTACTTACCAGGATATGAATGGTAAGCAGTATGATGAAGAAATTGATGGCTTCCTCGCCAGAGTGATTCAACATGAATATGACCATCTTGAAAAGACACTTTTCATTGATCATTTAAGCTCATTGAAGAAATCACTCCTTAAGAAGACACTCAAAAAGATCGCTAGTGGGGAGATAGAAGTCGAAGCATCTGAAAATTTTGAGTTATAGGGTAGCCTGAACACCCCCTCAATTTTACAGGTTTCTCATCTTGGATCTGGGTTTTGAGCACGCTGTCCATTTTCTTCAATCTTTCAAACTGGTCTGAAACCATATGAATAATCCTACGCCATTAAAAATTATCTTCATGGGAACGCCTGATTTTGCAGTTCCAACGCTCAAAGCAATACATGAGAGTCCGCATATTATCCAGGCTGTAGTAACGGTTCCAGACAAGCAACAGGGCAGAGGACGGAGAGAAAGACCCTCTGCTGTGAAATCCGTAGCCCAGGAATATAATCTGCCCATCCTTCAACCAGAAAAACTAACAGATCCTGATTTTATTGAGAGCCTGAAAGCATATGCTCCCGATGTGATCGTGGTTGTGGCCTTTCGAATTTTACCAGAAGCAGTTTTCACACTTCCCAAATATGGATCATTCAACCTGCATGCTTCTCTGCTTCCCAAATATCGGGGAGCTGCTCCTATACATTGGGCGCTACTCAACGGAGATCGCGAAACCGGTCTAACTACATTTTTTCTAAAACGCCGAGTGGATACAGGCAATATCATCAAGCAGGCTACAACTCCCATTCTACCAGAAGACAATCTGCATTCTCTATATGCAAAATTATGCAATCTGGGAGCTGACCTGGTCCTGGAAACCACCAACCTGATTGCCAGCGGGACAGCTGTTGCCGGGGAACAAGACAATAGTCTGGCGAGTCCAGCTCCAAAAGTTACCTCCGAGACCCGTCTTATTCACTTTAATGAAAGCGCTGAACAGTGTCACAATCGGATCAGAGCGTTTGCGCCCACACCAGGTGCCTACACATACCGAGATGGTAGCTTGCTTAAAATATTATCAACCAGGAAAGTTAGTGGTCATGGGATTCCAGGTAGTGTCATCCACACATCAGAAGAATCCTTTACGGTGGCTTGCCAGGAGGGCGCGCTTGAAATCATGTCCATCCAACCAGAGAGTAAAAAAGCAATGGATGTAGCTTCATATCTACGGGGTTATCCCCTTGAAACTGGTGATAAACTTGGCTAATACACCACGAGAACTGGCATACAAGACGCTTCTGGCAGCAGAGAAGGACTCCTCTTCAGGAATTGACGAACTCCTTTCTAATTCTCTTCAGCAAGGAGAGTTAACCCAACAGGAGAAACGCTGGATTATGGAGCTTGTCTATGGGGTGACTCGGATGAAACTCCAACTGGATGCCTGGATTGGGATGGCCTTTAAAGGTCGCTATCGAAAAGCTCAACACTCAGTCAAGAGCCTGCTTCGAATGGGGGTATTTCAGCTAAAATACATGCACACTTCTGAACATGCTGCCATCAATGAAACAGTGGCTTTGAGCAAACGGGTTAAGCAATCTCAGGCCAGTGGACTTGTGAATGCTGTCCTACGCAAAATTCAAACGCTTAAACTGGAGGACCTGCTCAATCGTTCAGAAGATGACATTCAGCGTTTGTCAGTTGAGACCTCACATCCCCAATGGCTTCTGGAAAAATGGTTGTCAAGATATACTCCAGATGAAGTATCAGCATTGTGCAGCCACAATAATACAGCACCGCAAACCTGGATCAGACGGAATATCCAAATTGTCGGTAGTGAAGATTTTGAGACGTTTCTAGACGGCTTTGACATTCAATATAAAAAATCAGACGTTTTAGATGTATTCTATGAAATAGATAGCGCATCATCCCTATTTAGTACCAAAGAATTTCATTCGGGCTGGTTTTCATTCCAGGATCTCGCTGCTGGTGTTGTTGCTTCCCTGCTTGAACCTGAAGCTGGCGACACTATTGTTGATGCCTGTTCTGCTCCTGGCGGAAAAATGGCATTTATGTCGGAATTGTCTGGAGGACAGGCGAAAATAATAGCCTGCGATGCCAGTCTGACAAGATTGGTCAAGGTCAGGGAGAATGTTCAACGACTCGGCCTAAAACAGGTTGATGTACAAGTGTTGGATGCAGCACTGGCGCCGTTACCTGAAGCCAATAAAATCCTTTTGGATGTACCATGTTCTGGCACTGGTGTATTAAATCGCCGTCCTGATGCAAGATGGAAGCGTCAAGAATCGGATATTACATCTCTGGTAGATATTCAGTCCAATATTCTCACTAACAGTTGGAAATATTTGGCACCGGGTGGTTTGCTCGTTTACGCAACCTGTACCCTGGAGCCTGATGAAAATTGGGAGCTAATTGATTCAGTACTAGAACAATTAGATCATGCCAGTGTTGAAGCTATTGAAGATGAAAATCTTAAACCATACATTGATGAAAGAGGTGCGTTGTCTACATTACCATGGCGTCACAGTATGGATGGAATGTTTGCCGTAAAAATTAGAAAATCTTTATGAAATTATTAAGAGATTATTTGTTCATTTTTGGAGGGATTGGAATTGTGGTGGCACTGTCATTCAACAATATCATTCTACCCCTGTATGTGAACTGGAATAATGAGATTCGAGTCCCTAGCCTCACCCATACTGATCTGAATAAAGCCACAAAGATTCTCAAAGAACGGACACTGGAATGGACGATCAAGGATACTATCTTCAGACGGGATATTCCCAGTGGATTTATCATGGATCAGTACCCTGAAGCCGGTCAAATGGTGAAGGAAAATAGGAAGATTCAACTCACGATTAACCTGCCGCCAGCGAAATTGGAAATGCCGGATCTTATTGCTATTACTGAACGCCAGGCGACGATAGCCCTGGATCGTCTTGGGTTGGTACTGGTGGAAACCCTGACAGATTCTTCAGATCAATTTGAACGTACAGTTGTGATGGAGCAATCCGTATTGGCTGGCATGCCCGTAGCTCCAGGTGATTCCATTACAATCACAGTGAGTCTTGGAAAAAGAAATCTAAAGAAAAGCATGCCTGATCTATTAAACAAGGGATTGGATGAAGCCAGACGAACACTTGAATCTCAGGGATTTCTATTGGGAGAGGTTCAAACTACAGAAAACTCTGATCTTTTACCCAATACTGTGGTTTCACAATCAGTGGCTGCAGGAAAAGAATTTCCTCGCGAACGGATTATTCAAGTCGATCTCATGATTACAGACGGCTTCTAGTGGCAATCAAAATGCAAGCACAAATTTCACCATCTGTTCTTTCTGCTGATTTTTCAAGACTGGGAGATCAGATCCAATCCGTGGCAGATAGTGGTGGGGAAGTATTGCATCTCGATGTAATGGATGGTCACTTCGTTCCTAATTTGACCTTTGGACCCCTGCTGGTGAAGGCCATGCGTAAGATGACCGACATGATTTTGGAAGCTCATCTTATGATATCAGAGCCTGATCTTTACATAGAGAATTTTATCAAAGCCGGTGCTGATATTATCCTGGTTCATCCTACGACCTGTTCATCTGTACAGGGCACTCTAAAAAACATAAAATCTTTAGGGGCACAAGCTGGCCTGGTTGTTAATCCTGATGAAAAACTATCCATTGTAGAACCCTATCTAGGCGAGATGGATCAATTGCTCATCATGTCTGTTGTCCCAGGATTTGGTGGTCAGTCATTTATGCCCGAAGTCCTCGATGATCTCCCAACAATGCGTCAAGCACTAATTGATAATAATGTGTTAGTGGAAATTGATGGTGGCATAAATAAATCAACCATAGGATCGGTGTTGAATAAGGGGATCAGCCGTTTTGTCGCTGGTTCAGCGGTCTTCAATGGCCATGGCTCTCCAGGAGATAATTTTAATACTCTCCAAACCTTAGTTACTGCAGGCAAATGAGTTTAGCAAAACTTCAAAGTCATGAGCTTATTCGTAAGGCTATACATTTGAGTAGTAGCATCATCCCGCTATCATATTGGTTCCTCTTTGAGAGACATTTTACATTGCAGGTTGTTATCTTTCTTGCTCTGGGTTTTCTTACTGCCGACTTTCTACGATTAAGATCCGATGGTATTGAGAAACTGTTCATGCGGATTTTTGGATCTGCTCTGAGACAGCATGAAAAGAAAAATTTAACAGGGGCAACCTACGTTTTCACAGGTTCTGTAGTTGCTATTTTTCTCTTTCCCAAGGAGATAGCCGTCCCTGCCTTATTGATCCTCTCTATATCCGATACGCTTGCTGCATTAATTGGAATACCCTTTGGGAAACATAAATTCCTAAAAAAATCAGCAGAGGGCAGCACAGCATTTTTTATCAGTACAGCAGTCATACTGGCAATATATTTTCCTGAAAGTATTATCATTAATATCATCATTGCAGCCATTGTCACACTCGCCGAAGCATATCCAATGAATCTGGATGATAATTTTCTTATTCCGATTTTGTCAGGTACATTACTTAGTCTCGCTAGTTTGCTATAGTTAGGTTCGTAATCCCAAGATGACCTTCCTAAATCCTATTTTTCTCTGGTTTCTCCCGCTGATTTCAGTCCCCATAGTCATTCATTTATTGGCAAAGCGAAAAAGTAAACTCATTGATTTCCCATCCCTGAAATTTTTAAAGCTATTGGAGCAGGACGCACTCCGAAAATTCAATGTGAAGCAGCTTATTCTGCTCATCATCCGTACGCTGATGATTCTGCTGATTATCCTCGCTTTCGCCAGACCTGGTCTTGACCGAGGTACTGGGTTCAGGTTGAATTCAGGTAGTATCGACCTCATGATTTTCGCCCTCGACAACACTGCCTCAAATCAATCCAATTTTGAGAATATAGATAGAGCCATGCTAGAGAATTTTAGTGATGAACTGAAGACCAAAGGGTTTAACATCGCCTATTGCGGATTAACTGATCTTCAACTTTATGATACCCCGGACGAAGTTACTGCCGAGTTCGCAGATATTTATCATGATGATTTTATCGCCGCATTTGATGAGCAGATCGATTTAGATCACTACGAAAGAAAATCCATTCTCTGGATAGGAGATGGTCAGGATGTACGGGATCGGATGGAAGAACTATCTGGGTGGAGTAAATATTTATTAATTACACCTGTGGCGAATGATGCTGCAATCAGCAATATCATACTTCCAGGGCAGGGTGTTCGGCTTGGTGATACCTATGAAATGACCATTGATTTAGGGCGTTCCATCGAATCTATTGAAGCACTTAGCCTGGAGCTTTTGATCAACGAGAAAAGACAGAATCAGCAGGTAGTTGAAGGGAATAAAAATTCGGTCCAAATGACAGGTCGCGTTGAAGAGGCTGGTTACCAGAGTGGTCGACTATTTCTGGCAACCGATGAAGCAAATTATAACAACCAAAGACATTTTATTCTGCCTGCAGAAGGTGAGATCCCAGTTCAAATATTGAGGTCGAAACAAATCCCCGACTTTTGGAAACTCATTAAATCTTCAGTTGAAGATCAACAATTGAACCTGGATATACGAGTTATGGATTACGCCGAAATTGACAATATGGATCTCAGCAGGGGGGGGACGGTCATTGTTGATGCTGCTGATAAACTTGCGCCCTATAACTGGGATCGGTTAGAAACATTTGTGGGTAGTGGGGGGCAGCTGATCTTGTTTGGAAATGGTGGCAGTGCTATGATGGAAATTATGGGGTTTAAATCCCAACTTATTGAAGATATCAATCCTCTTGCGCTGGGGCTCTATCTCACAGGCTCTTCAACCAAAACATTTAATTCAACTCCACTTCGGACCATTGTTGATCAGGATCGTCTTAAGGTATTCAAACGCTATAAAACAGAGGGAGATGAATTGGGAGAAACCTGGGTTCGCTATCTGGATGACCAGCCCTTTATGGGGTCCAGGAACCTGAAAGAGGGTAGGATAGTTTGGTTCAACACGGATTTTGGGATGAGTGCCAACAATCTACCTGTACTCGGTATGTTCCCAACATTGATCATTCAACTATCTCAATCTCAAGCTATAAAAGCTCAAACGGATTTGTATAACTCTTTTGTGGGTGACACTCTCCACTTTTTCCCACCACCACTTGCAAGCGAGAATAGTCCCTTTAGTGTCCAACGTCCAGATGGTACTACCGATTATCTTTCTCCTGATGTGAATTATGTACTCCATTACCCCAATACGAATTTACCAGGTATCTACAAATTGACACGGGGTCGGCAGGTATTGCAGTCGATAGCAGTGAACATCTCAAATCATGAGGCGCAAGCACATGGACCTGTTTATTCATTTGGGGATACAGATATATTCCTAAGTTCTGATGCATCTGAGATAACAGATGAGATATTGGATCAAGGGTCGAGTCTGGCTCTCTGGTCCTTCCTCTTTTTGGTAATTTTCCTCTTATGGCTGGCAGAAACTTATTTAGCCAGAATTAAAGCAACTTGGCGGCAAAATGTTTGAAACAACAGTCGAAAAAGAAAAAGCATTACTCATAGGGGTAGTTCACGGAGAACAATCAGTCTCTGATGTTGAAGAAAACCTGGTGGAGTTGGGTCTTTTAGCAACTACTGCTGGAGCCATCGTCAGTGGTGAGGTTATCCAGAAAAGAGCTACGGTTCATGCTGCACACTATGTAGGTAAGGGCAAGGTTGAAGAAATAGTCTCCAAAGTCGAGATGCTCAAAGTGAATCTAGTCATCTTTGATGATGAGTTATCTCCAGCTCAAACAAAAAATTTACAAAAGATGTTTGAAAAAGCACGGGTCATAGATCGAAGTATTTTAATTCTGGACATCTTTGTACGGCATGCCAGTAGCAAGGAATCCAAGACGCAGGTGGAATTGGCCCAGCTTCAATATCTGCTTCCACGACTTACGCGTGCCTGGACACACCTGGAAAGACAGCGTGGTGCTACATCAACTCGCGGTGGTATGGGAGAGACCCAGATTGAGATTGATCGCCGTCTTGTCCGGAATAGAATATCCATGCTCAAGAAAGACCTGATCAAAATTGAAACACAGCGGGATACACGACGCAAGCAACGCGAAGATATGTTCAAGGTTGCTCTTGTGGGATACACAAATGCTGGAAAATCCTCACTCATGAATCTTTTTTCAGATGCTGGTGTACTGGTAGAGGATAAGCTGTTTGCCACGCTGGATACCACGGTTAGAAAAATCTCAGTCCTGGATAACGAAATCCTCCTCAGCGATACGGTTGGTTTTATTCACAAATTGCCTCATCACCTGGTTGCGTCGTTCAAAAGCACACTGCAAGAGGTTCGGCTGGCAGATCTGATTCTTATTGTCATTGATCTCAGCGATCCACAGTATGAAAAGCATCTGAGGACCGTCAACGAAGTTTTAATGGATCTGGGTGTCTCTGAGAGTCAGACTTTAACTGTTTTCAACAAGATTGATCTAGTAACTGGCCAGGAAACTTTAGCAGGAGCGCTAAAAGAATATAGTGATGCTATTCCAGTGTCAGCCTTGCGTCAGGTCAATATCCAGCAGCTTGAAGAAAAAATTGTTGAAGTTCGGCTCAGTGGATATGTGGTAGAGACCTTAAAGCTAGACCATTCGCAACAAAAATTTCTGGCCTCCCTCCATCGCACTTCTGAGGTTCTCAATATCGATTATGAAGAGGACCATATTCTGGTAGAAGTTCGAGTCAGAGCCAGTGCCCTTGATCAAATAAGAAGAGAAAGCCAAAACGGATAGTCTGATAATGGCTGCACCGAAGATAGGTTTGGTCTTGGGGAGTGGAGCTTCCAGAGGGTGGGCACATATTGGTGTTATTGAAGCTCTGGAAAAACACGGAGTGGAGATTGGTGTCATTACTGGAGCCAGTGCCGGTTCTTTTATTGGAGCCGCTTATGCCGGTGGAGGCTTAGATCAGGTCAAGAAGTTTGCGCTGGATATGGATTGGAAAGCAGTATTGTCTTATCTCGACCTGGCCTTCCCTCGCTCGGGGTTTATCGAGGGTCATAAGGTGGCCGAACTAGTGGAGCTCTTTACTAAAATCGATCAATTTGAAGACCTGAATATTCCCCTTATCATGGTTGCCACAAATATGTTCACCGGAAAAGAGGTTACTCTCTCCCAGGGGAGCATTACTCAGGCACTTCGGGCCAGTATGGCGGTGCCCGGTCTGCTAACTCCAAAATTAATTAATAATGAGTGGCTGGTTGACGGTGGTGTTGTCAATCCTCTTCCCATTGACGTGTGTCAGAACGCCGGGGCAGACATTGTGATTGCTGTTGACATCAATTCTGAGCGGATAACCAATAAAAAGAACCCTCCTCAAGATGCGGATTGGGTCAAAAACTCGGAAAAGATGGAGAAGAAGAGATTAGAGGTCATTAAGTCCTGGACAGATAAATTTGGGTCAAGGGGCAAGACTTTGGGTTCTAAAATTGATCAGTGGTTCACACGAGAGGCACCTTCGCCACACATATTTGAGGTACTAGGATCATCTATTAATATCATGCAGAAGAAAATAGAAGAAATGAACCTGTTAACCCATACTCCAGATGTTCTCCTTTCTCCACGCTTAGGGGATATGAGTTTTTTCGACTTTGATCATGCAGAGCGAGCCATAGATGAGGGTTATAAGTGCGCTGAAAAATCAATGCCACAAATTCTCTCAAAAATTGATGATTTTTCGAGTCAAAACTGATATTCGCCTAATAAAATCGAATCTCAAATAATTTATTTTCCAATTCTAAATGTTTTACTGAATAATCTTTTGCGAATCGAAGCAAAAGGCACTTTATTTGCACTTCTCTTTTTTGGAGAGTGAACGCTAGAAAGTGAGTTTGAAATATGGCAAATGAATCACCAAGTAAAAAGGCTCTTGCTGTCCTGAAAGAGCAATATGCTGATAAATTTGTTTCCGTAAATCAGGCCATTAGATCGATTCACAGGGGTGACAGAATATTTGTTCATACAGCCTGTGGCGAGCCTCAATATCTCCTAAGATCTCTTGTAGAATATATTGAATCAGAACCAAAAGCAGTCTTCGATGCCGAGGTGCTGCAGGTCTGGTCTCTGGGATTAGCTCCTTATACTCAGGAGAAATACAAACACAATTTCAGACACAATTCATTCTTTATTGGTAGTAGCACCAGAACTGCAGTAAACAGCGGTCTTGCCGATTACACACCCATATTTCTTTCAGAAATTCCCAAACTTTTCCAGAGGGGACACGTTCCTGTTGATGTGGCACTCATTCAAACTTCATGTCCAGACCCCCACGGTTATATGAGTCTGGGCGTCAGTGTCGATATCGTTAAAGCAGCCACTGAAAAAGCGCAGACCATTATCGTACAGGTAAATCCCAGAATGCCCAGGGTCCATGGTGATGGATTTATTCATATCTCAGATGTTGATTATGTGATTTACCATGAAGAACCTCTGTTGGAATATGAAGATGAACTTGATGATGATGTTGCAGATAAAATTGGAAAATATGTCGCTACCTTGATTGAGGATGGTAATACGATTCAAGTTGGCTACGGCTCTCTGCCAAATGCCATTCTGGCAAATCTTGGTGAAAAAAAACATTTGGGTGTTCATACTGAACTCCTGGGAGATGGACTGGTAAAATTGATGAAATCCGGAGTGGTGGACAACTCCGTTAAGTCTATTAACAGGGGCAAGACAATTGCCACTTTCAGTATGGGTTCAGCGGAAACCTATGATTATCTCCACGATAATCCTTTCATTGAATTCAAAACTGTGGATTACACAAATGACCCCAGGGTAATTGCCCAACATGATGACATGACTGCGATTAACTCTGCGCTTGAGATCGACCTCACTGGTCAGGCAACTGCCGAGTCATTGGGAAAAGTGTTCTACAGTGGTATTGGCGGCCAGGCAGATTTTATGCGCGGGGCAATTCTGGCCAAAAAGGGAAAAACTATTCTCACCATGCCCTCTACTGCAGAAAATGGAGAAGTATCGCGTATTGCTACCTTCCTCAAGGCTGGCGCTGGTGTAACCCTTAATCGAGGTGATGTCCACTACGTGGTTACAGAATACGGTATTGCCTATCTCCATGGAAAAAATATTCGAGAGCGAGCCATGGAGCTGATTTCCATTGCTCACCCCAAATTCAGGGCAGAATTGATCCGCAAGGCCAAAAAACGTAATCTGATTTATCAGGATCAGGCCTTTATTGCTGGAAAAGCTGGGGAATATCCTGAAAAGGTTGAGACGTATAGAACCACATCAAGTGGTGTTGAGGTTTTCATTCGTCCTGTAAAGATTAGTGATGAACCACTCTTGAAGGACTTCTTTTATTCGCTTTCAGATGCAAGTCTACAGCGAAGATTCATCTCTGAACGCAAAGATATGCCCCATGAACGACTTCAAGATTTTGTGGTGATTGACTATACCAGTGAGATCATCCTCTTGGCTTTCACTCAAAAGGATGGGGCTGAACAACTGGTTGGTATTGGACAATATGCAATCATCGGTTCAACACATACTGCGGATGTGGCCTTTGTAATCGGAGATGATCACCAGGAATTGGGAATAGGCAAGGAGTTGTTGAAATACTTGACTCTTTTAGCCAAGAAACAAGGTCTGCTTGGATTTACTGCAGACGTTATAATTAGTAACGCACGGATGATGCGCCTGTTCGAAAGTATGGGCTTTGACGTGCAGAAACATATTTCAGATGGAATGTACGAAATGAAGATGACATTTCTGGAGAGTAAGTGATAGTGCAAAAACCCGATATAAAATATTTATTTGAACCAGAATCTATTGCGGTGATTGGTGTCAGCCAGGAGCCAGGCAAAATTGGCTACAAAATTCTGGAGAATATGCTTTACGTAGGATACAAGGGAGATATATATCCAGTTAATCCAAAGGGCGGGCACGCTCTAGGATATGATATTCTCAAGAGTATCGAAGATGTTGAAGGTGAAGTTGATGTAGCTGTGATAGCAATTCCTGCTCGCTTCGTGTATGACGCTGTTGTGAGTTGTGCCAGGAAAAATGTGAAAATGCTGGCCATTATTTCATCTGGATTTTCAGAAATTGGAAATCTTGAAGAAGAGCAGCGTGTATTGAATTACGCACGAGCTCATAATATGAGAATATTGGGACCAAACATTTTTGGGCATTATTCTTCAAAGGTTGCTCTGAATGCGACTTTTGGGCCACGGGATATCCGTGAGGGCAATGTGGCCATAATAACTCAGAGTGGTGCTCTGGGAATTGCCATGATTGGTAAAACCGCCGTCCAGAATATTGGCTTGTCTTCCATTATTTCGGTTGGGAATAAGACTGATATCAATGAAGCAGACCTCCTGGAGTATCTCATTACCCAGGACGAGACAAAAATCATCCTGATGTATATCGAAGGTATCCAGGAAGGTGAGCGTCTCGTCAAAGTATTAAAGCACGCAACCAAGATTAAACCGGTCATTGTAATCAAATCGGGTCGCTCAAAGCGTGGCGCTGTCGCTGCAGCCAGTCATACTGGTTCATTAGCTGGTTCGGATAAGGTTTTTGATGCAATTATGCGTCAGTGCGGTGTACTGCGAGCTGAGAGTATTCAGGAAGCGCTTGAATGGAGCAAGTTTCTCTCACATTCAGCAGTCCCCAAAGGTCCCAACGGGATCATCATTACCAATGGTGGTGGTGTTGGTGTTATGGCCACTGATGCGTGTGAAAAGTATGATATTAAGCTCTATGATGATCAGGATAAATTGAAGGAAACCTTCGAAAGTGTTGCCCACGGATTCGGTTCAACAAAAAATCCCGTGGATATAACTGGAGAAGCATCCAAAGCTGATTATGTGAAAGCACTCCAGGAAGCCCTGGTCGATGACTCCATTCATTGTGTCATGGCACTCTATTGCGAAACTGCTATGATGGATTCTCAGGAATTGACTGAGATGATTGATGAAATGTACGAGCAGTATCAGGCCAAGGGTAAACCTATCACATTTTCTGTTTTTGGCGGCGAACTTACAGAAATTGCTATTTCAGCCCTCCATAAGAAGAATGTTCCAGTTTACCGGGATGTCTATGATGGTGTATCCTGTATGGGTGCGATTCAGTCCATCCGGAAAGTTCAGTCATTTGAAGAAGCCGAACCTGTTACGGCTGAGATTGATGTAGAAGCCATCGATACAATTATTGATAGTGCACTGGCAGACGGAAGAACCTTCCTGCTGGCTGAAGAGGGACAGGGTTTGTTGAATGCTGCTCAACTCCCTGGTCCACGTGGTGGGGTGGTGCAATCTGTTGAAGCTGCTGTGAAGCTTGCCGATGATATTGGATATCCCGTTGTCATGAAAGTGGTGTCCAGAAACATCCTCCATAAAAGTGATGCTGGTGGTGTGCTTCTTGATCTAGATAATCCTGAAGAAGTCATTGATGGTTATCAGACCATCATCCACTCCTGTAAGGCTAATGTACCCAACGCCATTATTGATGGTATTGAGGTTGTGGAACAAATTACGGCTGGTACAGAAGTCATCATTGGCGCTCGCAGAGATGCTAATTTTGGCACCACGATCATGTTTGGTCTCGGTGGTATATATGTTGAAGTGATGAAGGATGTCGCTTTTAGAGCCGTACCGCTTTCAAATCGGGAGCTTAGGTCAATGATTAAGGAGATTCGCTCATATCCACTGCTGTTGGGTGTAAGGGGTGAAGCTCGCAAAGATATTGAAAGTATTATTACAGCCCTGGAAAAGGTTGCCAGTCTGATCAGCAAAGTTCCCAGGATTACTGATATTGAAATCAACCCCATGGTGGTCTATGAACAAGGTTCTGGCGCCCGCGCGGTAGATATTCGTGTATTATTGTCTGATGATAAAAAGGATTCACCCCAATGAAAAATATAATTGTAACATCAATCCGGAAAGATGCCGGAAAAACAAGTGTCATTGTTGGTTTGGCCAAAAACTCATCCAAGAAAATGGGATATTTGAAGCCCTTTGGTGACAGGTTGTTGTACCGCAAAAAACGTCTTTGGGATTTTGATGCAGCCGTGTGTACTGCTGCCATGAAAGCCGATGAATCACCTGAAGAGATGAGTATTGGTTTTGATCACTCCAAGCTGAGATTCATGTATGATGAAAAAACTACTGCTGAGAAGGTACGCGAAATTGCTGCTCACAATTCTCAGGGCAAAGAGATTATGCTCATCGAGAGTGGCAAAGAATTGACACGTGGCTTATCCGTTCATCTCGATGCAATTTCCCTCTGCAAATATCTAGATGGCGAACTGTTGGTTATTCTAAGCGGAACCAACGATCAAATTATGGATGATGCCTGTGCCCTAAAAAAGACAATTGATCTAGGGGATGTAAAGCTGGCTGGGGTCATTATTAACAAAGTTCATGATGTTGAAGACTTTAAGGCAGTCTATACCGATCATTTTGAAGCATTGGAACTCCCCGTCCTGGGGATTATCCCATATGCTGAGGATCTCACTAAACCTTCCATGCGTTTTCTTGCTGATCTTTTCTTCGCAAAAGTATTGACAGGGGAAAAAGGGCTGAAAAACACGATCAAGGATGTCTTTGTAGGTGCCATGTCCGCCGATGCAGTACTACGCATGCAACGTTTCAATAAGGAATCAAAACTTGTTATCACTAGTGGTGATAGAAGTGATATGATCCTGGCTGCGCTGGATAGTCAGGCTGCTGGTATTATTCTTACGAATAACATCCTTCCTCCACCAAACATCCTTGCCAGAGCATCAGGGACAAACGTTCCTCTATTGCTGGTTGCTCAGGACACCTTCCAGGCTGCCAAAAAGGTAGACAATCTGGTCTCATTATTATCTAAAGATGATGATGAAAAGATGGAACAGCTGGCTAGTATGATAAAAGATCATGTTGAGGCTACGACTATTAGCTGATCTCTGGCTAATCAGGATTAAAAGGCAATCCTGAGGGGTTGCCTTTTTTGTTGTTATGTGGTGATGTTTGTGAAAGACATCAGTCAATTCTGTGAAAATGCTTCAATTTTGCAGATATTCCTTTGCCTCTCCACCCATGAGATTCATATTAAGAAAGTCGAATTAGAATTTGAGAGAGTAATATGAAGAAAATATTGAAGTTTGGTGGCTCATCAGTTGCTAACGGGGAAAGCATCCGTCAAGTTGCTTCTATTATCGAAAACACACTAAACGCAGGGGATGATGTATTTGTTGTTCTTTCAGCAATGCGCGGTGTTACTGATGCACTTATCGAGATTGCCATAGGTACACGTGAAGGGCAATATGTCGAGCCCAAACTTCAGGAAATCAATGAATTGCATGAAGAGGCCATCTTGGAGTTGGGACTTGATTCGGATTTCGCCCTTGTCACAACTTTCGGTCAATATTCATCTCAAATTATAGATCATTTACCCAACTGTCCCGGTCCCAGCATAGATTTCAATATGTGGAAGGATAGTCTTCTGTGTTTTGGTGAATTATTCTCAGCTAAGATCCTAAGTGCCTTTCTCAAAAAAAGTAAAATTGATACTGAAGTACTTGATGCACGCAAAGTGGTGGTAACTGACAGTAATTATGGCAATGCCTATGTTCATTACCAGAAGTCATATGATCGCATTAGAGAGTATGTCATGAACCGTAGTCGTCTCCAGGTAATCACAGGATTTCTCGGTGCCAATGAGTACGGAAATACATCCACTCTAGGTCGAAGTGGATCTGATTATTCAGCCAGTATATTTGGTGCCGCCCTTAATGTTGATGAAATCGAAATCTGGACCGATGTAGATGGTATTCTTACTGCCAATCCCAATCTGGTGGATAGACCCATCTCAATTGCAGAATTGACCTATGAGGAAGCTATGGAGCTGGCTCATGCAGGTGCAAAAGTCATCTTTCCACCGACCATGATTCCTGCCCTTTACAAACGAATTCCCATTACCATTAAAAATACTTTTCATCCAGAAGCTCCAGGGTCGCGTATATCTCAGGATCGAGTTCTTGGGGGTGAAGTAACTGTAGGTCTCTCATCAGTTTCACATGTCTCTATGATACGTCTCCAGGGAGCAGGAATGGTTGGGGTTAAGGGTATCAACGCCCGTTTATTTACCTGCCTTGCCGATAAGGGGATTAGTGTTATGCTGGTTTCCCAGGCCTTTAGTGAACACTCCACTTGTTTCGCTCTTAAACCAGATGAAACAGAAAAGGCGGTTCTGGCCATTGAGGATGAATTCTCCAAAGAATTTAAAATGAAGTATATCGATAAAATTCGTGTAGAGAGCGATCTTTCTTTGGTTGCCGTCGTCGGTGAAGGAATGCAAACCACACCAGGAATTGCTGGTGTCATATTTGAAGTTTTAGGGCGAGAACGCATCAATGTTGAAGCTATTGCTCAAGGGTCCACTAAACGGAATATCTCGTTTATAGTGGGTGATATGGACGTTAAAAGGGCAATTCAAGCCCTACATCGAAGATTGTTCGAGACTGTTTGACGATGAAAAAGAAAATCGCCATAGGAATATTGGGGGCCACAGGCGTTGTTGGTCAGAATTATTTACGTTTGCTAGCCGACCATCCCTGGTTTGACATAGTAGATCTGGCAGCCTCATCCCGCTCTGCAGGAAAAACATATGAAGAAGCGGTGGGGGAGCGCTGGTTAATGGATTCGTCCATGTCTGATGACTATAAGAATTTGGTGGTGCGAGATGTCACTGACTATGCAGCTATTCCAGCCGATGTAAAGATATTTTTCTCTGCCACAGAACTCGGGGACAAGCAGGCCACCAGGGATTTCGAGTTTGCCTATGCTGACCAGGGATATCCTATTGTGAGCAATAGCTCAGCCAACCGATGGACACCGGATGTTCCTATGGTCATTCCTGAAATTAATGGGGATCATCTTGAGATTCTTCACAGCCAGCAAAGGAATAGAAATTTTCCTGATAGTGGATTTGTGGCAGTAAAGCCTAACTGTTCTGTTCAATCATATCTGGTGGCGATTCACGCACTCAACCAGGCAGGCTATCCCGTTGAGGAGATCCTGGTAAACACACTCCAGGCGCTTTCAGGGGCTGGCTACAAAGGTCTTACTGAGCTTGAGCGTAGAACCACTGTCAATCCGCTGATACCAGGGGAGGAAGAGAAGACAGAGAATGAACCATCAAAAATCCTGGGGTTGTTGGAAGATGATAAAATTATTCCCGATTACTCCATGGATGTATCGGCTTTATGCACTCGAGTACCTGTCATTGATGGGCACACCGCTCTGGTTTATCTGAATTTTGCTAACGAGGTACCTTCACTAGACGAAATAGTGAAGATCTGGTCAGAGTTTACAGCACTACCTCAAGAACTGAAACTTCCTTCCGCTCCTCAGCCACCCATTGAATTCAAAGTTGATCCAGATAGACCTCAGGTTGGATTGGACGTGGATAATGGAAAAGGAATGGCAGTCAGCATCGGTCGTCTTGCTGAAGATAAATTTTTTGATATCCGTTTTGTAGCGCTTTCCCACAATACAGTCCGCGGTGCTGCTGGTGGAGCAATTCTTACTGCTGAGTTGTTGGTGGAAAAGGGCTATATCAAGGGCTGACTCAACACCTGACTTAAGTCAGGTGTTAATATGAGCGGAGAGGGAGGGATTGCCTGAGCGTCGCTACGCTCCCTCGGCTTACTCCACTAGTTACTCTCGTTCCGTTTCGAACCCTCATGCTGGGGGATAGTTCCCTTTAGGTTCGAGTATATGGGTCTGGGGAAGAAATGCGGAGAGGGAGGGATTCGATCATAATCAGGTCACTTAAATACAAAAATAACAAATAGATAAGCCTATCCTAAATATTAACATAACTTTCAGTTCCTTCCATTATTTTCCACTTACTTCCATTTATTAGCATGCATTTCCGACTCATTTCTGACCCATTGACACATTTGTGGCACAAATGAGTGATGAGGTTAAGAGGAAAAATCTTGCGATATGATAAGTGTGTAGTACATTATACACATGAAAACATTTGGTGACCACATAAGACAAGTCCGAGAGACTCTGAGGAAAGACAACAAAACTTTTTCACTTCGTCAGGTTGCGGGTCGAATTAATGTTGAACCTGCCTATCTTTCAAAAATAGAAAGAAATGTTTTTCCACCTCCCTCAGAAGAGGTAATCA
>JABHBL010000036.1 GCA_018673925.1 Fidelibacterota bacterium
AAATATACAGACGTTTATAACTTATTTGAAACCCCAGAAGATAGATCCATCGTATTGCCGATGAGGATTGAAGCATGTAAAAAGTTAAATGATAAGAAACAGGTTGCGGCTTTAATAGCTGAAGCATGGGAATTAAGGAAGTTGGGGTACAACACTACAAATCTACTCTATCATCTTTCAGCTGATGAATATAACGAAGGTAATTATCAACAATCCCTTGACCTGTTAAACCAAGCTCGGGAGTCAGAAGAATCTGACGAAGAAAATGCTGAAAGTGAAAGTAATCTAGTAAATGATAGGTATTTCGGAGGGATTCTTGCCTTAAACATCGCTTTGGATCAACGGGAAGAGGCTCGCATATTTTGTGTTAATTGGCTTGATGAGTACGGTGACAAAGAGGCCACAGACATGAGAGGAGTTAACTTATCTATCCAGGTTGATGCCTGTTTACAAAGTTTGAAGGAGGTTGATTTATTGAATCGCTATGCACAATCGGTCTTCCTTAGGAGTTCAGCACCATCACTGGAATTTGCATTAAAAGCTCTCGCAGCGAGGATGCAGGGCAATGACAGAAAAGCTTTTCAGGAATTCGTAAAGTATAAACAAGTCTTGAAAGAACAGCTAGAAGAACGCGGAGACAATTTTGAAGAAGAGTGGGAGGCAATGAAATCTGATGAACCAGACATAAAAGATTTTGTAATTCCTGATTCTGATCCTCGTCTGGCTATTCTTGTTGATGACTACATCGAAAGATATGGGAAGTAAACTGATGAAGAAGGCTAGCGCTTTCTTTTAGCTCATACGTGGCAGCCTGATTAGGATGGTGTTCCGCCCACTGACTGATGAACGACATTGCAAACCCACAGTTGACGACAATTAAAATTCCCGTTTTATAGAGGGCAATTTTAATAGACTGTTTGGATCAGATAGAGGAGATCCGGATGGTTACAGATCAACAGGTAAGGAGATTGTTTCAGATGTCGCAAGATTCAAAATTGAATAAATCACAAGTATCAATGAAAGCAGGAATGCATGAACAAACAGCCCGTAAATATTTACAGGTTGGAAAACTTCCCAGCGAGTTAAAGAAAGAGCATAACTGGGAGAATCGTAAGAACCCATTTGCTGAGGTTTGGTCAGAACTCAAAGAAAAGCTTTCAGTAAACCCCGGTCTTGAAGCCAAGACCCTATTCGAGTTCCTACAGAGGGAATATCCCGGACAGTTTCAGGATGGACAGCTCCGAACCTTGCAGCGCCATATAAAACGCTGGAGAGCTACAGAGGGTCCATCAAAAGAGGTGTTCTTTCCACAAGAGCATCATCCCGGTATCTTAAGTCAATCTGATTTTACTCATATGTCATCTCTTGAGATTACAATCAAAGGTCTGCCTTTCGATCATCTGCTTTATCACTTCGTGCTGACGTATTCCAACTGGGAGACGGGTAGTATCTGCTTCTCTGAGAGTTTTGAGTCTTTGAGTGAGGGATTGCAGAATGCTCTCTGGACATTGGGTGGTGTGCCTGTGACCCATCAGACCGATAGATTATCTGCAGCCGTTCAGAATACCACAGATGAAAGAGGCTTCACTCCTCGCTACCAGGGTCTCCTCAGACATTACGGCCTGAAGGGTCAGAAGATCCAGCCTCGTAAAGCCAATGAGAATGGAGATGTGGAGCAGAGCCATCACCGCTTCAAAAGAGCGGTGGATCAGTCACTCATGATCAGAGGCTCTCGGGACTTTGAGAGTAGATCAGATTATGAGACCTTCCTGGAAAAACTGTTTACCCAACGTAATCGTGGTAGACAGCTACGCTTTGAGAAAGACAGAGCTTTACTAAAAGCTCTGCCATTACGACGGTTGGATTCGGTTAAGCATCTCAAGGTCAGAGTGACCAGGAACAGTACCATCCGAGTGAACAACAATACCTACTCAGTGAACAGCCGCCTAATCAATGAGCATGTTGATGTCCGTTTGTATATTGATCACGTGGAAGCCTGGTATGCAGGAACATGTGTTGAAAAGATGCCCCGACTACGTGGTGAGGATCGTCATCATATTAACTATCGGCATATCATCGACTGGCTGGTGCGTAAACCTGGAGCATTCGCAAATTACTGCTATCGTGATGATCTGTTCCCCAGCACGACTTACCGTTTAGCCTATGATCTGCTGAAGAAATCCGGGAGTCGACGTTATGAGAAGCAATATCTTAATATCCTGCACCTGGCTGCTAAAGAGAGCGAATCACGTGTCGAGGCTGCCATCCTGCATTTACTTGAAAAAGAGGAGCGCATCAGTTTTGAGACGATAGAAGCTCTCGTTGCAGCAGAACTTCCTGAACAGACTTTCAATCGAGTTCGTGAGATTATGATCGCTCCGGTTGACATCAAGCAGTATGACCAACTGATAGCTGAGGGATGGTCACAATGATCCATGAATCGCTCACATCAGTTTTAAAAGAGCTTCGCCTGCCAATAGTGAGAGCATCATATGAGGAGCTGGCTACGGAGGCCACCAGGGAAGCTTTGAGTTATGAACAGTATCTTCTGACCCTCATGGAAAGGGAACAGGAAGTGCGCTGGGAGAACAGAATAGCTCGACTCCTCCGAACTTCACGATTACCTGTGGAGAAAACATTATCAAGCTTTGACCGCAAGCGTTTGCCTGAGAAAGTTAATCATTTACTGACAACCTTATTGGATGGTCGCTTCATGGATCGATGTGAGAATGTCTTGGCTTTTGGTAACCCTGGCAGTGGCAAGACTCATCTGCTTTGTGCCATTGGTCTAGAGATGATCCAGCAGCATGGTAAGCGTATTCTGTTTACTCCCTGTAACTTGATGGTTCAAAATCTTCTCATAGCAAAACGGGACCTGAAACTATCCCGGGTTCTAAAATCACTTTCCAAATATGATGCAATCATCATTGATGACATCGGTTATGTCCAGCAGAGCAGAGAGGAAATGGAAGTCCTGTTCACACTATTGGCTGACAGGTATGAAAGAACCAGTATCATGATTACCAGCAATCTACCTTTTTCAAAGTGGGAGCAGATATTTAAGGATCCAATGACAACTGCTGCTGCCATTGACAGGCTGGTTCATCATAGTGTAATACTTGAGCTGAATCTACCCAGCTACAGACTAGAGAAATCGAAGGAAACTAAAGCTAAATGAAACGGGAATTATGAATGTCGTTGGCCGGGAAAAAACATTGTCGTTGATCACTGACTCCATTATATTAAGATATCCCCCCCTAAGCCCTCGTTGAGCATCTTCGTTCTTCGGGGGCTTGTTTATCGCAATTGGAATAAGGCTACCAAACACAGAGTCCTTGATTAAATAGTCAAAAAAGCTACATTCGAGTACGAGTTTTAAAATTGAGCGGGGAGCACAATGCAAAGTACATCATATAATGGTCCATATAAGACTCAAAATAAATCGCTCATGGGTGTATATGCCTTTGCTATCGAGAATTGCAGAAAAACAGTAAATCGTCTTATGCGGACAAAAAACAGACAACTTGGATCTTATGAAGAACAGTCTAATAGTTGTTATACTTACTAACTTTGAAAATATGTTCAAGATACAAATATTAGAATATTTCCCCACTGGTTTTACCTGACCTAGTGCGGAATTATTAATTGTATTTTTTATGCTTAAGCAAAAAAGGAAGTTATTATGAACAACATTATTGTAAAATTATTAACTATAATCCTGTTAATCGGAATTACCCTTAGTTCATCATATGCTCAAGTTTCGTATGAATGTTATACAGTACCAGATGAAGGTAACACAACTATTTTGATTGAGAACGGGAACTTATATAGGTTGACAATCAGATCTTGCTGGATGTCAGCATATGCCCGAATGGGAACATATTTAATCTACGGCCTTAACATCTCAGACGCTACAACAAACGGGGAGCCAGCAGTATTGCCCGTGGCAGAGACAGAGAGTATAGATTGGACATTCAGTTATAATCTGAGTGGATCGTACAACGCGAATATGACAATTTCTTCGAGTGGCTGGGGAGATCAGGGTTTAATGGTAGGTGTGGAAACTTTAAGTTGTTCAAATCCAAGCCAAATAATTGGATCAAACTCACCGATCGAGTCCTATGAATTGTCCCAGAATTATCCGAATCCTTTTAATCCATCAACAACAATTGATTACACTGTTCAAAATCTGTCAAATGTCAAAATAAAAATATTTGACTCATCGGGACACATTGTAAAGATTTTAGTTAATGAGACTAAAATGCCCGGTCAACATTCAGCTATTTGGAACGGAAGAACTGATAATAATATGATTGCCCCAAGTGGTACATATTTTTATCAAATTCACACAAAAGATTATATTTCGGCCAAGAAAATGATTCTTTTGAAATAATCAATGATACTAATACTACTAGACTGAAAAGTATCTTCAACTAGAAGTATAACGAGCCTGTCGAAAAAGGTCCCCAAAGCAGGATAAAATACTAGTCACACCTTGTTCTGAATGCGCCCCAGTTTAAATTATAGCAACCCCTAAAAAGCAGGTTGTCTATGCCCCGATATAAGCCCTACGATTACCGCCAGCAGCAACTGATGTCGATCTCTTTGGAGAATCAGATTCGACCAGGGACCATGGAATATGTGATCCACCATCTGGTTGAAAATGAGCTGGATTTTTCAGGGATTGAAGCAAGCTATAAGAATGATGATACAGGCAGGCCGGCAATAGATCCACGAATATTGTTTAAGATCATTCTTCTGGCTTACTCCAAAGGAATCAAGGGTTCCAGGAAGATTGAACAGGCCTGTAAGGAGAACATCCTTTTTATGGCTCTGTCTTGTGGTCAGTTCCCGGATCATTCGACCATTGCTGCTTTTGTATCTGATCTGACAGATGAGATCATGCCGCTGTTCCAGAAAGTATTATTAGTCTGTGATAGCCAGGGTCTTCTCAGTGGCACCCATTTCTCTTTAGATGGACTAAAGTTGCCCTCCAATGCCAGTAAGGAATGGAGTGGAACCTTTAACGAGTTATCAGTCAAAAAAACAAAGCTGGATGATAAACTTAAGAGGCTCATGAGTGATCATGTTAAACAGGATAAAGATAAGTCCGGTTCGGATGACGATCATGACCGTAGAACCCGACAGATAAAGAAGCTGAAACGATCCTCTGAACGCATACAGAAGTTTCTAGATAGCAATGAACCCCGCCTGGGAGCCAGGAACAAAGAGAAGAAAAGTAATGTGACTGATAATGATTCAGCCAAGATGAGTACATCTCATGGTGTTATCCAGGGCTACAATGCTCAAGCTCTGGTCGATGAGAAGCACCAGATCATTGTGCATGGATCAGCCTCTGGCAAGGGTCAGGATAATGATCAGTTAGAACAGATCATGGATGGAGCCAAAGCTAACATGCAGGCTATTGGTCTAGGGTCTGATTACTTTGAAGGCAG
>JABHBL010000007.1 GCA_018673925.1 Fidelibacterota bacterium
ATCTGGTCAGCTATTTTATCTGGATGACCTTCTGTTACTGATTCTGATGAAAACAAATATGACATGTCTTAAGCTCCAACTTTTCTATTGATCACAAACCCAATCCCGGATCTGGATGGTTAAACGGTTAATTCAATTTTAATTCTGAGTAGTCACCTACGTTGACAACTCTCTTCTGACTTTCAACCAACGCATGATCTCCAACAAGCGAATTATTCAGGATCATGTTTTTAATTTGAGCACCTTTACCCACAATAGTCTCAGACAAAATGGTACCACTTACTTCAGCACCTTTATCAATGGTGACGTTTGGACCAATTACCGAATCACTCACCTTTGCTTCTTCATGAATAAAAACGGGTGGATGAATGATGGAACCCTTACTATGCTCAGTCGACAAATGATGATTGAGCAAAAAGCGGTGAGAATCTAGCAGAGATTCCTTGGTTCCGCAATCATACCAACCATTGATTTCAACTGCCTGGATATGCTCATCATTTTCAATCATCAGCTGCAGAGCATCGGTTAATTGATATTCTCCACGGGTTTTGATATCATCTGCAATGAGCTTTTCAATTGCAGCCTTCAAGATACGTTGATCTTGAATGTAGTACATACCTGCCAACGCAAGATCAGATTTGGGGTTTTCTGGTTTCTCAACCAGCCTGCTAATTCTGTGATTTGCTTTAATTTCAGCAACACCAAATCGGCGTGGGTCATCTACTTTAACGACGGCAATCGCATTATTTTTATTGGTTACGAATTCTTTAAAGTCTACATCAAAAACGGTGTCGCCAAGTAATATCAGGACACCCTCATCCTTATCTTCAAGCCCTTCCAATACGGCATGACCTAAACCTTTTCGCTCGGCCTGATAAGGAAAATCAAGGCGTAAATGTGAGTAAAACCGATTCACATACTCTTCGACTTGTTCACCCTTATATCCAACAATAATTGAAACTGAATCCACTCCTGCAGATTCAACAGCATCCAGAACATGGCCAATGAGACGTCGGCCGGCCAGATTCATCATCACCTTGGGAACATTCAATGTGTGCGGTCGGAGACGTTTTCCGATACCCGCCGCTGGAATTACAGCTCTCATTAGTTATTTCCCTCCACCGAACATATCCACATTGACATTTACATGTTCGAGGTATTTTTTGGGGTCATTCTTTATCTCTTTTACAATCTCATTAATATTATATGAGATACTGTCCAATCTTTGATACAGTGAATCAGAATTTGTTAATCTACCCAGACTCGATTTGGGATCCTTTAGTCTCACACTCAGAAGACTCAGGTCTGCTCCAATTTTATCAAGGCTAGCCAGGGAACGATTCAATTTGCTCTTATTATCATCCACCACTTTGTTTAAAGTGAATGAAACGGTTTTTAAATTGGTCACAATAGTATCTATATCGCCTCTTTTGGCATCGACCATATTTTCCGCCTGCTGAAGAGCCCCCTTCATAGCCAAAAGTCCAGGTTGGATATCAGAAACCATGAGTGAATCGATTAATTTTGATGTGTTGTGGATGGAATGGAGACTGGCTTGTACATCTTCCTCCATCGATTTATTCAGTAGAAGTAGTGTTTTGTTGAAGTTTCCAAGCAGGGTTTGAAAATCGGTTGAGATTGCTCCCGTGGTTTCAAAAATATCTTCCAGACCACCTGCAAAAGTTCCTCTGAATACACCATGTTCACCAAGGTGATTACCTGAACTTCCTGGATTTACCTCTACCTTTTTTGATCCTAATAGTTCTTGATTCGAAATGATAGCAGTGGCATCGCTGTAAAGTGTGATATCCTTATCAACGCCGATAATTATATCAACAGAGTCTTCTCTGACAATAAAGTCATCAACCACACCCTTAGGTACTCCAGATACGGTAACCGGGTCGCCCTCTTCCAGACCACTGGCTCGAGCGACCCGTACCGTATAATAACTCCTTGAGGAAAAGATGTCGGCCTTATTTCCCCACATAATTCCCATGACAGTGGCCACCAGGATTATCAGAACGACAACACCTACAATTACTTCTTGTCTTTTTTCCTCAGGTCTCATTTTATTAAGTACTTTCTGGTCTCATTTACTCTTCGTCCGAGGATTCTACAAACTGTTTATGCGGATCAACTGGACGTTTCCATTTATTTTTGTGCTTCGTAAGTTGTTTTCTCATCTTTTTCACCACAAAATCCACAGATTTTGAAAGATCATCTGAGGTTTCTTTGGCCGTTAACGTTTCACCTGGTACATTCAAAATCACCTCAGCAATATAATCATTTTTTACCTTGTCAACGATCATCTTGCAATTAACAGTTCGATCATAGACGGGTTCCAGTCGGTGGTCTATCTCAGCCTGAATATAGTCCCGTGTTTTCTCCGAAATGTCAAAATGTCGGGCGACGATATTTACCTTCATTGGCTCCTCCTGCTTTATGGTGTGTTGTTAACATACTATTTTTTTCCTGCCCGTGGATGGGCCATTTGGAACGCTTTCTTCATTTTGTCAACTTGCACATGGGTATACACCTGAGTGGTTGACAAGTTCGCATGACCTAACAAATCTTTAAGAGCCATTAAGTCAGCTCCTGCATTTAAAAGGTGTGTAGCAAACGTATGGCGCAAGACATGGGGGCTCATCTTCTTTAGCTCAGCAATTGCTTGAATGGCTCTTTTTACACGTCGGCGTATTCCGTCATTTCCAAGAGGTGTTCCATTCTTTCCTAAAAACAGAGCTTCGTCTTTCTCTCTCACTCCAAATTTATGTTTGGTGGCATATTGATAATTTCCAATTGCCTCCCAGGCATATTGACCTACTGGGATAACTCGTTGCTTTGAACCTTTTCCAAGTACAGTTACTGTGCTTTTTTGAATATTTAAGTCACCTGTTTTAAGGCCAGCCAACTCGGAAATACGCATTCCCGTTGAATAAAACAATTCAACGATGGCCAAATCTCTTTTCCCCATCCAGCTATCTGAAGCTCCCAACTTGTCTAAAACAGCCACAATTTGATTCTCTGACAAATAGCTTGGGATAACTCCTGGAAGTTTGGGTGTATGCACATAAGCTGCAATGTTCAATGTCACAACACCTTCGCGGTGCATGTACTTGAAAAAGGATTTGAGGGCTGCCAATTTTCTTGCTACAGATCGGGGTTGCTGATTCAACTCTCCAGATAAATAGCCCAAAAAACTACGAATGACCCCTCGATTTATTTGATTCGGTTTATTCAGACATTCCAAATCGTAATTAGAAAGGAATTTGCAAAATTGTGTGAGATCAATCTGATATCCCCTCAATGTTTCTGGTGAATATCGTTTCTCTACCTCAATCCATGCTAAGAAATGGTCGATTTGAGTCGTCAAAACCGAACTCATACGTACTGACTTTCTTCTCTCAGAACGTTTAGGACCTGCTCGAAGTCATCATGCATTGGAGCTCGCAAATCCATTACCTCATCTGATACGGGATGTTTAAAAATTAAACGACGAGCGTGCAATGCCTGACGATTGAGCATTCCCAAAAGTCTGGCTGCTAATTGTCTATTGCGCATGTTCAGAGTAATAATTTTTGAATTCCGTCCACCATAATAGGGGTCACCGAAAATTGGGTGATTTACATGTGTCATATGCACTCTAATTTGATGCGTGCGACCCGTTTCAAGTTTGACTCTTACTAGAGTCAGAAATTCAAATCGTTCGACCACCTCATATAGCGATAGAGAGGGTTTGCCTGTATCAATCACCGTGAATTTTTTTCGGTTCTTTGGAGAACGTCCTATTGGAGCGTTAATTTCACCCTCATCTTCATCAAAGTTACCCCACACCAGTGCATAGTAGTATTTTTCTATAGTACGTTTTGAAAATTGAGATCGGAGATTGCCATGGATGCTATTGTCTTTGGCTGAGATGAGCAAACCCGAGGTATCCTTATCCAGACGATGTACGATTCCAGGTCGTAGTAATCCATTGTCATTGGAGAGGTGTTCACAATGATAGATCAGGGCATTTACCAGAGTCCCGGTTGAATTTCCTGCACCTGGATGCACAATGAGACCGGGTTGTTTATTCACTACAATGAGATAATCATCCTCATATACGATATCTAAAGCAATGTTTTCAGCATATAGAGTTGGAGCATATTGCATCTCATACTCAACGGTAATATGCTCGCCGGGCTCGACGAGATGGCTGGCCTTTACCGGTTTACCATTAGACTGAATCTTACCAGATTTAAGTAATTTCTGAACCTGATTCCGAGTGATGTGCGTAGGTAAGCGACTTGACAAAAATTTATCAATACGGACAGGCCTTTGGAGGTTGTCTATAGTTACCTCAAAAGTCTCATTGGTCGAACTGCGTTGATCAGTTTGATTAATCAGCTTTACTCATTCCTAACTAGTTTTGAAATTGAGTGGGTATTATGTAGGTGGATATTTTCAATATTTGCACTTAGAAATCGCTGAGGCAAATATAGCGCTAAGGCTTCAGAATAGAAAGATTATTGAACGATTACTTTTTAGTGGCTTTGAATCTACGAAGCAGCTGATTCTTCAGTCTCAATCGCCTTAACAACTGGGTCTGGACTCTCTTCTTTTCCTTCGATAAAAAAGACATAACCCAGATAGAGTATCATCCCCACGTTAACTGCCGTATCAGCGATATTAAAAGTTGGCCAGCGGGTAAAATAGAGCCAGTCCGGCCAGTCAAAACTGATAAAATCAACGACATATCCGCGAATCAGCCGCTCAGGTATGTTACCGAAGGCACCCCCCAGAATGAAGGCAAGGCCCACACTGGGCAATACGTGTTGATCCTTATACTGATAGAGGAGATAAAAGAGCAAGCCGATAGCTCCGATAGCCATGGTATTTACCAGCGGCATTGGGATAAAGGACAGACTAAATATCATATTATAGTTTTCGGCATAGTCCAGACGAAAGAGATCACCATTGGCAGGCCAATAATGTTTACCCTTTAAGGCAACTATAGCCCAGTATTTTGTGGCATGATCCAGTACAACGAGGACAGCACTAATACTCAGAAATTTCAGCATTTGCTTAATGGCGATTAATTCCTACCGTAAAGGTGCTTTTTCCAATTTTGAATTCAGCTCGGAAGGCATCTTCCTTTTCAGTAAAATTGATTTCCTCAGCCAGGGTTTCATTGGAAATGTATTCCTGATGTTCCATAATCATGGCTCTCAGAGACTCATCGACTTCAACAAAAATGCTAATCCTATCAGAAACATCAAATTCGGCATCTTTTCGCATGTTTTGAACATTACGTATAAAATCCCTCGCCATACCCTCGCTTATCAAAGCCTCAGAGAGTTCTGTCTCAACGGCAACCACAACACCAGCTTCTTCAACTACGGCCTGTCCCTCAGGTTCGATGGTGGATACAAGCAATTCCTCTGGAAGCAGCTCAAATGTGTTCTGCCCATCGCTCAGCTGGATGCTATCACCTGCTTTGGATTGTTTGAGGAGCTCTTGAGGATCAACGGCATTGATTAGATTTCGGATCAAACCCATATCCTTACCATATTTGGGTCCTAGCAGACCCAGATTCGGCTTGATATCGTATTGGACCAAAGCATCAGCATTCTCAACCACGGTCAATGTCTTGATATTCAACTCTTCCAGAATCTGATCTTGAAGATCACTGGCAAAAGCCCTGTCTTGCTCACCTGGAAAATATACCGAGATATTGGCCAGCGGCTGACGGACCTTCAAGTTGGCTTTATTCCTGGCGGCTCTTCCCAACTCAACGGTTTTGATGACCACATCTACACGTCGCAGCAAGTCATCATCTAACCGTCGTTCGTCCACTTCAGGAAAACTACACAGATGAATACTGCTAGGTGCCTCAGGAGCCAGAGCAACAACCAGATTTTGATAGAGAGCCTCGGTGAAGAAGGGAGAGACGGGGGCAATTAATTTTGAAAGAGTAACCAGAGCCTGATAAAGGGTATGATAGGCTGCCCATTTATCGGTATCATTTTCACTTTTCCAGAAACGACGTCTGGAGCGTCGCACATACCAATTGGAAAGTTCATCTACAAAACGATTAATCTTGAGCATGAGCTTGTCAGCCTGATAGCCATCATAATCTTTACGCGCCTGACCAACCAACTGGTTTAATCGGGCCAGAATCCATCTATCTAATTCTGTCAGAGTTGATTCATCCAGAGCAGACATGGGATCAAATTTGTCCAGGCGTGCATAAGTCACGAAGAAAGAGTAGGTATTCCACAAGGTGAGTACTTTGCGACGTACTTCATCAGCAGCGTGATAACCAAAATTCAAATTATTGACGGGTACCTGAGAGGCATACATCCAGCGCATGACATCCACACCCATTTTTTCGGCAGCATCTTCAAACCAGATGGCATTCCCAGCTGATTTGTGCATGTCGTCACCATGTTCGTCTTTGACGAGTGCGTGCCCCATAATGGTTTTAATAGGGGGTTTATTTTCCATTACGGTGCCCATGGCGAGAATAGCATAGAACCAGTTACGAAATTGTCCAGGGAGTGATTCTACAATGAAATCTGCTGGGAACCATTTCTCCCAATATTCAGGATCATTCCGGTATTCTAGTGTCGAAAAGGGCACGATCCCAGCATCAAGCCAGGGGTTGCCCACATCTGGAACCCTGGTTCCAATGAGACCAGTCTCGGGATGCTTAATTTTTACGTGGTCAATCCAGGGTTTGTGGGGAGTTTTACCTTCAAATTCTTCCCAACCCTCAACTGCCAGTTCCTTCAATTCTGTTTCAGAACCAACTACGAAAAAGGAACCATCTTCAAAGGTCCAGATAGGCAGAGCCAATCCCCAATAACGTTTTTTGGAGATCATCCAATCGCTCATATTCTTGAGCCAATCCAGCTCGCGTTCTTTTCCGTAGGAAGGGATCCACTCGACCTGTTTGGTAACCTCAGATATCTCCCCTCTTAACTCATCCATACGGATAAACCATTCATCAACAGGACGAAAAACCAGTTCGGTACCATGGCGCCAACAGCAGGGGTATCTGTGAGTAATGGGTTCTCGCTTATAGCGTAATCCCTTTTGAGACAGATCATCGATGACTGCGTCACCGATTTCCATGACATTCTTACCTGTCCACTCACCAAAGCCTTCTAAATAAGCGCCAAATTCATCGATAGGCTTGATGACTTGAAAACCTAGCTCCTTGGCCAGAGCATTATCTTCTTTACCACAACCTGGTGCAATATGGACAATTCCAGTACCATCGTTTTCAGAAATCTCTTCCCAAAAGATAATGGCATGGTTGATATCAGATTGTATGGGCAGTTCATCATAAGGACCATGATATTCCCAACCCAGCATATCTTTACCCTTGATCGTTTCAAGGATTTCGTAGTCACCTTGCAAAATGGAGAGACGACCATGAACGAGGTAATAGATCTCATCATCCTGCTTCACCTTGACGTAGTCGAGATCAGGGTGAACTGCAGCCATAATATTGGATGAAAGTGTCCATGGTGTGGTTGTCCATACCAGCAAGGACTCATTTTCACGGTTTTTGAGGGGAAATTTTAAATATATGGAAGTGTGGGTGAGCTCTTTATACCCCTCAGTTGCGATTTCGTGCTCCGAAAGAGCGGATCCGCAACGGGTACACCAGGGCATGACATCATACCCTTTATAAATAAATCCACGATCATAGACCTTCTTAAGAAAAGCCCAAATCGTATAATTATTTTCATCGGACATGGTATAGTAGGAATTGTCCCAATCCATCCAATAGCCCATGCGTTTGGACTGTTCGGTCTGGACCGCTGAAAATTTACGGACACGTTCTTTGCATTTATTTACAAATGCCTCAATTCCATATTCCTCAATGTCAGTTTTAGATTTGAAACCAAGTTCTTTTTCGACTTCAACTTCAACCCATAAGCCCTGACAATCAAATCCATTCTGATAACGTAATTCCATTCCCAACATAGCATGATAGCGCTGGTACAGATCTTTGTAAGTACGACCCCAGGCGTGGTGAACACCCATGGGATTATTAGCAGTAATGGGACCATCGAGAAATGACCAACGTGGTTTCCCAGCGTTTTGAGCCCTGAGTTTATTGAAAATATCTTCATCTTCCCAAAACTTGAGCATGTCGTGTTCCAGGCCGATAAAATCTACTTTGCTAGATACTTCCTTCATCATGGTTTGTACTTTTCCCGTCTTAGTTTCCCATAGCTTTCACTGCTATCATTCAGTCCTAATTTAGCCGCGCAATATAATCGCCGCATTTTCGCCATGTCAATGTTAACCCCATAATTCTGTTAACTACTTTCGATTTATTTTTTTATTGAATTTGGGTGGAAATTCCAGATAACTAACGAATTTTCTCATACAAGAGAGACCCCAAAATACATGTGATGTATCTGGGGTCTCGTGGGTTTGGAGGAAAGTATCTTTCTATTGAATAATCTACGCTGGTATTTCCTTTAATCTGGGATGGTGAGTGCAACAAAAAATGTATTGGAATTGTCTCGCCTTACCAGCAGCAAAATGGTGTCATCTGGCTTGTAAGCTTGAAGATTTTTTTCAAATGCTCCAGAAGTGGTGACCTTTGATAAATTTTTCACATTGGGACCCATCTTTTGGATGAGATAACCTGTGCGAATATTTTTTTCATAAGCCTCGCTATCTCTTTCTATTGAAGTAACCAGTACCCCTTCATTGCCTGGCGATAAGTCGTAAAATCGCAAGCGCTCAGGAGTGGCAGTTTCAACTGTAAGACCAATGTCAGATTTTTCGACTTCAATTGGTCCGGCTGCTGTGACCTCCTCGGGTAATTCACCCAATTTGACGGTAATGGTCTTTACCTTTCCCTCCCGTAGAACTTTCAGCTTCTTCTTTTCATTGGGTCTCTGAGTGGATACCAAGATGGGCAATTTTCGAGAATTTTCCACTTCATGGCCATCGAATTCAATAATTACATCAAGCTGTTTTAGTTTTGCATCATCGGCAGGGCTTCCATCTACAACCTGTTGTACCAGGGCACCTTTGGCAATATCCATACCCAGCGTTTTAGCCATGGCCGCACTCACAGGTTGAACATAAACTCCCAACCAGGCTCTGGTCACGCGTCCATTGGCTTGTAGATCTTCCACGATTCGATTCACCAGATTAATGGGAATTGCGAAACCGATTCCCTGATATCCACCACTTCTTGAGGCAATGGCCGAATTCATACCAACCAGTTCACCATCTAGATTCACCAATGCTCCTCCAGAGTTTCCGGGGTTGATAGCTGCATCGGTTTGAATAAAATTCTCATAGTCATTGAGTCCTACTGAAGAACGCCCGGTGGCGCTGACTATGCCCTGAGTAACTGTCTGTGACAAACTTCCAGAGAAAGGGCTTCCAACAGCGAGAACCCATTCGCCGACTCTAATTTTGTCCGAATCACCCATTTTTATTGGTCTTAGGTTTTTTGCATCAACTTTTATCAGGGCAACATCTGTTTTGGGATCTGCTCCAATTATTTCTGCATCATATTCTTTATTATCCGAGATTTGGACCTTAATGTTTTCACCTTTTTCAACGACATGATTATTGGTGAGGATATACCCATCCTTACTAATAATTATTCCTGAGCCTAGTGAAGTACTTTTCATTTCACGCTCACCATCGGGTAGAAAGGGCCAAAGTTGTTTGGGAAACATTTCCTGGAATCCTTTGTATTGACCCATGGCAGGATGTGTATATACATGCTCACTAGTGATGGTGACAACTGAAGGAGAGACTTCTTCAGCAATATCTGCAAAAGCATTACTTAAAGCTTTTGCCACACCAATATCTGATGCATTCAAATCTACAGGAAGCAATAGAGCGATTAAAATTAAGGGTGTTACTAGTAGCATATATTTTTTCATGTGGTCTCCATTTATTTGACAAAGCTTTTTATGCCGGATGAAATGAAAGGTTTCATACAATTTTGAATTTGACGCACTGATATAGGTAAAGATTTAAATTTATCATTTTATAGAAGCGAAGCACACAAAGTTTTAACCCCCAGATCCGGGGATGCATTGCTCGGTTATTCTTGAGTTCACTATCTACTATCCCCACTAATTCTTTTTAATTAGCTTGCTCCCATGACAGGAAGAGAAAGAGTTTTGTCCGCACTCAAAAGGATTGAGACATCCAGAGTTCCCATTGGTGAGATTGGTGGTGGCTACACAGATGTTATTATTCAGGCTGTTTTAGGTGATAAATATGATCTGGGTCCAGATGCAAATTTTTTAAATCACCAAAGCATACGTAAAATCCTGGGGGCTGATATTGTTGGTGCCCGCGTCACAGGACCCCCGGTAGAGATGGTGGGAATCCATGAAGAATGGGGTACTGAAACTTTTAGAGACTACTGGGGAGCCACACACACTCAACCCAGTGATGCTACCGTTCAACTTGTGGATCCTATTGCCAATAGCCCGGAAGAGCTTGAATCCTGGAGACCTCCGGATGTGAGTAATTTTGACTCCTCCCATATAAGTAGGTGGAAAAACACTACTGATTTTTTTGTGCTGGCAACTTTAAATGCAGGTTTTGATCTAGGCTATGAACTGCTGGGTTTTGAGCGCTTTATGATGTGGACTATTCAAGCTCGCGAAATAATGAAACAGTATTACGAAAAACTCATTGAAGCAAATTTAGCTCTGGCATTGATGAGTGTGGAAGCAGGCGCCGATGGTATACTGATAGCCGATGATCTTGCTTTTAACACAGGTACTTTTGTTGACCCTGACTATTTAAGGAGCGACTACTTCCCCATTCTAAAAGACATGGTGACTGAAATAAAAAAGCAAGGGTTGCCAGTTTTCTTTCATTCTGATGGTGATTTGAAGAATATCATTCCTGATCTCATAGATTGCGGTATTGATGTTTTACAGTCATGTGATCCTAATGCAAATATGGATATCCCAGCGCTTAAAAAAGAATTTGGTCAAGATCTCGCGTTTATGGGCAACATAGATGTAGATTTGCTAGCCAATGGCAAGGTGAACGAAGTTGAGAATACGACACGAAACCTGATCCATGACGCAAGAAGTGGTGGTGGATTTATTTTGGGTACCAGCAATGTGGTCGCCTCATACTGTCAACCTGAAAACTTAAAGGCGATGTATGCTGTCGCTCATAAGGAGTTGAAGTAAATGTCATCAGATTCCATTCAACAAGCAATTATCATGGGGAACGTGGCCTCAATTTCTGTTGATGTAAATCAATTGCTCAATGAAGGGGTCAACAGTCAAAAGATTCTGGATGAGCAACTCCTCCCCGGGATGGCCATTGTGGGTGAGCGTTTTAAACATAATGAAATGTTTTTACCCCAGGTTCTCATGTCAGCACAGGCTATGCAAACTGCCATCGATATTCTGAAACCTCATCTTGCAGGGAATTCAGAAGCTCGTCAACGCAATACAGTGATTATTGGAACGGTGAAAGGTGATATGCATGATATTGGCAAAAACCTGGTTCGAATCATGCTGATTGGTGCCGGTTTCGAGGTTGTTGATTTAGGTGTGAATGTACCTGCTCAACGCTTTGTAGATGAAAGTCTGAAACATGAGGCCGGTATTGTCTGTCTCTCTGCACTCTTGTCCTCGACCATGAATAATATGAAAGAAGTCGTGCAGGTTTTTAGAAATCATGCTGACCTGAAGGACACAAAAATTCTCATTGGTGGTGCTCCTGTGAGTCGAGAGTTTTCACATAGTATCGGCGCAGATGGGTATGCACCGACAGCACCGGCCGCTGTTGAGCGAGTCCAACAATTTTGTGGGTTATAGAAGATCCACTTCAAAGACTTTAATAAACTGGAAAAATTATGATTACTCTTATTTCACCTGCTAAAAGTGTCAATTTTAGCGAGCCCGCTCCTACTGAATTATTTACAACGCCAGATTTGTTAAACCAGAGCAGGCAGCTCATCACTCAACTAAAGCGCATAAAAAAACCTGAGCTCATGGAACTCATGTCCATCAGTGAGAGCCTGGCAGACCTTAATATCCCCAGATATAAAGAATTCAAACCACCATTTAGTCTAGAAAATGCCAAGCAGGCACTCTTCGCATTTACTGGTGATGTATATCGACATATGCGCATGAATACCTATGATTCGGAGAAACTTCAGTTTGCCCAAAATCATTTACGGATTCTTTCAGGACTCTATGGATATCTACGTCCTCTCGATTTGATTCAAGCCTATCGTCTAGAGATGAAAACGCCTTTGAAAACGAAGCGGGGAGATAATTTGTATCAGTTCTGGGATAAAAGAATTACATGGGCATTAAACAGAGAGCTAAAAACCGACAACTCCCCTGCAATTATAAATTTAGCGTCCAAGGAATATGCCAGGGTTGTGGATTTTAAGGCTATCAAAGCACCTGTTGTTCATGTCGAATTTAAGGAAGTTGAAAATGGTAAGGCTAAAGTCATCGCCATTTTTGCAAAGTGGGCTAGAGGTATGATGGCAGATTATGTCATCCAAAATAACCTAAACGAACCTGAGCAGCTCAAGGCTTTCAATCTATCTGAGTATCAGTTTTCTAGAAATGATTCTGGGGATTCAAACTGGGTGTTCACCCGACCTCGTCCTGATTAAAAGCTAAATCAGGGATTTAAAATTGGCAGCTTGATAGTGAAAGTTGTGCCTTGGTCCAGGATGCTTTCCACCGCTATTTCACCACTGTGATCAGCGACAATACTCTTCACAATGGCCAAACCCAATCCAGTACCCCCGTGTTTTTTGTGGGTGAAGAATTCATCAAACACTTTGGAAAGCACTTCGGCTTCCATTCCATGACCGGTATCAGAGACAGTCATAATAAGATGTTCATCCAGCACCTTGCTGGTAATAGTGAGAGTACCACCAGAGCTCATGGCTTCTATGGCATTGTTTGCAAGATTTTCATACACTCGATAGAATCGACTCGGATCGATATGAATGAGGGCCTCACCCTGAAGGTCGGTTTCAAGGCTCATACCCTGCTGCTCTAAATTATGGTGAAGACTGGTTAGTGAGTCTTCGATGCAGTCAGGAAAATTCAGTTCCTCTAGGTTAAGTGTTGAGCTTCCTTTAGCAAACGCCAACAGTTCCTGGGCCAGTGTATTAAACTGATTGACTTGTTGAGCAATGATCTTGGTATATTTGACCACTTCCTCGTGAGCCATTTCTTTCAACCCGATGAGTTGAGCAAACCCGGCAATGGTGGTCATTGGATTTTTCAGATCATGTAAAATCGTGGAAGCCATCCGTCCTACAATGGAAAGTCTCTCATTTTCCACCAGCGCTTCCCTTGTGGCATTGAGTTCTTCAATGGTGCTATTGAGTTCTCGATTTTTTAGTTCAAGGGTGCCAATGAGTGTTGAATCTGTTTTGCGCAAATAATGAGAGATGCTCCTGGCAACTTCGAGGGTAAACTGTGGAAAGTGATTGACCAGCTCCAGGAAGCCTTCTTTCTGAACGACAAGGACTTCACTCTCGTCTCTCGCTATAATACCAGCACTACGGACCTTGTCTTCCACCAGGGCCATTTCACCAAAAAGCTCACCAGATTCATCGATGATGTTAAGTACTTCATGGTCATCACCCTCAATGGATTTGACAACTTCCAACTGCCCCGAAATCATAACAAAAAACTTGGTTGCGACGGCACCTTCCTCAATAAGGATTTCCCCAGGAGCAAACAGTTGCCGTTCCATCAGACTGCTGATTTTTTCCAGTTCTTCTGGATTAATTCCTGAGAAGGGTTCTAATCGTTGGAGGAGCGGTATGGGAGGTGGGTCAAGAATGCGCATAGGCATAACTTATATATTTAATCACCCTCAAATGGGATTGGAATCTGGTGTTTAGATTTTGGCAAGAGATTGTATCCAATAGCTGGAAGATCAATAATAAATTTGGTTCCCACTCCGTCTTCACTCTCAATATTAATTAGTCCATCATGTTCGTCAACAATGCGCTTCACAATGGCTAGACCCAGTCCTGTTCCCTTGCGTTTTCCGTGGGTATAGAATTCTTTAAATGCGTTCTCCTTGACCTCATCAGACATCCCAAAACCATCATCCTCTAGAATGATGCGAATACCTGTTTCTACTTCCATACTATGAATCGTGAAGGTTCCATCAGCATCAAGTACATCAAGTGCGTTGTTGGCGATATTTTCCAGGACACGGAAAAAACGCCCGTTATCTATTCGAACTTCTCCATCAAATTTCAGGTCTCTGACAAAGGAGATACCACGTTCCTCAAATTTTAAGATAAGAGAGTCACAACATTCCTGGAGATAGCCAGCCATTTGAACTGACCTTAAGCGCATTTGCTCTCCACCCTGGGCAAAAGAGAGGAGATCCTGGGTCATCGTCGTAAACTGGATGACCTGTTTGGCAATGATGTCGGCGTATTTCGCAAGTTGTTCACCACTATGCTTTTTCATCTTTATTAATTGAGCATATCCTCCAATGGTGGACATTGGGTTTTTCATATCATGCAAAATGGTAGAAGCCATGCGTCCTATTAACGATAGACGTTCTTTGCCAATGAGCTCTTCCTGGGTTTCCTGGAGGCGATAATTCATATGACGTAGCTCATCATTTTCTTTTCTGAGCTTATTGATGAGACGTTCATCAGTTTCTCTCAGGAACTGAGAAATATTTTTGGCAACAGAGAGTGTAAAAAGAGGTACAGAATGCACCAGCTCAAGAAAATCCTCCTTTGAGACGGCCAAGACTTCACAATCGCTATCTGCAATCATACCAGCACTGCGTGGCTTGTCCTCCAGGAGAGCCATTTCTCCAAAAAGACCACCAACCTCGTCATAGAAACCCAGGACTTCAGATTCATTTTCTCTGACTTGTTTCTCAATTCTCACCTTACCAGAGGCCAGAACAAAAATGTGATCGCCAATTGAATTTTCATGAATGATGGATTCTTCATGGTCGTAATGGCAATATTCAATTTTTGTGTGAATTTGCTTAAGCTCATCATCTGGAATATGCTCAAATATTTTCCATTTTTTCAGCGATCCCAGGCTGGGCTTTTTAATCAGTTTCATATGGCTACTAATTCTATTGAGAAATCATTCATAGTCTACTTTACTTACCTAATTGTCAGCAACAAAAGCATTGATTGTTAAACTATTTTGAGCTTCAATCATGTTCTCTGATATGAGGAAACTCGATCAAGCGATTATTTTGAGTCCACTCCGAGGAAATGAACTACTAATATTTACTCAATCTTCTAAAGTAATCCCGATTGCCATATTTCAAACTATGAATCAGCCTAAATCCCTTGATACATAGTCTCTTGAGCGAATCTTAAATCGTGGTCTAGCTGATCCTGATACAATTTGCTGGTAAAAAAAAACTGCCCCCTCAGAAACTCTGAGAAGGCAGCTTATTAATCAGTATAGTTGTTAATCCTACAATTCGCGAGCAGCCGCTTGTGCTGCAGCCAATCTTGCGATAGGCACGCGGAAAGGTGAACAACTCACATATTCGAGACCAGCTCTGTGGCAAAATTCAACTGAACTTGGCTCACCACCATGTTCTCCACAGATACCCAGTTTGATATCAGGTCGAGTCTCTTTTCCCAATCTACAGGCAGTTTCAACCAGTTGACCAACACCTTCCTGATCAAGTACTTCAAAAGGATCGTTCTTCAAGAGACCCTTTTCCAGATAGACAGGTAGGAATTTACCAGCATCATCTCGGGAGTAACCAAAAGTCATCTGAGTCAGATCATTGGTACCAAATGAGAAGAATTCTGCGCTGGTAGCGATTTTGTCAGCAGTCAATGCGGCTCGAGGAATCTCAATCATGGTTCCAACAAGGTGATCTACTGAATCTCCAACCTCAGCAAACAAGTCCTTGATTGTATCGCGTACAATCTTTTCTTGGAGTTCCATTTCAGCTAAGGTTCCAGTAAGCGGAATCATAATTTCTGGTTTAGCAACAATTCCCTTGGCTTTGAGGGCAAGTGCAGCGCCCATAATGGCTTTGGTCTGCATCACGGTGATTTCAGGGTATGTATTTCCTAAACGACAACCACGATGTCCCAGCATGGGATTGAACTCAGCGAGGTCTTCTACTTTCTCTGAAATGACCTTCAGCTCAACGCCCATGACATCAGCCATTTCCTGCTGACCTTTTTCATCATGGGGAACAAACTCATGTAATGGTGGATCCAGAAGGCGAACCGTCACAGGGAGATCCCGCATGGCTTCAAAGATACCTTCGAAATCTTTCTGCTGGATGGGCAGAAGTCTTTCCAGCGCAGCTTCGCGACCCGACTGGTCCTCAGCTAGAATCATTTCACGCATGGCAACAATTTTGTCACCTTCAAAGAACATGTGCTCGGTACGACATAGACCAATACCTTTAGCACCGAATTCTCTTGCGATCTTGCTCTCACGAGGTGTATCCGCATTGGTGCGAACATACATTCTGGTAAATTTATTGGTAAGCTCCATGAGTTTTCCAAAATCACCACTTACTTCAGGATCGATGGTTTTGATCTTGTCTTCATATATCTCACCTGAAGATCCATTGAGGGAGACCCAATCACCTTCTTTAAAAACATCACCTTGAACGGTCAACGTTCTGGCTTTATAATCAATCTTAATCTCACCTGCTCCTGAGACACAACATTTTCCCATTCCACGGGCAACTACTGCAGCGTGAGAGGTCATACCACCACGAGCTGTCAGGATACCGTTGGCAATGTTCATCCCCTCTAGATCTTCAGGGGAAGTCTCAATTCTAGCCAGGATTGAATTTTCAAACTTGTTGGCTTCGTCAGCGTGAAAGACGAGCTGTCCGGTAGCTGCACCAGGTGATGCTGGTAACCCTTTAGTCAGCACACGTGCTGTAGCCATGGCTCCTTTATCAAATACAGGGTGGAGTAATTCATCTAATTTGTTGGGCTCGACACGCATGAGAGCTTCTTTCTCATCAATCTCTCCGGCTTCCAGCTGTTCCATGGCAATTCGTACCATGGCAAAACCGGTTCTCTTACCGCTACGGGTTTGTAGCATCCACAGTTTACCGTCCTGCATGGTAAACTCAATGTCCTGCATATCTTTGTAATGATCTTCAAGTCTTTGTTCGATATCGTGGAGCTCTGTATAGATTTCAGGCATAAGCTCCTCTAGTGAGGGATAAACATTCACGCGTTCTTCTTCAGAAACACCAGCTAGCTTAGCCCAACGCTCAGAACCAATCTTAGTGATCTGCTGTGGTGTACGTGTACCCGCAACCACATCCTCACCCTGGGCGTTAATCAGGTACTCTCCGTTAAACATATCCTCACCAGTACCGGCATCGCGCGTAAAGGCTACTCCTGTACCAGAATTGTCACCCATGTTTCCAAAAACCATGGCCTGGACGTTCACAGCAGTTCCCCAGTCACCAGGAATTTTGTTCAACATGCGATAATAGACTGCTCGGGGAGTTTCCCATGAATCAAATACGGCCATAACTGAACCCCAGAGCTGATCCCAGGGATTGTCAGGAAAGCTATGACCCGTCTTCTTGGTAACGGCAGCTTTGAAATCTATGACCAATGTCTTGAGGTCTTGGACTGTAAACTCTGTATCAAGCTCATAACCCTTGGTTTCTTTCAGCTCTTCCATGATCTCTTCAAAGGGATCGATATCTTCTTTGGATTCTGGTTTCATACCCAACACAACATCACCATACATCTGTACGAATCGTCGGTATGAATCCCAGGCAAATCTCTCATTACCTGATTTTTTTGCCAGCGCTTCAACGGCACTGTCATTGAGTCCAAGGTTCAAAACAGTGTCCATCATTCCCGGCATGGAAACGCGGGCACCAGAGCGAACTGACAATAGCAGTGGGTTTTCTTCGTCACAAAATTTTGCACCCATAACAGATTCAACTTCTTTAACAGCGGCCTCAACCTCAGCTTTAATAAGCTCGACGGTCTTGTCTAGACCAACCTCATTATACTCTGTACAGACTTCTGTACTGATGGTGAATCCAGCGGGAACAGGGATGCCCAGGCCACTCATTTCAGCCAGGTTGGCACCTTTGCCGCCAAGAAGATTTCTATACGAAGCATCTCCCTCAGCTTTTCCACCTCCAAATGTGTAAACGCGTTTTGTCATGATTAAATCATCCTTTCAAATCAAAATATATAATATAGGGTAAAAGTTGAATCGTGTCTCAGATCAGAGTGACGTATTGCCATGCGCGGAATTAAACCCTTTTCACAACGATTTGCCACAATTTTCAGTCTTCTTGATGATTCTGACCAATCGTGCCTTTGCCCTATCAATACACGCTTTACAATAAATGTTCATTATCAATATGAATTAATTCATGGATTCAAGAGACTGGAAACTAGATTTCAGCATGCATATTTTATTGGCCCATGCCCTGAAATCAGAAGCTGGAACCATCAGGCAGCACTACCCCCAGGCAAAGAGTTTGTCTCGAGGGAGTGGTCAAGAGCTGATCCAACTGGAAAAGAATCTTCATCTCCTTAGAACAGGGATAGGTTTAGAACTCAGCAAAAGGGCTATGCTTACTTATGTGGATCCAGACAAATTAGATTTAATCATTCATTTTGGCGTGAGTGGTTCATTATCCGAACAGTTACCCCTAATGCAAATCATCCAGGGTACAAAATTTTCCTGCGCTGATAAGCCTGACCTTGAAATAGCGCCTCCTGAGATATTTGGAGATATGAGTATTCCGGTGGCACCATTCTATTCTAGCCTCAAAGCCATAACAGATGAGACTACCAGAGAATCAACTATAGCTAGAGGTGCAGAAGCAGTTGATATGGAATCTTATTCAGTTGCCAGATATTGTCAAGCAAGGGATCTGCCCCTCCTGGCAATACGGTGTATCTCTGATCGCGCTGGTGCTTCCACGCCAGATGATTTCAAGCAGAATTACTTCCAGGCCTCTCAGAAACTGCAAAAGTTCCTTTTGAAAAACATCCTGACTCGGCTGCCTTGAACCCTATGAACATCACTGTCATCATTCCAACATACAATAGAGAGGCTACCGTTGAGCAGGCACTTCAATCGGTATTAGACCAAACTGCATCACCCCAGGAAATTATCGTGGTCGATGATGCCTCTACTGACAACACAGCAGAAATACTGGAAAAATATTCTACAGAGATAAACATCATCACTAACAACAGTAATCAGGGGGTTTCTTTCTCCAGAAATGCCGGTATTCAGGTCGCAAATGGTGAGTGGATTGCCTTTCTGGACTCAGACGATATATGGGATCCACATAAACTGGAAAAGCAAAAAGAATATCATGAGGCTCATCCTGGGGAGTTGATCAGCCAATGTGATGAAATTTGGATTCGGAATGGTGTGAGGGTCAACCCCATGGATAAACACACAAAGCAGAGTGGGTGGATTTTCGAAGCCTGTGTTCCCCTTTGTATGGTGAGTCCCAGCGCCGTGATCATTCATCAAAGTGTATTTGAAAAGGTGGGATTGTTTGATGTCAACCTTCCTGCATGTGAAGATTATGATCTCTGGCTTAGAATTGCTCCTCATTTTGAGATTGGACTCCTCAATGAAAAATTGATGACCCGTTATGGGGGTCATGAGGACCAGTTAAGTCGTAAATATTGGGGTATGGACAGATTCAGAATTACTTCAATGGAAAAACATATAGATAGCAACATGGATCCAAAATGGAAGAAAACTTTGCTGAAAGAACTTGAGTTTAAGTGTGGAGTCGTGGCTGCAGGGGCAAAAAAACGAGACAATCTAGAAACGGCTGCTCTCTATCTTGAGAAACAACGAACCATTCAGGAAATCTTAAATCCTGAAGAATAAAAGCGCTGATTTGGCTAGATTAGTTTTCTACCAGATCGTTTCTGATACTGGCATACTTCAATGTTGAGTGAAGATTCTTGAAAAAGGGGGGTTGCACCTTCTTCATTTGCTCAAGGGCAGCCTGAAAGTCATAGTCAAAGCGCATAACTTCCCATTGAGCGGCTCCGTTTTCCAATTTTAGAAATGCCACAACACCACGTTTATCCTCATCAAAAGGTAGACCTGTTGAGCCTGGGCAAAACACTCTCAAGTTACCGAAGTGATCATGACGAGGGATATGAGTATGCCCATGAGTGAACACAAAGGATTTTGCTTCGGTGTGTTTGAGTTGCTCATGATCACGCCACTTTTTTGCCTCATCCAGGCTGGGTGGCAATTCATCACGACCAAACCAGGCATGGGTGAATTCGGCATATACCCCGTTTGTATTCACAAAGTGGGACATTTTCATATTACGAATAAAATCTATACCTTCTGATCCAAGCTGTTCAGCCGTCCATTTTTCATTGGCTACAATATCAATACATACTGGATCATCTGGATCCATGCCCTCGATGGTAGGTCGATCGTATTCCCAGATTCGTTCTGTAAGATAGCGATCGTGATTACCACGAATAAAGATGGGGTCTGGAAGAGATTGGAGCTTTTTGAGTACTTCTATGGGTGCGGAGCCAAGTGAGAAATTATCACCCAAACAGATAATCTTATCAACATCAGAACGTTCCTCAATGAGGCGGGCTGCTACATCGAGAGCATGTATATTCCCGTGAATATCCGTCAAAATAGCAAAGCAAGTGGCTTTACTGTCGCCATTAGACATGAATCAGCCCCCCACTTGTGCTTGATAATAATTATAGTACGTGTTGACTCCTTAACATCGAGGGACAAATATCTCCTTTATGGCAGCAAAATCCAACTGCTTTTAAATGGGGCGGATATATATCAAATTGGTGGAATAAGTCTTTTGAAATAGTTGCCTTAGGTGAGACGGGCGAATATATTTGCGCCTGCATGAAACCGACATCCAAAATAAGCACTTTATCTATACAAGGAGATTCAATGAAACAATCGAGAAACCTAATGATCTGGGTTGTGGGGCTCTTGCTGCTGACGATTCTGGGATGTGATTCCACAGATATGACCTCAGCCAAAGTTTACCTACAACAAAAAAACTATGAAAAAGCAGAAGAAATGCTGCTGGCTGCTACTGACAAAGAGCCAATGAATTCAGAGCCCTCTTTTCTACTTGCAACGGAGATATACTCCCGTACAAAAAATTGGGACAAAGTTTCTGAGTTCCTGACCAAGTCAGCTTCAATTGATGCCAAATTTGCAGACAAGATCAAAAACGCCCGTGAAAAATACTGGGTTGACAACTTTAACTTTGGTGCCAAAGGCTACAATGCCCTCATCAAAGGAGAAGCCAAAGATGAAGCTGAACTTTATGTTTCTACAGAAAAGGCCTTTCTTGATTGTATCTCATTACACCCTGAAAAACCTGAAGCATATAGCACGCTTGCACAAGTCTACCTCTTCAAAGAAGAGTTTGAAAAGGGCAAAGAGTATATGGTTCTTTCCGTAGAGAAGAATCCAAAAGACATAACTTCTCTGGTTAACCTCGGTTTGGTCTATTTCCGTGAGAAGAGTTATGATGATGCTCTCGTTTACATGAAACGTGCTCTTGAGGTAGATCCTACAAACCTGAATGCCATCAAGCAGATTGCATTTGTTTATGATGCCAAGGGTGAAAAAGAAACTGCTGCTTCAGCGTACATAAACGCCATTGAAATGGACCCAAATAGTACTGATCTCCATTACAACCTGGGTGTCCTTTATTTCCAGCAGGAAAAATGGCAAGATGCAGCGAATGAGTTTATCAAAGTTTCTGAAATCGCTCCCACTGAAGCCGATGCATTATTTAATGCCGGTCTAGCATTTGGTCGCCTGAAGAACTTCAAAGATGCTGAGAAGTATCTTGAACTGGCCTACGAGTTAACTCCAGAAAGCCTGGATGTAGTTCATGAATTGAAAATGACTTACTACCAGCTTTATGGCACGAATGACACGAAGTTCAAAGAGATGGATAAGATAGAGAAAAGCCTTAAATAAGTCTCTGTCCCACCAGTTTTTAAAACCCCGCGAAAAGCGGGGTTTTTTATTTCTAGAATAAGCAGTCATCGATCAGAGATTTATGAAGGAGAAGACTCGATCGGCCACCTGACCTCTCAAAAAACCCAGGGAGCGGGGTTTTTTGTTTCATCTCCATCAACACACCTTATTTTTCCAGCCACATCTCAATTTCAAACGAAAGGATTCAACTATGCGTCATGTAATAATAATTGCTTTGTCACTGTTTCTTACTGTCTCACTAAGTGCCAAGAAAAAAGGAGCTCCTCCTATGACCTCTGGTGCTCCTGGAGACAGGACATGCCATACCAGTAAATGTCACGCCGGAAATGATATAAATTCTGGGAAGGCTGAAATTTCAATTCAGGGGCTCCCCAAGGTCTATGAGCCAAATGAGATTTATGATATCACACTCAGTCTGCAACAGAAGGGTGCTAAAACCTTTGGGTTTGTTGCCACTGTGGCTGATGAGGATGGAAATGCTCAGGGGACATTGGTTTCATTAAAGGATCAACCCACTCAACTCATTGCGGACACAAAAACTAAATCGCGCACTTCCCGCCGATATATTTCTCATGTTGAAAAGGGTATTAAAGCTGTTAAAAAAGGGGAATCACAGACCTGGACCTTTCAGTGGCAGGCACCAGATGAGGTAGCTTCTAGCTCATCCTTCTATTTTGCCCTTAATGCTGGCAACGGGAATAAGAAGAAAACCGGAGATTACATCTATACCCGCTCCGTGACAGTAGCCCCTGCAAAAAAATAATTGGTTCTTAGCCAATGAAAGCCGAATCCAAGGATTCGGCTTTTTTATTTGTTCATCAAAGCTAATTTCATGGACATGATTCGTGATTTACTCAGGAGGATGACACAAACGGGGCTTATAGTCTCCGTGCTGGTTTTTGCTCAGGAAATTCCAATCGTGTCGCCCCATTTGCTGCCATTCCCTGGCATCAAAACAGGCCTATCATACTATTCAATCAAACCTACTCAGAACATGGAAGTCATTGCTGGTGGATGGACTATTGCAGATACGCTGCGAGGGGTCCTTGCTTCTGCGGAAATAGAATTATTGCGTTATCGTTGGTGGGATCATTTCCAACCAGCGTCAAAATTTGATGCCCACTCCTCCTTGCATTATGCTGTGCGCAATCAAATTGGTACTATCAATCTTCCCTCGGGTTATCCATCAGCTCTGGAAGTGAATGGTACAGAGATGTCCGGGTTCGCCATGAATATGCTGATTCGTGGATTTTCGCTGGGTAATTATTTTGCCTACGATTATAGCCGAAGAGGGAGTCTCCATGCACAGATTGGTTTAGGCCTCTCTCACCTCAGTTTATACAAAAATGGTGGAGGAGTTCGTGTTCTGGAGTCTAACGGATATCATGTCAATTTTGGCCTTGGATGGAAATACACCCTCTTTGGTCGTCTGGGAAAACGATTTCGAATAGGTATTGATCTGGGTTACACATTGGAAGGTTTTAATCTGGCTGAACCAGGAGAAAACATAAAATTGCCTGGTGGAACAGCCGGTGCAATTTCGCCCATTCAGTCACTTTCACTCAACACACCAGATTTGAATGTAACCATAGAGTTTGGTGAGATGTTCTTTGGAGCATATACACCCTTCCGAGATCCATACAAATTGGGATTGTTTAACTTGAGTGCAGGAGTTGGCCTCCTCTCTTATAAAACGGGTGTCTCCATTCAGTATGATTCTGTTGGAACCGAATTGAATATTCCTTTGGCATCTTCTACCAGCCAAAACTATGACCTTCAAATTTTTAAATATAACTGGCCATTCCACTTCATTCGTCAAGCCAATATTGATGCCTTTAGTGGAGTTGGTGTCCGCCTCTGGAAAATGACAACCCCTACAACACTCCCCTCAGGGTGGGCTCGTAGCCTAACGGATGGTAGTACCACCTTTAACAATTTGACCTTTTCTCCCAGGGTTTTTGATATCTATCTGGATCACGAAATCATCTATCCATTTGGACCAAAATTATTTACCAGAATTCGTGGTGGAACAGGATTCGCCACAATGACCTTGTACGAGAATAAGCTTTTGGACAGATTAATCGATGCCAGCGGTTTCACCTGGCATATTGGATCTGGCGCAGGTTATACCATCAAAGGGGATGGGAGCTCGAGGGTAACATTTGGGATTAATCTGGACTATGTCCACCAAGCCTTTGAGATTGACATGAATTCATCAAATCTTTCTGCTGTAGAACCAGATGAAATTATCCCCATTAAATATATTGATCTGAGTCAGCCTGTCGTCTCGCTTCATATTGGTCTAATTTTTGGCGGATACCCAAATGCTGCCATGAAAGCTTTCGAAGCATTTAAAGACAAACACTTCACCAGCTCCCTGGAAATAATGAAGGAACTACTGCAGTTCACGCCGAATCATCATAATCGGGATGCAGTTCTTATTCAAAAGCAGCTGGTTGAAGATTCCCTGGTAACCAGGTATTATCGTGATGTCCGCACTATTCTATCGCAGGGCAAAATTGGCGACGCCCATGCACTCATCCAACAAGGTGAAACGCCACCAGGTGAAGCTGTTGAAAGAGCAGTCCAGAATATGGAAGTGGAAATTGCAGATCGCGCTTTGGAAGGTGTATCAGAGGCATTGAAGATGCTGGATTATGAACTCGCCGAAGATCTCATTCTGCTGGCTCTTAAAAGCGACCCCTCCTCCTACCCCATTGCCAAAGTTCTCCTCGCACGGTCATACATCATTCGTGCTACCGTTTTATATCAATCTGGTGTCTACGGTCGAAGCCTATATTGGCTAAAACAGGCTGACGGCCTTACTGACCGCTATAGAATGGTCACAGCTGAGCTTCGACAAAAGGTCGGTGATGGACGTCTTGATGACGCCAATGCAGGGATTCTGAAAGAAGACCGTCAAATGGTATATGAGTCTATGAAGGACGCCAAGAATCTGAACCCCGTGTTATCTGATATTGTGGATGAACATTTGAAAGATTTGGAACAGGCGATTCAATATGCTGATGAGCTAAGAATCGCTCCCATGAAGCGTATGGCTCTGGATAATTTGATGGATGATATTGAAAATTTGAATCCCGATAATTTTATTCCTAAGCTAGGTATGAAGGGGTCACTTATCGTCCGCTATATTGGTCCTCCTGAACGAAAATTTAAAGAGAGTGGTTACGAGCTATACGTATATCCAAAATCTGACTCTGAAGAGATCTGGTTGTATTTAAAAGATGGAAGTATTGAGAAAATAGAATATCAGAACAAGCAGAAGAAATAGCTAGATCAGGTGGTGACCTTTTAACCCTTGATACACTTCTTGAATAACAACTTTTGAAATACCCCAGGCAGGAACGGCCAGAAACATCCCCAACACCCCGATTTGTGAGCCAACCAGGATAAGTAGAATCACTGTCAATGGATGCATTTCCATGGATCCTGAAACCACAATGGGTGAGATGATATTGTTGTCAATCATTTGAACGATAAGAAACATTCCAATGATGTGTAGGATATAGTAAAAATGTGAGGCCGCTATTGGATCACCGAGGTTATTAAATAAACTCACAATAATAGCCGGTACCATACCCATAAATGGTCCCACAAAAGGAATCATGTTGGCCATACCTGCGATGGTACTGATGAGTAGAACCCCAGAAATATTTGTATCAAAAATCCAGTTCAATATACTGAGACCAATAAAGGACTGTATACCTACACCTAATGCGGCTAATAATTGGCCACGTAGAAAATTGGTCAGCTGTTGTTTTGTTTTGTATGTAATATTTAGTGACATTTCAAAATATCTATTGGGTACCATTCCGATGAGCTGTTTGGTCATGCGCTTCCCATCCACGAGAAAAAACATGGTAATAATCAGGATGAAAATGAAGGTAGCCAGGGTGTCCAGTGCTCCAGCGAGGACAGAACCAAGTTGGCTAAAGAATTTGGCTGATAGGCTGGAGATGAGATCTAAATCCAATTGAAAGCCCGGGATATATTCGGCGATCCTGGAGTTTATATCTCCCATCATAGAATTGAGGGATTCGGTTGCTGAGTTCTCCTGGATGATATCCTTGATGCGACCGACCTCGTTGAGTAGGGTCGGAATGCCTTTGACCACCCCCAGCGCTACTATACCAAATATTCCACCAAACATCAGCAAGGTGCCATAGAGACGTCGTATTCCAGAAGATTCCATCCGATCCACCAGGGGATTGAATACGGCTGTAAGTATAGCTGCGATGACAATGAGAAATAAAGCATCCACCACAAGGGGGAAAGCCTTGTAAGCACCTGCCAGAAGTAAAATAAGTAGAATAAAATAGACTAGAGTCTTAAAGAAACTCTGGAAAAACAATCGCACCGACTGGGGTGCAATGCTGACTGAATCGGTATTACTCATTTGCCCCAGACTCTAAAAGGCCTTCCAGTTTTCGGGATACTTTGACCAATTCGCCATTGGTACTGCGTAATCGAACAGCCAAAACTTCAGAGAGGGCCAATAGTATTTTACCACCGAGGGCTGGTTTGGTCTTTAGAATATCCATGAGATCAGGTCGGTAAAAGCCAATAATTGTGCTGTTTTCAATTGCTGTTGCAGCAGCGGTTCTTGGAGATGCGTCGAGCAGGGCTATCTCACCAAAGAAATCGCCATCACCCAGTTTGGAAAGTTGTTTTGGAGCTTGTTGAGGGATATCCAGAAAGATGCCTACACACCCTTCAATGATTATATACATACCACTTCCAGGATCACCCTGCTTAAAAACAGGCTCCCCTGGGGCATAATTGCGAATATGCACTGCATTTTCCACAATTTTTATTTCCTGCCACGATAAACGACTGAACACATTGACTTGAGAAAGCGCCATTTGAGCCTGGCTTCGTTTTGGCCTTAATTTGTCTTTAAAGCTCTCAAATAATGGATAGGAGATATTTACCTTCTCTTTCATAAATCACCTCGTGATAGTCGCTCGGTTATCCTATTGGATGATATTGTCTACCAGAGTAATCACATCCTGAATATTTGATTGACCATCATCATTGACATCAGCAGCACATAATTCAACATCGGTAGGTGGAGCACCGTTCCCCAGAATAATAGCTACGAGACGCACCAGATCAGAAACATCAAGACTAGCATCATCATTGATATCACCTGGATCACATGTAGCCAGTGAATTTAGTTCAATCGTGTAGTTGGCTCCGTATGTATTCCCTGTAATTTGCGTGACAACGGGAATCAAGGCAGCCATGCTGGCATCCCTGACATCCAATATGATGGATCCATTATTATTACCATCCAAATCAATGGTACCCCAATCAACTGTATTATCATCCTGGCGAATAGCCCACATTGCAGACATTTGCACCCCATCCTGGCCGTCAAAATCAATCTCCAGACCAAGCTGTCCCTGTGTGTTCAAGCGGATCATTTTTGATCCTAAATTTTCGATGCCCGTCACACTCGAGGTTACGGGATAGCTATTATGTGTAAAAGCCAAGGCCGCAGTTGGATACCCATTGATTCCAGCATCATCATAGCCAAATTGACTCATACCATCTGCCATTACTGCCCGAGAGCCTGTGAAAAAATTCCAGACAACATATTCACCAAAGGCTTCCTGGAGTGAGCTGCCATATTGGGTTAATGCCTGTCCATAGCTCTCCATAACATTCTGAGTGGTATGGGTCTGGCGCCAGTTCCAGAAATATTCCAGGATAGGTGCCTGGTTATACGAATTGGCATCAAACCTCTGATGCATAAAATCTTCCCAGGCATAATCTTCATAGGAACCTGTACCGCCATGATCAAGACCCCAATGTGGATGTGAGTAAGGATCACCAGAACCCATGAAATTGAGCATGGAATCGTTGACATAATCATAGACAAATTCTTCAGCCCATGTTGCATCCAGTTCCACCCAACCCCCTTCGGACCAGCTGGATTCTGAGCGCTGACTTGCATGTTTAAATTCGTGGGCACATGTGACCTTCATGGCACCTTTCACATTGCCGTCTGGATCCTGATTGGCTCCAAAGCCGATATATGAATTATGCAAAACCAGGCGTGTAAGTTCTGAACCGTCAACGCCACTTGTAGTACAATATCCATAGGGACCCATATTCTCGAATGTGACGTTATAGTAGCCATCACCACCCACGTGATTTGGTCCTGCAAATCCAGCACTATCAACTTCCTGAGCCCAGGTATAATCCAGGTAAGTGGCAGCCCATTCTACGAAATCAGGAACACCACTCACATCTGAATCTGTGGCTGGTACTGCATTTGCACCCGAAGTTGCATAGTCAAAGGAAAAATGTCCACCAGGACTGATATAGATGTCACGTAGACCGTCAACACTGGGCTGAAGTAGGCCTTCAATGATATCGATGGTGGCTTGGGCCAATTCAGGTTGCAATGCTTCATACTCAATTAAAATAGGAGTTCCGCATTTAAGTGCTCCAGTCTCAATGGCCTGGAAGCGGGGATCAAGGAGCTCTGGTTCCAGCATGGCATAAACTTTATTCAAAATTCTCTCATCCTGAGTCAACTCACCTCGATTAAAAGCTTCCTCGATGGCGGTCAACGTGGTTGAGGCCAAAAGATTTCCTGATACCAGTAATGAGGTAATAATTAATAATCTATTTAACATTCGTAGCTCCTAAGTATGATTCCATTTTAGAACTGCAAGATAACCTGGCCTGTTGTGAAGTCAAAATATTTGAGATCACGAAAGATTGACGATCTTTGGTTTATAGGCAGTCAATTGGAATGTTCGTTTACCCTGGGAGAAAGGGTGTTATTTCTTCAGACGTTTTAAGACCACGGCCTTGGGAAACTTACCAAATTGAGCCTTGCTATAAGTGCCATCTCGCTCCACCCAGAGCATGAACTGTGTTCCTTCGCTGGCAATGACATCCATGAGGATATCATTTTTATCCATGACCCTGTCACCTCCTACATAGTGAAGATCGGTCTGGATTAATACCTGAGAATGTTCGAGTTTTATGTCAGGATGTGGTTGGGTTACAGTATAGCGGGTAGCCGTGGCATTCCAAATTTCACCATCAATAAAGACCTTCAGATCTCTTGGAAAAAAGTCTGGAGTATTAGCCTGGGACGCCAGGAAATGGGTTGCCGAGAATACGGTAAATGCCTCATCTGGAAAGGATCTGAATGCTCCGTTTGAATATTCCACACTCAGACCATCAGCGGACCGATTTGCTTCCAGTAGAAAATTCAATGAGCCCTCTGAGACTTTTTTTGACCAGGAGAGAGGTTCATAGCTCACTTTATCGAAATGAACACGGTAAATATTGTGGATGGGGTGAAAGTAGGCGATAAAGGGTTTGAGCTGATTGTCGTAGGTAATCTGAACCGTGCTATCCAGATCTTCCCAGGTCAAGGTCATATTTAGCAGTCTAATACCCATATAAGATGCCTCATAGGGGATGACTGTCACATCACCAGCTAGACTTCCGGTATTGAAACCTGCCATAAGGAGAATAGCCATGAGGAATCGCCTCAACGGCTTCACAAGATCGATGCCTCTCATTTCCAGGGCACCTTGCCAATGAGGCCTGAGATACCCATTACAGGGATGTAGAGGGGTTGGAACATAAACCACAGCAGAAATACTCCTATATCAGCCAATCGATTCATTTTTTGAAGACCAATCAAGAGAATGGTGATTTCGAGACAAAATTTTAGGACAACAATCAAAAGAAACAATGGAGACACCTGCAGACTCAATAGTTGCAGCAGAATTGAAGTGTTTAATACAAAAGCTGAGGCAAGAAAGACGAAGAAGAGTGGATCCTTGCGGTGGAGTCCTCGCGAATCAGATGCCCACCTTTTTCTCTGTCGATAAAAGGCTCCCAGGGAATCAGCTGGAGCAGTCGTTACAAAGCTTTTTGGATTCCAGGAGAATTTTGCCCTGACACCCCTAAGCTTGCCGATCTTTTGGACGAGGTAAAAGTCATCGCCAATGCTCTGGTTTGGATCTCCATTAAATCCACCAATTGCGGTGAAATGAATCCGCTTAAAGGCCAGGTTCTGTCCTGACCCACTCCAGGCTTTCCCATGCTGCATCATCCCAGCATTGGTCATCATGATTCCTAAAAAGTCTAGGGCCTGATAAACAGCAAAAATGGATCTATCTCTGACGCTGGAGAAACCAACGACGATACCTGTATCCTCATCGAATTCTGATACTATGGAGCTAATCCAATCAGGACCCATACGACAGTCGGCGTCTGTTTCAATAAGTATGGATGCAGTTGTGTTTTTAATGCATTGAGTGAGGGCATTTTTCTTACCCGTCATCTCAGAAGACTCTTCTACAATTCGAATTGCAGTAAATTGAGGATGTGCTTTACTAAACTTGTGAATGATACTCCATGTATCATCGAGGGATCGATCATCAGCAATAATGAAAGAATGCTCTCCCTCATATTTTTGAGCAAGCAGATCATCCAGGAGATCAGGAAGGTTGTGGGCCTCATCACGGGCTGCAACGATCACAGCTACTCGAGGTAAATTATTAGACGGAGTTGTCGGTCTGGCTTTCCGAAGACCGAGGATCATGATTACCACAAATGTGAAATAAGGAATAGCCCCGAGAATCAGCAGAAATCCTATAAAGAGGAGCATTGATTTTAGAGTATAAAAAATCCGGCAACGATGAAGTAAACGACCACACCAAGGATATCAACAGAGGTGGTAACAAAGGGGCCTGTTGCTACGGCTGGATCCAGATTAATTCGATGTAGAAGCACCGGAACCAGGGCACCCACAAAGGCTGCAGTTGCCATGGATAAAATAATACCCAGCCCCACGGTCACACCCAATTCAATCGATGTCATTACACCAACATCCATATAGCCAATAAAACTTAATAAATACCCCGCGCCACCCAGGAGTAATCCATAAAGTCCACCCAACAGAAAACCCACCTGCAATTCTTTAAAAACCAGTTTGAGGGCATTGGTGGTAGAAACACGTCCTGTGGCGATTCCGCGCACTATTATGGTCGCTGTTTGAGTTCCAACGTTGCCTGCCATACCGATAATAATGGGTAAAAATGCCATCAAAGCAAGCACCTGCCCCAGGGTTTCCTCGTAGGTCGTAATTATACTGGCAACCAGCATGCCACCCATCCAACTGGCAAACAACCAGGGGACACGCGTCTTGGCATTTGAGAATGCGCTTTTCATGAGAATATCACGGTCGCGACCAGCTCCAGCCATCTGTAGGAAGTCTTCGGTGGCTTCTTCACGAATAACATCAATGACATCATCGACAGTAATAATACCCATGAGTTTATTGGCATCATCCACAACAGGGACAGCCAGAATATTGTATCGCGAGACGATCTGGGCTACTTCCTCCTGATCAGTCAGTGGATTCACAGAATGGACCCGGACGATCATCATCTCGCTAAGCTTTTTCTTTGGTTTTGAAGTAATCAAATCACGTAAGGATATGACACCTACAAGATGTTGACGATCATCTACCACGTAGAGGTAGAATACCATCTCTTGTTCATCCTGATTCTGAATAGAGGCAATGGCCTCCCCTACAGTAATATCTTCATGTAGGGCAAAAACATCTGGAATCATCAAGCCACCAGCTGAGTTCTCAGGATACGCCATGAGCGTTTCCATCTCCTCGGACTCACTGGATTTAAGACGATTTAGAATATCCTCAGCTAATTCTTCAGGGAGTAATTGCAGAATATCAGCCTCATCATCAGGTGACATGGCTTTCATCAGCATCATGGTTTTTTCAATGGGAAATTCTGTAATTAGCTCCTCGATGAGGTGCTCATCCATCTCAGACATAACTGCTGCTGCATGATCTACATCAGCAATGGTTAAAAAAGCCTCATTGCGCTCTTCGGGAGATATGTGACGAAAGATCAAAGCTAATTCAGCGGCGTGCATCTTGGCCAGCATATTCTCAAGATTGCTCTTAGCATGGCGACGAAGCAGTCGTCTTACGGTGTCAATATGGAGGTGTAGATCTTTCATTTCAGTGCCTTGAAATTAAGCGGGATTAAAGTTTAAAGAAGCAGGAAAACGAGGATCGAGGAATTCTTGCCAGTTCTAATTGATCAATATTTTTCTCCATGAGGAAGCATTCATTCTTTATTCCCTCAGGCCCCCCTTTCAACTATGTTCAGACGATGAAAAGAAGTAGCACCATATATCTGGATCATGCATCTGGGACCAATCTGCTCCCGGGAGTAAAAGACCGCATCTCGGATTGGCTTGAATCAGGTATGGCAAATCCCTCCAGCATTCATCAGGAAGGTCGTCGTTCGGCTGCAGACCTGGATGAGGCTCGTACAGGTATAGCTGAAGTGCTGGGATGTAAACCCAGTGAAATTCTGTTTACCTCAGGAGCTACTGAGGCCAACAACCTGGTCATTCTGGGTAGCGCAGAAGCGTTGAGGGATAAAGGCCGGCATGTCATCACCTGTGCAACTGAGCATCCCTCAGTTTTGGAGAGCCATAAAGCACTTGAGAAAAAGGGGTTTCAGGTCACTTATCTCGCTGTCGATAAAAATGGCGATGTTGACCCCGAGGAATTCCGTGACAGTATCACCGATGACACAATTATGGCCAGTTTTATGTGGGTGAACAATGAGTCCGGACTCATGCATCCCATTGAAAATCTTGCTCAAATAGCCCGTGAGCGGGGTATCAGATTTCATTGTGATGCAGTACAGGCATTTGGTCATATCCCCATACAGATGCAAAACTCAGGAATAGACTCCCTGGCTCTTTCGGGACACAAGCTAGGAGCTCCGGCAGGTATAGGCGTCCTCTATTTGCGAAAAGGTCGTACCATCTCCAGAACTAGTTTTGGTGGAAGTCAGGAACAAAATGTGCGAGCTGGTACCCCAAATCATATAGGTGCAATATCAATTGCCAAGGCGATTAAGTACCATGCAGCTCATCTTGATGTGAATACTAAAAAGTATGTCGAGCTATTAACACATCTTCAAGGGCAACTGAAAGCTTTACCCGGTATTCAGATCAATCGTGATGGTCATCAATACACACCGAACATTTTGAGTTGCTCATTCAGACAGGTTGATGGTGAGGCACTTTTTATAAGACTGGATATGAGCAATATTGCTGTCTCAAATGGGGCTGCCTGCAGTTCAGGGTCACAAGCACCATCACATGTGCTGACTGCCCTTGGTTTTGATGAAAATCTGGCTCAGGCGAGCTTGCGCATTTCCATGGGAATAGATACAACCAAACATGAAATAGATGACTTCTGCAGAGAGCTCGAGCAGATCGTCACTTCAATATATAGAGAACCAAAATAATGGAATCAAAAGATAAAAAAGTGGTCATCGCCATGAGTGGTGGTGTGGACAGTTCCCTGGCAGCTAGATTACTAGTGGATCAGGGTTACGATGTCATGGGTGTCACCATGAAGCTATGGGGCTATATCGACACCGGTGGTCGACCTACCCACGATAGCAATTGCTGTTCACTGGATGATATCAACAACGCCAAAGCTGAGTGTGCCTCTTTGGGTATCCCCCACTATACACTGGATATGTCAGCCGAATTTAAGGAAATTGTGATTCAGAATTTTGTATCTGAATACAAGGCAGGCCGAACACCCAACCCATGTATCATATGCAATACTGAAATCAAATGGCATGCGCTCCTGAACAAGCTTGATGATCTGGGAGTTCAATATCTTGCAACAGGACATTATGCCAGGAAAGTAAAGCACGAAGCCTCTGGAAAATGGGTAGTGGGTCGAGGCAAAGATCAAGTTAAAGATCAATCATATGTGCTCTGGGGTATTCGCCCTGAAGAGCTTGATCGGACTCTTTTCCCTCTCGGTGATCTCTCCAAACAGGAAGTTCGTGAGCAGGCCGCCAAAGCTGACATGAGAACCGCTGATACTCCAGAAAGCATGGAAATATGTTTTGTGCCGGACAATGATTATAGACGATTCCTTTCCGAGCAGTATCCAGAAGTTATCGAGGCTGCCCCAAAGGGGGAGTTTGTTGACTCTACAGGTGAGGTCATTGGTGAGCACCAGGGGATTCACAATTACACAGTAGGTCAGCGCAAAGGGCTAGGCCTGGCCACTGGCGAACGCATTTTTGTAAACAAGATTGATGTCGAATCCAACACGGTCCATGTGGGGAGTAAAGCAGATGCTGAAGCAACCAACTTTACCGTGAATTCATGTAATTGGCTCGTCCCTGAAGCATTCATTTTTGACCAAAAACTTGATGTACAGATCCGCTATAATAGTGCAGCCAAACCTGCCAGGATTTCACGTATATCAGATGATGAGGTTCAAGTCATCTTTGAGACACCGGAAAACGCCATTACACCAGGTCAGTCTGCAGTCTTTTTTCAGGGTGAAGCTGTGGTGGGTGGTGGTATCATCAATTCAGTTTAAAGATTGAATTCCATACCACTTTAATGTATGTCTCTTAAATTGAAACAAGATAAAATTGGATGGATATGAATATGTCTCAAGAATTAGCAGTAGTTATCATGGCGGCGGGTAAAGGTACTCGCATGAAGCGCGATGATCTCCCCAAGGTATGCAATCTCATCTTAGGTAAACCGCTGATCCAGTATGTTGTGGATCAGGCCAAGAGTTTATCTGCTACAAAAATTATCTGCATCGTTGGACATAAACAGGAAATTGTGCGAGAAGTCCTCGAAGCAGAACCTGTTCTTTTTGCTGAACAGCTCCAACAATTAGGAACCGGTCATGCTGTGCTTCAAACGGCTGAACTTCTCACCGATTTTGACGGCGATATCATCGTTTTATCTGGAGATGTCCCTCTTTTAAAAGAGAGCACACTTCGAGCATTACTGGCTAAACATCACTCCGGTAATTTTGCGGCAACCGTACTAACTGCCATTGCAGAAAATCCCACTGGATATGGACGGGTTGTCCGCACCTCAGAAGATTACTTCGATCAGGTCGTGGAACACAAGGACGCCAGTGAAAAACAACTTAGCATCGCTGAAATTAATTCTGGCATCTATGTCTTTGATGGCCAAAAGCTCTTCGCTGAATTAAACAAAGTGGGGAATAGCAACGCTCAGGGCGAATATTATCTACCCGATGTACTACCCCTTTTACAAAAATCAGGTGCAAAGGTAGGGGTTGAAATCTGCGAAACTTTTTCTGAAATTCAGGGTATCAACACTGTAGACGAATTAAAAACAGTGGAAGCGAAGATTTTAGCCTCGCAGGAGTGACCCATGAACGTTGTTAAAAGACCATATATTACTGCCATATTTATCATAATTTTGATATTTCCCCTATTGGTTCAAGCTCAATTCAAAGCCGAGATTCCAAACATTCCTGGTTTGAATACTCGGACCGCAAATGGTTCTCCCTCCTTTTTTGGGATTGATCTGGCTGACCTCAATTTTCAGCACAGCTACTCAATGCAGGTAAGTTCCTTTGGCAATGATGCTGTGGCTATGGGTCTTCTCAAGACAAGTTTCGAGTATACCATTAATCCACAGGTGAGTTTCCAGGGATCTGTTGGTCTGATGCACTCACCCTTTTCAAGCATTACACCCATGGGTGAGCAGTATTCATTTCTAAATGGATTCAGTGCTGATAATATTTTCTATAGTGGTGAAGTAACATACAAACCCAAAGAAAATATGTCCTTCCAGATTGGATTTAGCAGAATGCCGGTAAACACCTATAATCGATATTATTCACCCTACCCTTACAGACGATTGGGATACTAATTTTTCATGGCTAAAGTCCTTAACAGCAAATCTTCTAAACAGTCCAGACGAGCAACCAAAAAAAATCGGAAAAAACGACCAGCCCAATCTGCAGATATGCTGGTAAATGTGTTGATGCTGGCACTTTCAGTGCTAGTGCTGACCTTTATCTGGTCATTCTGGAATCGTCACACCAACAACCGGAATGTAGCTGAAGAGATGCGCTACTATGCTGAGATACCTGAAGAAGCCACTCCTGAGACTCTGATTGCCAAACAAAAATATACCAAGGTCAGTGTTGAAATCCTCAATGGGTGTGGTATTGGTGGTGTTGCTGCCCTTTATAAAGACATCGTACATGAAAAAACCTTTGATGTTTTGAATACGGAAAATGCCGCTCATTTCCACTATGAAAATACGCTTATCATTGCCAGAACTGACAATATCGATGCAGCATTCAAACTCGCTGAAGAATTGGGGATCAGTCGGGAACATGTAAGTCTGGAAACCGATGCCAGTCTCTCAGTGGATATCACCATGATAATTGGTCACGACTATAAGTCGGTACCAGCCTATAAAGAGAAAAAGTCGTAAGTATTGCCCTTGTGCTCCCTAGCCCAGCCCTCATTAATCAAAAAATTGAAATGATCTATGCCTGATAATTACTCAGATTCAAAGCAACTCGCTTTTGAGATAGGTGACCTTGCCCTTCAGAAAAAAGCAAATCGTGTGAAAATACTGGATGTCCACAAAATTACCTCAATGACTGATTTTTTTGTGATTTGCTCTGGTGGTTCAGATGTTCAGGTGAAGGCAATAACGGATCATATCGAGGATGAAATTGCAGCGGTAGAACGACCTTTTAACAAGGAAGGCTATGATACACGTGAATGGATCCTCCTTGATTACATCAACGTGGTCGTCCATGTTTTCCATGAAGCCAGTCGTGATTTTTATGACCTCGAGCGTCTCTGGATTGATGCTGAGATCACCGAGCTCAATGAAGATGAGAATGCCCCCAGTGCAGAAACACCCCTCTTCGATAATCTATAAGAATTGATTGAATCCAAATATGTTTGAATATTTAACAACGCAGCTCACTGCTAGACTGGAGCAACTGGGATGGCCATCTGATCGGCTCCAGTTGTCACGACCCAAAAAAGCCGAAAATGGGGATTGGGCCAGCAATATTGCCATGGCTCTAGCGCGTGATTTGAAGCGTGCACCCATGCAGATTGCGGAAGAGCTCATGGATGGCTTTACTCTAGATTCAGGTATTGTTGCAAAATTCGAAATTTTAAATCCAGGCTTTATAAATTTTTTCCAATCAGCTGACTATCTCACTGCCCAGGTTCGTAGCATTCTCAAGGAAAAAGATGAGTATGGAAAGGGTGATTTTGGAATTGGTAAAACTGCCCAGGTTGAGTTTGTCAGTGCCAATCCCACAGGTCCACTAACAGTTGGTCACGGTCGACAGACTGTTCTAGGCGATACCCTGGCCAATATTCTAAGCTGGTCAGGATACGATGTCACCAGGGAATACTATTTTAACAATGCTGGTCGTCAAATGCGCCTGCTCGGTGAATCCCTAAAAGCACGCTATATGGAGTTGAAGGGTGAATCTATCACTCTCCCTGATGGCGGTTATGAGGGGGCTTATCTCATTGATGTTGCCAAGGCTCTCATGTCAGAGCGACCTGGTCTGACTGATTCAGATGACATCAATATTTTTAAGACCTATGCTGAAGAATCGATATTTGCCATCATCAAATCCAGTTTAGAACGAATCGGTGTGGTACATGATGTGTTCTACAATGAACGCTCACTTTATGAAGCCGGCAAAATTGATGAAGTCTTGGACATTCTGCGCGAAAAAGACTTACTCTACGACAAGGATGGAGCAACCTGGTTTAAAACCAGCGAGCTGGGTATAGAACAAGATCGTGTACTGGTCAAATCCAGTGGTGAACCCACTTATCGTTTACCGGATATTGCCTATCATCGTGAAAAAGTCGCGAGGGGATTTGATCTGGTTGTAGATATTTTTGGGGCCGATCATATCGATGCTTATCCCGATGTGCTTTCAGCCTTAAAAGTAATGGGCTTAAAACATGAGCATATCCAAGTGGTTATCCATCAATTCGTAACACTCCTACGTTCAGGTGAAGTTGTCAAAATGTCCACCAGAAAAGCAAACTTTGTGACTCTGGACGAGCTTATTGATGAAGTGGGTGCTGATGTGGTCCGTTATTTTTATATCATGCGCAGCGCTTCCAGCCATCTCAACTTTGATCTTGATCTGGCTAAACGTCAGACAGATGAGAATCCAGTGTTCTATCTTCAATACGCCCACGCCAGAATTTCCAGTATTTTTAGACGTGCTCAGGAACGGGGTTTGGCCTCAGATACTGATAATGCAGATTTATCCCTGTTGAATGAAGAGTTTACTGTTGCCTTGATTAACAAGGCGCTTGAATTTCCTGAAGTCCTGGATCATTGTCGTCGGGCTCTAGAGGTGCATCACTTACCGAGCTATCTCTTCGAGTTAGCCACAGCTCTCCATAAATTTTATACAGAGTATAAGGTGATTGATCTAGAGGCACCTGAATTATCCAGGGCTAGATTGGCGCTGCTAGAGGCAGTTCAAATTACACTGAGAAATGGCCTGCGGATATTGGGAATCTCAGCACCTGAACAGATGTAAATCAGATTTTTCAATTTTCTTATTAACAAAAAAAGGCTGCCTAACGGGCAGCCTTTTTTTACATGTATTGGGAAAAGAGTTTTAGCCTTCCTGGAGAAACTCGTTTTCATATTCTGTTTCAAGATCATGTTTGTGACGTAGTTCTTCGTCAGCCATCATCTGAAAAAAGGTATTCAACTTCTTATCAAAATTGAAGTGATCAGCTAAATCCTGATACATACGGGCTGTTTTATCTTCACGTTTGGCAGCCAGAATGATGATCTCCTGAGTGGTCATGTTGTCCTTCAGCTCAGGTTCCATCAAATAGTCTGTTACTTTCAGATCAGCTGGTGGAAGCTCTATATAATTTTCGATTTCAAAATTGCTCAGAGAGACTTTGTGAACAGTCTCCATATCGACCAGCTCCTGAAATTTCTGGCGGGAAGCATCATCTTTGGCCTGATCTCTGGCAAGGGTATATAGATCGATGGCCTGCTGTTCCTGATTAATGCACATTTCAACAATATCATCCATATCCATTGAACTGATTTGATCCTTTAAGCTCATGCTTAACTCCCTACCTTGGCTTTCAAATATTCATTAATGGCAACGGCTGATTTCCGGCCTGCACCCATGGCTAAAATAACTGTGGCTCCACCACTGACAATATCACCACCGGCAAAAACACCTTCCATGGAAGTTCTGCCATCTTCATCAGCAACAATATTACCCCATTTGTTGGTTTCGATTTCTGGCGTGGTCTGGGAGATCAATGGGTTTGAGCCATTTCCAACAGCAATAACGACCATATCCACATCCATGACGAATTCAGACCCTTCCATTGGTACTGGACGACGACGACCCGATTCATCTGGCTCACCCAGCTCCATGCGGAGACATTTAGCAGCTACTACACTCCCCTGATCATCACTGATGAATTCAATTGGATTGACCAGATTCATAAATTTTATGCCTTCTTCCTTGGCGTGATGAATCTCTTCATTTCTGGCAGGCATTTCCTCTTCAGAACGTCGATATACAATGGAAGCTTCATCAGCACCGAGACGTTTGGCAGTTCTGACTGCATCCATGGCTGTATTACCACCACCAACAATAATGGCATGTTTCGCACGATAAAGTGGTGTATCCCATTCTGGGAACTCATACCCACGCATGAGATTGGAACGGGTCAAAAATTCATTGGCTGAATAAACCCCATTCAGGTTTTCACCTGGGATATTCATAAAGCGTGGTAGGCCAGCACCTAAGCCCAGGAATACAGCATCATAACCTTCATCAGCCATGAGCTCCTGGATGGTCATGGTACGACCGACGATGAAATTCTTAACAAATTTCACACCCATGTCCTCCAGGGTAGCGACTTCTTCGCGTAATATTGATTTAGGTAGACGAAATTCTGGTATTCCATATACCAAAACTCCGCCAAATTCATGTAAAGCCTCAAAAACGGTGACTTCATGACCTTCTTTAATTAAATCACTGGCAACGGCTAAACCGGCAGGTCCTGATCCAACAATGGCAACTTTTTGTCCAGATGAGGCTGGTTTATCAAAAGTCTCCGTAGAGCCGTTACCATGCTGCATGGCATAGTCGGCAACAAATCTCTCCAAACGCCCAATGGCAACTGGTTCAAAGCGTTTCCCCATAACACAAATTTCTTCACACTGAGTTTCCTGGGGACATACACGACCACAGATGGCAGGTAGAGAATTGTCTTCTTTAATTTTTTGGGCAGCACCGACAAAGTCTTCTTTACAGATCAACTGAATAAAATCAGGAATTTTGATATTAACAGGACATCCATCCATACAAGTGGGGCTTTTGCATTCAATACAACGCTGAGCTTCGACAATAGCCTGCTCAGGTGTAAGGCCAAGATTTACTTCGAGAAAATTTGTGCTTCTTAGGCCGGCATCCTGTTCTGGCATATCCTGGCGAGGGATGATCATACGTTCCTTCATGGGAACCGTGTTGAATGATTGAGGACGTTCGCGTTTCATGATACTACCTCCTCTTTCATTTGCTCAGCCTTCATCTTCTTCATCTGTCGCTCCAGGAAACACTTGTGAGATTCTTCTTCCTGTTTCTTATACATTTTCTGACGGCTGCCCAATTCTTTAAAATCGACCTGGTGACCATCAAACTCAGGTCCATCAACGCAGACAAATACTGTTTTTCCACCTACAGTAGCGCGACAGGCGCCGCACATCCCGGTTCCATCAACCATGATAGCATTCAAGCTGACCATGGTAGGGATGCCAATTTCTTTGGTTTGGTTGGATACTGCTGCCATCATGGGGAGTGGTCCTATAGCAACGATCATATCAGGTTTGATGCCTTCATCAATGAGATCCTGTAACACATCAGTGACGAGACCATGACGTCCTGCAGAGCCATCATCTGTGGATATTCTCACTTCATCAACGACTTCAGCCATCTGCTCTTCAGCGATAATCAGGTCTTTATTACGAGCACCAATAATTGAAATCACTCTATTGCCAGCAGCTTTTCCAGCAGCTGCAATGGGAAGTGCTTCGGCTGTACCCACACCACCACTCATGCAGACCAGAGTACCCCAATTCTCAATATGGGTAGGCAGTCCCAGGGGACCCACCAGATCCTGTAAATAATCGCCTGTCTCAAGTGTATTTAGATGAGCACTGGTTTTCCCCAAGCCCTGGACAATGATGTTAATCCATCCCTCTTCAGTATTTGAATCTGCAATAGTTATGGGGATGCGTTCACCTTTATCATGAACACGTAAAATAATGAATTGACCAGCCTGTCGCTTTTTGGCGATGTGAGGTGCTTCGAGGATGAAACTTTTCACATTGGGTGCAATGAACTCAGCCTTAATAATTTTATACATTTCTCACTCCTGTTTTCAATCCATGCTTAAGGCAAGCTCTGTGCCATATTATGTATTATGGGGAGATGAATTTTAGATTGATAACTGTGAACACAGGATGATTCGAAAAAGAAAAGGGGTACCAAAATATAGAGTACCCCTCTGGTAAAAGATTAGGTCTTAGTTTTACTTAAGGCGATGTCTCAGTGCCCAGGAATCGACATAATAGAGTAGTTTAACTGAAATGCTATTGCTCTGATCCTCATTCCAAACATCCTGAAGATCTTCGAAATAACTTTTTTCCAGATCTTCAGTCTCGCCATCTGAGTAAATGGCATTCTTCCAGGAAAAGGTCAATTCACTCCCTGGTGCAAAACGCCAGGTCATGACTGCATCTATGGTCAATGCGTTAAAGACTGTATTGAGGTCTTGGTTAAAACTACTGGGAGATAAGTTTCCGTCCTCTTTCAGATCAAAGAACTCTTTGTATTCCACGGTCGAGCGATAATGCCGCAGACGAAAATCAGATTCCAAATTTCTGCTAAAGATGTACTGTGAGTTAATGGCGTTCGTAGTGGTAAAATGATCACGTTTCCCAAAAATGGGTTCATCATTTTCGTCAAAATCGGCAAACCCATGATTGTTAGATCGTCTATGTCTATCCAGTTCATAGCGTATCATGAATTGATTGTTGACCCGCCATGTCGGGTTGAGTCCCATACCACGCCATTGACTTCCCCTTCGAGTCACAGCTGAGATCCCTGTCCAAGCACTCATTGAGAACGGTTTGTTAAAATTAGATGCGATCCACACATGGGTATCGAAACCTTTGGGTGTCGTAAAATAGCGATCGTCTACTCGAGTTTCGTGATAATCATGCCCCTCCCTTGGGTTCCAGGCAGCCCCTCCTCCCATGGAGTAGTAGTTCTTGAAGGTCATATTGTAATCTGCACGAATACCAGTATGGGTATACACTCGAGGGTTGTACAATTGTGAATAGAAACCGCTGATCTCCAGTCTGCCCTCGTTCACAATCCACACTGGGTTGATGGTCGCAAATTCCACCCAGGCAAATTGCTCCACCTCATTGGCCTGTCGCAGAAACCCCAAATCATTGGGATTAAAGAATTCACTCTCAACTCCATGACCCAAGCCATATTTCACAACGCCCTGAACTTCAGATACCCTGACTAAATATCTGTACCCATTGGAATTACTGTCTGGATAGCTGAGGTTACTATATGCTCCCGATGCTTCAAAACGCCATTTTGAATCTTCAGTATAGAGTCGTGTATCAAATCCAGTAACATTGGCATCTCTGAAATCACTCGATGTATCATCATCTGCGAATCTTAACACGCTTGTGTTAGCAACGCTTATCTCCGACCCGTTCTGTAGATTTTTACTCACAACGATTAAATTGTAATTGGTAGCTGGGTTGGTGAGGTATTCTCGTTCATTGCCCAGGGAATCCTCAATAACGGCATGCATGGGTGCAGTAATAGCATTAAAGAACCCTAGACCCAAACCATCAACTGTTTGTCCGGTAATCTTTGTAGCGTTGATCAATTGATTTACATCCGGATTGGATTTGATGGTTTCCCCAGCGCCTACAAATTCCTCATCTGCAACATCCCAATAGCGAATTGGTTTTGAACCGACGCGTCTGGAATAAAATAGATTCGCTTTGCTCAGCAACTGGGTCCCTTCGGTAAAAAAGGGGCGATGTTCATTATGTCGAATCTCGAAGGGAGATAGATTGAGCTCAATGTTATCGGATTGAACCTGACCAAAATCTGGGATCAGGGTCATATCCAGCGTAAAACTTTCATTAATACCATACTGGAGATCCATGCCTCCTCGATAGGATGTTGATGAAGCCATACCATCGTCTACAGGATAACGATCTGATGAGGCTGAGGCGTAAGGAGTAAAGGAAAGACGGAGAGGTGATTCAATGTTCTCAATACCAATTAACAACCCCGTCTGTTGAGGATAATTACCCTTTTCCTTATCCAGCAACGTCCATGTATACATTTCACGTCTTGTGGCGCTATATCGTCCAACATTGAAGCCCCAGTTCTGAATATCTGTGGCTGGAAAACGCATCTGGCTAAATGGAATAGCTATCTCAGTATTCCAGCCCTCCTCGTCAAATTTTACGGCATTTTCCCAAACTGGATCCCAATTGGAATCATTGCCGTTGGGACTGAATTTCAAATCAACTTGAACGCCAGCAGAGGTTACAACAAAGGTGAGTTCATTGGCACCATCATCATAAGGATTGATCCAAAAGCCAATCCAATCAGCAACAGCATCCCAATCATCTCGTTTACCCAGTTGTGAGGGAATACCGGCAGGATCAGGATCGTACATTTTCGCAGCGATGTATAGTGCCACATCATCATAGAGAACGCGAATCTCAGTTTTTACCGGGGCTGCTCCCCCACCTTCGGGGTCAAATCGATGAAAACCGGTTGCTGGTTCAACATTGCTCCATACCGCTTCCTCAATTCTACCATCAATGACTGGGGCTCCAGATGTTCGTGCTGCAGTGATGGTTTTTCGCTCTTCTGCGATGGAAGTAGTTATTATAAACAAAATGCCCAATGCAAGGGCTTTACTAAAACTCATACTTAAACTCTTTTCTTTTCAGGATTGGGGTTGATCAGGATTTACCCAACCCCAATTCTTTTAACTTCCGTGAGAGATTAGATTGCTGCATACCTAAACTGTTAGCAGTTCGACTGATGTTACCGGCATGCTGACGGAGCTGTGACTCTAGAAAGCGTTCCTCGAACATCCTTTTTGCTTCAGCAAAGGGACGGGTCTCAGTAAAGATTGCAGCATCTCCTTCTGCAGAGACGACTTGATTTAAATGAGGTTTTACCTCAGGCAGATCGATCTCTTCATTAGGACTCAGAATATATAGACGCTCGATGAGATTTCTCAACTCGCGGATGTTTCCAGGAAAAGGATAACCAACCAGCATGTTCATGGCATCCCGTGAAAATTGTTTTGGCAACAGACTTAATTCTGCAGCGTAGTGTGACAGGAAGTGATTGAGGAGGGTTTTTATATCGCCTTCTCTCTCACGGAGTGGTGGTAGGTTAATGGGAACAACATTGAGACGATAAAATAGATCCTCTCTAAATTTTCCTTCAGCCACCATTTCCTCAAGGGGCTTGTTTGTCGCCGCCAGGAGTCGAATATCAACTGACTGAGTCTGAGTTCCACCGACACGTTCGAATTTTCCATCTTCAAGAACACGAAGGATTTTTGCTTGGGCAGAAAGACTCATGTCTCCAATTTCATCAAGAAAAAGAGTTCCACTATGGGCCATCTCGATTTTTCCCTTTTTCTGGCCGACGGCTCCAGTAAACGCGCCTTTCTCGTGTCCAAACAGCTCACTTTCAACCAATTCTGAGGGAATAGCGGCTGCATTAAATTTGACAAAGGCATCCTCTGCTCTGGGACTGGCGGCATGTATAGCGTGGGCAACCAGTTCTTTACCCGTACCACTTTCGCCTCTAATAAGCACTTTTGCAGCAGTAGGGCCAACACGACGAGCAGTTTCCAGGACTTGTCCTATCTGGGGAGAAGTACCAACCAGACGGTATTTATCCTTCTGTGTCTGTTGAATAACTGCAGATCTTTTGGCCAGTGTTTGTTTTTCTGAAAGATTGCGAATAGCCAATTTAACGCGAGCTAATGAAAGTGGTTTTTCGAGGAAGTCATAGGCCCCAATTCTCAAGGCATCCACTGCGGTACCAACTGTAGCATGGCCAGAGATCATAATAACATCCAGGGTTTCATCTATCTCTCGAATCCCCTTCAGAACTTCGATCCCATCCATACCTGGCAAACGGACATCCAGAAGAACCAGATCAACGCTTTCATTCTTCAGAAGAGCCAGTCCATCTTCCCCGGTCCCAGCCTCCAATACATTGTGACCTTCATCTTCTAAAATATCCCTGAGGGTTAAGCGAATATTTTTTTCATCATCAATAATTAGAATTTTGATTTTGTGATCAGCCATTTTGCTATCCATTCTGCTTGGTTAATTGTTGCTGGTTTTCCCTGTTACACGGGAAACTAATTATAAAAGTGGAGCCTTCACCGACAACGCTGGTGGCTTTGATATCACCGCCATGTTGCCTGATAATACGTCGGGTAATGGCCAATCCCAGACCAGTTCCCTTTTTCTTGGTGGTAAAATAGGGTTCGAAAATCTTTACCAGGTCAGCTTCAGATATCCCCTTGCCGTGATCCCTGATACCAATGTTACAGGATTGATTCTGAACGCTGGTGGAAACTTCAATATGGGGATTCTCATCACAGGCTTGAATTGCATTCTGGATCAAATTTACCAGCACTTGTTTCATCTGCATGGTATCAGCAAAGATTTCCCTGAGATTTTGATCCAGTTTTAGATCGATGGTGGCTTCATCTGAGTATTGATCAGAGATGTCACGTAATTGTTGATTCAGATCATAGTTGTCAAATTGTGCTTCAGGCATTTTGGCAAAACCAGAGAAGGCAGTCACCAAAGATTGAAGATTGTCTACCTCTTCGTTGACAATTCTCAATGATTTTTCCAATATTTCAGGCAGGTTTTCTGCTTTTTCATAGTACTTCATTTCCAGACGTTGAGCTGCCAGACGAATGGGTGTCAATGGATTTTTAATCTCGTGAGCCATGGCTCTGGCCATCTCTTGCCAGATGGTTTGTTTCTCTGCCTCGATCAAGCGCTCTTTACTTTGATTCAATTCAAAAACCATGTTGTTGAAAGCGATGATAAGTCCATTTAATGGTGAGTAACTGCTCTCTTTGATTTGAAAATCAAAATCTCCACCCTTCAATTGTTCTGTTGCTGAGAGTAGACGTGTCAAGGGCCGAGTGATTATCATAAAGAGGAACAAGAAAATACTTCCTGTGAGGATGATCATAACAATGACTATACCAATAGAATAGCGCTTGATATCACGACTGTAAAAATCTCCAGCAATTTCAATTTTATGCAGATCCCTGAGCACGCCTTCAATCTCCTGATTAAAGACAACGAGCTCGCTGGAATCAAGTATGGTGCTATAGGATTTATGTATTTCCCTGACTTTTTCTTTGGTGGAGAGATCGGTAATCTGATCCTGATATGATGCAAGATTACTGATAAAAAAGTCCCGCATCAGCATAGCCGCAATCAATGTGACCAAACTGACCAGAACCATAATCTGGATTCTAAATGAGGGTGCTCTTAATTTCACAGGACCAACTGCCTTTTCTCAAAGGGTTCAGAGATATGAACAGGTCTGATTCGATTCCAGAATGACATGAGATTAATGCGATCTGTAATGCCGGGCATATCCATTTCTTCCATAAAGGCAGAAATCCTCAAGTAGTAAAACTTATCATCTTCCATCACGCGCATCCTACAGAATAGAGCATTTTCAATTTTAACCCACTCCTGTTTTGCTGCTTCCAGGGTATAAACCTGTCGGGTTTGGTCAACTTCACTACGGTAGACAGCATAATCATCTTCCAGGAGCGAATAGCGAAAGTGATGCTGCCAGTTGGCCATGGCTACGATGGAGTCATTTGAGGCATTCACCAGATCTATTTCAAAATGAATGATGACTGTATCACCAGATTGAAGTAGCAAATCAAGATCTGGAGTGAAACTTTCCATGAGGATTGCAGAACAGAAAAGCCTATCGCCTTTCACTTCCAGATTCACATCCTGAAAGTAGGGATCGGTTCCAACGAAGGCCGTCAGCAACAGCTGAGAAACAATGAGTGCACCAGCACCCAGTTTTTCAGATAGAAACTGAAACATGAAGGTCCTTCTGTAGTTCTAACTTGAGGTGCATCGTGAGTGTCATATCTGATGTCGCCTACTTGAGTTTACTGGTTTATTCCAGAATCACGTTCTTAATTGTGATATCATCTTCACAGTTATTTCCTGAGGAAGAATTAAAAATTACTAGACTTGTCATTGGGTTGATAATGGATTGAGATTGCTGTACGACTCCACCTTTTCTGTGTTCCCTGACAAGTAAAATGCCCATCGATGTCTCGATGAAGCGGATGGTAATTGAGTAGCTTGAGCTAGGCGTGAAAAACACCTGTTCACTATAATGATGTGACAGGGGCATCCCGGTTGGGGATATCACTTCTAGATCATCAGTAAGCAGGGCTGAAAACAATGGTAAAACTCCGAGGAGCATCACGCTGATAATTCTGAATATCATTTTCATATTTTCGCCTATTATAAAAAACCATGATGCCGACATCCTTAAGATATCGGCATCATGAGATTCAATTATTTAGTTCTGTTTAGAATCCAAACCAGAGACCAAGTGATAACGTACTTGCTTGTAGCTCTGTGTCAGGGCTACCAACTAATTCGTAAGAACTCTGTTTCTCATCAAGGCTTTGACCGCCCAGGGTTGTCTTCCATCCATCAGTAAAGGCATAGCCATATACATATCCGTATTCAGCTTTCAATCTCATCCAGCTGGTCAATTTCAACATGACGCTTGCACGGGGATGAACGATGGCATAGTTCTTTGAAAAATTAACTGATGTACTCTTCGTGGTAAGAAGTTCATCTCCCAAACCTACCCAAGTAAATTCACCATCTCTTTGGGTAACGCTCAAGTCAATACCACCACCACCAAGTCCAACACCGCCACCAAGGGTCATGAATGAGAAGGGTGCTAATCTTTTTTCGATAGTCAATCCACCAAAACCCATAGCGTATGTAATATCTCTTTCCACTGAGCTGGTACCATCAGGAACGGTCACGGTCTTTGATAGTGCGCCACCATTTCCAAATCCACCCAGAAACCAACCATTGCCAACATATCCCTGACCTGAACCACCCCACAATACAATCCCTTCATCGCGGAAAGGTGTGGAGCTCAAACCCAGTTCGGTCATAAGCGAAGCAACGTCTACAAACTCATCCTGAACCAGCATGGGTGTGAAACCACCACCACCATAACCACGGGAGTTTTTACGTTTTTTGGATTTTTTATCTTTGTCAGTCATTTTCAGCTGACCATCTTTTACTTTCTTCTCTGGTGCTACAAAGGTTGCAACTGTAGAATCGATGGCTTCATCTCTCCAGAAAACTACGTTGACCTGGTCACCATAGTTCTTGCTGCGGATTAAACGTACGAGGTGATCCTCATAGCGTACTTTGGATCCATCAAAAAACATGATGATATCATCTTCAATGATTCCAGCTTTATCAGCGGCTCCATTATTTACAGTACCGTTAACCAATACACCATGGGCATGTGGATAACGCATTTTGTAAGCATCTTCAAAATCCATGTCACTTAAATAAACGCCTAATTTGGGGCGTGATTCGTGATCGTCATCATTAATGTGGATATTGATGCCTGTCTCCACACCAATTTCGTCGAGGGCTTCTTGAACCTCTTGGGCAACATCTTCAAGTTCCTGTTCCAGGTCTTGAGAGATGTCGATTTGGATGTTGGTTCCACTCTGCGCAATGGCAGGGCTTGCGATCAGTAGTGAGACTGCAAATGTCATCACTATCGCCAGAGCTCCACGGCTTCCTAAGGCGAACAATGTTCCGGAGAGGTTACTCCAGGCTGCCAGATGATCTGTTGTTTTAGTCATTTTCGGGGTCCTTTCTAATCTATCGTTTGTCATTTTCATTGATTCTTCCATTTTCAATTGCCCCCTTTAAGGACAATTGCCATGCCACAATGAAACGACCATACGATAAGTCACAGTAATATTAGTCTCTTATACATTGGGATTGAGCACATTTTGTCAGGTATCATGGGATCAATTTAGCATCATTCTGATATAGCGCCATATCAGAATGATATGTGCCTGTTTTTAATTGGAAAATCTTTTGTGCTATGGCGTGTGGTGAAAGCTCGGAAACGCTTGCGCATTGGGCAATTCGTGAGGAATTACCTCATGAACTTATATGCTAAATTCTATGACCAATTCGCTAAGTAATTTAGCGAAATCCTCACGGACGCGAATGCCAGTTTCCATGACCTCTTCATGATTTAGAGGTTGATCCAGAATTCCTGCAGCATAATTGGTGAGACAACTGATACCCAGAACCTGCATATCCAGTTTGAAGGCGGCCATACTTTCGTGGATGGTGGACATCCCTACGGCATCTGCTTCTTTCACCCTAAGAAAGCGAATTTCAGCAGGTGTCTCATATGACGGCCCATTCAAGCCGGCATACGAGCCTGTTTTCAAGGGGACAGAAGCTCGCTGGGCAACCTGTTTGACTGTATCCATCAGCTCAGGATTGAAAATATTGGCTGGTTCCGTATCCGATGGGTAAACAGAATGCCCAGTCTGGTTCATAAGTTTTGTGATGAGCATGAGATCACCTGGCGCATATTCTTCCCTGATGCTCCCAGCGGCATTGGTAAGAATGATGGATTTGGTTCCCAGGGCTTTAAGGATCTGAATCGGGTAAACGACCTGCTCCAGAGTATAGCCTTCGTAAAAATGGACTCGCCCTGAATTCACCAACACTGGAACTTCCCCCAAAAAACCGTATACCAATTCACCAGAATGACCTTCAACTGTGGAAATGGGAAAACCAGGAATATCGGCAAATGGAATGCGTGTGGTATTAGAAAGGGCATCTGCAAAGTTTCCCAGACCAGATCCCAATACCAGTGCAATCTCGGCTTTAAAAACACCCTGCTCTCGAATGGATGCTACGGCACTCTGCAATTGATTATTGTTCATGATTTCCTATCCATTTTCCGTGACGGCAGCCGTACTCAGTTGACCACAGGCGGCATCAATATCATCACCCTGGCTCCAGCGAACAGTGACACCAAAGCGGGCTCCCTCAAGGACTTCCAGAAAGCTGTTAATTCGTTTTTTCGAGGGTCGTAAATACCCCTCTGCTACTTCGTTGTAAGGTATGACATTCACCTTACAGAAAACCTGATTGGCAATTTTCAGAAGACGCCTGGCATCTCCCATCCCATCATTGACCCCCTGCATGAGCACGTATTCAAAGGTCAGCATATTTTTGGAAAGCTCAGTATAGTACTTGCAAGCTTTTACCAACTCGGCAATATCCCACTTTTTATTAACAGGCATAATTTGTGTCCGGCTTTCATCATCAGATGCATTTAAGCTCACAGCCAGTTTATAACGATGTCCTTCATCGGCAAAGCGACGAATTTGGGGCACCAACCCACTGGTGGAAATGGTGATTTTCCGAGCACCATGTGCAAAACCGGATTCAGAATTAAGAATGTCAGCAGCTCTGATGACCTGGTCATAATTATGAAAAGGTTCACCCATACCCATAAAGACAATATTGGTAATAGGGGTTTCACTAAAGCGTCTGACATGGAGGAGTTGATCAGCAATTTCTCCAGAAGTAAGGTTGCGCTTCAAACCCATTTTGCCGGTGGCACAAAAGTCACAATCCAGAGCACAACCCACCTGTGAGGAAAGACATACTGTGGCACGTCTAGCTTCAGGAATGAGGACGGTCTCAACAAACTTGCCATCTCCAAGACGTACTAAAAATTTTGAAGTGCCTTGAGACTCAGAGGTCTGAACCTGATGGATGGTAGTTAGCTCGAGTTGACTGATTGCTTCCAGTTCCTGGATAAAATCCTTGGATAGATTGGTCATTTCAGAAAAACTCTCAACCCCTTTTTCCCAGATCCACTGGTAGAGTTGACGTCCACGAAAGGCCTTGTGGCCTAAGGATTGGACCCATTCCTCAATCTCAGTTTGACTAAAATTCTTGAGAATTATTTTTTCACTATCCATCCAGGAAAATACACGGCACGATGAAGAGTGAAACATCTTCTTTTTTTTCGGAGATTAAGTCTATTTTAAAGCCAGACTCTCAAACTGACAGATTTGGAGAAACACCAATTGTTTACTAATGCTCGATATTTTATAAAAACGGCCTTTGGATTTTTTGTACTGGGACTTTTTTCTGGTCTTTATATGTACGGTGCCCGGGCTTTTGGTTGGTCCATGCCTTTTACAATGATTCAAGCTCATACCCATGTTTTGCTCATGGGTGGGGTTTTCATGATGATACTGGGTGTGGCGGTTTGGTTTTTTCCCAGAGCCAAAAAGGACGATAAAAACTATAATCCCACTGTTATCCGTATCAGTTACTATGTCTTCACCTTGGCCACCCTCCTGCGTTTTATTGTTGAAATTCTGCAAGGGTTTTATCCGCAGAGTATGGCGACTGAGGCTGGTTTTTGGTTTTCTGTATTACAGGTTGTGGCCAGTATTGTGCTGGTTCATAGTCTCTGGGGACGTATCAGACCGGTGGGAAGCCAGATTCGAGAAGGGCGGGGAGAAAAGTTTTAGTCATGCAGAAATTGGTCTTAATGTGTCTATTTATCCTGGTGGCTTGCACGACAACTCCATCACCCCAGGATGGCATAGAGGATCATAAGAAATTAATTGAGATCAGTGATTTATACGCCGCCGGTCATGAACAACTTGAATCCGTGTTAATGACCCAACCGGCCCTGGGCAAGATGTTGGATAGCAATCTGGCAGCAACCTTGTTAATAACGCTCATCATCGAATATGAAGATGGTGAAAAGGAACGGGTTCAGCAAAGTGGTAGCTTCATTTTGAATGGTGAATACATACTCACCGCAGGGCATGGATTTTTTGTGGACTCTGGGAAGCTTATAGACCTGGAAGCTCAAACCATATCTCGTCAGAAGCTTGATCTTAATGTGGTAATGCTTAGAAAATCCAAGGATTATTATTCGATACAGGACTGGGCAATTCTTCAACCCGTAAACCCACGCAGGACTAAAAGTCTGGAGATTAGATCTGCAAAGTACACGGGTAAAGATGCCTATATACTTGGTTTTCCTGGCGGCATGGCTTTGAATGACAGCAATTGGGTAGTCCATGCGCTAGAAGTCGATGAGGGCTCAGTTTACCCCCTGGCGGTGATCTGTGAACGTTCGCTCACCCGACCTGGGATTCTCACTCCAAAGGTTGGTGCCATTCCAGTCCAGGGCATGAGTGGAGCACCTGTTCTCAGTGAGAGTGGTCAGCTTATTGGTTTGTTTAGTTCAATTAGCAGAACCAGAAATGTTGCGGGCTGGCAATACATTTTTCACATGTCTGATTTACCATTTGAGACACTAGATAGTCTACTTAGAAAATAGCTATTGTGGGGAGGGGGCTCATATCTTATTATTGCGCGCTCGTTTATCGAGACGACTGGGGCCAGGTAGCTCAGTCGGTAGAGCAGGGGACTGAAAATCCCCGTGTCGGCGGTTCAATTCCGTCCCTGGCCACCACAGTAAAGCCCATGTAAAACAATAACTTACAAGGGCTTTTCTTTTATCCATGAATGTGCCGTATTGTGCACTATTATCCCACCCAATAGTACCATTTTGTATGGATACTGCACATATAGTGCACACGCTTTCGAGAGAATAAAGTCATGCTACCCTGTTCCAGGTAGATAACGCAGGCTCGCTAATTTGATCGATTCCGGGTGTGGTTCTCTCAAGTATCATACTCATATCCGCATAATCTGCCTGCAACAGATCCACATAATGTTGCTCTGTCACCTTCACTGACGAATGTCCTAGAAACTTGGACACACGGTAAATGTCCACGCCGCCCTGGATAAGAAGGGCACCCGCAGTTTTACGAAGTGTATGTAGGTTGGCATCCGGCATCTTCGCAGTGTGAAACAGCTTCCGAGAGAGTGCCTGTGAAACCGCTGAATACGTATACGGAAACGGTGCTCGCTCTCCCCTGCGACGTTGAAGGATTTCCCGAAGCGTATCGTTCAAGGGAATCTGACGGCGCTTCCGACCCTTACCCATGATCTCAATATGGTCGTCGTGTACCGATTCCCATGTAAATCCACCAACTTCCAAGATCTCAGTAGCCCGAGCCCCGGTTTGCAGGTAAAAAGTTACCAGGTCCCAAGCGCGTTGATTCTTCTTCTCAGCGATCGTTTCATACAGTTTCTTGATCTCCGCCTCTGAGAGAAAGCGAACAGGTTTATCGTCGGTTTTAAGCATTTTGACCCCAACAAATGGCGATTTAGTCAGGTAATCCTGCCTGGTAGCCCACGAGAACAGAGCTTTCAGGTGACGCAACTCTGTATTCAATGAGATTGCCTGCACCTTCTTCTTGTTCAGACGCCAGTCTTTGTAATCTTCGATGACTGTTGACGTGATAGACTGTACGGAAGTTCTCGCACCTATTCGATCGAGGAATGGTTTGAACACCTTGTCGTAACGGGTGATAGTTTGGGGGCTCCTCCCATCCATTTTGGCTGACTTAAGGAACCGAGTTGTACAAACCTTCAATGCCATTGATTCGTCTGGTCGAGGTTTGATACCGTTCTGTATTTCCAGCGCCTCGTGCTCTAATCTTTCTGCTGTTAATCGGGCAGTTGTCTTAGATGTGTACAAGACCTTTGATCTTCGCTTACCCTGAAAATCGAACCACTGGATTCGATATCCAGCACGTCCTGTAGGGGATGCGTATTTCTGTATACTTGCCATTTTATTCATTCTCCAGGTTGTTGATAGTTGTAGTGTTGATTGCTGAAACCGGTTTAATAACCGCATTTAGCGATGATTGGGGTATGCGGACTGATCTACCGATCTTCACGTAATCAATATCACGTGATTGTATTCTTGATCGCCAGAATTCCACTGACATGGATGTCTGGGCTGCTACCTGTTCTAGTGTCAGATACTTTTCAGTTGGTGATCCACAATTCGGGCAGAACTTGTGATCATTATTGGGGGCTATCGTTCCCACAAAACCCTCCTTAGGGTTTAGGGGTTACGCTCAAGGGCGATTTGAAATGGAATAAATCCATTACTGTACGTAGTAGGGTCTGGATCAGAAATGTTTCCTGAACCAAGCTTTGATACGCATTCTTAAGGTCGGTGATTCCAGATACCGTTCATACTCTTCCAACCATTCACGATGTATTAGGAATCGTGCTCTGGAAGCCTTGGATGAACGCTTCGATCTGATATGCCCTTTATAGATTGCCGACCTCATCTGGTATGGACTGATATCGAGAATAGCAGCAGCTTCAGGTACCGTGATGAATTCCTTATCAACACTGGGTAAACTACTTTTTCTATCCCCATCCCTCAGTGCAAACCACTTTTCATGGTCAACGCTGGCCTCTCCATCAGACTCAGGTATTTTGATTTGCCAATATCGCTTAGTCACTGCTGACCTCACGCATGAGCATTTCATCTAGCCAAGTCCTATGAAAGATGAGTTTCCCTCCATTTTCACTAGATCTTGTTGTCTTCAAGCGGCCTTTGGCTATAGCCTGTCTAAGTAGGCTCTCTGAGAGGCGTGTATACGTTTTCGCCTCCGTCAATGTGAACCACGTCTGATTGTTTTCTGTCTGTGTCATTTGAATTCCTTTCATAACACCGTTCCCTCTTTCGGGATTTGCAGAGGGAAAGTTCATCCCTCCCTCTACTATGGTTATGTCAGCTCTACTTGGAGCTCTTAGGAATTCTCCTTGTTGTGTGTGTAAACACGAGTTCTGATGCTTAGCATGCAGTGTTGTTGGGGATATCCCCCTGATATGGATTGATGAATTGAAGTGTTCTACACCAAATTATGCTTATTTGATGATATCTATGCAATTGTACAAAGGGGTGCAGTTGGTCGCAGATATCAGTTCAAACCTACTTTTGAGGTGCAGGTCATGGGCGAATTGTATCCGAGGGGGCAATTTGCAAGGGGCTCAATGCAGGGGTACCCCCTATTGTCGTTTTTCAGAGAATCATATCAAATAATACAGCACAGCAACAAATCACATGATCTCTTTAAGTGCCAACAAGGGCAGTGCATCGTCGTCACCCCTGGAGCAGACTGTCCATGTCCTTCGTACCGCCAACTTGATATGCTACTGGGGGGGCTTACACATATCGATTCACATTCACCTACCGATACCTAATTCGCATGGATTCCATAAACACACCTAATGATATCAGGTGATTGTAAACGATCTATGTAAATGAGCTTGCATAAAGGGAAGAGAGTCATCATCCTCCGTGCTCTCCTCCCCTCTTACGGTGCATACACAATCTAGTGACCCTATCTTGAGGAAAGGACCCCCTCCTCTACACGGATCCATTCTGAGCCTTGCTTTATTGACTTGCCATAAAAGTACTCCATAACCTCCGATGCTTTTGCCTTTGACATGCCATCCAGCAGTAGACCCTGGATCCGCATCCTTTCATCATCTGTAAGTCTTTGATCCCTGGCCAGTCTGGTAATTGAAGCAATTTGAGGTGCTGTTGCAGAATCAGGACTTGTAGTGTTTTTTGCAACGGGAACCTCCTCTGCTGGCGTGGCATCAAGACCAGCTAAAATCGCTATGAACGAAAGTGCTAATCTGAAGCACTTGCCAGCCGATCGTGTTGATGACATCGACTTAATTGCGTACTCATCCGCATGAGCCCAGCGTTCTTCTTTACTCGAACACATAGCTTCTCCACTCGCGATTACATTGCCGTCTTTGTGTATCTCTACTCTACTCTCATACGCAATCTCATCCTCTCGATCTAGCCGACGTGCGTAAACGACGCGTGCAAATAATCCAAGGCTCGCCCCCACAACTGTCCACCAGGATACTGTCGGGTAGGTTTTCGATCCTATCTGTACCAAATACCCAGGTCCAGTACAACGCTTAGCTACGACGTTTACTATTCGCTGTGCTTCGGTAAATGCCTGCTCTGGATCATGACTGAAAAGGGCAGTACCGTTGGCACTCCCAGTCGGGCCGTTAGGGTATAACGCGGGCACGACACTTTCTTGTGTTTCCATTATTAACTCCTGTTATTATTGTTGTTAGATTAGATTTGAATCAGCAAATGAGAAATACTCACCCGCTCCAATGATGAGATGATCTAGGACCTCAACATCAATGGCTTTTAGAGCAGTTTGTAGTTTCTTGGTCACTGCCCTATCGCTACTCGAAGGTGTAGTCTCCCCTGAGGGATGATTGTGGGCAAACATGACTGCTGCAGCCCCAACATCCAGTATTCGTTGAACCACTTCACGAGGGTATACTGCACTTGTAGTAATGGATCCAATAAACAGAGGCTCGGTAGAAATTAGCATGTTTTGCCCATTCAAGTATGCGACCACGAACTGTTCCCTTTTAGCAGCCTCTGAAAAGAAAGCTCTGAAGTGATCAGCTGCTTCCCTAGATGACTTGATTCGATCTCCGGCCTTAATTGTGAAGCGTCGAACGTACTCTTTTAGTATCTCGGAGTCATTGATTGAGGTCAGGTTCATGCTTCCTCCTTTCTGTTTGTAGTGTAGCTGAACTTGTGAGGTCTCATGGTAACCTTTACACCTTCAGGTTCTTCCCCAGTAGTGGTTATATGCTTCCGTAACGAAGCTTTATCTACTGACTGTTTTGCCGGAATGACTCGAGTAAATCGACCATCCTTTACAACTGCGCTTTCATCTGTGACGATGATTTCAGGTTGTTGCGCTCTTACCTTGAGAGTACCATTCACTAGCTGCTTGGTTGAATACTCGGATAGATGCATCCAGTTGTCCAAAGCAAGGATGTAGTAATCTTTGCGGCGTTGGATCTTAGAAGATTCTGATTCAAACCACAGGTCGATACGCTCCTTCTGGTGAAGCATACTCGCTTCATTGCCAGTTTGAATTGCATCTAACTCAGCCAACTTTGACAAATAGTAATCCGCATCAGCCTGACTGAGGTTTGGTCGATCATCTTCACCAGGAACATGAGCGAGATACTCAAGCACAGCTCTGGTATGTTCGCACTCACCATCTGGACTTACCTTGGCGATAAAGCACTGACAAGTTAAGCCAGCCTCTGATTGTTTGACTTCGACAGTCTCGCCTCCAAATGAGCCGCCAACAAGGAAACCCTCATCTGATTCTAGAATGAGAAGTGATTCCAGGTCGAGAGTATTTTGCATGACTTCCATATCAATTCCTCCCCGGATTCAAGTGAGTATGAAGAGCCAGATGCTTCTCGAAGATCTTGTGTGGTGGCGATGTTTTCAAGGATTCGGTTAAAGCATTGAATAGGGACCACTGGTTTCTTGGTTCGAAGTCGACATGGCTGGGATTATGCCATTCTTTCAGCGCCACAGGCATTTGCCTTGCACTGATCACCTTTCTCCCATACAGATATCCCAGAGTCTCCCATGCTACACGGTCGTCCACTGGAATACCTTGCATCATTTCAGATTCGACTTCAATACTATGAAACGTCGAGCGTGCGCGTAGGATGCACTTCACGATGATCAACTCGAGATCTTCAAGTATATTGGTCGTATGCTTTCTTAGCCGCATCACCTGACTATCACTACTCAAGCAAAGATTATCACATACTAGAACGGACGCTCCAGCGACCAAACCTGCGGAAAGTGATTTGTCAAGTGATGAGCGAAATCCAATTGAAAGCCCAAGCGAATCCGAGCGAGTTCGGAATGTGTGGATACCAAATAGCTGTTGATCTGAATGGGCAGTCCCAAATTTGCTCCTTTCGAGCTTGTATTCCGGGAGTAGGTCTTGGGCTATAGAAGCTATCTTAATTGAGTAGTCATAATGAGATATGGGAACGTATGAACTTGTTCTTGGCGGTACTGGAATGGATCTTAAGTCATCAAGTGTGCATTCTTGTCCTCCACGGTGCATTAATAATTGTGATTGAGTCATGATTGACTCCTTTCATTTAGTTTTAGTTAAATTGATTTTAAGCTTGAGGGAATAGAGGGGTCTAACCCTCCATTCTCTGAAACCCTTACTGTATTTGTGTTTGAGACGATAAGTGAAAGGGAAGCGAGTCATCGTCAGGTCACCAGAAACCTGGTCAGACTCGCTGTGCACCCTCACTCTGCCCTATGGGTGGGGGTGCTGATATCATCACATTGATCCTTCAGATGGGTGACAAGCACATCCTATCCTGAGTTCTCCAATGGGCATCAAGAACAGATCATGTGAATGGTTTTGATTGATAAGCTGAATACACAGCTTCATCCAGTGAAAGACCGCATAGTCATCTCGCAGTGCTCGCTGAATACCTCTCCTGTCTGGTTCAGGGTCGAAGGCGCGTATGTTTCAGATCCTCGTCAGGAACTGATCGGATGATGGAGAATCATCTTCTCAACTCTATTGTCCGTCTTTAACTCCAATATCGCAACCTATTGGGACGCCTGGTAGCTATGAGCAGTAGCCGCAGGGAATGCTTCACTCCCCCGCCATAAACATGGTGGATGGTGTGATGGTCCATGGTGGATGGTGATGGGAGGATGATTAGCTTAGCTGTTTGAAGATGAGATAGCAACTAGCCTTATTGGATTCAAAAGCGACCAACTGAGAAGGTTCTTGAATCTGATTTACTTCACCACCCCAATCGTCATAAATCATGCTTCCGAAAAGTACTGACACTTGGTCCGGTGTTAAGACCTGGCCAACCATCATTGTTAAAGTCACCTTGATAGAAGATTTGGCTTTTAGGATGATCACCTCTCCATGAATCATCTTCATTCTTGTTTCAACGGATAGACGACCTGAGCCTTCAAACGTCAATTCCTCATGCATTAACATTCCTAACCTCCTTCACATGCAGTATGTGGGTGGACTGCTTCTCACGACGGGTCGTACGTGTTGACCATTGGGAGCCAGTGAGAATATGAATATCCTCGATACGGTACTTATGACCCTCTCTCAGTGCATCCAAGTAGTACGGGTGACTGATAAGTGCAGCGAAACTACCACGTGAACCGATCATGCCGACACTAGGTTCATTCTCAGTGGAGATTGGCAGATAAACCCCATTCGTCAGTCCCAGTTGTACTAGATCCTCGATATCTAATACGTGTGACAGGAGATTCAAGCTAAGATGATTGATCATAGCCCCCACGAGTAACCGTGCTGAAACGCGTTCAGATAATTGTCGTGACCAAGTACGGATAATCATAAGTTTCTGGTTGAATCCCACTGAGCTTGATTCGCCATCAACCGTGCTAGATCCCGTACGCCATAGATGCTTAGCTTTGGTGATGAATGAGAGCACGTCTTGTATCTGTACCTCTGAGGCATCAGCCTGGTGCCGAGCCCACAGTTGGCGTCCATGTTCCTTGAAACTATGATAGGCATCCTTGGGGATCTGTTGAACGAGATTGAGTACGTCACGAACAGCATCGATATGCTCAGGCATTTCTTCAGTGACATCTTCAAGGTTTTTCAACAGGCTTTGGTAATTTAGAGCTTCATCCGATTGCCCATTCCGTTGATGATTGTTTAGAAATGCACGTGTGCGGACTTCAAGCTCATCAATGTGATCGTGGACGTTTTCGAACAACCAATCTTGTGCCTCAGAAGGGAGTTGATTCAGTAACCAGGCATAACCATCATACTTGTCCACACCAGAGTTCTTCTTCTGTGCAGAGATACTTCGTTGAATCGCCTCGCTGAGTTGTACACGCAACTCCCATGTTAGAAGCTTAGGATCCTGTCGATGAATGCGACGGGCCAATTTGTCGTAGATACCAATTCGCCCAGAGTATAGACGAACACGCTCAGCACTGACCCGAATAGCAGTCTGCTTATCGTCTGAATCAACATCCTGATTTGACTTATACTGTGTGGTATCATGCCAAGTGATATCCTCCGGCCAGTGTGCCTTACTTAAGAGAGCAGGCTCGGCTGTAAGCACTGCACCATCGCCATCTACGTCACGTCCCGACAGCTTCATATACCAACGCTCGATCCAGTCAGAATTAGACTCATCGACGTTCAGTTGGATCAGTGTACCAGGTCGGGAAGACTTCCTGAATTGCACACGGACTTTCATCAAAGAAGTGTGAACAGGAAGCGTGGGATTGAACAACCAGACCATAGTACGAACCCTCTTCGCCATATCAGGACCAGATATGATGAACTGTACTAGTTCATCTGTCGTACCGATTGCCACTTTGCCTGCATATCCGTTTACCGGTGATCTGCGTACGAGTTCACCACAACATGAGGTCAGCTGATCATTGAGTTGTTGTACATACGGCGGAAACCCTAGGGCAGCTTTAACGAAAGTATCTCGCGACGGTAAACGTACAGCGAGAGGTAACTCCAGGTTACTGAAATCAGTTTGCTGACGATTAACCGATGCTTCCCAGGGGACCATGGTATAGGAATCCATAATTGAAGCACGCGTACAACTTGTCGATCCATTAGCTCTAGCAGGACGCTTCAGCCCTCCGTAGAATCCTGGCGTACGGCCAGACGACGTCTCTGATTGAATGGTCCCCTTCCAGAATGAGCCGTCTTGAAACCAGATAGTCCCCTGGTACGGATCGGCAACCAGACCAATCTCATCGTTCAAACTTTGAAGCTTTGAATCTTCAAGTACACAGACTCCAAGATCGTCGACACCCTCTTCGTACACCTGGGACGGATTCAGGTCTAGGCCAGTAAGAGATAAAACGGATAGCCCTTGACGACGGACACCAGTTATCATTGTGGTCCTGTCCTGAGCACGTCGTGAAAGCCACGGTACCAATTCCTCTGTCACTGGAACTGAGGTCGGCCAGTAGAAACTCTTGCGGAGTGATTCTCCAAGAAGCTCGTACTCCTCGCCGTTCCATAGAAGACTGAGCGGTGCATGTCGTACTCTGTCTTGTGAACCCTCGTTGAAATCGAGTCGTTCAACAGGATTATCTTGCCAGTACATCGTCAATACCTCTGAGAATAGAAGTGAACGACTCACGACCAGTGGTACAGGTGATTCCTCGCCAGGTGATGGGGATGGTACGATCTCACCGTCGAACATTACTGGTGCACCGATCACTGGGAACGTTGCATACACCACGGACTTGAAGGCTTCAGCTTGAGAGACCTCGAGGTGCGACTCATCCGAAGTGATTAGGTAGGTCTCCAATCGTTCGGAGATTCTCGTACTCTGGACCTCCTTGGCCAGAGCTTTGACGTAGGAGCGGCTAACTGTATTGGTTCTGACACCATCTCGTACTGATATCAGTCGTTTGGCCAGTGGGATTACCACTGTAAGCGGGTTGGACATAATAGTCCTCCTTGATCCTGCTGTTATTGGAACACTACAGGTGGCAGGGTCACCTTGGCAGTGCACATTGGAAGTTGTTGTAGAAGGACCCGGGGCCTCGTAAAGGCCACAGGGTTATGAATATGTATATACTAGGTAGCCATGTACCGAGATAAGAATTTGAGCCCTATATAGGCCGAAACCATACAGGTAGAACATGGAGCAACTCAATCACCCAACCCGCAAAACAGGTCGGGACCCTGATTGATTGATTCAGTCACCTCTGGTTAACAATACGTCTTTATTATGATATAAGTGTGCTGAGTGCACTATATGCCATGAGGCATGTATTTAGTCACATAGAGATACTAGTTTTGCCGATGCCTCAGCAGCTTCCCATGTGTTGCCGGTTCCCATCATGATATTCATTGCTCTTAGCCCTCGGGATCGACGCGTTGAATCTATTAATGTTATGATATCAATGATAGATCGCTTGAGGTGTTTATCATCCTTTACCTGGATTAGAACAGAATCATGGATGAATGCCACAGGTCGGAAATCCCATGGGGCCAAGGAACATATGATAGCCCGAAACAGAATAGCACCATAACGCTGGATGAGCATTGCAGGACCAACAGTCCCACCGATAGGCTTCGGGATAGGAATATCCACATTATCTATCGGGTTTAATTCCGCAAGAATCCTGCCTGAAACACCTTGTGCTTTCATTCTCTTCAACCAATCTGAGGCAATTGGGTATGTTTTAGACAACGCCGACTTAAGTAGAGTGATGTCCCGGTTTTGCAGCATGCCCTTGGCATTGGACCTAATCGTATCATCGCTCGCTCCATACAGGTAGGGACTCACGAACTTCTTGACTCGCTTTCGATGATTCTGATCACCAAATGCTTCTTTCGCAATTTCAACATACGGATCATGCCCTGTCTTCAAATGTTTAATTCCCTCAATGTCAGAGGACATATTGAATAACATGCTGAGATCGTTTGCTACAACATCAAAATAGGCAAAAACGTGCCCAGGGTCTGGAATAACCACCGAATGAAAGACTGTTCTCATGCCCTGAATATTGAAATGACGTGTAGATGTCCGCTCAGTCCTTGTATTAAGGTGATACTTCGCATGTAGACGCCCCCCAGTATGACTAATATGACTTAGTACCTTATCCCGCTCGGAATAGGCAGCCTTTAACTCGCGCTTTCGACTATAGTGTTGTTTGAGGTCAATGCCTTTGAGAGTAGCTTTGTCTATTACTACGCCCTGGGTAGTCATCCCGGACAGGATCCGCTTGAAGGTATCCCGATTGTCCAAATGAGTGAGATTAATTCTGTGCAACTCTCTATTGAAACGAATTAGTGTCTGCTCAACTTGTAGTATCGCTTCACTCGCATGCTTGTATATGGTTCCGATGGTTTGGTTGCGCGAGTTGACAGGGAGATGATCTAATATACCAGCCAACGTTTCCAATGGCCATAGAGCAGCGATTAGAACAGGGCTGATTCCCACAACAAGGGGTATCGTAAGTATGTCTCCGTTGTCGAAGATAAATGGAACTTGTTGATTGAAGATACCTTCCGCGTCTATCGGGTAGTGGAAGAAGTACCCATTCAGTTTTGATGACAAGTGTGGTGGGACTTTATAGGAAAGCTTTGTATCTTTCCTTAAGTGCTCCGCCGGTGGCGATACGTGCGATTCAGCATATTTCTTAAGCGTTGTGCCATCTGGAACAAAGATCTTACTTAGAACCGTGTACTTTCCTCCAGACCTGGATCGGGTAGCACTTGCGATAATTCCATGGTCATCCCAGATATGCCTTACTTTTCTAGCTCCCACTCCGAAGGTTTTATACATGCGATCTGCAGTAAAGGTCCTAATCATCCTCCCCGGGTGACCATCCAGTTCTTCTGCCGAACTGAATTCGCCCCACAGATAAGTGCCAAGCAACGTGTAAACACCATATCTGTCTAGACCATCCTGGAAAGCATTAGAAATTAGATTCAGGACGTTTTGCTTCGGAACCGTTACCCATGGTTTGAGTAGATTCGCAGGTAAGCTGTTGACATACTCCTCTATGTAGATTGCAAATTCAACGACACCTTGAAATTCATCGGAGAATCGATGGACTAGATGACTCGCAGTCGATTGCCTTTGCTCAAGATCCTTAAGATCTACGAATGTTGAAGCGGGATTGAAATCATTTCGAATCAACTCAGACCTGACTAGTCGATACACCTCACGGATGCACTCCACCTGAGCCTTTACTTTATCCGCAATTACCAGCTTCGTGGATTGAGCAATTTCAGACTCAACCGGCCGAATATCCTCTAACCGGTCTGGTGATTCATAGATAACTCGAGCGGGGATATTGAGTTGCATAAGCTTTTGAGGAGTGATGCAATAAACTGTGTACCCAGGTACACAGTTCTGGGTCAGTCCTAGCTCTCCTTAGCGAGGAGCAATGATCTTAACTGCTCTATGATGGTATCTAATACTTCATCATTAGGTGGGATGATGTTGGGGTAGAGATCACGTTTGACGAGTCCGAGATAGCGGTCCCAATCCCCAGCGTTGAGTGCGTCCTCGTACTCAGGGATAGCTTGCTTCTTTGCGCGAGATTTGGGCCGTTTCTTCTGGAACTTTTGCCGCACTTCACGCTCGAAATCAGAACGTGGGGTCTCATCAAAGGCATGCTCAACAACTTCAGCATACTTCTCAGGATTCTGGACAAGCTTCTCTTGATATGGACTCAAGGTCCTTAGTTTTGTCCATGATGGGACGATTTCTCTTCCTTCATCCAACAACTCAGGTTTAAGAGTCTGCATAAGTAGAAACGCTTGTCGCATTTGGGTTGCTGTTTCACGAGATAACTGCAATCGAGTTCGACAATAGTCCTGGAATGAGTCGACGCCCAGGTAGGTTTGCCAATATAGCTTTCCAGAGCCTAGCTTTTCGATACGATCTTTGATGATTGATAGGGATTCCCCTATTGTAATCCAAGAATCTGTGAAGCCCTTAACTGATTGGGATATCTTCTCTTCAAGGGCGTATAGCTCGTCACGAAGCTCCTGGTCAGGGTAATGATTTGGAGCATCGGGGTACTCACGATAAACAATACCGTCAATATGATATCCACCCTTTGAATATTTCCCACCGTCATCTTTTGTATGACCTTTGGAAGGAATCGTTGGGTCATCGCTATCTGGGTTGAAATCAGCGTGCCCCCATTGCTTAAAGAACATCGCCACGCCCTGCTCAGCACACTGATCACGTAATGATGTGACCCAATCCTTCTTCATTGGCCGTAAGGACTTCTTGGCATGACCAGATTCACCCCCAATTATTGCCCAATGGATGTTCTTCAGATTTACTGCACCAACATCACCGATCAACGGTTCAAAGGATATGAATCTTACTGAAGCTGGGATCAATCTGAGATGATTAATTCGAATAGCGTTCTTATGGTCCTCCACGGAAACACCAGCCCAAATATTGGGTGTCCAATTCAACGAGGGTGCTAATTCCATCATTCGTCTACTTCGTTTTGTTAGAATTTGATATTGATGCGGAGTATTATTCATGACTTTGAAAACTTCCTGTATGAAATCAATAGGCACATCTTTATTGAACAGATCTGACATGCTGCATACAAACACCTTCCGTTTATCTTTCCACTGGAACGGTGTTAAGAGCTCATCAGGCCAGGTTACAACCTCACTAAATGGCTTGATGTATTTGGGTTGTTTGGGATTCCCTAAGTGGCGTCGGTGCATTGATTCCGCATAACAATTCTTGCATCCACTTGTGATCTTTTCGCAACCCACAACTGGATTCCAGACTGTTTCGGACCATTCAATTTTAGTAGTTCTTCGAGTGTGAGATTCAGGATTCATACATAACCTATCTAATTGTTATTATTTATCTTATGCAATAGATAATTCAATACTGCCAATCTTCATGAGCTAATGGAGCTCTATTCAATTCCTCTCGGATGAGCTTCCAGTGGGGTAGGAACTTATCCATGTACAGCAAGAACCGCTTGTTGTGGTGAGGTTCCAAGAGGTGAACCATCTCATGAACCACAATGTACTCCAAACATTCTTTGGGCTTCTTTGCCAACTCTGTGTTGAGACGAATATGGCCCCTGTCCGGACGACAACTGCCCCACTTTGTCCTCATCTTTTGCACAAAGATATGAAGGACTTTGACACCGAGCACGGGTTCCCACTTCTGAACAAATTCTGATGCGACAACTCTGACTTGTTCCCGGTACCAAGCAGCAACAACCGACTCTCGTTTCTCAGTGGAAGATTCTGGATGCGAATGAAGTCTGAGTGCTTTGTGATTAATTTCAACTCTCGCTGGACCTGTACTTGGCACATTGACCAGAAGATACCGCTCACCCCAGAGATAATGACTCTCGCGATCGACATACTCCCTCTGAGTCTCACGCTCCTGCGCTCGGATCTTCTTCTGCTGCTCCTTGATCCATCCCAGCTTGGAAATCGCGAATATGCGTACTTTATCTAACCGCATCTCATGGGGAGCAGATATATGAACCCTACCATCGGGTGGGTAGACGCTCAGATGAACATTCTTGATAGCTTTGTGGACAACTCTGACATCAATGTCGCCCAACTGGATCTCTGAGGTCATCAGTACTCTTTTTGCTCTTTGATGATCAGGAAGAGTTTCTCGACCTCATCAACATCTCCAAGAATAGAATAGAGTGCATCCTTGATCACATTCTCACGGGGACGTATTCCACGCCAGCCATCAGGACGCACTTCGCGAATGATCTTATCAATCTTTAACGCCAGATCTGCGACAATATCCTGTGCACCACCTTCTGATAGCTCATTTTCGGGTGTGCGGATTTTGACCAGGTTATTGTACAATGCTCGTTTTGCTGGAGTATCAAGATCTTCAGGCGTATTATCTTCGATCCCTACTTCAACTTTTTTGGCCAACTCAGCGATCCTCTTCAGGTACTCCTCGTAATCCAGCGCCTTGGCACGGCGAGCTGCGATCAATTCATCAAGGAGCTTGGACATCTTTTCGTAGTATGCAGGATCGTTCAGATGCTCTTTGATTATCTTGCGACGAACATTGTTCTCAATAGTTTCGGCAATGGCTTCCTTGTTTCCACGAAGTCCACCCAACTGTTTATTGATTGCATCAGCGATCCCCGTTTTAACAATCAGTTCAAGCAGACTAAGATCGCCAAAGGGTGATATAGTCCTGGGTCGATCAGCCTCGATAAACATATCGATAAGCATTCTCATGTCGGCTTCATAAGATTTGAGATCCAGCGTCTCCCCACTCGCCTTGCGAATCGTGTCTCGGAGCTTGAGGTACCAGTCGATCTGCTTCTTCATGATCTCGATCTCGGGGGATGAGTATCCTGCCATTTCAAGTTCATCAGCAATATTTGCGAAGGACCGGACCAAACTTACCGTCCCTAAGTAAAGTGCAGTCCGTTGGGGCTCTTTTTCCTCCAAATCGCTAGCAATTTCCGTGTTACCACAAAAGTACTGTATGTACTCCAACTCACCTTTCGGCGGTTCAACATGCTCGCATAGCATGGCCAAGGTCTCAAGGGCGTTGTCCAGACGCTCTTTGCCCAGCTCCAGTCGATCCTTTAGTAGGATCTGAGGATCCGCACCATCAGCGGTAGTGTCCAATTCTGAGGCGTAAACGGCAATTGCATTCTCAACCTTGCTGAAGAGATCCTTATAATCTACGATATAGCCAAATTCCTTATCATCACCATCCAAGCGATTCACGCGACAGATAGCCTGGAATAGACCATGATCCTGCATAGACTTATCGATATAGAGGTAGGTACAGGGCGGCGCATCAAAACCTGTGAGCAGCTTGTCCACCACAACGAGGAGTTTCATATTCACCGGTTCCTTGGTGAATAGAGCTTTGGCTCGATCCTCATAAACTTCCGTCTTCGTCATCCCACCTTTAGGAACAATATCCTTGAGCAGTTCCTCATAAGTATTGTAGATGAATTGTTTGTCTGACTCTGTATTAGCTCCAGTCTCTTCCAGCGAAACATCCCCTGCATACGGATTATAGGATGAGACCACTGCACACCTGTTCTTGAAAGGTGTGTGCTGGAAAAGGGAGTAATACTTCGTCGCCTCGTAGATACTTGAAGCAACCAGCAAAGCATTCCCACGTTCACCTGACAGTCGGGGTTTTACGCTGAAATCCATGACCAGATCATTGACAATACGCTCCATTCTGGACTTGGAGCTGAGCACCTTTTGCATGGTTCCCCAGTGGTTCTTCAATTCCTCCTTCTGCCAGTCATTCAACCCTTTGGTCTTGGCGTCAAACCAGGCATCCACCTGATCCTCTGATCCTAAGTGCTGATCGATGTCCCGGGCTTCATATACCAAATCCAGAATCACCCCATCCTCGACACCTTCACTGAACTTGTAGGTGTGGATATACCCGCCGAAGACCTCCAGACTGGTTGCTTTGTCCTTCTTAAGAAGTGGTGTACCAGTGAATCCCATGAATACCGCATTAGGCATGATAGCTTTCATCACTCGATGCAGCCGACCGCTTTGGGTACGATGACACTCATCTACAAAGACGAAGATCTCACCGATCGTCTGGCTGGGCTGTGCCTCCAGATCCTTGATGAAAGCTGTAAAGTTATCTACATCCTGGCGACCAAACTTGTGAATGAGGGAACAGAGTAGACGTGGTGTCGCTTCCCTTAATTGCGATAGCAGATCCCGACCACTACTGGATCGTTTGATCTTCTCACCGGCATCTTTGAACACTCTTTCGATCTGTTTGTCAAGCTCGTCCCGATCTGTGATAATGACGACTCGGGCTTGCGGGTTATTCTCCAGGATCCATTTGGCCAACATGACCATGACAATACTCTTGCCACTGCCCTGGGTATGCCAGATGATCCCGCCCTTGCGCTGCTTCACATGTTCCTGGGCAGCTTTCACTCCAAAGTATTGGTGGGCACGAGGTAGTTTCTTAATACCACCATCAAAGAGTATAAAATCATACATTAGTTCGAGGAGACGTTGCTTGTTGCACAGTCGTTTCAGGTACTTATCTAGCTTGTATCCTTCATCGATATTCTCATCCTCTTTCCAGGACAGGAAGTATTTCGCAGGGGTACCAATGGTGCCATACCTCAGGCCCTCAGTATCATTCCCTGCAAAGATGAACTGGATGGTAGAAAAGAACCATTCATTGAACTCTGGTTTCTGGTTGGACAGGCTTTGACGAATCCCATCACCGATGCTAACACGACTGTTCTTTAATTCGATCAAGCCAATGGCGATACCATTCACATAGAGAATTAGATCAGGGCGGCGTTCATGATTCCCCTTGAGTGTGACTTCTTCAGCAATGGCGAAATGATTCTTTTCAGGTTCAGCCCAATTGAGGATGTGGATGGTATCAGTAACTTCACCAACGTCGGTCTTTACCTGGACCCCATAGCGTAGCAGGCTATATACTGCCTCGTTGTTGGAGTATAGACCTCGATTGGCATTATCTGCTTCGGTTCTTAGCCTGTAGTGGACTGCATTTACCTGTGCATCTGTGTATCCCTGGGATCTTAGATAGTCGGCAAGATAGGATTCTTCAATGTTGCTGTTGCCGGACCGGTCTGACCAATCTCCCAGATAGTCATATTTAAGATCGTTCTGGAATAGAGCAATGACTCTATTCTGCGTTTTTCGTTCAGTTTTGCCGATCTCATCTACCATCTGGAATCCCCGGTTTTATTCAGTATCATCTCTACAAGTCTTCGATATAAAACCACTCTTCCTCCTGTAAGGAGCGAAGATATGAGCCGATATTATCCAACTGAGTGTGGTCTGCGGCCCATTGAACATGTTCTTTGAAGCGTGATTGCTTTTCTGCTAGTGTTGTATTATCCCAGGCTGCCAAGATTAATGGAAGTGGTGGTTCCCAACCTCCGGAAGGTTTCTGTTGCTTATCCTTAAGCAGCTGCCACAGCTGATTCCAATCTCGAGGGATCACTCTATCATTCGCGGTGCAATATTCCCAAAGAGATTTAAAGGTTTCGATAGGTGCCATCATACCAAGCGGATCCTCCCAGTGAGCAGTTCTTGCATCATCCCCTTTTTCAATTGTATGGCTTTCGAGAGTTTATCTTTGAGTGTTTTGATTTCTTTGTCAATGTCAGAGAGGATCCGTGCAATTGCGACAGCTTCCAACGGTGTTGCTGGAATATCAACCATATACTCTGTTAGATTCTCTTTTTTGATATATGGAATAGAGCTGCCAATTGTACCAATTCCCAATGACGCTATTAAATGCGCATTTAGATGATGCCATAAGAATTGCACATTTTGAGTAAATTCATGAAGCACATACGTTCGCTGATATGCCTCAAATCTACCTGAGTAATAATGGAGATTCCCAACATCGCCATTACCAGCTATAAGAATAGCCTGAGTGTCAAACGTATAAGTATCACTGTACGTGTGTGATCTGGAACATGTAAAGAATGGAAACCGACCATTTGGGTTACCTTCATTAACATCCTTTTTACCGGTCACAATTTGACAGATCTTACCTAGGGATTGTTTGGACCAGCTTCCACTAAACCCTGGTAGCCGTCGTTTCCCTGTAAGCAGTTCCCGCATGGCACCCTGTTTGATGAGGAGTTTCTTGGCAATGAGCTTTTCCAGGGATTCGATATAGGCATCAGCATCACTCAAAGCCTTGGCGATGGCTTCTTGCTCGGCTTTGGTGGGTGGAATTGGGAATTGAATTGATCGAATTTGGCCAAAGTTTAGCCCTTCCCGATTACCGCCGGCTTGAAAACTATCAACTTGACTTTGTCCCATGTGCGAGAGCAATAAATAGTTAATATATTCTGAGGCAATTGCATCCTTTACTACTCGAATTATACATACATGCTGATTAACATTTCCACCAACAAGCATATGATTTACGACAGCACTTCTGCCAATTGATGCACCTGTAATATTAAGTAACACATCGCCTTCCAATAGTTCTGTTGATTGAAAAGTTGCATGGGTTTCGTCTTCAATAAATACCATATCTTGGAGACGCAAATTACCCCAGCCAACATTCTGACTCCTTACAAATGGTCGACCATTGGCTTTATAATTGGATTTACCACCACGAGGTGTGATGCCACTGCCTACTTTCTGGGTAACATCACCGACATTCTTGACTTCCCAGTCTATCGGAATTGTTCCAACTTCTGTTTGCTTGAAACTAGCTTTCACCGTCATCTGAATCCCATCTTTTCCAAATGCTGACTCACTTTAGCTTCCAGATCCGCAACCTTTTCAGTTAACAGCGGCATGGGTGATTCATAGCGCTCAGCCAATTCTTTCACTCTCTGGGTCAATCCCTGACTAATCCTATCCGTCTCACCATGAATGGCCGTTTCCAGAACAGCCAACCACTTGTCTTCCACTACCAAGGTCTTGATTTCAGATACCGTGAGCTCAGGATACTTATTGTATGCATTCAGGTCCAATGCCGCTTCAGCCAACTTGAGTTTCTTCCTCAAATCGGCAATTTCAGTTGAAAGATTCAACCATTGTCGCAGGATACCGACCTCTTCCGCCGAATCCGCATCGCCCTTGATCTCCTTCAAGCGAGACGTTACCGCGGCCTTGTTCACTTTGTCAAACTCAGCGAAGATGCCTTCATCTCCACCCTGTTCTTCTTCCAATTCCATGAGTTCAGCCGAGAGACCCTCTATGCGGCTCGTCAGATTCTCAATGGCTGCTTGTTCATCCGCGAAGTAGCGGGCAACGATATAGGCTTTGGGGATCAGATCACAGATCCAGCCCTTGTCCTTTTCCTTGCCCTTCTTGTCAACATCGATGACCCGTGAAGTCTCAGCCTTCCAACCATCCAGGGCAATGATATAGAAATCATCCTGCATGGTCTCTGCCCAGTAATCCATGAGATGCTGGTAAATACCATAGGCATCCACCAGGGCAATCCCCTGATAGTGAGACAGTAGATCCTCGGCCAGGACTTTGATGATCTCTTTGGGGAAACATCCTTGATCATAAGACTTGAGTACTTCTAAATGTTTCTGTCTCCACTTTCCGAAATGACTATTCATGCCCTCTATGAAGCTACTAAACTCGGGATGATCATAAATGCTGTTCCTGAGCTGTAGCTTGTTCACTTTCAGATCCAGATATCCAGGTCGGTTATCTTTGAACAAATCAGATTTCAAGTTGGGACAAAGCTCCCAATACTGGGATAAAGAATCAATATCCGAGACCGGAATCCCGCCCTGCAAATGTCCGCCAATATCCTGAATATCCTCAGGAGTCTGATTGTCGATGTAGCGGGGCAGGTTCAGATTGAACTCATTCTTCTCGATTTCCTCAGCACTCACCATGCGGGCATATTTGGGATCTTCCTCCTGACGGTTGAAAACATCCACGATCTTATGGATATCCTGGGCACGAAGACGGTTCTTGGGACCATCCTTCATGAAACCCTTGCTGGCATCTACCATGAAGATCCCTTTTCGAGCATGGGCGTCTTCCTTGTCAATGACAACGATACAGGCAGGAATACCAGTCCCATAGAACAGGTTGGCAGGTAAACCAATGATGCCCTTGATATATCCACGGCGAATCAGGTTGCGACGGATCTCCGCTTCGGCATTTCCCCGGAAGAGGACACCGTGTGGTAAGATGCAAGCTCCCTTGCCCTTGCTTTTCAACGATCTTACGATATGCAGTAGATAGGCATAGTCCCCCTGCTTACCTGGTGGGACTCCGAAATTGGCAAATCGTTCGTATCTATCATTTAGGGGGTCTAATCCAGTACTCCAGCGCTTATCGGAGAAAGGTGGATTAGCCACGACAAAGTCGAAGGTCTTGAGTGAATCTCCGTCATGATACTTTGGATCAGTGATAGTATTGCCCTGTCGGATCAGTGCGGTTGGATTGTTATGCAGGATCATATTCATGCGGGCTAGACCACTGGTCGCGGCATCTTTCTCCTGACCGTAGAGTGTGACAGACGTACTAGCCTCGTCGCCAACCTTTAATAACAGAGATCCTGATCCACAAGTGGGATCATAAACTGTTGTGGATGCACTGGTCGCAGCTTTATGGATGCCAATTATCTGTGCCATGATACGACTAACCTCAGCCGGTGTATAGAATTGTCCCTTGCTCTTGCCGCTTTCGGTTGCAAAGTGGCGCATGAGGTATTCGTAGGCATCGCCCAGGATGTCATCACCATCGGCTCGGTTCTTGGAGAAGTCCAGTGCCTTGTTCTCGAAGATCCCAATGAGGTTGCTAAGACGTTCCACCATCTCTTTACCAGAACCCAGCTTGGTGGCATCGTTGAAATCAGGTAGATCGGAGAGCTTGTTAGCTATGGCTAGTGGACCGACAATCTTCTTATTGATCTGATCCCCAATGTCGATGGTGCCTTTGAGTGCCACCATGTCCTTGAAGCTAGAGCCATCAGGTATGGTTATTGGGGAAAACGGAGATCCGGAGTACTTGTCACTGATGTATTTAATAAAGAGTAGGACCAGGACATAATCTTTGTACTGGCTGGCATCCATCCCGCCGCGGAGTTCGTCGCAGGATTGCCAAAGTGAGCTATAGAGTTCGGATTTCTTAAGAGCCATGGGCGTATTTCACCTTCATTATGAGAGCTAAATCGATCCCCCCAGATCTGATCAGTAATTCAGTGAATTTAGGAGTGATTGGAATACATACAAGGTGAAGAAAAGACCCCGCCGGCTCGCAACTCAACATTCCTTTTACATACAATCAACCAGGTCCCCCCGTGCAAAACTAATATTTCAATTTCCATATAGACTTTTCCCCTACCTAAACATGGCAATAAGGTCTTACAGGATTTCCGTCCAAATATATAAAACAGCCCCGATATTGACTAAAATGCATCACCAAATGCACATGCTCTTTCTGGAAATGCTGTAATTTACTATGGGACAGAGTGTTACGGTATAACGCCAAGGGATTAAGTATCCCTTGTCGTTCAATTGAGGAAAAGGAAAGCCCCAAACAAATGTCCAGGGCTTTCATAATCGTGGTATTTATTGTCTGATTATTTGAGGTACAACATCTTGATCGTTTTCGTGTACTCCCCCGCTTCA
>JABHBL010000008.1 GCA_018673925.1 Fidelibacterota bacterium
CCAATCATGATCACGAAAGGAGTAAACATGAATTATTTAGAGATAGCTGGCGAGAAATATGGTAGTGATGAACTCACTAGTCATATCGCAAACAGGCTAGCTGAAATTGGTGTAAATAGTTTTCAATCAATCCAGGTCAACGCAGGAAACAATCATATCTCAATTGCTTTTGATGATGAACAAGATGTTGATATTGCGAATGCAATTGCAGGATCTGACTCTCAGTCTAGAAGTAATGCCTTTCAAAGCAAAAATGTTGTTTCATTCCTGCTATCCCTTGTCAATACATCAAATCAGCCAGGGTTCTGCTAGTAGGATAAATCTGTGGAACAGATGTACAGCATAAAAAGAGCCGCCAACCTATTGGAGGTAGAGCCCAAGGAAATCATGATCCTTGGGCGTAAAGCTGGCATCAGTTTCTATAGGGTTGGTGATAGTACACGTATCAGTGAACCTGGGCTAAGGTCAATAGCTCACCTGGTTACTGAGGGAACACCGCAAATGCTCAGCATATCTCGTGCAGCAGAAATCCTGGACATATCCACCAAAACACTTAGAAGATTGATTCTAACAAAAGATATACAGACATACGAAGTTGGATCAAGGATAAGACTGAAGCAAACAGATCTAGAAGTCCTTGTCTCTGACCGGGGCTAAAATTCACAATAATTATAGGATAGACTTATGGCATATATAAAAAAGATCCCTGTCAGTGCTCGTGAGAGCAAAAGCTTAATGAAATCACATGCGGGGAAAAAAGTCACCAGCTATCGATGGCAGGTTGGCTATTATGATTACAATGGGAAAAGACATCGCAGAAATTTTCCTGATAAAAAAGCTGCTGATATATTTAAAAGTAAAATAGAACTTGAACAGTATCGAATCAGTGTAGATCTAGAGCTACCACTTAAGGAAAACTTAAAATTCGAGGATATGGTCGATGAGTATTTAGATATCATAAATAAGCAAAAAAAGTCTAGAACAATCGACCGTGAAAAAACTGTATTTGCTGCTTTTGAAGTAGCGATCTCTGGAAAAATTCGTATTAGAGATATTAAGACAGAGACTATACATCAGTATATAGCATATAGAATTGATGATATTGGAATAAAACCTGTCACGGTGAACACTGAGTTGCGCACGCTGAAGACTTTCTTCAACATATTGATCAAGCATGAATACGTGCATGACAATCCTATAATTGGTATAAAAATGCTACCAGTTGAAAGGACAGCACCTAAAATATTCAGTGATAAAGAGGTGAAAGAATTATTAAAGGTAACCAAGGATGATCAAGATTATCATGATCTAGTATTAATGTATCTCCATACTGGGGCCCGTCGAGAAGAGCTGTTACCTGGTAGATTAAAGTGGAAAGATATTGATTTTGAAGCTAAGACCATTCGCCTTACAGGGAAGTTTGATAAATCACGATACGTTCCACTAGATGATACAGCCTTTGAAATAGTTTCCCGAAGAAATGAAAATACAGCGAATGAATTTCCATTTGATTTCGACTATCATTACATGTATAAGCGAATTAAAAAGTATATGGTAAAAGCAAAAATACCAAATGGAACATTACATTCCCTAAGAAGATCGTATGCTTCAAAATTAATCCAGGAAGGCACTAGCATTCATTATGTGTCAAGACTTCTAGGCCACAGCAAAATAGATGTAACTGACCAAGCATACATCCATGTGGTCACCAATGATCTTCGAAAAGAAGTTGCAATACTTGATGAATCTTGGTAGGAACCAACCAAATACGATAGAAAAGCCTGGATCTTCCAGGCTTTTTCTTGTCAACCCGTTGATTCTACTAGACATTGCCTTATCGGCTCTAGCCGAGTATTCTAGCGAATACCGCATTTTGTAATGACTAAATAATGACTATTTGGTGTCCCATGATGTCCCATTATACAGGGACAAACGATTTTCGGTGTTTCACTACAATTCTAGGATGTCACGTTTCCGGCCGATCTGCCCTAAAAAACAAAACCCCTCGCAACTCTAATTGTTACAAGGGGTTATTGGTCTGTACGCCCGACAGGATTCGAACCTGTGACCCTCTGCTTAGAAGGCAGATGCTCTATCCAGCTGAGCTACGGGCGCGCATGTCAATGTATTAGAAAGCCGTTGCTCTATCCAGCTGAGCTACCGGAGC
>JABHBL010000009.1 GCA_018673925.1 Fidelibacterota bacterium
AATGTATTGACAGGGAATAAGGATGATCATACCAAAAACTTTTCCTTTCTCTATACTGAACAAGGATGGTGTCTTTCACCGGCCTATGATCTCGCTCCCAGTGGAGGGTTCAATGGAAATCACTCCACAACAATCGCTGGGCAGGGTCAGCCATCACGAGAAAACCTTTTCGAGGTTGGAATTCAAACCGGTCTGAAGCAAAAACGAATGCTCCAAATTTTTGATGAAGTGCACCAGAACTGTACTCCCATTCGATTGGGACAATGGTAATCTAGAAGACATTAGAGTGTGATCATCACCTGATAGTGAATGATTTATCTTTTTGCCCGTGCAACCGTTCTAGCTTAGCAAATCAAGCAGTAAACCTTTATCCAGTATGTCTATATCCGCGTCTGAAATGACAAAAGGTCTAATATCGTCTTGAATATGGCGCCAATTCAAATTTCTAACATATTCACTCAATGCCGATTTCCAGGATTCCTGATTTATGGGTTCACCCATATAGTTTGTTTGGTGAAGTGCATTCTGTAAATAAGGAATATTGGGTTGGAGACCTTTCCAACGCGATAGAAGAAATATTACATCGTAGAAATCACGACCTTTGGTATAGGGCCTCTGGAGAATCGCATGGAATTTTCCAGACAGAAAACTTGGGACATCGTGATGAATAAGACTATAGGGCAAGTACACATTAATGAGCCTTCGTCCAACCTGCCAACCGAGAGGAGGATTTGTATCGACCTCTATTTTAATGCTAAGTTTTTCATCCTCGTTTATTGTGAGCCCGCATTCAAAAAGCAATCCCTCAAATTTGATGAAGGTCGACCGAACCGTTTTCTCTTTTACGCCTGAATCACTTATTAAGTAGCCCTGCCGAACTAAATTTGAGCGTAATTTAGAAATTACCCGTGTAAAGTTATATTGGTCGTTGATTGTTTTTAAGTGAAAATCTAGTTCTTCAGAAAAACGATTTAAGCCATGAATAATTCGAAGGGCAGTTCCACCATGAAAAATTAAGTTTGGTAAATCCTTTTGTTCAAAAAGAGCTCTTAAGATGACATGTTGCAAGTATTCCCGTAGTGCGAGGTAAGCAATTGTGGGTGATCTCGCTTCGCCTGCGATTCTGATAGCTTCGCTTCTCATTTCGTCTCCTTCAATACATGAATTAATGCACGTATGCCACGGGCAAGTTTTTTACTGGGAATTATTCTTGTATACTCAAATAAATTATCAGGATCCAAAACCTCAGTATTTTGCAACCGTAGACTACGCCACCGTTTCACATCCCATTCACCACAATTTAGCAGACAAATATCGACCAAGGCTTTTTCAGGTGAGGCAATCAGTGCATTTTGCTGAGCATGATTTCCCATTTGCTCCAGGCTATACCCAGAGAACCGATTTGTCTTTAGGCTGTGGTAATGAAAATTTCCGGAGGGAGTTTGCCAGTGCCTTGTATCTCTCGTGGTGACAGCTTGAATAAGGTGAGTATGTTCTGGGATGAGTTTGAAATATTCCAGGGCAGTATAGAGTGAGATGTAGGAGGGCGAGTATAAATAATTTGAAATATAGAAGGGATGCGGTGCCTGGGCTTGGTAGAGGGGGGGTAGCATATATTTCCCACGACGCAAACGAACTAGCTTACCTGCTCCAACCCATCTGGATAGACGCGGCAAAACTCTGGCTTCATCCTCAGGGAACAAGGTCAGTAAATCGGCTGTCTCAAAAAAAGGTCGGCTGGAGAAGCTTTTTAATATTTCATCATATTTCATATTAATAACTTACCAATATACGCAAGTAATGTAAATAAAATATATAAATTTTCCACAGAAACCCATACCTGAAGTTTAATCAGGCATCACTTTCGGCTTTATTTTCTAAAAGGAAATAATCTCCACAATTTGGCGATATGTAGAGTGAAGGACAATCACCTACAATCATCTGAAACATTCCATCAATATTTCCAGTACTGAACCGATCTAGGATCAGTCGCTCATGGAATGCTTTGGATAAAACAAGAAGGAGGCGTTTAATGGAAAAAAAGCTTGAACTGATGTCGGACGATGTCATCAGAGAAGAATTTATCAAGCGATTCACTATTCCAGCAGGGAAGAGATTGGGAAGTGTCAGTTCAGCAGTCAATCATTTGAGGACTATGTTTACAGAATCGAAGTACCGAGAGAGTTTTGCTATTATTTTTCTCAATACCCAACACGAAGTCATAGAGAGTAAAATTCTTTTCAAAGGTAGTCTGGATACAGCCGCTGTTTACCCCCGCGAGGTGATCCGTAGCATTCTAATAGATTACCCCGGCACAAAAGCTGTGATATTGGCTCACAATCATCCCAGTGGGAGCCACACCCCCAGCCGCTCCGATGAAAAGATTACGAACAAGCTAAAACAAGCGCTTGATACCATCGATGTCGATCTATTGGATCATATCATTGTCGGCAAGGAATTCTATTCTTTCGCTGATCATCAAAAGTTGTAAAATTCACATGAGTATGTAAAGAATCGATACTCAAATCCCAGTTATTAAAAACAAGAAGAAGGAGGTCATTATTATGACACTCATGCTACATAGTGGG
>JABHBL010000037.1 GCA_018673925.1 Fidelibacterota bacterium
CGTATCTTTGCTCCTGGGTAAGCTGCTTGTAGCTTTGCATTTGTGCTCCTCATATGATTTTGCGGTCTAGAGGATAGACTATGACAGCTTATCCCTTTTGCAATATCTTTTGAGTTGCACTTACGAGTTGAATTCAAGCCAGGAAATAACAGCCACCTCAGAAGAAACGATTTTGCATGAAGTCCTCAATGTGATCCCTGAAGTCGGTGAATTAGAAATTCAGATTGAAAATTTGTCCCTGCAAATTGCCGGGGATCCAGACGATGATCAACTTTTAAAGAAATTGGGTCGAATTCAGGATGAATTTGAGCGACTCAACGGGTGGAGTCTGGAATCAGAGGCCAAGAAAGTCCTGGGCGGGCTGGGATTCACGCCGGAGCAGATGAAAATTCCCCTTGATCAATTTAGTGGGGGATGGAGAATGCGGGTCGCACTGGCAAAACTCTTGTTCAAACAGCCTGATATCCTGCTGTTGGATGAGCCCACAAACCACCTTGATCTGGCATCGCTAATCTGGTTGGAAACCTTTCTAAAGGAGTGGGCTGGAGCCCTGGTTTTGATTAGTCATGATCGTACGTTCCTGGACAAAACCATAACTCAAATTTTTGAAATCGATCATATGTCGATACAAATTTATGCTGGTAATTACAGCAAATATGTTGAAGAGAAAAAGCTGCGCCTTGATCAACAATTGGCATCCTATCGGAATCAGCAAAAAATGATCGCAGAAACTGAGCAATTTATTGAAAGGTTCAGGTATAAGGAGAGCAAGGCTCGTCAAGTTCAAAGCCGGGTTAAAAAACTTGAAAAGCTGGAGCGTATCTTACCACCTGAAGGTGAACAAAGTCGGATATCCGTCCGCATACCACAGCCAGGTCGATCAGCCAGAATCGTTGCTGAGTTTAAGGACGCTGCAAAATCGTATGGCTCTCTTGAAGTATTTAATAATTTGAATCTCCTGCTTGAACGTGGACAAAAAATTGGTCTAGTGGGTCCTAACGGTGCTGGTAAATCTACGCTACTAAAAATGTTGGCAGAAGTTGAACCACTCTCTGGAGGAAACCTCAAGTGGGGGGAAGGGGTGAAGAGCGCCTATTTTGCTCAACATCAATTTGAAGCCCTGCCTCTTGAGGAGTCGATCTACAATTTGATATCCCATGAGAATCCCAAATGGTTGGTGACCGAGGTAAGGACTTATCTGGGTAGTTTTCTATTTTCCGGTGAAACTGTTGATAAAAAAATCAAGGTTCTCAGCGGAGGAGAAGTGTCCCGTCTGGCTCTTGCTAAGATGCTATCCACCCCTTCCGAGCTCATCCTTCTTGACGAGCCCACCAATCACCTCGATATGCGATCTAGGGATGTGGTTCAGGAAGCCATTGCCAGCTTCACTGGCAGCATGGTGTGTATCTCTCATGATAGACATTTTTTGAATGCGGTCACCAATACAATTATTGAAGTTGATCAAGGTAGAATTCGAATATTTCCGGGTAACTATGAGTATTATTTATGGCGCAAAAATCAGGATCAGATTGAAAAATCAGAAAGACCTGAAAAGACTGCCAAAGTAACCTCACAGAAATCCGCAAATACTGATTATCACCTCAGGAAGAAATTGACGAACCGTTTGAAGAAACTGCCCGTTTTGATCGCAGCGTGTGAAGCAGCAATGGCCAAACAGGAAAATATTCTGAATGATCCTTCCCTAGCCAGCGAGTATGAAAAAATTCAGTCAGCCATTGATGAGAAGGACTTACTTGAAGTCAGGTATTTGGAATTATTAGAAGAGCTTGAGACCCTTCAAGAGGGCTTCGAATAAAAAAAGGGCAAGGAAATTCCCTGCCCTCTTTCAATTTCTTGGAAGATTGGTTTAGATAACTTTGTGAACCAAAAGTCCGATCATAATGATCATTGCCACAAAAATCATGGCAACAGACCAGTTCCCTTTTTTGATCTCTTCCCATTCTTCAATATCTGATGAGAACCAATCGAAAACCTTCAGGGCAATAGCAACACCTACTGAAAAGCCGATTGAGGCAACAACTGCCCAACCCAGACCTTCTGCATAGCGTTCCCAAATGCTTACTTCAAAGGGGTTGGCTGCAAAGACTGAAGATGCCATAAGCAGTAAAGAACCCATAAATAGCATTGATTTCTTGAACATTCTATTCTCCTTTTTCATATTCCACTCAGTTTATTAATTCTATTCCATACGTAGACAGTCTCGGGTGAAAACATCTACGGTCATTCTATTATTGTATAACTTTGCGCAACAAGCCCCGTCTGCTCTAAGGACCATGGCCTTGCGATTGCTAAACTCTACATCGGCAACGACTACAACATGATCAATAGGACTCCGGGCATGCTGTGAAACAGCCCCTCCAACGAGAAATGCTTGAAGGAGATCATCAGATAGTGTCGTATTGCGGCTAACGATCTGAATCACAAATACTCTGCCCCATGATTCTTTCTCCTGCAAATCAAAAGCAGAACGCGCCATATCAATTCCCTTTTGTCGATACAGATCCTGTGCATAGGAAGCGAGTTCAGAATTCTCGCTGATGGCTGGTTGTCCAGCCTGATTAATACTTGCCAGGAAAAGTAAAAAAAACAATCGAGCTAATATTGATATCAGTTTTGGTCTTTTCATCTGCTTAACTCAATTTCGATCAATTTTAAGTCAGGGGAGAGTGATATCAATATTTATTTCAAAAAGCTCAAGGTCGCGACTAGGTGTCGTAACCAGTGATATGATCATAATCGGGATGGGTAAATTCCTGCTCAAAAGCGTTGATCCCTTCCTTCATGTTGCCAACCAAATCGTCTCTTGCACATTTGACAGCCAGCTTAATCGCATTATCAATTGCTCGTGGCGTTGATTTACCATGACATTTCAAGACTAACTTTTCGAGACCCAAAATTGGCGCACCACCATATTCCTGGTAGTCACTAATCTTTTTAACTTTGCGAATTCCACCGGAGAGTAGCATCATACCAATTTTCCAGATGAGTTTTTTCTGGAAGGCCATGCGGCCCAATCCCATGGCAGCTTCCGCCATACTTTCCATGGTTTTAACTGCGATATTCCCTTTGAATCCCTCAGTTACCACTACGTCGACAACACCCTTCATGAGATCGCTGCCTTCAATGTTACCATAGAAATTTATCTGTGGCAGGGATTCGAGGATTCTATTCACCTCGACATATTTGGGTCCACCCTTGTTATTTTCTGAACCCATATTCAAAAGTCCAACCAGAGGTCTTTCGACTCCTGTCACTTTTTGAGAATAGGCATTCCCCATCAGGGCGAAATGGATCATATGATCCCGGTCGACTGTCGTGTTAGCACCCACATCCAGGATGAGAGAAAAAATATCTTTGCGATTGAGCTGATTACTTGTGGGATACACAGCAGCAAGGGCAGTTCGGTGAACTGTTTTAATCCTGGGTATCTTTTGAGCACTGGCCAGAATGAGGGCACCGGTGTTTCCAGCCGAAATAAGAGCGTCTGCTTGACCGGTTGAGACAATCTCAGCAGCCTTAATCATAGAAGATTCAGGATATTTGTCAAAAATTTCCTTTGGCTTGGCATCCATGGGAATGGATTGTGGAGCATGAATTATCTCTATGAATTCCCTGACTTTGGGATACTGAGCTAATTCAGCTTCAAGAATTTCCTGGTCACCTGCAAGGAGAATATGAAGATTCCCAGATTCACAGGCTCTACAGACCCCTTCGACAACAGCCTTGGGGCCATTGTCGCCACCCATACCATCAACTGCTATGCGATAATTTCTCAAAGATTTATTTTTCCCAGGTTTTAATCAATTCCATGATCATACGAACACCAGCCCCTGAAGGACCATCGGGAAGATAGGGACGACCCTTCTTTAACCAACCTGAACCTGCAATGTCAACATGACACCATGCTGTACCATCTTTCACAAACTCCCTCAGAAATGCACCAGCTGCAATGGTACCAGCTGTACGACCAGCGCCTGTGTTTTTCACATCGGCAATGGTTGATTTGATATCTTCTGCATATTCATCATCCATGGGCATCTGCCAAACACGATCCTGGGTTTTCTCACCAACAGCAAGAAGCTGATCAGCAAAATTTTGATCATTAGTCATGATACCGCTGTAGCGATGTCCCAGGGCAACGACTACTGCACCTGTCAGAGTAGCGAAGTCTACCACACCATCCAGCTCATACTTATCAGTAATGTATGACAGACCATCTGCCAGAATGAGGCGACCCTCAGCGTCAGTATTTAATATTTCAATGGTTTTACCGTTGTAGGCTGTGAGTATATCCCCAGGCTTATAGGCTTCACCACCATTCATATTTTCAGTGGATGGAACCACAGCAATGATGTTCAAATTGGGTTTGGTCTCGGCCACAACGGACATGATACCAAGGACAGCTGCTCCGCCTAGCATATCAAACTTCATTTCATCCATTCCAGCAGAAGGTTTGATGGAGATACCACCAGAATCAAAGGTGAGGCCCTTACCGACCAATCCTAAAGTTTTGGAGTCTTTACCACCACCCATGTATTCCATGATAATAAATTTTGGAGGAACATCAGAACCCTGGGCAACACCGCCGATACCACCAAATCCCAATTTCTCAAAATCTTCGCGTTCAAAAATGGTGGTTTTCATGCCACCTTTTTTAGCGATGGCCTCTGCAGTATCCGCCAGGTAGGTTGGTGTCGCGGTATTTGAGGGGTGATTGCCTAGATCTCTGGCCAGAACAACACCTCCTGAAATTTTCATCCCATAATCCAATGCATCTGTGATATTGGCATTTGCAGTCGCTATAACAGATTGAAATCCTGCATATGCATCATCAGCCTGTTTTTTATAATTCAAGAAGCGGTAACTTCCCATCACCAGACCTTCAGCTAAGGCTTGAGCCTCCTCAGTATTAAGAAGTTCTTCACCCATAAATTCTATTGCAAATGTACCCAGTTTTAGATCAATACACTTTTTCGCTGCCGTTGCACTGGCCTGACGCAAGTAGTCCGCTGTATATTTTTTTGTTTCGCCAAGACCGATTGCGATATAGCGCTTGGCGGTGTCGCAATCAGGGGAGTACATGACCATCACTTGATTCAGCTTACCTTCAAATTCACCATTCTCAATGGCAAGGTTCAACTTTTTTGAGAGCTTTGGATGGGCGTCCTTAAATTTATCAGTGATACCGGAATCAGAAAAAATACCGAATATGAAGGCTTCTTGGCCCTCAGGAAGTTCGTTTAAGTTTTTGTAGCTCAGGTTGAAAAGTGACATCAGTGTTCGTTCCTCTCGTTAAATCATTTATATCTATTATAATTCATTATGTGTCTGATTTGTTCAGGCCTACAATCTAGAGTTTAAGCCGGCAGTTAGAAACTGGAAAAGTGAATAGTTGATTGCCTTTATCAATGAAAATATTTCTTATGATCTTAAGGCTGTTCAACTTTTTCCAGCAAGAATTCTTCAAGACCATTGTAGGCTGCCAGGGCTAAGGCATCCAGTCCTTCTTCTGATAACAAAAACATCTCCTCATCTGGGTTGGTCATAAATGCACCTTCTATGAGATATACCAAATACTCAGTTTGCCGTGTCAGGTAATAGTAGTAACGTGCCACCTTGCCTGAAGTCTCAATCCCCATGTCGTGCATATGTGGATATATCTTATCACTCAAACCCTTGGCACTGGGCCAGGTATAGAAGGTCGAGGCACCTTTCGCTTCGAGAATATTCCGACTTGCTCCAGGTGCGTTATTATGAGCCATGACAAAAATGTGGATACTATCCTCTCGGGCAATCCTGGCTCGGTCGGCCAGACTAATCTGGTGGTCATCTCGACGTGTTAGAAAAACAGTCGCGCCGGCCTCCAGGAGTAGTTTTTCAAGTTTAAGACAATATCGCAAATTTGCATCTGCTTCAGCATAGCCAGTTATTCCCCTGGCACCACGCTGCCACCCACCATGACCTGGATCGATTTCGATCTTAAGGTTTGCAAAGAGATCTTCCCTGGATATTTCAGGCGCTCTACGAACTCCAATCACTAGATATTCGCCTTCGTATCGACCATACCACCCCCAGAAGCTGTTTTTGGGAAAGAAGTCCATTTGCCAGACCAGGTCCTCTGGTTGGCTGCGCTCGAGATAGGCAATAACCGAGTCACCTTCGGGGTAGGTGGTCCACTCCCATCCTTGTTTGGCACCATAGACCTTCAACTCGAGACGAGCAGGTCTGGCTTTCTCTTTTATCTCAAACGGTAACCTGGTGGTCCCGGTTCGAATTCGGAAAACGGCCCAATCCTCTTCATTTTCTCCGCGCATGGATCCGAGATAGTGGGGGCTGGTGAGTTTACTGTCAGGATTCAACTCAACTCTATTCGCCAGAACGTAGGCTGTTCGGTATTGTCCCAGACGAATTCTATACATCCTGTCTTGCAGTCCTATGATCTGGAGCGATACAGAGTCGGCGAGCGGGAAGAGGAGCTGATCAGTACTGGGTGTATCATATACCCTGGTATCTTCATCAACAGTCAAACCTCCCAGGGCATCGGTCAATATTCGTAGTGGAGCACTTCGAACTCTTTTTGATAATGATCCGAGACGGTAAAGCACCTTGGTGTTCACCTCCTCATCAATATCCAGCAGATGGTAGGAATAAGTGTAATAGCCCGGTTTAGTTTCACTCATCCTAGTCCAGCCAGTAACACCTGGAACCTTGAAGTAGACTGATTCTGATTGCGGACCACGAATGCTCAGATGAAGGTGATCCCCTGCAATTGCCCATCTGTCTCTATTAGGTTTTGCACTTTTTTCATCCAGGGCAGTCAGGGCTTCCCGTTCCAGGGGGCGGGAAAGGGTGAGCAGTTCTCTTACCTCTTTATCATTCCATCGTGCAACAAATTCGAATTCATTGTCGCCCCGGTTGATTTCAACGTGGCTCGTGAAAGCACCTGATTCAAATACTTTCACTGTATCACCATTCATGAAGAGCTGGGCATCGGGATGTGTGCGGCCTCTTAAACTAACCTGAGAACCGTTAAATCTCCCGCTAGTAGGGTATCCCAGATGGATTGACAAATCTGCAGGAATGTTATTGTTGATAAATACGCTGTCTGACGACATGTGATCGAGATTGCGATGAAAGACTCGAATTGTATCAAAAAAGGTGTCTGAACCAGATTTTTCTGAAATGGAAATGAGGATTTCAGGTTGATCCAAATCAATTAGATGACGAAATAGTCCATCCTCATCTGAATTCACCAGTGTACCTGCAATTGAGACTTCTGAGCCTGGTGGGATGTAGCCAGCGACCTCAATACGATCTACCCAAAATTGCATATCTTGTTTGGGATGTAAGATTTCAAGTCTAGACGGGCTTTCCTGGGCGATTATCAAGGTTGAAAAAATGATTAGTAGTGTGAGTAATCTGAAGTGGTGGTTCATTTAGTTGATCCTTTACTAATTGGTCAATTCTGCCTCCAAAATAGACTGACAGAGCACTTACCAACGAATGTTTTCCATGCTTTACAAATTAGAGGTTGTGGATTTCCTCTGTGTCAAAAACACCGGACTTAAGTCCGGTGTTCGGAGAATGCGGAGCACATTTGCCTCTCACCTAAAAGTTGTTAAACTAGAAAGCTCACAAAAAATATCAGGGAGAAAAAGCATGCTGAAGAATTTTCGATTGGAAGAATTGGGAAGTGATGTCAAAACAGAAGTGATTGCCGGGATAACCAGTTTTCTGGCTACCATGTATATCATTGTGGTCAATCCGGCCATCCTTAGTGCTACGGGGATGTCCTTTACGGCTGTATTGACTGCCACAGTACTGGTCAGTGCCTTCAGCTCCATTGCTATGGGGATATATGCCAACAATCCGATCCTTCTTGCACCAGGAATGGGGATTAATGCCTTTTTTACATATGGTATTGTACTGGGAATGGGTATTCCCTGGGAAACAGCTCTGGGTGCTGTTTTTCTTTCTGGTATCGTGTTTCTCTTACTTTCAATATTTAATATTCGCACAATGATTGTACATGCCATCCCTACGCAATTGCGTTATGCCATAGCAGCAGGTATTGGTCTTTTTATTACATTTATTGGTTTCAAGAACGCCAATTTTATAGTAGCCAATCCTGCAACCCTGGTTGGCTTGGGTGAGCTAACCCCCGCTGTTATCACATTTCTGATTGGTCTATTGATCACTTCAGTCCTGGTTGTTGCTCGCTATAAAGGTGCCCTCATATTTGGCATTGTCGCTACAACCCTCATCGCTATTCCCATTGGTCGCTGGTGGGGAGATGCCAGCTCCATCAATTTTGGAACGCCTACACTGGTAAGCTTTAACGGAATTTTTGCTGCTCCGGATTTTTCGTTATTATTTGCCCTTGATTTGGTGGGGGCCTTGAAGTTCGCAATGATACCAGTGATCTTCGCTTTCCTATTCACAGATATGTTTGATAGCATTTCTACCTTTGTTGGTGTGGCTGAGGCCGGAGATCTCAAATCTGAAGATGGTGAACCACGTAATATCAAGGAGTCGCTTATTGTTGATGGGTTTTCCACAACCATTTCCGGATTGGTGGGTACCAGCTCTGGAACCAGTTATATTGAATCAGCCACTGGGATTGAGGAGGGGGGTAGAACAGGCCTCACAGCTCTCGTTGCTGGACTCCTTTTTCTCCCATTTATGTTTCTATCCCCTTTACTTTCAATTATTCCCGGTATTGCCACAGCACCAGCTCTGGTTTTGGTAGGTGTTTTCATGATGAAGCCGGTCCGAAAAATTTCCTGGAGTGAGATGGACAATGCCATACCCGCGTTTATCGCCATGCTGCTTATCCCGCTCACATTCAGTATTACACAGGGGATCATCTGGGGATTTCTAAGCTGGACATTTATTAAAGTAATCCATGGCAAACGTGAAGAGGTATCACCCATGTTGTGGGCTATCGATGTTTTTGCAATACTGGCTCTTATTGCTTGATCGAGCAACTTAAAGAGCTGTTCTAGAAAATATTATATGTTGGAGTGGGGGACTAATATTTTGGCCTAAAGGACGAAGTTAGTTACCATTAACATACCCAAAATTGGCCTTATCCCATTCGATATGGGAAAGTCAATTTTTACATAGTGTGATATATATCAATATTCTGTTATCATTTCTTTATCCTGTACGAATTGAATGTCCATAGTGTCGCATGTATCTTGCGCCGCTAAAACGAGTACAAGAGCATTATAATTTTTTAAGGAGAGAAGATGAAACAGAACCTGAGAACCCGGGAATCCGGCTTTACCCTAATTGAGGTATTGGTCGTTGTTATTATTGTTGCCATTCTGGCTGCGGTAGCTTTCCCGATCTACCAAAACTATGTGAAGGGTGCTTATGCATCTGATGCTCAATCAGCTATTGGTTCGATCTGGAATGCTGCCCAAATGTATTACCAGGACAGAGGCGAATGGCCAGATGATGTAGAGGGACAACTTGAACCTAAATACATCCAGATGAAGAGTGCTACCAAGCGCCAGTGGGTATTCACAATTATTGGTGGTGGTGATGGTATTTCTGAAATCACAGCTTTAAGTACAGAAGAAATGAAACAGGGTGCTGGTCACGAAGTTCGTTATGAAACTGAAAACGGTAAATTTACCGGTTACGGCTTCGACGAAGAAGAATAATTCTAATGGCTTCTAAGATAGACGAATTGCTGGGCTATGCTCTTGAGAGTGGATCTTCTGATCTGCATCTAAGTGTGGGTGCTATTCCCATGGTTCGTATTAATGGAACCATGCGCAAATTAAATTTGCCCCTTCTCAGCAAAGAAGAGATGGAGCTGATTGCTTCAGAAGTTATGAATGAAGATCAACTGAAACGGTTTCACTCGCGGAAGGAAATAGATTTTTCGCGGGAGCTCGAGGGGAGAGGCCGATTTAGAGTAAACTTCTTCAAGCAGATCCGTGGTGTGGCAGGGGTGTTCAGAACCATCCCAACCGACATCAAAGGGTTTGATGAATTGGATGTTCCACCGGTTCTGGCTAAGCTGGCTATGCGTGATAGGGGTTTGATTCTCCTGACTGGTCCTACGGGATCTGGAAAATCAACCACTCTGGCAGCCATGGTGGATCATATCAATGAGCATCGTGAAGCACACATCATCACCATTGAAGATCCTGTTGAGTATTATCATGAGAGCAAAAACTGTCTGGTAAATCAGCGCGAGCTGGGTATTTCAACTGATAGTTTTGCCAACGCGCTTCGATCTGCTTTGCGTGAAGATCCAGATGTGATTCTTGTTGGAGAAATGCGAGACCTTGAGACCATTCAGTTGGCTTTGACAGCAGCGGAAACGGGTCACTTGGTTATGTCAACTCTCCATACATCGAGTGCGTCAAAAACCATTGATCGTATTATTGATATATTTCCTGTCGCCCAAAAGGGACAGGTTCGCTCCATGCTCTCCGAGAGTCTTGTGGCAGTTATTGCACAGAAACTATTGAAGACCAAGGACGACAAGGGTCGAGTACCTGGTTGTGAAATAATGATCGCTAACTCAGCTGTCCGAAATCTTATTCGTGAAGATAAGATTTATCAGATTCCTTCTGTGATTCAGGCAGGTGGGGTCGATGGCATGCAGACATTGGATCAGGATTTACAGCGTTTAGTAAGTGCAGGTAAGATAACTCGCTCCGCAGCAGCACAGATTGCAGACAATCCCAAGTTGTTCGAACAGGGGATTCTATAAAATGAAACAGAAGCGGCAGACATGGGTCACGAGAAATTCTCCTGGCTTTACCCTCATCGAAGTCATGGTGGGTATCATTATCATGGCTGCCACTTCTGCTACCATGTTTTATGGCGTGAACTATGCCCGCGCTGAGGCACGAAAAATCATTATTCAACAACGGGCACTGGAAGAGCTAAGAAGTCAATTGGACTACTGGATGGTTCGCTTGCTCGATGGTCAGATGACCGACCATGAATTATTGGGTGATTTAAGGGGCGCAGACGTAATTCTCTATAATCCGGATTCTGATGACAACCTGGATGGTGAGTACTTTGCTGCTAAAATGTTTAGAGAACCTACGTTCAAACAGTACACAGCGCATGATCTGAATGATAGCCCTTACTATGAACTAGAGATGTATATCCGTTGGTGGGATCATCTTGGAGACATGGAAGAACGCACGGAGTTACGGATGAGTCTCACCGTATTCACGACATTTTGATGAAGCGTTTTACCAAAATAAAAAATTCAGCTGGTTTGACACTTGTCGAACTGGTTACTGCTATGGTCATTTCATCAATAGGTGTGTTGGCACTTGGAACTGGAATTACCTCCATCGTTGGTTTCTACCAGGATGATTGGGTGACCAAGGGCGCTCGTTTCTGGGGTTATGAATCAATGGATTACATCATTGATAAAGTTGGTACCGCTGAAATAGTGCTTCGTAGAGCCTACCTTGCCAACTATGATAATCTGCTTATCACGCCTAAGGATGGATCGCGCCAACTAAACATTCAGGGCAACAAATATGATGGGCTTACTGTAAACGGCCAGCCCATTCTGGATTTTGCTGATTTTCCAGCTGAGGGGACTTATAGAGACGAAGGTCAACGCATTGTCGCATTAGATAAATTCATAGTGACCGAGTTGACTGAAGTCGATGAATTCGAGAATGTATTTAATGGTAGACCCTATCTCAATAAACTGGCGAAAAGCTTGTGGCAAATTGAGATGATTATTTCCGTTACCACCAAATTTCAAGGGGAATCTTCTGTAGAGTATCTCACATTTAAACGTATAGCCTGGGCAAAGGATAAATATTTCCTATGAGAACTTTCATTAAGAATCAGCACGGTTTCATCGTTTTTCTATCATTGCTAATGGTCATGATCAGTTTGGGCTACACCGTGGGTTATCTCCATTTTGTCATGGGCGAACGGATTCTGTTTTCACAAAGATTTGCAGAGACCCGAGCTCGGTACAACGCCATTTCAGGCCTCACCCCAATTAATGCCTTGATCAGAAGTCCAAGTTATAATACAGATGCCGACACGACCCTGGATGATCAAGATATAGATGAAATGATCGGCGGTTATCGCGATGTGACAGCTTCCATGGTTGAAAACCTGAGGACCCATCGCAGCGAACGTCATGGTCGAGCTACTGGGTGGAGCACCTACAATAGTTTCGTAAATGAACCCATCGAGGTGGAATACACTATGGAAGTCAAATACAGGGCTCGCGGTTTTGAAGAGTTTATGTATTTGACCAATGAGGAAGCCCCAGGTGGTGGACCCTGGTTGGGAACTACTGTAAATTTTGGATCAGGCGAAGTTCTTGAGGGTCTGGTTTACTCTAACGATGATATCACCATGAGTAATTTTGGCTGTCCAGAGTTCGTTGATTATGAAACAGATACCGAATATGAACAAAGCCAGGTGTACACAGCTGGCGTATTCAATCTGGGTAGTTGTAATGAGAATAGCATTTTTGAAGGAGTTCATCGGGATTCAATGCCACGAATCGAGTGGCCACCTTATGAAGGTCAAGATCTGGTAAAATCTAAGGCAGATTACTTTTACGCTGGGAATGCCTTAATCAATACGCTTGATCCAGATCATGAAGACTTTCACATCATGACAAACCTTGAGTTTTCACCTGGGCAAATAAAGGTAACACAATGGGCCTATCAACTGCCGCCTCTTGAACTTCCCGCCACACCTGGTGAGCAAGCAGCATTTGATAAAAATATGAAGATGTACCATCCCGTCCACTATCGGAATGAAAATTTACTGGGGCAGAATGTTTATAGAGGTGATATGGAATTTCAACATTTTGACTTTCCGCCACCTGCTGATCCTGCCGATTACATAACTGATGATGTAATTATAACCCCCGAGGCGGTGATCTGGATTGATGGAGGGCAGGTACAGGTACAAAGTGCCACCGGTGCACGTATTCGTGGCCGATACACCATTGCCACCTCTACGCCTCAACCTTACAAAATGGCCCACGATGATGAAACCATTCGAGAGTTGAACTGTAATATTTGGATCATGAATGATTTGCTATATGAAGGATCTCAGACCAATGGCTACATAATGCCTGGAAATCCAAACCGTCTTGGTCTTTTATCAGGTGGAAACATTATAGTGGCCAATACGACTGCCAATGGAAAAAGAAATAGCGCCAGTGGCGCTGATGTGAGAATAAATGCTGCCATGATTGCCATGAATGAATCTTTTATGATCCAATACTGGCAGAATAGTACTACTGGATACAATTTTTTAGATGGAACTGCTATTAAGGGAGATGGTCGAGGAGTAAGACCCTTCGTACCTGCCACAGGAACAGCGGATATCCGGGGCGATGTCATGATTTATGGCAGTGTTGTCCAGGATAAACGTGGTTATCTAAAGCGTAATGCACCGCCGCCAGGAACAGGTGGATACAATATTACACCTGGAATTGGCTACGAAAAAGATTACCACTATGACAGAAATTTAAGAAAGTTTCCACCACCAGAGTGGCCAGAAACTAAAAATTCAGACGGTAGTTCAAGTCTGGAACTATCAGGTATAGGAGAATATTTAGGCGAATGAGTATTGGAATTGACATTGGTCGCTATCAGATCAAAATCGTACAGCTTCAAAAAACTCCAAAGGGGTATACGCTACAAAATTTTGGAACCGAGCCTGTATACGATAAAAAGCGTGATTACGATCCAGAACGTCTTGATGAGGACAAAATTATTGAAGCAGCAGAACGGTTGCTGGATCGCATGAAAATCAACCCTCGTCGCGCCAAGCTGGTGACAACCGGACTGAGTAACCAACAATCCAGCATCCGCCAGATGAAGATGATGAATACGGATGATGAGGATGAGTTGGCTTCTGCTCTACAGTTTGAGGCACGGAAGCATATCCCTATGGATGGTACGGATGCACTAATGGATTTTCAAATTCTGGGAGAGGATCCTAAGGAGATGGACAAACTCAATGTGCTTCTGGTTGCTTCCACTCAGAAAAATCTTGAGAATCACCTCAAAATGATCAAAAATTTTGGGTTAAGACCAGGTATCGTAGATACTGAGGCAGTGGCCATGGCAAACTCATATGTGATCGAACATGGATTACCTGAAGATGGCGCTAACGTGTTTTTGAACATCGGTGCTGTATCTTCTACTTTGGTAGTCTGGGGTCGTCAGGCACCATTCTTTACCAGAGATATTCAAATTGGTGGTCATCATTTTACCAGGGAATTGGTTGAGAAAAAGGAAATCACCTATCAGGAAGCCGAAAAAATCAAATGTGATCCTGAATTCAATGAACTCACATTGAAGATTTCAGGCGCTGAACAGAAGGACTTTACAGTCAGCGTCGCGGAACATACCATTTATGATAATCTTGTTGATGAAATCCGCAGATCCTTGCGTTTCTATATTAAGGAAAGTAATGAAAGTTACTTTCATAAGATTTTGTTAGTAGGCGCATCCACCAGTATTAAAGATTTGGATGCATTTATTGCAAACCGTCTGAACGTACCGGCGGAAGTGTACAATCCCACTGCTCAATTGCATCATGATATGCATAATGACATAACCGACCCTGGCGCATACGCTGTGGCCGTCGGATATGCCATGCGGGGACTGCTGGAATAACAGCAGCATACAAGTCGAAATTACGATTACACATCCATTACTGTGAAATACTAAAAAGCATTTTGAAGCTCATGTCGAGGAATCATGATTAACGTAATTAAAATCAATTTAAACCAAGCCTCCAGCAAAGCGGCTCGTCTGGAAAAGCGTCGTGAAACGACTCGATGGGGTGCTTTTGTCTTCGTCGTTTTGATCCTGGTCGGAGGTTTTGCAGCCCTGGTGGTTGAAAACTCCAAGTATGCCCAGATTATCAATGAAAAAGAGTCACAGGTCGCATCCATTCAGGCACAAATCGATACTCTGAAACAAGAAGGTCGCAATCTGGCTAAAGATGATATTCTTGCCATGTCAGAACTTTCAGATCGACGTACAATTTGGGCTGAGAAACTCAATGCTCTGGGGCGACTGATGCCCCATGACATGGCCATAACACACCTCACCTTTAAAGATCGCTATCTAACCATAGCCGGCGTATCAAGAATTTATCCAGATGAGCGTGAATTTGATATTCTTGAAGAGTTTATTGCCAGATTAGAGAATGACCAAATATTCTCAGAAGATTTTACTGATATCAAATTTGCCAGCTATTCAAGGATGACCATTCTAAATCAGGATGTAGTCAATTTTGAAGTTAAAGCCACTCTAGATATTCCTGACCCGAAGGATCGTAAAAAAGATATGGGGAGGAGAAGCTGATGAAACGCGTACAGATTTTAGCTGTAACAGTATTTGTCCTGGCTCTCGCTTTCTATTATACGGTGAATTGGGTGCATGGCGACAAGCCAGCAGATATCAGGTATCTGGACAAAGAAATTGCAAAACTTAATGAGAGTTTGATTACCGCTCAAATTCTATCAAACGAATTAGATCGAGTTTATAACCTATTTGAAGAAAACCTGGCCGAGAGTAAATCTGATGAAGTGACTGAGGATGCCTCAATGGACTTTCTCAATTCTTTGACGATGACATTGGATAGTCTGGGTATCACGACCATTTATATGCGACCAAAACCACGTATAACAGGTCGAATCAGCGTTGAAACTCCTTATGATTTAGAAATTCGTTGCAATTACAAGCAATTCGGTGTTTTAATGGCCAAACTTGAGAGTTCCATGCGTTTGATTCAAGTAAATGAATTCCATGTGAAGAATGGGATTGAGCGACTCAAGAATACCAAGGATGAACGCATCCTTTCCGAACAGAATATTGAGTTAAAAATTTCGACACTAACCCTATTGAAAGGTAAGAAATAATGGATAGACGTACACGCTTCTTCTGGTCTCTTACCATCATGGCAGGTGTAGTCATTTTCGGACTGGAAGTCTATGCTTTGAATGATATCCGCTCTGATCGAGAGGAAATTGTAAGAGATGCTGCAAATATCAGTATTGGTACTGACGAGGAGTTAGAAAGAGTTATTGGTGAATTAGAGACAGAATTAGAGGAGAGAGCTTCCTTTAAATTTACACTTAAAAATAATCCCATGAAATTGAACAAGGTTGTCTTTCTAACGGATGAAATGGGACGTTTGATTCAAAGTATGCAGGCCAATACCATTCGAGTGAGTGGTTTGTATATGAACTTTGATCCTCCCCGTGCTACTGTGGAATTCCAGCAAAAGGAAAGTCAGGTAAAAGTAGGGGATGTTCTGGGGAAATTTAAAATTTTACGCATTACTGAAAATGGCGTTGTTGCCTACCGAGAGGGTAAATCAAAGTTTTATCCACTTCAGGGGAGGACGGTTACTGCTGACGCAGCCCGGAATTCGACGCGAGGTCCACAATTTGATGATGAAGAGGAAACCTATTAATGAAAACGAGTAGATATATTCTGGCCAGCATACTCATGCTGATTATGGCAACCGTTGGTATGGCCCAGGATACACAACAGAAATTGATTACCATTCATGCTGAAGATGCCCACCTTCCCACGGTTCTCTCAATTCTTGCCGATGAGAGTGGCTATAATATCGTTACTAGCCCTGAGGTAAACAGTCAGGATAGAATTTCAGTGCACATGGATGATGTGCCAATTGAACAGGCAGTTAACCTGGTTGTGCGTGCTGCTGGACTCAGCTATGAGCTCGTAGGGAAATCCTTCCTCGTCGCCACAGCTGATCGTCTTTCTGAAGAAATTGGTGGTAAGGCTTATGTTATTCCTCTGCAATATGCCGACGCTTCTGAAGTCAAAAATATCCTACAGGACATTACAGATAAGGTTGAAGTAGATCAGGGTGGCAATAAGCTACTGATCCATACCAGCCCTAAAAGCATCTCTGAGATTATGGAAATTATTACCAGCATTGATGTGCCAGTTCTACAGATCAAGCTGGAAGCTCGAATTATTGAAGTGACACTCGCTGGAGATAACCGTATCGGTGTGGATTGGTCTCGTCTCGCTCAGATTACAACTATTGTCGCTGAGAATGCTGCTCCTACACTGGCTCAAATTGGTGGATCATTGGTTCCAGGTATGTCCCAACAGAGTCAGACAGATGGATCAGTTATTGAACAGTATAGTGCGCTTCCTAATGGTCGCACACCTGACAACATGTATTTCCAACGTATGGACCCATCCAATAAAATTGGATTTAGCCGTCAACTTTCAGCTTTTGATATTACTCTGGATATGCTACTCAAGAACAATGAAGCTGAGATTCTGGCTAACTCATCAGTTGTAACACTAAATGGTCGTGAAGCATTTATTCAGATGGTTGATGTGATTCCTTACATCCTCTCCAGTGGTGGAGTGGGAGGTCAGGTTCAGGTTCAACGCGAAATCGTTGGTATCAAACTGCATGTGAAACCAAATGTCAACAGCGATGGATTTATAACAGCTACCGTCACTCCTGAAATTTCAAACTTTTATGATTTTGTTGGTCCCGAGCGGAATATCCCCTGGGTTCAAAAAAGAATTTCAACGACCACAGTTCGTGTACCAGATGGTGAGCCTATCATCATTGCTGGTTTACTGGCTGTAGATCGTAAGAAAATCAAGCACTCTGTTCCAATTCTTGGAAAAGTCCCTTATATCGGACGGTTTTTCCAACATGAATTTGAGCAGGAGATAAAAAAAGATTTAATCATCGAAATCACCCCTCATATCGTCAAAGACACTTATACCGGTATCGAGAAAACTGATCGGATGCTGGATCTAGAGGACACCTTCATTAATACTGAGGATGATGAAGAAGATGAAAATGAAGTCATTGAGGAGGTTCCGGTTGAAAAGGAATAACTCAAGACTTTTTGGAGGAGGTTTGAAAATGAAAACTAATTATTTCAGGTTTCTAATTCTGGTTTTGACTGCAATGTCTGTTTTTGTTGGATGTGATACACGAAATCCAACGGAAAAAGTAGATGATGTAATTGAATACAATATCAACCTTACGGCTGATCGGTATGTGATTTATGCTGATAATGGTAAAACTGTTGCCAAAGTCACAGCAATTCTGACAAATGCCGTAAATGAGCCCCAGGAAGGGGCCACCATCGTATTCTCTGCATTGACTGGTGCCATTGCATCAAATATTGCTACCAACTCATCTGGTCAGGCCGTAGCCACCTTTGATGATAAGGGTCAGGCTGCTGCAAATGTGAAAATTGTCGCCAGATATACGGATAGCAATAACAACACAGTGCGGGATACTGTGGTTCTGGAAGTATTACCAATGGAAGATCTGGTATCTTCATTTTTTGCAACCACGATACCCTCATCTGGATTAGTAAAAGTCTTCAAAGAAGATTCAACCTACTCAGCTACTATCAATGCAAATGTTCGAGATAGTCTCGGTGTAGCGGTGAAGAATGTATTGGTAAATTATCGCATCTTGGAAGGAGCAACTGTTGGTTACCTGGATGGTGCCTCCGATTCTACAAATGCTATTGGAACCAGCCATGTCACCTTTACCAATAACGAAGGTCAGATTGGTGATGTAGTGGTCGAGGCTTCAGTGACATCTCTTGCTATGGAATCGTTCGTAAGGGATAATCACGGAGTCTATAATTTTGGTTCCCTCCTTAAAAATGCTCAAAACTCTGCAATTGCATTCTCAGATACTGTAACCATCAATTATGTTGCTGGTCAGGAGTACTTTCTTAATCTGAATACCTTGGATACGACCATTTATGCCGATAATGGTGTAACAACTGCTCGAATCTACGCCATAGTGAAGGACGAGGATAATCAGGGGATTGATACTACAGAGGTCATTTTCTCATCCACGATCGGAACTATTAATTCCCCCAAATTTACAAATGATGCCGGTGTTGCAGAAACCGTATTTTCTGATCTTGGTGCCAATATTACTGAAGATGTCGTTGCGCAAATTATTGCCAAAATCGAACATCCCTTTTATGGAACTATACGTGATACTGTCGATGTTCTGGTTATTGCAGACGATCCAAACCCACCAGAGCGCGTCCCCGCAAGGATTGAATTGTTATCACAATGTGTGGAGCTCCCATCCCCGACAGATACCGAATGTGTTGATGCATCCCTACTCACAGCCACAGTAATGGATTCCTCTGGGTATCCAGTTGAAGCAAACACACTGGTAAGATTTGCTTCAGATATTGGGTTCGTAACAGAATTTTCTACCACAGATGAAGATGGAATTGCATTGTCCACCTTTAGCATTGGTGATTCTGCAGGAATCGCCACCATCTCCGCAACCGTTGGAGGTGTAACAGACTCTACGTTAATAACTGTTCGACCAGGTTTGCCAACATACATCATCATTCCTCCTTCAGCACCCAACAAAATTGTGGTAGCAGGTGGTTTTGGTGTGGCTTCAACCACGATTAGGGCAGAAGTAAGAGATGCTCGTGGTGAATTGGTTGATCAACCATATGATGTACAGTTCCAATTGGGCCCAGCCATTCCAGCTGGCGCCAACCTTGATGGTATTGGAAACGTTACAACAGTGGAATCAAATTATGGTGTGGCAAGTGTCACACTGAACAGTGGATCCCAATCAGGTCCAGTCCGTGTTACAGCCAGTGTTGTGCTTGGTTCAGGAACCATTTCTGCCACAGCAATTCCAGTTACCATTGCAGCTGGTCCACCTGCTTTCATTGATGTAGATATTGATATCAACCAGATTGAGCCTATTGGTGGTGGTCAGTATCAGGCTGAAATGGCCGCTAGAGTTTGGGATCAGTACACCAATCCTGTTGAAGACTCTACTCAAGTTTACTGGCATATTGAACCCGATAGTATTGCCTCAGTCATTGGTGGATCTCTCACCTATGGTGAAAACTTGAATGGCGATCAGTATCATGGAATAGCATGGTCAATGATATACTGGAATTCTGATAGAACTTTTGACAATGTCAATGTCATTGCTCAGACATATGGAGCCAATGGAGATACCATCCAGGGCTATGTAAATGCTGCAGAAGATAGTCTTTTACTGCTGCCTTTCTATCCTGGTGACTTAATTGTGATCCCATCCATGCAGTTCTATGATTTCCAGCCAGCCAATAATCCAAATCCATCTCAGGTCCCTGTGATTTTAACGGCAGTCTTGACTGACTATTACAATAATGCCATCAAGAATGGACGTATTCTGTTTGGCTCATTTGGTGCTGCTGCATGGGATCCATTGGATCCAGAAACCGGTATGCCCATTGTGAGAACAGATAATCAGGGCATTGCTCAGATTACAGTTTTCTTTGATGCCGGTTTATGTACACCCAATTTTAATGCAGATGGTTCAGTAAATTCTTACAATCCATTTACTGCACAGGTATGGGGTACACTATTGGATCCACAGAGTATTGGTAGTGAACAGTCCAGTATTCAGCTGGTTCGGACAATTCAGAATTAATAAAAGGGAATTCCATAGCAATGTTTAATCCCCAATTTCAGAAACTCGGTGACATCCTCATTCATGAGAATGTGATCTCTCAGGAACAGCTGGATCAAGCGCTGGAGAGACAATCTACTACCAAGGAAAAACTAGGTAAACTACTTATTCGTATGGGTATGATTACTGAAGCTGAGCTGGTCAAGGTCTATGCTTTGCAGCTTGGTCATCCTGCTGTATATGAAGAGGATTTGATGAAGGTCGCAGGGGATATTGTTAACACAATCCCTGAAGATTTTGCCTATGAGAACATGTCCATCGTCCTGGGAAAATCAGAATCCACTGTTGTCGTTGCTATGGAGGATCCTGAGGATCTGGCAACAGTAGATTCAATTGAAAAATTGACCAACCTTAAGGTTGAGGTTGTGGTAGCAGGTGAAACTGCCCTCCAGAATGCTATTGAGTATCACTATGGGAGGATTCGTCAAACTGATGAAGTAGACGCCGCCCTATCAAATATTCAGGTGTTCTCCGGAGATGAAGATGACTCCGAAATGGTTGACCTCAGTAAAGAGGGAATCAACGAAGAAGATGCACCTTTTGTCAAATTGGTAAACCTGATCCTTATGGAAGCCATCAAAGAGCGGTCTACTGATGTCCACGTTGAACCTCAATCACATGTGGTTAATGTGAGAATCAGAATCGATGGTGTACTCCAGAAAATTATGACGCCACCTATCACATCTTTGAGTGGTATTACCACGCGTATCAAAATTCTATCTAACCTGGATATCGCCGAGCGACGTCTCCCACAGGATGGTCGTATGAGTATCCAGATGGGGGAACGGGAGATTGATGTTCGTGTTTCTGTTTTGCCAACTGTGCATGGTGAAAAAATAGTTATGCGTCTGTTGGATAAGGGTGGTTTTAATCTTGATTTGACTACACTGGGATTTCATGCCAGAGAGCTCAACATGTTTGGACGCTGGATTCGTCAACCCTATGGTATGGTTGTCATCTCTGGTCCTACTGGATCAGGTAAATCAACCACATTGTATGCCTCGCTTAAAGAGATTAAGAGCGAAGGCACCAACATCACTACTGTTGAAGATCCTGTTGAATACCAGATGGATGGTATCAGTCAAGTTCAGATGCGGGAAAAAATTGGTTTGACCTTTGGTTCTACGTTGAGGTCAATTTTACGACAGGATCCTGATATCCTCCTGATTGGTGAAATTCGTGATGAAGAGACAGCCGATATTGCCATCAAGTTTGCGTTGACTGGTCACCTCGTGTTCAGTACGGTTCACGCCAATGATGCACCCTCAACCATTACGCGTCTTATTGATATTGGGGTTCCTCCATTTCTGGTAGGTTCCAGTTTGAATTTGGTGATGGCCCAGAGGCTGGTTCGTACCATTTGTGCGAACTGCAAAGAAGAATATACACCCACCAAAGAAGATTTAACCCGTCTTGGTCTCAAAGCAGATGGTCACAAATACTATCATGGTAAGGGTTGTGTCCAATGTCGACAGACTGGTTATCGCGGTAGATCAGGTATTTTTGAGATGCTTGAAATGCGCCAGGCTATTAGAAAACTTGTTTTTGAAAATGCCAATCAGGAAGTCATTCGTGAGAAAGCTGTTGAACAGGGTATGGTATCTCTGCGTGAAGCTGGTATCCAAAAGCTTAAAGACGGTATAACCACATTTGAAGAAGTATTACGCTCAACAGTTGAGGATTTTTAAGTGGCTGAAATTGATGCAAAATTAGCTGAACAGCTAAAACAGGCTGAGCCTACTGCCGAAGAAGCATTTGAGAAAATTGCGGCTGGGGGTAAAAAGAAAAAGAAGGCCGATATACAATGGGGAGATGAGTTCATTGAGGAACTTAATCTATCCCTCCAGAAGCTAAAGACACGGATTCCCTTAAAGAATCTGGTCTTTTTTACGCGACAGCTTGCAACCATGTTTGCCGCAGGATTAACGCTGGAAAAGTCTGTCACAAATCTAGCTGAAGAAGAACGTCATCCTGGTTTTAAGAAAACACTTCAAAATGTTTCCGATGATATTCGTCGTGGTTTGAGCCTCAGTGATTCCATGGAAAAACATCCCGCTACTTTTGACAATTTATTTGTGGCACTAGTGAAGGCTGGAGAGGTCAGTGGAAGTCTACAGACCATTCTTGATCAACTCGCATCATATATCGAAGCTGTACACGACACCGCTCAAAAGGTGAAGTCAGCGCTTTACTACCCCTTTATGGTTCTGGGCTTTCTTGTTGTGGTTGTGGTGGCTATGCTTGTATTTATCGTTCCAAGGTTTAACGAAGTATACCAATCCCTGGGAGCTGAGTTGCCCTTTGCTACCCAGATGCTTGTGCGCATATCCGATGCAGTCGTTGAGAGTTATGGCCAGGTTGTATTCTTTTTCTTTGTTGGATTAGTGGTTGTCTGGATGGTGGGTCTCACACGGAGAGGGGGGTATTTTATAGATACCTTCAAGCTTAATTTCCCAGTATTTGGCACCTTAATCAACTATAATATCTATAATAAGATGACCAAAACCCTGGGAATTCTATTGGGTGCTGGTGTACCAGTTATTCCCTCCATGCGTCTCATTCAGAAAGTGGTTGATAATAAAGTTTATGCCAAGGCTGTGGGCACGGCGACTGAATACATTCGAGATGGTTATAATATCTCTGCTGCTTTCAGGATTACGGAAAAATTTCCCTCCATCATGCTGCAGTTACTCTCAACAGGAGAGGAAACTGGTGAAATTGATACACTCCTGGATAAGGCCTCGGATTTCTACGCCAAACAAGTTGATTCCATGGTAAACCGGATGACATCTCTTATAGAACCCCTCATGATTATGTTTGTCGGTGGAATGATCCTCGTCATCCTCATTGTGACCTATTTACCTGTATTCTACATTGGTATGGCCATGAAGTCAGGTATGTAAGGGATAACGGTTTAACGAATGATCCCCCCAGCTGAAATAATTTTGTTTGGTGTTTTGGTTGGGATAGTCCTAGCTGCATCACTCACTCATATATTTGCGGTAATTTCTCAGGAGATATCAGTATTCACAAAGAAATTGGTATGTGAGTCCTGTGGTGCTTTACAACCTTATTCTCGTCGAATTCCAATAATAACTTCCCTTCTGCCTTCAAGGAAGTGTTCAACATGTGGCCATGAATCTCCACGGCTATATGCATTTCTGGAGTTTGCGATTTTGATATTTTCTGTTTGGGCTTTCAGTGTCTTGAAACCTGTTCTGGCTCTCCAAATCAGTGTTCTCTTTTTTGCCTTGATTGGCGTGACCTACATGGATTTGAAGAAATGGATCATCCCCAATGAGTTTGTGGTCTACATCATAGCCATCGGTGTTTTTAGTCTTACTGCTGGTAGTATAAATCTATATAGCTCACTATTGGGTTTGGCCCTTGCTGCAGTGGTTTCTCTGTTCATAGTTTTGCCCCAACGCTTTGGAAGTGGTGATCAAACCCTGGCATTGGGTGATGTAAAGTTATGTCTGGCTGTGGCACTATGGTTAGGATGGATACTTTCAGCATATGTATTCTTTATTGCAAGTTTGCTGGCATTCATCACCTGGATATTTACCGGTGTTTTTAAAGGTTTTTCCGCTCAGCGCCGGGTCCCTTTTGGCCCATTTGTTGCCTTGTCAACTATGATCTTTGGAATTGGTCGAGTATTGGACCCCCAGTTTGTAACTCATTTGCTTACCCTTAGATTTTAAAATATCTTGAACGAGTGAGACTTTCAGGGACAGGGTTTATCTGGACCATTCTTTATACACAATAATGAGGAGAATTATAGATGAGTGACGTCAGAATTTCAGGCTACGGTGACGATCTCACCATAAATGGGGTCAGGATCGGTGATCTGGGTCCAGCTGAACACGAAGCAATTGAATTGGAAAAGGGTGGTCAGAATTATGCACCCCTGGAAAATGTGGTTGTGAGCCATGTGCAGGACAGTTCAACCTTAATTTGTCGCAAACCAGATCCTGAAGGCATTAAGTCTTATGTTGAAGAGGAATTGCTGGACGGATTGTGTTGTTATTCAGCTGTTAATCAGGGTCAACTTAACAAGACAATTGTGGATGCAGTTGTTGCTCATCTCCAGGACGAAAAAATTCCCACAGTTCCACGCTCAATCCGACATAAATATATGGCAGCCTTTCTTATGGCAGCCACAGCCATTACCAAAATGGAAAAGGTTGTTCCTAAGGTTGCTGGAGTAGAAGCGCCAGAGCTTATGGCCAAATTATCACGCCGCTGGGGTTATCGTGTCAAAGGTATTCCCGCCAATGAGGCCATCATCGTAGTTGCTGCTGAAAACTTCCATGGTCGCTCATTGTTTGCAGTATCTGCTTCCACTGATCCTTCTGCTAAAGATGATTTTGGACCCTTTCTACCTGGTATCGAGGTTGTCCCTTTCAACGACGCAGATGCGTTGGAAGCATTGTTCAAAGAAAAGGGTGATAAAATTGCCTCATACATTGTAGAACCCATTCAGGGAGAGGCCGGTGTGATTTTGCCCTCTGCAGACTATCTGCCAAGAGTTGCTGAGCTGTGTAAACAATACAATGTTCTATTCTGTGTGGATGAAGTGCAAACTGGATTTGCCAGAACCGGTGCTCATTTTGCCCATATGCTCTATGATGTCCACCCTGATCTTATGGCCTGTGGTAAAGCAGCTGGTGGTGGCATTATGCCAGTATCATTTGTAGCTGGAAGACGGGATGTCATAGATGTTCTCACCCCCGGCTCTGAGGGTTCTACCTTTGGTGGTTTCCCCTTGGCATCGGTAACGGCTGTTTTTTCCATAAAAGCCATGGTCGATGAAAAACTGGCCGAGAATGCTAGAAATATGGGTGATAGACTCTTAGCTCACTTCGAAAGTATTCGTGCTGAATTTCCAGGTAAAATCAAAGAGTGCAGAGGTGCTGGTCTTTTAACCGCCTTTGAAATGTTTGACAAACCCGGTTTGGACGGTCATAAAGTCTCTTTAAAATTACTGGAGAATGGCATCTATGCCAAGGAAACACATAAAACAACCGTAAGATTGGCTCCTGCACTCACCATTACTGCAGCTGGTATCGACCATATTGGTGACTCCATCCGCAAGGTGATTAGAGATTTATAAAGAAAGTTAAATATTAAACAGGCAATAGGCTTCTACAGTCTCAACTGCCAGAAAAAAAGGAGTCAGATTAACTATCTGACTCCTTTTTTATAAGGTGGGTTTGGATAAACCCATTGGAGTAATTAGTAACGTTTTTAACAATCCACATATTTTCAGGAAGTTCTTCCTTAAACAAGCTGATTCCCTTACCGAGGAGAACAGGTACCTGGGTGAGGATGATATCATCAATGCATCCAGCTGCCAAAAACTGCTGAACTACATTTCCACCATCAAGATATATGTGCATATCTCCAGCTGATTTGAATTGTCCTATCAGGTCCTCTGGAGATCCGCGGGTAAAATCCACTTTTGCCCCATCGGGCAGAATATGGGGAGGGGGTTGATGAGATAAAACTGTGACTGGAGTTTCACCATAGGGCCAACTACCAAAGCTTAGAACCTGATTAAAAGTCTTGCGCCCCATAACCAATCTATCAATGGATTGAATCAGAGCTCCGTACCCCATATCCTCCTTGGGATCATCAGGGGGAGGGAGTTCATTGAGCCAGTCTATACCACCATTTTCATCAGCAATAAATCCATCCAGGCTGGTGGCCATAAATACTGTGAATTTTATACCGGATTCTCTAGGCAGGACGCACCACCATGAGATAGAGCGCTATGAGAGGTAGCACAGCTGCTATAGTGCCTAAAATGGTCCACCACCGATTCAAGGTTTTATAGCGGATACCTGCTTCTTTTAAGGAATGAGATTCCTCGATGAGACGTAATTGTCTTTTTTGAATGGGCATTAATCCAGCTACCCAAATGAGTGCAGATACAGTCAATAAGGCATAACTGTGATAGATCCAACCATGTGCTCCAATGCCCCCTGATCCTGGCGCCAGCATATGACCGGTAACTGCGATAAGGATGATCCCAGGTACACTAAAGAAAATATCGGTTCGCTGGATCAATTTTATTGAAAACTTATGAACGGCTTTGTCTTCTGCTCTGTTCGCGAGATGGCGCCAAAGTGAACTGATTATAATGTTTCCCAGGAAGAGGACTACCCCGAGAATATGAAGTACTTTTATCATGAGAAATGATCTCCTTTCAAGCTGTGAAACTAGACCACTTTCTCATTGGTCACAAGAAATTCAATCGAATTGAACGTGGATAATTATGGTATTTATGGGGACGTGAATTCGGGCACTGCTGGCCCCGGGAAAAGCCCTACTCCCAGGAGAGCAGGGCTTACGGGAAACGGAGGTTGTGGGACCCGTCCTGGCGAGGTGTTGACCCGAATATTCGGGCTGTCTGATCTTTAGATCAGAAACGCTTTATAAAGTCATACCCTCTTGACGACGGATATACGTAGGAACAGAGAGATCATCGCTAAAATGCATGATGACATCTTCTGATTCTGATTGTTGACGCTCATATGTTGGGACTTCTAATTTCTCACGATCTTCAAAAGTCTCTAGACGAGGGGCAATCTTTGGCTCTACGAAATCCTGCACGGGAGCTTCGATGACGATCTCTTCGACTGGCTTGGCTGCAGCCACTGGAGCAACTGGACGATATGCTCTGGCTGGCTGTGTTTCCTTGCGGTCGAATTTGAGATCAGAATCGTGATGAAAACCTGTGGCAATCACAGTAACTCTGAGCTCTTCACCCATAGTTTCATCAATAACTGCTCCCATAATGATGTTCGCCTGTTCGCCAACTTCTTCAAATATGAGATTTGCGGCTTCATCAACTTCAAATAGTGACATGTCTGGACCACCGGTAATATTGATGAGGAGGCCTTGTGCTCCATGAATGTTCGTGTCATCAAGTAAAGGTGATGATATGGCGGTCTGAGCGGCCAATACAGCGCGTTCCTCGCCAGAAGCTATGCCTGTACCCATGATGGCATCACCCATGCCTTCCATGGTCGTTTTAACATCTGCGTAATCCAGATTGATGAGACCAGGAACATTGATCAAATCAGAAATACCACGCGTTGCCTGCAGAAGTACTGAATCAGCTTCCAGAAAAGCATCGACCATTGAAGTAGTTCTCTCAACGATGGAGAGTAGTCTCTGGTTTGGAATGACAATAAGGGTATCGAGGAATTGACGCAGATTCTCTACGCCCTCTTTTCCGCGCTTGGATCTTTGTGGACCTTCGCAACGGAAGGGTGTGGTGACGATTCCAATAGTTAAGGCGCCTATTTCCTTGGATATCCGTGCAACCACTGGGGCTGCACCTGTTCCTGTGCCACCTCCCATACCTGCAGTTACAAAAACCAGATCAGAGCCTTCCAGAGCTGATGCGATGGCCTGTGCATCTTCTTCAGCAGCTGCTTCACCTACATGAAGCTTGGCACCAGCACCTAAACCCTTGGTAATGGTCTTACCAATCTGGATTTTGACATCGGCCTTGCTGATATCCAATGCCTGAGCATCGGTATTAACGGCGATGAATTCTACGCCGGAAAGTTCTGAATCGACCATACGATCGATGGCATTGCTACCTGCACCACCTACACCGATAACCCGGATTCGAGCCTTCTGTTCTTTTAAGCTGTCAAATTCAAATAACATGTTAGTATCCTCCGTTTTGGATGTGTTTTCTTATTAAAAATTTTTCTGAAAAAATTCAGTTATCGTTTTAAACAGTCGAGCAAGCGTTCCACTATCATAACGGCTCGTCTCTTCTGATTGAAATTTTGCTGCATAGGCGATGAGACCAGTAGCAGTTGCATATTCTGGACTATCTATCCGCTCTGTCGTATCTATAAAGCCGATGGGGCTACCAAGACGGACAGGCAAATCAAAAACGCGTTTTGCCAGGGAGATAATTCCAGGAATCTTTGAACCACCCCCAGTAAATACCAGACCAGAATTCAAATGCTTTATCATCCCGTTTTCTTCGAGATTGGCTTTGACCATTCTCAAGGTTTCATCCATACGAGCTTCGATGTACATTGAAAATTCGGACTCATTAATATTGCGATCCTGGCGGCCACCAACACCCTTGACATCAAAAACCTTATCCACTTCTGTTTCGGCAGTGAAGCAGTGACCAAATTTGAGTTTGAGTTCGTCAGCAGCTTCCTCGGTAATCCTAAGAATGCCCGCGATGTCTGAAGTAACCTGATTGCCACCGAAGGGGAGAGAGACAGTATGCTCAACACCAAACTTGGAAATGACGATGGCATCTGTAGTTCCAGCACCAATATCAATGAGACCAACGCCAACTTTTTTTTCTTCTTCAGTTAAGACAGATTGGGCTGAGGCTATGGGCTCCAGGACGAAGTCTTTGACCTGACAGCCTGCATGACGTACTGCAGTGATAATATTTTTCGTACTGGCAGTGGCTGAAGTGACAAGATGAACTTGAGCTTCAAGTCTGCGACCTGTCATGCCTACAGGATTACGCAATCCTGCTTCATCATCCACTGTAAATTGTTGTGGAATTACATGGATGATTCTACGACCATTGGGAAGACCAACAGCTTTGGCAGATTCGATTACCCGTTCAACATCTTCCTGGGAAATCTTTAATTCTTTTTCATGACCCTTATTTGACAGATCAGCAATACCGATAACACCCGTTGCATTTAAGCTGGCGATATGCTCTCCAGCAATACCTACGGTAATTTGCCCTGCTTTGATACCGGCACGGGCTTCTATATCATCCAGAGCAGTACGAATGGCCTGGGCAGTGGCTTCGATGTCAACAATTGTTCCACGTCGAAGTCCTGTGGAGGGTGAGCTACTGAGTCCGACCACCTTAAGCACATCTTCATGATCCGGCTCTGCGGCAATAGCGCATACCTTCGATGTCCCAATGTCTACGGCTATGTATATTCCACGGCTGTTCATCGTGATTCTCGCTCCTTTACGATGACCTGACGATCAAATCGCAGATCGATATACTGATAGGGACTGATGATCCCTGAATCTGATTCTTCGGATATAAATTTTTCCAGAATGATGCTATTCAGAATGGCATCATCCTCGTTTCCCAGAAATACTGAGGTTCCGTGGGTAGCTGATATCAGCTTGATGCCTCGTCTGTCATAGGAGATCTCAGAAATATCAAGATATAGATTTTGATGTTCTTTGCGGATCTTCTTGAGGAAACTTACCAGCATCTGAACGGTCTCATCTGGAATTATCTGGCCAATTGCAGAGCTCGGTACTTCCACATCGATCCCTGTAATAATGGGTAAATTGTATAGCATCCCCTTGTCAGGCAGCGGTAGTAGAATGGCCTTTTCATCAAGGGTCATGATTTCCTGAATGGCGATATAGGCAACAGGAAGAACATCATAAAGATAGATATCAAGAGAATGAGGATAATTTCTGGTAGCTTTGGCGCTCCGAATGAGCGGATATTCCAGAAAACTATCCTGAATTTCTGTGAGGTTAAGCTCCATGAGCGAGCTACCCAGGTAAACTTCTGTGAGACTCTTCACCCGTTCAGGGCTCATGGTGCGTTGTCCATAAAGATGAATGGCCTCGACCTCATCACTTTTGAGCAGTGTTGCATAAGCCATACTCAAAAAGCCAACTAGCAGCACGATTACAAGTAGTCCCGCTGAGAATATCCAACTCAGGGGAGGAATGATATATGTAGATGACTTCGCCACTTACTTATCTCCCTCCAGGAAAAGTCCATGAAGTTTCCAGATGTCGCCAGCACCCATGGTTATAACCAGATCATTGCTCTGTAGTTTGGGGCTCAAAAATTTGTGGACATCTTCAATGTGAGGAAGCAACTGAATCTTATCACTTCCATGTTCTAGGATGAGATCCGAGGTTACCCCAGGGATGGGAAGTTCACGGGCTGGATATATATCAGTCAGAATAGCGATATCTGCTATTTCCAGCGCAGCTGCAAATTCTTGAGCAAAATCTTTGGTTCTGGAATACAGGTGAGGTTGAAAAACGGCAATAATTCGTGAGTTTACCCAACCACTTCGAGCAGCCAACAGTGTTGCCTCAATTTCTGAAGGATGGTGGGCATAATCATCTACGAATTGGACCCCATCTTTGGAACCCTTGAGCTGGAATCGGCGCTCCACACCATGGAAAGACTCCAGTCCAGCTTTGATATGCTTGAAATCAATACCCATCTGATGTGCCAGGGTACCTGCTCCCAGGGCATTCATGACATTGTGATCCCCAGGCATATTGAGGATAATCTCACCCAACTTTTTGCCACGTCTTACCACAGTAAACTTGCTGGTGAAGGAGTTTATTTCAATATCAATGGCCCGATAATCAGGCAAATTGGTCAAACCATAACTGATAACGGGGTGAGGGCTACGGTTTGCAAGTTGCAGTAATTCTGAGTCATCCCCCTGTAAGACCAGCTGTCCTGAATCGGCCAGTTTCGATATGAACTCGAGGAAGGTGTCGCGGACATCCTGTAAATCTTTGTAAATGTCTAAATGATCCGCTTCAAGGGTAGTCACAATGATCTGGGTAGGTTTAAGTGCAAGAAAGGACCTGTCATATTCATCAGCTTCAACGACGATGTGCTGCTGTTTACCAAGACGCAGATTTGATTTAAGGTCTGGCAGGATTCCGCCAACCAGTATACTGGGATCGAGCCCAGCGGCGATGAGGATCTGGCCAACCATACCTGTGGTGGTAGTTTTTCCGTGGGTACCGGCAATAGCCAGGGTGTTTTCGTAGGAATCTGCTATTTGACCCAGTAATTCAGCGCGGCGAATTTCAGGGATACTCTGAGACTCAGCATAAACCCGCTCAGGATTACCAGGTTTTACGGCACTTGAGTATACGACCAGGTCGGCACCTTCAGCATGACTGGTTGAATGACCGATGAATACTTGAATCCCGGCCTTTCGAAGTGAATTTAGTAATTCACTATCCATCTGATCGGATCCAGAAACCAATTTACCCTGTTGCTTCAGTAAGAGGGCGAGAGCACTCATTCCAATTCCGCCGACACCGACAAAATGAATATGTCTGGCTGACTTAAGCACTGGTACTCGCAATTCTTATAATATTGTCACAGATTTCTTGTGTGGCTTGAGGACGGCTGAGGGCAGCTGAAGCTTTGGCCATGCCACTAAGCTTTTCCTTATTAGTGAAAATGTCAGTGAGCAGCGGAAGGAATGCACCTTCAGCGAGTTCAGGTTCAAGGATAACCCTGGCTGCACCGGCTTTTTCCTGGCTTCTGGCATTAAATTCTTGATGATTTGCTGCTGCGCTGGGCAGTGGAATCAATATGGCTGGCAATCCAAAATGATTGATCTCCGTCAGTGTCATTGCACCGGCTCGACAGACCATTAAATCAGCAATGGAATAAGCCTTATCCATCTCTTTGATAAATGGTTTGAGAACAATGCGTGGATTTGTACCAATCTGCTTCTGGCAGAATTCGAAATCAGCTTTGCCGGTTTGCCAAAGAACTTGCATGCCCAGCTTTTCCAGATATTTGGCGATGCGATCAATAAAATGTCGGTTGATGGCTCTGGCACCTTGTGATCCACCTAAAATAAAGAGGGTAGGAAGCTCAGGGTTGAGACCGAATAATTCTGCTGCTTCACTGCGATCGATGCTACCACTCATAAAACGTATGGGATTGCCTGTTTGTAGAGTTTCAGACCCTTCTAGATATTGACTGGCATCTTCGTAGGTAAGAAATACCTGTCTAGCCTTGGGTGCAAAAAGACGTGTAACCATCCCGGGGTAGCTATTTTGCTCCTGAAGGACGATGGGGATATTGTTTCGCAGTGATTGTCTTACTGGCACAGCGCTGGCATAGCCACCTGTTCCTACGGTAATGTGTGGATCAAAGGCACGCAAAGCTTTGTTGGCTTTGATGATAGATGCGATCAGGCGTCCCGGTAGTAAAATATTTTGTTTTAAACCGGCCAGGGATATGGATCTTGATAGTCCCCTTATGGGCAGAGCTTCAAGCTTAAACCCAGCTTCTGGAATTAGACGGGTTTCCATTCCATAATCGCTTCCAAAGAATAAGACTTCTACATCAGAAAATGCGCTCTCTCTGGCAACGCACTCTTGCAATCTTTCAGCAATGGCAAGCGCTGGAATGATGTGTCCACCAGTTCCACCACCTGCAAAGGCAACTCGCAACATATTGTTAGAAGTCAATGTTCAATACCCTTTCGGTTGATAAAATCTTACCTGACTCATTGTTGGAGGAAATGTTGAATAGAATCCCCAGCATCACGGCTGTGGCCAATAAATTTGAACCTCCATATGAAATAAGAGGAAGGGGGAGACCTGTTGTGGGTAAAAATCCTGTGACCACACCGATATTGACCATTGCAAAACTGAATAGAGAGAAACTGATACCAATGGCGAGAAGCATGCTGAACGAATCAGCTGAATTTCTGGCAATTCTTAACCCTCTCAAGAAGAGCAGTAAAAAGAGAAGCAGGAAGAAGGATGATCCAACAAATCCAAATTCTTCACCAAGGATACTAAAGACAAAGTCAGTGTGAGGCTCTGGGAGAAAGAGATCTTTAACATAGCTATTACCCAGACCAACACCCCCTATACCTCCATGGGCAAGACCCATGAGAGAGTGATGTACCTGGAAACCTTCATTGGCAACATCCACGTTGTCACTAAAGAAGGTCATGATGCGCTTCCACATATATGGTCTGCTCCAGGCATAGACCAGAGCTGTAATTGAACCAACCGATAAGAAGGCTGAGATATGACTGATCTGGACATTACCGAGATAGAATAAAATCAGACACAGCATCATAATCATGAGTGATGATGAAAGATCAGGTTGTATAGCAATAAGAGCGACTACAGTGGAGACAATCAGGAAAGCTGGTAGGACACTTGCCTTGAAATCATTGAGAGTCTCCTGATTGCGGTGCAGATAGTCCGCGATATATATAATAATACCAAGTCGCACAAAATCGGCTACCTGGAAACTAAAACCACCAAGATATAACCATCTGGCAGGATGTCTCAATCCCATTGACTTATTATAGATAAGTACTCCAACCAGCAATAAATACATACCGATAAGAATGAAGTAGCGGAGATGTCTGAAATATTGATGCGGAAATCTGGAAAAGATGATACCCAATATGACAGCAATGGTACCATTCATCAGGTGGCGTTTTAGATAATGCGATGAATCAGCATGCTGAGATGTGGAAGCTGAGTACATCACTACAGAGCCGGCAACAAAAAGTATAATGACTATAATAAACAATACTTTATCTAGATGAAAATATTTCACATTGTCCACCCTTCATGGGCTTGAATGAGGCTGCGGAAATGATCGCCACGGACTTCAAAATTTTCAAATTGATCAAAACTTGCGCAGGCTGGTGATAGGAGCAGAACATCACCATCTTCACCATGATCGAGACAATAATTGATGGCTGATTCAATGGTATCAACTTTACGAGTTGGTAAGGCTGGGCTGATCTGAGTCTCAATGATATCGGAAGCTGCTCCCACCAGGAGAACTTCTCGAGTTGATGCTCCTAACTGGGAAATCAGGGTTGTGAAATCACCACCCTTGTCCTTGCCACCCAGGATAAGCCATAGAGGCTGAGGAAAGCTGTGAATTGCCACTTCAGTTGAAGCAATGTTGGTAGCTTTTGAATCATTGTAACAGCGGATGCCCTTGATTTTACCTACATACTCAATTCGATGGGGAACTGCAGAAAAAGTCATGAGTCCTTGAGCCAATATTTCTGGATCGGTGATAAAATCCATGACTGAAGCGACAGCGGCCAGGGCGTTGCTTAAATTGTGCTTTCCTGGTAGAGGTAGTGCTTTGGCAGGTAGAATAGGGCTCCATTCGCCATCCTGCATGATACCGATAATACCTTCTGCTAGCATGGCATCACCACCGGAGGGACTGGAAACTGAAAAATAACGGCTTTCATCGACAATGAGGTCATGACGAGACAATTCTGGATCGTCCCTGTTGATAACGGCAGTACAGGTTTCGTCTAAATTTCTCAACATCCCCAGTTTTGATTCATAATAGGCCGTCAGACTTGGATACCGGTCAAGATGATCGGGTGTAAGATTCAGAATCACGGCGACATTTGGTTTGAAGGTGTCGATATTGTCTAACTGAAAACTACTGACCTCTAAAACAAAGATGGGTTTTGTCGATTCTTGTTTCAGACTATCTACGAGCACTTCGGACGCAGCCACACCCACATTTCCACCGAGGAAACTGTCATATCCGGCAGTTTTTAGCAGATGGTGAATAATATTTACAGTGGTTGTCTTGCCATTTGATCCAGTAACAGCAATAATTGGGGCATCGATAAACCAGGAAGTGAGCTCAATTTCGGAGTAGAGGGGAATATCCTTGCTTCTGATCTTTTGGATGATATCAGCATTTTCAGGGATACCTGGACTCACAACCACAAAATCACTTTCCAGGACATCAGGAGAATGGTAGCCAAATTCGAATTCAGCTTCGATGTCGCTCAGAATCTGACGTTTTTCAGCATCAAACTTATCAGCATCGAATTCGCTGACGAGAACTTTTGCTCCAAAATGTCGGAGTAAACGTGCTGCACCCATGGCAGAACGTTGGCTGCCCAGGACGGTGACGTTTTTACCAGTAATGTCAGATGTATTCATATTACCTGATCTTAAATGTTGTCAGTGTTAAAAAGGCAAACAGGATTCCCATGATCCAGAATCGAATCACAACTTTATTCTCGTCCCAACCCTTGAGTTCAAAATGGTGGTGTATCGGTGCCATGCGAAATAGACGCCGGCCTTCACCATATTTCTTTTTTGTATATTTGAAATAGCGCACTTGAATGATCACAGAGATGGACTCAATGATGAAGACACCACCTGCAAAAGGCAGCAGGAACTCTTTCTTCAGCATGACCGCCACCGCCCCAAGTGCGGCACCAAGAGCCAGCGATCCGGTATCACCCATAAAGACCTCTGCAGGTCGGGCGTTGTACCAGAGAAAACCAAGCGAAGCTCCAATAAGTGCCGCACAAAAGACAGTGAGCTCTCCTGCACTAGGGAGATATATGATATTTAAATATTGACTAAAATCTGCACGACCTGTGATATAGGCGATGCCAGCAAAAACCGCCGCTGCAATAGCCATAAGACCTGAAGCCAGACCATCCAGACCATCACTGAGGTTGACAGAATTGGAGGTGGCAGTAATCACAAAAATGACAAAGGGGATGTATATCCATGCAGACTGCAAATCGAAAACCAGATCCTTGAAGAAGGGGAGGGTAGTTGCAGTTTCAACGCCGGAAAATTCAGGATGGAGAACCATCACTGCACCCAAAAATAAACCTAGACTAATTTGACCCAGAAGTTTGTAGCGGGCGATGAGACCTTTTTTAGATTTTTTAACCGCTTTCAGGTAATCATCTATAAACCCGACGATACCCATCCAAAGCACTGAAACGACCATCATTTGGATGTATACATTGTCTAGCCTACCAAACAACAGGGTGGGTACCAGAATGGCACCAATGATTATAAGACCACCCATGGTAGGGGTCCCGGCCTTGGCAGAGTGGCTTTGAGGACCATCAGTTCGAATGGTTTCCCCAATTTGCATTCCATGCAATTTTTTGATGATCCATGGGCCCACGATAAAGGAAAACAACACAGCGGTAATAGCGGCGCTGGCCGAGCGGAAGGAGATATAACGGAATACATTCAATGCAGAGAAATATTCTTGTAGGGGCAACAGTAAATGATATAACATTAGATGTTTTCCTTATAGGCATTGACATAATCTTCCAGCTGCATTCCGCGAGAACCTTTTAGATAAACCAGATCACCGGGCTTCACTTCGTCTAGAAAATGTTGGAGTGATTTTGCTTTGTTATTGTTGTAATACAGAGACCTAAAGCCTTGTTCTTTAAGATGATGAGCAGAGTTAGCAACTTCCTCACCAAATAAAATGATATGATCAAATCTGGCTTTCAGCATTTGGGCAGCAGCACTTATATGCGATTCGATACTCTGAACGCCCAATTCCAGCATGTCGGCAAAGATCAGGATTTTACGAGCGGAACTGTTTATTTCAGACATGGTTTCAAAGCCGGCTTTGGCACTTGCAGGATTGGCGTTGTAGGCATCATTGTAAAAATGAACACCGCCAACTTCTTCGTGCTGCATACGTCCAGCTTCACCAGAATAATCTTCAAGGGCTTCCTGAAGCTGATCGAAGCGAATTCCATTTTGTAAAGAGATAGTAGCTGCAGCGGCTGCATTAAGAGCGATAGCCTTACCAGGTTGACCCAAATGAGCAGAGTATTTCCTGAATTGAAGGTCATAACATCCTGTTTTATCAGGTCCAGTCATCGTGAAACTGCGCTCGGTTTCTTTTTTAAAGCTATAGGGCACATGATTGGTGCAACCCTGACCTAATTCAGCCACCCGTTCATCATCCAGATTCACAAAGGCGCGCCCACCATTTGCTCCCAGATATTGAAATAGTTCACCCTTGGTTGCTTGAATAGTTTCGATGTCATTGAAAAACTCAGTGTGCGCCAAACTGATATTGGTAATAGTACCTTGATCTGGCAGTGCAATATTACATAGATACCGGATGTCACCTTTTTGACTGGCGCCCATTTCAATAACTGCCATCTCGTGGGATTTATTCAATTTTAAAAGGGTCAATGGTAAACCAATATGATTATTAAAATTACCATCTGTTGAGAGCACGGAGAAGCGCTTGCTAAGAATATGCGTAAGCAAGTTCTTGGTGGATGTTTTTCCATTTGTCCCCGTAATCGCGATGAGGGGTATCTTAAAAAGTTTCCGGTGTGCAGTGGCAAGGTCAGCAAGAGATTTGACCGGATCCTCTGTCATTATCAGAGGGATGGAAGCGTCCCAATCTTCACATCCGTCCCAGGAAGTGGAGGCCATGACTGCTGAAGCGCCACGGGAAATGGCTTTTGGGATAAAGTCATGACCATCCACTTGGGAACCGATAAATGCAACGAAGAGGTCTCCGGCATTTAAGCTTCGAGTATCAATACTGACACCGGTAATGGGGGACATGATGGCCCCCTTAATGTTTACATCAGGGAGCGACGTAATGGTATTAGGCAGAATAGCCATGCTGCTCCATGAATTGATCTACAATTGTCATATCACTAAAAGGTTTGCGTTCACCCATGATTTCCTGGTAAGGCTCGTGGCCCTTGCCCAATACGGCGACGATATCGCCGGGCTCAGCCTCGAGTAAGGCAGCGTTTATGGCCTCAGTTCGATCCTGAATGATGCTATAATTTGACCGCTCTCCGCAACCTGCTATTATTTCCTGGATGATGTTGAGAGGTGCTTCCGTTCGTGGATTATCATCGGTGATAATGGCTTTGCTTGAAAGTCGAGTGGCAATTTCACCCATAATTGGTCGCTTACCCTTATCCCTGTCGCCACCACAACCAAAAACAGTGATGAGACGATTGTCTGGATAGGATTCAGCCAGAGTAGATAGTACTGTTTTCATGGCATCAGGGGTATGGGCATAGTCCACAAAGACCTGAAATGGGGCCTGGTTAACAATCTTTTCCAATCGACCAGGTACCATGGGGAGCGATTTGGCTGAGAGCTCCACCTTTTCAATATCACACTCCAACTCTATGGCCGCAGCATAGGCTGCCAGAAAATTATAATAGTTGAAGGTCCCAACCGTGTTTACCTGTACAACTCTTTGTCCATAGGGAGTATCCAGGGTAAGTTCAACACCGTGTCTGTTAATTGAATGGTCTAGAATTCTGTATTCAGCATTAGAGTTATAGCCATAGCGGATGATTTTCGCTACACAGACTTCGATTATTCTTTCTGCATGGGGATCATCCATATTCACAATAGCCACAGATTCTTTTGGCAGCCCCTTGAAAAGCAATTGTTTGGCAGCAAGGTAGTCTTCCAGGGAACCATGATAATCCAGATGATCCTGAGTGAGATTGGTATAGACTGCGACATCAAAAGTGAGACCGTCTACACGGTTTTGTGAAAGTGCGTGCGAGGAAACCTCAAGCGTCACTGCTTTGGCTCCGTGAGCCACAAATTCAGCTAAAATTTCATATAAATTAGCAGACTCTGGTGTGGTATGCATGAGATCAATGTCCACATCATCCATCTGGGCGCCAGTAGTACCGATGCGTCCCGCTTTAGATCCACTTTTATCGAGGAGATGCTGTACAAAATAATTTGTTGTGGTTTTGCCATTTGTTCCCGTGATGGCAACCAGCTTCAAACCCTCTTCAGGGTGTCCAAAATAGGTTGAGGCGATAACAGGCAATGCCAATCTGGAATCTTGTACCAATATTGAAACTATATTTTCTGGGATGACAAAATCTGAGCGATCATATACGATGACCTGAGCACCATTTTCTATGGCTGTATAGATAAAATCATGACCATCAGTAATGAGACCACGAACTGCGATAAATAGATGTCCCTGTTGAACCTGTCTAGAATCATAGCTGATACCTGTGACTTCGGTTTTCAGATCACCGCCTGCTTCTAAAATATCTGGAACCTGATTTATGATATTAGTCAATTGCATTATTCACCCAAATAGATTTCTACAGATTGACCTGTTTTAAGTGTTTTTCCCGCAGCTGGTACTTGCCTGATGACTCGTCCACTTCCGTGGGGGATTGGCTTAAGTCCCATGGCATAAAGCCCTGAAAGACTCATCTTCAGGCTCATACCCTTTAAATCGGGCATGGTGACTTGAGCAGCGTTGACTTTTAGGACTGGGAGAGAGGCGCTCAGTAACTGACCCTGAAGTGACCGTTTCGCTTCATTGATACTTTCATCTCTGTCTTTTGGTACAGAGGCCTGTAGGTAAGGCTCTGCATCTCGCCCCTTAAGATTGTATATCCGACGATAAATTTCCTTGGCTATTGGAGCTGCCACCATACCGCCGGTGTAACCGCCTGATCTGGGGTGATCCACGGTAACGATCAATGTGTATTCAGGATCATCAGAGGGATAAAAACTGGCGAATGAAGCAATATATTCACTTACGTATTTGCCATTTTTCAATTTTTTAGCAGTACCAGTCTTGCCAGCAATTTTCAGGTTGGGCAGAAATGCTTTATTCCCTGTCCCTTGTGAGACAGCTTTCTCAAGAATATCAGACATGGTATGCATGGTCTTTTCCGAGGCGACACGGCGCAATGCATCCATACGGTCAATTTTTTGCTCATGACCTTTAGGTGTTTTGAGTTTTTGGATAAGCTGTGGTTTCATAAGTACACCACCGTTTCCAATGGCGGAGTAGGCCATGGCCATCTGAAGTGTTGTCACAGAGACTTCATAGCCGATAGCGATTTCTGATTTTGATAATTCAGACCAGCTCTTATTGTTTTTAAGAGAACCGCTGCTCTCATAGGGGAATTGAATGCCACTTTTTTCGCTGAATCCAAATTTCCTGGCAGTATTAAACATTTTTGATTCATCAAGGACTTGAACTGCTTTAATGATTCCGATATTGGATGAATTTTGCAGAACTTCTGCAAAGGTCAGGTTGTCAAAAGATTTCCAATCCTTTACATCTATCCCATGAATTGAGTATTTGCCACCCTCACAATCAAAAACGTCCATGGGGTGGACTTTGTTTTCTTCAATCAGCGCTGTAGCACCAACCACCTTGAATGTGGAACCTGGTTCAAAGGCTGACATGATTGGGTGGGCAATCAGGGATGCTTCAGTGATTTTTGCTCGAGAATTGGGATTAAAGGTCGGTATGTTGGCCAGGGCCAGGATTTCGCCCGTATTTGGATCAACCAGAATTGCTTCAGCTTTATCTGCTTTATGCTTTTCTACTGCCTCACGCAATTCTTCTTCGATAATAATTTGTATGTCTACATCAATTGTGAGAAAACAATCATCACCATTAATGGGTTTTTGTTCCCTAAATCCACCCCTGATTCTGGTGTTTCCATGACCATCAGAACCAAGTTCTCTCCAACCATCAATTCCAGCCAGTTGATGATTGTAATGATCTTCCAGGCCCGATAATCCATGGTTTTCAGTTCCGACAAAACCAAGTAAGGGGGCCGCTACATCACCATAGGGATAATAGCGTCGCACGTTGGACTGAACCTGGACACCAATAGGGAGGGGACTCTGGCTTAATTCGCGACCAATTAACGGATTCACGTCTTTCTCCAGATAGACAAATGACTTTTTGGTTTTGAGTTTGTTTAGATAGTAGCGTTTAGATTTGTTGAATGTTTTACTAAACAGTCTGGCGACGGCATCCTTATCCTTCACTTGAGCAGGGTGAGCTGCAAATGTGAAATGCTCTATGTTATCGGTGAGTTTTTTGCCGTTCCGATCATAAAAATTTCCACGTAATGGTGATATAGCTACCTTGTCTTCAAATTGAGATTGGAGAGCCGTACCAAGATTGTCAGGATCAATCACTTGGATATAAAACATCTTGAGCACCAGGGCAGCCCAGACCATGATGGAGGTAACCACTACGAAAATGTAGCGTCCTCGAAATTTTTTATAGGTCATACTCATTTGAGCTTGACCCTGACTTCCCGTGTTTCAGGGTCTGGCTGGATAAGGCCCAGCTTTTCCCGAGCAAGTTTGGAGAGTTTATCTGGTCGATGAAGGCGATTCCGCTCGCTTTGCACCAGATTGTATTCGCCACGTAGTTTGATTTCACTGGTACGAAGTGAATCCAGCTTCAATTCGCTGGCTCTAACCTCTTCACCAAGCCATATATAGAGAAAGAGTAAACTTGCTACCACAGGGATCATTCCGATATAGAGAATCGTCTTAAGGATTTCGCTACGAGTTTCAGTCTGCCGCATGCGACGTCCTTTCAGCAACCCGAAGTTTTGCACTGCGTGCCCGTGGATTTGATTCGGATTCCTCCTTGCTGGCAATAACTGGCTTCCCAGAAATTCGCTTGAGGAGGGGGATTTTTATTTCGCTATCATGCATGCCAGGTTGTCGTGGAATATCCTGAGACAGATCGCGGAAATGGTTTTTCACCATGCGATCTTCCAATGAGTGGTAGGAGATAACTGCAAGACGACCGCCAGGGGCCAATACTTGAATTGCCGTATTCAGAACGGTCTCCAAAACTTCCATTTCTCGATTGACTTCTATTCTGAAGGCCTGGAATACGCGGGCGAGAGACTTATTTCGAAACCGTGGATCAACACAACCTGCTACCGCCTCGCGGAGCTCATCAATTTGCGTCAATCTCTTATTGGTTCTCATATCCACAATTTTTCGCGCAATCCTGCGGCTATTCCTTTCCTCTCCAAAGCGGTACATGATGTCTGCAAGTTGTTCCTGCGAGTATTCATTAATAACCGTTTCAGCGGTAAACTCATTTGATCTGTCAAAGCGCATATCCAGTGGACCATCAAGACTGAAAGCGAATCCCCTTTCTGGATCATCCAGAGAGAATGAATTCAGTCCAAGATCAAGAAGGATCCCATGGACTTGCGTGAGTTTCAGGTCGTTTAGTACCTGATCCAAATTCTCAAAATTTGTGCACCTCAGGTGCAGGGTTTGCTTAATTAGGGAAGTGTCGAATTGTGCGAGGGCAGATTCATCCTGATCGATACCGATCAGTGTTGCATCAGCATTTAACAGTAAGGATATAGCTTTGGAGTGTCCACCGAGACCGAAGGTGCCATCTATGTATACGCCAGATCGATCGTTGATCATCAGCGCGCAAACCTCGTCCACCAGTACTGGTGTGTGACGAAATTTCGGCTGATTTACCTGATTCACGATGATCGAGTGTACTTGTCAATGGCTTCTATATCCTCAGCATCAAGTTGGAACTCAGTTTCCTCATAGCGTTTGAGAATGTCCGGATCCCAAATTTCGATTTCGTCGATCATCCCAATAATCACGACTTCTTTGTCAACCCCTGCATGCTGCAGGAGGTTTGCCGGTATCGCAACGCGACCCTGGCTATCGAATTTCAGGGGGGTGGCAAATCGAGTAGCCTGTCGTTTGTAGGCTCTGTGTGCTCGAAGTTTAGAAGAAAGCGTTAGTAACTCTTGTTCCTTCTCGCGCCATTTGTCAAGTGAGTATACTGCAATATTCTCTTCTCCCCCTCGTGTCACCACGAAGGTGTCCTCACTTGTCTCCGGTAACGCTTTGCGAAATTTCGCAGGAATGTTCAATCGACCTTTTGCATCAATTGAATAACGAAATTCGCCTGTAAATGTGTTAGTTCCCATTTCCCGTTTCAGCTTTCTAATAGTAGGGATTATTACCCACTATTAACCATAAGTTAGGGATGACAACCCACAAATCAAGAAAAAATGGTAAAATTATACGATATAATTCAGTGTGTAGGGTGGAGAAGGTGATGTTTACAGTGCCAAATTATACACTTGAAAAAATGCATAAATATATAAATAACAACATAATACAAATTGTTTATGATGAAAAGAATTTACGAGTTGGAGAAGACTGTGGGTGAGTTGTGGGTTAAAAACCCACGCTTTTCCCTTAGATAAGGGTGCTAATTACAAAAAAAATGGGTAGCGAACTACAGGGTTGGATAGGTTTGTAAATGTCCACCAGTAGAATCTGCTGTAACCACAAGCCAGGAATTACTAAATGGTGATCCAGGTAAAGTATCTCCATTTACTGAAAGCAGCGCAGCCTCACCGGGATATAACTTCAACTCGGTTGAATCAGTGAGGAGAATGCCCATGGATAGACCTGGTTCCTGGAACAAAGTGTCTGAGTGAACTAGACCATCATTACGGATGATAGAAAGAAAGTCAGTAGATGTGACTGTCAAACTATCTGAATTGGCAGAGAGGAGTGAATCAGAAATGTTCATAGATTCCAGGCTCTCTGTAAGATTCATAGGGGGTAATAGTGAGGAAAGAGCATTGGATTCAATAGGATTATCTGGTTGCAAAAGACTTTTTCCGACAATGATGACGATAATCATGACAATCACAACACCTACCAGACGGATAAGATTGCTCTGAGAACCTTTTTCCATCTCTAACAAGTTCTGAGCTTCAGAAAGTGTGGCACCACTCATATCAAGGGAAGCACCTGAATCTGAAGAAATATTGCCTGAAACACCCTGTTCACCTGTCAATTTGAGCTCATTCTCAAGTCCACGTAAAATATCCTCAACTGGATAATCGATGGCCTGGGCATAGGCTTTCATAAACAATCTGACATAGGGAACGGGGAGAATATGATAGTCACCCTGTTCAAGTGCCTGCAGGATGCGAACATTGATTTTTATATCCTCAGAGATCTCCTCCAGGATAAGTCCTTTTTTCAGGCGATGGTTTCTTAAGTCCTCATGAAATGCCACGATTGTTCCTCTTCGCTAAGTGCTGATGAGTTTAAGTATTTTTCCACGTAAATCAAGACCGCAGAAGTTGAGGGGGTGGCTTTTATGAATGATATTCCCAACAAAAAGGGAAATGTTTATAAGATTATTTAAGGGTAATGGAGTGGTGACCAAGGAGCTTGTTTAAATTCTCATTAAAATCAGAAAGTGGTAATCCCACAACATTATAAAAACAGCCTTCAATGCGATCCACAAAGACACTGGAGTAATCCTGTATACCATAGGCTCCAGCTTTATCAAATGGAGCTCTCGATTCTATGTAATGGTTTATTTCATCCTGGCGGAGTTGCTTGAAATGAACCTGTGTCAACACATGATGAACCTGATTGATGCTACAGCTCTTCAATTGAAAACTGTAGGCGGTGATCACCTGATGATTCTTTCCTGAAAGCTGTCTAAGCATTTTATGGGCAGATGCTTCATCTTCAGGTTTTCCTAAAACTTCTTCACCTATGACAACGATAGTATCAGCACCCACCACAAGTGCGCCTGGATATTTATCGGATATCTCTGTAGCCTTGAGAGTTGCGAGATTTGACGCGTAATGTGCCGGATCGTGACCCACATAGGGTGGTTCATCCATATGACTGGGGATTACCTTGAATGAATAGCCAATCTGTTCCAGGAGATGTTTTCTGCGGGGAGAGGCGCTGGCTAGAATGAGCTGGGATTCAGGCATTAACGCGTGATGACAATCTTTTGCATACTTTGGGCGGGCTCACTGAAATCATCACTAACTGCTTCGATAACCAGGATGTAGACACCATTGGCTATCTGATTTCCAAAACGATCTCGCCCATCCCAGGGGAATGAGTTAAATCCCTGATTTTGAAAACCCTGTGCATCAGATATTATTTTGCGTCCTGCCAGCGTATAAATAGCATATTCCACATCGGCTGGATGCGAAAGCATGTAAGTGACGTCCGTTTGATCCTGCATGGGATTTGGGAAATTGAAGAGATCATATATACGGAAGTCATTGGCGGCAAAAAACTCAAGTCGAACGCTTGCTTCACTAGGATTGTTTTGGCTATCCCAGGCTTTAGCAGAAATGAGGTGCTCGCCCGGTGGAATCTCAGAAAGGAAGGCTAAAAGACGACCCAGGTCAGAATGATCCAGGTCATATTCAAATAATTCAGTCACATCGAATGCATTTTCCCAGTCCTCATCTATGGCAAGCGTGATACCGTGTCCTGCTACCCCAGTCAGGTTAATGCCCTGCTCATCACTTATTTCTATTTCCAGAGCCTCATTTGCAGAAAAATGATCTCCATTGAGAAGTACCATGTTGTCAGAAATAAACAGAATCTCTGGACCTTGGTTGTCCAGTGCTGTGGAGTCCGTCCCCATAAAACTTAGTGTGTCAATGTAAGTGCTACCATCCAGCCCTGTTTCATCCCAGTACTGAACTCTGAGGATACCACCGGTGCCTGAATATTTGATATCCTTTGGCAGGGTAAAACTCCCAGAGAAATCACTATCATCCACAGAAATTAAACCTCGAAAAATTCGTTTGCCAGGTAGGACATAAGAAATACTACCAGTAGTATTATTGTAACTGTTGTAAAATGATCTGGTCACAGGAGTTGGTGTATCGAAAACTGTGACGGCCGCTCTAGCCTCCGCTGAGAGAATGGTATCAGCTACTCCAGCGTAATTGACAGTACCCATAGCTTGAAAGACAGAAGGTGAAACCGTATCAATATGTCCTTTTCGCACTGGCGAAGCTAATCGTAGGGCTGGATCCGAGAACAAAATGTATTTCTCATTGTTTGGATCAGATCCTGCTGTAATATTTTTTGCCATCATGACTGCATCACCTACGGTGAGTGATCTACCTGCATCCAATTCAGGAAATAGAAAATCAAAAAAGTCGGAAAGCAGAATCTCATTAAATACTGCATATGTCTTGCGCGTCGTTGATAAAATTCCAACTGCACCATTGTTTTCCATGAGCATGAGCTCTTCAGGAACGCAAGATGAGTTCACATCATCATATTTTGCCCAGTCGCAGGTTCCAGCCACCCAGAAGGGGAGACGCATGCCTGTTTTGACCAGACCAAGATCGGAGGCAGTAAAAACCTCTTCCTGAGCCCATACCGTTGGGGAACCATGACCCAAATAATTCACCATCAGTGTTCCATTATACAATTGTTGGAGAAATGCGTCGCGAGCTTTGGGCTTTTTGATATAGGGGGAATTAGGGTCTTGAACTTCTGGATACTCCGTGAGGTATACCTTGTTTACATGCATGCTCGAAGGCAAAATATTGGCCAGGCCCTCTGTATCCCTGATATGCTCATATTCCACTCTAGTGCGACTAGGCCGGAGCGGGTCATCTGCCACCAGGGTCACTGAATTACGCCAGATTCCTGGCTCTGGGGTCAGCTCATAACTGATAATCTTATCTATCATTACCGCTAGTTGATCAGTTGTCTGTGCCGGCAATCTACCAATGGCAATATCTGGTAAACGATCAAATTCACCAGATGCAATATGTGTATATCGATCATCCGTGGCATAGGAACTCACATCTGTGTTTCCATTTTTTTGAAAAGTGGGTATAATCATCTTGCTCTGACCAGTAATATTCCGGAAATCATAATCAGTATCACCGAGAAATAGAACATACCTGAGCTGGGGTGATGCCCAGTTAAAGTATACATAATGCAAAAAATGCTTGATGGCAGCAGGATCTTGAGTTCCAGCTGAAAATTCATTATAGATATCATCGATATAGACAATTTCAACGTCAAGTTGCTCGTCAACAGGGACTTGTTCTTCACGCAGGGATTTGATCCTTTGGGCTTCACCTTCAAATACGTTGGGTGTGATGATGAGGTATTCAGCCTGCATGCCGGTGTGGCGTAGCTTTGGTTCACCCAGATTGGGGGCTTCAGTAAGTACCACGAGTTCAGGTTGGTCATCAGTAAATCCAATCAGTTCACGGAGACCATTTTCGGCCAATGTGAATTGATTGTTAGCTATTTGCCATTCCTGGACGACGGTTGGATTTGTGACATCCCATAAATGAAATGTGGGGGTAGTATCGTGGAAAATCACTTTACTCACACCACTGGGAAGGTCGACGGTTCCAAAGAGATAATCTGAAGATGGGGCAAGCTGCCTATTGTAGATCAATCTCAGGCTGTCTAAATATAAAATAGAGGCACTGGAATTACTACTGTACCCTATACTCAAGGTATTGATTCCATCTCGTAACATGTTTTCACCCGCTGTGCCACTAAGGAGAATTTGCTTGTAAGATCCAGGCCTGTCGCTCACGTTAAAGGGCACACCGTTCAACTCAACATCAAGAATATGTTGGAAATTTCCAGCATCGTAATCAATAACCATGGTTGCATTAAACTTTATTTCTGAACCAAAATCGAGATAATTATCAGTAAAGTTGAGACTGAATTGATCCGAGCTTCCAGTAAGTTTTTCTCCGACCCAGTTCACACCAGAATGCAGTTGATTGTGCAGCTCAGATTCATGGTAAATGCGTTTCTCATACGAGGTGATAGTGTTTGTTGCATCCAGGGTTGATTCTTGTAGTAAACTGACATTGTTGGCAGCCTGTGTATCCTGATCAGGGATACATAGCCAATAGTAGCGTTGAATACCATAGAGATGAGTGAAGCTATTGCTTTTAAAATTGCCATTCAGGGGTTGGGCGAAAAAGAGGATCTCATCATCACCACTCATTACGCCGTCTTCCAGTCCTTGAGTCTTTAAGCTGATAGCTTTCAGGTTCTCTGGATTGGGTGCGGTATTACTCAACTCAAAAGGGAGTGATTGACCTTCATAGAAGGGGGCATACACCTGCCAGCTCAATGGATTTGAATCAGGTATTGTCGCGGGGAAAGAGTTGGCATTAATTCGTTGGATACCCATCTCATTGATGGGGAATTGATACCATTGGCCTGCAGGTAGGGCACTGGCAGTCCGCTTTAAACTTTTAGGGCTAATTTTTGCCCAGTTTGATGCCATGTCCGAATTCAGGTAGGTAGAAATTATGTCAGTATCTTGCCGTTTTCCCCTGATTGAGCTTTTTGAAAAGGTCAATCGAAAAGTCAGATTTTCCAGGCGTTGACCTGATTCTGCGTAAGGCATGACCAGAATTCTTGCAGTATTGTAAGCGCGAAAGTCTTCCCCAGGAATGACATCTATAATTTGTGAAGATTGTACAATTGGCAGCTCCATATCTTCATGCAGCATATTGTTGCCAATTTGACCAGAAAGTTGATGATCCTGACTGGATTGGGTATATAAAATCTCAATCTCAGGTAGCGTTCCATCTGGAGGTACGAGAATGGGGATAGTAAAAACGGGGAATATTTTTTCCTGCTCAGGATCATATGTAAAAGTAGCATCTGACCAGCGGGGAAGTTGAATACTTTCTCCACCAATCTCGTATTCATACAATTCAGGAGATTCAATCTCTATTCCGACTGTCATGCTTTGCGACTTCGCCTCAAACACAGTAATGTCCATCGCAGTGAGAGAGGTGGTGAGTATGATAAATGCAATTAGTTTATTCATGAATTCCTAAACGTAAATCCCGCCGGATTGTTCCTCAGTCATATTTGGTAATAATAATTGAAATGTCCCTTCCACAAAGGGAAATGATACATATAGAGATTTTCAAAATGGGTAAACAATTATCTAGAGCGATTGAACCAGTGATGCTCCAATGAAAATTTCTACACGGCGATTAATTTCTCGACCCGCCTGGGTTGTGTTATCGCCAATGGGTTGAAATTCTCCAAATCCCCCGATAGCAAAAATAGATGCTGATAGCTCGGTCCGTTCCTGGAGCTGTATCATGATTGACTGAGCCCTGGCTGCGCTCAATTCCCAATTGTCACGATATAGAGCATTTCTGGTAAGCGGCATATTATCTGTGTGTCCCTCAATTCGAATTTCTACCAACCAACGTAATCCCGAAGATTCAAGCTCTTTCAAGAAGGAGGCATGTTCGGTGTCGAGGAGGTGAAAGATATGTAGGTTTCGAATGGAAGTAGCCACTGCATCTAACTGGTAGAGGTGAGTATTCCGTGGTTGAGCAGAAGCGACCTCGAAAAGTCTCGGGTCATCTAGAGTAATCTGTACACCCTTTGAATTGCGTGAGACTGAAATTTCTTCAATACCAGCACTGTTCATGACTTCTTGCACTTCCGTTGCAGCTTCGTCGAGTCGATCGTTCACCCAGGCATGTACCTTATTGATCTGGCCGGCCCGAACGGTGATCATCATGATAAAAAAGCAGATTAATAGGGTGACAGTATCACCGTATGAGAGCACCCAGCTTGAGCGGGCATTACCGGCAACCTTAGCTATACGTTCTGCTCGGTTAGCCATTATCGATCTCAATCAGTTGAATATCTAAATAAATTTCTACACGGCGATTTTCATCATAATTGCGTTCATCCACGAGGGGGTGAAAGGGACCATATCCGGAAATGGAGAAAAAAGATTCAGGAATTGTCGTTTCATTGATCAGGTATTGGGCTACTTGGTGGGCTCTGGCAGTGGATAAATCCCAATTGTCCCGGAATCGGGAAGATCGTCCCAGAGGTACTGCATCAGAGTGTCCTTCGATACGAACATTAATTATAATGGTTTTTCCCGTAGCCTCCAGTTTTGCAAAAATATCTTTGTTACGAATGGGGATCTTTTCCAGCTCCAACCCACCGATGATCTGGGCCACAGTTCTCAGATAAAATATAAAATTGATGACAATCTGATCTTCACCGGATTGAAAAAAGGTTTGATCACCAATCTCCGAGGGAATGAGGAGTTTGATACCCTTTGGACCAGCATGTTCCACGTATAGCCAATCCAATTGGCGTACCTGCTTCTCGTTCATGACCTTGGCATAGATGACATCTTTCATCTGGTCGGCGAATTTGAAGGTGGTGTTGGCATCCTGCTCAGCTTTGATAATCAGAAGCAGAAAGAAAGCCAGCAAACCAGTTAGAAGATCACTATATGTAACCTTCCAGGAGTTGGATGCCCGTTCAGCGATTAATGAGATGTCAGGCATATAAAGTTAGTCTGTGGCTTGTCTTGCAGCCTTCCGTGTATCCTTGTCAACAAAAGTAAGCAGCTTTTCACGCATGATCAGTGGATGTTCTTTGGAGTGGATACTTAGAATTCCAGCTTTGATAATATTGAGACCATGAACCTCAGCATCAGAACGTGCTTTCAACTTACCGGCAATAGGAATAAAAAGGAGATTGGCCAGCAACACACCATAAAAGGTGGTCACCAGGGCGATACCCATACCCTGCAACAGAGCTGACATGGAATCCTGAGCACCTGTAGCATAGCTGTCAACTGTGGAGGTGGCAGCTTGACGAGTCATCATGAGGATTAAACCCATCACGGTTCCAAGGAGACCGAAAGCGGGGGCATATGAACCCATATTATAGAAGATTTCCTGACCATTTGAGTGTCGATCAATCATGGAGTTGAGCTCATTGTTGAGAAAATTTTCGAGTTTTTTTGGGTCTCTTTCAAGAATTGCATTCTCTAGTCCCATCTGGAGATAGTGGTTATCGACACCGTCTAGAATAGTCTCCAGGGAAGGAAGACCTTTTTTTCTGGCCTGCTCACTATATTGAGCTAATTCATCGATGACTTCCATATGATTAAATGCAGTTCCATTGGAAAATGCCTGGAGGGAAACCTTGAGCATACCAATGACATTCTTCAGAGGATAGTTCACAAGAGTTGCAGCGAAAGTACCACCTAAAACAATAGCCAGACCACGCAGATTGAAGAATGTTTCTGGAGGTGTAAAGGTGCCTGGTTCTGACATGCCAAAGAAGACCAGGAACAAACCGAAAAGTAAACCAATAATGGTTGCAATATCCATATTTTCCCCTTGGGATTATTTCAATAATTCGTGAATCAAATTACTCTGAATACAATGTTTCTGCCCAGCCCGTGAGCGTTTCTATTTGGCTATCACTCAAACTAGCACCTGGGTGCAATAGTAGATAAGGTAAGATGGGCATTTCACCCTCTTCTAAAACTTCCAGTATCTCGTCTGCAATATCAGTGCTATCAAATGCATCCAAATCAGAAAATTCTGAAAAATTAAGATGTTTTCTGCCTTCAACAACATCACGTGTGATCAAGAATGATCCCGGGGCGATACGGCTATACCAGGGCCATTCAGTTTCATTTGAATGACAGTCATAGCACGAGGTTTTAAGTATTAATTTTATTTCTGAAGGCGCGGAAGCATCCTGAATAATCGGTGGGTTTGTCTGATTAAGGGGAACGAGCTGCATAATAATGAACAATCCAACAATAACGATCAGTACTATTTTTGTTCGAGTCACAAAATCCTCCTTTAAAATCAATTATGACAACATAATTAATGAGGAGGAAATATAAAGTCTTATTTGGGTGAGAATCGGCGTGTAAGCTCTACTGAGAAATAAAAAACGGGAAGCAAGCTCCCCGTTTTTAGAAAAAATATTTATGTCAAATTTTATAGCATTCTAAGACGATTATCCATGACATCGGCATTTTCCCGGAGTGACAATAGATATTCACTCCAGACTTCATTCTGTCGTGTTTTAGTCAGGCTATCGTACAGACCATCATACTGGGTTGCGAAGTCTTCTTCACTAAAGTCTGAGCGTGCATTTAATCTGACGACAATAGCTCCACGGGGTGTGTCAAAGACGGGTGAAATTGAACCTGCCTTGGCATTTTCCAGAAAACCGAAAATCTCATAGACTCGACCCAGTCCTTTGAGGCTGGTATTGCCCTTTGCACCTTCGACTGTTTCGTGTGTCAGACCATCACGATCATCCAATTTTATGCTGGCCCAATCGTTCTCAGGATCCAGTTGAGTGAGGAGGGCAGAAGCGGCATCATTTGCCAGTGACTGCTTTTTCTCATTCATCAATTTACGTTTGATGCTGACTTTAGCATTGTCATAAGGTCTGGCACCAGCAGGATTGATTTCTGAGAGCATGAAAATTGCAAAATGGGTCTCATTCTGCATCACGCTACTATGAGCACCAACTTCTGAGAGATAGGCAAAACGGACAGCAGACTGAAAAGATCCAACGCCAGAAACAAAGGTGTCCTTCTGATTCAGCTTGTTGCTGGTGGTGGTTGACATTTCGAGAGAATCAACGGCTTTTTCAAATCCTAGTTCATCGGCCAAAAATTCAAGATTTTTCAAATTTCTTCTGATATGATCACGCGTGGTCTCACTGGGACGAATTTCTATGAGGATATGGCGAGCTTCTACTTCAGGCTGGCCCTCCACTTCTCTGGCAGACTCAACTTTGATGAGGTGAAAACCAAACTGAGTCAACACGGGACCTACAACTTCACCTATTGGAGCAGCAAAGGCTGCTTCTTCAAATGGTTTAGCCATTTTACCTTTTCCAAACCAACCAAGAAATCCACCATTTGGAGCTGAAGGACCTTCAGATTGAATTTGAGCCGTAGCCTCAAAGGAGGCTCCTGCCATAAGTTCAGACTGGATGTCCTTAATAAGGTTCAGGGCTCTGGCTGTATCTGATGGTGTTGCCTTGATTTCAGTTGAAATCAGATTTAGAACCCGAGATTCTTGTTGTTGGTAATCATCAATATTCAGATCATAAAAGTTTTGGATCTCAGCTTCTGAGATTTCTGCCTCACCATCCTGATAAAGCGAGCTTTTTACAAAGAGATAGTCTAGATCAAAGGAAATATTGTTCTTCATATACTCTGCACGGACTTCAGCATCTGATACTTGAGTGGTGGAGAGTACTTTTTGCTGCAATTTTTCAACGGGAACTATGGAAGCAACTTGCTGACTCATTGCCGTCCAGAAAGTAGCGGCTTCAGGTGAATTTACCGCTTCCTGATAGGCGTTATAATCGAATTCACCTGCTTCTGAAACAAAATATTGACGAACACTGGGATGGATGTTTTCGGAGAAATAATACTTAAGCTCATCGTTGGAAACAGTAATACCCTGATTCTTAATCTCCTGCTGAATCAGAATTTGAGTCACCATGGTTTCCCAAACTTGATCAGTCAATTGAACCATTTGCTGCTCGGTTGGCTCACTTCCATTACGTTCTCTATAGTTTTCTCGTTCATTCTGAAGGGAACGCATAAAAACTTCTCTGGTAAGCTCCTGATCATTGACCATGGTAAAGGCATTGGGTTGATTGCCACTGAGCAGGTCCGTGATATCGGCACCTCCAACCAAACCACCGACAGACATGGTCAGTACGAAGACAATAACCAGAAATATCATGATCCCGGCCATGTTGTCCCGCATTTTATTCATCACACCCATTTTGTTATTCCTCCTGCGCTACTTGTAGCGTATAAAAATTTTGGATTTAAAAAAAGCCGCCCAATATAGTTTGACACACATGGGGTTGCAAGGGTGGCTGGTCTTGTATTCGAGATGTAATTAATGTGAGGTGAGGACAGTTTTCCCAAACCTTCCCCAGGCACTGCCAACACTTCTAAATATCTCAGTCCCGACAATTGTGACAATATCAATCGCATTAATTCAGGTCGTGAATATATTGCTCACATGTTAGATCTAATGTTTAGATTCAATCGATCTCGTAACATCATGTTATTTATTAGCATATTTATGCTTATCATATCCTGCCAAGGAGATTCAATGCAAGGATCACATCCCCACACAAATAGACTCACAAAATCGTCAAGTCCCTACTTGCTACAACATGCTCATAACCCTGTTGATTGGTATCCGTGGGGTGAAGAAGCCTTTGAAAAAGCACGTCTTGAAGACAAACCAATCTTTTTGTCAATTGGTTATTCGACTTGTCACTGGTGCCATGTGATGGCTCATGAATCATTTGAGGATGAGGCTGTGGCCAAACTGATGAATGAGAATTATGTCTGTATTAAAGTCGACCGCGAGGAACGCCCTGATATCGATCAAATCTATATGGCCGCTGCCACCACATTGATCGGGAGGGGTGGGTGGCCCCTTACCATCGTGATGAGCCCGGATAAGCGACCTTTCTTTGCTGGAACCTATTTCCCCAAAACATCCAAGCCCGGTAGGGTAGGGATGCTCGATCTATTACCCAGGATTACAGAAGCCTGGAAGACCCAGAGAGATGAAATTGAAGACACCGCAGATCAAATCATAAATGCCCTCCAACAAAAACGACCTGAACAGGCAGGTGAATTACTGGATGGAGATGTCCTGGTCAAGGCCAGTTCTGATTTCAAACGAAATTATGATGCTTCAATGGGTGGGTTTGGTGCTGCCCCTAAATTTCCATCACCCCACAATCTGGTATTTTTACTCAGAGAAGGCTATCGAACTGGTGATTCGACTATTTCGAATATGGCACTTCATAGTCTCAAACAGATGAGGTTAGGAGGTATCTTTGATCATATCGGATTCGGTTTTCATCGATATAGTACCGATGCAAATTGGCATGTCCCTCATTTCGAAAAAATGCTTTATGATCAAGTCAATCTCATGCTGGCTTATACTGAAGCCTGGGAACTAAGCCGAGATCCGCTATTTCTCCAAACCGTAGAAGAGATTTTTGTGTATCTCTCAGATAAACTGAAGTCCCACTCCGGAGCCTATTATTCAGCTGAAGATGCCGATAGTGAAGGTGAGGAAGGCAAGTTTTATGTATGGTCCTGGAAGGAACTCCAGAGCGTAATGAGCGAGGAGGAGCTGACTAGATATGCACCCATTTTTGGTCTCAGGAATGAAGGCAATTTCGATGATGAAGCCACCCGATCACCATCAGGAATGAATATTTTTGATATAGATTCTGATTCAGAGTACAGTGATCTTGTAAATAACAGGGAGTGGGCTGAGCTCCGCGAAAAATTGTATCAGATTCGGGAGGAGAGAATTCACCCCGGTCTGGACAATAAAATTCTGGCTGACTGGAATGGATTAGCACTATCGGCACTTTCCCGTGCTGCAACTGCGTCTGGTGAACAACGTTATCTCCAGGCGGCATCTGATCTGGCGAAATATCTTAGAGATGAAATTATTCAGGAGGATGCACAACTATTACATATGCCTGCATCCGGCGAGGATAAAATTGAAGGATTTCTTGATGACTATAGCTTTATGATTCAGGGATTTAGAAACTTCTACGAAACCACATTTGAAGCAGAATATCTGAACCTTGCCGTTGAATTGCAGAAAACGCAGCTTGCTAAATTCTGGGATCAAGAAGGTGGTGGATTTTTCTTTACAGAAGCCGGTGATAGCGATTTGTTTATGCGCCAGAAGGAAATTTATGATGGAGCCATTCCCTCTGGAAATTCTGTGGCAGCTGAAAATTTGTACTATCTGGGACGTCTCTCAGAGAATCCAGAATGGGAGCTGCTATCCAGGAAGATCGGAGAGACCTTCTCTGAGCAGGTCAATCGTGCACCGCGTGGATTTTCGGCACTATTGCAGAGTGCACAGAATCATGTGAATGGTACACGGGAAATCGTTATTGCAGGAGACCTCAAGGATCTTGCTGCTGCTCGAGACGTTCTTCGGAAATTTTATGATCCTTTTAAACTCACGTTATACCGGCCCAATCAGGACTTTGATCTCATTGAGGATATTTCAGGATTTTTGTCTTACCAAAAAGCTATTGATGGGGGATTGACCGTTTATATTTGCGAGGACTATGCCTGTCAATATCCTGCCACTGATTTGCAATCACTGGAGAAAATCCTCCAGGAGACGATTCGAGATTAAGCGATGAATGCTTCGAAGGCTTCCCCATGTAATTCCTGCACAGCGATAATTCTCGCTGGGGGTAGCGCCAAGCGCATGGGAAAAGATAAACGCTTTCTCAAAGTGGGTAATGAACAGCTACTTGACCGACAGGTTAGAATCTTAAAGAATTTTTTTGAAGATGTTATCATCTCAGCCAATGATCCTGAAAAACTAGCCTATCTCAATATACCTGTTGTAAAAGATGAGAACCAGGGGCGTGGTCCGTTGGAAGGGCTTACTTCTGTCCTGAAAGCATCACGAACCGAATATAATTTTGTTGTGGCAGTAGATATTCCCACCATTGACATGAGTCTGGTTGAGAAAATGCGATCCCATCTGGATCATGTCTCAGCTGTGATACCAACATGTATTGATGGGCGACAGGAACCATTGTTTGCTTTTTATAGTAAAAACTGCATCCCCATCTTCAGGTCAGCGATGGATGAGGGAGAATATGCCATTCATCGAGCCCTAAAGCGATGTCCTGTTTATTTCTTCCCCATGAAAGACGAGACGCCTCTTAAGAATCTAAATCGTGAAGAGGACTACGAATCTTATCTCAGGGGACAATAACCAGCCCCTTTTGAATTGCTTTATCAAGATCTGTCCATAGTTCAAGTTCCCGTTTTTCAAGAAGTAAATGTAAATCCAATCCTGATAGACGTCCCCAGATTAATTGACCCTTGGGACTGATGTGCCTCTCACCTTGAATACACTTGACGAAGATTCGGATTGCCCTGGCCTGCAAAGTCTCTCCTTCGCTGGATTTATCGAGAGCCATTTTTATTTCAGCCCTTGCGAGTAGAAGTTCCACATACGCTTCCACCAATTTTGAATCACCGAGCAGGGTTAGGGCAGTTGTTTCATCCACCATTTCAACGAGATCGGCATGCTCAGGCATTATTGTCTGAAGTGCATTGGTAAGACTCCGATCTGCTTCTGAAGTTTGTCCCAATGTTTTTAGGTGCAAGGCAGCAGTAATCACTTCTCCCATCATCTGAATCATTCGTAGGATATAGTCTTCTTGAATGGTGGACACATTTCACCTTGATTGAAGTTTTAAAATTTCTTAGAATGTAGACAAACAATAGTCAGTTGGGTAGACCAAGTTCAATTCGGGAGGTGTAAACCAAGACCTTCAGCATTGGAATTGTCTGACAATTAAAATTAATTAAACTGTTCCCCGAGCACTAGCAGGAAGGTAGTTTCTTACATGAAAGCCAAAATCACCCGGATAAAAAACTTTCGCAAAAATTCTCTGATTCAAGGGTTTTTTCTAGTCAGAGAAAAACATCTCAGAAGCACCCGCACAAATCATCCTTATTTGCAGCTCGATTTGCAGGATAGCACCGGTACAATCGAGGCAAAGGTATGGGAAAATGTACCTGCGTTTGAAAAATCTTTTGATGTTGGAGATGCAGTGGTGGTAAAAGGCCGGGTGAGTCTTTATAGAGAACAGTTACAGCTTGAGGTCGAAGATATTGGCAAAGCTTCCCCTGAGAAGCATGCTGAGTATGGGTTTGATCTTTCTAAGCTGATCCCCAGTACCAAACATAATGTGAACCAGATGTGGCGTGCATTGGCCAAAATTATTAAAGACATGCAGAATAAGCATCTCAAGTCTCTAATTAGTAGCATATACAAAGAAAATGCGGACGTCATTAAGCAGCATCCAGCCTCGATGAAGTTACATCATGCCTGGCTAGGGGGGTTTCTGGAGCACGTTTTATCCATGGCTAAGCTGGGTGTCCACCTGGGCAAACACTATGATGTCGATGGAGATCTACTCCTGACAGGAATACTTTTGCATGATATTGGCAAAATCGTTGAGCTAAATCCGGCTCAGCAACCAGGCTACACCGATGAAGGTCAGCTTTTAGGACATATTGTTCTGGGCCGTGACATTGCCAGGGATGCCATATCACAGATTGATGATTTCCCAAAAGAGCTTCAACTCAAGGTTGAGCACATGATTCTCTCTCATCAGGGCAAATATGAATGGCAGTCTCCCAAGCGTCCAAAATTCAAGGAAGCACTGCTGCTACACCATATTGATGAATTGGATGCCCGTATGAATATGATGGAGGAGGTTCTGGAAAAAGATGGTGAACCAGGTGCCTGGACCAATCGATTTAATTATTTTCGCATCCCGCTTCTAAAGGGTGACCTAGAAGATGATGAGGATGTCTAAATAATTAATGGAAATGTCATTGCTTGAATATCGTCGAATTGCCCTCATGTCTCTCTGGACTGGTCTCATTGTAACGGTTGGAATGGTTTTCGCGCTCATTCCCAACATCGAATTATTAATTCTATCAGCCTTTCTTGGTGGGGTGGCACTGGGTCCCAGACGTGGATTTATTGTTGCCGTAGTTGGCGAAGCTATCTTTTCGGCTTTAAATCCAATTGGCTCCGGATTAGGTTTCCCCATTCTATATATTTTTCAAATCCTTAGCGTGGGTATTAGTGGGCTGACTGGGGGGATATTGTCCAGTTATTTAGCACGTCACCACAACTATTTGAAAACTACTATTATTCTTAGTATGGTTGGTTTTCTGTTGACCCTGATTTATGATGCTCTTACAGCGTTGAGTTTTCCAATCAGCTCAGGGATGACGGAGGGAACTATCTGGGCAACACTCACTACTGGATTGATATTTTTTGTCCTGCACCTCGTTTCAAACACGGTTTTATTTGGTCTTTTTGGTCCGGGCCTGGTACAGTTGGTTCATCGACAGCTTGAGATGCATGGGTTGATGAGGGGGCAACATGCGAGTTAGAATGTTGCTCATACATCTGGTGGTCCTCTGCTCCCCACTGATCTCATTTGCACAATTGGATCAATTCGCCAGTGTTGGCAATAACTATCCTGATTTCGGTGCCATCAGCGGAACCTGGGGACATCTACAATTCTATCGTCCTTTTGGTGTAAGGGGCATCGTGGTGGATGATTGGCGGGATTTGACTGTCATCTCTCCACTCAGTGGAGAACCCTTCAATACTGATCGCCAGGGGTGGATACCTCACGACCCAGGAGCCAGTCTGTGGAGGCAAATGCATCCCTCACTTACAGCTCCAGCTGATACCTTAGCTCCTTCAACCCTGGTTAATTACAGACAAGGGGATGGTGTTTTTAAAGATTTTACGCTCTGGTATCACAATAGTCTGGACACTGAGACTCGATATGGTTGGACCTCAAAACTGAGATCACACCCCCGTGTATTGGATGCGACTGTGTACGATGAACAAAGGCATCGGTTTCAAGTCAATACCTCTAAACTTGGCAATTATTTCCAGATCGAAGCTGGGTATGATCATAAAGTGAATCCGCTGTATATGTTAGCTCAGGATAGCCTGTTCGCGTGGTATTATGATGATGATCCCCAAATACACACTAATCGGTGGGATGGAAGTTTTGAATGGAATAACCTGGACTCCAATTCACGGGGATCCGAGCTTTTTGCCTGGGTTCAGGGAGGTCTCTGGGAATGGTCTGGAGGAGAGCGAAGATCGCTATCCCAAATGGCATATCTGAGTCATCGATTCGATTTGCTTGGTCTGAAATCGGTTGCGATGAAAATGGGTTATGTTTCCAAGGAATATGGTGGCAATAAACGTGCATACCAATTTTCAGAGTTGAGTTTGCCTGAGTGGAGAGGGAACCACCATTCGCTAAAAGTAGGGTTTAGGACTGTTGGTCACTCTCATTTTGTGCCCATTGTCAATGCTCATTTTGGAGCGGGACCCCTATCCATCCAATTCGATACGCATCAGCATATTAAGGAAAGCATCTGGGATGCAAATTTCTCAAATTCTCTCATTGAAAAGTGGTCAGCTGGTCTCAATTTTAATCATGTGAATCTATTAGTGAACACCTGGAGGGGCAGTGTTGATGAAACACTCATAGTAGGTCATGCAGGTGAGGGTAGAATTCGCCTTCCCTGGCAAATGACTGCCATGTTTGGGGGGGGCATCATGGATATGACCCACGATTGGATTTTCTCAAAACAGTATATCAATTGGGAAGTGAATCAGGAGGTTAGCCTGTTTAAGGAGGCCCTCCATGGCAAATTAAAAGTCTGGGGGAAACATTGGTTTAATACACAACCTGGATTGCTGGATTCAGAGAATTTTCAAACTGAATATTCAGGTTTTGAGGGGGAGGAAGTCCTTCATCTCCTGAATTATACTATTTCAGGCCAGGTGAGTACCGTCATTGTAAGTTTCACTGACCAAAATATGCTCCAGGACGAACTGTGGTCGCAATATGGCTCCACTACCTGGAACCCTCATTATTCAATTATGGCCAATCAGACACCTAATTCTCGGTTTCGTTATCTGTCAATTGTCTGGACTTTTGATAACTAACTTTTTCTGCTTTCTTAACCTTTTGATACTCACAAGCATCTAAACCCCCAGCGATGAATAAGAATCCTGATACTGTGCTATTTGAAAAGGTTCAAAGCCGTGATTCCAGGGCTTTTGATCAACTCATGCGTGAATATTCACCGGAGTTATATAACTTCATATTGCGTATCGTGTCCAATACGGAGGATGCCCAGGACATCTTGCAGGACACTTTTGTAAGGGTTTGGGAAAAGAGCTATCAATTCAAAGGAAATTCAAGTGTTAAAACCTGGATTTTCAGAATTGCCATCAATCTTTCATACACGCATCTGAAGAAGAGAAAACGGTGGGGTTTATCCATCCTGGATGAGGTGAAGGCGCTCATATCCGGATCTGATCCAGCTCGTGATACAGAATACAAGTTTAATGCTGATCTCCTGGAAAAAAGTCTGGCATATTTAACTCCCAGACAACACGCCGTAGTCATAGCACGATTATATCAGGATTTGCCCTTTGCTCAGATATCAGAAGCGCTGGGTTGTTCTGAGAACGCGGCGAAAGTGCATTTTCATGAAGGTAAAAAGAGAATTGAATCATATATAAAAAAGCAGGTGGGCCAAGATGGATAAAACAGAGAAATTCATCAGAGACGAACTTTCAAGTGATGAAGAAGGAATCCAGTTTGAAATTGATGATATCATTGCTGGAACTCATTCCCGCATCAAAAAGAGAGCCGCTCAGCGTAAAACATTATATTCGAGTCCCATTGCTATCCTGTTGGTTGTGGTGGGGATAATGCTATTTCCCAGGACTGATGAGAGTTCAGTCCTAACCGGCGGTGAATTGTTTATAGCGGGATGGGAGTATTCCTGGATCGAAACCCAGGATTTTGATATTGAAGATACTGAAGCAGGTGTTTTTTATGATCAGACCGTTGATTATTTAATTGATGATAATTATTTCACATATTCAGATGATACTGAATCATTACTGGATGAAAGTGATCTTGAGGCCCTCATGGGCTTTTTAATGGAGGCATAACATGCGAACAAAACTATTACTTCTAACACTTATCCTCATTGGGACCTCATTGGGGCAACCACCGCAAATGGATGGCCGGATGAATAAGCAAAACATGGATGCAATTCGAATCTGGAAGTTAACTGAGGTCTTAGAATTAAGTGAAGAACAGGTTGTCACTTTTCTTCCCCTGGTTCAAATCCATGAACGTAAACTCAAGGAAATCCAGAGTGAAATCAAGGTGCTTGCCAAAGAGGCATATGCTCTCAGAAAAAAAGGCGATGTGACTCAGAAACAAGTTGATGTATACATAAGGAAATATGCTGAAAAACAGAGCGAAGTACATAAAATTAAAAATGATTTTGTGCAATCCCTGTCAGACCATTTAACTCCTGAGCAACAACTCATTTATCTTGGTTTTGAAACCCGATTTAGGAGTGACTTGCGGGAGTATATGAAAAATGAACGCCGAGGTATGAAAAATCCTGGCAAGCGCGCAGAAAAACGTCAATAATAGTCATTTGGAGGTTTAGCTATGAAAAAGTATTCAATTATCCCCATAAGTTTTCTCATACTGGGAATCATTTTTTCGTGCGGAGTATCTGAAAGCAATAATGGGATTATCGATATTGAATCTGCAATTCTCAAAGTGATTGCTGCAGATGATAGCACATACGGCATTGAGGGTTTGGCTGATATTGAAGATGAGGATTACTCATTAGGAAAAGCTCCCGATTCAGATCAATCCGATGGTTCGTTCAGTATAACCATGAGAGATTCCAACTATGTGTGGAGATTTGCGCGCAGAGGAATGGCAGTAGAACGAGTGGTTACGGTTGAAGTCGAAGACGATAGCTCGGCTCAGGCATTAATTTCCCACCACATTACAGGCACCTTTTATGTGAAACAGTTTGCACGGGTATGGACCAGCTTAGATACCTGGGAGAGAGGCGATTCCATTCGATTTAGTGAGAAGCCTATTGACATGGGGGCCACTCGTCGAGTCGCATTCAGAAAACGTTTGGATGATGCAGGTGAAACGCATTGGAAGCCAGTAGCCATGACCTTGCTCAGTGGCCATTCAGGAGAATCACTGGATATTGAAGCTTTGGAATGGGTAGCAGAAGATTCTACTTTGGTTTTGACCGATTTTGGCAACGTGTTCTATAGCCGTAGAAATCCACTTCTTCTTTCTCAAATGGGTGTCAATCACATGAATGTTGTGGTGAGTAATGATGCTGATGGTGAAATGGAAAAGGTGATTGGTCGTTTGGGATATAATCCTCGTGTTGGAAATCCTGATTCAAGGTCACGCTTTCATTTTTTCTTTGTAGAGACCCTTGATACTGGGGACAAAGTCTATAGTAGGCGTATTATCCCCAACAGACTCCATCGTAGACATTTTAAAGGGTTTGTGGAGGTGATTGATTACCGGACCCTATTTGATCATAATTATGAAAACTACTCCTCAGCGACAGTGGGGTTCATTTATACGACTAGAGAACATATAAGACCATAATCTTGAATATATCAGATATAAAAAAAGGCCGGTGAATAACCGGCCTTTTTTGTTGGAAGAAAATGAACAGACTAAAAATGTAAACTGCTGCTCAAACCAAATCCGATTCCCTTGGCATCAGTATTGAGACCATTGATAAAGGATAGTGTAAATCCAGTTTCCAGGAATCCTAAATGCAATCCACTTCCAAAGGTATGTACGGGATCACCAAATTGATTTTGCTTGTAGTAGCTAAAATCCAACCAGGGTGTTGCATATAAATTGAGCTGGTAATTCAGTTCAAGATCGGGACTGTATCCTAGTTGTACGTCTTCTGTGAAAGCTTTCTCAATTCCAATTCCCACCATGACTTGGGGAATGGGTTGATAAATGGCATTCAAGCTGAAGACCGTAGGTACATCTATTGTGACTTCAGCATGGGTAGACAAGGTGGTATCAGTTGTAGTCTGATATTGCTCGATATCCAGGGTGTCCAATTCCCCAGCTGAAAGCACTGGCAGAACCATATCCATTGTCCAGGCTGAATGGGTCACATCAGACCATTTGTATTTTGCACCAAGATTTTTCAGCGCAACCTGAACTTCTACTTCCTGATGTAGATAGCTTTGAAGATCCATGATGGCTCCAATATCAAAACCAACACTGATGTTAGACGCAGCATCCATTGGTTCAAAGTCATCAAAATTGGGCTCATCATCAGCACGTTTAACACCGGCCTCAGTTGCCCAACCTTCACCAGAGGCAGTTACAACTGTAGAATCTCGTGTCATAATGATGGTGAAGTCGTCACTCACGACATTCATATAACCTACCGCTTCGTAAAGATTCACACCAAGACCTACTTGAATTTCACCCAGAGGAGTCTGCACTGGCTGTGCGTAGGAGAGGGAAGTTTTACCTACAAATGGGATAACCTCCATCTCAAGACCACCATTCTCTAGTGGTTCATCAAATAGAATGTCCTGCATGGGTAATCCGAGAGTATTCCCTGGCAGTACCATTTTGATATGGGATTTTCCAGAAAGATTAAAAGCGAATCTTCCAATTCTAAAGCCCAGGAGTGAATGAAAATCAGGAGCAACATTTAGGGCTAATTCCTTATCCATAATTGTAGATAAATAATCAGCTTTCATGGCTGCATCCCAGACACCACCCGTGGTCCACCATTCACTATACCAACCTGGGGTCAACAGTGAATTATGGATGCTGAATTTGAAGTCAGGCAAAAGATTGAGACTAACATGATTCTCGAAATCTCGGGCAAGGTTTGCAGGATTGCTGGAGATATCATTGAGCTCACGGAACTGACGGTTCCGGATTTTCATGGTCTTCATTTTGACAGCTTGGCGAGCCAGTTCATCTTGATCAACGAAGAATACCGGCTCTACTGCAGTGGTATCTTCCGTCACGACAGCGAGATATTCCGACCCTGCAATTTCCTTAAGATAGGTATCCAGCGCTGCCACGATGGAGTCAGCTGGAGCTTCAATGGCAACTACTTTGGTTACTGTATTATATATCTGGACATTGCTGCTGTCATCTTTGGTTACAACCACATAATTAACCCCACTGCCATCACTGGCCAGGAGGTGACAGACTATATCAAGACAGTCATTGGCGCTGATGGCTATCATGGTAGGATCCACTATGGAAATATAGGAGAGAGAAGTAAAATCCATCCCTTCCAGCACATCGTTGCTCCAAAAATACAGATTGCCTTCGTTTACCAATCCAGCCAGGGCTGCGGGGGCAGGATCATTCTGCACCCAACCCATCTCTGGTTCAGGAACAACCAGAGTGTCTTCAGCAACGAAAGCAGTTGTATCTGTAGCCATAGAATCAAGTTCAGCTACCTCCATTGAGGTGCTGTCCATTTCTACCACGTCGGCTTCAACCATTTCTTCAGTTTGAGTTTCAGTTGTATCAGCAACTTCAACGACAGGTTCTACTGCTTCTACAGCTGCTTCCTCGAGGGGTGCTTCTGTAGTGGTACTATCGGTTTGAGCCAGTAAAAAACTTGAAAGGCTCAGGACTACGAGGATATAAATTAGAGTTTTCATTAGAATTCCTCCCCATTGACCGTGTACGATATGCTACCCCAGGTTCGCAAGGTCAGGGAATCAGTTGTAAAGAATCGAGATGGTATATTATTTCCACCCGCATCGGTTCTTCCGAGGAGGGTGACTTCAGGTTTCAGGAATAACTTTTCTTCCAGAAGCTCTAGTTTATCGCTGGTCATTTCGATGGTGGTAATCTCATGTTCAGCAGCATCTACATTCTCAAGTGGCAGTAATTCCAACGTCATCAGTGTATCGGCATCGGGTGCAGTTCCAGCTTCAATAGCCAGGCTATCAAATGCCAGACTATCATTACTGGCCAGCACAACTACGGTGGCGCCAAATTCGAACATATTGATCACATCCGCATAAAGCGCAAATTCTTCCAGAGTCACTGTGCCTTCTTCTGGCAAGGGAGAGTCCAGAGATGTGACATCCATATCCAGAGCCGGGGGATCCTCAATAATTAAGGACAGAGGCACGTTGATGTACATAATGGGACTCATACTTTGACCCTTGGCAATGGTGGCTGGTGAGGTACCATCGCTGATGATGGCCTGACCACTTGATATGATGGACTCAGGATGAATATTGAGCAGGTCTGCTGCATCAATGTGAACCACATCATCATCGGGAGTCAGATCGTGTAGAATTTCAATTTCTTCTGAATTCCCTAAAGAATCAGTTCCTGAGAGCAGGAGTGATAGCTGAATAGGAATATCAAAGGTACTGTTAAAATCAATATCAATATTGACATGCTCAAACATGAGATCAGATACCATGTCAGGCATTTCAAATGTCACGGTATCAGCATCAATAACCAGGGTATCAGGCTCGATGATTCCTCTGACACTTTCCATGGCAAGATTGGTGATATTGACATCAATTAGTATTGAATCCCCAAACGTAAGCGTCATCTCTTCAGTGGAAGGTAGAGCAACAGTTGAGGTATAGTGTATGCCCTGATCTACACCAGGCATGACAGAGCCAGCATCAAAGGCGAGTTTGTATTCCGACAAATCAAGAGTAGAAACTTGTGGTGTTGCCAAATTCTCCAGGCGGAAATCCATCTGAAGTGTGTCACCGCTGGTCTTGTGAATAAACTCATCTATCTGGAAATTCACATCAGCCACCACGCCAATACGATTGGTCATGGAGAGCTGAAAATCACCAGTTTCAAAGTTTGCTTCAATAAGTTTAGTAGCCTCTTCCAGGATGATTTCGTCTTCTGTTACGATTGCATCCTGGGAGAAATAACCAGTTACTTCGGCAAACTCCATATCAGAAACATCAATGTCCACAATGATGGAATCTTCGAGACCATATTGACCAAGCTCGCCAGAAGGTGTAGTTACCACAGTAGTGTAGGTAAGCACCTGACCAGCAGCAGTGGTATCGCTAAATACCAAATTGTACTCTGAGAGGTTAAAATTCAAGGTGTTAACCGTTGTGAAGGGTTCCAGAGTTAGGCTACCAGATAAGGGATTATTGTCGGCATCTTTCAATTCTGGGATAGTCAGAACGATGGTAGGGAGTCCGTCAAATCCAGGCTTGTTAATTCTATTTTCAATATCAATGTTGATACTTCCTGAGGAAATGTCTGCATTGAGTAATTTTGAATCAGAGGTGATTTCAATATCACCTGCTTCTTCGATAAGCTGAGATTCAATCTCACCGGTGATTTCGTCAAAAAATAGATCAGCACCTGCGGTCTCACCGTAGAGGGCGATGGTCACAGAAACCTGGTTAGTCTCAGCAAGGGTCACCAGATTATCTCCCGTATCTTCAGTATTAATCTGGTAGCTATAGGTGACCTGCTGTAGATCAACATCCATTACCAGGCTATATCCGGTAATATTGTTTTCATCTGTCGTGGTCAGGTTAGCTGGAATAGGAATTGTTTTGGTGAAGGCATCGTCAGAAGGATCTTCAAGAGAAGTAATCTCGATAACCAACTGTGAAGCTACGGCCATACTATTTACAATTTCAATTTTCAATGTCCCTGCACTGATCCGGGCATCTTGAATTTTGTTCGCTGATGCGGCCAATGCGATATTGCCATCTTCCGTGATTGACTGGGAAGGCACTTTGGCAGTTGCGCTACTCACCACCAAATTGGAACCAGAGATGGCGATGTTAAAGCTTGAAGCCCTCGCATTGTCATCTATTGGAACCAACGCGCCATTAGAACCATCCGAATTTCCAGTAACCAAAACCAAAATGTTAGCTGGTAAAGTAATGCCATTGAGGTCTAAACTTCTTGTGCTGCTGGTACCAGTTGGTATAGCAGCAGACCAGGAAACATTTCCTCCGGCAATATCAGTCGTGTCAGTACCCACGACCTGCTGTAACTGAATATTAATGGGTGCACCAAGGGGAATCACCATGTCGTTGTTAATAGTGATATCAAGACTTCCGCCTGAGAATACTGCGGAAGAGAAATCAGTAAAGGAAAAATCTTTGTAGACTGGTGCGAGAGGACCACCAGGAACTTCTGAATTACCATCAGGTACGCTCTCAACGCCAGGAAAAATCTCGTTTAGTTGGAAAGGATCTGTTGTATCGGCAGGTATATCTGCAAGTTCAATTGGACCCAGTGTGGATTCAACGATTTCCTCAATGGGGTCCACACCCACAGCATCAAAAGCACTGGTCTGATTGATACTTGAACCAGTCACGGTGACATCGTCAACCGATTGAGCAAAGCTTTGATTAATATCACCAAATGCAAGCTGATCACTTACTTCCTGGGAAGCCATTTCAGTGGTATCACTGTAGGCAAAAATGGTTTTTTCCCCATTGTCACCATAGAGTTGACTACTGATGTTATCCTCATCTTCAAGATCTTTCAGGTCAACACTTTCTTTGACAAGTGGGAACTCAATTTTATTTGTCCAGGTTGGCGGTTTAGCTTCTTGCTTGAGATCGCAAGAGACTACGGCAAAGATTACCATTAGGAGCAATCCAAGTTGTAGTTTTCGTGATGGTGACTTTTGAATCATGTGACCCTCGATGTTTTCGGTTCATCATCTAATATTTGTCATGAAGTGTCTGAAATATCTAGCACTTCGCCAGCGCTTTATGAGGAATATTCCCCCTCTTTAGCCATTGAATCTAAACAAGCTCGGCCTTATCAAAGTATAAAATATTACTACCTTATAGTCTAAAGGGGATGAATATTATCGTAATTATATCAAGACCCCAGCGAAAATGGTCACGTAAATATTGAAATAACAGGCATTTATCATTCATAGCATATAACTATTTCAAAATCATGATTTGAAGCAATATTGTGAGACTTATCACAGTGAAAGGGCTGACTGGCTTTGCGATTGGATGGATAAAACGATTTCCACATGGATATGAAGCGTTCGGGAGTAATTTAATATCGTCGCAATTTGGTCGGCTTAAGATGGAGAAAAACTCACTCAAGATGACAAATAAAGTTGGAAAAATTATCATCGGAACCTCTGGTTTTTCCTATCCCGACTGGAAAGGTGTGTTTTATCCCCCAGGCTTGAAGAAAGAGGATTGGTTGAAGTTTTATGCCGAGCACTATGAGTTTTGTGAGTTGAATTTCAGCTACTATCGTATGCCTCAGGTGCAACAGATGGAAAAGTTCCTTAGTTATCCTCTGAAATTTGCTGTGAAAGCCCATAAGTCAATGACCCACGATAGACTGACTGCGAAGGCTGCTCGGCAAGATTTCTTTGAGGCAGTCAAAGTACTACAGCAGGATGATCACCTTGCTGCGGTCCTGCTCCAGTTCCCATTTTCATTTGCATATACACCTGAGAATCGAAAGTATCTGCTTGAGTTGCTTGAGGACCTCGATACCTTGCCTCTTGTGGTTGAGTTCAGGCATCCCGACTGGGTTAGGAATTCGGTTTTTGAAGAATTGACAAAACACTCCTGGGGGATATCTATGTTGGATTCTCCTCAAATCTCTGGAGGTATGCCTGAATTTGATTCAGTCACATCTGATATTGCCTATTTGCGATTTCATGGCCGGAATAAGGAAAACTGGTGGCAGGGTGATAACGTGAGTCGCTATGATTACGAATATCATCAGAAGGAATTGGAAGCCTGGCTTCCAAGAATTTCCAGTATGGCACAACAGGCAAAAACATCGTATATTTCTTTTAACAATCATGCCCGGGGTCAGGCAATTAAAAATGCAAATCAGCTCAAGACCATACTGAAAAGAGCTGAACTCATATAAATAAAGGGGGAATCCCATGGCGGATTTATCACTGAATGCAGTCGTTTCTCAAAAAATTGAGGTATCACCAGGCTTAATTATTCTAAGAGTGGTCCCACAAGGTTGGGAGCTCCCGGATTATAAAGCGGGTCAATTTACTGTCCTGGGTCTACCAGGGACCTCAGCCAGACATCAATTTTCGGATGAAGAAGTACCGCTCGTGGCTCCTGAAAAACTAATTCGCCGGGCTTATTCGGTCTCCTCAGCATCGGTCAATAAGGAATATATTGAATTTTATATTACCATGGTACGTTCTGGTGCGCTGACACCGCGTATCTTTGCTTTGGAAACTGGTGATAAGATATTTCTTTCTAAAAAGTTTTCTGGTGTATTTACTTTGGAAATGACTGAACCTAGTTCAAACATAATAATGCTAGGTACTGGAACAGGTTTAGCTCCTTATATGAGCATGCTACGAGAAGATTTACCCTGTAACTCGGATCGGAAGTATATTATTGTTCATGGCGCTCGCCACAGTTGGGATCTGGGGTATCGGTCTGAACTAAATACCATCGCAAATGTGTGCTCCAATTTCACTTATATACCGGCTATTACCCGTCCCAATCTCGAGCATATTGAGTGGGGAGGAGAGAGTGGGTATATTCAAGAATTGTGGGAGCGTAAAGTAATTCAGACAAAATCAGGTCTTGAACCTACACCCGAGAATACCCACATCTTTTTGTGTGGAAATCCCAGCATGATTGACACCATGGTCGAGGTTTTGGAGCTTGAAGGATACAAAGAGCATAGCAAGAAATCTCCAGGTCAGATTCACCTCGAGCGTTACTGGTAGGTGTAGAGCTAATTGCCACAACCCTACCCGGATATTGTATACAAAAAGCCCCCATCGAAGACAGGGGCTTTTTAATTTAATGTTGAGCCAGGCGTTCTATTGTTCGATTTGGGTATAATCCAATTCTGAACCTAAAGCGCTGTGGGGGATGAGATAAACTGCCAAAGTGATCACAGCTGCAGAGATGATCCAGGCTTTTGCATTCCCGGTTTTATGCTGTCTCCAGACCGCCAGTATCCAGGCAATAAAAGCCACCGCAGTCTTATTGTCGGTGAGATCCGTTCCCCAGGGCCAACCAGTCCAGTAGGCGTCAAATGCGTACTTCTGAACGATGGGACCCAATATCATGCCACCAAGGGTTAGACAGATCGTCGTGATGATGGTATAGCGTAATGTCATGGAACTCTCAACCCAGGCTGCCATACCGGTTCTGGTAGCCAACAACATTGCAGTGAACATAAAGAGAATGTGGGGGATCAACACGGCAGCAGGGACGGCTCCCTTAAACCTTATTATAGTGGATTCATCTACCAACGAATGGGTTCTACCGTCAGCCGTTAGAAGATTTACCTCGTAGATGATTTTACCTGCAGGAGGTTGAGAAGGAAGATAGGCTTTCAGATGACCATCCACCATCATGAAGGGAGTAAGCCGCCAATCATCATGACTCTTGTAGCGTTTCCACTTCAGGGTTGCATTAAATTCAGGTTTTGAAGCTCCCAGATCAATTTCAGCATTTTCACCGGTATTTTGTGAGCGCATGAGATGATAAGTCACAGTTTTTCCATCTATGGTGACTTCGCCAGTAACCGGGTAGGTTGGACCTGTTTTTCGCTGGTAAACCACAGAAGATAGTGTAATGACAATAGCCAGGATCCAGAGTATCCAGGCTTGTTGCTTTGTGTTGTTTGACATGGAGATACCCTTAAAGTTGTACAATGAGAATTAATTTTTCATCGCCACGCATGACTTCGACAGTGACTCGGTCTCCAGGCTTTACTTCGGCCATACGACTCATATAGTCATATACATTCATGACTGAGAGACCTTCCAGAGCGATCATGACATCACCTGATTCCATACCAGCAATTGCCGCTGGACCACCAGGCACCACACCACCTAAGAGAAATCCAGTTGTTTTTGCAGCAGCAAAATCGGGGATGATCCCCATTTTTACCTTGCCACGCTTACCACCCTTGGGTGGACCTTTTGGACCAGCCTCCTGGAATGTGAAAGTTTCCTTTCTTGATCCCAAGTCAGCAATTAGATCATAGGCATAATCTGCAATGGCTTTTTCACCTGAAATATTGATGGTTTCCAAATCATCTTGAGGTGTGTGGTATTCTTCAGTAATGCCAGTAAAGAAAAACAGGACGGGGACATCTTCAACATAGAAGGCTGCATGATCGGAAGGACCATAGCCATCTGGTGTTGTGGATAATTGGAAATCACGATCGATAGCATGATCCAATAAAAAAGCTTCCATACCCAAACCAGTCCCAGTCCCACCCACAGTGAGGGATGGTTTCGAGGGATTAAGACGACCTACCATATCCAGATTAAACATTTGCTTGATATGGGATTTGTCAATTAGGGGATTTTTTGTGAAAAATTTTGAACCCAATAATCCCATTTCCTCAGCGCCAAAAGCCATAAATAAAACGCTTCTTTTAGGAGCAAGTTTGCCCAGTGCTAGTTTCTCAGCGATTTCAAGTACTGCCGCAACACCAGACGCATTGTCATCTGCGCCATTATGAATCGCTGTTGTATCTGGTCGACGAGAACCAGATCCCTTACCACCCCATCCTAAATGATCATAATGAGCTCCGACAACGATGTATTCATCGTTCAAAGCTTCATCTGTACCAGGGAGAAGGGCAATCACATTTTGAGTAGTGACTTCCTGTTGGATAATTTCAGTGGTAGCTGACAGAACAATATCCAAATCCAGGCTGGCAGGCTTTAAGTCTGCATCCAGGGTTGTCTCAAGCTCTGATATAGTTTTTGAGGATTCAGTTAGAAGCTGATCGGCTAATTCCCTTTTGATGTGCAGAACCGGGAGGGTAGCCTGGGAAAGATTGCGTTCAATTCGGAGATCTATAAGTTCGTCTTCCGCTTCGAATTTACTACCACTCACAAAGATTACGCCAGCTGCATCATGATCACGTGCTACCAATAATTTATGCCGCAATGATGAGTATTTATCGAATTTACTAGAGCGAGCTTCATTTTCTGGAGTCCCGCGCAGGATCATGACCCACCTGTCTTTGACATTCACACCTTCATAATCATCCCAATTCAGGGTGTCACTCTCAATGGTGAAACCATAGCCAACAAAACTTACTCCAGCCTCTACACTCACACTTGATGAAAACGCAGTGGGTGTATAGTTTTCTCCAGCGACTCCTTCAAGACCAGGTGCATTGAGACTATTGTTTAGACCCAGTGCAACTGAGGTAACCACCTCAAAAAATTGTTTCCCGTCTTCACCGAGTAGGGTGAGACCGATTTGGTTAAAATGATTGGCGATATAGTCTGCAGCCTGATCACCAGTGGGGGTTCCAGGCTTGCGGCCTTCAAGTTCATCTGAAGCCAGATAAGCGATATGATCGTATATTTCTTTTTCGCTGATGGAGGCTTGTTCATTCTGAATGGGAATGGCACAATGGAACAACATGAGGCTAGTAATTGATATAAGTATGAGTTTCATGGGGTTTCCTTGAGTTGAAATATTTTTTCCACGAGATGCACTGGAGGAGTATAATTCAGGCACTCCTCAATTCAACAGTTTTCATATGTAGACAAGGGCACATAAATCCAGAATTTAATGGATGGCATCATTCTATTCTTGTTCGGCAAAAAGTGCGAGATAGATTGGGTTGAATCAGGAGGAAGAACATGAGTCTATCAGTAGCAACTATTCTTGGCATCAGCCCTAAAAATCTGCAAAGAAGTGATCTGCTAAATTTTATAAATCAGAATGATCTAAAACGGATCACTTTTCACTACACGGCAGGTGATGGACGACTGAAACAACTCATTGTTCCAATCAACTCCATGAATTATGCCGAACGCATTCTGGCTGCTGGCGAAAGAGTAGATGGGTCCAGTCTGTTTAAGGGAATGGTAGGGACTTCATCTTCTGATCTTTATGTCGTACCAGTCTATGCTTCAGCATTTATCGATCCTTTTGATGACAAGGGAATTTGTTTTCTCTGTCGCTTTCTTGATAAAGATGAAAAATTAGCTGAGTTTTGTCCTGACAACATCCTGATGAAAGCTGCAGATTCTCTGAAGGCAAAACACAATTATGATCTGTGGGCTCTTGGCGAATTGGAATTTTATTTAATTGGTGACCAGGAGGATGAACTATATCCAATGCCTCCACAAGGCGGTTATCACGCTTCAGGACCATTCTCACGGTATATAGAAGTTGTCAAAGAAATGTTGGAAATCATAGCTGATATCACTTCACACGTGAAGTATGGGCATTCCGAAGTGGGGACAATTCGAAACATTGAGAGCAAGGAAGAAGTATTAAACGGCAAATATGCTGAGCAATTTGAAGTGGAGTTTTTACCTGCTCCCATTGAATGGGCGGCCGATTATCTCAGCCTGGCCAAATATGTTGTCCGTCATGTGGCAGCACAGTATGATCTGCTAGCTACTTTTGCACCTAAATTGGAAGCCGGTTTTGCAGGGACAGGTCTGCATTTTCATGTCGAGTTATTGCAAGAGAATAATAATGTTATGACCAATGCTAAAGGCGAGCTGTCTACAGTTGCTAAACAGGCCATAGGTGGGCTCTTGCGATATGCGCCGTCTCTGACTGCTTTTGGCAATACCATTGCAGCCTCACATTTACGATTGGTTCCTGGACAGGAATCACCTACCAAACTTTTCTGGAGTGATTTTAATCGTGCAGCTCTTATTAGAGTGCCCCTGGGTTGGCGTCATGGTGAAGACATGGCCTCTGTGATCAACCATCGACTTAAGGATCGTTATATTTCGCCCTTTAAACGGCAAACCATCGAGTTGCGAAGTGCAGATGGGTCAGCCTTTATTCACCTGCTGTTAGCAGGTATGACCATGGCAATTCAATACGGGCTGGATCATGGGGATATGTCTCTCAAATTGGCCAATAAGCGACGAATCCATCAAGATGAGGACATCAGCAAGGACATTCCTGAATTACCTCCCAGCTGTTATCAGTCGGCGCAGTATCTTAAGGAAGAGGCTGAACTATATACGAGTTTGATCCCCGATTATATCATTGCTCATGTTAGCAATATGCTGGAAGCCGAGGATGATGAAAAATTATTCAAAGAATTGAAAAAATTATCAGAAAAAGATAGCCAGCAAAAAACTCAGGAAGTTATGCACCGCAGCATTCATGTTGGGTAGTTTCGAATTACGAATTACGAATTACGAATTACGAATTACGAATTACGAATTACGAATTACGAATTATGAATTTGGTGGAGGGAAGAGGGCTGGACATAAGCCTGATGAGTGTTTGTGTTTAAGTGTAAGCTTATTGAAGGGGAAGGTCTACCAGAACGATTTCAGCATGTGAGCTTGCCGTGATGACCAGCTCATGCTCATCTTTGATATAGACTCCATCACGTTCGTTCACGATATGTCCGTTCACATCTACATTTCCTTCTGAAACAACTAGATATACATGACGCCCAGGCTCTACCATCTGGGTGAATGTATGATCCTCACTAATAACTCCTGCAAATATGGCTGCATCCTGATAAATGTGAAGTGGGTCTTGATCTTTATGGATTTCCCTGCCACTCACCAATGGAATAAGGGTATTGCTGGTTTTTTTGGGAAAAGCTCTCGCCTCCCAACGAGGGGATACATCTCTTTGCGCAGAATGTATCCAAATCTGAAAAAGAACTGTGTCCTCTAATTCTTCATTGTGTTCACTATGGAAAACACCTGTGCCTGCGGACATCACCTGGACGTCTCCTGCTGCTGTACGACCCTCACTGCCAATATTATCACGGTGGGTGATCGCGCCCTTTCGCACATAGGTAATGATTTCCATGTTATCATGGGGGTGCATGTCAAATCCAGTTCCAGCCTGAATTTCATCATCATTCCAAACCAGTAGTGGGGGATAACCCTGACGATCTGGATTGTAATACCTGGCAAAACTGAAATGGTGTCTGGCCGTTAGCCAGCCGTGTTTTGCAAGTCCAAGTGACTGGAATGGAATGACGTCAATCATTTATAAGCCTCCTCTGCTAATCCTGCTTATAATTTGATGCGAGCATCAAGGCTCCACCAGCTAGTCCAATATCCTTGAGCAGTCCACTCATGGCCATCATATCGCCACCGATCATGGCTGGTAAATGAATGGTAAGCACGAAGACAAACATCAAAGCGGCTGTCAATAAACCGGCAAGATAGGTATGCTTTTGTATCACAAAACTCACTGCTGCTGCGATAAGGGCCAGACCCATTAGGTATACCCAGAAAACGCCTCCTGGAAGCCAATTGGGAACCAAGCTAACCATATCATTGCCCATCATCATGTGCATAAGACCAAAGAGAGCAAAGGGTACAGTGAATAGGTAGCGACCTATAGAGTTAAAGTTTTTCATTTTTTTAGCCTTATTTTTTTGTGCTTTGATGAAGACCTAATTTTTTGCACACATCAGCCAGGGTTTCAATTTCTTCATTGCTCAGGCAATCAAAGGCTTGAACCATCTCACTAAGGTGACTCTTGAAAACGGGCTTGATAATCCGATGACCCAGTTCAGTAAGGCTTACAATTATGGATCGACGATCTTTTGGGTTCTTTTCTCGCACGACATAACCGTCCCTCTCAAGGTTGTCAACAACCAGAACCAGGTTAGAGGGGCTCAAGAGGATCTTCTCCCCAATGACCTTTAGTGGCATAGGACCGATATGTTCGAGGATTTCCATGACACCAAATTGTGTACCAGTGAAGCCATGGGTGTCCATGTTGGTTTTTAGGACATGCCCAACAGAAACATAGGCTCGATTGAATTTAATCCAGCAATTGAGAACGTCTTGTTCAATTGGTGTACCTTTATAATGTGTGCTCATAGCAATAATTAAATGTCAAATAAATGGATATCAAAGAGAAATATTGTCACCAATAATATTTTTTCTATGATATAGGGAAATGGGGGGAGGGAAGTTTTGAATAGGAGCAATGGATTCTATATTCCATGCTATGGCCGGAAACACATTTCCCATTGACCGTTTTGATCGAGACAGTCACGTCGTCTTTTTTACAGGAGCTGGCATCTCAGCTGAAAGTGGTATATCCACATTTCGTGATCCAGATGGTCACTGGTCAAAATATGATCCTATGAAGCTAGCCAGCCAGGCTGGTTTTCAGGAAGATCCCGAGCTGGTACTTAATTGGTATGCAGATAGACGTGAAATCATACTTCAGGCCAAACCCAATGCTGCGCATACAAGTATTAGCAATTTTCAGAAACTATTTAGACATTCCGTTGTAATAACTCAGAATGTTGATGGATTGCATGAACGGGCAGGCAACCAATCCATTTATGAGTTGCATGGGAATATTCACCGTCATAAATGCAATAGCTGTGGAAAAATTATTGATCTGGCTGGAAAAAACGTGAGAACATTGAATAGATGTGACTGTGGGGGAGCTATAAGACCTGATGTGGTCTGGTTTGGTGAATCGTTGCCCTTAGGGACTATCAATGAAGCTTTCGAGACCGCTCAAAATTGTGACCTGATGTTTAGCATTGGCACATCAGCTCAGATTTATCCGGCTGCCCAACTACCAATTGAGGCACAAAACCGAGGTGCTTTTGTGATTGAAATTAACCCAGAACCAACACCCTTTAGCCCACTTGCTGACATGAGTGTCCGCGATGATGCCGGTTCCGCCTTGCCTAAATTTTATAAGGATTTCCATGCTCAGCTCAAGTGATATCACGAAGTATTTGAAGCCCATTGTCTTGCTGATTTTTATCAGTTTGCATTCATGTGCCTACTATAACACCTTCTACAATGCCGAGGAGTATTTCGCTGAGGCCCAGAAACTTACGCGGGAAAATCAGACTGAAACTGTAAGCCGTGATGAGATTAATCTATATTCCAAGGCAATTGAAAAATCTAAAAAACTGCTCACAAAATTTCCCGAGAGCAAATATCGTGATGATGCCCAATTCATTATTGCCAAAGCCTACTATTTCAAGGGTGATTTTCTACTGGCAAAGCGCCATTTTGAAGAATTGAGTTCAGTTTACTCAAATTCTCCACACACCATTGAGGTTCCGCTATGGATTGGTAGATGTCTTATGAAGACTGGAGATCTGGAAATGGCCAGGTACGAAGCTTCAAGGGTACTGAAGGGTGATAAAGATCGTGGGCTGCAGGCTGATGCCCTGTTGCTTATGGGAGAAATAGCCGTGCTACAGGATAGTCTTGGTTTAGCAGAAAATTATCTGGAGCAGGTCATCGACCGCTCACCCGATGGATTCACCAAGGCCCAGGCGCAATTCCAAGTAGGAAAAATGCGGGAGAATGAAAAGGACTACGAAGGTGCCCTTACGGCTTATAGGACCGTTTCAAAGTATAAACCTTCTGAATCCCTCAAAGTGGAAGCCATCATCAGACAAACCAGTATGCTCAAGGCCTTGAACCGTGATGAGGATGCTGTGGAAATGATTCAAGACATGCTCGTTAGTGACAAGTTTGTTGAAATTCGAGGTCAATTGGAGGTAGAGTTGGGGAAACTATTTCTAGTTATGGGTAAAATAGATCGAGCAGAAACAAAATTGACTGGGATTGTCGAAGACTATAATCGGACTGAGGTTGCTGCTGAAGCCAGCTTTTATCTTGGCGAATTGTATCTTACAGAGCGTTTAAATTATAATGAAGCTAGGATGGCTTTTGCCAATGTAAAAACCCAATCAGCCCGATCACCTCTTGTGAATAAGGCAACCTTAAAGAATAAACAGATAGGTCGATACGAAAAAATTCAACTGGATTATCAAAACTATCACAGAGAGTTAGCAGGACTCCCTCCCCTTGAGAAAGCGAAAAAGAAAACTTCAAAAAGTAGAAGTAGTCGCAGTACGAATCAACGGGGACGCTCCCGGTCTGGAAAACCGGCCAACCAGGAACAAGCCGCCGCCAGTAGCTTTGACACCAATAAGAGAGTTGTGATTGAGACAGTAGAAGTAAGTGCTAAAGACTCTATCAGGGTAAAAGTATTAATGGATGAGAATCGATATTTACTGGCTGAGTATATGTTATTCGAATTCACCAGGGTAGATACCACGCTTGAGATCTTAGCAGATCTTGAGATGAGCACACCTGATTCTTCCCTGAAGCATCAATGTGCATATATGCAATATTATGCCATTGAGTCCATTCGAAGAGATGATGAGGGGGGACGTTATGCTCTGGAACAGATTGAAAAAAAATATCCAATTTACTATAACACGATTATAAACAAAGCTGCCGAGGCTGAAGTCGAGTCAGATCCCAACGAAGAAAGATTTCTTCAAATTGCATCTCTATTTGAATCTGGCCAACACAAAGCTGCCAGCTCAGAGTACTATTCTTTGAAAGAAGATACAACTATTTCAGCGGATATCAGGGGTAAGTCCTGTTTTAACCATGCCTGGCTAAACGATCATTTTCTCTTCGATAAAACCTCAGCCGTGGAGTCCTACGGCTATATGGTGGCTCATTTTCCAGAAGATCCTCTCGCCAAGACTGCCAGAAATCGCTTAAATGCCTTGACACAGGATCCCGTTCAGCAAAAAGAACAAGAACAACAAGAAGAACCAGATAAAGAGGTTAGGGAAGATGAGCAGGATGCAGGTCGAAAATCGAATAAGCCTAAAGATGCCAAAGAGAGTGAGATTGAAAAATAAAGTTCTCACATTTCTTGCTCTTATCGGATAATATTACCACTTGCCGAAAACATGTTGGTGTTTGGGGGGGCGCCCAATAATTTCAGCGCTCTAATATGTCATTGACAAATATTATAAAACGCGCCCCTGTAGTCATAATTGGCATCCCTGCTCTCATCGGGATCACCCTTTATACTCACGATATATTTATGGTATTCTTTACCATTGCAGGCTTACTCATTCTTAATGAAGTTTATCGTATGTCACGTCCAAATGGTACTGAGCCGAATGTCTGGGTCGGGTACCTCGTTTACCTTAGCCTTGTTGGGGATCAACTTTTGGGGGAGGGTAATAATCTAGGTGCCGTTTTAATTGTCTCTATTCTCATACTTCTGACCTGGGAAATGTTTCGGAAAAAACCTCATGTGATGGAAAACGTCGCCTCTTCCTTTTTTGCCGCGACTTTTGTTGCACTGGCCATGTCCTACTTTATTTCACTTCAACAATTGGGTTTTAATGGGCAGGGGGGACACCTCGGTGGATATGCGGTTTTGACCGTTTTCATTGGTGTCTGGACTTGTGATACCATGGCCTATTTTATAGGCTCCGCGATTGGTAAACACAAAATTTTCCCACGGGTCAGCCCAAACAAAAGTTGGGAAGGATCCATTTCTGGTTTGATTGGCTCCTTGATAGCTCTCGTGCTCATCGTACGCGCGGATTGGTTACCTGGCCTGGATTACACCGATGCCTTGATACTGGGTCTGATTACCGGTGTTGCTGGTCAACTTGGTGATTTTGCTGAATCCCTGGTAAAACGTGATGTGGGTGTTAAAGATTCGTCCAACCTGCTACCTGGACACGGCGGAGCTTGGGATCGTTTCGATTCCATATTGTTTGCTGCACCACTGAGTTACTTGTATTTAACCCTAGTTGTCGGGCTATAGATGAAAAAATCTTTTCTTATTCAATTCTCCATTCTGATCTTACTTATCATCTTTGCCAATCTCGGCTTGAGAAGCCTTGAGAGTTATGATGATGATGAACTGGGTAATGCAGGTGGAATCCGTATCGATCTGACTGGTTCTGAGACCGTATTTGAAAGCAGCCCCAAAGACATGTCTCCCCGAGAGGGAGGGACTCTTGTCCTGGCCGAATCCGCAGAGCCCGAACACTTGAACACTTATACTTCAACCTCTGCTGCTGCCACTAGAGTACTGGATTATATTTACGAAACTTTACTTGATTATGACTATGAGACCTGGCGTTTTGATCGTCCCTTGCTCGCAGAAAGTTTTACCATCAGTGAAGATGGATACACCTTTACTTTTAAAATTAGAGAAAACGTGTACTGGCATGATGGTCAGCAACTTACGGCAGACGATGTATTGTTTTCAATCAAGGCTGTACTAAATCCCTTTGTTGATTGTGCGCCCATGCGCAGCTCTTTTTCAAAGGTTGTAAGTGCCCATACTAATGGACAGTATGAATTCGTGATCAGTAGCTCCGAGACCTATTTCAGGAACCAGGAAATCCTAGGTGGATTTCATATCATTCCCAAGCATATCTGGGATCCAAGGGGTTTGCTGGATCGCTATTCAGTTGAAGACCTTTTGAACTCAACTGTTACACGTGAGGAAGCTGCTATCAAAGAGTTTGCCGACGCCTTCAATACTCACCCACAAGGTAGACCAGTTGGGGAAGACGCTGAACCCATCATTGGTTCAGGTCCATGGGTCTTTGACAAGTGGATTACCGGTGACTATATCTCCTATGCCCGGAATGACAACTATTGGAATGATGATCCTACCTATATCGAAGGCTATTCAGAGGATGGTGCCTATCTGGATAAGGTGATTGTCAAGGTTATCACCGATGCAACGGCTCGGTTGACTGCCCTCAAGGCTGGCGAAATAGATTTTATTCCCCGTATGCGCGCTGTTCAGTACTTTACCCAGACCAATACACCGGACTTTCTTGAGAAATTTCAGAAGGTCAGCTATGTAGTCCCTGCCTATAGTTATATCGGATGGAATAACGACAAACCCTATTTTAGTGATAAACGGGTACGTCAGGCTATGACCATGCTCATTGACCGGGACTCCTATAATAAATACGTAGCCTATGGGCTGGGCATCCCAACCATCGGACCATTCTATATTTATGGCGAACAGTACAATCACAATATTGAGCGGTGGCCCTACGATCCTATTAGAGCGGTTGAGCTCATTGAGGAAGCTGGCTGGATTGATCATGATGGAGATGGTATTCGTGATAAGGATGGCGTCCCCTTTAATTTTACTTTCTCTGTATCAGCAGGTTCTACCAGTTCAAAGTATATGGCTCTCATGCTGAAAGAAGATTTGCGTAAAGTCGGTATCGTTGTGAATATCAGGCAGTTAGAGTGGTCGGTTTATGTAGAAAACCTGCGAGATCGACAGTTTGATGTTGTCTCACTCCTATGGATCGGCGGTCTGGAATCTGATCCCTATCAGATTTGGCATTCCGACAATATTGGAGATCGAGGATCCAATTATATGGGGTTCCGTCATGCTGAAGCTGATTCTCTTATAGAAACGGCCAGGTTTGAGATGGACAAGGAAAAGAGAAATGCCATGTATTTCCGTTTACAGGAAATATTTCATGAGGAGCAGCCATATACATTCATGTTTTATCAGCGTGACCCTGGTGCCTATTTGAAAGAGTTTCATGGCGTGAAATGGATTCCTATCCGCCCTGGCTATAAGTTGTATAGCTGGTGGCGCAATACCTCCATGGCAGGAGAGTCCTCATAATGTGGCGCTATTTCCTAAAACGTATCCTGTTGATTTTTCCAACCCTGTTTGGGATTTCCATCATCACGTTTATCATTATCAAGCTTGCACCTGGCGATCCCACTGCCTTTAAGATGGGGAATCAACAGTCGGGTATGTCCTCAGATCAAAATCTAGCCAAGCAAGTCATTGAGCAAACCCGGGAAATCTATGGCTTAGATAAACCACTATTGCTCAACTTTGTCATTTTTAATGTTGAGGATAATTGGGAAGCTGTCCAAGACTATCTTGCTGAAGGACAGGAACTTAGCGGCAGGGCCTATGATGATATTGTAGAGCCCCTGAAGCAGGCAGACGAAGTTGCAGTGCCCTATTTAGTTGGGTTGTTAGAATCCGATGATCTCACTGCAGATGAGACCACAGTAGTACTTGAAATCCTGACCATCAAGCAAAAGCTGAGTATTAGTGCTGAGATGAGCCTGGACAAGCAATTGGAATACATTCAGAACTGGTGGTATGGCGGCACAGACTCCACTGGTGTGGTTCGGAATGCTGCCAAGGACACATATCAATTCACCGGAATTCAAAAATTTAAAAAGATCTTCACCGAAGCCCAATACCCACGATGGTTGGTGAATATGATGACTCTTGATTTTGGTACATCCATCAAGGACAATAGGCCAGTTTGGGATCACATCAAAGAAAGTGTGCCTGTATCTCTTATTTTCACACTCACTTCATTTATTCTGGCATATCTGATTGCCATACCACTGGGTATATATTCAGCAACGCATCAATATTCCACAGGGGATAAGGTCACCACGGTCATTCTCTTTATTCTATATTCTCTCCCAAACTTTTGGGTAGCTACTATGGCCATTGTCTTTTTCGGGGGTGGTGACTTCTGGGATGTCTTTCCAGTAACAGGGCTACATAGCCTTGGGGCAGAGGACATGAGCACCTGGGAATACCTACTTGATTTGGGACACCATGTTGCCCTACCTCTGATTATCTGGACCTATGGCTCATTCTCAGCACTCTCACGTTATATGCGTGGATCTATGTTGGAAGTGATTCGTCAGGACTATATCAGAACAGCACGGGCCAAGGGTCTCAGTGAGCGTGCAGTGACTTACAAGCATGCTTTGAGAAACTCCCTGATTCCCATTATCACAATGTTGGCTAATCTGTTGCCTCTAGCTATCTCAGGTTCAATTATCATCGAATCGATTTTTTCTATCCCGGGGATGGGACAATTGAGTTTTAATGCTGTATTGTTCAGGGATTATCCCATTATCATGGCTGTTACGACCATAAGTGCTATGCTTACCCTGTCAGGGATATTGCTTTCAGATTTACTGTACGCCATCGTCGACCCACGAATTACCTTTGAGGAGAAGCGCTAATGTCAGAGATGGCACCAGCACGCACCTATTCGCAGATCGTCGGCTCTCAGTTCCGTAAGAACAAGCTGGCGGTAATCTCCCTACATATCATATATATACTGCTCTTCGTCTTTATTTTTGCTGATTTTCTGGCCAATGACAAACCAATCGTGATGAGATATCAAGGCAGCACATACTTTCCTGTATTCAGGGAATATGGGGTAAAATGGTTTGGGTTGAATTGGCAGGATGCCTTTAAAAGTCAGCAATTCAAGATTTTAGAGGATAAGTATGAAGAAGGGGACTGGGCCATTTATCCAGTAATTCCCTATTCCTCCACTGAGTATAATCTGCAGGTGAAGCTCCAGCCACCCAGCCGAGCACATATTTTTGGAACTGATGAATTAGGTCGAGATGTATTGTCTCAGATGATTCATGGGGCCCGGGTAAGTTTATTGGTGGGATTTGTTGCTGTAGCCATCTATGTGTTTATTGGGGTCATTCTGGGAGCGCTGGCAGGATTCTATGGCGGCCTCATCGATATTATCATCCAGAGAATGATTGAAATAATGATTACCTTTCCTCGGATGTTTCTTATCATTACCATTGTTGCAGTGATGGAGACCCAGTCCATTATCAATATCATGATTATTTTAGGATTGACTGGCTGGACGGGGGTCGCTCGTTTCACTCGGGGTGAATTTTTGAAAGTTAAGAATGAAGATTATGTGGTCGCTGCTAAAGCACTGGGCTACAGGGACTTTCGCACTATTTTCAGACACGTGTTGCCCAATACGTTGACACCTGTGCTCGTTACTGCAACTTTTGGTGTGGCAGCTGCAATCCTGATTGAGTCCGGGCTCAGTTTTCTTGGTTTTGGTGCACCTCCAGAACAGGCAACCTGGGGATCATTACTCAGTAGTGCCAGGGATACATTACCTACCGGTTGGTGGTTGACCACATTTCCGGGTCTGGCAATTTTTATTACCGTGACGGTGTACAATCTTGTGGGTGAGGGTTTACGAGATGCATTGGATCCTCGTCTGAAGCAATAAATCGCTCCATAATCGGAGTTTACAAATCTTAAATGAAGGACCGAAATAGTGGCTGGTAACAAACTTAAAACTATTCTGGCAACAGATTGTGGTTCAACCACAACCAAAGCTATCCTGATCGAATTGACCGATCAGGGGTATCGCTTGAAAACAAGAGGAGAAGCTCCTACAACTGTGGAAGCCCCTTTTGAAGACGTTACCAAGGGTGTGCTCAATGCTATTATGGAAGTTGAAGAGCTTTCAGGCTTGAAGATACTGGATGGTGATCAGATAATTCACCCGATGAAAGACGACAACACTGGTGTAGACGTTTATGTGTCCACATCATCTGCTGGTGGCGGATTGCAAATGATGGTCGCCGGTGTGGTGAAGGCGATGACTGGAGAGAGTGCTGAACGAGCCGCATTGGGCGCAGGCTCCATTGTAATGGATGTGCTGGCCTCAAATGATGGTAGACTTCCTCATCAAAAAATTGAACGTATTCGTCAGCTTCGTCCAGATATGATCTTGCTGTCAGGTGGAATCGATGGCGGAACTGTTTCCCACGTTGTTGAATTAGCTGAAATCCTGGCTGCTGCCAATCCCAAGCCTCGTCTTGGACAGAATTATAAGCTTCCTGTTATCTATGCTGGTAACAATAAAGCTCAGGATAACATTGCTGAAACTTTGGGTGAGATTACTGATTTAGATTTGATTGAAAATATCCGACCTGTTTTAGAGGTTGAAAATCTGGGACCAGCTCGAGATAAGATCCATGATCTATTTATGGAGCACGTCATGGCACAGGCACCTGGGTATAAGAAATTAATGTCCTGGACAGATGCACCCATTATGCCTACACCAGGAGCTGTTGGCTCCCTGATTGAGATGGTTGCCCGCCAGGAAAATATCTCTGTTGTTGGTGTTGATATTGGTGGTGCGACTACAGATATTTTCTCAGTTTTTCAGGGACAATTCAATCGTACGGTAAGTGCGAATCTGGGAATGAGCTACTCAGTCTGCAATGTTTTGGCTGAAGCTACTCTGGAGAATGTCTTACGTTGGGTCCCCATCGATATTGATGAAGGGACACTTACCAATCGGATTGGTAACAAGATGATCCGACCGACCACCGTTCCTCAATCCCTGGAAGAATTAATCATTGAACAGGCCATTGCCCGTGAGGCATTAAGGCTATCTTTTATACAGCATAAATCATTTGCTGTAAGCCTGAAAGGTGTTCAATCACAACGAACTATTTCAGATGCCTTTGATCAATCTGGTTCAGGTGAGACACTGGTTGATATGATGGAGTTGGATTTGCTGGTTGGATCTGGTGGTGTGCTATCCCACGCCCCTCGGAGAGAGCAGGCTATGCGTATGATGATAGATGCCTTTGTCCCTGAGGGAATTACGCAACTGGCTGTTGATTCAATTTTTATGATGCCACAATTGGGTGTCATGGCCAATATCGAACAAGCTGATATGGCTGAGGATGCGCGCAAGGCCGCAGTAGAAGTATTTGAGAAGGATTGTTTGATCCGTCTGGGTACATGTATTGCTCCAGTTGGAAAACCTGCCAAATCTGGCACCGTAATTCTGACCGCAGAATTTGACCTTCCTGGTGAAGGCAAACAGGTAATCGAGTTGAAACAGGGTGAAATCATCGTGATTCCTGCTCCATATGAGCCTATTAGTGCCAAATTGACACCTTCAAAAACCATGTCCATTGGTAAAGACAAAGGTGAGTCTCATCAGACAGATATCTATGGCGGCACCGTCGGGTTAATTTTTGATGGTCGCGGACGACCCTTTGAACTCAGCACCGAGAAATCAAAACGAATTGAAAATCTGAATAAGTGGTCCAAGGCAACCAATGAATATCCGGACACTGAATTACTGGGAGGAGCATAGATCATGGCCCATTCGTATACTCCCGGACTAAAAGTCCTACACGAAACCAAAGTTAGAAAAGATAGAATTTTACCCCTTAAGGGGGATGTGGTGGTTGAAGCCAAAGCTTCTGTTACCCCGGATGATATTGTTGCGCGCACGCATCTGCCAGGTAATGTGCAGATGATGAATGTGGGAAATTTATTAAACATAGATCCTACAGATGTGGAAGCAGTGATGCAAAAGCCAATTGGCTCAGAATTCGCGAAAGGTGAGCTTATTGCTGAAACCAAAGGACTTTTTGGATTTTTTAAATCCAATGTGATGGCTCCCATCGACTGTACTTTGGAATCCATTTCCTCAATTACAGGACAAGTGGTCCTTCGGGATGCACCTATACCTGTTGAGGTGGATGCCTACATTCGCGGAGTTGTAGCTGAAGTTGTACCAGAAGAGGGTGTAATCATTGAAACAGAAGCGGTCTTTATCCAGGGTATTTTTGGAATTGGCGGTGAGAGCAGGGGAGAGCTTGTTGTAGTGACTGATGGTCGCGAGGATGAACTTACTGCAGATTTGATTAAACCTGAACATGCTGGGAAAGTACTGGTAGGTGGATCATTTATCAGTTTGCCCGCCTATAAAAAAGCTCTCAGCATGAAGGTTGCTGGTGTGGTAGTTGGTGGCTTCAATTATTTTGATCTGGAAGAGATTCTGGGTTACACACTGGGTGTGGCTATTACTGGCTCTGAGGATCTGGTTACTTCATTAGTACTCACAGAAGGTTATGGTGAGATTCGAATGGGATCCAGAACTTTTGATCTACTCAAGCGACATCATGGAAAATTCACATCTATCAACGGTGCTACCCAGATTCGAGCTGGTGTTATTCGTCCTGAAATTGTTATTCCATTGAATCCAGATGACATCAAAGGTGATGTGCACGCCATTCAAATCAACGAGGGTATACAGGCTGGAAGCCTGGTCCGTGTTATTCGTGCACCCTACTTTGGTAGAATTGGAACCGTAGTTTCATTACCACCTGAATTACAGAAGATGGAATCTGAAACCATGGTACGAGTCGCTGAAATTAAGATCGATGATCAAGTTATGGTCATACCACGTGCTAATCTGGAGATGGTCGAAACTGATTAAGACGAAGGAAGTGCCCAGCGAAACCACACAGTCAGCTGAAGACCTGGCATTCATTGAGCGCATTGCTAAACGAATATATGATACTGGTTTTATAACACCTGCAGTCTTTGCACTGGAAATGGTTAAACCTTTAGCTTTGTTAGGTAGCCATACCATGATATTTTTTGGACCGATAGTCAGCGCATTTATCAAAGCCGATGGGTATTATAAAGCTGCCGAGTTGTTTGAAGAACCGAGTAATGTAGAATTATTGATCTCAAGACTTGAACAACTGGAACAAGAGCATAAAAAACAAACAAACGGAGAAGCACAGTGAAAGATAAACAATTCTGGTCTGTTGCCGGCATCATCTTCGTCCTATTCATGATTTACTGGGTTGCAGGACATCCATATTTTGTCTCTGAACGTAGTGTCATGTTTTGGTCAATCCTTATTGTCGGAGGCGTGTTGATCTATTCGACCCGCATGGCAAAACGAGGTGAGAAGATTTTCCTGCGTACTATCCCCGGTCTTAAAGCCGTGGAAGAAGCTGTTGGGCGTTCCACCGAAATGGGGAAACCTGTACTCTATGTTCCAGGAATTATGGATATGGATCAAGTTGAAACTGTGGCAGGAGTTGTTGTACTCGGTCATGTAGCCAAGATGACAGCGCGCTATGAAACCAGTCTGAATGTCCCTGTTTCTCGAGCTATTGTTATGAAAGCTGCACGAGAATCTTGCCGTGAATCCTATCTATTAGAAGGTCGCCCAGACCTCTTTCACAATGACATGGTTCACTATCTCACCGATGATCAGTTTGCCTACGCTGCTGGTGTGAACGGAATCATGCTGCGCGAAGAACCGGCGGCTTGTCTGTATATGGGTAAATTTTATGCTGAATCCTTGTTATTGGCTGAAACGGGTAACTCCATTGGAGCCATCCAGATAGCTGGGACTGCCTCACCATCACAGATTCCATTCTTTGTAACCGCTTGTGATTATACACTGATTGGTGAAGAGTTTTTTGCAGCCAGTGCTTATCTATCACAGGAACCAGAGTTGATCGGTGGAGTCAAAGGGCAGGATACTCTGAAGATAATGGCTGTCGCCGTAATGCTTCTTGCCACTCTTTTTAACTTTTTTCATGATCTGAACATGATCTCCTGGGATGTCCTGGGATTTCTGACAGTGCAATAGGAGGTTATCCATGTTCATGAAAAGACAATTACCAATTGCTATTGCTGCAATTATTGGTTTTCTAACACTCTTTGGCTGGTTCGTTGATGAACCAAATATCAAATCATTCGTGGATGATGATGCGACGCAATGGTTTGACATTCTAGCCAGTTTCGCAATATTTTTAGGTGCATTGAACCTCTTGAAATTGCAAGCTTTGAAGATAATAAAAAAACAAAAGGGTTGGCCTTATGCAGCCCTGGCAATCGTCGGATTTACATTTTCATTCACAGCAGGCTTTATCTTGCTGGGATCATACAACGTTGAGATCAGTCAATACGATGATCCAGCCAAGGTGGCCACCGTATTGGCCAGTGAAATCAATCTTGATGAAAAAAGCGCTGAAAACATTCTAATAGCTATGCCTGAAGGGGATACCTACACCATTGATACGCCCTATTTCACAAAAAGTGGAGCTGACGATGTAGTTGAAAAGATCAACGCTGCTGGCGGAACTGCGAACATGCGGGCTACAGAATGGGGATCTCATATTTCCACACGAGGCTCACTGTTTAACTGGATGTTCAGATTTATTTTTACGCCACTTTCTGCAACTATGTTCGCGCTGCTGGCTTTCTTTGTGGCCTCGGCATCTTACCGAGCCTTCAAGATTCGCAATTTTGAAGCCACACTTCTCCTCATTTCAGGAATTATTATCATGCTAGGGCGTGTGCCTATAGGTGGCAACATTTCTTCCTGGTTCATTATGTACATTATCGTACTCAGCCTATCAGCAGGTGTCAATACCTGGTTCAAGAATCGCAAATATACACTTGCCAGTGTGATTGGTGGGATCCTTATCGTGACGATTGCCGGAATGATTACGGGGTGGCCTGTGGATCAACCAGCTATCTTTTATCTTCCAGTGCTTCAGGATTGGATTTATAACGTGCCCAATGTAGCAGGCGCCCGTGCCATCATGATTGGTATTGGTCTTGGAATATTCGCAACTTCAATACGCTATATCCTGGGTATTGAAAAATCATATATCGGAGAATGATCATGGAAAAATTCTTAGATTTTATCGTTCGTGCCGGTAGCCTTGATAGACGCTATATCTTTGTGGTGATTGCCCTGGTGGTAATGTTACCTCTTTTCTTCCCACTGAATCTACCTATTCGACCAACGGTATCCTCTCAAACTATTTATGATACGGTTGAGAAGTTGGAATCAGGAGACAAGGCACTCGTATCATTTGAATATGGTCCTAGCACTAAACCTGAAATTCATCCCATGGCAATTGCCTTGCTCAGACACCTATTTGAGAAGGATGTGAAAGTTTACATCACCTGTCTGTGGCCAGATGGTCAATTCATGGCCATGGAAGCAATACAGCAAGTGGCAGTAAATCAGTACCAAAAAGTTTATGGTGAAGACTATGTACTTTTGGGTTTTCGCCCTGGGAATGAGGCTGTTATCAAAGGTCTCGTTAGTAATTTTCGGAAAGTCTATACTGTAGATGCTCAAGGAAATTTTCTTGATGACATTCCCATGATGAATGGAATTAACAAGGTTGCTGATTTTGACTACCTCTTTTCTGCTTCTGCAGGTTATCCAGGAACGGTGGAGTGGGTACAGTATGCTGCGGATCCAACTGGAGTTACCATGGGAACCGGGACGACTTCAATTCAAGTGAATGAAGTTATGCCTTATGTCCAGGCTGGTCAAATCAAAGGAATTCTAGGTGGGATGCCTGGAGCTGCAGAGTATGAAAAGCTCATTGGACAGCCAGGGATTGGAACCAGTGGTATGGATGCACAATCCGTTGCGCACATTGTCATCGTTGGGTTCATCATTTTCGGAAACATCTCGTTCTTTGTTGAACGCAGACGTTCCAAGAAATATTAGGAGGTTGAATAATGAACGGTTCTGAAATTTTTGGAGCGTGGGTCGCTGTTTTTCTGACCCTGGGCATATTCTCCTACTTATATAAAGATAATCCCTTTTACAAAATAGCTGAACATGTATTTGTAGGTGTTTCTGCAGGTTACTGGATGTCCATGTTTTTCTGGACACAGATCCAACCAAATCTGTTCGGCCGACTTTGGCCAGTGCCTGAAGGCGCCATTTCTGGTTTTTTCATGCGCACCTGGTACGGTATTTATAATTTTTTTGGCGTCCTTTTACCAAGCGTATTTCCAGATGGAGGTATCGATAAGGGACACGGGACCCATCCGCACTTCATTTATATCATCCCTTTTATTTTAGGAGTGATGATGCTTTTGAGTGTGGTCTCTAAATGGAGCTGGTTTGCCCGATTAGGTATTGCCTATACTGTTGGAATGGCTGCGGGTCTTAGAGCTTATGCATTTTTAAATTCAAATGTACTGGTCCAGCTAAAGGGATCTGCGGTTTCATTCGTTGGATTGGACTGGTTCAGTCTTACAGATGCCAGTATTATCAACAACGTGATCATTTTGATAGGTACAATCACGGGTTTGCTATATTTCTACTTCTCAAAGGAGCATAAAGGCACTTTTGGGAAAGTAACCCGAGTTGGAATTTATTTTCTCATGATCAGCTTTGGAGCTTCATTTGGTTTTGCTGTCATGGGCCGTATCTCACTCTTGATTGGTCGATTTACAGATCTCATTACCTATGGTAGCTCAACTTATAACTATGCGTCACTCTGGGTACTTCTGCTGATGATTGGCTTGTTGGCCGTATGGACCTTTAAAGGTGATAAGAAGGTGGCAAGCTAAGCCACGAGCAATTTTAAACGTTTTTGTAGGGAGAAAAGGCTGATATGGCCGTTTCAATTACGCTGAGAAATATCATCAAGAAATATGATGAGAAGGCAGCATTAAATAATGTAACCCTGGGTGTTGAAAAAGGGCATATCCATGCTCTGATAGGGACAACAGGTTCAGGCAAGTCGACCTTGCTGAGAGTGATAGCAACTTTGTGTGCCCCAACACTTGGCTCAGGCTATATCAACGGTCTCAATCTGGGGGCCAGACAGAATCAAATTCGCCACCAGATTGGCTATATGTCTCAGGACAGCCGTTTTGAACAATCAATGACTTTGATGGAGAACCTGACGCTGCACGGTAAATTGCATGGAATCGCTCAGGCAGATCTGATAAATCGCATCTCTGGATTTGTCCGGCGTTTTGAAGTGTCTGATAGTCTGCATGCTTTCCCCAGAGAAGTGAGCTATGGTACCCGCAGGAAAATGGAGTTTATACGCGCAGTATTGCACAATCCATCTATTCTCTTGCTTGATGAACCGACAGCTTCACTTGATCAAAGTTGTAAGGAACTCATGGAAGCCTTTCTCCGTGAACAAAAGCTAAGATTCACCACTGTCATGGTTTCCAGTAACATTGATCAGGTTGAGCGGATTGCCGATAGAATCTCCATTCTCGATGATGGCCGTCTGGTAGCTGATGGAACCCTGAAAGAGTTAAAAGAGACAGAACGGGAAAACCGTATTCTAGACCTCATTTTGTCAGAAACACATGAAAGGGATTTTAATATCCTCGATGCATCGCCCCATGTGGTCTCCTATACAGTACAGGGGAATCACTATGAAATAATTACAGAAGTAGATATCCCACCGGAGAAAATTACTGCCCTCTTTCACGAGAGAGTTGTCGAGGCCACACCTCGCTTACCTGCACTGTCCGATATATTCAAACGGATGATCAGGGTGGAGGCTCTGCATGAATAATGTATTAGCAGCTCTCTGGCACCGCGAATTGACCATTTATAAGCGACAATTCACAACCATGGGTCTCATGCCTGTACTCACAGGATTGATCTTCTTTTTTATGTTTTTTCTGCCATACAAATCACTCTTGCCAAAAGCAGAGATGGTGGTTGTCATGCCAGCTCTGGTTCTTGATTCGCTACTTTTGACACTTTTGATCACGATATATGAAACGACAGCACGCTTTTATTGGGAGACCCAGAGAAGCAATGGCATGGCCAGTCTGTATGAGATGGGTCGTTTTCATCGACAACCCTCATTTTTTATTGCTCAGGGGATTATAAGTCTCACAAAAGGATTCACACATCTCGCAGTGGTTTGGGCTATCCTGGCCTTTGTTACAGAGATGTCTTTTTCAGCTATAAATTTTCAGGCAAGTATTGTTTTCATTCTTCTGGGTGCACTCCAAATTGTGGCCTTAAGTAAGATAATTGGTCTGCTTGCAAAGCATGTTGACAGCCTCAGTAAGCTGCTTTACATCGGGCTTCTTCCCATCATGATGATTAGTGGATTGTTCCTTACCAAAGGGGCACCCATGGACAAATTCGCCGAAATCGCCTTCTACTTGCCTCCATACAATTGGATGGCCGGTCTTGATATTGCCTTCCTCAATGGATTGATAGATTATGGTTTTTTACTTGTCTGTTTAATTGAGACAGCCTTCCTCATATGGCTTTCAGCAACGTTTTTCCACCTGGATGGAGATAGTTGAAAATCTATCTGGCTGGGGCAATTGAAGCTGCTCCTGATGATGGAAAGACCTGGCGTGCTGAGATCGCACAATTTCTTGATAGTGAATTCAGTATCGATGTGTTTGACCCCTCTCAACACGAGCAGGATTTTCTGACTCCTGAAGAGAAAGATAACTTTAGACAGTGGAAAAGTGTTGATACTAAACGATTTAGGCCTGTTATCAAAAAAATTATTGATCGAGATTTAGCTCAACTCCTGGGAAAATGTGATGCTGTAATCTGCTTGTGGGATGAGCACGTAATCCATGGAGGTGGGACTCACGGCGAGCTCACGCTGGCTTATGAGCACAAGATGCCAGTTTATCTCGTGCTGGGTATGCCGCTGGAAAAAGTATCATCCTGGATCGTTGGATGCACAACCGAAATATTTTCAAATTTTGAAGAAATGAAGCAGTTCCTGCTCGAAAAGGGATTCAATAATAATATTGAATAACTGCTTGACTTTCAAAAAAGACCCCTTACCTTTTTGACGTTATCCTAAGGTGGGTAAGGGTTTTAGCCCACTTGAGCCAATCCGCTGAGGTGCTGCTCAAGTCAACTGAAACGAAATAAATCAAAAATACAAAAACAAGGAGGAAACATTATGAACAAAGCTGAATTGATTGCAAAGATTGCCGATGATGCAGGGATCTCTAAAGTACAGGCTGAAAAAGCACTTGGTGCATTTACAGGCGCTGTTACAGATTCATTAAAATCCGGCAACAAAATTGCTTTAGTTGGCTTCGGAACTTTCGATGTATCAGCTCGTGCAGCTAGAGTTGCTCGTAACCCTCGTACAGGTGAACCGATCAATGTTCCTGCAATGAACGTTCCTCGTTTTAAAGCTGGTAAAGGTTTGAAAGACTCCGTCAACTAGAACTCTTTGCTATACATCAATTAGGAAAAGGGCGTGTTTATTCACGCCCTTTTTTGATTGGGAGAATCATCTTATGGAAGCCATCTGTCAAGTTTCTCTTGAAGCCATTACTCAAAACTATACCTATTTCCAAAAACGAGTACATCCAGCACAGGTCATCCCTGTCGTAAAGGCGAACGCCTATGGGCATGGAGCAACTGAGATCACACAGCATCTCCATACCAAATTAGGCGTGGAAACTTTTGCTGTTGCCACAATCGAAGAGGCCCAGGAGCTAGCCGCTTTATTCCCTGAAATATCTATCTTAATTTTTAGTAGAGTATTTCCCTCAGAGCTTCACTCTGTACCAGAAAATGCCATTCTCACAGTAGGATCCATGGAAGATGCACAGGCCTTGTTAAACAGTGATGTGCCTAGGATAAGAGTTCATCTAAACATAAACACCGGGATGAACAGAATAGGTCTCTCTTCTCAAGAGGCCATAGAGCTCATATCCTCAAAAGATTCCCATCTGCAGATTGAAGGTGTCTATAGCCACTTCTCATCTTCCGATACGGTCTCAGAAATTGCATACACCAATCAAAACCGTGAGTTTCATGCCATAGCAGAAAAATTACTCACCATCGGATTTCAGGGAATGATTCATATAGCCAATAGTGCCGCTGGGTTACATGAGCAACAGAACCCATATGACGCCATTCGTCTTGGTATTGGATTATATGGTTATGATACAACTCCTGATGGCGAGCATCAAGGCAGTCTGAAACCTGCAATGACCATAAAGGCACCCCTCATTCGGGTCGCTCGGATTCAAGCCAGCGAATCGGTGAGCTATGCTGAAAAATGGCAAACATCAATTGATACAAATATTGGAACGCTTCGCATTGGATATGCCGACGGTTACGTCCGAGCATTGACCAATAGGGGAGTCGTTTCACACCATGGCAAGATGTATCCAGTGGTTGGTACAGTGACCATGGATCATATTATGATTGACCTGGGAAATGATGAGCCACAGACCGGCGACATGTTTGATGTGATGGGTGGCGAATTTCCCGAAGTTCAGGTCAATACCATTTCTAAAATTCTAGCGACAATACCTTATGAAATTTGTTGTGCGATTTCGCCTCGAGTGAAACGACAATATTAGACATATTTAGATCTAAACGCAGCTGTTATATTTCCTCCCGCAGATGCATGACTTCATCATTTAATTCCTGTGGAAACAAGTAATTCAACCAAGTGAATCTACAAATCAATTGGTTTTCCAAAAATAATTAACCTGTTTGTTCACATATTTTACTAATTCGCTCCATCTGTCATAAAAAATGGTTGAATTTGCTGAAATATTTCTTAACTCCATGCCAGCATCAAGGTGAAGAAATGCCCGACTTTGATGGTCTTTTTATTATGCCTTCTGTCCAAGAATGCAAAAGGAGTTTAGCGTGAATATTTTAGTGATTAGTGGAGAGCAAACCCACGAGCTCGTCGACTACGGAAAGACCTTTTCAGATTCCCGAATCGATATCGCTAACTCAGCAGATTTAACATCCAAATCATTAAGTGAAAAACTACTTAGCTTCGAAGGAGAGATGCTCCTTCTCATAGATGCACGTAGCGAAAATATTGAATTCAAAAAATCTGCAGCTGAATTGTATAAACTGGTAGCAGAAACATCAGATGATTGGTCACTCATTTATGCAGACTATGAAGTTGATGATAATGGGCAGCTTAGTGATGAACACTTATTAGACCACCATATCGGTCGTGTCCGCGACAATACAGATTATGGCAAAGCCTGGATACTCAATCTTGAAAAACTGAAGGAAGTCCTTCCACTGGCTGATTCTACCAAACAGCATTTCTTTTATGAATTAAGACTGCGCCTCAGCGAAGTCGGAGAATTGGTGCACATTGCTAATCGCTATGCTGGTGCGCCCTACCGAATCAACAAGGCTGTCGGGGAGCAGAACGTTTTTGATTATCTCCTGGCTAGCAAAGATTCACAACTAGAGCTAGAACAGATTGTTACTGATCATCTAAAAAGAATTGGATCGTATCTCGCACCAGGGGCCAACTATTCTCCTGTCCCATACGCTAAAAAGCAATACGATTTAACTGCCAGCGTTATTATACCAGTAAACAATCGTCCTGAGTTTATTGGTGCAGCTATCGAATCAATCCTGGCGCAAACAATACAGGATATTGAAGTCATCGTCGTAGTGAATGGTGGTGAGACAGATCCTACAGTTCCTGCAGTTCAGGAATATCTAGTTGGCGGAAGCAAATATGATGCTTCAAAACCTAGCGTTCAACTGGTTGTTCTTGATATTAATAATATCGGACTTTGTTTGAATGCAGGCTTGAGACGGGCAAAAGGAAAATTTTACGTTCAATTGGACTCTGATGATCAACTTATCGAAGATGCGGTTGAAAAAGTTACCCAGGTCTACGAATCAGATGATACCATTGCCATGGTAATCGGTTCTTATGAAGTCTGGGAGAAAGATTCAGATTCTGGTGAGATCACCCGTATGGATTCCATTCCAGTAGTGACTCATGATGAATGGACTGAAGAAAATGGTCGCAATAATTTATTACGAATCAATGGGGCTGGCGCGCCACGCTCATTCTACATTGAGGCTGCCAGGGACATTGGTTTCCTTGATATGAATACTTCGGCCTATGCCAGAAATTATGGTGAGGACTATGATTTTGTATCCCGTATGAGCGAACACCATCGCATTGGTCGCGTTTGGGATCCAATCTATAAAGTTATCAGACACGGTGGAGGCACTGATCACAATATTGATCGTGCGACCGTAGACCGGAATGACAATGCTAAAGATGAAATGCGTCGTGAAGCCATCTACAGACGTCAAATTATAAACGAGGTTGCAAATGGATGAAATTGTTCTAATTGGAATTGACGGAGGGGCTTCAAAAGTCCTGGTTCATAAAGTTGATATCCTGATTAACCCTATGCGCTTTGTAGCATTGAAACCATTTATTGAAGTGGCTTACAGCACGTCTGAATCATACAACCACAAATTCAAGCCCATTGTCTTGTCTCGTCAGCTTAAAGAGCATAATGGTGGTACCGTCGAACAAACTAAATCTGAGGCTGCTCAGGAAACTGCGTTTTTAGATAGTTTCACCAAAGCCATCCGCACCATTCTTGGAGACAGTGTCTCTCAGGATGTTATTGTGGGTATTGGACTACCCGGATTAAAGACAAAAAATGGGCGAGGTATTTCGGCCATGGCCAATGGTCCACGCATGCCAAAATTTTTGAATAAACTTGAGAAAAACCTGAAAAAAGAAGGTTATACCACACTTAATCCTATCCAGGTAATCGGGAGTGATGCAGATTATTGTGGGCTTGGAGAACAGTGGGGCGATGCCGGTGGAATGCGCGGCGTTAAATCTGCTTACTATTTTGGAGTAGGGACGGGTATTGCCGATGCCATGTTGTTAGATAGCAAAAACGTTCCCTTCGATGCCTGTAAATCCTGGATTGCAAAAACCTGGGAGATGATGGCAAACGAAGAAGAGAGCTATGAGAACTTGCTCTCCGCCAAAGGTATTCAATCTCGTTATGCGGCACTCACAGAAACCACAGTTGAAGAATTGGATCAGGCTGAGATCTTTCCTTGGCAGATCTACGAACGAGCCCTTATTGGTGAAGAAGCTGCCGTTGAGATCGTTGGGAGTACCGCTCAAGCTTTGTCAGACTTATTGTTCCATCGAATACAGACCCTCGCTCTAGGTGCACCTGAAACCTTTCTCAGAGATGCCAGCCGAACTCTGGAAGTCGAACATGAGCATGTCGGTGGTGTGTTTGAGCGAATTGTCATCGGACAACGTCTTGGTGATATCTGGGAGTTTAAGAAATTTACACCCCTGTTACTTGATCCGGTGAATGAAAAATTAGGTCGCATGATTCATTCCTCAAGTCTACCTGCTGAAGTGAAGTCTCAATATTTGACCAAAACCAACCGTCTGAGGGATGACTTGATTATTCATTCTGAATTGAGACATGCCCCTGCCTTAGGAGCTGCCGTCGATGCCTATCTCGAGTGGATTGAACAGTGAGATAATCCGTGTAGGAATTGTTCTACCTGAA
>JABHBL010000038.1 GCA_018673925.1 Fidelibacterota bacterium
CTCTCGGCACAAAAAACCTCATAGATCCCGATGGAAACATCGGGATTTTTCATATTTGGGATGAGAACCCGCAGGGTTTGACCCGTAGCGAACGGAGTGAGTGGAGAGAGCCGACAAAGACGGCACGTCTGAGGAAGGCAACCCCGCTCTCGGCACAAAAAACCTCATAGATCCCGATGGAAACATCGGGATTTTTCATATTTGGGATGATGACCCGCCATCAGAAACTTGAGCCATCGGGTCTCTTCTTATTTGCAGCAGGGTGAAGGACACCGAGGTGTCACACTGAACCTGTCGAAGTGTTCTCGATATGTTCAAGCGTCCCAAAATCTATAAATCAATTCAGGTGTATTTGGTACGGAGTTATCTGCTCTCTTGTGAATAAGTGAAGATTTCGACCTATTCTTGCGTTCTAAGCTACGACTAGGCAGGCGGACTCAATCTTCAGGGTACTAGCGTTTACGGACGTATACAACCTTGTGATAGAAATGAACCGCTTCAGACTTCACACTAAAATCAGCTGCACCACCTTCATGGCGGGTGAAGAATAAATTGTCCTCAGAAAATTGAATTTTCCGTGAGATCAATCGTCCATCACTGAGTCGGGCAATAACATGATCGCCATTTTTTACACTAGCAGCCGGGGAAATAATCATCACATCACCGTAGCGTGAATAAGGATCAATCAGCGGGTTTTTTTCTTCATCAATGATGATAGAATAGGCCAGTGGATCTTCAACATCAGGGATACCCTTTAAAGCATGCACAGGTTTCTGGCTGATGGTGCCATTCCGTCTGAAAAAATCAGGCTGACTACTTTGACTCCAGGTATAGACTTTAATCGTCTGGCGAATGTTCTGCAATGGGACATAAGGTCGGAGATTGCTCGCATCCTCATCCTGCCATTCCACCGTGATATGATCCTCAGATTTTTTAAAGCGGACCTGACGACCAGCTAACTGGGCAAGATGCCTGAGACTATTTTTACGGGGGACTGTTTTACCAGTTCGCCACCGGCTTACAGAAGAGCTTTTAATACCCGTGAGTTTCGCAACTTCATAGTCAGACAAACCGAGCTCATCTATGGTATTCAGTGCAAATTCTCGAAAATTATTTTCCATGATTTTAATCTATTGAGACTCGATTGGTTTAAAAGAAAAATTTCTCACATCCTGTAACCGGGGAAAAGACAAATATTTGCTTATTTTTCACTTCGAGTGGACCCAGAGGCATCTAACCTTTAAGAATGCCATCAATTGCCCCGCCAAATTCACTTGAAACGGAAATGTTATACGGATTTATTTGAGTTATTTTTCTAAAATAATAAGCAAACCACAGGCCTGGGAGATTGTCTACAACTCAGTTGTGGGTCCCTGTTTGGCTCAATAAAATCAATGACAAAGGCAAGCTTGTCTACTATATTGCACGCCACTTTATAGCCTGATCTATTGAGTTCAGGCAATTTGTGGAGTGAAAGTGAGCGTAGACTCACGATGCTAATGTTAAAGACCTTTGAATAGGTTGATGGACTAAAAGGATAAACGTAAGATGAAAAACCTCGCTATTTCTGCACTCATATTTGCATCATTGTTTGGCCAATTATTGGCTCAATACCAGGATGAAGTATTGGTAACCCAGGCCCGTGATGCTATCAAAAATTTTAATATTGTGACTGCCGATAGTGCCTATAAAGCCGCAATGAAAGCCGCTCCAGAAAAAGAGCGCTATGATGAAATTCAGGCTGAATGGGCTATCCTTGAACAAATCAATGTTCGTTTGACTGATGGTGGTCGTGCCCTCGGACGCAATGAATATGATGATGCCTACAAAAAATATGGCGAAGCTATTACTCAAATGGATGCCTCCCCTCTGGAAATCTGGGGTCGCTTTAAAGCTGAAGCATTATTTAGTATGGGTATGGTTCATTTCCGTAAAGAAGAGCCTATCAAGGCAGCCGATAAATTTCGCGAAGCTGCCAGCTATGATCAAACACAAGATAAATATGGCAAATCAATTGAGATGGTTCGCAACAAGCATTATTCCGAAGGTCATAAATTCCTGAAACGTAAGGATTATGAGTCAGCTCGCGTTGAATACGAAAAGGCAGTTGCTGTGGATCCTACTTTCGCAAGCGGCTACTATCAACTGGCATACATTGCTAAAAAAGATGGTAATTTAAAAGCTGCTGAAGGCTTTTATCTCGAAGCAGTTACCAGTGATGGTACCCATTACAAGGCCTGGTATGGTCTGGGTAATCTTTATAGCGCCATGGGAAATAACACCAAAGCTATTGAAAGTCTGAAGCGATCAATTTCAATCAATCCCAAATACGAAAAAGCCTACTATGTTCTTGGCAAAGTGTATGAAAGCCAAAAAAGTACCTCCCTGGCGATCTCAAATCTAAAAAAAGCAATTGAGGTTGATAAAAAATATTCCTTAGCCTATGAACTTTTGGCTAAGATATATATCGACCAGGAGAAGTATGACACGACTGTTTCTCTACTCAGGGGTCTCACTGGATCAACAGTTACCTACAAAACATCATATCACTTAGCCCAGGCTTATAATTCCAAGGGAAATTATTCTTCTGCACTGACTGCATCCTCCACCTCTCTTGCCAAAGCAAAGAAGAAAAATTGGGCACCTGCTCAGGTTGAAAAGGGTGATGCTCTGAGAGGCTTAGGTCGTAATAAGGAAGCTATTGCATCATATCGTCTGGCCTTGAAGGATGCAAGATGGAAAAGTCTTGCTCAACATCGCATTGATGAGCTCATGAAGGGATAATGGCTGATTAACTGATTATCTCAGAATAAAATTTAAAGGGCTGTCGCAATGACAGCCCTTTTTTATTTCTATAGACTCAATCCCTTGGAAATCCGGGTTATATTTTTGATTTCTCATCACAGTAAATTCCACTTTTTCCAAAGGTCATGAAGTATAAATTGAGGACTCATGGCAGTTCGTGGAATAGGTAGTGATATCGTTGAAGTCAGTCGCATTAGTCGGCTGAGAAAAAGCTATGGAAGTCGCTTCCTCAAGCGGGTTTTTACAAAAGGTGAGACTGCCTATTGTGAATCCAAGGAGCACCCGGAAATTCATTTTGCAGGTCGCTTTGCAGCCAAAGAAGCCATTGCCAAAGCCGTGTACCAGAGTGGCTATGATAAAATCATCCCCTTTTCAGATATTGAGATTCTAAATGATACAGAAGGTCGTCCCCAGGTATCCCTCCTGACACATATTCAAGGTACTTGTCTGGTCACCATCTCACACGAACATTCAATGGCCATAGCCTTCGCTATCCTGGAGTATTGATTCATTGCGGGCTTTCCTCACCATGGCAGCTAATCGCGCTGTAGATGAATATGCCATAAAAACTTGCGGGATTCCTGGTAGCCTACTCATGCAGAACGCCGGTGATGCAGTGGTTCAGCAGATGATGAACCTGGGTTATCTAAATAACTCACCTGAAGTATTGGTGCTTGCTGGCCATGGGAATAACGGTGGTGATGGTTACGTCATAGCTGCAGGCTTGTTAAAGCAGGGGACATCTGTCTCAATCATTTCTACATCCACTCCAGATGGACTCAAGGGAGATGCTCTCACTCATTATAATAAGTTGAATGATCTCGATATCTCAGTGGCTTCCTGGGAGGATTCTGAAACCCAGCGCAATCAGATTATGGAAGCTGATTATATCGTGGATGCCCTGTTAGGCACCGGGATTTCAGGAGATATCAGATCTCCTTATGATGTGTTGATAAGACTGGCAAATAATAGCCAGGCCAGCTGCATTGCAGTTGATGTGCCTTCGGGAGTGACTGGGGATCAAGGAAAAGTCCTGGATCCTTGTATCCATGCGGAGCTCACCGTTAGTATGGGTTTTGGTAAACAGGGTTGTCTCTTTGAACCAGCTCGATCACATTCTGGCACTGTCATACCCGTAGATATTGGATTCCCGACTGATAGTCTGGACCATGCTAACGGAGAAGTTCTCCGACAAAATGATGGTGTTGACTATTCAAAAACTAAATACAGTCGACTTAGCCAAACTCACAAATATACTGCAGGTAAAGTGTATATAATTGCCGGGTCACAGGGCTTTACGGGAGCAGCTCTACTGGCCTCAACTGCTGCTCTACGATCTGGTGCAGGATTGGTCAGGTTAGCCATTCCTGAATCATTAGGTCCTATTGCAGAAGCTCACTCGCTAGAAACTGTTGTGGATTATCTTTCAGAAACAGAGGATCACGGCATTGCCCTATCAGCATGGAGTGACCTTCAAAAGGGAATCACATGGTCAGATACCGTCGTTGTTGGTCCTGGTTTGGGCCGGCATGCTGAAACCATAGAAATAGTAAAACAAATAGTAAAAGAGACTACCCAACCGCTGGTGATTGATGCGGATGCCTTGTTCGCCTTGAACGAGGATCCTTCCATTTTGCACTCCAGACTCGGCCCCAGCGTGCTTACTCCCCATGCAGGGGAGTTTAAACGACTTCTAAATAGCCCGGACGATTACAAACCCTCCTGGCAGGATGCACAAAAATTTGCCAAAGATTATGGCGTCTCACTCCTTTTAAAAGGTGCACCATCACTCATAGCAGGTCCCTCGGGTGAAATCATAGTTAACTCGACTGGCTATGCTGGAATGGCTACCGCTGGTAGTGGTGATGTACTCAGTGGTGTTATCGCCTCATTGTGGTCACAATGGATGGATGAACCTGACATTCTAAATTTTGCCATGTATATCCATGGTAAAGCAGCTGAACTAAACCGCCCTCATAAAGGTGTCCTGGGATTAATAGCCAGTGATATTGTGGAAGCACTTCCAGTGGCTTTGAAGGAGTATGGTGAGATACCGACTTAAATATTTCGCACCAGCGGTTTTATATGTGATCCTTATTTTTACTCTGTCCAGTCTGAATCAGCGTATTGTGAGCAACCTTTCCTGGGGTCTTGAAGACTTTTTGCTTCATTTCACAGAATACCATTTCTATGGTGTTACACTGATCTGGGCTGTGATGAGAGATAAACCTCGGAGTGAACTAAAATCATCCTATCGTCTCGCTGTGAGTATTGGTGCACTTTCAGGTATGGCTGATGAATTCTATCAGTCCTTTGTCCCTAGCCGCTACTCCACCATTGAAGATGTAGTTGCAGATGTATTTGGTGTTATTCTTTCTATTATTACCTTCTCGTTACTCATGAAAATTCCAATTTTAGAGCGGTTTAGAAAGCATGCTTAAAAGTCTACATATTGAAAACTTTGCCATCGTTGATGAAGCTAATGTGAGTTTCGACAGAGGCTTGAATGTGATTACCGGTGAAACCGGTGTGGGAAAATCACTCATTGTTGATGCCTTGAGCATTGCTCTGGGGGAAAGAGCTTTCAAAGATTTTATACGTGATGGCTATCCCAATGCAATTGTTGAAGCGGTTTTTGAGGTAAAACCATCTGAATTGAAAAAACTTGCCTCCCAGGGATTTGATGTCAGTACCATCACGGTAAAGCGAGAGATTCGGCTTGAAGGTAAGTCCAAAGTCTGGATCAATGGCCAATCCCGTACCGTTCAAGAACTTAAAGAGCTAGGTGATCTTTTGGTGGATCTCCATGGTCAACATGAGCATCAATATCTGCTTAATGAAGAACACCATGTTGATTTTTTAGATCAGTTTGCTGAGAGCAATGAATTGAAACAATCCGTTGCTGACAAATACCACACGCTGAGTGGTCTGATTCGGGAATTGAGTGAAAGAGAAAAAACAGCTTCCAGCAGAATTGAACAATTTCAACTCTATGCCTTCCAACTCCAGGAGCTAAATGATATTAATCCTCAGCCAAATGAGTTGGATGAGTTGGAAAAAGAACGCCGGGTACTTGAAAATGCGTTGACTATCAGCGAACAAGCTTCAGCTCTTTTCAAGGAGGTTGATGGTTCTGACGGTTCTGCTCTGGAACGCTTGAACACCATTATTCGACAACTGGAAGGCTTGAGTACGTATACTGTGACTGCTGCCACATTTTTACCTGAAGCACTGGCTGCCCGCGTCACTCTACAAGGTATCGCTGACTTTGCATCGGAATACGAAAAAGAGGTTCAGGCAGACCCACAACGTTTGGGTGAAGTCGAGTCTCGCATCAGAGTACTGGGTAGACTATGCCAAAAGTATAATCGATCCTATTCTGAATTACTGGCTCATTGGGAAGAGATTCGAGTTCGACTTGAAAAACAGGATGATCCAGACTGGAGCAAGGAAGAACTGACTCAATCAATCAAACAACACACACAAGCCTACTCTAAGGCCTGTCATGCATTGAGTGAACACCGCAGGCAAGAAGCCTCAATTTTATCCACAACCGTCGTAGAGAAGTTGAGCCATCTCGGCATTCCAAAGGCACGCTTTGAGATTGAAGTGAGCCAGGAAGAGCAAGAACAGGGGCTGGTTGAACATAACAAAAAGCGATTCAGAGCTGATGTGACTGGTATGGATAAAATTGTTTTCTGGATGCAGGCAAATCCTGGGGAACCTTTAAGACCGCTGGCGCGCATTGCATCTGGTGGTGAAATTAGTCGCATCATGCTTTCCATAAAGTCAGCCATGTCTGGCAAAGATGGAATTGGTACCGTCATCTTCGACGAAATTGATACTGGAATTTCCGGTCGCATAGCCCGTGTAGTTGGTGATGAGCTTAAGGATCTGGGCCGCCATCATCAGCTCATTAGTATCACACACTTGCCTCAGATTGCCAGCCTGGCAGACAGTCATTTCCGGGTTGAAAAACATCTCATTAATCAGAGAACCGTTACCAGGGTTAAAAGATTAGATGAGAATGAACGGATAAATGAAATAGCTACACTCATTGGTGATGGAGCACCTGGAGAGACGACTCTCCTGGCTGCTAAAGAATTACTAAAACAAGGGGATTGATCTCACATGCGTCTGACAATTAGCTTGCTTGCAACAACATTACTATTTTTTCAGTCCTGTTCACAGGACGTTCAGAAGGTTGAATTGAGTAACCCCGGTTTTGGGATTACTGCTTCCAGTATTGATGCAGCTGATGAAGGAGTTGATATCCCGGTCTTGATGAAAACAGATGATATTATTAAGGGTATGCAATTCACACTCACCTGGGATCCAAGTATTGGTCAGGTGATCAAACCCTCCCTAACAGCAACAAATCCGGGTTTTACCATCTCAGCTAGCGAGGGAGGTCTGGGACAGATGAAAGTTCTCATATTTAGCATGACGGGCGATGTCTTTGATACAACAGATCCCATCATCATGAACATCCCAGTGAGAATTATTAATCCTGAGTCACCAGAATTTGCATTGGCATTCAAAGATGCCATCTTTGCAGGACCCAGCGCCATTGCCTATGAAATTCCCGTTTCACATGCAAAATTGAAGATCAATCGCTAATGAGCTATATCGATCTACGATCTGATACAATCACGCGTCCCACTGAGGCCATGCGAACTGCCATGTATCGGGCAGAAGTTGGAGATGATGTTTATGGGGAAGACCGTCTCGCCAATGAGCTTCAGGAGCGAGTCGCTGATATGTTGGGGAAAGAAGCTGGTCTGTTTGTACCCTCAGGAACCATGAGTAATCAGCTTGCTATTCGGTGCCAGACCCAACCTGGGGATGAGGTCATCTGTGAATACACCTCACACATTTTCAATTACGAAGGTGGGGGACCGGCATTGCTAAGTGGTGTACAATTACATCCCCTTCTTGCAGACCAAGGCATACTTACTTCAGAACAGATCACCGAGGCGTTGCGACCGACAGACCATCATTATGCCCAAACCAGTCTCATTACTTTGGAAAATACTCATAATCGAGCAGGTGGAGTGGTCTATCCCTTACCGGTTATTGAGAATATTGCCACTTATGCAGAGAGCCAGAAAATTCGCATGCATCTTGATGGCGCACGTCTTATGAATTCAGTCATAGCAAGTGGTCTTGATCCCTCTGCATTTGGGGATCACTTTGATTCAGTCAGTATTTGTTTCTCTAAAGGTCTTGGGGCTCCTGTGGGCTCGGTTCTGGTAGGTGATGCTGAATGTATCGACAAGGCACATAGATTTCGCAAAGCGTTTGGTGGTGGAATGAGGCAAATTGGTATTTTAGCGGCTGCAGGATTATATGCCCTGGATCATCATATTGAACGCCTTGCTGATGATCATCGCCGTGCCAAAACATTGGCAGAAACCTGTCTGGAATTGGGATATCTAGAAAATGATATCGCCTGGACTCAGACAAATATTGTTTTGCTGGCATTTCCAGATGGCAACACGATAGAGATGGAGCTGAAATTCAAGCAAGCTGGTTTGTTGGTGTCGGTGATCAATGATTATCAGATGCGTCTTGTTACTCACCTTGACTTTCACGAGGAACAGCTGCTCCAAACCATCGAAATTCTTAAACAAGTGTTAGGCTAAATTATGAAAAAGAAGATCGTCATCGTCGGTGCTGGAAGTGTTGGATTTTATCTAGCCAAAACTCTAGCTGAAATGGGGAATGACATCAGCATTATTGATATTGACCCTGAAAAAGTTATGAGAGCCAAGCAGGAACTTGATGCACTGGTTATCGAGGGTAATGGTGCTCAATCCAACACTCTAGAAGATGCTCAGGTGGCAGGTGCTGATTTATTTTTAGCAGTAACCAGAATCGATGAAATCAATATCATCGCCTCCATGAAGGCCAATAAGATGAATCCTGATGCCAAAATATTGGCTCGGGTCCGAAGTGGTGATTATCAGAAGAAGGATGCTCTCCTTGATTTGGCTGATCTGGGAATTGAAAAGGTCATTAATCCCGAGCAAATCGCAGCCCGGGAAATTCAACACCTTGTGCAACATGCCACAGCACAGGAAATCATGACCTATAATCATGGTCGGGTCTACATGGTAGCACTCACGCCAACGGAAACGTGCGAATTGATGCACAAGTCTCTGAGGGAATTGGGAGCAGAATATACAGAGCTGCCATTTCGAACAGTTGCTATCGATAGGGATGGAGAGACCATCATTCCTGGTGGTGATCATATCTTTCAACCTGGTGATAAAATATTCATTGTCTGTTTGAAGGATAAACTCAAAGAGATGTATCGACTTTGTGGCTTTAAGCAGAAGAAAATGATCAAGACAGTTCTGATCATGGGAGCTGGAAAATTAGGAAGGCTGGTAGCTGCAAATTTAAAAGATCAATTTAATGTTCGTCTCGTAGACCACCGGAAAGAGAAATTACTCAAAGCTGCAAAAGAATTGCCAGATGTACTGCTTCTTCACGCAGATGGCCTGGATGTAGATTTTCTTGAAAGTGAAGGTATCAGCGATTTTGATGCCTTGATCACCTTGACTGATGATGAGACGACCAACTTGTTCGCAGGGTTGATTGCTAAGAAGAAGGGTGTAGACAAAGTTATTGTCCACATTAATTCACCAGATTATTTACCACTGGTAAAGGGATTGGGAATAAATTCTGTAGTCAGTAAAAACCTTTCAACTGTGGATGCCTTTATGCGCTATGTCGTGAGGGGTCAGGTTCACTCAGTCATGATGCTGGAAGGTATTGATACTGAGGTTATCGAACTTTCACCATCGCCAGATAGTAAAATTATTGGTGTTCCACTGGAACAGATTGATTTTCCACCGGATGCTGTGGTTGGCGGTATTATTAAGGGTGGGGGCGAAGAAATTGCCATGGGGAAAAGTATTATCGAAGTAGGTGATCGCGCTATCGTTTTCGCCAGAGCTTCACGAGTAAATGATGTCGAAGCACTTTTCAACTAAACGTTTCAGCCTCATCCCAACACTGAATGTGTTGGCTGCCCTGACCCTTTTTATAGGGTTGTCTATGGGGCTATCATTAATGGTAGCCTTAGCATATGGTGATGGTGATAGTGTCGCCCTTTTCGAATCCATGATTATCACACTATCAATCGGTGGTCTTGGGTACATTTTCACGCGCCATACACATGTCTTGGCTCCTCGGCAGGTCTTTCTAAGTGTGAGTTTGAGCTGGGTATCTGCCTCTCTCTTTGGCGCATTACCCATGTTTTTTGCAACAGATATGTCTTACACAGATTGCTTTTTCGAAGCCATGTCTGGATTTACCACCACAGGGGCATCCATTCTCACTGATATCGAGAGTCTACCCCATGGGATACTCTTCTGGAGAAGTTTTACTCACTGGTTGGGTGGTATGGGGATTATTGTTTTTACCGTAACCGTCATGCCCCTGGCGGGAAGAAGTGGCACACTACTATTTGCTGCTGAAGCTCCCGGTCCCGTGAGCGACAAAATCACTCCCAGAATCTCTGATACTGCTAAACTACTCTATTTCGTCTATGCTCTCATTTCCGTGGCAGAATTTTTTGCATTATGGATTGGACCCATGGATTGGTTCGATTCAGCCTGTCATACATTTGGGACGATGGCTACAGGAGGTTTTTCTACTAAAAACGCATCCATCGCTCATTTTCAGAGTGCCTATGTAGACTGGGTGATCATCTTTTTCATGGTTCTCGCAGGAACCAACTTCTCACTCCACTATTTTGGATTGCAGGGCAAGGTCATACGTTATCTCAGAAGTCGTGAGTGGCAATTTTGGATGAGCATCATGGGCATGGCGCTGGTCTTTATGTTAGTAGATCTCTTCCTATCATCATTTTATGAAGGGGAAAGCGCTGCAATTATGGCCTTCAAAGCAGAACCCTTGAGACAGGCTGCTTTTCAGGTAGTTTCAATCATCACCACTACTGGGTTTGCTACAGCTGATTTTGAACAATGGTCATATTACGCCCAATTTATACTCTTTGGACTTATGTTTGTTGGTGGGATGGCTGGTTCCACAGGTGGCGGTATCAAAGCCATTCGAATTCTACTGTTTACCAAGATGGCCATCACAGAACTGCGTCGCATGATCCATCCCCGAGCATACTTGCCTATCAAACTTCGCAATCAATTCGTTGACGATGATGCCGTTCGCAACACAACTACATTCCTCCTATTCTTCATGGTGATATTTGTAGGTTTTGCATTTTTCCTCACTGGATTCGGTCATGATTTAGTTACCAGCACCACAGCTTCCATATCCATGTTATGTAACATAGGACCTGGTCTGGGAGATGTTGGACCCACAGATAATTATTCCTTCTTTAGCGACTTTGAGAAGTGGGCAATGGCATTCGTAATGATGCTGGGACGTTTGGAAGTTCTTACCGTAGTTGTCTTATTTAATCGCCATTTTTGGAGGTCCTGATGGATTTCGTTAAGTTTGAAGTAACAGGTGGAATTGCTACAGTAACCCTTGACCGACAGAAAAAATTAAACGCCTTAAATGGAAAAGTACTCGATGAACTGGAGGAAACATTCCACGCATTGAAGGGTAATGACGAGGTTCGTGTCATCATCGTCACTGGTGCAGGTGAAAAATCATTTGCTGCAGGAGCCGATGTGAATCAGTTCCCTCAAATGTCCTCCGCAGATGCCTATGAATTTGCAAAAAAAGGTCAATCAGTCTTTTCCCTGGTTGAAGCTAGCAACAAACCTGTCCTAGCTGCTATCAATGGATTTGCACTAGGGGGAGGTTGCGAACTTGCCCTTTCCTGTCATCTGAGATTCGCCTCGGATACCGCACTTTTCGGTCAACCTGAAGTGAAGCTAGGTGTTATTGCAGGATATGGCGGAACCCAGCGTTTACCCCGTCTTATTGGAAGAGGTCGGGCACTGGATTTACTACTTTCAGGCCGTATGATCAAAGCTGATGAAGCATTTCAAATGGGTCTGGTCAATGGTGTTTTTTCCAGTGCTGAATTGTTATCAAAGGTCAAGGAATATGCAGAAATGCTGATGGCTCAGGGTCCACAGGCTCAAGCCCTTACCATCAGGGCTGTCTATAAGGGAGTCGGAACCACCTTGGACGAAGGACTCGAGGAAGAAGCTTCAGCTTTTCGAGATGTTTTTAAAACCGAGGACCGAATAGAAGGTGCTACTGCTTTTCTCGAGCGACGCCCAGCAAAATTTAAAAATCGTTAAGTCATCTCATATGGATCAAAAACGAAGAAGATTCGTACTTTACGCCCAGAATCGTCTCCATGCTCTTGGCAGCAAAACAGCCAATGGACTCATCCTCTTTCGCCAGGAAGAAGTGCAGGTTGTTGTTGATGCCAGCAAAGCAGGAATGACTGTACAGGATGTGCTAGGCTATGGTGGCGACATCCCTATTGTGGCTCACATTACTGAGGCTATGGCATTTCAACCGGATACTCTGGTTATTGGGGTCGCCCCCATTGGTGGAGCAGTAAAACCGGAATGGATACCAGAATTAAAAATTGCCCTGGAAGCTGGATTGAATGTTTGGGCAGGCTTGCACCAGTTCCTCGGGGATGTCGATGAATTAAAATCATATCGAAATCTCATCTGGGATGCTCGCCGACCACCTCCTGGATTAAAGGTTGCCCAAGGACATTGGCGTGAGAGAAAGTCAAAGATCATTCTTACCATCGGCTCAGATTCTAATGTGGGTAAAATGACCACGGCACTCATGCTTCAAAGGCAATTAAAGACTCTGGGGCTGGAGTCCATCTTTGTGGGAACAGGTCAAACCGGTATGATGATCTCTGGTCGTGGTGTGGCCGTTGATGCCATTGTTTCAGATTTTGTTAATGGTGCCACTGAGGCAGAGATAGACAAGGTCGATGGACAGGCTCCTCTCATTATTGTGGAAGGGCAAGGGGCAGTTACTCACATAGGCTATAGTGCTGTCACCATGGGCTTGATTCATGGCTCCATGCCCGATGCCTTTGTCCTGGCACATCAACCCAGCCGTATAGTAGATGACTACGATCATCCCTTGCCTGAAATACAAGAGGTCATCGATATTCATACAGCATTGATGCGACCTTTCAAGTCTACAAAAGTGCTGGGGATAAATCTTTATTCAAAGGATCTAAGCCCTGATGAGGGTCAAAAAGCCTGTGAAAATATTTATGAAAATACGGGGCTACCTGTGGAAGATATGGTGAAAAGTCCCAAAGGAATTGTTGCCGAAAAAGTACTTCGAGATCTTTTTCCAGAAAAGAATGTTTAGGAAGATGAGTAAGGAAATGTCACTGTCTCTTAAGTGGTCAATCCAACGGATTACAACCAAATTTGAGTTTAAAATCGCTCGGAGTGCGGAAAGCTACTATGATGTGGTCATCCTGGAATTGAGTGATGGTGAGTTCACCGGTTTTGGAGAAGCAGCCCCTTCCAGGCGATACGAAAATGGTCCTGAGGCAATATTGGAAATGTTGTCGAGCAAAAATGATCAAATTCTTGATATACATGTAGATGATGCTGAAAGCCGCCAGGAACAACTGGAAATCATGTTTCCTGAGAGCTATTCACTCCAGGCAGCCCTGGATACAGCTTTCTGGGATCTATATGGGCAACGTCAGGGGACGCCACTGTGGAAAATGTTCGGTGCAACTCAGGATTTGGTTACCTCTTCATACACTATTGGTATCTCGGATCTCAGCATTATTCCGGAAAAGATTGAAGAAGCCGCTCCCTATCCTATTCTGAAAATTAAACTGGGTACGGATTATGACCATGATATCATTCGTGCTATTCGAGCAGAAACTGACAAAGTCTTGCGTGTTGATGTAAACGAGGGTTGGAAGACTGTGGATCAGGCAAAACGTGGGGCCGAATGGCTAGCCGAGGAAAATGTGGAATTCCTGGAGCAACCCATGCCATCAAATCAATTGGATGATATTGCTGAACTCAGAGAATTTTCACCCTTGCCCCTGGTTGCCGATGAAAACTCGGTTCGTCCCGAGGATTTGCCAGGATTAGTGGGCGCATACGATGGAATTAATATAAAATTGATGAAATGTGGTGGACTCACCAATGCCCGGCGTATGATAGAACTTTCTCAAAAACACAATTTCGATATTATGATGGGTTGTATGGTCGAAACTTCAATTGGCATCTCGGCTATGTCTCAACTGGGGTCATTTGCCCGTTGGTTGGACTTGGATGGCAATGTTCTCCTGGCAGCAGATCCATTTGGCGGTGTGGGAAATCAAGCTGGTGAAATCATATTATTGGATAAACCAGGTCTCGGTATAGAGAAACGTTCATAGATATCTTTAAAAAGTAAATTTTGTTTGAACAAGAAATGTTCAGGAGCCTATTGTGAAAATTTCAACTCGATTCAGCTTTCTCCTTCTTCTATCTGTAGTCATTGTCAGTTGCACAACTCATCCCCACAATGCTACACCACTTCCCAAACATCAATTTATGCGCAGTGCCCAACAGCAGGCTGCTTATAAGATTGACACACTGCTGAATCATGCTCCTACTGATATGGGTTGGTGGGGTGTAAAAGTTCAATATGCCAACACGGGTGAGGTGTTCTATGAACGAAATGCTGGTAAAATGTTTATGCCAGCTTCCAATGAGAAAATGTATACCACCGCTGCAGCCCTGTGTCTTCTGGGACCTCAATATCGCTATGCCACGGATTTCGTGACAAATGGCGAAGTGGATAAAAATGGAGTGCTTGATGGAGATCTGATTATCAAGGGCAGTGGGGACCCATCCTGGTCGTGGCGTTTTTATGATAAAAATTATGATTCTGTCATGGTCAATTTTATCGACTCTCTCAAAATTCAGGGAATTCGCCAAATAAATGGGGATATTATCGGAGACGATAATATTTTCGATGACCAACCCCTGGGATATGGGTGGTCGTGGGATGACGAAACCTATTACTATGGTGCACAAATCTCTGGTCTCACTTATAGCGAAAACTACATCGATTATATCCTAACACCTGATTCTGTAACCATGGGTAACCCTGTCATTATTGAGCCCCATCCACAAACCAGTTATCTAAATTTACGGAATGATCTTGTGACGGTCAGCAGCGATACTGCGACTAAGTGGACATATGATCGAGAGCGTGGGACTAATAATGCCTGGTTCGAGGGTGACTATCGTATTCAAAAAGGGGAGACTGAAGAAACCATTACTATTCACAATCCAACGCTCTTCACCGTCCATGTCCTTAAGGAGCGACTGCAGGATGCGGGTATAAAAGTCACCGGATCTCCAGTGGATGGCGATGATTTGGTGGATTCACTAGACTACGCCGAGTTACACAAAATCTTCACATATTATTCTCATCCCATGTCGGACATTATTTCAAAAGTAAATCGTCCAAGCCAAAATCTTATTGCCGAAATACTTCAGAAAACCATGGGTGCGGAATATGGAGAAGAGGGTTCCTCCAGAGAAGGCAGAAAAGTTCAAATGATGTTTTTTGACTCATTGGGGATGAATATAGAGAATTTGCGTCTAAGAGACGGTTCTGGATTATCGCGTCACAACCTTGTGTCTCCCAATACGACTGTATCATTATTGGAGATGATGTGGGCACATCCTTACCGAAGCTATTTTATGGAGTCACTTCCATTGTCTGGTTTGACTGGTACGATCCGGAGGAGGATGATTGGGACTGATGCTGAACAAAATGTGAGAGCCAAGACAGGTACCATAGGTTATGTGAGTTCGCTGTCTGGGTATACCTGGACAAATTCTGGAGAACCCATCATGTTTTCCATTATGGCAAATCATTTTACGATTCCCACCTATCAGGTGCGTGGTATTCAGGACCAGATTGCCAATATCCTATCAGAGATGGAGTAGCTTCATGAAAGTGACCGGGATCAGTCATATTGCTATTGCTGGAGACAATCCAGAACAAACCAGGATTCTATATGAGGATATCTTGGGTCTTATTTCTGGTAGCTCTGAGGTAGTTGAGCAGGAGGGGGTCACCACGCATTTTTATAAGGCTGGTGAATCTACCATAGAATTGCTCGAACCACTCTCTGCTGAAACTCCAGTGGGCAAGTTTTTGGAAAAACGGGGACCTGGGTTGCACCATATCGCTTTGGAAGTTGAAGGACTGGATGCGTATGTACGTAAACTAAAAGAAGCGGGGATCATGCTTCTCAGTGATGAACCCACTTTAGGTGCCCATGATATGCGCATTATCTTCATACATCCCAAATCTGCGGGTGGGGTCCTTATTGAACTCTGTGAGCATCAATAATAGCTTGAGATTCAACAAATAATTTTCTAATACAAAGCGTATCACATAATAGGCTATTTGTAGCAAAATTTTCATTGGTGTGAGCCAATATTACTAAGGAAGAAAAAATTGAATTCATCAAACCCTGGAAAGACTGTAAGTTTGGATGTTCGTGCAGGACTAAAACAAGGTATTGATCCATTTAGTGAAATCATGGCCGCTGTCAAGCAGATGTCAGGTGATGAAACCCTGCAAATTATCAATACTTTTGAGCCTATTCCGCTCATCAATAAACTAAAAACAATGGGGTATGAATCCTGGACCGAGCGACCAGAAGCTGGAGTCATTCACACCTATTTTAAAAAAGTTCAAACCGATGTTCAAGTGGAGGAAGTCGCAGGAAACTTGGCAACTAATGAGCAAGACTTTCAACAGCTGCTAGAATCCTTTTATGATAATATACAGATGCTAGACGTAAGACATCTTGAAATGCCGGAACCAATGGTCGAGATCCTAAAAGCACTTGAATCGCTTCCGGAAAATTACGCCTTATTTGTGGAGCACAAAAAGATGCCTCAATTTTTATTCCCTGAGTTAAAGGATAGAAACTACTCGATTGTGACAAATGAGATAGATTCCAATCATATCCAATTGCTCATATTTAAATCCACATCGAGCTAAGCCTTGAGCAATTTGAAAACAGGCAATGCCCCATCCCTTTCAGTTGTTGTCCCTCATTTCATTTTTAGTGCACTTTCCTTCTTATGCTTGACTGTCTTTATATTTCTTACAGGCACAGATGTATTGGGACCCTATTTTAATAGTAAGCTTTTGGCAATCACGCATCTCGCTGTGCTAGGTTGGGCTTCCATGCTTGCTTTTGGAGCTTTGTACCAATTGATTCCAGTCGTGTTTGAAACAGCGCTTTATAGTGAGCTATTGGCAAAAATAACTTTCTGGATATTTGCTATCGCCATCTTTTTGTTGGTATACGCTTTCTGGACCAGCGCTTTTGGTACGACACTACTATATGCCTCATCTCTCATGTTTATTGCACTTTTTGGATTTATTGGGAATGTTTTGCTCTCTCAGAGAAGGGGTAAGCAAAATATTCAATCAAGATATGTGGTAACGGCAATTCTGTGGCTACTTCTGACGGCATTATTCGGCTTATTGATTGCCATCAACTTCAGATATCCTTTCTTGTCACAGATCCACCTCCATTATCTCAAAATACATGCCCACCTCGGATTGGTTGGCTGGTTTGTTATACTCATTGTTGGTGTCTCATCATCGTTGATCCCCATGTTTCTGATCTCCCATAGCCCGAATGAAGACAAACTGAATTACGCCTACTATTTGATAAATGGAGGGCTGCTGCTCCTGGGACTTGATTGGCTGGTTCTCCAGGGCACTATGCTCATACCCGTATATTGGCTCAGTATATCATTGGGAATTATCTTCTATCTGATGTTTGTCTGGGAGGTATATAAAAAACGGTTGCGAAAGGAGTTAGATATAGGCATGAAGCATACCCTAATTTCTGTTCTATCTATGCTTCTGCCAATTCTACTCAGCTTAACAGTTATGCTGAAACTTGATTTTGAAAACTCCTTTCAACTCAGAGCAACCACACTCTATGGTTTTTCTATTATTTTCGGCCTCATTACCCCGATTATCCTTAGTCAAACATACAAGACACTGCCCTTCATTGTCTGGCTACACAAATACAAACAATTGGTTGGAAAGTTTAAAACACCACTGCCCAAGGAGCTTTACTCAGAATGGGTGGCAACCTTACAGTTTTATAGCTACAATCTTGCAGTCATTGTATTAATATTGGCAATAACTTCAAATAATATCTGGATGATTAGATTAGGGAGTTGTTTCCTTCTTATAACTGCTGTCCTATACAATCTCAATGTATTTAAAATTATTTTTCATAAAGTTAAAACAGAAAGCATTTCAACATGAAAGACCCTGATGAGATTCGTGTAATAGAATCTGACCTTGAACAAATATTATATGGTGTGATGGATCCTGAGATAGAGCTGAACATAGTGGATCTGGGATTAATATACTTGCTAGAATATGATGGTCTGAAAAAAGTTGTGATCAAGATGACATTCTCTACACCTGCATGTCCCCTGGGTGATGCCATTTTGATGAATATTAAGCAATCCATCACCAATGTATACCCTGAATTCGAAGTAGCTATAGAAGTTGTTTTTGAACCTGCCTGGAATTCAGATATGATCAGCGAAAAGGGTCGCATGTTGCTTGGCATGTAATTGTGGTCGACCATCAATATAAATACTTTCGACAGTTAGCTCCTGCACATCACACAAGGAGCTATAAAAAACTCAAGCTTTCGTCACTCACCCTTTTAGATTTTCACCATGAGTCCTACTGAAGCCCCCTATAAGGCGAAGCTTAAAGATCTGCCAACCCAGCCAGGGGTTTACTTCTACTATGATAAAAATGGCAAGATCATTTATATCGGAAAAGCCAAAGTATTAAAGAATCGGGTAAAATCCTACTTCACCGGCACTCCAGATAGCCCCAAGACCGCTCGTCTCATTGCTCGCATCTGGGACCTTCAGACACTGGTAACCCGTACAGAAGTAGAGGCTTTGCTCACAGAAGCAAATCTGATCAAACAGCATCGTCCCCGTTTCAATATTGATCTGAGGGATGATAAAACATTTCCCTATATCCGCATCACCAATGAGGACTACCCCCAAGTATTTGTGGCGCGCAACATTGTTAAAGACGGTTCCATATATTATGGCCCTTATACCAATGTGAAGGGCTTAAGGGCTGCTCTGTCTGTTATTAAACGCATATTCACCATAAGAAGTTGCAACTATCGAATGGATGATGAATCTGTAGCTGCCAAAAAAGTTCAACTCTGTTTAGATTATCATATTGGTAAATGTGATGGACCCTGTCAAGGCTTGAGCACGAAGGCTCAATATGCAGAGATGATCGGAAGGGTAGAAGATTTTCTCAAGGGGAGAACGGATCCCGTTGATGATTACCTGAATGCCCGGATGCAATCCGCTGCTGAAAACATGGAATATGAACAGGCAGCACGTCACAGGGATCAACTGGAGGCAGTCAGGTCATATGTGAGTCGACAACGCCTGAAAACCAGCGATTTCGAGGATAGGGATGTTCTTGGCGTCGCCCGACAGGACAACCTAACCTGTGGTATCTTGATTCGAATTCGAGCAGGGAAACTTATTGGCAAAGAACAATTTCGCTTTCGTGGTACAGAGGATGAAGAATTACCCTCCATTTTGAGTCGCATGATAACTAGAGTGTATGAGGATGCATCCTTTATCCCACGGGAAATATTGGTTCCCGATGAAATCGCTGATGTAGATATGATCCATGCCTGGCTGAAGGATGTTTCTGGAGTGAAAATCAACTTCGTAATTCCCCAGATAGGTGAGAAGAAGACTCTACTGGATTTGGCAGATCGGAATGCTGAGCTGGTCCTGAAGGACTGGGCACTGGAACAGGCACAACGGGTAGAAATTGTTCCCAAAATGGTTAGATCACTTCAGGAAGATCTCAATCTCTCTGCACCACCCCGGCGAATAGAAGGCTTCGATATTTCACATCTGGGTGGAACTGAAACGGTAGCTTCTTTAGTTTGTTTTATTGATGGCAAACCAGCCAAACGTGAATATCGCAAATTTCAGATCAAAACTGTAGATGGTATCGATGATTTTGCCAGTATGAAAGAAGTCATTCATCGGCGCTATACCAGGGTAAAAGCTGAAGGTCTGTCTGAACCTGATCTCATACTCATAGATGGTGGGAAAGGGCAACTAAGTGCAGCCGTTGGAGCGCTCGAGAGGATAGGGATGGCGCATATACCTATTCTTGGCCTTGCCAAACGTCTGGAGGAGGTTTTTCTTCCAGGTGAGTCCCTGTCTTTGGGTATACCTAAGACCAGTGGCTCAATCATATTACTTCGCCGCATCCGAGATGAAGCCCATCGTTTTGCCATCACTTTTCAGAGAAAACGTCGAGGCAAAGCTATGGTCCACTCAGCCCTCGATGATATTGAAGGGATAGGTCAATCCCGTCGCGTGGCTTTGATCACATATTTCCGATCTTTGAAAAATATTAAAAATGCCAGTGTGGATGAAATTGCCCATGTTCCAGGGATTTCACTAACCATGGCAACACGCATAAAAGAAGGATTAAGCTGATGGCCTTTGATTTTACTGAGAAAGAAAAAGGGATTCAGCCCCGTACCATCTGGTGCCTGGGGAGAAATTATGCCAAACATGCTGAGGAACTGGGAAATGTCGTTGAGGCCAAACCACTGGTTTTTCAGAAGGGGCTAAATGCGCTGATACCCATGCAAAGCACACAACCCCTGTTTTCTGGTCATGGTGAAGTTCATTATGAAACTGAAATTATTGCACTCATGGATCGCAATGATGGTGGATCCTTCATCGCTGCCATTGGACTGGGTCTGGATCTAACCCTTCGTGATCTACAAGGTGAACTCAAAGCAGCCGGTAAGCCATGGACATTGGCCAAATCATTCGATGGGGCTGCAATCGTCAGTCGATTTATTTCCGTCAATGAAATACCTTCCTTGAATCAAATACGTTTTACCATGCTCCTGAATGGTGAAATCAGACAACAAGGAGATAGCAGCCAGATGATTCTCGCCTTTGAAAAGATTCCAGCCTATCTGGAGGAATATACTGACTTGCAACCCGGCGATATTATCTTCACCGGCACGCCTGAAGGTGTGGGTGTCCTGAATCCAGGAGATGAAGTAAGTTTGGATCTGGCTGGGCACCATATGGGAACGATCAGATTTAGTTGAATAACGATTTTCTACCTCGTCATCCCGAGCGGAGTCGAGGGAAATAGAGATATTCCAAATCCGATTTCTTTACACCTCGATTCCGCTTGGTGTGTCTCCCAAGAATTTGGTTTGAATGAAAAAGTAGAAAGAAAAAAATAAGATATGTCTCCATCCCAAGTCCGCGTCCGTTTCGCCCCAAGCCCTACAGGTTATTTACATATTGGTGGGGTAAGAACTGCTCTGTTTAACTGGCTATTTGCTCGACGTCATGGTGGCAAGTTCATTCTTCGCGTTGATGATACAGATCAGGCCAGAAATGTCCACGAAGCCCTGCAACCCATCATGGACGGATTCAAATGGCTGGGGATTGATTGGGATGAGGGTCCTGGCATGGGTGGACCCCACGCGCCATATTTCCAATCCCAAAGATCTGATATTTATGCAAAAGCCGTTGAGAAGTTGCTTCATGATGGATATGCTTATCAGGATTTTTCAAGACAGGAAGAGTTCGCAGCTGAGCGTCAGGCAGCTGAAAAGGAAAAGCGTCAATTCATATATAGTCGCACCTGGATGGCTGAAACAGATGAGGATGTGAAGAAATTTGAGGCCGAAGGTCGAGAATCCATCGTTCGCCTTAAAATGCCCAGGGAAGGGAAATGTGAATTCCACGATATGGTTCGTGGTGATATGTCCTTCGAATGGGGTGGGGAACAAGATCATGTTATTCAACGCAAAGATGGATCCTGTCTATACCATTTGACCAGTGTAGTAGACGATGGTGCCTTTGAAATCAGCCATGTCATTCGAGCTATAGAGCATTTGCCGAATACGCCACGTCAAATCTTTATCGGCCAGAGTCTAGGACTTGAATTGCCGATCTACGCTCATCTTCCTTTTGTGGCTGAGCCTGGAAGCTCAAACAAACTGAGCAAACGAAAACTGGACAAATACTTAAAAAATAGAGACTTCAAGGTCTTATACGATCATGGTGAAAGTATCGCTGAGAAAATTGGATTTTCTGCCTCTCCTGAAACTTTCAACCCTGTGATTGTTGATTTCTATCGGGAAATCGGATTTCTCCCTGATGCCATTGTAAACTATTTGCTTCTCCTTGGTTGGTCCCTGGACGACAAGACTGAAGATTTCACCCGCGAAGCCATGATTCGAGATTTTAGCCTGGACCGTATCAATAAGGCTCCAGCCAGTTTTGATCCTCAAAAACTTACATCATTCCAAAGTCGCTATATGTGGCGACTTGAGATGGATGCAAAGTTGGAAATGGTGTTGCCATATCTTGAGAAAGCCGGACTCGTATCGACGCCAGCTTCAAATGAAACAATAGCAAAGGTGAAAACGGTTCTTGAGGCTGCAAATGAGCGGATTTCATTTGCCGGGGATATCCTTGATTATGCAGAGTTTTTCCAAGCTGATGATACCCTGGAATATGAAGAAAAAGCCTTCAGGAAACGCCTGGTCAATGCTGAAGCTCAGCGTGAATTGCTGGTTAAACTGAGAAGTGTCTTACCAGAAGTTAAAGATTTCTCAGCTGAAAATCTCGATCAATTCCTGCATAATTTTGTCGAACAGGAAGGTGTGGGAATGGGGATGATTGTTCATGCTATCCGTGTGGCAATTACAGGTAAAGCTGTAGGCTTTGGTCTATTCGATATTATGGCCATCATTGGAAAAGATGGTTGCATGAATCGCATTGATCGAGCACTCCAACTGGTTGCCCAACAACAATAAATTCAGCACAGGATTCAGTAAAATTCATCATGGCTTAGCCATGATGAATATGTATGTTATTTGCTGATTAGTTTTTTTGACCAAGCCCTGACGAATCAGGCTACAGATATGAGGATAGTATGGGTGTGAACGTAAACGCAGACACCAACGAAAGTGCTGCCACAGCTCCAGAAAAATCACTGAATTTCGTTGAGGAAATCATAAATGATCATTTAAAATCTGACCGTTTTGGCCAGACAGTCCACACTCGATTCCCACCTGAACCCAATGGTTATCTACATATTGGACACGCAAAATCAATAGCTCTAAACTTCAGTCTGGCTGAAAAATATGGAGGCGTTTGCAACCTGCGTTTTGATGATACCAATCCCAGTAAAGAAGAAGAGGAGTATGTTCACTCCATTAAAGAGGATATCAAGTGGTTGGGTTTTGATTGGGAAGACAGAGAATATTACGCCTCTGATTATTTTGATCAGCTTTATGATTGGGCAGTTCAACTCATAAATGATGGACTGGCATATGTCTGTGATCTTACTCTCGAAGAAGGTAGGGAGTACCGTGGTACACCAACGGAAGCTGGAAAGCACAGTCCATACAGGGATCGCTCGGTTGAGGAAAATCTAGATCTATTTGGTCGAATGAAGACTGGTGAATTTCCTGATGGCACCCGGACTCTGAAAGCTAAAATTGATATGGCCCATCCCAATTTTCACATGAGAGATCCAGTCATTTATCGAATACTGCACGGTCATCATCATCGAACTGGTGACGATTGGTGTATATATCCCATGTATGACTTTACCCATGGACAGTCCGACTCCATCGAAAAGATAACACAGTCGATTTGTACTCTGGAATTTGAGAATCATAGACCGCTCTATGACTGGTTCTGTGACAAACTTGACATTCACCACCCACAGCAAATCGAATTTGCTCGCTTAAACCTGACATATACCGTGATGAGTAAACGGAAGTTTTTAACACTTGTCAATGAGGGTTTTGTGAGTGGTTGGGATGATCCCAGGATGCCAACCATCTCTGGTTTGAGACGTCGTGGCTATACACCCGAATCCATTCGTAATTTTTGTGAATATATCGGTGTGGCAAAACACAATAGTGTAGTAGATGTGACCATCCTTGAAAATCATGTGCGGGAACATCTTAATGCCATTGCACCACGTGTCATGGCTGTTCTAAATCCTTTAAAGGTGGTTATCGAAAACTATCCTGAGGGCAAAGTGGAAGAACTCCAGGCTGTAAATAATCCCGAAGACGAGAGTGCTGGGACTCGAAGCGTGCCCTTTACACGAGAACTCTATATTGATCACAATGACTTCATGGAAGTACCTGTTAAGAAATATTTCCGTCTCGCTCCTGGGAAAGAAGTGCGATTACGCTATGGTTACATCCTCAAATGCGAAGAGGTAATCAAGAATGATGCTGGTGAAATTGTTGAGCTCCGCTGTACTGTTGATCATGATACCTTGGGCAAACAGCCCACCGATCGACGTGTGAAAGGTGTGATCCATTGGGTTTCCGCTGAAAAATGTCTAGATGCTGAAGTTCGCCTCTACGACCGCCTGTTTAGTGTTGAACATCCTGATAAAGTTGATGAAGGTCAGGATTTTAAATCTAATATTAATCCCGATTCACTCGAAATAATCAAGCACGCAAAAGTTGAACCTGCACTAAAGGCGGTGAAGTCAGGTGAACGCTATCAGTTTGAACGTGTTGGCTATTTTAATGTTGACCAGGATAGTACAGAAGATCATCCAGTTTTTAACAGGATAGTATCTCTCCGGGATAGCTGGGCAAGGATTGCCAGGAATTCCCGATAAAGCATTGAAAAACTGTTTCCGTAATGGTGCTTGCAAACGTGACAGGCAAAGAATTATTTTCTTGGCAAGTAATCTGAATAATCTGGGGAGCTTATGAATAAAAAGTTAGTTCTGTTTATCATTTTAGGGATGCTTGTCATTGGCGCTTTTGGTCAAGAGATATTGCCTGTCTCAAACAACAACATTCTGGTATTTATAGAACCATTTGAAAATCATAGCCCCAGGGGTGAGCAAAGTTGGTTGGAACAGGGTTTTCCCGGCTTTTTGAAAGCTGGTCTGGCTGAAACCGACTATCTTTTTGCATACTCAATCCCCGACTTTCAAAACGATTTGGTGGATAGACCTCATCGTCTTCAGGACCTGATATGGAAATCAGTTTTTCAAAGACAGGTAGATCCTGGTTATGAATCATATCTGATCCTGGGTCGCTACACTTATATGGAGGGCGAGCTTACTGTCCAAATGGATCTATTATCCTTGAGAGATACTAAGGTTCTGGCTCGATTTGAGGATAAGGTCCCATACACAAAATTACTTACCTGGAAAAGTGAGCTCTCTGAGTGGATATTAGCCAGTCTTCGTCTCAAAGATGATCCTGCCATTAGTTCTAAGAAGGATATCAAGATGCCTGCTAAGGATGCAACTCCTCTGCCAGGAGTGGCTCTTCGAGATCAGTTGACCACTCTTTTTGATACAAAGAAGCAGAATGAATCCGAAGATCTACAGCAGAAATATGTGCAACAATCCAAAATGAAACTTGGTGCCCAGCTGGAAGCCTTATGGCATGACATCGCCTATGATCCGTATCTGGCAAACATCCATGACATTCACACCCTGCGTTTACAGGCAGAACCAGATAGCGTTCTTGTTAATTTCAAAGTGGGTTATCGAATCAATCCACGTATCCTGGATGAAATTGAACATTTTAGCAAAACACGCTCAGGTTTGGTAGGCAAAACGGAATCTTTTGAAGGACACGCCTTCATGGATTTAGGCTATATCGATGCTGATTTCACCCGTGAAGTTGCCGGTGGTGATTGGAGAATAGTACCAATAATCACCATGGGACCTGAGAAACTTCCATATAGAAGAGTCTTTTATCACTCATTCCCACGACCCATAGACTCACCTGGAAAGTATTATTATAATCAGGGAAAATTTAAGCAACTGCTCCTGGCAATTCCTGGGGTTGATGCACTGCGTATTTTTGCACAGGAAGTCCAGCAAGTTTATGAATATTCCATCGTCGTAGGCTATGATGAAATTGATAGACTGGACAAAATACAGGTCAAGTTTGTCTCTGAACAGGATCTGGCAGGCAACCTTTAATCAAAGCGCTTTCCTCGAAAGCGATTTCCTGAATAGGTAAATATGGAAATAGTCTATACCCTTCTGATTGCTGCACTCACAGCAGCTGTCACTTTTGTTATTGCAAGAATGACCCAGGGATCTGGGGATTCTAAGGATCGAGAAACCATTACCCGTCTTGAGGTGGAGCGAAGGAACCTTCAGGATCAACTAGAACGAGCAGAAAATGAGCTAGAGAAGGTGCGTTCAGAAGCTCTGGAATTACGTGAACAAAATGCCACCATTAATACTCGTCTTGAGGAATCCAAAGATCGCTTGGTGGAAGAAAAGAAACGTCTGCTTGAGATGAAAGAACAGCTCCAGGATAGTTTTAAAAGTCTATCCCAGGATGTGCTTCGAGATAGCCAGAAGGAATTTTTACGCCTGGCTGATGAAAAATTCAAAGATCAGAGTAAGCAGAATCAATCTCACCTGGGTGAAAAGGAGAAATTGATTCAAAAGTCCCTTGAAAATATGGATGGACGTCTGAAAGATATCGTGCAACGCTCTACAGAATTGAAAACTGAGCTTGAAACCTCTAAGGATGAGACACAAAGACTCCGAACGACTACCGAGACGCTGCAGACCTTGCTGGCCAGCTCCCAGAAGCGCGGACAATGGGGTGAACGCCTGGTTGAAGACATTTTGAATTATGTCGGCTTACAAGAGAATATTAATTACACCAAGCAATCCACCATGGATGATGGACAGCGACCTGACTATACCTTCAAACTACCTAAAAGTCGTGAAATCAATATGGATGTCAAGTTTCCCTTGGCTCACTATGAGAACTACCTTCAAACCACCGATGTCCAATTGCAGGATATTGAGAAGAAAGCTTTCCTCCAGGATGTACGTAAACACCTGAATGAGATCAGCAAGCGGGGTTACATCGATACGGCAAAAGGCACTGTGGATTACGCCATGATGTTTATACCCAATGAGTCCATATATGGGTTTATCAACCAGGAAGACCCAGACTTTATTGGAGAGGCGCTGAGCAAGAAGATAATGCTTTGCTCTCCCATTACCCTTTACGCAGTACTATCCCTACTGAATCAGGCAACATCAAATTTTATGATGGAACAGCGTGCTTCCGAGATTATGAATGAAGTAGTTAAGTTCCAGCAACAATGGGATAAGTTTTCTGAGGTAATGAATAAAACAGAGAAGAATCTGGATATTGCTGTTCGCCAGTTTCAGGAACTGATTTCCACTCGCTCACGAGCTCTAGAACGACCAGTAAACAAGATTCTCGAACTTCAGAAAAAAGAAGCTTTGCTACCAGGAGCTACCCAGCTTGATCTTGATTCAGGAGATGGTGATTAGGAAGCGGTTTGTACCTTCACTTCTCGCTGTACTCTTCTAGATCGAACGTACAACCAGGTGAGTGATGTTCCAGCTGCAATAAAAACTGCTATAACAGAAGCATACCATACCCACACATAAGGTTTCTCCAGAACTACTGCAAAATAGTAGGCGAGTGGTCCACTTACCACAGCGACACGGATGGCAGTTATAACTAAAGAAGGAACCCCGGTACCCAGACCCTGTAATGCCCGACCGGAAATCATACCAATAGCGATAAGCCAATAAACCGGTGAAAAAGTTCGAATGATACTTACTGCGACAGCAAGCACTGTTGGGTCATCAGTAAATATTCTAAATACATAAGGTGCAATGAGGTAAAATATGAGGCCGCTTCCGAAGCCAATAAACATCCCATATCGAAGTCCATCCTTGATGACACTATTGATGAGGTCAAAACGCTGGGCTCCATAAAACATACCCACAAGAGTGACAAGTGATCCTGCGATGGCCATGACAGGTAGGAAAAATATCTGATCCAATCGACCTGCAATCTGGTAGCCAGCAACGACTTCAGGTGAATAATGAACCAAAATCCAATTAAATAGCGCACCCCCCAGTGACATGATGATCATAGAGAGTGATGAAGGGATTCCGATTCGGAAGATATCCTTGATATATTTAGGCTTAAATTTAAAAATTTTAAAATCCAGTTGGAGCAGAGTTGATTTCTTAAAGAGAATTACCCTGCTATACATGATAACTGCAACGATCATACTAATTACAGTAGCCAGCGCAGCACCACGTACACCCATGTCAAAACCAAAAATTAGAATAGGATCCAGGATGATGTTTAGGACGGTACTGGTGACCTGAATTTTGACAGGTGTTTTTGTGTCACCTTCTCCACTAAAAATGGAACGAAGAAAGATACCAGTGATCATAAAGATAAATCCACCAGCAATTACCTGGAAATAGGCGAGTGTGTCTGGCATCAGTTCATCAGGCGTACCCAAAAGGATTAAGATCTCTTCACCGAAGAGGAGACCAGCAGCACTAAACATTCCCCCAATAATCAATCCCAGGAGGAGCCCGTGCTCGGCAACATTGGTGGCAGCCTCATGATCCTTGGCACCAATAAAGCGAGCGATAACAGCCGTCACTCCTGTACCAAGACCAAAACTGATACCCATGGCCATCCAGAAGAGCGGTAAATTAAAGCCCAATGCAGCAATAGAATTTACTGATATGCGAGCGACGAATAACATATCTACAATATTATATAAAGTTTGAACAGCCATTCCAGTCATCACTGGTAAACCAAGTGTCCAGATAGCTTTTCTGGGGTTTGCAATAAAGGAGTCGAGACGAGAAGATTTCGAATTTGTGTTTGTGTTTTTCATGAGGACTAAATAATAATTATTAGAGGGAGTGCAAACGAATGTTTCCCGATTGGGCCAGCTTAATCAGCTTTTGTCTCGATATTTTTAAACTGGATTTAGAAAATTCATCGGGAAGCTCGTAGTAAGCCTGTGGAAGCATGTATCCAGGTAGCTGAGATCTCAATTGATGGGTGAGTTCTTCCCCTCTTGGGGCATTTGAGTCAATTTCCAGGTAAGCTATGGGTCTGGCTCCAAATTCCTCATCTGGCAGGGGGACAACAATGGCATTTATAATTCCAGGAATCTTGAATAATACTCGTTCAATATGTTCTGGTTGCACATTTTCGCCACCTGAGATGAACTGATTATCCATCCTCCCAGTAATGGTCAATTCTCCCTGAACATTTGTGTATCCAACATCGCCAGTATGGAACCAGCCATCCTTGTCACGCAGATCGACGAGGTTTGAGTTGAACAAATAACCCTGGGCCAGGGTTTCCCCCTTGGTAAGAATCTCACCCTCATGCGAAATGATCAAATCTCTACCAGACAGAACTTTACCCGAACTCTCCAGAGCTGACTTACGGTTACTCCCAATGGTTGTTGTAATCTGAGAGGCCATTTCAGTTGATCCATAACTTACATGAATGGGGAGATTGTGGTCCAGAGCCCTTTGAATGAGTAGCGGCTGTATTGCACTTCCACCAATTAGTATGGCTTTCATTCTCTGGAGGATCCTGGGGCCAGCCTCGTCCTTTAAGAGTCTTTGTAATTGGGTCGCTACCAGAGAGATATGGGTAACGCCATATTTGTCAATTTCCTCAAGCAGCGACTCCTTTTCCTCGGGAATAATGACTGCAGCACCGGTTAAACCTGCTCGAAAAAGGATGGAGAGACCACCAACATGGTAGAGAGGCAAACTCAATAACCAGCCGTCAGAATAATTAAGTTCGATATTCTTGTTTGAACCTCTAGCGCTTTCAAGATGGTTGTGGTGACTATGTTGAACAAATTTGACATCCCCGGAAGATCCAGAGGTCATGAGCAGGGTTGCCGCTTTGTTTGCAGCAAAAGGAGGTAGGTCATTAGAGTCCAGTTGACCAGCATCATTTGATAATTCACCAATTGCGACAGAGTTGTGATCGGGGTAAGAGGAATTCGAAATAATGAGTGCAGGTTTGATACTTGTGAGTAAGTGAGACAGAGAAAATTCAGGGAATCGAACATTTAATGGAAAAACGATAAACCCACCCAAAAAGCAAGCCCAAACTGATATGACCATTTCCTTGGTTGGCAGATCTCCCAGGGCAACCAAGTCGCCTTGTTGAATCCCTCTCTGGGACAAACCCAAAGCAATTTGCTTCGATTCTGAATAAAGATCAGAATATGTGAGCGTTAAATCTCCCCAGCGAACTGCTGGTCTGGAAGGGTGCTTCCTGGCAGCTTCGAATAGGGGATGCTCAGAATTGGGCTTAGTTTTGGTAGAGTAATTCACAATGACCAAGATCCAGATCCTGTGTTGTTAGTGATCGTGTCGACATCCATCCATCTTGGATGCCCACAGGTGATTTTGTGGTTCCGCCAGTAAGTGCAGATCTAGTATCCAAGCCAACAGCAATATCCTCACCACCTATTGAACCTGCAAGTTGTGCCAACGTGGTCAAACCAACATCACTTTCGTAGCTTGAGGATAACACGGGGAGTACACCGTTTCCAGTAGCCTGATTAACCAGGGAGATGAGCCTGGCAGTAGAGGCTGTGAGGGTAGGTTTTAGCACCAGGGCTCGTAATCCAGTGTAGGAGTCAAATGAAATCGTTGGATCCATGATCTCGTGCAATGTTTCATCAAAGGCGAAAGGGACACCACAGGCATCAAAAAATCTTGGAAGATCCACTGGCTCAGTGAGGGGCTCTTCAATGTACTCGATGTCGCAGGACTCAACAGCTTTACCAAACTCAATGGCAGTAGCCAGGTCCCAGCTCTGATTCGCATCAAGTCGCAACTTAATTTCAGGGCCTACCATCTTTCGAATATCCTGGATACCTCTGGCCTCAAGAATGCTATTAATTCGACCAACTTTTACTTTTAGTGTTTTATAGCCATCATTTATCATTCTCTCGGCTTCTGGAACCCAATCTGAAAGAGAACCTCGAATCAATCCATTGATGGGAACTCTCGCGGTGGACTTCCCAAAAATGAGGTCACCAGGACTTACATTTTTTGCATTAGCAAGAAGCGACAAAGTGGCTGCTTCTACTCCAAAGTATGATACAGCAGGGGCAACACTGTCTTGCCATCCTCCTTTTTTCACGGTGTAGCTATGGGTGGAAAATTCACCTGCCCCAATCATTTTATCCAGTAGCATCGTTGTGTTGAGCAAAGCTGTTTCCAACGTTTCACGGCTAAATCCAGGGAGGGGGCTTATCTCACCCATGCCAGTATGTCCATTTAGATCTGTCAGGATAATAATGAGACCCTCTCTTTCATGGAGGGTGGTATGCTTTAATACCAGGGGATATTTAAACGGGAGAGAATATTTGTAAATCCGCGTAGACTTAAGTTCTAGGGGAATATCCTGGAATTCGGGCAGCAGGGTGATTCCTGCAAAATTTGGGGTATGAAATTCCATGACGTAGTCGATTTCCTTAAATCACCCAGGTGACACTGAAAATAACTGTAAATATAATCTGCAATTTGCTGGTCATTTTTAATACTGCATATAGCTCCGACGGCTCCCTGTAGTTGATGGTAATCCGGAGCGCATGGAGTGCCATGAGACTTGAAATGGCCGTAATTCCTATCATGGAATGAGTCGGTGCAAAATAGAGGAACGAGAGAGGTATCAGTGTAGCTGACAAAATGGAAAAACCATATTCGATGACACCAAATCGGCGACCAAAGCGTGCGATTAAGGTTCGCTTCCCAACTTTTCTATCCTCCTGATAATCTCGAAGATTATTGATAGAGAGTAGTGCTACGGAAAAGAATCCTGCAGAGACACCTGCAATCAGAGCAGCTGTACTCCAGCTCCCTATTTGAACAAAAGTAGTAGTGGCACAGGCGATAGGACCAAAAAAAAGGAAGGCCGGAAGTTCTGCAAGACCGTAATAGGCCAATGGAAAAGGTCCTCCCGTATAAATCACGCCCAATAGGAGGGCGAGTAGACCAATAATAACAATGGGCCAACCCCATAGATAGACGAGATAAATACCAAGAACAAAGGATAGTCCGAAGCAGGCAATAAATCCTTTCCTTACTGCCTCAGGGGCAATGAGTCCGGACTGAGTAACCCTCTGGGGTCCAACTCTTGATTCAGTATCTGCACCTTTTTTAAAATCAAAATAATCGTTGGCCAGATTGGTCCCAATCTGAATGAATATCCCGCCAAGCATTGCTGCTATGGCAGCCAGCCATTGTATGCCACCTTCTGTGTGAGCAATTATCGTCCCCATAAGTACTGGGGATACTGCAACACCAAGTGTCCAGGGCCGGGCAGCCTGAACCCATACTGCAAATCCAGGTTTATTGGGAGTGGTCAAGGGCGCCAGGGGTATTTCTTAAAGTTTGGTTTGCGCTTTTCATTGTATGCATTTCGCCCTTCTTGAGCTTCGTCGGACATGTAGTACAGGAGGGTTGCATTTCCAGCAAGTTCCTGGAGACCAGTTTGTCCATCAACATCAGCGTTAAAAGCTGACTTCAGCAATCGGATTGAAAGGGGGGAATGCTCCAGGATTCTTTCAGCCCAGTCCACAGTTTCTTTTTCAAGATCTGCGTATGGGACCACGGTATTTACTAGCCCCATGTCAAGAGCCTCTTGAGCGGAATACTGCTTACAGAGATACCAGATTTCCCTGGCTTTTTTCTGACCCACGATGCGAGCCATATAACTGGATCCGTAACCACCGTCAAAAGATCCCACCTTTGGTCCGGTTTGGCCAAAAATAGCATTATCAGCAGCAATGGTAAGATCACAGACAAGGTGAAGGACATGACCACCACCAATTGAGTATCCGGCAACCATGGCAATCACAGGTTTTGGAAGTGTGCGAATCTGGCGTTGGAGATCAAGAACATTTAGCCTGTGTACACCCTCTCCATCTTCGTAGCCAGCATCTCCACGAATAGATTGATCACCGCCGGAACAGAAGGCCTTTTCACCTTCACCAGTCAGTATAACCACACCGATTTCAGGGTCTTCACGAGCATCCTCAAATGCTTTGATCATTTCCATGACCGTCAGTGGTCTGAAGGCATTGCGCTTCTCAGGCCGATTGATGGTTACTTTGGCAATTCCATTGTATTTATGATAACGAATATCCGTGTATTCGCCGGCAGATTCCCACTTTATAGATGTCACACTATTCTCCTTCAATTATTTCGCTCAGAAAATGTCTAATTATACGAGCTGTTTCCAATGGTTTTTCAAGATGAAAGGCATGCCCCGCATCAGAAACTTGCTGGTGGATACTTCCAGGTATTATTTGATTCATCTCCTGATTAAGTTGAAAATATTTTGAGTCCAACTCACCTGTCATAAGCAAAGTGGGAACGCTAATATCTTCCAGGTTATCCCATTGGGAGGGTAAGGCTCCATTCCCCATCAAAGTCAGAGCTTGACGCATCTGTGATGAATCATTGTTTGACCTTTTATGGCACAATGCCCTGAAAAGGGTTGAATTATTTTTAATTTCACCAAACAAGTCAGAAGAATACCACTCCTGCAGAAAGGGAGAAACTCCCGTGCTATCCAGTTTATCCATTAATAGTACATCATCATGGGTGCGCTGCTCTCGCTCATTCCTAGTTTTTAAGCCAGGAGCACTGGATAGAAAAATCAGTGCTGGAATCTTCTCAGGGGCAAGGATATGAAGATGAAATCCAATTCGCCCCCCCATGGAGTATCCGATGGGAGTATATTTTTCAATTCCCGATTTGGAGAGTTGGCCGGGAAGGGCTGATAGCATCTTTACGAATGTTGCCTCGGTAGGTATCCTGGATTTTCCATGACCGGGGAGATCAATGAGAATATTACAATAATCTGAAAAATGAGGTTGGACAAGTTCAAGCCAATCATCTCCTGCTCCCATAAATCCATGCAGCCATAGCAGGGGATACCCCTTTGTGTTTCCCTCTAACCGGTATTTCCATTCATACGCAGAGCTAGGAAGATTCACGAAGACTTTCGAAAATTTGGTGGTGGAATCGATGGTTCTCACTGCGGTCAGTAACCAACTCAATGATTATTGATTCAGCCTGTTTAGTCGCTTCATTATAGATGGCTTTAAATGCCTCCATATCTTTGGGGTTTGAATAGGAAAGACCGTACATGGACGCTGCATGTTCAAGGGTTAACCCATGGGGAGTCCCAAAGAAGGGTTCAAAGACATCAGTTTCATTCCGCACTGGCAGAAAGCTGAAGATACCACCGCCATCATTATTGATCACCACCATGATGATGGGCTGTTGAGATCTTTTGATCAGTTGGAGTGAATTCAAATCATGTAAGAATGCCAGATCTCCAAGCAAAAGGGTGACCGGACATTCTGAGCCAGTTCCATATCCAGCGGCTGTGGCTAAGAGACCATCTATTCCGCTAGCTCCTCGATTTGCGACGATATCACCTTCAAAATGACCCGTAGATGCGAACATTTCCATCTCCCGAACGGACATGCTGTTTGCCAGCATCAGCGCATGGTTACCGGGAGTCAATTTGGAAAGCTGATAGCTTGTTCCAGGTTCAGTAAGTCGAGACTCATCTTCAAACAGATTTGAAATAGAGATGGCAATTCGCTTTTCAATCAATTGCCATGATGATAGCCATTGAGAATTCTGGTTAATTTTCTGAGCATATAGGCTCTGGCAAAATTCATTTATATCAGTTTGAAGCTCAAGGCTCACCCGGTGGTTTGGATCAATTCGCTCAGGTGTTTCCTTTAGCGAGATATAGAATATGTTTGAATCATCAAGATAATTCAGGAGCCGTTTTGAAGTAAATGCTCCACCAAATTGAATAACGAAATCTGGTTTGAATTCCTGGGGGTCATTAGCAAGAAGTGCTAGATCATAATGATTGATCACATGAGGATGGTCACCGAACCTCAGTTTTGATTGAACATCTGGGAATACAGGTAATTTCAAAGTCTCTGAGAGTTGCAGAATAGAATTGCTGGATACATTGCTCACAGCCCTGCCTACAATGACTAGACCCCTTTTGGATTTCTCCAAGTTCTGAATAGCAAGTTGAAGTCTTTCAGCCGACAAAGGAAGGGAAGTTGAAGGCTTCGATATATATCTTGAATTTTTATCCACCCATTCAGGATTAAAAGTTGGCGAATCAGAATTTTCACTCTCCTCAGGTAACAAGGGCTCCCTAAATTGACAGTTCAAGTGTACCGGACCTGGATGGTCTCCAGTACTGACATCAAATAGCTCATCAACTTGGCTGAGGATATCTGTTGCAATAGTCCCAGTCTCGGGTGGTTCAAGATTCAGTGCAAGTCGAGGATAAACACCATATATGTTTTGCTGAAAAATGGCCTGGTTGGCTCCCACATCAATGAGCTCGGGAGGACGATCAGCGCTAAGGATGATCATAGGAATATTGTCCATGGAAGCTTCGATTACAGCTGGAAAATAGTTGGCTACTGCGGTTCCTGAAGTGCACACCAAAACTGCCGGCTTACCGGTGGCTCGGGCATAACCCAATGCAAAAAATGCTGCTCCACGTTCATCGTAGTGGACCATGGTTTTTGCCCTTGGATGTCTGGCAATTGCCACGGTGAGCGGTGTGGATCTGGATCCAGGAGAGATGATAAATTGAGTGACTCCCCTGCGAGAGAACGCTTCAATAATTATCTGCGCAACATCAAGGTTGGTCATCATAGATATACGGACCATTTAAATGAGGTGAGTTGAAATAATCTCATGGCCTGCAATCTAATGAAGAAGGACTTTGAATAAAGTGACAAAACAGAGTTACTGCAAAACTGGTAAAACTGGGAGGGGGTGTGTTTATAAATCCAGTGCTTTTAAAAATTTGCTGATCTTGTCTTCAATCTCCTGCCATTCTTCGGCGGGATCTGAACCCAATACTATCCCTGCACCCGAATAAAGGGAAACCCGTTCCTTCTCAACAAGAGCAGAACGGATTGCTACCACAAACTCGGTATGATCATGTCCAACAAACCCTATGGGAGCTGCATACCAGCCACGATTGAACGGCTCAAGGTCCTCAATCGCTTCCAGTGCAATATCTGTGGGGTAGCCACCCATGGCAGGTGTCGGATGCAAAGCTTTGATCAAATCTGCATCACTGGTTTCAGGATCCAGATCACCCTTGAAATGTTTACAGAGGTGTTGGACATGTGAAAGTCGTGTGATTTGTACTTCTTCATCCATGATCAGGTTGTGGCAGTGCTTCTCAAGGACATTTTGGATCATATCAACGACGATGCTGTGTTCCCTGACTTCTTTCTCTGAATTCAATAAAGCTCTGGCATAACGTTCATCATCACGAGTTGTTAATCCTCGGGGGCGAGTACCAGCGATGGCCTCAGTGTGGAGTGTGCGTCCCTGGCGTTTGAATAATCTTTCAGGTGTTGCTCCCAAAAATGCATGACCTTCATCCGCCTGGAAATAAAAATTAAAGGTCTCTTCTGTCATTCTTCTTAGGCGAAGCAAGTAGGCAACGGGATCAACTGGATCATTAAAGGTTAAAGTAGCTTTTCGCGCAAGAACCACCTTTTCGTATTTGCCTGCATCCATTTCTTCGAGGGCCGTATCGAGTGTGGATTGCCATTCAGCCCGATCTGGAATATCTCGCCGATGCAAAATGGTACGCTCTTCCCAATCACTCAGGGTAAGTTCAAATTGGACATCTTCGAGCTGTTTAACTATTGCCTCAGGAGGATTGCAATTCTCAGCGTTCTGGAGAAAGTTACAGACCAGAAAGGTTCCCTCATCTGAACGATGCAGCTCGAACTGAGGAATGATAAAACGGTAAGCGCCAAAACTTTTCCACTCCTGAGAGGGTTTGCTATCTTGATTGAATTGGAAACCACCATAATAACGAAGATCTGGATACTTTGGATCCAGGAAAACACGTAACTCGGTGAATAGTTTTGACAGATCTGGGGTTTCCAGTCCTGAAATTTCATGAGCAACGCCAAGTCCAGCCATTTTGAATTCCTGATTACGGTTGGCCCAGTAGGTTTTGATAGGAATGGATTGGCATGCAAGCCACTGCATGGCAGCGACATTTTCGACTTCTACTTTACAGCGAATCATTCGAGGAGCATCATGTGACCCAGATTCCGAGCAGGCATTTCGAATTTGCTCAAGAAGACGGTGTTTAGCAGTTGAAAATGCGAATGGGTCCATATTAGCCAGATTTACTTCTCAGAATGTAGATGCGGGATATCGCTGAAAGAGTTGAAATGTTTCGTCTAACATGGCGACTATTTACTGTAAAGCCTAGAGGTGGGCAAACACTATTTTTCAAACAACGAGTACTTTGAGTTTTGTTAAGATTCCAGATTTTAGCAACCCTTGTTTCACCGTTATCATCGATTAAATTCCTCCTCGCAAAGGAGGGGCAATTTGGCCTTGCAGATGTTAACAAATGTCAGTATTGCATTCATATACCGGGATGCGGCATTCAAATCTGAAACGACTTCACAAACTCACCTGGGTGAGTCACTAGAAGTACTCGAAGATAAGGGTGATTGGCTGCGGGTAAGACAGGAGGACGATTACGAAGGCTGGGTAGCCCGGTTTTTTGTCGTAGATAAACCTGCTTCATGGGATACTCACAACTTTTACCATCATGGCGAGCTAGTTTCCTGGGTTTTTCAGAGTCCTGACACTCAATCAAATACTTTGCGCGATATTACGCTCTTATCACGACTCCCCTTGCTTGATCAACAAGGGGGATGGGTACAATTATTGCTTCCTGATGGTGTCCAGGGATGGGTCCAGAAAAGTCCTCGTCCTCTTGTAGATTCTGTTGATGTTGAGCGACTCATTCAAACTGCATTTGGCTTTCAGGGAATTCAGTATTATTGGGGTGGCCGATCTCCCAAGGGATTTGATTGTTCCGGCTTTGTGCAAACTGTATACGGCTTAAATGGATTAAGACTCCCTCGGGATGCCTATATGCAAGCTGATGTGGGTACTAGAGTTGACGATGATTTTTCTAATTGGGAGGTTGGAGACTTGATATTCTTTTCTGAGAGATCAGTAAAGATCACTCATGTTGCCATTTCACTTGGCGGTGGAGATTTTATTCATGCATCAGGTTTTGTAAAAATGAATAGTGTGAACCCTAATCATCCTGATCTTTATCTTGAGAAATATGGAATAATATTCACCAGAACTATGCGAGTCATATAAAAATTGAAGATGCCTATATTATGAGCGACATTCAAAAAGATAAAAAACCAATCCTGCTTTCCGGCATTCAACCATCGGGGCACTTAGCACTGGGAAATTATGTGGGAGCAATGCGTAATTGGGTGCAGATGCAGCAAGATTATCTGGGAATTTTTATGGTTGTAGATATGCATGCAATCACTGTTCGCCAGAAACCTGCCGATTTAAGAAACAGGTGTTTGTCCTTTGCAGCACAATATCTCGCGGCGGGTATAAAGCCGGAAGAAAATGTGATCTTTATTCAATCTCATGTACCTCAGCACGCTGAACTGGCCTGGGTGTTAAACTGCTATACCTATATGGGTGAACTAAATAGGATGACCCAGTTTAAGGACAAATCCAAGCGACATGAGGACAATATCAACGCAGGCTTATATGCCTACCCTGCTTTGATGGCCGCTGATATTCTGCTCTATCAAACAGATCTGGTCCCTGTGGGTGCAGATCAGAAACAGCATCTTGAATTGACCCGCGATATCGCGAATCGATTTAACAATACTTATAGTCCTACTTTCAAGCTCCCTGAACCATTTATCCCCAAAGCGGGTGCGAGGATCATGAGTCTCCAGGATGTTGACAAAAAGATGTCTAAATCTGATAGCAATGAGAACAATTATATATCTCTACTTGATCCGCCAGATGTGTTGAGGCGCAAAATCAAACGTGCAGTCACTGATTCAGCAAGGGAGATCACATCAGAGTCTCTAAATCGACCGGGAATAGGAAATTTGTTATCTATCTATTCCGTGTTGAATGATATGCAGCCAACTGAAGTTGTTAACCGTTTTGAAGGTCAACAGTATAGCGGTTTTAAAGGCGAGCTGGCAGATTCTCTCGTTGCCTTTTTGGAACCCTTTCAACAGCGTTATGACAAAATTATGGGTGATAAGGGCTATCTTACAGGAATTCTGGATGAAGGCTCAATGCGAGCCAGACATATGGCTTCAAAAACTATCAGCAAAGTCTATCGAAAATTAGGATTTGTACCCGCCGGTCGGTCCTGATGAAGAACCAACTCCATCGTATTGATCTGGAAATGTTTGAAGGTCCATTGGACCTGTTATTGTTTTTAATTAAACGTGATGAGTTAAATATTTATGACATCCCCATCGCTCAAATCACCAAAGATTTTCTCGAGTATGTTGATCTGGCCAAGGAACTGAAACTTCACTCTGCTGGTGATTTTGTACTCATGGCAGCGACACTAATGAAAATCAAAGCTAGGATGTTGTTGCCTATCGAGGCCAATGGCGATGATGAGATTGAAGACCCTCGCACCGAATTGATGAATATGTTGCTAGAATACAAGCGCTACAAAGAGGCAACATCAACATTTTCTGAAATGGAAAGATTTGAACGGCCACACTACTATCATGTTCCAGCCACATGGAGTCCCCAACAGGAAGACAATACAGCTATTTTAGAAGATGTCAAACTGTATGATATCATGCTTACTTTTCAATATCTTATTAAAAACTACGAGGAACCCGCCACTCATTCAGTTGCAGTTGAAGAAGTGACATTGAGTGAACAGGTAGGATTTCTGAATGGCCTGCTTCAGGCTAAAGCAAAATTGAGTTTTGCAGACCTGCTGGAGAAATTTGAATCTCGTTTGGTAGTTGTTGTTACCTTTCTGGCCATTCTTGAGATGTTGAGAAATCGTCAGGTTAAAGTCAAACAGTCGAAATTATTTGATGATCTACATATATCAAGGGGTAGCACTTTTGGAAATTAATGAATTAAAACAGATTGTTGAAGCTTTGCTGATTGCCACACCAGAGCCTTTGACAGAAGCTCGCTTTAATACCTGTCTCGGTGATAGTGACAGTAAAATACCCCTGAAGGAAATCATTGGTGAGCTGGCTTCAGATTATGAGAAGTCCGGTAGAGCCTTCTTTATCAAAGAAGTTGCTGGTGGATATCAGATTGTAACCAATGCGGAGTATGAATCCTATATCAAGGGTCTTTTCTCTAAATCAGGGAAACTCAGATTGTCTCAAGCCGCACTGGAAACACTGGCTATCGTGAGTTATAGACAACCTGTCACTAGAAATGATATTGAATCCATTCGTGGTGTCAGTTCTGACTCCTCTTTGCGTACCCTACTCGACAGGAAATTATTGGAAATTCGAGGTCGTGAGGATGGTCCAGGTCGCGCACTATTGTATAGAACCAGTACTGAGTTTTTACAGTATTTTGGTCTTAACTCTGTCAAAGATTTACCGCGTCTAAAAGAAGTAGAAGATATCCTGGCCGAGGATGACAACGAGTTGGTTTAATCAGCCAATTGATCCCAGGGATCACAACAAAAATCTTGAGTGCTATGACTGAAAAATCTGAAGAACAGATACGCTTCAATCGATATCTGGCTATGGCTGGATTGGGTTCGCGACGGGTCTGTGATGATCTTATTCAAAAAGGGTTGGTGTCCATCAATGGCCAGGTTGAGAGCAATCCGGCAACACGAGTGAACCCCTCATCTGATGAGGTTCTATTTCAGGGCAAGCAGATCATACTCGAGCCAGACTATCAATACTTTCTCCTTAATAAGCCCACACAAGTCATCACCACAACCAATGATCCCTATGGCAGGACCACAATCATCGATTTAATCCCTTCTAAGGAAAGAATATATCCTGTGGGGCGGTTGGATTATGACACAACCGGGGCGATTATCCTGACCAATGATGGAGATCTGGCCTATAGCCTGACCCATCCAAAATTTCAAATCCCTAAAACTTATGCTGTGCGTGTGCTGGGGCAGGTGAGTTCAGATGATCTGGATCGTCTGCCGCTTGGCATAAATATTGAAGCTAAAACACCTGCAATCGCAGAGGTTCTTGATTACAATTATTTTGATAGGTTTACGGAAGTCAGACTCATTCTAAGAGAGGGTCGTAAACGCGAAATAAAGAGAATTTTTATGGCTCTGGGTCACAAGGTGGTGAAACTCCACAGAGAGCAATTTGCATTTTTAAGAGTGGATGATCTCTCCCTGGGTAAGTATCGGGTATTATCAGCTGCCGAGATCGCTAAATTGAAGGAATTGGCACATGGACATTAAAGGCAAACGAGTATTAATATTTGGCGGTTGGGGGCTGGTTGGACAAGCCATTGCAAAGCAATTACTTGAAGAAATACCATCTGAATTAATCGTGACATCTCTGCGGGAGAATGAAGCTGCAGAAATCCAGACTATTCTGGAAAATCATCCGCTAAATCAGGGAACAAAAATAATTTCGGTACATGGTGATCTTTTTGTACGAAATGAATTATCCTATTTATCAAAGTCGGACATTTATTCCAAACCAGAACAGGTTGAGTTGATGATTCATGATATTTACGACGATCTCGGTCCAGATATCATCAATAACTCAAAATTGTATCAGATAATGGATACACACAAACCTCAAATTCTTATTGATTGCATCAACACCGCCACTGCCTTTGCCTACCAAAATGTTTATCAGATTGTTGCCGAGCTCAGAGCTGAGATAAATGAAATCCGCAAGGGCAAAACTGCCGATGACAAGCTGATTGAGACCGTGGAGCGAATTATCTCCACCCTCTATATTCCACAGTTAATTCGACACGTTCAGATTCTCATCGAAAGCATGCGACAGGCTGATACAAAACTCTATTTAAAGGTGGGTACCAGTGGAACGGGTGGTATGGGTTTTAATATTCCATATACCCATTCAGAAGACAAACCATCAAAAATGCTTATGAGTAAGTCTTCACTGGCTGGTGCTCATACTATGCTGCTCTGGTTGCTTGGTCGAACACCACAAGCACCCATTGTTAAGGAAATCAAACCTACTGCAGCCATAGCGTGGAAAAAAATTGGCTATGGGAAAGTGGTCAGAAGGGGAAGTCATATCCCTCTCTATGATTCCCTTCCAGGAGAAGCCACCATTCTGGGAGATTCTCTGAGTAAATCTCCAAAATCGACCTGGGATAGGCTGGGGGATGAATTTTTAGAGTCAGTGTATATAGATGCAGGAGAGAATGGTTATTTCTCGGCAGGAGAATTCTCGGTTTTGACAGGTGAAGGTCAAATGGAATTTGTCACACCGGAAGAGATTGCAGATCTTACACTCCTAGAGATTAAGGGTGGAAACACAGGTAACGACATCATCTCCAGTCTTGATTCATCCGTGCTGGCACCTTCTTATCGTGCTGGTCTTATCCGCAAAGATGCCCTGGAAAAAATGGAAGTTCTTGAGGAAGAAACCGGGAAAGATAGTGTGGCTTTCGAATTATTGGGTCCACCTCGCTTAACAAAACTTTTATATGAAGTCTATATTCTCAAGCGTCTCAAAGGAAATATTTCAGATGTCTTGAGTGCTGACCCTGGAGAACTAGCTGCTCAAATGGAAGCAGAAATTCTCAGCAATAAAGAGTTACGTTCAACCATCCTCTCGGTTGGTACACCCATTCTATTAAAGGATGGTGTCACATTTTTGCGTGGTCCGGATATGTCAGAACCCAATTTTGAGGGGCGAACCGTACTGGAGATTAATCCTGATAATATTGAGAAGTGGACCAACGGCGGGTGGTTGGATCTGCGGAAATCGAATATCATCAAATGGCAGGAGAGACTTACAGCATTGGGTGATGATATGGAAAAAGAAACCAAACAGGATTATTCCTCATATTACTTCAGGAATAGACGTTTTCTGGGAGCAACCCAACGCATGGATATTGGTATCATTGTAAACTGGGTTCTGGAGTACGAGGATCAAGGGTATCGAATTAAATAGTCCTTCAGTCATTCCCTTATAAATTCAATTATTTAGGTCAGTTATTCTGGGTTGTGTTGGCATCAATGGTCGTCTATATTGGGCCGCTTTGAAACGAGTATATAAAATAATATTGATTAAAGCGGCTTTTTGAAATGATTATTGCTATTGATGGCCCTGCGGCATCCGGCAAGAGCTCAACAGCTCACGGTGTTGCACAAAAATTGAATCTTCGACACATCGATACCGGTGCAATGTACCGGGCTATCACATTAAAAATAATCAATGAAAACATGGACTTATCAAAGCTTGATGACCTGCAGGCTTTGTTGGATAATCTTGATTTAAAGGTCACGTTCAATGAGGACATCCAGGAAATATACCTGGATAGAAAACTACTGGGTGATGAAATACGATCACCTCAAGTTACTGATCTGGTGGCTGACGTTAGCGCCATCGCCGGGGTCAGAAATCGTTTGCTGGGGATTCAACGTGAAGTTGCTCAAACCCACGACGTTGTTCTTGAAGGGCGTGATATAGGGACAGTAGTTTTTCCAGATGCTGATATAAAGATTTACATGGTGGCAGATGCTCGGGTTCGAGCTTTGCGCAGGCAGAAGGATTTTGCCAGACAGGGTATAGAGAAGTCCATAGAAGAATTAGAAAAAGAGATTCTCGAAAGAGATGAACATAATGCCAAACGCAAATTGGCACCTATGAAAGCTGCAAAAGACGCAATTACTCTCGATACGACAGAATTAAGTATCGATGATCAGATAGAATTTATTGTCTCCAGGGTGGAGACAGCGAAGTCAAATGGAGGAAACTTAATGACCAAGAAACAAGACATGGATGCAAAAGCTGAAGAAGTAAAAGAAGACGTTGCTAAAGAAGCAACTGAAGAAACAGCTGAAGTATCCGCTGAATCCCAAGACGCCGTCGAGATGACGCCCGCCGAGGAAACCCCAGAAGCCCCTGCTGAAGAAGCTGTGGCTGAAACACCAGCTGAAGACACAACTGAAGACGTTGCCAAAGCGGCAACTGAAGAGGTTGTGGAAGAAGTTGTTGAAGCAGCAAAAGAAGAAGCTGCCGTTGAAGAAGCACCTGCAGAGAAAGTCGATGAAGCTAAAGAAGAAGTAGCTGAAGTTGCCGCTCCTGCAGAAGAAGAACCAGCTGTTGAAGCGGAACCAGTAGTAGAAACCACCGAAGAAGTAGCACCGGAACCAGAGGTTACCGCAGAAGCTGCTCCTACTGAAGCTCCAACAGATACACCTGATGTTTCCCAGGGGAAACGTGCATTAATGAATGATCTTTTTGCTGAGATTAAAACCCTGAAACTGGGTGAAACACCTGAAGATCAGGAAGTTACCAGCAAGGAATCAATTGCTTACCAGGAACTTTTGGATCATGCTGTGATCGATTTGGATCAGCAGTCATTGGTCAAGGCTCGTATTATTTCCGTAAGTGACAAAGAGGTTATGGTAGATTTCGGTTTCAAGTCTGAAGGTCTAGTTCCTCGTCATGAGTTTGATGATAATGTGCCTGAAATTGGTGAGACTATTGAACTCTTTTTAGAACGTATTGAAGATAAACTCGGCCAGGCCGTCTTATCCAAGCGCAAAGCTGAGTTCATGGGTGTCTGGAATAATGTTAAGCAGAAATATGCTGATGCTGAAACTGTTGAAGGTACCATTTCCCGTCGTATCAAGGGTGGAATGGTTGTAAATATTCTCGGTGTTGATGCATTCTTACCCGGTTCACAACTGGATGTAAGACCTATTCGTGATTTTGACGCTTATGTTGGAAAAACTTTCGAATTCAAGATCGTTAAGGTCAACGAATTTCGTAAAAATATTGTTGTATCCCGTAAGGAATTACTCGAAGAGAGCCTGAAGGAACAACGCAGTAAGCTTCTGGATGAAATTGAAGTTGGCCAGATTCTCGAAGGTCGGATTAAAAACATCACCGATTTTGGTGTGTTTGTTGACCTCGGTGGAATTGATGGACTGCTTCATATCACAGATCTCTCATGGGGTCGTGTCAATCATCCTTCAGAGGTTGTTGGTCTGGATGAGGACATCATGGTCAAGGTTATTGATTATGATACAACCAAACAGAGGGTATCACTGGGTCTCAAACAACTCAAACCCCATCCTTGGGAAAGTGTTGTTGCCAAATATCCTGAAGGTACAGCTGTAAATGGAAAAGTTGTTAGCCTTGCTAACTATGGTGCCTTTGTTGAATTGACTGCAGGTGTTGAGGGTTTGGTTCACATCTCAGAGATTTCATGGACCCAGCATATTAAGCATCCTTCAGATGTTTTCAATGTAGGTGATGAGATCGATGCCATTGTGCTTTCAGTTGATGCTGAAAACCACAAGATCTCCCTTGGTGTGAAACAGCTTCAACCCGATCCATGGACAACTATCGAAGAGAAATATCTCGTCGGTTCAGTCCATGAGGGAACTGTCCGTAACCTGGCACAGTTTGGTGCTTTCATCGAACTTGAAGAGGGTATTGACGGTTTAGTTCACATTTCTGATCTATCATGGACGAGCAAAGTTCGCCATCCCAAGGAAATTGTGAACCGTGGTGACAAAATCATGGTGAAAATCCTTGATATTTCCCAAAGTGAACGCAAAATCTCACTTGGAATCAAGCAGGCCCAGGAAAATCCATGGCCAGAACTGAAGGATCGTTTTGCTGTGAATACCTCCCATAAGGGTACGGTCATCAAGCTTCTTGAAAAGGGTGTCATCCTGAGTTTTCCAGATACTGATGTAGAAGGAATCATTTCCTTGGGCAATTTCCGTAAGAAAGAGCGCAAAGAAATTCTTGATCAGTTTGAACAGGATGCTGAAGTTGAAGTAAAGGTTGTTGAAGTTGATGCGACTGAGAAAAAAGTCGTTGTCAGCCATGAATCAGCTATCAAGGATAAAGAACGCAATGATATCGATGAGTTCATCCGTGGTCAAGACCATGTAAGTGATAAACTCGAGATCCCAGAAGCCATTCTTAGTAAAATCCGTGAAGCTGAAGAAAAACCAGCTAAGAAAGCCGAAAAAGCCGAGAAGGTTGAGAAAGCTGAAAAAGCTGAGAAGAAGCCAGCCAAGAAAAAGGCGGCTCCTAAAAAGAAAAAAGCAGAAAAAGTCGAGGAAGTAGAAGAGGTTGAGGCAGCTCCAGAAGTTGTTGAAGCCCCTGAAGAAGTGGAAGAGGCTCCTGAAGCCCCTGAAACCGAGGCAGCTGATTCAGATGAGGGAGACAAGGAGTAACACTCCTGATCTAATCTCATCGGGATAGAATTTCTACCCCGGTTTGAAATATAAAGGCGATGTTTATCTTATTTTTCGGGTACATCGCCTTTTCATTTTCATTAGAAATACTGTTTTGAAATCATCCTAATGAAAAGCTTTGAAGGCTTTGTGCCTGAGGGCTTTAAATTTATATTAATAGAATGCTAAAAAAAATATTCACCACAGACATTCAGATAAAAGTGGGATCGGTGATCCTGGCTGTCCTGCTATGGTTTTTTGTTGTCACTGACATTGAGTATTTTTTTGATCTGGATATTCCTCTTCGAATTGATGGACTCTCTGAAGACAAAGCTTTCAACAATGAAATTCCCGAGCTTATAACCGCAAGATTCCGAGGGAAGGGCCACACGCTGCTTTGGGCTAATATGACCATGCCTTTGTCAGAGACTGGCTTGGTCCTGGATTTGACAAAAACAAAAAACACTCAAGTTTATTATCTAAATCAGTATTATACTGAGCATCCCGATAAATTCATTATGCCCAGGGACTATAAGCTGGATCTATTGCATATCGTTGAGCCAGAATCAATCTGGGTGAGCGTCGAACGTATGGCTCATAAAGAGCTCAATGTAAACGTACAGGCTGACATCGAACCTGCCTTGGGATATATGCTGGTTGGGGATATCACTGTTGAACCAAGCAAAGTGATGGTACATGGCCCTGTTTCTCTGCTCAATGATCTCACCAGTATCACTGTACCACCATTTCAAGTATCTGGTGTAGATGCAGATGTTTCCGTATCATTGCCCATATCGCTTGAACCGACCCAGCTATATACCCTGGATACGACAGCAATTACCTTGAGTGCCGATATTCAGAGTATTGGAGCAGTAGAATTTATAAATATTCCAATCAGACTTGAGAATGTCCCTCGCAATGTAGAAGTCTCTGTGATTCCCCAGTTTATTGGGTTGGAGGCAGAGGGCGGATTAGATAGGCTATTAGAGCTTGAGCCTGAGGACTTTATTGTGAGTTTCGATTATCGTGCGAATTGGAATCAGAATGAACAATTATATGTACCAGAAGCTGTATTGCCGGTTGGTGTGAAAAGAGTAAATCGATTTATTCCTGATAAAATAGAGATCGTACAAAAATAGATGCAAGATACTGTTATCCTTGGGATTGAAACATCCTGTGATGAAACCGCGGCAGCCCTTTTTCGCGGACCTGAAATGATTCACCACATTACTGCTACTCAACTTGTCCATACCAGTTATGGTGGAGTGGTTCCAGAATATGCCTCAAGGGAGCATAATAAGTTACTGGGTCCAGTAGTTCGTGGTGTTCTCGAACAGGCAGAGATGACTTTGTCAAATGTTGAGGGGATTGCAGTCACTCAGGGACCTGGTCTGGCTGGATCTTTATTGGTTGGTCTAAGTTATGCCAAAGGGCTTGCATTAGGATTAGATATCCCCCTATATGGTATCAATCATATTGAGGGTCATATCTTTGCAAATTTTATTGGTCAAAAGACCCTACCAACTCCCTTTTTGTGCTTGTTGGTGTCAGGGGGGCATACACAACTGATTCATGTCGAGAATGCCAGGGATTACAAGTTAATAGGCCAGACTCGTGATGATGCTGCAGGAGAAGCCTTTGACAAAGTAGCCCGACTACTGGGTATTGGCTATCCTGGCGGCCCTCTTATTGATAAGATGAGTAAACAGGGCAATTCAAGTTTTCATCATTTTCCCCGAAGCTCATTTAAGGGAAGTTATGATTTTTCCTTTTCCGGTCTTAAAACGAATGTCCTTCAATATATCTCGAAGCAAGAATCAGAGTTTATCAAACTTCATTTATCCGATATTGCAGCCAGTTTTCAAGAGGCTGTTGTTGACGTACTCTCAAAGCAGACAATGCAGGCAGCAAAGGATCTAGGTCATGATCGGATCGTCTTAGCTGGAGGTGTGGCAGCCAACTCAAGACTGAGGGAGAGAATGGTAGAACTGGCTGGAGAACAAAACAAAGATCTTTACCAGCCAGATATGCGCTACTGTACAGACAATGCTGCCATGATTGCCTACATGGGTTATTGGAAAGCAGGTACCCAGGGTTCTGATCCACTAGATATCCCAGCCGTGCCCAATTTAAAACTTAGTTTTGGCGGCTAAATGAACCTGCCATTTGGTCTTTCAATCGAAGCCGATTTCAGCGGTGACGGATATCTCTTCCTGCTTCTCTTGATTTTGGGCAGTGTTTTTGCCTTATTGATGAACAAACCGAGGCAAAACAGCCCATCGCGCTTCGACTATTGGCTGTCCTGGATTATCCCTGCTGTACGAATCCTTGCTTTGCTTTTACTCCTCCTTTTGTTTTTTGCCCCTCAACTTTCACTCTATCGACAGTACTCAATCCCAAAGCGACTAGCAGTTGTAGTAGATCAATCAAGAAGTATGGGAAAGGCCTGGGAAGGCAATATAGAAGACGTTAAAAATTCTATTGACCACACCATTGAGAGACTCAAGACCAATGCCACTGTTGATATCTGGACCATGAGGGGGCAGGGAATCAGCCCTGGCAACCTCACGTTTGATGATGACGCAAGTGTATTTAACTGGAACCCACTCACAGCAAATGACCCAGAAATGAGGGATATTTACTCAGCGGTTTTTCTGTTTTCAGATGGTCATTTAAATGGAGGACGATCTCCACTGGATGTAGCATGGTCAAAAACAATTGGTGTAAACGTGGTTTATCCTTTAACACCAAAATCTAATGCTTCCTTAAAAATAATTGATGTTAGCTATCTGGTTAGTGAAGGTACCGACTCAGAAATTCTAATACAGGGGAAATTGCAGCAGAACGGTCTATTTGGAAGACGGGCTACTGTACAAATTTTATCGGATTTGGATCAATTGCTGAGTGAAGAAACAATCCAGCTCAACCAGGACTTTCAGGAAATAAAATTACCTCTTAGAACGATGATGAATGCCACCACCTTAGTCAAAATAAAAGCATTTATTGATGGTGAAGAGTTCCTTTCGGAACAAATGTTTGAAATCATTCAGGACAAGACCAGGAAAAATGTGCTAATCGTAAGTGAGAGAATCAATGAGCTACACAAATTTTTGGTACAGAGTTTTTCAGACATAACTTTCCAGCTTCATATTATTCAAGGTACCCAGAGAGCAGGATCCCAAACTCAAACTATTATTCCAGAGAATCTGGATATAATTGTCCTCAATGACCCAGGGGAGCAAGCCCTGGAAGCCATTTCCCAAACCACATTGGACAATACAGTCTTTTCTACAATCCCTTCGATTCTGTTTTATGATGGAATTGAGGAATTACTTCCTAAATGGAGTGAATGGCTTGGGGTGAAGGGACTTCGTGCGAATGTGACTACAGGTCCTCAGACGAGCTTTTGGAGTGAATCCTCCAGGGAACATGCTTTTTATCTGGGGCTTTTGGGTCAAGGATATGCTCACGGAGATATCATGGAGTATGCGCCGATAGATGTCCAATCCTACGGTATCACCAATGAGCCAAACCAGCTGGTGATGACTGGATTTGGTCCAGCTACCTCATCGGTATTTAGTCTAAGCGATCAGCCCCCACGAGCAATATTTTCAGGTAAGGGAATATGGAAATGGTTTTTCCATCCTCAATCGAAGGTTTCATTTGAGATACTTTGGAAATACCTCCTCATTTACCTGGAGGAAATAGCATCCTTCAACCCCGTCCAGATTGATATACCCGTTCAAACCTTTGGAACAGGGGCTTACATAAAGGCCCATGTGACCATAAAGGATCTTGACCATCGCATTATCAAGGCAGCTGAATTGAGAGCCTGGCAGGAAGACAAACATGGTGAAAAAACACCCCTGAATCTCACCCGTGATGAGCATGGAATTTATCTAACAGAGCTTGACACCAAGTACCCCGGGGAGATTAAGGTCATCGCTGAAGCATACAGGTTTGGGGAACTATGGGGTAGAGATACGAGTAGGATTCACTTGATGAACTATAATGGAGAAGATCAGAGCCGGGGTGTGGATGAGGTGTTCCTTTCACGTCTGGCAGCTCGAAGCGGGGGACAGGTTATCCAAATCGGGGAGAATGAATTGCCTAATATGCCGGTTGAAATGATACAGAGAGAGTCTTCCTATCAATTTAGAGGGGTGCATTCACCAGCTCTCTTCATCATATTGCTAGTTTTGTTGACTTTTGAATGGATCTGGCGTCGGAGAAACGGGCTCTTATAGGGAAATAACTTTCTGCCCTATGGCATGCCGTCTATATTGCCGTGCTTTTTTAAGAAGGAATTATTTTGGGGATTAAATGAGAAATATTTGTGTGATTGGAACAGGTTACGTGGGTCTCGTCAGTGGGGCTGGAATGGCAGATTTTGGAAATTCTGTTATTTGTGCAGACATTGATAAAAGTAAGATCGATATGCTTCAAGAGGGTGGAATTCCCATTTATGAACCAGGGTTAAAAGAACTGGTTGATCGTAATGTAAATGCTGGCCGACTTACATTCAGCGCTGATGTTGAAACTTCAGTCAGGAATGCTGATGTCATTTTTATAGCAGTAGGTACACCTATGGGTGATAATGGAGAAGCAGATCTTAGGGCCGTGGAAGCCGTCGCAACAACCATTGCTAAAAACCTGAACAGTTACAAAATTATTTGTACCAAATCTACTGTGCCGGTTGGTACTGGTGCCCGTTTGGAAGCCTTGATTGCCCAAGAGAAGGAATCTGATTATGAATTTGATGTGGTTTCCAATCCTGAATTCTTGAGGGAAGGGTCTGCGGTCAAAGATTTTCTGTTACCTGATAGAGTGGTTCTGGGTGTAAATACTGAAAGAGCTGCGGATGTCATGAAGCAAGTCTATCGCTCCCTCTTTATTAATGAAACCCCAATGGTTATTACAAACGTCCCTTCATCAGAGATGATCAAGTATGCTTCAAACGCCTTTTTGGCTGTCAAAATATCTTTCATAAATGAAATGGCCAATCTGGCTGATAAAGTTGGGGCGGATGTCCATACTATTGCTAGAGCTATGGGTCTTGATGGTCGCATTAGCTCAAAGTTTCTTCATCCTGGACCAGGTTATGGCGGCAGCTGTTTCCCAAAGGACACAGAGGCCCTCGTATATACAGGTGAACAGTACGGTGTTGATTTTCAGGTGGTTAAGGCTGCCATTGGAGCCAATAAGAATCAGAGAAATGTCATATTAGCAAAGGCTCAAGAACTTCTCCCTGAGATGAGTGGCAAAACTGTGGCGATACTTGGTCTGGCTTTTAAGGCCAATACGGACGATGTCAGGGATACACCAGCCTTGGAGATAATTGAAGGTTTAGAAGATGCAGGTGCAGTGGTAAAAGCTTATGACCCCATCGCTGCGGAGAACATGAAGAAGTTTTTCCTCCCCGGATTGGATACCCGCCAGACTGTGATCGAGACCGTACAGAATGCTGATCTCGTGATCATCCTGACAGAGTGGAACGAACTGAGGGGACTGGGTCTAAAAGAATTAAAGTCACATCTCAGAGCTCCAAACATTGTAGATGCTCGCAATATCTTGAGTATCGATCAGTTAAAAGAATTTGGCTATAACTACAGGAATGTAGGTCGTAGTAACATATAAACATTAAAGACTTCAGACATTGGGCGGATGAAAATTGGAAAATTTATTAAAGCGAATAGAGAACAAAGATATCACAGTAGGTATTGTAGGCCTTGGCTATGTAGGCCTGCCTCTAGCTGTTGAATTTGGTAATGCAGGTATCCGTACCATTGGTATTGATGTGAACCAGGCCAGAGTGGATCAGCTGAATGCCGGTGATAACTATATCCAGGATGTGAATGATGCTGAACTCAAAAACCTAGTTGATGCTGGTACCTTCACAGCCACAACAGACTTTTCAAGTATCAAGCACATCGATGCCATCTGTATAGCAGTTCCAACCCCCTTAAGTAAAACCAAAGATCCAGATATTACCTATATCCTGGATGTGAACAAAGAACTGATCAAGTATGTCCACAAAAATCTTGTCATCGTACTGGAAAGCACCACCTACCCCGGCACAACCCGTGAACTCTTACAGCCTGCCCTGGAAGCATCAGGATTAAAAGTGGGTACAGATGTATTCCTACTCTTCTCACCAGAGAGAGTGGATCCTGGTAACCCTGTCTTTCATACGACCAATACCCCTAAGGTCATTGGTGGTGTTACTGAGAACTGCTTAAAGCTGGGTATGGCTGTCTATAGTCATGTTATGGATGAACTTGTACCCGTCTCATCACCTGAAGCTGCTGAGCTCACCAAGCTTCTTGAAAACACTTTCAGAAGTATTAATATTGGTCTCGCCAATGAAATGGCCATTATGTGTGCCAAGCTGGGTGTCAATGTGTGGGAAGTGATTGATGCTGCTGCCACCAAGCCATTCGGTTTCATGAAGTTTACCCCTGGTCCTGGTTTGGGTGGTCACTGTATCCCCATTGATCCTCACTATCTCTCCTGGAAGATGAGAACCCTGGACTATAAGGCTCGCTTTATTGAGTTGGCCAGTGAGATCAATGCTTCCATGCCTGAGTATGTTGTTGATCTGGTATCTGATGGTTTAAATGGTATGGCAAAGAGTATCAATGGTTCAAACATCCTGTTATTGGGTATGGCTTATAAGCCTGATATTGATGATGTGAGAGAATCTCCAGCATTGGATGTATATGCACTTCTTGAAGCCAAGGGTGCGAAGGTCAGCTTTCATGATCCCTATGTGAGTGAGATTAAGTTTGACTCAAGGATGGAATCTACTATTGATCTGGATATGGATAAACTCAAGGAGTATGATTGCGTGGTTATTACCACTAACCACTCCGAGTATGATATGAAAGCTATTGTAGAGAACTCCAGACTCATCGTTGATACCCGGAATGCTACTGTGGGAATCGGCAATGGTGAAGTGATTCGTTTAGGAGCTGGTTAATGAAAAAGATATTCCTCACAATAATAATGACTCTGATGGTAACATCAGGTTATGCTCAGCTCGATTCTGAGCAAGAATTGGCTGCAGAAGAAGATATTGTGTCTCCAGTCAAACCTGAAATCGTTTCAAACCTTGGCAACGTCCTGCTTGATCAGGTCATTGATGTTAGGTCTTATATTGTTGGACCAGGGGATAGGTTCAAAATAGCTGTTTCAGGACCCATAAAATCAGGTGGTGTTCTAGAAGTTTCTCCCACCGGTATGCTGATGGTGCCAGAGATTGGCCAAGTGGATGTAAAAAATAAAACCTTGGCAGAATCCATGGAAATGATTGAAGCATTGGTTAAAACCCAGGTTCAAGGTGCCAAAATATTTATTGATCTCTTGACAGTACGAGAGTTCAAGGTCATGGTGTATGGAGCTGTCGATTTGCCAGGATTTCATAGAGTGAACGCTGCAATGCGCATTTATGAAATTGGGAAACTTGCTGGGTTAAAGCACATAGCTGACTTGTCACAAATATACATTATTAAAGAATCAGGTGACACGCTCTCATGTAACTGGTTTAAACTCATAGACCAAGGTGATCTCAAACAGAATCCGTATCTTCAGGAAGGCGACAGGCTTTTTATCCCTTCAGCAACGCATGACAAAAATGTAATTGCAGTAAGGGGTGCTGCCGAGGTAAACGGCTATTATGCATTGGGTGCTAACGAATCAGTATTCTCATTTATAAATAGATTTGTAAAATTGATGGAAGTCGCTGACATGAGTTCCATATTCATCATTCGTACTTCTGTGAAGGGTGAAGAGTATATCCGTATCGATAGGAATGACTTCCTGACCTTTGAATTGGTTGCCAATGATATCATCCAGCTATTGCGGGTCGAACCCATACGGGTAAATGGGTATGTAAACGAACCTGGTGTTTTTGACTTTGTCCCAGGACAAACCGCACTTGACTATATTGCTACTGCAGGTGGAGCCATGCAAAATGGGGATGTTAAAAAGATTGCAGTTATTCGAGGAGATAAAACCATCAGGTATAATGCAGACACCATTCTTCAACCAGGTGATATTATAGAAGTGAAGAGAACCCGTTCTGATATTTTGTTTGGTGAGATCAGCATACTCCAATTTGTTACATCAACAGCTACAATCGTGCTTAGCTACCTAGCGATAACTAAATAACCTAGAGATTGAATTATGAGCTCAAATGTGAACACGTCAAATGGTGATCTGAAGGGATTGATCCTTCTATTCTGGGATTATCGAAAATTTATCATAGGGATTACCAGTTTCGCTGCGATTACATCAGTTATCGTTAGTCTGGTTTTGCCAGTCGCCTATCGAGCCACGGCCATCATTCTACCCCCCACGGTTGACGGGGGAGGAATGGGTATCGCCTCGCTCCTCAGTGGTCTACCTTTTGGTGGCATGGGGATGGATGGTATGGGGCAGGCAACAAATAATTATTTGTCCATTCTTAACAGTAGAACTATGGGTGAACGTGTATTGAAAGAATTCGACCTCATGGCAGAATATGAATCTGAATTCATCGAAGAGGCCCTAGATGCACTGGCAGGCAACTCCAAATTTGTTCTTCATGATGAAGGAACTTTGGCAATAACAGTTTTTGACGGGGATCAAGACCGTGTAGCCCACATAACCAATTACTTTGTTCAGCAACTGGATAGTATCAACAAAGAGCTGACTAAAGAAAGAGCTGGAAATAATAGATCCTTTATTGAAAAGCGACTAACTCAAGTTTATGCTGAAGCCGCAGTAGCGGAAAATAAACTAAAGCTCTTCCAGGAAGAAAATGGGGCTTACTCGTTGGAAGTCCAAGCAGAGGAAAGCATCCGGGCCTTGGCCAGTATTGAAGCTGATATCATAAAAAAAGAGATTGAACTGGATGTGATGCAGATAAGCATGAATAGCGACCATCCTGAGGTTCTTTTCCTGAAAAAAGAAATATCTACACTGAATGCCTCTCTGGATAACCTAATCATGGCTAGCGAGAACGATAGAATTCTTAAATCACCTGGGAATCTCCCTGCACTGGTTGTTGAATATGCGCGATTGCTCAGAGATGTAACCGCCAAGAACGCTGTCCTCGAATTCCTCATCCCAGAGTACGAACAAGCCAGAATTCAGGAAGTCAGAGATACGCCTACCGTTCAGGTGTTGGATCATGCACAAAGACCTTCCAAAAAATCAAAACCTTTCAGAGCACTTATTGTGATGCTCTCAACCATGTCAGGATTTTTTGGAAGCCTGTACTTCATCCTATTTAGAAAAAAATACTGGCACCTAACCTGACACCCGATATGGGTCATCTGAGATCTTGGATCCTCCTCTACCTTTGAGATTAAATTGAGTATTAGCTTAAATAGCATTATCGAAAAAAATATCGAATATGTTCCTCCTGTAATAATCTCGATAAATCACAAGAAGTTGAATGAATGGCTCGCCTTCTTATTTATTTTCACATATCTCATTTTTCAGCCATTTGTTAAATATAATGAAAACGTATATGGGGGTTTTCGTTTCAATATTACCCTGATTAATGCTTTCATTTTAATTCTGATTATTGCCAATAGTCTTTTCTTAATTCGTTCTTTCAATTACCGCCGACTTCCCCTGGTGGTGATAATTTTTATTCAGATTATTCTCATTCAATTATTATCGTATTATTGGATCAAAGACTACTCATTCCATTCAACGCTGATCTATGTAAAAACACTTTCAAAGTCTCTGATTGCTTCAAGTTTGTGGCTTTTTGCTGGGGCTTATTTATACAAGATTATAAGTGGTGCAAATTATCGTCGGATATTGCGAATATCCTGGACCCTACTGAGCATCTTTTTTATCTATAATTCAGTTCTCAATGCACTCAGGTTTTCCATTGATCTAGGTGATAATTTGATCTATCTCATGTTGGCGGACAATTACGCTATTTTAGCGATTTTTGCTGTACACGCTACTCGATCCAAAGTAGTGCGACACTTTATTTTTATTTTGAGTATAGTTACACTATTTGCACTACTCTCCAGGTCATCGCTCTACTTTTTTGTCGCCGTTTATATTTTGTATCTCTACCGAGAGAATAAGAAGCTCCTATTTATGATGTTGTTGCTAAGCTTCATTCTGGCATTAAATGCATCCTCCGATATGAAGGAGGGTCGTATGCTGAAGATGGTTTTCGGTGGACCAGACAAATCTGCCAGCATGAGATATGATATGCTGATGGATGGGATCAACTCCATAAAGGAGAATTGGTTTACAGGACAGTTTATGGGTGATATCAATGAGTACGCTGGGACGGAGGGGTATTATATCCACAACTATCTAGCGATTTGGCGACAATATGGTCTGATACCATTTGTGGTTATCATCCTGACCATCATTGTCAATCAGTTCAAACTTGGTATGGATTGGTTAAAAAATGCACCCTTGAAACCAGTTGACATGTTGCTCTTCTATTTTTCCATGTTTGTAATATTTGAAATCGTATTCGCTCGAACTTTTGATCATCCGTTTATATGGATGAGTTTTGTCCCAGCCATGCAATATTTCCGAAGCAAAGTTGATCTGGAAACTGTAAGATGAAAATTCTACATGTAAACTATCTTCCATCCGCAATTGTGCTGAAGGATAAAAAAATCAAAGATATGGCAGAAGCATCCCTGAAGGCTGCTCTTGATTTCGAATTTTTGATATTAAATACCACAGTTGAGAAAATAGAAGAAAATCTTAGCTATGTCAAAATCCGCTTCCCCGGTAACCGCCTGCTAAAAGTGGTTGCTCAAAAACTGTTTAGATACAGGTACATAGAAAAGTATACCGACCTGGATAAGTATGATCGGATCATTCTGAGATACCCTTTAGCATTCGGGTTTGGGTTGAACCGATTTTACAAGAGGTATGGCCATAAAATATTTACGGAGCACCACACCAATGAAGGGGCTGAGTTACTCAAAATTGGGTCTATAGGCATGCTTGGTAGGGTATTTTCCTGGTATGAGAATTATCGAAAGGGGACGATCCTCAAAAAATGTAGAGGTATTATTGGTGTGACTGATGAAATTCGCCAGCATGAATTGTCTTTTTGCCCTGATTTAGCTTCTCACACCATGAGTAATGGTATTAATGTGAAATCAGTTAAATCTTCGAGTCGGCAAGAATCCAGAGATGATCATTTAAATATTATTTTTCTAGCAGCCAGGTTTGCACCCTGGCATGGACTTGACTATGCGATCCAGGGGCTTGGAGAGTATTCTGGAAAGACTCCCATCGTTTTGCACATTGTAGGGAATATCAATCACATAAGTAACAGAATCGAGTTTGTCGACCGTAGAAATGCTATGATTAAGTTTCATGGTGAGCTCCATGGAAAGGAGCTGGATACCTTGTTTGATCAAATGGATTTAGGAATTTCCAGTCTAGGTATTCACCGAGTAGGTCTTCAGGAAGCCAGTGTGTTAAAATCGCGAGAGTATTTTGCCCGAGGTCTCCCTTTTGTCTATGCATACTCTGACAGTGACCTAAATGAAGAAGAAAGTTATGCACTTCGTGTTCATGTGAGGGAGACGAACCATTTGAATTTCGAAGAGCTTGTTATTTTCTACGAGGGCACCAAGCAAATCCCTGCATTAGGAAATGTCATGAGAAAAGAGGCGATCCAGAAAATTGATTGGGCCGCCAAACTTGAGAAATTGCACGATTTTGTTGTGGATAATTAATGTCTTTTAGAAAGCTACTCCTAAAAAATCCCATAGTTAAAAAGGGTATAAAGTGGTTCTACATAAGATTGGGTAGTGTGATTGGCAATTTTATTCCAAAAGTAAAATTGAGTCCTGGCGTGAGTCTCTCACGATATTTCACAGATAACGATTTATTTTTCGGATACTATGATTTGAATCCAATTCACAATAATAGATTACTTGCACACGAAATAAGGAGTGATTTAGTCCATTTGCTGAGTATTGATCTGGAAACAGGTGATTTTCAAAATATCGCGAAAACGACCGCCTGGAATTATCAACAAGGTGCTCGACTTGGGTGGTGTAGAAATAATGAGAATCAAGTATACTATAACACACTTAGCTCCAATTCAATACAAACTAATCTTGTGGATCTGGAGAATAAACAGCGACAAGTGTTTGCCACTCCTCTGCAAGTAGCGAATGACAACTTTGACAGCATTATTTCGGTAAATATTGCTCAAATAAATAAATATAACCCTGAGTATGGCTATAAAATTGAGACCCGAGACGAAGATCAGCTTAGCCAGAATGATAGCCAGGGATGCGGTTTATTTCTTTACGATATGCACACATCAATGAACCATTGTTTGATTCCCTTAGAGATGATTTTATGTCACGACAGCTGTGAGGGAGCGACCCCCACAAATAGTGAAATTAATCATGTTACCTATTCTCCAGATGAGTCACATCTGGCATTCATACACCGTTGGTATCTGAAGGGTGGAAAAAGAAAGTCTCGACTACTGATCTATGATATTGAATCTAAGTTAATGACCACTGTGCTGGCCAACGGGATGGTCTCTCATTACTGCTGGCAGGATAAGGACAATATTTTTGTTTATGGATGTGCCAGGAATGGACAGGATTGTTTTATGACCTACCATATTCTAACACATTCCACTACCACTCATACCGCTCTGTCGGGGCGAGGAGACGGACACCCCTCAGTTTCTCCAGACAAAGAGTGGATCGTCTTGGACACCTACCCCGGGATTTCCCGTCACCAGCACCTCTATCTTTACAATGTTGTGACAAAAGAGGTGAAAACTGTTGGATCATTTTACAGTCCACGGAAATATTCAAACGCTCAGCGATGTGATTTGCATCCACGGTGGAGTACAGACGGTCAGATAGTCATTGATACAACGCATACTGGCAAACGGGAGATATGTCTCATCGATGTATCCAGCATATTATAAATGAAGAATTTCTGCAAGGATTTAACGGTTGGAATACCATATCATTGGGGATCCGATCCCTCTCAATTGATCGAAACACTTGATTCAGTTATTGGCCAATCCCTAAGAGCAGGTTGCTGTCATTTAATTCAAAATGGAAACGTTTCAGACCAGATATGTGAAATTGTTGATGGTTATACCAGCAAGCATGCTGAGTTTAAAAAGATCCATGTGGAGAAAAGGGGTCTGGCAGCAGCCCTGAATACTAGTCTTTTACAATGCACTACACGCTATTATGCGCGTATGGACTCTGATGATATTGCTTTACCTCAACGATTTGAAAAACAAATAAGTTATCTCGAAGCGCATGAAGATGTACAAATTCTAGGAGGATGGGCCAAAGAGTTTAGTACTTCTGAAGGAGTAGCAAATTCAGTTCTGAAGCAAATGCCTGTTGACCAACAGGAGATGCAGAATTGGTTTCACTATAGAAACCCTTTTATTCACTCGACCATTGTCTTTCGAACTGAAGTGTTTAAAAACATTGGTTACTATGATGAAACTTATTTGACAGATCAGGATCTAGAGCTCTGGGGGAGAGCCATAAATGCCAATGTACAGCTGGCCAATATCCCGGAAGTTCTAATATATTTTCGTACAGATAATGTGATAGGAAGGCGTTCTCAATTTAGTGCAATTAAACGTCAGGCAGTCGCCAGGTTTAGTGTCACTACCTATTCCTTAAAATACAATTTATTGAAATTGGCCGCACTGACATTCAGATTGATGCCTAGGTGGATCCAGAAACTTGGTTATAAAAATCTGAGATGATGATTGACTATCAATCCGCCTTCGATACGTATGTTTCCAGCTCAGGATTGACCTATGAGATCTAAATCATATTCAAACTTCCTCAGTCAGGTTCTTGTTTTACTCAAGGGCAATACGGTAGCCCAAATAATTCCAATCATCATAACACCAATTATCACAAGATTATATAGCATAGAATCTATTGGTGCTTTAGCCGTTTTTGTTTCCATGTCATCTATCATTGCAGCATTGTCTCCGGCAGGGCTTGAGCAGGCAGTTGTACTAGCCAATTCCCACAGACGGGCTAATAGAGTAGTTCTTATAGCTGGTATTAGTGTTGTCATCTTTTCACTCATATCATGGCTCTTGATTACTTTTTTTAAAACGGTGGCTCCAAGCAATCGATTATTGGTTGAACTTGATAAGTTTGTATGGTTGATACCTGTAGCCTCAGCCTTGATGGCTTCCACAAATATCCTGAATCAATATCATCTGAGACACTCGGCGCTCAAGAATATATCCAATGGAATCATACTGAAGTTCACTTCACTAGGAATCATTCAGGTTGGATTGGGATTGCTTACAAAAATTGAGTCGGGTTTGGTCTGGGGAAGAATTTCATCGAATATGGCTCAATTTCTATTTGTGTCTAGATCTTTAAAAATAAAGAATTTTCGTTCAAGTCGCTTCGAGATGATCGCTACTTTGAAGAGGTATAAAAAATTCCCGATTTTTACGGTTTGGGGAACCTTCGCTAATATTTCGGCCATATATATAGTCTCTGTTCTTATCGCTAATTTTTATTCAATTAGAGAGGCAGGAGAATTCGCATTAATGCAGCGTGTACTGGTGATCCCCATTTTCTTTATTGGCCAGGCTTTTGGGCAAATCTACTATAAGCATATCATAGCCGAACGGTACAAAACTGGATCCGGGCTCAAATCCTATAGAAATGCAATTGTACTACTCTCGATAAGTGGAATGATGATTTTTATCCCGCTTTATTTCTTTGGAATTGACTTTATAGATATGTTTCTTGGTGGGAAGGTGGAAGATATTTCAATTTATGTAAAAATTCTAGCACCCATGTTTCTCATCAGATATATAGCTAATCCATTGAGCATGACATTGAATGCATTTGAGCGTCAAGAATTGAATATGGTATGGCAGGTGGCTCTTTTTGCAAGTATTATAGCAGTGTTTTTCATATCCAATCTACTCAACTATGATTTACCCCAATTGTTGAGGATATATAGTGTGGTTGTTTCATTCATGTATACGATACAGATAGGGTTAAGCTTTAAAATCGCCTGCACACAACCAAACTTCAAACTACAGAACCCAACTAATACCTAAACTTTGCTGATAGGGTAGTTGTGAGTTTTTCTCTCTGAGCTACATCAATTCCAAAGCTGAGGGATTGTGTCATCCGATATTGGGCAAGAACTTGAAAATATGTAGATTGATTCTTGTCACCATTCCAAAATCCTTCTGATGGGTTTTCCTCTAATTCAGTATAGCTATAAGCTTGTAGAATATCAGAACCTACACCATCATAATTAGTCTCCCATTCATACAATGCCCAGATATTTAACTTTGAACTGTAGGACCAGGTGGAGCTGATTGACAAGATTGAAGAATTTGGACCCAAGGGTAGCCCTAGCGCTCGACCACCTGATGTAAAACTGTTAATGGGGTTCTTATGAGTATAGGTCCATGGTCTGGCAGCCGTATACTCCAGCGAAAGAGATGGCAGATTTCGTTTCGGATAATAGGTAGCTCCAAGCTGAAAGACGAATTTATTGCCCCACCAGCCACTAAAAAGCTTCCAGAAATCCAATTCATCAAAAAACCATGTCCCATAACTGGTTAAGCCAGGTATGATTTTCCATTTAAAATCCAATGCCATGAGTTTGTTATCCAGATCTCCCTGTACCTGTTCCTCGGCAAAAAGAAAGTTGACAGGGTTTAGATAACCCAGTTCAAAATCACGGTAGGCATAAACAACAAATTCATTAAAAGCGAACTCGAAATTCGGTGTCAAATCGAACTCAACTCGGTGGGCTGAGAGATTTCGGCGCTCATTAGTAGTGTCCTGTTTTACCTTCTCATTGGGGCTTAATCGGGCATGCATAAATTTAAATCGCAAATGGGGCATCTGTGTTGTCCACTCAACATAGGGAAGGGGATTGATATTATCTGAGAGAATGGGTGAGTTGGTGGCCGAATAACCCCAATATACAGGTTGGCGATGGATTCCTAATGTAAAGTCGGGGTGTGTATATGTCAGGGAGGATGTGGGATAGCCCCAGTTGATCCATTTCATATAGTCCCGGTCCAGGAGATAACCTTCTTTGTAGGAATCTGGTAACTCGGAAAATTTTTCATGACGAGTGACCCTGAAAAATGTGTACTGAGTGGAAAAGGCAATAGGACCCTTTGATCCAGAAATTTCCAGGTGATCGGTATGGTATCCCCGTGATGCTTTGGCATTGTTTTGAATGCGGAATGTTTCGGACCAACTGATCCATGCAGACGCGTTTCCCTGATGATAAGTCATGAAGAGCGGACGCGCATCAGAGGTCTCTGTTCGCAATATGCGAGACCAATTTGACCGACTCCAGGGGAAAGTGAGGGTCTCCTTAGAGAAATTGCGATTGAATGATTGTTGATACCATTTTAATATCTGTAATTCCTGATTAGAAAGCTCGGCCTTATGGGACTCAATTTCCACCAGCATTGAAGTGATCTGAGAATGGGTGTATGGTCGAGTACTCCAGTTTTCACTATTGATATGTCCACGGCTCTCATGTCTTTCCAGGAAGTCGTATACGGGAGCATCCATGTTTATGGGAATATTTTGTGCAACTATAAGAGATGCCATGAGTAAGAAAAGAGTCCGTTTTTTCATCGTGAAAAATAAGATAGTTTTGGGCAGATGCATGATCTATTCAAGGATATGGTGACCTTTGAATCTCGAGGTGAACGATTATATTCACTCCGTTTTTCTACCTGGGGAAATCAATCCCTGATGAGTGAAAGGGAGTAGACAAGATAGTATGCCACGCTGGTTAGAAAGAATATTGCTCGTTGGGTCTGATCTAATTAGCCTCAATCTGAGCTTTGCGGTCATCTTCCTACTTAGATTTGAATCTGGGATGTATAATAATACGATTCAACTCGTGTGGTCAGATATGCAATTCCCATCAGTACTGCTTTCTATTTTCTGGATCACCCTTTTTACTCTGAATGGTCTTTATAAGATCAAGCGAACCATATCTAGATCAGATGAGCTCATCAATATTACGAAGTATATATTCATGGGTACATTTCTGATCTATCTGCTCACCGTTGACCTTGACAATCCAGTTACTTTTGGTAAAAGTATCCTCATATTTTATGCACTGACCTTGCTTTTTTCTGTAAGTTTTGGCCGGATTCTTATTCGCTCAACCCACCTTAACCTGCTGCAAAAGGGGAAGGGACTGGCGAAAACACTTATTGTGGGACTCAATCGAAGAGGTCTAATCGTACAGGATACCTTCTTCCCAAAACCCCGTTCTGGTTATCAACCAATAGGGTTTATTCGAATGGAGGGTGAAGAGGATATTGAAGCTTCACAGCTAAGCATCCCTGTTCTGGGTGAATTGAGAGATATTTCAAGGATCATTAATGAGCTCAATGTAGAAGAAGTAGTATTAGCACTTGAACGCGATCATCATGATAGAACCATAGACATTATTCGCTTGTTGCAGGATCATAACGTGGGCATAAAAACGAATCCGGATATGTTTGATGCAATTTCTGGACTGGCCCGAACCCAACAGCTACATGGTATCCCACTCATTGATATCATGCCGGATTATATGCCTCTATGGGAACGCGTTGCCAAACGATTGTTTGATGTTTTTGTGGCTCTTCTGGCTCTCACTTTAATATCTCCCATTCTTCTTATCATCGCTATCGCCATCAAATTGGATTCAAAAGGTCCAGTTCTTTTTGCGCAGGAGCGCGTAGGGAAAAAGGGTAAACCCTTCAATGTTATCAAATTTAGGACAATGATTCAGGACGCTGAGGTAGATACCGGCCCCGTCTGGGCCACTGAAGCTGATCCAAGAATTACCAAAGTGGGTCGAGTTCTCAGACATCTCAGGTTGGATGAAATCCCTCAAGCCTTCAATATTTTACGCAATGAAATGAGTCTGGTTGGTCCACGACCTGAACGGCAATTCTTTGTAGATAAAATTTCAGAATTATACCCTTTATACCCAAGACGACATCAGATAAAACCAGGTATCACGGGGTGGGCTCAAGTAAAACAAGGATATGATACGACACTGGAAGCTTCCCGCTTGAAGTTGAAATATGATCTTTTTTACCTGGAGAATATCTCGTTGCGTTTGGATTTCAAAATCATCATGTATACCGTATATGTGATGTTTACCGGGTCTGGTAGTAGGTAAGGCAAGTTTATGGGAAATTACAGATTAAACCAAAAAATTGATAAAAATGGGGTTCAAGAGTGCTAGACATTCAGAAAATCAGAGAAGACATCGATACCGTCCGCCAGGGCATTCAGAATAAGAATGTGCAGATAGATTTTGAAGCAATCTTGAAATTGGATAAGGAACGTCGAGATGTAATTGCCGAAGTGGAAATCCTCAAACATGAGCGCAACGTTGTCTCCAAAGATGTTGCTAACAGGAAAAAGAATAAAGAAGATGCTTCAGATTTGATCAATAAGACCAGGGAGATTGGTCAACGGATAAAAAGTCTGGATGATCAGCAGCGAGAAGTTGAAGCACAATTGAACAAACTATTGCTTGAGGTCCCGAACTTACCTCATGCCACCACTCCAGTTGGCGCTGATGCTTCTGAAAATCCTGTGATAAAGGAGTGGGGTGATAGATATGAGCCTGATTTTAAGTTGCTTACGCATCTTGAGTTGGGAGAATCACTGGGACTATTTGATTTCCCCAGGGGTACAAAAATAGCAGGTCCGGGCTTTCCATTATATACCGGCAATGGTGCTAAACTGGAACGTGCCCTGATCAATTTTATGCTAGATTTCCATATTGATAAACACGCCTACACAGAAGTATTGCCCCCTGTTGTGAGTAATGCCAAGGGCATGACTACCACCGGTCAATTGCCTAAATTTGAAGATGATATGTACAAGATTCCCCAGGATGAGCTTTATTTAATTCCCACGGCTGAAGTCCCTGTGACCAATATTCACCAGGGTGAAATCATCCCTGAAGAAAACTTACCTATACACTATTGTGCGTATTCATCTTGTTTTCGTCGTGAAGCTGGATCCTATGGGAAGGACACTCGTGGTTTTTTGCGTTTACACCAGTTTAATAAAGTCGAGTTGGTAAAATTCACCCATCCCGACAAGTCTTATGAGGAACTAGAAAAACTGAGGCGAGATGCCGAAGATATCCTTGAAGCGCTTGGTTTGGAGTATCGGGTTATTGAGCTTGTTACAGGAGATCTTTCGTTTGCAGCGGCTAAATGCTATGATATAGAGTTATGGGCCCCTGGAGAAGCTCGATGGTTGGAAGTGTCAAGTTGTTCCAATTTTGAAGATTTTCAGGCTCGTAGAGGTGCCATCCGATACAAACCTCAGGGTGGGGGCAAAGTACAGCTACTACATACTTTAAATGGATCTGGAGTAGCAACTCCGCGTCTCTTGGTTGCACTTTTAGAAACCTATCAACAAAAAGATGGAAGCGTACTCCTTCCAGAGATTCTAGCACCCTACATGGGTTCAGCAGGATTACACCTCAAGTAGCCTAATGCTCCACTATTTTCTAATTATAGGTACGATATCTCTGTGGACCGCTGTGTGGGTTCTGCTGGTGATTCTAGCGAAAATTGTTGATCGAAGTGGTGGACTTGCCCACCGCCTTGGTCGAAGATGGGCCTGGGGTGTCCTGAAAATTTCCAATGTCAAGGTTGAGGTGGAAGGCTTTGAAAATATTGAGGAAAACGACCAATATATCTTTATCAGCAACCATACATCAGCTTATGATATTCCCTCCATATACTGGGGGATTAAGCACAAGCATGGGATGCTCGCCAAGAAACAGCTGAAATACGTTCCCTTCTTTGGATGGGCAATGTGGGCAGCTGGTCACTATTTTGTGGATAGAAAAAATCATCGAGCAGCCCTGGCAGTCATGGAACAAGTAGCCATGCAGATGTCAGCGAATAAGGATAACTCTCTGGTCATTTTTGCTGAGGGTACCCGAAGTGAGGATGGACAACTTCAGCGATTTAAGAAGGGTGCCTTTATACTTTCGCTCGATACGGGAATCCCCATTGTTCCAGTAATCATTAATGGTGCCCATAAAGCAATGGGTAAAAAACAACGCCGCATATCAGCCACAACTATCACATTGACCATTTTGCCTCCAATGGATCCAGGCGCTTATAGCGCGGAGAAAAGGGACCAGTATCTTGATGATGCGACTGCATTATTCGTGAAACACTATAAACCACCGCAATAATAATCTACTTCACTTATCTTAAAATGTCCTTCTACCAGGCGAACGCATAACTTAACTTCCGCCAAACAAGGAAAGTATGGATGCATTATCAAGAAGTATTGCTTCAGCATTGTGCTATTGCTGAAAGGAGTCAGTTTAATTGGTGTTCTCAGGAAAAAGATCTGGTTGCGTGGTGGCTGCGACAGGTTGAGCGGATGGAGAATCTGAGAACAGTTGATGGTGAGAACTTGATTGTTCTCGATGCAGGCTATCGCAATGATGGTCCAGGTCCTGATATATTCCAGGCACGAATTCTTCTGGACGATTTTGAGATGAGTGGTGATGTGGAGATGCACATCAGGGCTGGTGATTGGTACACCCATGGGCACCAAAAAGATGAGGGATATCATGATGTTATTCTGCACGTGATCCTCGATGGTGAAGCAGGTCCTGATATTCCAACTCTAAGAGTTGACCGAAATTCATTGGGTGCGGGCAGGTGTGTATCCAACCGGAGAGTTTCTAAGGATGAGTTGATGGCTCATGCATATTTCAGATTCAAGAGTAAACAGAAGCATTTAAAGTCTCTTGAAGCGGTAGGGGAAGGGTACAGCCCACTTCTCCTGGGAATGATTGAAATAGTTATGGCAGGAGGCTCTCGCTTCAAACACTTACAACAAGCCGCTCAAGTTCTTGGTCTCAAGCACTGGCCAGATTGTAGGATCTGGCAAGGCAGCAATCTTTCCTATCCCGCTGCATCTTCCAAAGCATTGTTACTAAACACAATAATCCAGGCCCCTCAAATATTTCAACCGGAGGCTTGGGCCACGCCTTCCCGAGATTCCATGTCAGATATGTTAATTGAGATGCAATACCTTGGTATATCATTAAGCCAGTGCCGGGAATGGCTTGTCAATATCCTTGCTCCCTTTAGAGGGGATGATGGAGGTTTTGAACAATGGCAGAGAATGAAAATATTTAGACATTATGGACTTGAAAGGCAGATGCTCCGTCGTCTGGGGTTGCCAAAGATAAAGGTAGTGGCTGAACAACAGGGGGTGTTGGCATGGAGAAAGGATTATTGTAGAACCCTGTCCTGTTCCAACTGCCCTTTGACCCAACACCATCATACTTTAACACATATCAATTAAATCACAGGATGATATAAAAGTTATAAGAGCTTGATTCTGAGCTTGTTATCAAATAATCTTAATTCTATCTTCTCTCCCATTATGAATTCAACTAATCTTTCGCGAATAATAAAGTTCGCTCTGACCCTCAGTTTACTTATGGGGACCCAGAGCTTTTCTGCTGAACTAATGCCCGTTCCCAGCATGCTAAGTATGGGGCAAATGATTAAACCCGCCATCGACCTGGAAGATGATGATTTTCTGTTAGAGTATTTTATCCAGGAAGCCAAACGCTACTACGCAGATGGCAGATTGATGATTGTTGCGCAGGATACTTTGGGTGTCCAGTTTGAAGTTGAACGTCTCGTGGCAACCCTGGCAGCCATTGAAGAAATTGATGACCCCATCCCTGATGAGATTCGAGAAATGGTATCAGGGCTCAGTGAGCTGGCTTCGACAGATTTTGAAGGTTATATCAGCAAAGACCTGCAGGATCTTCTCGGTCAACCCTCTTTGAAAGACCAACTCTCACGCATGAGTGATTTGCTAGACTCACTTGATGCCGATGTGAGTTTTATGGTTGTAGATGATAGAGATGGACATCTCCCGCTCATCTTGAATAGCCGTGTAAAAACAATGATAAATTTTTTGCAGCATAGAAAGCACAAGGAGTTCCAGATCTGGTTGGATCGCTATTCATTTTATGCTACCACCATCAGACCCATTCTGGCTTCCTATGGTCTCCCAGAAGAATTGATATATCTGGCGATGATTGAATCCGGTTTGAATACCAAAGCTTATTCTTATGCTCATGCTGTTGGACCTTGGCAGTTTATTTCAGCCACAGGTCGACGCTACGGCCTGAAGCGTGACTGGTGGGTGGATGAACGCAGGGATGTGGTTAAATCCACCCACGCAGCTGCTAAATATTTAAAAGACCTCCATGATGAATTTGATGACTGGTATCTGGCCATGGCTTCGTACAACACTGGTGAAGCTAGAGTTCGCAGGACCATCAGGAGGGAGGGACATCGTGATTACTGGCGCATGATTACCCTACCTAGACAGACACGAAATTATGTTGCCACCGTATTAGCTGCTGCGATTATTGGTAGCGATCCGGAGAGTTATGGCTTCCATGTTGATGATCTTACTGACTGGGAATATGAAATCATTGATATTGATCGCAGTCTGGATCTTGATAAGATTGCCCGAGCGTTACGCGTTAATTATCAGGATCTGAAAACATATAATCCTGAATTACGACAGGGTGTTACTCCACCTGCCAAAAAACCCTATCAACTCAAGGTGCCTTTAGGCAAGGGCTCAGTAAATCCTAATGCTATGGCATCCATACCTACTTCCGATAAAATTGACTATCAGGTTCATTATGTTCGTCGCGGTGAAACATTGTCAGTTATTGCTCGCAAATACAATGTCTCCTTAACAAAGCTTGTCCAGGCGAATCGTATTAAAAATCGAAACCGGCTTTCCGTAGGTCAAAAATTAGTAATACCCGCTCCTAAAAATTATGCTTCTACCACAAGCAAAAAGAAGACAAGCAAGTCTTCACCACCATCGACAGATTACGCAAAAAAGACTTATACGGTTAGAAAGGGTGATACGCTGGGTCAGATTGCAGAAAATTTTAATACCAGTGCCAAACGCATTCGACATTGGAATGGTTTGAGTTATGGACAGCACATATATCCAGGACAAAAATTAACCATTTACACGAAGAAGAATAATGGATAGCAAATACAAGAATAAGAATCGCGTTTATGGTGTGATTGTCATTGCTGTGCTGGCTGTTTTGATCTTTATGGTTTCAACAAAGGAAGGTGGGGGTAAGTGGTTTGACAATTCAAAACGTATTGCTGTATTGCCCCTTGAGGGAGAAATAAACAGTTCCCGTAAATGGATATCCTCCCTACAGAAGTTTGCTGAAAATGATAGGGTTGGTGGAATTCTTATCCCCATCAATTCTCCTGGTGGTCAGGTTGCTCCCTCCCAGGAGTTGTATCATGCCATTAAAGCAGTCCGGGATAATAGTGACAAACCCATTTTTGTAAGTATGTCAAGCGTTGCAGCCTCAGGTGGTTATTATGCTGCTCTCGGTGCTGATAGCATTTTTGCCAACGATGGTACCCTTACGGGAAGTATTGGCGTCATCATGCAGTTTCCTATTTACTCTGATTTGATGGAAAAAGTCGGTGTGGGTATGCGAACTGTGAAGTCCCAGGAATTTAAAGATGCTGGTTCACCCTTCCGGGAGATGAATGAACAGGAGCAGGCCTACTTCCAGGGAATCATCAACGATGTTTATGAACAATTTACTGAGGTTGTTTCTCAAGAGCGGGGAATCGACGAGATCAATATGCAAAGTTTGGGAAATGGACGAGTATTTACGGGTCGACAAGCCTTCAAAGCCAATTTGGTGGATGCTCTGGGAACATTTGAAGATGCCAGAAAGGCACTTTGTATCAAGGCAGGTATACCACAGAATAGCCGTTTACAGTATCCTCTGGAGCCTCGTAGATCCTGGTGGACCATATTAAAAGATGATGTTTCCTCAGCCTTACCCGGATGGGAATCATCTTCAAGTATAAAATTGCAATATCGTATCCCCTATTAACAAAGGAGACTAGCATGACCAAAGCAGATATGGTGGATATCATCTCAGGCGGAACCGGATTGACAAAAGTTGAGACGGAGGCTGTGATTGATGCTTTTCTCACAACTCTGGCTGAATCAATGGTCGATGGTCGTCGTGTAGAGTTTAGAAAATTTGGAAGTTTTGGAGTGAAGAAACGCGCTCCCAAACAAGCCAGAAACCCAGGAACGGGTGAAGCTGTCAATTTACCAGCTCGCTACGTCCCCGTGTTTAAGCCCTCTCGCTTGCTACGAGATCGTGTTAATGATTCACTTATGGCTAGAGAATAGCAAAATATTACTACGATAAATTACTTTGTGGACTATGGTTGGGCTCTTATATTCGCGCCGCATTGAAAGAGGAGAAGCTACATGCCTTGTGGAAAAAAACGGAAACGGCGTAAGATCGCAACACATAAACGCAAGAAGCGTTTACGCTCCAACCGTCAAAAGAAAAAGATCCGTTAGGACTTTCTTAAAATTTTATATA
>JABHBL010000039.1 GCA_018673925.1 Fidelibacterota bacterium
CGTATCTTTGCTCCTGGGTAAGCTGCTTGTAGCTTTGCATTTGTGCTCCTCATATGATTTTGCGGTCTAGAGGATAGACTATGACAGCTTATCCCTTTTGCAATATCTTTTGAGTTGCACTTACGAGTTGAATTCAAGCATATATTCTAACCATAATGCACAATTATAATGTGGTTAACCGTTTAGGGGTAGATCGGAGAAATTGTTTCCTCCATCTTCTGATCGTCTGGCAAAATCATATACCTTTTGAAAGCTATCTACTTCTACCACCATTCAAATTCTTCCGTAATTACACTCTCCCTTTTAAGCTAGACTTCCCCAGGTCAGCACAATGGTGAGGTAATAGAGCAATTATATGAAACAGAAATCAAAAAAAAATCTATTTCACGAACAGGATTTCTCCATTCATAAAGCAGTGCTCGACCAATCTGCTGAAGGCTTCTCCCTCTTAGATTCGACGGGTCGATATGTTGGTGTGAATCAAGCATTCTGTGAGTTAACCGGTTATTCAGAGCCTGAACTGCTTTCCATGAAAATTAATAATTTAGTTCCTTCAGGTACAAACCTCAAATTGTTTCCTAAGCTGCTGGAAGGACAAAATGGTGAACAGCAGATCCAAATTCTCAAGAAAGGTGGTGATCTGTTTCAAGCCCATGTAAAGGGCAGCTCAATTAGCTATAAAGATCAGACCTATTTTATGGGAATTATCAGTGATATTAGCTCTCAATTTGAAGCTGAAGATAATTTCAAGAATAGTGAAGAGAAATATCGGCTTCTTTTTGAGTCAGCACCTGATCCTATTGTGATCCATGATGGCAACAAAATTCTTGATCTTAATCTGGCTGCACTAAATGCATTATCCTTCACCAATAAAAAGCAATTGATCGGGGAAGATCCCCTTGAGTTCCTGCATCCGGATGACAAAAAATTCGCCAGACAGCGTTTAAAGCAGATCCGGAAAGATGGTCAAACTCCACCACCAGCTGAATTCCGCATGATTTTGAAAACCAACGAAGTGCGAACAGTTATTGCCAACCCAATACCCATCAAATTCGATGGTCAGCAAGCGATCATGGTTAATTACCATGACATAACGGACAGAAAAGCTACCACGGAGGCTTTGCTCAGCTCCAGGCAATTTACCGAAAATCTCATGGAAACAGCCCATACCATGGTCGTTGCTTTTGATTCTGAGGCAAGGGTAACCACCTTTAACAAATTTGCTGAAGAATTAACTGGTTACAAAAAAGCCGAGGTGATTGGTGAAAACTGGTTCGAGCTTTTTATCCCCATTCGAGATAGGATAGCCATTCCAAAGCTCTTTTCAGAAGTTCTTCAGCAAATGCCAGAATCGTCCCAAAATGAGAATCACATTCGTCTTAAAGGAGGGGAAGAACGCTTAATAAGTTGGAGCAATAATGTGATGCTTTCCAGCTCTGGAGAGCCGCAAGGGGTCTTGAGTATCGGTATGGACATAACCAAGAGAAAACAGGCTGAAGAAGCTCTACAATTAAGCGAGGAGCACTATCGAAATGTGGTCCAGGATCAAACTGAATATATTATGCGTTACCTCCCAGATGGGTCAATTACTTTTGTTAATGATAGCTATTGTCGTGCTTTCAATACCACCCCTGAACAGGCAGTTGGTAAAAACATTACCCGAGGAAAATTTGATATTGGTGTGGAAAGAGTATCCAGGAAAATTGAAGGGCTTAGTCTGGATAATCCTATCCTCACTGATGAACATATTTCAATCACACCTTCTGGAGAGACTGTTTGGCATCTATGGGTGGACCGGGGCATCTTTGATGAAAACGGCATTCTCAAGGAAATACAGGCAGTGGGTCGGGATATCACTTCTCGGAAGCAAATGGAGGAATCGCTCTACGCCAGTTCAACTCAACTTGAAGAGGCTCAGCGACTGGCAAACATGGGCTCCTATATATTAGATTTGACAAAGGATCATTGGTCAGGATCAAGTGTATTATACGAGATGTTTGGTATAAGTGATAACGAGGTTCGCAATGTTGAGGGATGGACTAAACTATTGCATCCGGATGACCGTGATGAAATGGAAGCGTACTTTGCCCAATGTCTTCAAAAAAAATATGAGTATTTTGACCATGAGTATCGAATTATTAACAAAAAGGATGGATCACGGCGATGGGTACATGGACTAGGTGAATTCGTATTTGATGCCAAGCAAAATCCCATAAAAATGATTGGTGTTATCCAGGATATTACAGAACGAAAGGTATCGGAGGAGGAGCGTGAAAAGGCATTCATTGATGCGCGTACTGCAAATGAGGTAAAGGATCAATTTATTGCAAACATTTCTCATGAAATTCGGACACCCCTAAATAGCATTCTTGGCTTCTCTGACATCTTAAACATGAGATACAGTGCTTCTCTACAAAAGAGAGACGAGAATATCTTCGACTATATTAACAGCGCTAGCAAGCGACTTATGCGCACGGTGGATTCCATACTAAGCATCTCTCAACTTGAAGCTGGAACGATAAAAATTTATCCCAAAACCATTGATTTAGTTTCTATAACTGTTTTTGTTATCGAAGAGCTGCGTTCGATTGCTGAAGAAAAGGGTCTAAGAATTCACTTAAGCACTGCATTTAAAGAAGCCAAAGTGTTTGCAGATGAATATTGCATCCATCAAGCGCTCATCAATCTGATTGAAAATGCCATCAAGTTTACACCTGAAGGCAGCATTGATATTGATATCACTCAGATGCAGGATCAAATCGCATTTTCAGTGACTGATTCTGGTATTGGTATCTCAGAAGACTATCAGGAACGTATATTTGAACCCTATACCCAGGAGAGCGAAGGCTTTACAAAAAATTTCCAGGGAGTTGGACTGGGTATGGCTTTGACAAAACGTTTTGCAGATCTGAATCATATCGAAATTAAACTAAAAAGTGTGGGCGGTGTTGGGACCACATTTACTCTGATTTTCCCACCACAGGAAGGGACAACTCTTGTCTGAAAAAAGCATTAAAATCTTAATCGTTGAGGATGATATCTCGTCCCAGCAATACTATTCATTCATATTCGCTGATAAGTATGAAATAAGAATGGTGTCCACCATTACCGAGGCAAAAAAGGCTCTTGAGGAAGAAAGTTTTGGGATCGCACTCATAGACTTCTCCCTGCCTGGAGGTGAAAATGGACTGGATCTCATCAGATTTCTGCGCGATGAGTATCCTGACGGTAATCCCGTCGCTATAGCACTGACTGCTCATGTTTTCCCTCAAAACCAGGTGGAGGCATTGGAGGCGGGGGCAAAGGAGTTTCTTACCAAGCCTATCATGAGTCGAGTGTTGCTTGAAATAATTGCGAAGTATATATAGAATTGTTCAAAAGCACTAGAGCAGTCAAAAAAATGATCATCATGTGTGCAATCTTTATCGACGACAAAACTGCATGAATATTGTCTCATAATCGATCTATTCATTTTGAAATCTCTCAATACCAGAGTAATAAAAACGATACAGGATCAATTCAATAGTCTCATTTTAGCGACACTTGTTTAAGTTCTCATTTTCATAAAATCACCCTAAACTTATAATTAACAGTTAGATAAAAAAATGGCATGTCATTTGAACTAAGTTGTCACAAGCTTCAAAACGATAGTGGTTCATTTTATGTGAACATAGATCATTGATCTATATCCAAGATGAAGGAAAAGTAAATGGAAGAACTAAAAAGGCATGTTGATGATACCCTTGAGTTTCTTCCTGGTGCTTTGATAGAATTTGACATATCTAAGATGGCTGTTACCTATATGAATAGGATGGCCTTCTTTCTTTTTGGATATCCCCCTACAAAAGAACCATTGAATATACCGATTCAAAATATATTTCTAAATGAAACCGAATTTCAGCGAGCCAAAAAACTAACTGAATCATTTGGGCTTGATAGTTATGAAAAAAAAATTCCGTATACACGATTTGAAAAACAAGAGCTGCACGATTTTTGGTTTAAAAAGGTAGATGGCGAACCTTTTTATGGTGGTTCTCAAGGCTCATTTATTTTAGATGAGGCTCAGGTTCCAATTGGCGTCCGCCTTTACATTCGTGATCTCACCGAGGAGCGTAAAACTGAGAAGGCACTTTTAGAAAGTGAACAAAAATATCGAACATTGGTGGAGTTCTCAACGGATCTAATTTTTCTGGCAGATGAAGAGGGGATTGTCCTGTCAGTAAATAAAGCCGCAGCAAAATCTGTTGGAGGCCTCCCGGAGGAAATTCAGGGCAAACATATCTCTGAATTATTCCCCCCAGATATTGTTAAGAAATATCAGGAGAGTTTGAGAGAAATATTTGTCACTGGGAAAGGCTCAAGCTATGAGTCGTGCATAAGGATGAATAAACGGACTATATGGATTGATACTTCACTGAATCCCGTCAAGAGCAAATCAGGAGAGGTGACCGCAGTCCTGGGAGTCAGTAGGGATATTACAGAGCGAAAGCTTGCAGAAATCAAGATAGAGGAATCAGATAGTTTACGCGAACTTTTACTTGATGTGGTTACCCATGATCTAAAAACTCCCGCCAGTGTAATTTATGGTCTGGCTGATATGGCCCGTGAATATTTACCAGAAGATGAAGTTGTGGAAAGTATCTTTTTGAGTAGCCAACGTTTGCTGGGAGTCTTGGAAAATACATCTGTATTAAGTCGGGCGGTATTTGGAGAACAAATTCCCAAATCTGTTTTGGTATTAAATGAACTCATGCTGGAGATTGCGAATGAATTCACCTCTCAGCTTGAAAGTACGGGAATGTCCCTGGAAATTCAGATACCTGCAGAAATTAAAATTACTGCCAATCCTTTGATCGGAGAGGCGTTTAAGAACTTTATCAGCAATGCCATTAAGTATGCCAAGGATGGTAAAAAAATTATTATTGAAGCGATCGAGGGAAATGATTCAGTCATGATCGGATTTAAAGATTTTGGACGAACAATTCCGATAGAGAAGCGTAATCTCATTTTTGAACGAGGCTCTCAACTTTCAAAAACAAATAAAAGTGGTCGAGGTCTAGGTCTCGCCATTGTGAAGCGTATTGCTAAAGCCCATAATAGCGATGTTGGGGTTGAACCGAATAAGCCCTCAGGTAATATCTTCTATCTTCGACTACCTCAGTAGCACATTATCGCATGAGGAGCAGCTGCTGCTCATCCCGGAATTCACCTGCTACAATTCGACATATGTATATCCCAGATGCTAAATCCTGACCGGTTCTATCTTTCCCGTCCCAATCTCTGATATAAGAACCTGCCAGATAATCCTCATTTATGAGTTCAATGATTTGTTGACCCTTCACATTGAAAATGGTGATATTCACGCTAGCATCATATGGAATGTCAAAGCGAATCGAGGTTGACGGGTTGAAAGGGTTTGGTGAATTTGGTGCCAGCTTAAACTCACGGGGCAAGGGACGGTTTCTCTGAGGCATTCCTGGGTCATCACATGGTCCATCCTTATGCATTCCCTTGTTACGAACAATGGTTAATTCAGAAAGATCAATTTCTGAAATTTCTAAGGCCATAATACCTTTGTAGGCACTACTGGATCTGGAACTGAGTTGTACCGGCAATACTGTTGGAACGAACTCAGTTATATTGCAGTCACTATTACCTTCTGAATCCATGTTGATGAACCATATATCAGTATCGGTACCTCCAAAACTTTGTGTCACCCCAACAGCAAAAAGAGAAGCATCGGCATTTTCGTAAATGCTATAGATATCATCAGTTTCACCATCACCGTAGGTTCGTGACCAGATCAGGTCACCATCTACAGAAAATTTGCACACTATCCCATCGCGACTATTATTTTGTGGATCAGTTATAAATCCGCTCACCAGTAGTCGACCCTCACTGGTCATTTTTACCGTTCTACCATAGTCATATCCGGTTCCACCGATGGTCCTAGCCCATACTATCTCACCCAAAGAATCAAATTTTATAAGCAGTTGGTCATAATCACCTACGCCGAATGAATTAGTGGCTCCCAACATATACATATCGCCATTCTCAGCTATGAAACCTGCCTCTGATGAAGTCATCAGCTCGAATCCTGCACCGCCATAAGACTTATTCCAGAGCATATTCCCATTTACATCAAGCTTTAGCAAATAGACATCAGGAGGTCCATACAGATCTTCCCAGCTATTGGTGTAAGCAAATACGATATACTCTCCCTGGGGCGTCTCCTTGACTGCATATGTGACATCTGTTACCGGACCTCCATATATCCGTGACCAGATAACATCTCCAAACTCTGTCACCTTTAAGACAATGATATCCAAATTGCCCAGATCGCCACCTCTAGTCGAGCCAAATAGTAAAAATTGTCCATCACGGGTCGGGATCATACCCATACTCCGATCTTCAGCGGATCCACCATAGGTTTTAAAATGGGTGACTTCACCTCCAGCATTAATCCTTGAGAAATACAGATCGATGTCACCTTTGCCAAAACTGGTGGTACGTCCTGTGATCACGTGGCTACCATCTTCCAGTTTCAAAATGCCAGCAGCTGACTCATTATTCTGTCCACCATAGGCTATAGACCATTCAACATTGCCCATGACATCTGATTCGAATAAATAGATATCCTGTCCACCAGCACCGTAGGAATAAGTATTTCCAGCGAAAACAAACCCATTTTGCGTTGGAAACATTTTACCAACCTGGTCATTGGCGTGGGCACCCAGCACGACTTGTGAAGTATTGATCTGGGCAGAAACTGATAGTGAGAGAAGCACAAAACTGGTAAAGAAAATTGAGCGGACTAATAGATTGCGTTGGCTGGATGACCGATACAAGAAGACCCCCTTATTGTATTATTTATGTGGTATTATTTCTTAAACATTGATACCATCCACAACTCTGGTACCTATAAACTATTTTACTTACTGCAGGAACTATTTCAACCAGAATTTCGAATCTTTATCCCAACTGTCCCTTGAGAGGTAGGCGAGTTATTCTTTTTCCCGTCAGAGCTGCGATTGCGTTCATAAGTGCTGGTGGTGTAGGCGGCACTGGTGGCTCCCCGACGCCAGTTGGAGGCTCTGTGCTTTGTACAATATGGATATTGATCTCAGGCATTTTATCCATCTTGAGCAGGCGATAGTTATGAAAGTTTGTCTGTTCCACTTCACCCTGGTCTATGGTTATTTCACCATACAAAGCAGCGGTTAAGCCCATGACAATGCCACCTTCAACCTGGGCTCTGACACCATCTGGATTAATCACTGTCCCGCAATCAATGGCGGCGGTGACTCGCTCTACATTGATTCCCTTTTTGGCTTTAGATATTTCGACAACGATAGCCACATAACTATTAAAGGAATAGTGAACTGACAGACCTCTGGCTTGAGTATCCTTGAGGGGTTTATCCCATTTGGAGTGCTTTTCAACCAGATCGAGCACACCAAGATGTCTGGGTTGGTTCTTGAGTAAATCGCGACGGAAAGCCAGAGGGTCACGCCCGGTCTGCCTTGCCACTTCATCTATCATGCTTTCATGGACGAAGGCATTTTGAGTGTGGGCAACCGATCGCCAGGCCCCAATAGGAATGGGCTGTTCAGTCATCACATAAGAAACCCTTTGATTGGGAATGCCATATGCCAATTCATCGGCACCACCGGTTATGATGGGCGCCCAACCATCTTGCGGTCCAGATAATTTGTGAATCCAGCTTACCGGCTTTTTGCTACGATCAAGTCCCACCTGTATCTGATGAACAGTGCTGGGTCGATAAAATCCATTTTTCAAGTCTTCTGTCCGGGTTCGAATAACTTTGACTGGCAACTTTGTGAGTTGAGCTACTTCAACGGCATCCCTCACAAAATCATTTTGCAATTTTCTACCGAAAGCGCCACCCATACGGAGCGTATGGACCTTGATATTGTCATCGGCAAACTCAGTCACGCTTTTTGCCGCCCACCATGCTGCTCCTGGATTTTGGGTTGGTGCCCATATTTCGCAAATTCCATCATGGATATGGGCCGTGCAATTGTTTGGCTCCTGGGGAGCATGATCCAGATAGGGAACTTCAAAGGTCAATTCGATTTGCTGCTTAGCTGTTTTGAGCGCTTCCTCTGCGTTACCTTCGGATCGGATAATACTGCCATCTTGTTCAAGGGCAGCTTTGAAGTCTTCAGATATTTTTTTGCTGTTTAGCTTTGCATGTGGGCCATCATTCCACTTCACTTCAAGTTTTTTTCTTCCCTGAAGCGCTGCCCAGGAATTATCAGCAAGAACCGCAACGCCGGCTGAGATGGGTGCGATCTTTATCACCCCAGGCACTTTTAGAGCCTCGGTGGCATCAAAACTGGACATGCTCCCACCGTATTTTGGAATACGCTCCACGACTGCCGTGAGCATTTCAGGGAGTTCAAAATCGTATCCAAATTTGATGCTTCCTTCCACCTTACCAATACCATCCAGACTCTTATACGCTTTGCCGATGATACGGAATGTTTTTGGGTCCTTCAGGATTACATCAGTAGGTACTGGTAGTGTGTTGGCCATCGCAACCAGTGATCCGAAGCTGAGTTTGCGATTGCTCCCACTGTGGTGCACAAAACCAGATTCAGCATAAAATTCAGATCCCGGTACATTCAAAGTGGTGGCCGCAGCCTGGATTAGCATGGCCTTGGCTGTGGCACCGGCTTTTCTCAGTCTATCGTATTGAGTCCGCACGCTGGCACTTCCACCAGTGGTCTGTGACCCATATACTTGGTTCAAATCTCCCTGGATAACCTTAATCTTGCTCCAATCTGCTTCCAATTCTTCGGCTACAATCTGGGGGAGGGCAGTATATATTTTCTGTCCCATTTCGCTGCGAGGCATAATGACAGACACAGTATCATTGGCGTGAATTTTTAAATAGGCATTGGGTACAAAGATGACATCCTCATCTGACAGTGAATCTTTCCCGCTCAGCGGCCAGCAAAACCCGAGAACCAGCGCTGCAGTACTGCCTGTACTAAGCTTTAAAAATTGACGACGATCAAGGAGTTTACTTTCAATTGAATTCATCTTAAGCCTCCTTGGCTGCCGTGTGGATGGCTTTTTTGATTCGCTGATAAGTCCCGCAACGACAGAGGATTCCCTTCATGGCATCTTCTATATCCGCATCATTGGGGTGGGCATTGTCTTCTAACAAAGCAACTGCAGTCATGATCTGACCAGGCTGACAATAGCCACATTGGGCGACCTCATCTTCGATCCAGGCTTTTTGGACCGGATGGAGACTTCTTTTACCCAAACCTTCGATGGTAAGAACTGTCTTTCCTTCAACTTTAGAGACAGGGAGATTGCATGATTTGCGAGGTTTTCCATCAACATGCACGGTGCAACTTCCACAGAGACCTTTACCACAACTGTACTTGGTTCCTGTGAGCTTCAGCGTATCTCTTATGACCCAGAGTAGAGGTGTATCTGGAGCAACATCAACGGATTGTTTTTTTCCATTCAGGGTAAAAGTGAGCAGTGTCATTGAAGGGCCCCTTTTCATAGTCGTTTTGAAGTGTGGGCAAATCTAAGCAAAAATCTTGTGGCAGGAATAAAAAATCCCGTTGAAACGTGGTTATTGAGGAAAACTCATGTTAGGTTAGGCAGAAATTAATGTGATAATTATTTTGAGGCCCACATTGAAAAAAATGGTATTCTTTTTAGTGACTTTGATGATGACCAGTCTTTCAATGTGTAAGTCGGCAGAATGGACCGCGGTGTCTGGAGGGCTGCTTACTATTCAAACCAGTTCGAATAGTCCCTTTCCACATCCTGATAGAGCTCATGGTCATGATTACAATGACATTCATTTCAGTTTCGAAGAACATTATAATGATTCCTCAGTAGCTATTTTTATTCCCGATCATTTTGCTCAGACTGAAGCAGTGAATCTGGTGTTTTACTTTCATGGCTGGGGCAATAACATTCAGAAATCCATTGAGAAATTTGAACTCCTTCAGCAATTTTCAGACAGCAAAACAAATGCGGTCTTCGTCTTTCCTCAAGGACCAAAAAATGCATCGGATTCTTTCGGTGGCAGGCTGGAGGAACCACAGATCTTTAAAGCCCTGGTAGAAGATGTGCTGGTTTTCCTCCACCAGGAAAAAAAGACAAAGACTCTTGAGCATGGTAAAATCATTTTAGCCGGGCACAGTGGTGCCTATCGGGTTATTTCCTCTATTCTAAATAGAGGGGGCGTAACTGAGAATGTATCTGAAGTTTATCTATTTGATGCCCTGTATGGCCAGGTCGAAAATTACACACACTGGATGGATAAATATGAGGGTAGGTTGATCAATGTTACCACTCCGAATGGTGGGACCATGAGGAATAGTGTTGATTTAATGGATGATTTGGATGATTGGGGATTGCCAAATCAAAGGATTGAAAAGGATACCGTTTCTGTGGAAGAATTGAAGTCAGTGGGGATTACATCGATTTTCACCACACTGGGACACAGTGAGGTAATCAATCCATTTTTCAAGTTCTCATTAATGTCCAGCGGTTTACAAAAACTGGACTAGCATTTTGTCGAAGAATCCAAGTTAGATGGTTGGGCTTCTTGCTATAAAAACTGTTTTATAAATCCTACAAAATCCATGAAATAGTCAACATTCATTGACAATTTCTATTTTTATCATTCTTGGTGATATTTCATAACATCAAATAATACAAAGATTTACGATCCATGTCTGAAATTGGCTCAATATTTGAAATATTAGGGTGTGGATTATTTATTGGCTTAGAGCAGACAACGTTAGTCTGTTGCCAGAGTAGAGATTTCAGTGGGGCATTAAGGATAGGTGAAATATGTCGAATATACTCGTTATAGAAGATGAAGCATCCATGGGTGAATTTATGGTGACCATGCTTGAGATGGAGGGGTACCATGTGGACCTTGCACCAGATGGGATAGAAGGATTGAATCTCTATAACCGTGAACATCATGACCTTGTTATCACCGATATGATCATGCCGCGCAAGGAAGGTTTTGAAGTGTGTATGGAACTTTTAAAGTTTCATCCTGCACCAGAAATAATTGCCATGTCTGCTGGCTATCCAGAGTATTTGAAATTTGTCTCGGCCCTGGGAGTAAAATACACTTTTGAAAAACCGTTTGATGTTGCTGAATTTTTAAGATCAGTAAGTAAAGCCCTCAGCGGAAACCGTAAAAACCTGAACTGAGACACGCTTTGCTAGACCAAATATGCAGTCGAACCAGAGAATAATTAACGTTATACCCTAAGCATCCTGGGATGTAGAATTCTGATTTTTTGTAAAAAGAAAAAGTCAGGACAAATTGATAAATTCATCCTGACTGATTCCCCAAGAAGTACACTGTCTAGTCGATACAGAATTTGAAGGGGAGTTGGAAAAGAACGGAATAGTTCTGATTATTGTGAGACGCCGGGATCCATTCAGTGCGTGATACTGCTGCCATGGCTGCTTCATCAAGTAGATAACCTCCACTTTGAATAACCTGGATGTTGGACACACTCCCAAATTCATCTACTCTAAACCTTAGAATAACATTTCCTTCCAGTCCCATATCCATAGCGAGATCAGGATAGGTTACGTGTTCACGCACTGCTGATATGCCACCCACTGGTTGAGGCCTTGAAACAATATCAGCCTCCATGGGCATTGCATTCAAAACAAGCACTGTTGCCAAGATAATAAGACCTGATTTCATCCATGCTTTTGTGGTCATGATGGTCTCCTTCATCGGCGAATTTTGTTAAAAAACTCTCGTCAGCACGTATAATTGTCAATCCCCGTGCCACGCTATGAAGGATGATCACATAAATACCTGTAAAATATAAGATTAGAGAAATCTAAGACTTGGTATAAGTTGTTAAAGCACAGCTAAAAAATTATAGTAGTGATATGGAACCATATGCTAATGATATAGTCTAAACTATTGGTTTTAAACAACTATTGACTTAGTAAGTGCTAAAGTGTTGAGTCCGCTTGGAGCTCACATAATATATTAGCCGGGAGCGCTCACCAATTTCACATGAACCCATTTGACATATCCAAAAACGATGGGAAGACAAACAAGATACATGAGAATCCCATACACACCGGAGGGGAGACTCAGGAGGGATAGACCTTCACCAGAGGGGAGGATAAGGTTTCCAACTGTGATACCCACGGTAGCATTCTGAATACCGGTTGCTATGGCCACTGATACTGCCTGAGCCTCATTCATTTTGAAAAGATGGGCACTGCTATAACCCATGAGTAACATGATGATTATCAGAGTTACGATGCCAGGTCCCAGGATGGTGACGTTATTCACAAAGGTATCCCATTCACTGGAGAGGGCGCCTATCACAATGATGACAAATAGGATTGCAGATATTTTGCTGGCTTTGGGTTCAAATCTGTGGGTAAAATCCTCAGCTTTATGATGCACAAGCAAACCGATGGCGACAGGGATTGCAGTGATTAAAAACATGGTAATACCCAAAGAGAGAACGCTGATTTCAGGAGCTTCTGCACCCATGAAATAGGCAATTGAAAACCCGGTGATGATGGGTAGGGTGATGACGCTTACAATACTGACAACTGCTGTGTAAGAGATGGAGAGCGCTGTATCCCCCTTGGCCAATTTAGTTAGAATGTTTGATGTAACACCCCCTGGGCAACAGGCAAGGATCATGAGACCTACTGCCATTTCCTTAGTTAATCCGAAGAGGAGTATTAAGCCAAATGCCACCAGGGGCAGGAGGACCATCTGGTTTAAAATGCCCACTGCAAATACTTTTGGTTGTTTCGCTACATTTTTGAAGTCATTGATTGTGAGACTCAGCCCAAGGCTAAACATGATAAATACAAGGGAGAGAGGTAGAATGATATCAATAATCATAGAAGCACTCCAATCATTGTTTTGTCTGTATACAGATATATGGTTTGCGAATATGGCGAACTCAACATGAGTGCATCATATCAATTTTCCCAATTTTCAGGATTCACAGCAAACTAGTCGCAATTGCCAATCCTGGCATTTGTTTTTTTGAACTATTTTTTACCGAACTACTTAAGAAAAGCACAGACGATTAAGATGAGTCCTTGTCTGTAAAGGTTTGCAAGGCTATTTTTTTGGTATTACAAAGCGGGGATACTTTGTCGTCATTATTTAAAGTTTGTAAGACATGTGACTGTTCAAGAACTGTTGGGAAAAATTTCATACCAACAGTGAAACTTATTTATCCCATTCTACAACTTCCTCCAACCATTTCTGCACTAAGTATAAAAAGTAAATCATATTTAAAATCAATAACCTAAGCGGAGGGAAGAATCATGTGTGCTCATTTTAATTTTCACGCAGCCTGTCCTGTATGTTCATCTGAATATACTGTTAGGACGCATCGGCATTGGGCGGTGAAAATTCTCACCAGCCAATGGAAATTCTTGTGTACAGATTGTGGCAAGAATTTCTATTTCAATCATTTAAAAATTCAAGCAGACCTGTCGATTCTACAGAGACAGCAGGTTGCCCGGTAATTGAATTACCATCTAAATGCATAAAATGAACAAAATTCAATTTTCGGGGAATCTTATGAAAAAGTTAAAGCAAATTAAACTGCCACAGGGACTAATGATCCCACTGTTTCTCTGCACCTTCGCTACCGCCACCTTGCAGGCTCAGAATTATGGGTTTATGTATATTGCAAATGGTACTCTTTTGAGCTCAACAATTACGGCAGATACCTGGTATACAATTGGTAGCGAAACAGCTACTACTGATGATTTTGTTGCCGGTCCACTCTTGGGATGGAACAATACGACGAAGAACAGGCTTACTGAAACGGCTGGGGAGTCGAAAAAATATCTGATTGAATATTCAATCAGTTTTAGTGGCTCACAAGCTGACTGGAGCCTTGCCATTGCCGTGAATGGCACTGTTCAGACCGACCTAGTAAAATTGCGTAGTATTAACAATGCGAACAAAGATAAGGGAAATGTCACTGGTAGTGGTCATGTCTCTATCACTTCAGGTCAGTATATTGAGCTTGTGGCAAGTCCATCAGCAGATGGGACGCTTACCGCGATCGATGCACAAGTTACACTGGTGGAGTTAACCCAGAATTCATCAAGTGATTATGGTGGGATGGTAATCACAGGAAACTCAACCCCGCAGGACTTTTCAGCAGCTGACACCTATATCCAGTTAACAGGCTTTTCTGCCATCTCCAATCTTGAAGGTTGGACCATGGGAACCAATGATTTAGCTACTTCAGATGCTAGTTCTGCAGGTAAGTACCTCGTGACATATTCAATCAGTTTTATTGGCTCTGGTAAATCTGATAATGCCCCAGCAGGGTACAGTTTTGGAGTTTCAAACGGTGATGTCACACCAGATAAAATTATTACTTACCGCACGACTGCGGATGCTGATATTGGCAATGTTGGAGGCGTTGGTATACTAACTATTGCAGATGGAGATGATCTGAGCTTGTATGCAAGTTGTACAAAGCAAGTTGATATCACCATTCAGTATGCGAACCTTTCATTTTATAAGATATCAGGGACAACGACTGCTTCATATGGTGGGATGTACCGAAGTACGGAGCAATCCGTACCTCTGACACAGAATACCTGGACGGAGGTACCTAACCTCTCATCAAAGACTTTGAATAATTGGACCTTTGAATCCAATGGGCTCCATGCAACAACCGGAACCTTGTCAGCAGGTATGTATTATCTGAAATATTCTGCCTCTGTGGATGCATCAAATGCAAGTGATATACCTCGAGAGTTTAGCGTTGGGATCTTTGTGGGTGGAAGTTTACACACCCCATCTCGAGTTAATCGAAAGCTCTCCAGTAATTCTGATGTTGGCGCTCTTGGTGGAGTCTCACTAATCAATATTGATAGTGATACGGATATCGTCAAATTCATGATCATGAATAGCACTGATGGTGGCACGCTTGATGTGAAAAAAGCCTCTATCATTCTTCATCTTATTGAAGAGGGTCCAACCATTGATGGTAGCCTCCCTGTTGAATTGTCCAGATGGATTGGAACCTCAGATCGAGGGAATGTCAGATTGGCGTGGAGCACCGAATCTGAAATCGAGAACCAGGGTTTCGCTATTGAGCGTAAACTGGTTGAAGAGCACGAGTTTAGACAAATTGCCAGTTATATGTCAGATGAGCAGCTGATTGGGCAAGGTTCTACTACAAAACTCACCAACTATGAATTCGTTGATGAAGACGTTATTGTAGGACAACGCTACGAGTATCGTCTTTGTGATGTGGATTATAAGGGCAAACTCACCAAGCATGCGGTAATCGATGTTTTGGTTACAAAGGATGAAAACACACAACATCCCGCCACCGCCCAGTTGATACATGCCTATCCCAATCCATTTAATCCAGCTACTACCATTGAGTATGCGATTTTACAAGCATCTCAAGTGAACCTCACCATATATGATCTGGGAGGGAACCGCATCGCTCAGCTGGTACAGGGACCACAAGAAGCCGGTTGGCACTCAGTAGTGTGGAACGGTCTAAATGATGTAGGTCAGGCAATACCCACAGGTGTTTATTTGGCCAATGTCCAGGATCAGACACATTCAAGGGTGATCAAAATCAGTTATCTTAAATAGTCTATATTTCCTGAAAGGACGAAGCCTCTTGGTTGTTTTTTACGATCAAGAGGCTATTTTTTTACCCTAGGATGAAATTACCAGAAGGATGAGAGATGTTCACCAAAGCAATTGTTAGAACACCTGCACCGAGTATGGTCAACGGGCTCACCTCAGCTCAATTGGGGAAGCCGGATTACAATTTAGCCATCAAGCAGCATGCGGAATACATCAAGGCACTGGAATCCTGTGGATTGGATGTAATCTGCCTCGATGCTGACCCCGATTTTCCCGATTCAACTTTCGTCGAGGATGTGGCCTTACTCACGGCAAACTCTGCAATCATCACCAACCCTGGGGCTTTATCTCGACGGGGAGAGGTAAAGGGTATGCGAGCGATACTGGATGACTACTATACCCAAATCTACGCTATTCAATCCCCTGGCACCCTGGAAGCAGGAGATGTGATGATGGTAGGCACGCACTTCTATATCGGTCTATCAGAGCGAACGAATAGAAATGGGGCTGAGCAACTTATTGCAAATCTCGAATCCTACGAATTGTCAGGATCAGTCGTTGAGCTAAAGGATGTCCTGCATCTCAAAACTGGAGTGGCTTATCTAGAGCACAACAACCTAGTGGCTTGTGGTGAATTTCTTAGTCATCCTGATTTTCAGGAGTTCAACCTTATACCCATTGATGCGACTGAAAGCTATGCGGCAAATTGTATCTGGGTAAATGACACTGTATTGGTTCCATTGGGATTCCCAAAAACCAGGGAAGCCATCAGGAGTGTCGGCTATCAGACTGTAGAAATTGACGTATCTGAATTCCAAAAATTGGATGGTGGTCTGAGCTGTCTATCCTTGCGTTTTTAATTTTTTCAAAAATATAGTGAATACGGGTCTAGAAGTGTGAGCTAAACTGTTTAAAGATGACCATTTATATCTCAAAATAAATATTGCATATCGAGGGCCTCCAAACCATTTTCAGCCATTCTAATAGAAACCTGATGGGGAAAGTATGAGCGAGAAAAAAAACGGTCCTGGCGGAATAATTCAAGAACTTAGAAATCGGCGTGTTTTTCGAGCCATTGCGGTTTACCTAGGTGTGGGTTTTGCTCTCCTGGAAGCTGCCGATATTGTCATCCCTATGCTGGGTTTACCGGGTTATGTGGTCAAGGCTGTTTTTATCATTCTTATAGCTGGCTTCCCTGTGGCTGCAGCTCTGGCATGGACTTTTCAGTTTACCCCTGAAGGGTTACGCCGTTCACCCAAATCAGGTGAAAAACAGACGGAAGAGCAAAAACCATTCACTGGGAATGCTGTGATTATCGTTCTGCTACTGGTGATAGTAGGTCTTCTCGCCTACCCCAGAATGCAGTCCTCGTCTCCAGCGGGAATAACCAGCGCAGTCAATCAGGCAGAATTGCTTGATGCCAAGGCTGTGGCTGTTTTACCCTTTACAAATTTTTCTGCCTCAGAAGAGGACGCCTATTTTGCCGATGGAATCCATGATGATATCCTGACCCAGCTCTCTAAGATCAGAGATCTGAAAATTATTTCGCGTACAACCATGGTGAAATACAAGTCCTCCGATCTGAGTATCAAAGAAATCGCCAGAGAGGTTGGCGCAGCTAATGTTCTTGAGGGGAGTGTGCGCCGGGCTGGTGATCAGGTTAGAATAGTAGCTCAGCTTATTGAGGCAAAATCGGATGATCACCTTTGGGCCGAAACCTACGATCGAGAGTATGCTGATATATTCGCTATTCAGACGGATGTGGCTCGGAAAATTGCCTCAGCTTTGAAATCAACTTTAACTGAGGAAGAGGAACAACAGCTAAAAGATATCCCCACATCAAATATGGCAGCCTATGATTACTTCCTGAAGGGAAACCACTTCTGGCATACCAAAACCACTATGGAAGGCAATTTGAAGGCAGTCACCATGTATGAGGAGGCTATCAAACTAGACCCGGAATTTGGTTTGGCCTATGCCCGTCAGTCTGTAGCCCACTCCGTCCTATACCAGTCACCAGATTGGGATCCTACTCATGAGAGAAAAGAGTTGGCCCGGAAAACCCTTGAAAGAGCTAAGCTATTGATCCCAAATCATCCAGAATTCCACTTCGCCCAAGGTATTTATTATCAGTGGTGTCTGGATGACCCAGCCTCTGCGATTAACGAATATGAGATAGCAGCTGAAAGCCAGCCTGGCAATGCTGAGACTGTTAAGCACCTCGGAGAACTCTACGCTAGAGCTGGGAAATGGGCAGAGGCGGAACGATATCTTGAAAGAGCTTATGAACTTGAGCCTGATGGAATCGGAAATGCAGCATGGTTGGGTGGTTATTACTCAATAATGGGTGATTATGAAAAGGCCGAGCCTTACCATAAAATATCCATTCAATCTTATCCAGAAAATGCGACGGCCTATAGATTCTATGCTTTCCTAATAATAGATGCCTATGGTGATCTAGATAGGGCAAGACGAATCCTTGATGAGGGTGTTCTAAACTCTGATAATCCTTCCTTATTGTCATCCTACAGAGCCAGGTTGGAAATTGAGGCTGGTGAATATGAGACAGCCCTGAAGATCATCCAGGAGGATTATAGAGGGGACTTTTCATTTTTCCACAAAAGTAAGATTTACTATTTGCAGAATAATTCGAGTAAGCTATCCGAGGAACTAGAAAAATCTCGGCTCAACCTTGAAAACAAACTCAAAAAGAAGCCAGATGAGGCTTTTCTCGTCAGTAGTTTAGGAATCGTACATGCACTGATGGGTAATAGCTCGATGGCCATTGATGCAGGCAAAAGAGCAATAGAACTGGAACCAGTTTCAAAGGATGCCCTCAATGGCCCCGATCATCACTATAGGCTGGCAGTTATCTACAATTTGGTGGGAGAAACCGAACTGGCAATTGATAAACTGGAATTCATACTTTCATTTAGAAGTGGATATACAAAATGGCGCATCAGACTGGATCCATTTCTTGATTCCCTTCACGATCATCCCCGTTACCTGAATCTTATCGATAGCAATAGCTGATCGAGTATGTCAGCGTCACAAGGTAATTTAAGCAAATTAATTCAGGAGCTCCGCAACAGGCGGGTATTCCGTGTATCAACTGTCTATATTGGTATCTCCTTTGCCTTAATAGAAGTTTCGGATATTCTTTTTCCCATGATGAATGCAGCGGATTGGTCGCTGAAGGCATTGGTCATTATACTATTGCTCGGGTTTCCGTTGGCAATCGCACTGGCCTGGATGTTTCAGGTGACGCCAGATGGATTGCGTCGTTCGCCCACATCAGGTGAGAAGCAAACCCCTGAGCATAAGCCTATGACCAGCAATACCATCATCATTGCTCTCTTAATCATTATTGCAGTCTTGTTAGCCTATCCGAGATTTACCAATCCAGATTCCAGCCCAACTCGTGAAAACCCGCTAAGTAATTTTGACTCAAAATCGGTCGCTGTGCTACCCTTCACTCCTTTTACAAAAACAGTGGAAGATGAAAGTTTTGCTGATGGGGTGCATGACGATATCCTCACCCAATTGTCAAAAATAGGTGAATTGAAAGTTATTTCTCGCACCTCCGTGATGAGGTATAAGGAAACCACCAAAGGCATTCCGGAAATTGCTGAGGAATTAGGAGTAGAGAATCTATTGGAGGGTAGTGTTCGACGGGCCGGGGATCAGGTCCGCATTGTTGCTCAGCTTATCAATGCCAAAACAGATGAGCATTTGTGGGCAGAAACTTATGATCGACAATATGCAGATATATTTGCCATCCAGAGTGATGTAGCCCAAAAGATTGCCAGAGCTTTAAAGGCTAAGCTCACTCCTCAAGAAAAGCGCTATATTGAAACCAAACCCACTGAAAATCAGAAAGCCTGGGAGCTATATGTCAGAGGAGAACTGCTGTGGGATGCTGACATTCTTGAAAGAGACTCTATAGCCGTCTTTTATGAGCAAGCCCTAGATCATGATCCTGACTTTCTATTGCCTTATACCAAGCTAGCCGCTATTCATGCGTTTGCTTATTTTGATGGATCAGGTGCAGATCCAAGACCTACTCGTCTTGAACAGGCTCAAAAGATGCTATCAAGGGCCATTGAAATCGATCCAAACGCATCTGAAACTCATCGTGCCCAGGGGTATTTCTACTATTACGGTTCGCGAGATTATCAACGTGCTCTGGAAGAATTCTCCATCGCTCAGGTATCCCAACCCAATAACAGTGACCTGCTGGCCGCAAAAGCATTTGTTCAAAGACGACTTGGTCAGTGGGACGAATCACTGGAAAATTTGCAGCAAGCAGTTTCCCTGGATCCCAATGATGGGAATAAGGTGAGACAGGTACGAGATATGGCCTACATGATGCACCAATGGGATCTATCCGAACGGTATCAGGGACAATTGTCAGCTATCCATAGTGACAATGAATCTGAAACAGAAATAGGAAGATACTATATTGAACTTGCTCAATCAGGGGACCTGGGAAAGCTACAGGCAGTCCTGGAGCAGTTAATGGCTAAGTTTGACCCAAATGATTTGATGGAAGTCAGAGTGATGCATGCCGAATTCACACGGGACTTTGAAGGCTGGCTGGCTCTAGAAATGTCTGATACACTTGGTTCATATTGGACAATTGGTAATCTCTTGGAATTGACTGGTAAAAAGGAAATGGCCCAAAGCTATTTTGACACTGCCAGAATGGAGGCCGAAAATGCCATCGAAGAGAATCCTAAGGATTGGGAATTTTATGGCGAGTTAGGAGTTTCTCTGGCCAAGCTTGGAAAATTCGAAGAAGCTATTGAGTGGGGTAAAAAGGAAGTCGATTTAATGTCGTTGACTCGTGACAGGATATCCGGAGTAGTAGCTCTGGAAGATCTGGCAGAGATATATATGATTTGCGGTATGCAGGACGAGGCTATCGATCTGTATTCTAAGATATTGACTATGCCGGGATATTTGTCTACCACCTGGTTAAAGCTTTCACCTCAATATGATTCCCTCCGTGAGCATCCACGATTTATAGCATTGCTTAACAAATACGATTCAAAATCAGACCAAATTTAACACCCATCCGATAAGCTATTGATACAGAGGTTGTCAAAAGACAAGCCATAGGTCATATTTGACATCAATTTTCTATAGGGGGCTCCATGCAGAAAGAAATTCAAGAATCATCAAAATTACTTAATGAGCAAGGTGAGCTGATCCAGCGTGGGTGGGCTAAAGACATGCTACTGGACTATCATCGCGGAAGTATTAAGGCAGCAGCTTTTAAGATCAAAGAGTGGGATTATTACGCGATTCTTTCTGATGAACAGGGAATCTCCTTCACCATATCTGATCTAGGCTATATCGGTTTTGTTGCTGCCACCGTATTCGATTTCATCAGCGGTGAAGAAATATCAAATTCAATCACAACGATACTCCCTCTGGGCAGTTTTAATATGCCGGAGTCTAGTAAAAACGGAGATGTCAAATTCTCGCAGAAAAATCTAAGCCTGAGATTCTCAATCAAGGATCAAACTCGCACCCTCGAGGTACACTGGAAGGATTTTCAACCGGGTAAAGATCTAAAGGGGAGTATCGTCATGACTCAACCTTCAGATGATGATTCCATGCTCATTGCCACGCCATTCGCTGAAAATCCAAAAGCATTTTACTACAACCATAAGATCAATTGTATGCCAGCTCAGGGGAGTTTTACTCTTGGTGAGCGAAAGGTAGAATTTGCTGATCAAAGCGCTTTTGGTGTCCTGGATTGGGGCAGGGGTGTTTGGACCTATTCAAATACCTGGTACTGGGGATCAGCTTCGGGAATGGTTGATGGAAGAAGATTTGGTCTAAATATCGGATATGGCTTTGGGGATACTTCAGCAGCTTCTGAGAATATTGTTTTTCTTGATGGTCGAGGTCACAAACTAGATGAGGTGAGTTTCCACATTCCCGAAAATGACTTCCTGAAACCCTGGCAGTTTTCCAGTAATGATGGTCGTCTTGAATTAGACTTTGTGCCCATTCTAGATCGCTACTCAAATACGAATCTGTTGGTGGTTCAATCCTGGCAGCATCAAGTTTTTGGCCACTTCTCAGGTAAAGCCACCCTGGATGATGGAACCGTTTTACAGATTGAGAATCTACTGGGCTTTGCCGAAAAGGTGAAGAATCGTTGGTAAATAGCATGGATGAATGGGGAAATTTCATGGCAGAATCTTCATGACAAGAAGACTCCTAAATGCTGGATTGATGCATGCCTGTCGATTATACTGGTGACCCGGCAATTTGGTGCATCTCTGAATTGAGACTTATTGTGGACCGGATAGACAAAATACGTTGAAGATAGAAGGCTAAAAAAATGATATACCGTAGCACTTATAATAAGATTGTCGAGAGAATTCATGAGATTAATGATGAAATCAAACAGAATACAAAAGATATCAAAAGAGCAGCTGATTTTGGTGATTTGAAAGAGAATGCGGAATACCATGCTGCCAAAGACAATCAGGCCCACCTTCACAACAAACGTCATCGCTTTGAAAAACATTTAGATGAGGAGGTTGTCGAGCCAGGAGATGTGAAAGGTGATAGAGTCGGATTTGGGACCCAGGTTACCTATAGCGATGGCGAAAATACCATCACAGTTTCCATGGCTGGTGCAGCAGAATATGAATTAGAACTCTACGAGAATATTGTCACTACTTCATCCCCCTTTGCTCAACGTGTGTTGGGTAAAAAGGTAGGGGATACCCTGGTTCTTGATCTCCCAGATGGTGCTAAGACCCTGACAATCCTGGATATCCAACTGCTAAAGTAGATCCAGCAACATTCGTCCCCCTGATTCCAGGTGGATATTCTTAAAACCTTGTCCTGTGTGGTATCCACACATGCTTACAACTGTTTAAATTCACCAGAGGGAGTCCCTATGCTCGCCAATATCAGATCAGAATTTCTCCTTGATCCAGACACACACTATCTAAACCATGGTTCATTTGGTGCCTGCCCTCGCGAGGTATTTGAGGACTATCAAAACTGGCAACGTATTCTTGAGAAGAATCCCATCGATTATTATACCCGGCAGTTGAAGGGTTTGTTTGGCAAGGAAGCCAGTGGTCCACTGGAAAAAGCGAGGACTGATCTGGCTCAATTTGTCAATGCTGATGCCGAAGGAATGATTTTTACCCCCAATGTGACTGTTGCCCTAAATGCAATTGCCAATTCTATTGAACTGAACGCCAATGATGAGGTCCTCACCACAGACCATGAGTATGGTACCATCCTGGCTACCTGGGCTCGAAAATGCCTTCAAAACGACGCTGTTCTTACCGAGATGAAGGTTGATCTGCCTGTTGCCACAAAAGCTGAGTTTGTCGACTATTTCTGGAAACATGTTACTCCCCGCACAAAAGTGATCCTGATGAGCCATATCACATCTGCTACGGCATTGGTATTACCCGTAAGGGAGATTTGCAGGCGAGCTCGTAAAGCTGGGATTATCACAGTCATTGACGGAGCCCATGCGGTGGGCCAAATCGATTTGGATGTCGAGGGTATAAATGCTGACTTCTACACCAGTAATTGTCATAAATGGATGCTTACTCCCAAGGGCACCGCATTTTTGCATGTTCATGCAACTCAGAGAGAAGCTTTTGAACCTCTGGTAATCAGTTGGGCAGAAATAAACCAACCCTCCTTTTCATTGCGACATGAGATGTGGGGTACCCGGGATATGGCAGCATTTCTCAGCATTCCTGCTGCAATCAAATTTCGTAAAAAGCATGAATGGGAGACTCGTAATTTTGAAGCTCAGAAGCTTCTTCATGATTATAGAGATAGATTCTCAGACACTTTTGGTCGAAAAACGATTTGTGATCATACCTGGCTGGCTCAAATCGCCAGTGTTCTCTTACCCGAAAAAATAAAGGCAGGTGATTTATGGCGCTATTTGTGGGAGGAGTATCGCATTGAAGCGATGATCACAGGGTGGCGGGATGAAATTATTCTACGGCTTAGTTTTAATGCCTACAATACCCGGGATGAACTCGATTTATTGCTGTCCGCCATACAAAAATTCATCCATAAATAATTCGTCAGCAACCTGTAAATTCATTCTGCTCGCATAAGAAAAACTTCTTCAACAGGTAGTGAGAAAACCTGGGCGATCTCATAAGCCAGCTTGAGAGAAGGATTGTACTTTCCTTTCTCGAGAAAAACGATGGTCTCTCGACGCACCATAACCCGGTCTGCCAGTTGCTGTTGAGTCAGCCCATCACGAGCTCTTAACTCTTTAATCCTGGTCTGCATTTGGAATTCCCTTGAATCTAAAGTAGACCCAGCTTAGACCAAATATGGCGGCAGAGGCCATAATCCCTACACCAAGCATTTCCTCTTGATCTGGGAACTTTCCACGGAAAATGAAAATTAAGAACCAAGCCATCATCGAATAGCGAAATGCATAGGCTCCAGCATAAATCTCCAGGAGTCGACTCATTTCATCTTCCAGTGGGATATTTTTCTGCTTGTCCCGGGCATCTCGAATGCCTCGATAAATGGGGACTACCAGCATGAGTAGTGAGAGAACTATGATCGTACTCATTTTCCAGGTAAGCATGGGTTCAAATTTAAACAGGTAAAGTGCAAGCCCGACAAGCACAAAGGCCACCAGAGCTAGCTTCACATAAACATTATTACTTTTTGCAATCATATCAACCTCCAGTTAGGTAATTCTAACATAAAGTAATGTATTTCTAACATATTACAAATAAAAAGTTATATATATCTAACTAATTGGATGACTCCATCCTGCAAGAATCCAGGATTGAGGATCTAAATATGGCTTCCCCCCACCTGTCTTTTCATGGTGTATTTAATGGATTTGTCCCAATATTATCAGACTTGTGAAATTGACGGCATTTGGAGCCAAAATCTTGAAAAATATTGTACCAATTCTTCTGATTACCACTCTCGTTCAAAGCAATTTTGTGCAGGGAGAATACACCTTCCAATGGAATGGGACCGATAGAAATGGTGTCATTGTAAGTTCGGGTGTATATATCATGGAGCTAAATACATCTGAGTTGCGTAGCGTGAAAAAATTAACTTTGCTTAAATAATAAGATTCCAACCTGGGAGGGTAGAGACATGAATCAGGATTTTTATCAAAAAATGAGATCAGACATTCGGGAATGGGTGAAGACCAAGACCGGGCAAGAAAATCAATGGTCCGAATATCTTTTACTCGCCCCAGATCTTTTCCATCTGCTAGCGAAATTAGCCTTGGATAAGGAAGTCCCCAGTAGCGAAAAAGCCAAAATTGCTGGAGCTCTGGCCTACTTCATTTCACCCATCGATCTTTTCCCTGAAGCACTTATTGGACCCTTGGGCTATCTTGATGATGTAGCCTTGGCGGCATATGTTATCAATTCTGTCATGAAGAACTGTGATCCTGGCATTGTCACAAGACATTGGGCTGGAGAGCAAAATATCCTGGATTTGGTACAACAGATTGTCGATGTGGCTTCAGACATGTTGGGCAATAAAATTTGGGATAAACTCAAGAGGATGGTGAAGTGATGAAGCGTCAAATTGATGTAAAAAGCATTCTCATTGGAGTTCTGGCAACTCTGTTATTCATGTCACTCATATCAGCCAGGCAAACTGAAGCTGAGATGGGTGATCTTAGTGTGGGTTCCATAACAATACGTGATGGCGGCGGATTAAGAATTCTTTCTCGGGCTGGTGAGAATACAGTTCTTATCTCTGGATCTAGTCAAGGTGGTGGTACCATCGAGCTCAATAATGCTCTGGGAACCGCCTCAATGACCATTGGTGCAAATGAGGATGGGCAAGGTGGATTCATTGCCTATAATCAGGAAGGGAAGATGAGCGCACGTCTTGGGACAGGCGAGATGGGTGGTGGTTTTATTCGAACCTTTGATAGAAATGAATCTCCCACTGTTTACCTGGGGACCAGTGAGAAAGGTGGGGGTCAATTGACCACCTACAATGAAGTTGGAAACGAGACCGTATTTCTCGGAACGGGCACGGTGGGGAATGGATTTCTACGAACAGCTAACGAATATGGGAAAATGAGCGCTTATCTGGGGACAGGCAATTCTAGTACAGGTATGGTGTTACTTTGTGACCGCGATGGAAAAACCAGATGGGTTGAAAAGGTGGATGATTAGTGAAATCGGATATTCAGAACTTTTTTTAACGTAAAACGTATGTATTAGACGGTAGAACCTGAATGAATAAAGCCCTCATTCTTCTCATACTTTTTATATACTCATGTAAAACAGAGATTTCCAAGAGCGTCATTATAACCAGTCCAGATGATAATATCCAGGTCGAGCTGAAACTGGATCAGGGCATGCCTCAATACACCATCCAGGTAGATGGAAAGAAATTAATCGAGCCCTCCGCGCTAGGCTATCGTTTCCGGAATCAACCAGATCTGGTAGGACCCTTCCAACTGATAAATTCCAATACTGAGATGATTGAAGAAGATTGGAATCCAGTCTGGGGACAGGAAAAGTCGATCCATTCCTCTAGTAAAAGAATCAAGCTTGAACTGAGGGAACAACTCTCTCCGCATCGGCAACTCAATCTATATTTTCGAGTCTTTAACGATGGCGTGGCCTTTCGCTATGAGATCCCTGCTCAAGTTGATCTTGATTCTCTCTTTATCGTAGAAGAATTGTCAGAGTTTAGATTTGCTAGGGATGGAAAATCGTGGTGGATAACAGGAAGTCATGCATTTGACTCCTATGAACAATTGCACAAGGTCTCTCGCTTAAGCAAAATTGATTCTGCGAACACACCTCTTACATATATCTCCGATGACGATCTTTACATCAGTATTCACGAAGCCAATCTTACAGATTACGCCGGGATGACTTTGAAAAGATCCAGTTCTGATTCATTAATTTTTCAGAGCAATCTCGTTCCCTGGCCAGATGGTGACCGAGTGAAAACCTCAGCCCCAATGCATTCACCCTGGCGAACCATCTGTATAGGAAGATCAGCAACTGATCTCCTAAAATCACGTATGATTTTGAATCTGAATGAACCAAATCAATTGTCAGATGTTTCGTGGATCAAGCCCATGAAATATGTGGGCATCTGGTGGGGTATGCATATCAACAAATACACCTGGGTTCAAGGTGACCATCATGGCGCCACCACGGAGAATACCAAGCAGTACATAGATTTTGCATCAGAGCATGATATTCAAGGTGTTCTGGCAGAGGGTTGGAATAAGGGCTGGGAAGACTGGGGACAGGAAGGGGCACTCCAATTGACCGAAGCTTACGATGATTTTGATATAGTAGAAGTGCTTAGATATGCCAAGGAAAAGGATGTCACTTTTATTGGTCATCATGAAACCACTGCCAATGTCACTTCATATGAATACCAACTTGAATCTGCCTATTCCTATTATGACAGTCTTGGTGTTTCAGCCATCAAGACTGGATATGTTGGGGCAATCAAGCCCAGTGGTCAATATCACTATGGACAATGGATGGTTGAACATTTTAGAAAGGTTATAAAATTGGCTGCCAGTCATAAAATTTCCCTGGATGTACATGAACCGGTGAAAGGAACCGGCATCGAGCGTACCTGGCCCAATATGATGACTCGTGAAGGGGCACGAGGACAGGAGTGGAATGCCTGGAGCGAAGGTAACCCTCCTGACCATACCACCATTCTTCCATTTACTCGCCTGCTGGCGGGTCCCTTGGATTACACACCAGGGATATTTGATATCCAATTTGAACGCTACAAAACAGACTTTAAGGTCCACTCCACCTTGGCCAAGCAACTTGCTTTGATGGTGGTTCTATATAGTCCGCTTCAGATGGCTGCAGATCTACCCGAAAACTATGAAAACCAGCCGGCCTTCCAGTTTATTCAGGATCTTGAGGTTGACTGGGATGAAACACTTTATCTGGAAGGCGAAATCGGTAAGTATGTTACTATTTCCCGACGTCATGGAAGTGAATGGTTCCTGGGTGCCATCACCAATGAAGCTGCACGAGAAGTAGAAATTTCCATGTCCCAGATGATCCAGGAAGAGCAGATAGCGGAATGCTATGTGGATACTGAAGAGAGTCATTGGGATACCAACCCTTATCCAATCTGGATAGGATCTTATCTAGTATCTCCGTCCGATACCCTTAAAGCAGGATTAGCCCGCGGTGGGGGAATGGCCATCAGGTTCAGACCACTTACTGAGGAGGAGATGGATCAGGAACTGGTTCCCATTTCACATCTGCGTCAGGACCAGGGGAGCAAAATAGAAAAAAATTAAGAGGGGATTCATGTGAAAATTGTTTCAAGAGGGATTATTGTTTTATTGCTAAGTATGCAGGTCTTTCTGGCCTGTTCAACCCCAAGAGCACCAAAAACTGAGGGTATGGATATGAATATTATACCGAAGCCACAAACCATGATGGTACAGGAAGGCGAGTATATTTTTTCTCAGAGCACTTCCGTTTGGATTTCTGAAGACATTGCCAGTAAAGAATTTTTCATGGATTATTTAAGCTCCTTGATTCCAAATATGATCACAGGCACTCAGGGAAAAGCAGATATTAGTTTTGATCTCATCCAGGATGCCAATTTACCTGACGAAGGCTATCATTTTCAAGTGGACAGTCAGGAAATCAGAATCTTTGCACTCAATGATCCTGGCATATTCTATGGTATACAAACATTGCGTCAGCTCTTACCCCCTGCAGTTGAACAGGGTGTCAACACACTGGTTGGTCACAAGATTCAAGCCGTGAACATTGAAGATTACCCACGATTTGAGTGGCGCGGTATGCATCTAGATGTCTCACGTCATTTTTTCTCTCTGGAATTTGTAAAAAAATACATCGACATGATTGCCCTCCACAAAATGAATGTGTTTCACTGGCATCTCTCTGACGACAATGGATGGCGACTTGAAATTAAGCGTTATCCCAAATTAACAGAAATATGTGCCTGGCGAGTGGATCGAGAGCATGAGGACTGGCGCAAATGGTCTCCCATAGAAGCAAATGAAAAAAGCACATATGGCGGTTTCTACACTCAGGATGAGATTAGGGAAGTTATAGACTATGCAGCCTCCAGACAGATAACCGTTATTCCAGAGATTGAGATGCCTGGACATTCCTCTGAGATATTTGCAGCTTATCCTGAACTGTCATGCAGGGCTGAAACACTTCCGGTTCGTCCAGGGAGTTATTGGCCCAATGAAGATATTTTCTGTGCAGGTAATGATTCTGTATTCGTTTTCCTGGAAAATATACTTGATGAGGTAGTTGAATTATTTCCGGCCAAATACATCCACATTGGGGGGGACGAAGCCCGTAAAACATATTGGAAAACCTGTGAGAAGTGCCAGAATCGGATCAAAACTGAAGGGCTGACCAATGAGCATGAATTGCAAAGTTGGTTTATCCAGAAAATGGAAAAGTATATCATCTCCAAAGGTAAAAAGCTTATTGGGTGGGATGAAATACTGGAAGGTGGTCTGGCCCAGGAGGCAACTGTTATGTCATGGAGAGGAGTTGCTGGTGGTGTAGCTGCAGCCAAGGCAGGTCATGATGTCATCATGACACCAACTTCACATGTTTACTTTGATTATTATCAAGGTGATCCCAAAACCGAGCCGCAGGCTATCGGCGGCTACACTCCCCTCAAAAAAGTATACAGCTACGAACCTATCCCAGAAGAACTAGACGCTAATGAGGAGAAATATGTCCTGGGTTCACAGGCTAATTTGTGGACAGAGTTCATTAAGACCACCTCCCATGCTGAATACATGGTTTTGCCCAGAATGACTGCTTTATCCGAGGTGTTGTGGTCTTCAAAAGATCAGCGGGATTGGCCAGACTTCCAGAAACGTCTTCAGGCTTTATTGCCCAGATTTGAGTCCCTGGAATGGAACTACAGTCCAGGAACCTTTTTGGTAGACATTGTGCCCGCACGTCCATTGAAAACGGATGAACTAGTAGTTGAATTGATCTCAGAACAAGCTGATTTCGATATTCGCTATACTCTTGATGGTACAGATCCGGATGTTAGTTCTGGTCTTTATCAAGAGAAGTTGCTTCTGAGACAAGATGCAAAAATTCGAGCAGGTATTTTTGATGGTCCTAAGAGTATAGGTCGTATTGCTGAAAGAGATTTCTCTTTTCACAAAGCTCTGGGAAGCACCATTGCTTATAAGTTGAAATATCATGTGCGTTATACCGGAGGTGGTGAACAGGGCTTGATAGACGGAATTCTGGGTTCTGATAACTCAAAAGACGGCACTTGGCAGGGTTTTGAGGGAAATGATTTAGAGCTAATACTTGACCTGGGTGAGAGCCAGGAGATATTTCGGACGGAAATAAATTTTCTGCAATCAACCAAAGCGTGGATTTTTATGCCTGAGTATCTGGAGGTGAGTTTCTCATCTGATGGAGAAACGTGGAGAGTTATTCAGCGAGTGGATAATGAGGTTTCTGAGAAGATTGAGGATGTTACTATTAATCGCTTAACTGCTGATTTTCCAACAGAGGCGACCCGCTTTATCAAGATTGTGGCCAAAAATAGAGGTGTCTGTCCAGATTGGCATCCAGGAGCAGGTGAAAAATCCTGGATATTCTGTGATGAGGTTGTCGTTCGATAATAGATATGAACGAACGAATATGTAAAGCTTATTATTGCTTAGGCTTGTACTGAAAAATCTCTTCTAAGGGAACTTGAAACACATCGGCGATCTTAAAAGCAAGCTCAAGTGTGGGAGAATATTTTCGGGATTCAATTGCTATAATTGTCTGTCTGGTTACCCCAATATTTTTGGCAAGCTCCTGCTGGGTCATTTCATCATGATTAAATCTTAGCTTCCTCATATTGTTCTGAATATTGCAGAGTTGCATTACACACCTCGTTGGTAGTAGATAAGCTGAGTTACAAATCCTACAATTTCTGAAACGACAAAGAAGACAATAAACACATTCATCAGCATAAGGGCAGATGGATTGAGATAGAAGCTCATACAAGCTATCCACACCCCTGAAATAAGAACGTAATGCGAAATGCTGGTCGCTTTTAACCTGATGAGCGTTTCCCGTTCATCTCCACCATCTTTTACTTCGTCACGATAAATGATAGCCATGATGCTCTGAATGACAATCTGAGCAAATATGGTGACCGTTATTACCCCAATGAATACGATGATAAGACTTGTTTCAGGTATCTCTGGATTTTCGATAACTCCCAGGACTCTACTGAAATAGTAGATGAACATAATGGATGTTATGATTAGAGATGCCCAAATACTTTTTTCCTGATATGATAAATGCATGTTAATGAATCTTTACAAGATGTTAATAAAAACATACATAAGGTAAAAGATATATAACATCATACAATAGCTAATTGCTGGATCACATTTTGAGGGATAGCAAGTAACTACAATATTTCCGATCGGAGATGCTTAAACTGAATGAAGTTAAATGTCAGCGGTTCTGGAACTTCATTTTTGGGTGTATTGTTTTACTGGTTCTGCCCCTAATAGAATGCGGAGACCTGCCTGAGCTAACGCTTCCATCTCGTTTTCCCCTGCTTCGATGTAAATTTCTGCTATGGCCTGGACACGCTGGGAAATTGAGGTGCATAGCAATTGCGAATTCGCCATACCACCAGTGAGTAGAATACCATCCATCTCAAATTTGAGCACAGAAGCCATAGCGGCAATCTCTTTGCAAATCTGATATACCATAGCTTGAAAGATGAGATCAGCCTCAGAGTCACCACTCTTAATTTTTTCTTCAACCTGCTGGAGGTCAGCTGTACCTAGATATCCCTTCAAACCGCTTTCCTTCGAGAGTAAGCCCTCAATCGAAGCGCGGTCATGATTTTCCTCAAACACCAGGTCAAGAATACCAGATGTGGGAAGAGCGCCTGCTCGCTCGGGGCTAAATGGACCCATGCCCAATAGGGCATCATTGACATCAATCATTTGTCCATTGTGTAGTGCAGCCACGGAGATCCCGCCACCCATGTGACAGACAACCCAGGAACTATCTACAAAATCCTTGCTCAGACGTATGCAAAGTTTTCTCAGACTGGACTTGATGTTCAGAGCATGGCTACGAGATTTCCGCTCTATTCCAGGCACTCCGGATATCCTGGCGATTGGCTCAAATTCATCTGAAGTGATAGGATCTGATATATAGACCGGTATATCATACTTTTTACCTATCCTCTCGCCAATCAGGGCTGCCAGGTTGCTGGCATGTTGGGAATATTTCTGTGTTCTGAGATCATCGAGCATAAGATCATTGACCTGATAGCACCCACCACTTAAGGGACGTAAAGGGGCACCTCTGGCCATAATAATATGAGGGTCAATATCCGCTGAAGCCACAAAACGCTCGACATCATCAAAACGAGTGTCCATTTGCTCCAAAATGCTTGCATCCAAACCTGAATGAACCATGAGTGTTTCATCTACAACTGTTAATTGCTCAATTTCTATATCATAACTGTAGATGGCCAGTTTAGTGGATGTGGAGCCAGGATTGATGATCAATATGTGACCATGGTTAATCATATGCGTACTTTCTTATCATTCGCACGAAATTAAGTATGTGAACTCACAATACACGGAATTCTTAACCAGGAAATTAAGTTTTAATCCTGTGAATTTTGATATGAGTATGACCTCCTATGGAAGCTCACTATATTGAGGAATGGAAGCCTCACAAAAGACACCGATACGGTTGATGCCCCTAATGCATTTATATGGGGCTTTGATATTGTCGATCATCACAGCAATCGTATCGTTTCGATCTACAGAACTTGATCAAAAATCATTGTTCACCTTCGTCGCCTATTATTTTATCATGGGGTTGATGACCTTCATGTTCAGATTGAGAGTGAAACTCACCGATTCCAGAACGAAACAACTTCTTCAATTCAGTTTCTTTTTGTTGGGTTTTGTGCTGATGCTCACTGGTGTACTTGGTATGTTGTCAGCAAATTTTAATATGGCTATCGTCTTTCTATTAGTGCTATTTTCACCAGGCCTGGCAACTTTAAGAGCTGGTCTACATTTCAATAAACCTGGAGAATAAATGTCCCTTCAAACAACGCTTTACCGAATTTCAATTACATTTTTTATCCTGCTTATACTCGTAGCCTGTGGCGGAAGTGTTCCCAGTGGTTCGGAGAGCCTCAAGGCTTCACAAAGTATTAATGGTGATTTTGTAAGCTTTGACATCCATGTTTTTGGTGAGGGGACTGAAATTACGACAGCCGGGCAGCACCTCATGGAACAGCCATTGGGAGTCATCGAATTACGAGATGGTGAGCATGGTAACGATAGTGTATTGGTCATGGCAGTCCACGGGTATGACTCCAGGGGTTATGAGTGGATTACCGGTTTAAAAAATATGGCTACCCATTATGGTTCGGTTTTCTTCTTTAGATATGATTGGGAACAATGTCCAGACCAGATAGCCGCCAATCTTGCCTCTGAAATAAAAAAGATAGAGAAGAGTGGCAAATACAAGAAACTCATCATTTTTGGTCACTCCTACGGAGGTATGGTTGTGACCTATGCGGCCTCGGGACTGGGGAAGCTAGATGCCGATATTCATGTAATTGCAGCGCCATTGAGTGGTTTCCCCAAGCTTCTAGACGAGTGTGATAAATTGAGCTACGATAGTGGAGACAAGCTGAAATACCCCGAGTGGAGCAATTCGGTTCGTCTTATTCAGCATAAAACCGTCCATGCACAAGACGGAGCATTCAGAGAATTGGCCAGTGATCCTCAAGAAGTGGATTTGCCCTTCTACCAATCCCATGAATTACCACCGACCATGGATGGACACCGACTCGGGCACAATTGGTCGGTCACCTGGGTCCTTGACCAGCATGTGGGGAAACCCCACCGTCTCTAATCCTTACCCGCTTGTAGTGCAATCAGTACTTGCGGAAAATCCTACAGAGCATATTTTTAGCCCGACGTAATCAATCATTGAATGAGTTTGGCTTTAAGCTGGTAGGAGGCTCGCCGTGAATAAAAAAATCTTAATCTCTCTGCTCCTTGTTGTTGGATTCATAATGCCAGCTCTGTCGCAAACACCTGATGTATATTGGGGTTTGGACTGGTCCATGTCCGAGTCTCAAATAGATTCTGCTCTCCAGGATATATTCAAAGATAAAAAGTTAGCCACAAAAACGAACTATACTGACAATCGCCAACTGTCTGGCTATTCATATCGTATTGGAGAGAAGGGGATTGCAAAAATCTATGTCTGGTTCAACATCAAAGCCGATGTAAAAGTCTCTATCCACTCCATCGAAGTGCTTTATAATTTTGATTATCCATATGATGCCAAGCGTTTTAAGCAGGCCTACTTTGAAAAATATGGGCACGTTTTTGAAGAAAATGCAGTCCCATACCAAACGGCCGAGGGAACGTCTGTCGTGCTGAGGAGTGTGAAAGAACCTACCCCTGGAGTATTGGGTCAGACCGTATTTCAGGTCAGTATGTTAAGTCCCAACCCCTTTGAGATGACAGAAGAAAATATGGATTTTCTTTTCTGATACACTCTTCAGGATTCATGATTTAATCCTCAACAGTTTTACATTCACGACAGGGCAGAATTCCACCCACCATAGTGGTGGTTCTTTATTCCCTTAGCTAAAATTTAACATCGGCATATTTTTTGCCCCTCAGCCTTTTAGGAAAGACGTCAAAGTGAGGGAAGCGAAGTAGGCGATGTTAGCACAATACAGTCAATTTTTAGGATCAATCATTCTGGTTGTATCTGCTATCGTGGGAGGGATACTTATTCTTGCCCCCGGTTCTATACGTTTGCAACGCCCTGAGTGTGGTTGGGAGGGGTGGACCTTTAATATTTTAAATCTCTTATTTTTCCTGGTATTGATACCCCTGTGCGGAGCCACAATGCTCCTGGACATTCATGTCCCCATATTTATTTGCATCAAAATGCAATTTACACCACTAAACATTATTCTTGAATCACTGGGATTGATTCTTTTTCTGCTTGGAAGCATACTACTGCTTTGGAGTCGACTTTCCCTCCGCCGAAGTTTTCGTCTGGCAGGTGTGAAACCAAGTCAGACGGATTACCTCACCTTACATGGTCCCTACAAAATCATTAGACATCCTATGTATTTATCAGCTCTCCTGGTTCTCCTTGGTCTGACTTTTATTCTATCATCCATCTTAATGGTGATCATGTTTATAATGATGCTCTGGCTAATCAAGAGACTTATTCCCCGGGAAGAGATCCAACTGGATCAAGCCTATCCCATTGCCTATTCTGAATATTGTCGAAGAGTGCCAGGATCCATGTTTCCATCAAAGCATGAATAGCTGATTCATTATCTCAGACTATTTGCTCATTTTCTGACAAATAACGATTTACTTCGTGCATTTATCGTGGATTCATGTTTATTTGAATTCAGTCCAAAAAATCACTCACCTGAATCATAGGAGTTGAAATGAAGATTTTTATTTCTGCAGATATTGAAGGTATTACCGGCATTGGACATTGGAACGAAACGGACAAAGCCTTCCCCAATGAATATTCCTGGTTTCAAAAACAAATGACCGCAGAAGTTGCGGCCGCTGCTGAAGCTGCCATTGAGGGTGGAGCCACTGAAATTCTAATTAAAGATGCCCACGATTCGGGAAGAAATCTGATTCTGGATGAATTGCCTGAACTGTGTAATGTTGTGCGAGGTTGGGCAGGACATCCCCTGTCTATGGTTCAAGAAGTAGATGCAAGTTTTGATGCAATTATGTTTATTGGTTATCATTCCCGAGCCGGACAGAATACCAACACCCTGGCCCATACCATGTCCTCTGCTCGAATTGCAAGAATGACCTTGAATGGTCAGGACATGTCAGAATTCTATGTACACGGTCTGGCTGCCTCCTACTATGGTGTGCCCTCAATATTTGTCTCAGGTGATGAAGGACTTTGCCAGGAGGTTGCCGAGCATAACTCCACTATTGAGACAGTTGCAACCATCAAAGGTGAGGGTAGTTCAGTTATTTCACAACATCCTGCACAATCTTTGAAAATGATCAGAGCAGGTGTTGCAAAGGCCATTGGAGGAGATTTCTCAAAGGGTTTGCTTTCCATCCCTGATAAACTTGAATTTTCAATAGAATTCAAAAAACATCAGGAAGCATATCGTGCATCATTTTACCCAGGGGCCAATCTCATTAATCCAGTAACAGTAGGTTTTAAAACTGAGGACTATTTTGAACTGCTGAGATTTAATCTCTTTGCGTATTAAGATAAAGTAGCCCATAAAACCAATGCGCTCTAAAGTCAAATTCAAGTTTCTATTCATGATCCTGGCAGTTTCGCTGGCAGCTCAATCAATTCCACCTGATTCAACAGGAGCTCCTGTTCATCCACTTGATCTCTACCTCGATGAAATCGATGAAATGGGACGTACACTGAGTAATTGGGAAGGGGATAGCCTGGACCAGGGTTCATGGTTTTTTGGTTCATATGCCATGCTGTTACTAAGCAATAATGGGAAGGGTGAAAATGTTCCTTATGCAGGACTTGAAGCAGCAATTCCGGCACTATGGAGTGATTTTAAATATCTAACTCCACGATATCTAATTGAATTGGCTGGTGGGACACTTTCCAATGGAAATCTAATGTCCATCAGGAAAGACCTGGTCTTTAGTAAATTGCGGACAGAAGAGCGTTTTATCCTGGCGGTAGCTGGTTTTGGATACTTGCGCATGCTTCAAGGCACGGTTGGTGATTCACTATTTACCATACTGATAAATGATGCCATGGAGTTATCTGCCGGTCCTTCCGGAATCACTGATGAACTCATTAAAAGCATGTCAATCCATTGCTGTGATGATCTTGCCTATCAATTTGAAAAAGCTCTCATCAGTTCACGATGGAGTGATGTCAATCTGAACTATGTAAGAACCAGACAGGATTCAATTGAAATTGGCATCGAGCATCTTGGAGTATGGCATTTCCCTGTTCAAGTATTGGTGATTTCCACTGATGGAGACAGTGCACAGTACACATATGCATTGAACCAAACCGGACCACTCACGATACCAAAAATTGATGTGGCTGAAGTCGTTTTGGATGCGGATCATCTGCTGGCAGAGTATTATAGGTATAACAACCGCTGGCCTCGGTTACGCAATAACATTCATATCCAACCCTTTGGAGCCTTACCGGATTGGACCAACTATCGTGTGACTATTAATCCCTCAATCTGGTCTGATTGGGATGGAGAAAAACGGATCGGGCTAAAATTGACATCTGGCTTTGGTGTGGACCTATGGCCAGCCTACCCCAGTGATTATCGTCATCGCACCAGTGTGGAGTTCAATGGTCACACGCCCTATGATTCCAGCATGAGCTGGGGCGGGCGAATGAGCTATAGTCACCCCATAAATCTGGATAAGCGTCTATTTTCACATCTCAGGGCTCATACCTATGATGATTGGTCAGGTATCAGTATTGGGCTAACTCGCTATGTGGGTAAACAAACTTTCCTGATTCAGGGACCTCGCCTGATATATCAAAGAGTTGGGCTTGCTTTTGAGTATGATCAATACGGTGATAGCTTGATCTGGGATCAAAATCAAGACATTCACATTGTCAAAGGAGCCTATTCTGGGCTATCCCTGACCAAACAAGGAGACCGTGTTTACATAAGAGTCAAGCTTGCCTCTGGCGAGGGTCCACAGGGTAATTTTTCCATATTTAAAGCACAGACAGACCTTTCAGGTGTGTTTTGGGGTTGGGTAGTGGGAGGTGTCCAATTTGAAACAGGATTCCAGAGTGAGTCCACACCAGATCCCTATCAATTCACACACCAATATGCCTGGCAGGATGGATTGGCCGCTATACCTACTTTTCGTGGTCAAACCAAGCTGACTGAAAACACCAATGAATATATGGGCTTGAGTATTTCAGGTGGTTATTGGATGTCTGGTATTCAAATTAAAGTTTTCACGAGTAGTCTTATCATTGATATGGATGAAGTGGGTTGGGGCGGAGTTAAACCTCACTATGCAGCAGGATTTGGATTTGAGCACAAATCTTTTTTCACAGCAGGTCTATATTTTCCAATCTGGCAATCTCACCCCCTTGAAGGTGAGGAACCCTGGGCCTGGCGTTATCAGGCGCGCCTCGTCTGGAATCTGTAGAGAGAAGATAGAAAACAGGAAATATCGCGAATCCGCCTGGTATCCGTTCAATTTTATAGTTTGATCACAATCCAAACAGTAAGTTAGTTCCATATTCAGAAACAACAGGAGGATGCTATGGAGTGGGTTTTATCAGTACGTGCTGAATGGCTAACACCAGTGATGAAGATTTTTACTTTTCTCGGTGATGAGGAATTTTTCTTGCTCTTCCTACCCCTGGCATACTGGTTGTGGAGAAAGCAGGTTATGGGTCGTGTCGGAATGGTGCTGCTTTTTACATTTGTTCTCAATGCTATCATCAAAGGCATCTTTCAGGTACCCCGACCCGATGTTATTGAACATCTCGTGCATGCTGACGATTGGTCCTTTCCCAGTGGTCATTCCCAGGGTGCGATGGTGTTGTGGGGCTGGCTGGCCTATGAGCTCAAGGACAAACGTGCCTATTTAATTGCATCAATTCTCATAGCTGGGGTAGGATTCTCAAGAATATATCTTGGTGTTCATTACCCAACAGATGTTCTAGGCGGTTTCCTGATTGGATTTATTACTCTATTTATCTATTCCTGGCTATTAAAATCATCTCCTCAAGGTTGGTTGCATCTCGGTCCAACCCGACAGAGCCTGATCATTTTTGTACTTCTCATGGGGCTGTTTATGCTGGTCCCTGAGTTATCAGAAGTAGCCATCAAGGGAGGGGCAGCGTTTATTGGATTTATGACCGGCTACCTGCATGAGAAAAAATATCTAAAGTGCAGTCTTAAGCCTGGTATGAATCTGGTCATCTCAAAGCTTGTTCTGGGTCTGGCAGGTATCATTCTGATCTGGATGGGTCTCAAACAGGTGTTCATATCTATCGGCTACACAACTGATATGGCCATGTTTATTAGATACACCCTTCTGGGTGCCTGGATCAGTTTTGGAGCCCCTTATCTGTTTTGTCAATTTGGATGGAATTTGGAGAATAAATAACCAGGATTTAAGAATTCAATCCTGGTGAAATACATCACTTTTTTGTGAGAAGTTAAAACTTGGCATGAACTGTCTTGGATGAGGTACTGTGAAGGGTTATTATCACGGTCCAATGATTAATTACGCAACATTTTTTATAAACAAATCAAATTACAATCTGGGACAAAAAGGACTTTTTATATGAAAGCTTTAAACTCGTTTATCAGCCTGTGTCTGATGAGCTCAATGGCGTTTGGCCAACTCTTTATTAATGAGATTGATTATGATCAAACAGGCACTGATGCAAGTGAGTATCTTGAGCTCGCTGGTCCAGCTGGAACCTACAATACAGTCGTCGTGGAGCTGGTGAATGGTAACAATAATTCTATTTATCAGACTGCTGATCTTGGAAGTATTACACTGGCAGATGAGTCAAACGGTTTTGGCTTTTATGTTATTGGGGTTGCAGGTGTTCCGAACCTGGATATTACTCCAGTAGGATGGCCATCTGAAAATCTGATCCAGAACGGGGCTCCCGATGCGATTGTTCTGAGAGTCGGTGGCAACATTGTTGATGCTATTGCCTATGAAGGTGAAATGACTGACGCAGATGGCAATGCCATGGAGAGTGCTGAAGGTGATTTTTCTGGAATTGATTCCTCAATGAGCCGCATTGGAATTGACGGATCCCCCTGGGAATATGGTCCTTTTTCACCTGGTACAGTGAATACCAATCAGACCTTTGATCCAAACGTTAACTATCCTCCCGTAGCTAATGCTGGTGTAGACCAATCAGTTGCCAGTGGTGTTACGGTTACTCTTGATGGGTCAGCCAGTTCTGATGCTGATGGCACTATCGCCTCGTACCTCTGGGAACAAACCTCTGGATCAACAGTGACTTTGACAGGTGCTGCAACAGCCACTGCCACTTTTGTAGTACCAGATGTAACAGAAACCACCAGTTGGGGTTTCTCACTAACAGTAACTGATGATGAAGGCGAGACCGATACTGATGATGTTGCCATCACGGTAAATATCAGCGCTTCAATGACGATCCTCGAGGCCAGAGGGCAAGCACTGGGGACTCTGGTAACGGTTACAGGTCTGGTAAACAGTGTGAATTTTTCTGGGAGTGGCTCAGAATATACTTTTGAAGATGCCACTGCAGGTATTGATCTATACTTTACTGGTGGCGTACTCGATCTAGGCTTAGGTGATGAGATCACTGTGACTGGTTCAACAGCTGAATATAGTGGTAAGTATGAAATTATTCCAGGTGCTGCCGGTGACATTATTGTAAACAGCACTGGCAATACACTCCCTGATCCACAAGTGATTACTGCCGCAGAACTCGCTGCAAATGGTGAAAACTATGAGAGTGAACTGATCCAAATCAATGCCATCTCGAATGATGGTTCAGGTGATACCTGGCCAGGATCAGGATCTAATGCAAACATTAGCATCTCTGATGCCAGTGGTTCAGCTGAAATGCGCATCGATAAAGAAACCGATATTGATGGTAGCGTTGAGCCAGTCTGGCCCATGGATGTGATCGGTGTTGCCTCTGAATTCAATGGTACCTATAACATCATTCCCAGGATGCTATCAGATTTTATCTCGGATATTATCACACCTTCCTTCTCAAATGAGACTCACTCACCAGAATTTGCTACCTCAGCCAATGAAATAACACTGACCATTGACATTGTTCCAGGTGATGAGACCCAAAGCATTAGCTCTGCGGTTATCATGTATGGGACTGATGGAACCCTCTTAAATGAAAGTGTCATGTGGTTAGACAATGGCAATACCTGGATGGGAATTATCGATGCTCAAGCACCCAACTCATTTCTGGAATATGAATTTATTGCTACCACAAACGAGGGTAGTGAATTTGATTCATGGACATACGAGCTGGCAATTGCTTCTGCTGAGATAGCCACTATCGCCTCCATTCAGGCTGATCCTGTCATTGGAGAGGTGGTAACGATTGAAGGTATCCTCACCATCGGTTCTGGTTTGCTCCAGACTGGTCTTACAAAAGCCTATATCCAGGATGCTTCTGGTCGGGGAATCAATCTTTTCCATTACGATGAATTGGCATTGAATCGTGGCGATATGATCAAAGCAGTTGGTGTGGTGGATGTATATCTCTCAACAGTTGAGATCAAAGATTTTTCATATCAGCTTATCTCAACTGGTAATGATTTACCTGCTCCAGTAACCTTGACACCTGGTGAAGCCAATCTCACCGAATGGGAAGGGACTTTCCTGAAAATTTCAGGTACTATCGCAGATACCTGGGCTGCAGGTGGTGGTCAAAACGTTCTGATTGGTGATGGATCAGACACATGTGTTGTTCGCATCTGGGAAACAACCGGTATTGATGTTACCCCACTTACCGTGGGAACAGAATGGTCATTCCTGGGTGTTGAAAGTCAGTATAACGGCACCTTCCAAATGCTCGTGGCATATGATGCTGATATCATTAACACCAGTGACATTGATGTGATAGATACCAAACCTTCACAATTTGCACTAAATTCTGCTTACCCAAATCCCTTTAACCCCTCAACCACTTTGAGCTGGAATCTTGAATCTCCTTCAGATGTGATGTTGCGGGTTATGGATGTGAGAGGTCGCGAAGTGGCACGATTGGCTGAGGGACATAGTGGTCCTGGACAGTTCTCAATGTCCTGGGATGCCTCGGATTTGAGTTCAGGCGTTTATTTTATTCAGCTGATTACACCTGATGAAATAGCCATTCAAAAGGTTATGCTGCTGAAATAGTTTTATATAGACTGGCAAAGGGCGTCCTCGTCGGGCGCCTTTTGTATCTATAGTGTTGTTTAATGATTTACTATTATGATGAAGTGAGAGAATGAAGAGAATAACAATTCAAAGCGTATTTTTTCTGCTCATGCCCTATCTGGCCATGGCGGTTGATCATCTCCTGATCAATGAGGTTGTACTCCAGCCTTCTGCAGGTGAATACATATTGATCAGCAATCCCACTGCGGCTGCTATCAATCTTAGCGATTACTATCTGACAGATGCTACCGATAAGACCAACGGAAAATTTTATTATAATCTGCCTAGTGGTGCTGATTATTGGTCTTCAAGTTCAACCGATTTTATAGCTCGATTTCCTGACACTTCAATTGCTGCTGGTGGTTCTCTTATCCTGAGTATGGCCAGAAATAGTGATTTTGAAACAACTTACGGGTCGAGTCCTGATCTCTCTCTAAAAGACGATATGTTGGATGCCGAAACCGGTACATCGACCATAGGTGGTTCACCTAATGTCAAATTAGATAACACCTCAGAATCTCTCATCCTATTCCATTGGGATGGTGTCTCATCAACTGTGGAGGATGTTGAATATCTTGTGTGGGGAACAGATAGCACCACAGCCTCAGCCCACACCTTAGATAAAAGTCTTATTGCGGGATACGCTGCTGATACGCCAGTAGAAAATCAAAGCTTTATGACAACCCATCTGGATGGTTCAAAGCTTATCCGAAATGGGGAAGAGGGGACCGAGACCATTTCTGGAGGGAATGGGATCACAGGTCATGATGAGACAAGTGAAAATCTAGCTGATACCTGGTCTGTTGTTGATTTGACCATCGTCAAGCCTCAAATAAGTAATGTTACTGCCACACCATCGGACCCTGAAACCACAGAAGACATTGTCATCTCAGCTGATGTCACTGATGCGGCGGGCATAAGCTCAGTGACACTTACCTATACCTTTCCATCAGACACCGGTACACCGGCTGACCTTACTATGGTCACCACAGGTGGTAATAGCTATTCCGTCACCATACCAGCCACCAATACAGAGGGTACGCTCGCATATTTTATCACAGCTATGAATACGAGTAATCTCTCAGAGACCAGCGCAATTGGAGGCGTGACAATCGCTGACCCACCTCCACCAGTAACCATTCAGACCATTCGGGATAATTTTAGTAGCTATTCTGGCACCATTGTGAATTTAAATGTGGTTGTAGCCATTGGTTCTGGTATCACACGACTTGATCGAACCGAAGCCTATGTACAGGATGAATCTGGTTATGGTATTGTGCTCTCAGCTACTGGACTTTTAAGTCCTGCCCTGGTTCAAGGGGATTCCATCAATCTGGTTGGTGAAGTTTCCGAGTATAATGGGACCAAACAAATAATTAATTTTTCAAGCACTCCCCTTGCTTCAGGCCGACCCGTACCAGGCATCAGAACCATTACCAGCGCCGAGCTGGCAGCTGATGCAAATCAAGGTAGCTTTGTCAAGGTCTGGGGCGCTGTCCAATCCAGAAGTGACGGAGTTGGCGGTGGATCCAATGTTGGTCTGGAAGATGCTGATGGTCTCCTCACGATTAGAATATGGGATACCACAAATTTGCTGGATGATTTAACAGCAGATAGTTTGCTCCAGGTAGGGAATCTGGTTCAGGTGTTTGGAGTGGCCAGCCAATACAATGGTGACGGCCAACTCCTGGCAGCCTATGCCAGTGATATACAACCTTATCAGGAAGGTGAGGACAGTGATGGTGGAACCAGCCTCACAGTCGCTCCCTATCCCTTCGTCCCTCAGTTGGCTGAAAAAATTCAATATACATATAAGTTTCCCTCAAATTCACGGGTAACCCTGAGGATTTTCGATATGTCTGGTCATATCGTAACCACACTGTTCGAAGATTATAGAAGCTTGTCGCTAGAAGTGACCAAGACCTGGAACGGTCGCAACGAGATTTATCAGGTTGTGGCTCCAGGAACTTATATCATGCATTTGGAAACTGTAAACCGCTCTACCGGCGAGATTCTGACAGATATGGCTCCTGTAGTCATCGGGAGTAGATAACATGAAGAAATTAAACATACTTCGACTCGTAGTATTTAGTGTATTGGTTGGTCTGTCCTTTGGTCAGGTAACCACAGATACTCCTTATAAGTCAGCAGCCATGGGTGCCCTCATGGGGAGTAATATCGCTTATTCTGCTGATGGAAGCAGTCTGCTGCTCAATCCTGCCTCCATTGGGAATGTTGAGGATGGGACGGTACTGGCCAGTACCCAACGCATCTATAATCAGTCCTATTTACCCCACAGCATCCTGGCGACTGTCCTTGACCTACCCAGTGGTGTGGGGAAACTTGGGTTAAGCTTTGAATCCATGTCAGTTTCCTATCAGGATCGCACGCTCAGTGGTGAAACGGCTCTCGGCTTGTCCCACGCCTTTAACCTGCGTGAAGACCGGATATCAAGTTTGAATATGGGTTATACCCTCAAGTATCTCTCAATTGATTATGGCCAATCTGCTGGTGCAACCGGTGATGGTTCTGATGGTATGGATCTGGGAAGTTCCTCGGCTTTTGCCGTTGATCTGGGCTTTCAAGCGACACTTTCAAAAAGACACTGGCTCGGGGTGGTTGCCCACAATATCAATCGACCCATGATTGGTTCCGGCAGTGCAGCGTTCAATCTACATCGTGACATTCAGGCTGGTTTTTCCTACGCCCCAACCCAACAGGTTGTAACCAGCTTTATGCTGGTGAGTAGCCCTGGTTTTGACACTGAATTGCATGCAGGTCTGGAATATGGTCTGAATGCCTATTTCACCTTACGGGCTGGAATTCAATCACAACCTAACCGCTTTGGGACAGGCTTCAGTTTCAATGCCAAAGGAATTGCTTTGGATTATGCGCTACTAACCCATCCTGTCCTGCCTGCGACGCATCAATTATCGCTGGCTTATGACTTTGTAGATCCTTTCTAGAGTCAAATAATGATTAGACAAACATCAATGATATTCAATAGGGTATGGCACAAAGCTATCATCAGTGTGTTTACCCTGACGCTGGCCTGGGCAAACCCCGTGGATATCAACAATGCCTCCCTCTCAGAGTTACAGGACTTGCCCCTTACTGAGCATCAAATGCAAGCGATTTATGAGTATGTACAATACCATGGTCCACTTGAGAGTATATATGAACTGGTAAACGTCGCCGAATTAGAGCACGTTGATATCGAAGCCATAAAGCCACTACTCGTGCTAAAACCAGATGAAAATGCTTCAACCAATACGCGTCTTCAGGATCAGTATAGGAAAGTTGAGGACTGGACATCAACTGAAGGTGCTAGTGAAGGTTTGATGGAACTCTGGCTGGAAAGGCTGGCAGAACCCATCAATGTGAATACAGCCACCTATGATGATCTGGTTTCCTTTCAGAATGTGAGTCAGATCGATGCAGTAGCCGTGCTAAAACTAAGGACGGAAGTTGATTCTATCGGTTCTGCAAGATGGCTCAGGAATGCCATAGGTCTCTCATACTATGGCTATCGTAATTTGCGTGAATTCGTAACCTATAGCGAACCTGAGGGTGGACAAATGCATGTCTGGTATAACATGGTCATGAAGACGATCCCATCGACTAACTCTACAGATGAAGAGTCAGGCTCACTTTACGTTTTTAAAGGACCACCGGATATCCTGCATAAACTGTCATTCACAAATAGCCGTCATTGGAAAGCAGGTTTATCATATAATCGACACCTGGGTGAAGACCATCGCTACTTTAATGATGGTGAAATTCCTGAAGTGAAGTTCGCATTCACCGTGTCTGACTTTGATTTGGGACCCCTGCATCTTGACCGACTGGTGATGGGTAACTATTCAGCTACGATTGGTCAGGGTCTGGTGATGCAGTCCACTGATTTTCGATCACCTCGCTATTCCGGCTATGGGTGGAATAAACGCGTCAATGGCATCTTTTCCGATCTTTCCAGAACCCAACAGTATGCACTCAGGGGAGTGGGTATCCAGGGTTCTCTATTTGAGAAGTTCAAGCTTATGGCATTTGCATCAAAAAATGACAGAGATGCTATACTAAATGATGATGGTGAATCTTTCACATCCCTCGTCACTATGTACCCACGTTATAACTACAATATTTTTGTTGAAGATACTCTGAATATGATGAATGTGGTTGATGAAGTGACTTATGGTGGAAACCTTCGTTATGAATTCACCCCAGGAACTTTTGTGGGATTTTCAAGCTATGAAAGTCTCTACGACAAGGAATTGAGACCTGATCCACTCCTTACGCTGATATTTCCCAACAACACAGGATTGTTTTTGAATTCCTCCGGGAATGGTGCCGATACAGAGATAGCTGCCATGCATGCTTCATCAGCGGCGTCTTCTCTTTGGGACGCTGCCAAGTCCAATCGGCGTGTACAGGGCCTCGAATTCAGCACAGTTATCAGCAATCTGGCTCTTCAACTTGAATGGGCGGTTCTGGATAAGGATAGCGAGATACTCTCGGTAAAGAATGACCCAAGAGCATTGGTAGCCAATGCCTATCTCCAATTCGACAATTTCAATTTTATGGTTCTATATCGAGATTATGATCTGGGTTTTGACAATCCCTACCAGCGAAGTTTTTCAAATTACCAGCGTTATAAGAGCAGCATTTTGGAAGACTGGTACTATTTACAGAATCCTGCATTTGCCTATCTTTACAATGGAGCGTCACAACCTCAAGCCGAGAAGGGTGTCTATGTAAGTAGTCGCTATCAGATGCACCGGGCCTGGTTGTTAACGACGAATTTTGATACCTGGACACGTGTTGCAGATGGATCCAGATATTTCCGTACTGTGGCCACACTTGAATATCGCCCTGCATTTAACTATCGGTTTAGAGTGCGCCAAAAATGGCAAGCACGAGGAAGGTTCAATATCTTTGCGCCAACCGGTTATGAAAACCGGGAAACCATTTTTACAGCTCGGATGAGACTTTCCGGTTTTGATCAGCTTCAAGTTACATATGCCAATTCAGGGACTCAATTTGATCCGCGTCGACGATTGACCATCGATCTGGCAACAGGAGCCAATAATAACTCAGCAGTGGGGCAGGCATACAGCCCTGGAAATGCCCTGGGCTTCACAGTGACTCATAATTTTACCGAAAGCTTTAAACTTATCGGGCATATTGCCTACTATAAGGGCTTTTTCTGGAGTTTTGAGGATACTGATTTTCAGGTTTTTGATTCACCCAATGGAGCGATTCGTTGGTATCTGACTACCTTCTCTCGCCTTGGAAATCACTGGGCAGTTCGAGCCAAACTCACCTGGGACGAAGGATCTGCTATTTCTAACTATGCCTTTGGCGCACCTTCTGCGTCAGCCCGATCACCTCAGACAGGATTAAATTATTATACCGAGGCTACCGATTTCCGAATTCAATTGGACTACGCCTTCTAGGTGATGAATATGACAAATATGTATAAAATGAATGATAAGAAGACCTCCATGAATACTATGAGACCTATCCGAATATTCAGCATGGTTATGCTGCTTTTATTAAGCTCCTCGCTTTTTGCACAGAGCTATTTTAATCCGTTATTGATGAATCAATTGGGTTTGTCCCATAGTCGAGATGTGGCCTTATCAGGATCAAACACGTCAGATTATAGTACAGCAATGAATGCATTCAGTAATCCAGCTAACCAGGCTGGTTTTATTGGCCTGAAGCTGAGTGGATCCTTTGGTGCTATTGCCACAAACGAAAACCGCTCCTTTCCTGCCATCGATCAATTTGGGGATGTGGTTACCAACAATATCTATGTGGTCTCTAAGGGCTTACAAAGCACCTTTTCTGGTGGTGCGACCTGGGGCAATGGTCAATTCTCAGTATCCCTGGCCTCAACTCCCTTTCTGACACAGGCATTTACATTTAAAGAAGAAATTAGAGGCAGTCTTTACTCACCAAACATTAACAGAGATCCTCTTATTGGATATCATCATATGAATCAAGCTGGTATTATCCAATCTAGTGGCGCCAGTCTTGGGACGGCTTTTGGATCCTGGTCTGTTGGTCTTGGAATGCGCATGCTCCACGGTGTTGGTTTGGAAAATGAGTGGGGCATATCAGTTTTAGATAGCGCAGATGTATCGGCTTTGGCAGCGGGTTCAAGCCTACTGAAAACCGAGAGTTGGGAGTTGGATAACACGCCACTCATCATCAACGTGGGAATGATTAAGGATTTTGGTTTGCATTGGAGAATTAGTGCAAGTTACCAGGCAGCATATTCAATTGAATCGACCCGGCAGAGCGCTTTACCTTTATATAGTAACACTCTTGGATTACCCTTCGTAGCATGGGTATCAGATAGTATTGAATCCGCCATCAATATTCCAGCTCGTCTTGAAGTTGGTCTCAGAATGAAACCCTCTAATTCTTTACCTACGGCAGTTTATGTATCCCTGGCTTATCAGGATTGGACTCAATATGAGGTTAGCTATGCAGATTCCATACTCAATTCAGATTTCCCCTTTGACAATGCCATGCGGGAAGCCTTCACAATTAGTGGGGGTATCGAACATTGGGTAAACGAAAATGTACCCTTTAGAGCTGGCTTTACCTGGGCAGAATCACCCCTTGACAGTGACCTTTCGCAGGCAATTATAAGCGGTGGATCGGGTTGGAAGAGTGGTCCTCTTCAATTTGATGTGGCAATCCAACTTTCGTCTGTAGAGTATAGATATTATGATATTTTTGTTCCTGTTGAGATGTCACCCAATGCCTACGAGAATGTTCGGGAGTCCAAAACCAACTATTCAATCTCTGTGAGTTATAGTCTGTGAAACGACTACCCATACTGGGCTTCTTTTTTGTAGCAATAATTCTGGTGCTTCTAAAACCAGATTTTGTGGATGCCCAGACCTCAACATACAACAAAAAGTTTGATTCTCCAGAATACCTCAAAATTCATCTGCTTTTCACCAATGATCTCCATGGTGGGATCGCCCCTTCAAAAGCCTGGTTTATGAATCCGGAATTTCCACCTGATCTCGGTGGTGGTGCTTCCATGTTCACCTATGTGAATGAGATTAGGGATCTGGCAGCAACGGAAGGATCAGAAGTCTTGTTACTTGATGGTGGTAACATATTCCAGGGAACTCCTCTGGGTATGGCTGATTCAGGTCGTGCCATGATTGACTGGATGAACGAAATGGAATATGATGCTTCTGTGGTGGGTTTGCAGGAATTCATGTTTGGGATAGAGAATATTGCCGCATTGGATGAGAGGGCTCAATTTCCTCTCCTGGGTGCTAATCTTAAAAGCGCTGCCTATTCACCCCAGTCTCATCTTATTAAATCGTATCAAGGAGTGAAATTGGGTGTTTTTGGTCTATCAACTTCTAACACACCTAAAAAACTTCTACCTGAACAAACCGCGGGTGTTGAGTTCTCAAAGGAAATCCCTTCTGCCAAAGAGCAGATAAAAGCACTAAAGGATCAGGGAGTCAATTGTATCATTGGTCTTTCTCATCTTGGAGTACCCTATCAGCGTGAAAACGAATTTGCTGAATTTGTTGATACCTACGAAGATGAAAGCGATTTTGGGGACAGAGTGATTACAAATCTTGAATTGGGTCATCTGGTAGATGGAATCGATCTCATTGTTTCTGGCGGTACCAATGCAGGTTATAACACACCCTGGGAGGATCCACAGACGCATACATTGATTGTGCAGGGTTATGGCGGTGCCAGCAATATTGGACACATCGTGCTTTATGTACATCGTCAGACTGGCACGCTGGCCGGTTATAAGAAACCATTTTCCAGAGGTGTGCTATTTACGCTGAGCACTGATGATATTCGTCCAGATCAAGCAATGGCAAAACACCTTGTGGAGCTGGAAAAGTCACGCAGTTTTGTAAAAACACGAGATTTTAGTAAAGCTCAGACTAGCCCAGCGGCAGGGGAATCCACAAAGCTGGAGCGCTGGCAATTTGAGGTTCCCAACTTTAACCAGGACAATTTCCTCGATGTGGTTACCTGGAATATGGAGTGGTTCCCCAAATCCAAGGATAGCACAATCACTGCGGTTGCCGAGATCATGCAAAAAATGAATGCTGATGTGTATGCCGTGCAGGAGATTGGATCTCTTGAGCAATTTGCAGCCATGGTAAATCTTTTGCCTGCTTATGATTTTGTGGTCACCAGGCAATCAAGCTTTTTTGATCAGGCTGTGATCTACAAAAAAAGCGTGCTCGCCTATGTTGGCAGAGAAGAACCCTTTGCTCATTCCGATTACAATTTTGCCGGTCGTCCACCTCTTCGTGTAGATTTTGTATGGACCGTAAATGGAAGAAGAGAACCTGTTTCCATCATCGATCTACACTTAAAGTGTTGTGGCAATGGTCTGGAACGTCGTAAAAAATCTGTAGCCGAGCTGCATGAATATTTGACTCTGGGTATGGAGATAGGTGAAGAAAATATCATCGTCCTGGGAGACTGGAATGATCAGCTTGATGATGTAGGAGTAACACAGAGTTTTACAGCCTTTCTAGATGATCCAGAAAATTTCAGATTTACCACGGATCTCATAGCCGGGGATATTGAACAGGCGTCATATCCAAGTTGGCCGAGCTTTCTTGATCACATCCTGATTGGGAAGGGCTTTTTCGATGAATTTGAAAATGGCAGCACCATACAGACTTTACCTGTGGCTGAGTGGCTAGGTAGCTGGGAAGAGTATGAACTAATTATTTCAGATCACCGCCCAGTGCTCATGCAGCTCAACATGGCAAAATAGAGTTACCCATGCTTCGAGAGATTCGCCAAATCCTGGCCATCATACTCATGGTATGGACGCTGGGTCTGCTGGTTGCCTGTGCAGAACCAGTTGATTCAGACCTTCCAATTGGACCTCAGATTCCTTCAATCGATAGTGATGCAAATATCAGCATCGTCACATGGAACATTGAGAATTTTCCTCAGATGGGGAATAGGACAACGGAACGTGTTGAGCTAATTCTTGATTCGCTAAATGCTGATATTTATTGTCTTCAGGAAATAGATAATAAATCCGATCTCGACGAAATTGTTGATGCTCTTGACCAGTACCAAGTTGTTCATTCATCATCAGATAGCTATGTCAGATCAATTGTTTTTAAGCCAAGCGTACTATTGTTCTTGGGGACAACTGAAATATTGAGATCGAATTCATATGAATTTGCTTGGCGTCCACCGTTTTTGTCATCCTTTTTATTTAGCCAAAATGGAAAGGAGCAGACGCTCAACATCATTGATGTACATTTGAAAGCCTTTGGAGACCAGGAGAGTATCCAACGCCGACATGATGCCTGCAACCTCCTACATGATTATCTGTCTGATGCCATATCATTGGGAGATAGCAACTTCGTGGTGGCGGGGGATTGGAACGATGATATCCACGATACAGACAATTCTGGTCAGTACAGTTTTGAGGCATTTCTGAATGATAATACAAATTTTCGTTTTACCACAGATAGTTTATCTGCCACAGGTAGTGTACGAGATGCTTCCTATCCCAGCTATCCCAGCTTCATTGACCACATTTTAATCAGTCGATCACTCTTTGATGAAGAAAGAAATTCCAGTATATCAACAATTCGATTGGATGAGGTTTTTGGTGATTACAGCTCTGTCGTATCTGATCATCGACCAGTAGCCTGGTCATTTAAACCGCAATAAACCCACGAAAATATTTGTCTTCAATCACTCCTAATCATCGAAGTTAGGATGGATAGGAAATTCGATGATAAAATGAGCACCAGGGGCATCTTTTAGATTGACTGTTCCCATGAGCTGTTGCTCAGATAAAATTTTGAGTAGATATAATCCCAGAGAATGAATTGAATCCCAGACTACAGGTTTCTGAAGACCAACACCGTTATCAATGACCTCCAGACGTAAACAATCACCTTCACATTCTGTGAATTGTATGATGATGTATTTATCCTTCTTCTCAGGGTCGGGGAAGGCATACTTTAGTGAGTTAGTTACCATTTCATTGATCATCAAACCACAAGGTACAGCGATATCTACGGGCAAACTTATTTCCGGTATATTTGTCCTGATATCTATGGGCGCGGCATGTCGGCCAAAAGCAGCATGGAGGGTATCGGTTAAATCCTGAATGTAGGTGGAAATATCTATATTATCAAATTCAGGAGACCTATATAGTGCGTCGTGCACCAGGGCCATAGAATTGACTCGATTTTTTATATCATCAAGGGTTTGTAGTGTTTTATCATTTTCAGTTCCTGCCTTTTGCAATCCAAGCAAACTGGCCACGAGCTGCAGATTATTTTTCACACGATGATGGACTTCCTTAAGCAATATATCTTTTTCGAGAATAGATTTTTCCAGAAGATTTCTCTGGCGGACGATCTCTGTAACATCTTCAAGGGATATCATCACTTGATTCGTCATCCCAACAATATTCTTAAGGGGATAAAGAAGCATTTGAACCACCTTGGTAGTTCCATTATCATCTATGAATTTAACTTCAGGAATTTCGATGATGTTCCCCTCTACCGCTTTTCTGAAGCTATTTCCAAGGGACAATTTGTTTGCCAGCTTGTCCTCATCCACATGATAGTCTCGAATAATTTGCTCGGGACTTTCAGCATCCCAGAGTTCAACCCAACCGGAATTAAGATGGGTAATGTTTCCTTCAGAATTGTGGATAGCCATGGGGATGGGAGATTGGGCGATTACAGCGCGAAAATAATTTGCTCTTTCACTGGCCTTTACATGGGCTTTGCGACGAGATTCAATTTGGGCATTGAGTTGGATGTTGTGTTTTTCAAGTTCTAACCCACGTTTAATCAGAAAATTTGTACGTATACGATAGCTTATGAAACCAATGAGAATGAGCAGAAGAATACTACTGGAAATGAACCACCACGATTCATAGAATTCTGGATACATGATAACTTTAAGTGAGAGATCGTCCTCATTCCAGACCTGATCATTATTGCTGCCCTTGAGTTTGAAATTGTATTCCCCAGGAGGTAGATTTGTAAATGTAACACTTCGTTGATGTCCAATTTGTCGCCACTTCTCGTCAAAACCTTCCATGTAATAGGCGTAGCTATTGCTTCGTGGGTGATAATAGTCCAGACTGGCAAAGCTAAGACTAAAAAACAAATCATCTGGATATAACTCCAGAGCGGGGGTTGATGTGATGGATTTTTCTAATATGACTCGGCCATTGAATTTATGATCGATACGAATGGGTACATTCATGATAGATAAATCTGTAAATCTAACTTGAGGAATATGGCGGTTACTCTTTATCTGATCCGGATGGAAATAGGTGATTCCTTTAACCCCTCCAAAGTATAACCACCCATTTTCAAGTTGGCAGCCTGCCGGGTTAAACTCTTTACTTAAGACACCATCAGCAACGCCATACGACCTAAGTATTTTTTTCTTTGGGTGATATTGTGCCAAACCATTATTAGTACTCATCCATAACCAACCATGGGTGTCCTGGAAAATAGTGTAAACAGCATTGCTGGGTAATCCATCTTCCGTGGAAAAATTCTCGAAGGTTCTATTTCGCGGATTAAAGCGGCTTATCCCGCCACCGTACGTCCCCAACCAGATATAGCCATCTTCGTCCTCAAAGAAACACATCACATCATTGTTGGGTATAGCGGTGGGGTCACCGGGGGAAGCTTTATATTGGCTCAGCGTCATGGTGTTGCGATCAAACCCTATCAAACCTTCGTTTTCAGCTCCTATCCATAACCTTCCTCGAGAATCCTCGAACATGCAGTAGAACGAAATATTCCCAAGATTTATATCCTTATCGCCCTGCGTGCGAAAGGTCTCAAATTCTAAACTTGTGGGATCCAGTCGAAAAAGACCTTCCTCCCAACTACCCAGCCAGATATTGCCCTCCTGACCTTCAATCATCGAGAGCAGATATTCGCTTTGGAGACCCTTAGGATTATCAGAATCGACCGAAATACGCTGGAAAGCATCCGAATCTTTCCTGAGGAGGTCAAGGCTAGTACTTGCACTGATAACCCAGAGGTTGTCATATTGATCTACTATGATGTCCTGAATCCCATCATCACTCAGGCTACCTGAGTCCTCTGGATCGTGACGATATACCTTAAATTCATTGGTTAACGGGTTGTAGTAAGTAAGACCTGATGACCAGGTGGCTATCCAAAGATTGCCTTTACTGTCTTTGGCAATTTTAAGAATACGGTTGTCGTGTAATCCCTCCGGATTTAACGGATCATAGGTAAGACTGTGGAATTTTTTTCGATTGCGGATATATTTGCCAACACCACCCCCTGCGGTACCAACCCAGACTATATCCCCATCATCGTAGAATGCCCGGATAGCATCATCGTTCAGGGCAGTTTCATCATAGACTTTTTTCCCAACAGTCTCCAACAGATTGCCATTTATATCCAGGATCAATATCCCTTTAGAGTCTGTACCCACCCATAACCGATCTTGACCTACCTGAATTATTCGACTTACACTGGTTTCGGCATAATCAGGATTGATGGTAGATTTATAACCATGGTGAATGAAACCATCAGTTTCAGGATCATAGCAATCCAGTCCACCCCAGTTAGTACCAACCCAGATCTTGTAATTTTCCCCATCAAAAGATTCGTATACACAGTTCACGTTATTGTCGAATAAGGATGATGGATTATCCTGATCGTAACGATAATTTCGGATTTCGTAAGTTTTCAAATTCAGGACACTCAGCCCATTTAGAGTTGAAATCCAGAGTTGGTGAGCATGATCTTCGAGAAGCCCATAAACCACTGGATCTGCCAGCGTCTCGTCGTTTGTAATAAGGCTCTCTACCGGAACAGATATTCCTGTTTTGGGGTCTAACCGAGAAAGTCCTCCGCCGGAAGTCCCGATCCAGATATAACCATTTTGATCCTCAATCAATCCCCAAATCGAACCTTTTCCAAGTGAAAGACTATCAGAGGGATTGTGAGGGTAATGGACAAAAGATTCAGTTTCATCGATATATTTGTTTAAGCCTGAAACATAGGTACCTATCCACAGATTGCCCTGACTATCAAGTAGGCTGGAATAGATTGAATTGGAGTTAATAGAAGTTGAGTCCATGGGATCTTGGCGAAACTGCTTAAAGTTGATGCCATCATAACGGTTGAGTCCATCTTCTGTCCCAAACCACATAAATCCATTTCTATCCGCTGTCACAGTCATCACACTATTCTGCGAAAGGCCAAGATTGATATCGATTGTTTCAAATTGAGGGGAGAGATGATCATGCGCCATGCTGAAACTGGCCAGGAAAAGAAGCGGGATGATTGATTGAGTTATTTTGTTCATATGCTTTTCCTGACGGTTCATTTGTTCATGTCGCTGACAAATATTCTTAGAAAAAAAATCACAAACCTTTGAGTATCGTTAAGTCAAGAAATATAGTGTTAATCCCAAGACCTACAAAGGGTAGAAACGGTATAAACCAGGTTTTAGGAAGACCCGTTAAGACATGTTTGGGAGTTTGATTATCTAGCAGTATTTGGGAATAGGGGTGTAGGCGCTGGAGCCATTGTATGGCATACCCGGTGGTAGTCTATTTTTTATCGGAGAAAAAAACGTCCCAGTTTTTCAATGTATCTTCAGAGGCATGTTGGCTTGCCTCCTTTTTGTTTCGTCCCTCACCAAATCCAACGACAGTACCATCGATGATAACCTGGATCATGTATAGTGGATCGTGGTCTGGTCCTGTTGTTTTGGTTACTTCAAAAGCAGGATTACCCATCTTCAAACGTTGGCATTTTTCAGCTAACTGACCTTTGTAGTTAAAGGATTGTAATTCAGCAGCGTAATCAGCCTTCCCGGAGATTACGTGTTTTTTGACCCAAATGGCAGCCGGTTCATACCCACCATCCATATAGATGGCTGCAATAAGTGATTCAATAACATCTGCCATGATGGAATCATTGTCCCGTTGTCCACCACGGCGACTGGAGTCGCTCAGAAGAATCCACTTCCCCAGATCTAGACGAAGCGCACATTCCGAGAGATAGTTACCGTTCACCAGAATGGTCCGGTATTTTGTGAGGGTTCCCTCATTTAGATGGAGGTGTGTTTTGAAAAGATAATCTGAAACAACCAGCTGGAGAACTGCATCCCCGAGGAATTCAAGACGCTCATATGAGTAGCGTATATTATTCTGGCTGGCAAATGAACTGTGGGTTAAAGCACGTTCCAGCAGATGAGGCTCGGCAAATGAATAGCCCAGGGCTTTTTCAATTGTGGAAAGATTTTTTGCAAAGTGATCAGAGACCACCGGCTTCAAATCATTTTTCCTGAAGAGTTTCCCCAAAATCCTCATAAGTGTAAGATTAGGCCTTATATTCCTTTACCGCCAACACAGCATTGTGACCACCAAAACCGAAAGAATTACTAATTCCTGCTCTGACTTCACGTTGAACGGATACACCAGGTGTATAGTTCAAATCACATTCATCACAGGGATTCTCATGGTGAATGGTCGGAGCGATTGTGTTGGTCATAACAGTTTTTACAAGAGCCGCCAGTTCAATTCCACCTGAAGCACCCAGGAGGTGACCCGTCATGGATTTTGTTGAACTTACCGAAAGCTTGTAGGCATGATCACCAAATACATTCTTTATAGCAATGGATTCGTTTTTATCATTGGCTGGTGTCGAAGTTCCATGGGCATTTATATAATCAATATCTGTGGGAATAAGATCGCCGTCTGCGAGTGCCATTTTCATGGCACGATTGGCTCCTTCACCACCTGAAGCAGGACTGGTGATATGATAGGCATCTGCTGTCATTCCAAAGCCAGACAGTTCGGCAAGGATGTTGGCACCCCTGGCTTGAGCATGTTCAAGACTTTCAAGAACAAAGACACCGGCTCCTTCACCCATGACAAAGCCATCTCGGGCTTTATCAAATGGTCTGCTGGCAGAATCTGGATCAGGATTAAAAGAGAGTGCCTTCATATTGGCAAAACCGGCAAAGCCCATGTGGGTAAGCGCAGCATCTGCACCACCACAGACCATGACATCTGCATCACCATAACGAATCGCCCGCATACCAAGACCAACTGCATGAGCAGCAGTGGCGCAAGCTGAGTTTACCGAAAAATTTGGTCCTTTGAGTCCCCAGATAATTGAAACATAACCAGCCGCAATATCTGGAATCATCATAGGAATAAAGAAAGGACTGACACGTCGATGTCCCCGCTTAATCAGCATGGCGTGTTGCTCTTCAAATGTATACAGACCACCCACACCACTTCCGATGATGACACCCATACGGGTGGGATCTTCACTTGAAGTATCCAGACCACTTTGAGCAATTGCAGCCTTGGCTGAATGCACAGAATAGCGCGTAAAAGGATCCATGCGGCGTGCTTCTTTAAAATCAACTACATCGTCAATGAGAATTTCATCTTTTGCGGTGGCTGCTACAGTAGCATTGTAGCCTTCTTCCACCAACCAATCCTGGGTGGTTACTCCATTTGTTCCGGCAACCAGATTGTTCCAAAATTTATCAATTTCATTCCCCAGGGGTGAGACGACCCCCATTCCAGTAATAACAACACGCTTATTCATGGTACTCCCTTATAAAAAAACTGGATTCACTGTTAAGTCGGGATTTGACCCCAGACCCCTCAGTGAACCCAGTTTTATTTCAGAATATTTTGACTAAAGCTTATCCAAGCTTACTGTCAACGTACTGAACGGCCTTCCCAACAGTTGTGATGGTTTCAGCATCTTCATCGGGAATTTCAATATCGAAGACTTCTTCGAACTGCATGATGAGTTCAACGGTATCAAGTGAGTCTGCACCGAGATCGTCAATAAATGAAGCATCTTCAGTGATCTTTGCGGCATCAACACCTAATTTTTCGACAATAACGTCACGTACTTTTTCAAAGGTTGACATATAGTTCCTTCCTCCTAACTTTCAATTCTATCCTTGCATGACCAGGCCGCCATCAACATTGAAGACCTGACCTGTGATATATCCAGCTTGCTCGGAACCTAAAAAAGCTACCAAATTGGCAACATCCTGAGGTTCTCCAATACGACCCAGTGGGATCTGTGCAAACAATTTTTCCTTGGCATCGTCTGTGATCGCGTCTGTCATATCGGTGGCAATATAACCAGGTGCAACGGCATTCACAGTGATTCCTCTTGACCCAACTTCCTTAGACAGAGACTTGGTAAACCCAATAATACCAGCCTTTGAAGCAGCATAATTGGCTTGTCCAGCATTTCCCATTTGTCCAACTACAGAAGTAATATTTATAATGCGACCCCCCCGCAATTTTAAAAAATTTCTTAACAGTGCTTGAGACATATTGAAGACACTTTTAAGATTGATATTCATGATATCATCCCATTGGTCTTCCTTCATACGCATCATGAGATTGTCTCGAGTAATTCCAGCGTTGTTTACCAATACATCTACCTGGCCAAATGCTTCCAAAGCAGCGGCACTTAAAGCTTTACAATCATCCATGGATGAAACATCGGCAGCAACACCCAGACAGGTATACCCCTGGGCTTCAAATTCTTCCTGAACCTGTTGACAATCTTCAGCTTTGCGACTGCTGACCACTACTTTTGCTCCCAGTTCAGCCAAAGCTAAGGCTATCTGGTGACCAATACCCCTCGTGGATCCTGTGACGACAACAACTTTCCCCTGATAATCGATCATGATATTACCTCCAATTGTTCTTGGTTTGCGACACCGCCAGTTGGCATATCTCGGTGAATGCGTTTTACCAATCCCTGAAGTACTTTTCCAGGACCGATTTCAACAATTTCCTCAACACCATCCTTAACCATATATTGAACTGTATCCTCCCAAAGAACAGGATTTTCTAACTGCTCAATCAGATTGTTTTTTATTTTGGCTGGATCTGATGTGGGGCTGGCATCCACATTGGCTACGACAGGAACTTTTGCCTTCTTAAACTTAGTCTTCTCAATAATGACACTCAGGTCATCCTTGGCGGGTGCCATCAGGGGTGAGTGGAACGCACCACTCACATTCAGAGCAAGCGCTTTACGCGCTCCTAAATTCTTGGCAATTTCCATGGCATAATGAACGGCTACGGTCTCACCTGAGATGACAATTTGTCCAGGTGAGTTGTAATTTGCTGCCTGCACGATACCCCTTAAGGAGGCATGTTTGCACACCTTGGTAATATCCTTGCGGGACATATTCAGAATGGCTGCCATGGTTCCAGTTTGGCTTTCTCCAGCTGCCTGCATGCCCTCAGAACGTACCTTCACAATTGAGAGTGCATCTTCAAAACTGAGTACACCTGCTGCGAACAGAGCTGAGAATTCACCAAGACTATGACCAGCGGTCATGGAAAATTCGTAGGATTTTGGTAGAAGCGTAAAAAGAGCGGCTGAGGTAACAAATAAAGCAGGCTGGGTTACCTTGGTTTCTGTCAAAGCTTCCAGAGGACCATTGAAACTGACATCTGCAACATCAAAGCCAAGAATTTCATTGGCTATGGTGTACATATCTTTTACCGATTGATGCTTGTCAAATATATCTTGACCCATTCCAACATACTGGGATGCCTGGCCTGGAAATACGAGAGCACGTTTCATGAATTACCCTTTCTTGCTTGGTCCGTAGCGCAATAAAATACTGCCCCAGGTATACCCGGCACCAAATGCAGCAAAAAGCACAAGGTCACCATCTTTTATGCGCCCATCACGGACAACTTCATCCAATCCCAGGGGAAGCGTACCAGCAGTGGTATTGCCGTATTTATCGATGTTAAGTAAGACCTGCTCATCTTTGAAGCCTGCCTTGCGAGCGGCAACATCGATGATGCGTTTATTTGCCTGATGTGGGATGAATATTCCAACATCTTCAGCTTTCAAATTGTTTTTCTCAAGAATTTCAGCACTGACATTGGCCATATCATTGGAGGCACGTTTGAAAACGCTGCGTCCATCCTGGTAGATAAAATGCTCTCGGGCATCAACAGTGGCATGGGTAGCTGGTTTCCGACTTCCACCAGCCTTCATGTGCAATGCATCAGCACCGCTACCATCGATGTGGAGGATATCATCAATCATTCCAAAATTTTCATCTTCCGTAGGCTCGAGGAGAACAGCACCCCCACCATCACCAAAGAGAATACAGGTATTACGATCGGTATAGTCCAGGATAGAACTCATGGTATCCACACCCACGACAATAACCTTTTTTGAACCGGTCTGGATGAGAGAGGAACCAGATTTGAGGGCAAAAAGAAAACCTGAGCAGGCACCTGACAGATCATATCCCCAGGCATTGTGCGCTCCAATTTTTTCCTGGATCAATGCAGCAGTTGAGGGGAAAAGCATGTCCGGGGTGACAGTTGCTACGATAATAGCATCAATCTCTTCCGCTTTAGTTCCTGTTTCGGCTAATAACTTGTTTACAGCACTCACACTCATATCGGAACTGGCTTCACCTTCAGCTGCGACACGTCTTTCTTTAATACCTGTTCTACTCTGGATCCATTCGTCGTTGGTGTCCACCATTTTTTCCAAATCAAAATTTGTAATTACTTTTTTAGGTACATAGGAGGCAACTCCAGTTATTGCAGCACGGATCATATTATTTCCCTGATTGGTTAGTGGTGGATGATTTGTTCGTCCATATCCGTATAAACGATGTTGGATAGGGATTTCGTTATTTCCTGTTCAATGGCATCGATCATATTCGATTTTATAAGGCTTTGGGCTTCAAAAAGAGCTGCCTTAATGGCTTTCTCATTTGAAGATCCATGGGCTATGAGGGAAATACCCTTGATGCCAAGTAAGGGTGAACCGCCATAATTGTTGGGGTCAAAAATGCCCATTAGTTCAGTAAAGACTGGTTTGATAAGACGGGCACCTAAAAGTCTACTGGGACGATCAATTCTTCTCTTGATCATACTAAACAAAGTTTTAAATGTACTCTCGGCTAACTTTAGTGAGACGTTACCAGTAAATCCATCGGTCACAATGACATCAAATTTATCGAAAAAGATGTCTCGGCCTTCAGCATAGCCCTTAAAATTCAGACTGGAATCTTCCAGGAGTCGCTTGGCCTCTCGGACCAGGGAGGTCCCCTTCTCAGCTTCTTCACCAATACTCATGAGTCCGACGCGGGGCTTGTCAGTTTTGGTTAGATAGCGGTGCACGATGCTACCCATGATTCCGAATTGGAGTAAATTTTTTGGTTTGGCTTCAGCAACTGCACCGACATCGAGTAAGAGGGTTGCACCTTTTTCATGAGGCATAAAGGCTCCCACTGCAGGACGATCAACTCCAGGGATGCGACCCAGAGAGAGAAGGGAATAGGTCATGGTAGCGCCAGTATTCCCAGCCGAGATAAAAGCGTCGGCCTCGTTTGTTTTAACTAACCCGATACCAACACGCATTGAAGAATCTTTTTTTTCTTTATAGGATTTGGTGGGTGATTCATCCATGGTAACGACCTGGGAGGCATGCTGAATATGTAGCCGAGGACTTTCAAAAGATCTGGATTGAAGCTCATGGCGAATAAGGTCTTCCTTGCCAACCAGTATGACTTCACCAATACTTTTGGGATCATTCAAATATTGAATTGCCCCTTCGATATTGATAAAAGGGGCATTATCGCCCCCCATACTATCAACCACGATTTTCATTTTTGGAATCAAACTTCTTTAGGAATGGTAACCTGTTTTCCCTTGTAATATCCGCAATGGGGACAAACACGGTGTGGTAATTTTGGTTCGCTGCAGTTTGAGCAGGTGATAAGACCAGCGAGGGACGCCTTCCAGTGAGTGCGACGTTTATCCCTTCTGGCCCGCGAGGTTTTTCTTTTTGGTACAGCCACGAGTAAAAATCTCCTATTCGTTGAACAAATCTTTTAGCTTAGCCCAGCGTTCATCCGGTTTCTCTCGTGGTTTGATTATTTTTTGCAGTTCTTCTCCTGCTTTACAATCAGTACCACATCGATGTGAAATGGGGATGGCCAACAACACGGCATCATGGACAAGAGGATAGAGATCATATTCTGCCTGGTGAGCAGGAACATGAAACATCTCATCTCCTTCGTAAGACTCCAGATACTTGGAATCAAAAGTTAGCATGACTTTAATTTCACTCTTCAGGGTGTCTTCAAACTCCTCCATGCCGGACTCACATATAAAGAGACCCGTACAAGAAATATTCCCGTGTAGATAAAAATTTTGACCCTGTCGGTCGATGCCTAACTTCAATTCAAACTGGAGTGGTTTCCACTCGATGCTTTTATCTTGTTGTAGCTGTGCTACGCTGTCAAAGATCTGCTCTGATTTGCCTCTCGGCAATGTGTTCAGTACTATCTTCATTGTCAAAGCCACGCAATATAGATGGGAGTTATTCGCATGTCAAACGTTTAACTTATTGAGAAATCAGCAGCCTATCAGGGCTGCATCAGAGTCTCAATCTCTTGAATAGTTTTAGGTATAGACTGACTCAAAACACGGTGTCCCTTTGGTGTTACCAGCACATCATCCTCGATACGGACACCTATATTCCACCACTTCTGATCCACATCTTCAGACTCAATAATATAGATTCCTGGTTCGACGGTGAGAACCATCCCGGGTTTTAGTATGTGAGGTTTGCCATCATCTCCGACCCAACCACCGGCATCATGGACATCTAAACCCAGCCAGTGTGAGGTACCGTGCATGAAAAATTTACGATATGCCTTTTCCTGAATCAGATCGGTTGGATCTCCTTCGAGCAAACCCAGATCAACGAGTCCAGATGTAATTACCTCAATTGCTCTTTCATGTGGGATACGCCAGGAAGTTCCTGGTTTAACCAATTCAATAGCTGCGTACTGCGCATCAAGGACGAGTTGATAGATAGCGCTTTGCTCGGAGCTGAATTTTCCGGAGATAGGTACAGTCCGGCTGATATCAGCTGAATAATAATTCCACTCGGCGCCTATGTCCATTAGCAACAGATCTCCAGCAAGGAGGGTGCCGTGATTGTCTTCATAATGTAGGTAGGTAGCATTTTTACCAGCCCCGACAATGGAGGGAAATCCCATACGCTCGGCTCCACGCCTTGCGAAGCCATATTCGATGGCGGCTTGCACCTCATACTCAAAGCTCAAACCTGGAATCAATGGTAATACTTCCTCCAGGGATTGATGAGTCACATCAATGGCTTTTTGCAAAGCATTAATTTCATGGTCTGATTTGATCAGGCGATATGATTTAAGAAGCGATGATGCTTCCTGAACAATGCTGGGACGACTCCGGATGGATTTAAAATTTTCCTCAAACTCATGTTCAAAAACTAAGTCGCTGCCGTGTGAAATGACCAATCGCTCGTAGCCTTTGATAAGTTTTCCCAAATGGGTGTAAAAGTCCCCATAATCATAGGCTTGATCGATGCCAGGTAGCACCATGGCCTCATCAATACCAGCTTTGGGACCCGTCCAAACCTCCCTTTTTGGGATTCGAGGCAACACAAACATAGAAACCTCTTCGCCATTCTCTGAGTTTTCTTGTGGTGTCAGGAGCAATACGCCCTGCATTTGAGTCCAACCTGTCAAATAAAAGAAATCCGAGTCTTGTCTATATGGAAATTCCACATCATGATTGCGTTGGTATTGGGGGGCAGTATGAAAGATTGCACAGGCGTCAAGTTCACGTAATTCTTCAAGAAAAACGGCTCTACGTCTGGCAAATTCATCTGAGGGGAGATTCTCTTTTTTTGACATGCTGCTGGCTGTGGTTCCACACACCAGCACAAGGACAAGGGTAACAATTAATTTTATTTGAGGGAGCATGGAGATATCCTTATTCAATAATATGATATTGAGAACGAGCAACTTTAACTGGCACGGCGTTGAAATGCCACCATTCAATGGAGATGGACTGAAAGCCAGCCTGAGTCATCACATCTCGCAGGAGATGGCGGTGATCGAGTTGCTCCTGAGTCAGTTTCTTCTCTTTCAGGAAACGAGCTTCGTGACGTGGTTGGGCCAACTTGCCAAAATAGTCAAAAGCAGTACCCATATCCAGGGGGACTCCATCGTTGGTGGCAATGGTAAGATCTACTGCAGACCCAAAATTATGGACTGATCCTCTATCAGGGTTTGCCACATAATCCTGGGATTTAGTATTTACCACCAGAGCCCACATTTTGCGTTGTATAGAGCGCGGGCGGGCACCATCGTAGATCAACAGGGTTAATTCAGGGTGTGATTTTTTGAGTGAGTCCTGGGCTTGTTTAAGCATGGCTGCAGCCTTAGGCTGGAGATAGCAATTTTCCAATTCACCATAAGTATCTGATGAAAGGAAATTGTCTGAAGTGGAGTACTTTAATTCAACCAGAATATCTGGAGCCAGTGTGTGGATGTTCACCAGTCCTTGTTTTTGAAGCTGCTCCTCCAATGACAATTTCTGCCCTGCCAACAGAGGGAAGAGACAAATGAGAACAAGCAGGTTTATGTATGCAATTCGATTTTTCATGGCTTCAAGATAGTGTAATCTCTCCCCATCTGAAAGTTTCGAACTCGCAGCGGGTTTTTTGTGCAGAAATCTACATAGCGCATGTCAATAAACCGATATGGCAGATGAGCATCCCTCGCTGGAGGTATTCCCAACCGCCTGGTTTGAATGATCTTTTCGGGAAAATAGTAATCATCCCAGAGCTCCAGTAAGTTTGGGGTCAATTGTTTAGTATCCCAATCACTTACTTTGAGGTTAAGCGATTTGCAGAGCAGGGTTTGTCCTGCACAAAGTTTGGCGATGGAGCGCCTGCTGCCATTTCGATTTGGATTGTTGCTCTGCATGACCTTTCGGGTGTCGATAGCATCATCTTTCAGAAATATTGGGTATCCTGATTTGATAAGTACAGCATTTCCCTCACCCTGACAGGAAAAATTGAGAGAATCACCACCTCGAGCATAATACATATATATAGTGCCGGGAGACATGAAGAGAGCCTTCCGCTTTTTTGTGTATCCCAGAGAAGAGTGGCTGGCCTTTTCTTTGCGATAATAGGCTTCTGTCTCGATGATTCTAACCATGAGCCAATTTGTGGAATGAGGGACAGCAATGATTTTTCCAAGGAGCGATTGAGCTACATGAATTGGTTCGTGGTTAAAAAAACTTTGGCCTATTGATTCCTTAGGCAATTGCATGAGATATTCCATGCCTCAATATTTCCTCCAAATCAGGTTCTGGCAAATGAATCTATGTTGGAAGGTGGATATAAATATTACCATTTTTGTCACTCTCAGTTGCGAGAAGTAGTTCTCGAAAATCAGAGAAATGGCGTGGAATAACTAGTTTACAAAATAAATACTCGCCAAAATCAGCAGATTTGAAGCGCGATTAATGTTTCAGGAAGAAATTTATTTGCGACAGTTCTCCCCAATTGGCCTAAATGCGAGTCATTAGCAGTTACGCCGGTGTTTTGGCACACCCTTTGTAAATACCGTATTTCAGAATACAGAAAAAAATAAATGAGCATAAATCCAAATACGACGCCATCAGCTGATCCTTCCGGGGGTGAAGAACTTTATACACCGCGGGAAGTAGCTCAACGGCTGAACCTTTCTGTAGAGAGCCTTCGTTTGTATGAACGTGAGGGCTTGCTCGTTCCCTACAAGCTGGATTCTGGCCACAGACGCTATACTGATTCTGATATTGAATGGATCACCTGTATTCAAAAACAGATACATGAGAACAAGCTGAATTTTGCTGGCATCCGCTACATTCTTTCAATGTTGCCATGTCACGAAATGAAACCCTGTTGCCTGGAAGACTATCAAACTTGTCCGGCCGGAGATAGAAGTTGCAGACCTTGTTGGGACTTTGATGATACGCCTTGTCGGAGCAAAGGAGAAAATTGTAGAACCTGTGTTGTTTATCAGCAGGTCCTCAATGTTGAAAACCTCAAAAAAATATTATCGGTGAAATTCAAATGCGATTAATAAAACAATTTTCGATAGCCATTTTATTGTTAATGAGCATCTCCTTCTGGAGCTGCGACGCTATCAATCCAGCGGATGATGGTGATTTAACAGATTATACATGTGAAGGCTGTCATACGAATAGAAATGCATTATCAAATGTGATAGATGCCTTAAATCTTGATCCGCCTGACGAAGGTCATGCGGCGCCTGGCTGAGGTGGCGGAGCGGTACCGTTGGTACTCACGGATAAGGTTTTAATTAGAATCAATGCCACACGCGGTGTGAACTCTTTCACTGATATTGACCCCACTCACGCAGTCATTGGTTGCGCAGGATGTCATGGTGGAAACTCACTAGTTGATGCAGTTGATGATACCTCTGCTTTTCGGGCTGCTCATGAGGGCATGATGCGAGATCCTTCTGCCATTGGTGAACTTGGTTGTAGCGGTGGAAGCTGTCACGCTGATATTGTCGCTCGCAATGAGACCAGCATGCATAGTAATCTCTGGGGAGAGAAGGCACATGTTGCCCTGAGGAATGGTTACGAATCCTTTGAATCTTGTCCCTCTGAAATTCAGGATGGATTTGCTAAGGATTGTAATAGCTGCCACACGACTTGTGGACAGTGTCACATTAGTCGCCCCCATGCTGCTGGAGGTGGATTCCTTGAACAACGCGTGGGCTATAGTCACAAATTTTTACCCACACCTAGCGAAGAAAACGTATGTACAGCCTGTCATGGTTCCCGTGTCGGTGACGACTGGAACGCCAATCAAGATCGTGTGCCAGGAAATGTTCCTGATGTTCACAATGATTTTGGTTATACCTGTTTAGACTGTCATACCGAAGACATGCATGGCGAGGGTGAAACAGATGCCCAGTATACTTCTCGATATCAGGTAGCAGATCTTCCTGATTGTGTAGATTGTCACACTGTTGATGCAGACGACAATGCCTATCATATCAGGCATTGGCCCAATGGAGATGCTTCTGATGGCGCTGACCTGGCCTGCTTCGTATGTCATTCCCAACAGTATAACAACTGTAATACCTGTCATGCTGGCTCATGGAAAAATGAATATGAGGCCGACAATTCGGATGAATACCGAGTCTATCCGCAATTCAAAATCGGTCGTAACCCCTATTACGGTGAAGCCAATCATCCACATACTGATGAAGCCTGGATCACTGTAAGACACGTACCAGTATCCCCAGATGCCTTTAAAAACTGGAACATTGATTCTTGGGATTTACATGATCTATCTGCGGTAAAAAATATGGAGACCTGGAAATATGCCAGCCCCCATAATATTCAACGTTGGACTGAGAGAACCCTGGCTGATACAAACTGGGCTAGCAGTTCCACCCAGGATTATACAACAGATGATTGTTATACGAATTGCCACATGCACGGAGATGTCGGAGCATATACGGCAGTGAATGATGCGCTTTATTTAATAGATGAAAATATGGAGAGCGATATTACCAATGATGATTTGAGTGACGAGATCCCATTCAACACACTTACGAGTTTGGGCCGCATGTCAAATGGTAATTATTGTTCTGCCTGTCATTAGTAAATAGTCAATTGAAAACAAGTTAACAAAGCCACGAGGAGGTAAGATGAAACTTGATTGGAGACTAGTATTGGTAATGGTGTTATCACTAGGACTTATGGTAAGTTGTGAGGACACTGATGATGAAGAAACCGTAACCGCTTTTGAAACCTTATCACAGTATATGGTTGATAATTCCTATGATGCAGATGTTGTCATCGCTGACTGGATTACAACTGCTGCAAACGTTACAGGTAACGAAGCTAACTACTTTATCGTAGATATCCGCGCAGCTGACAAATATGCTGAAGGACATATCCCCGGTGCAGTAAATAGTACTTATGCTGATATCCTAACTACTGTTGAAGCACAAAACACGAATGATCTTCCTGTTCTGGTAGCTTGCTACTCAGGTCAGTCAGCAGCACATGCTGTTGTTGCTCTTCGTCTTAGTGGATACACAGACGCAAAAACCCTGAAATGGGGAATGAGTGGCTGGGCCATGCAGTTTGATAGCTGGTCAGGCAATGTTGCCAGTATTGGCGTAGATCACGCTAACTGGTCGACAGCAGCTCCTCCTGCATTACTTTCAGGTATGGATGATCCAGAAATTGACACTGACTTGACAGATGGTGCCGCCATTCTTGCAGAACGTGTTGATGCTATTCTTGCTGGTTTCAAGGGAACACCTTCAGCTACAATCATTGAAGCTCCTGAGAACTATCAGATCAATAACTTCTGGGGATTGACTGACTGGGATCATTATGGTCATATTGACGGTGCATATCAGGTAACTCCTGGTACACTGACAATTGCCAACGATGGTCTTGACATTCTTGATCCTTCACAGACAATCGTTACTTATTGCTGGACAGGTCAGACTTCATCTATGATGACAGCCTGGTTGACAGCACTTGGATATGATGCTACCAGCTTGAAGTTTGGTGCAAATTCAATGATCTATTCAGCACTCGAGAGCCACAAATGGTCTGCTTTGACTGCTGACTTACCAATGGATTAGTTTATATTCATTGAACCAATTTGAATAATACGTATTCATATCGATTAAGTAGAGGGGGCCGAATTCTATTCGGCTCCCTTTTATTGACTAGCTTTCTTTTCGGACAGCTCACATTTCCTGATGTTAAAAATCCACACGGGAGTGAGGACTGTTCATTTTGTCATACTGCACCACTTGAAGCAAGCGCAGCCAATCTAAAAAAAGATGTCTGTGTTCAGTGCCATGCTGCAGCATCGATAAATGATATGATTCATCCGCTTCAAAACGTCAACCCCAAATCTGAGAAGATGTCCATCCCAACAAGCTTTAAATTGGACGCTGACGGGAGTTTGGGCTGCCTAACCTGTCATCAGGTCGCCTGCAAAATTGATCGCTCCAACAGGACCTTCCTAAGGGGTGGACCTTATAAACGTGAGATCGATTTTTGTTATAATTGTCATAGCAAATCAGACTACAAGAAGATGAATCCACACAAGCAGGTACAATCGGATGGTAGTATCGACAATTCAACCTGTTTACAATGTCACATTAAGCAACCCAGTAAAGATGATCACCCAACTATTGCCCGAGAGATGCAGCTGGATATGACTGCGACCTGCAACAAGTGTCACTCTCTCCATTCCCATGAACAAAATCATCAGGGCAAAAATATTGAATTATCCAAAAAAGCGACCGTAAAACGCTTTAGTGAGACACAACAAAAATTTGGGCTTACCCTGCCCCTTTCCCAGGATAATCTTATTCAATGCAACACCTGTCATTACACTCATAACCGGGGGACCCTCGCTGCCGATCAGGTGGTCTACGAGGGTGACGGAGAGAACCAGCGTTTCTTACGCCTATCAAAAGAGAACTTGTGCTATGCCTGCCACGATCTATAGACATTCAATTCTAGTACTTTTGCTTGTGATGCTGACTGCACTTTCTGCGCCGGCACAGCAGGCGGATGCTGAAAACTGTAATCTCTGCCATAGTTTGGCATTGCTGGGAATTGCGACACCTTCGGATGGATTACGAAGTTTTGAAGTTACAGCTGAAGCCTACAGCCATTCAACCCACAGAAATGTCATCTGTAGAGATTGCCATACAGATATCAACGTCTTTCCCCATCCAGAAGAAGTTGCCACGGTTGAATGCTACAAGGCCTGTCACATTACAAAACCATTTGCCCTCACAGGCTACTCACACGCTGAGCAAGCGGATGCCCATGCCATCAGTGCCCACGGTTTCAATTCTGAGTATTCAGCAGAAAAAAATGAGGCTAAACCTGATTGCAAGTATTGTCACTCCAATACATTCAGGAATATCATCAAGGATGAGGTCTTGGAATCGAACAGTCAGCACTGTGCACGATGTCATGAAGGTGATGGACTTGCCGGGGTTATCCTTCATGTCAGCTCCCATTCTGGTCATCGCACAGCTGAAGCCTCCATTGATGTGGTTGAACTGTGTTCTTCCTGCCATGCTGACCAGGGTCATATGAAACAGTTTGATGTAAACCTTACTCAGGTTTCGGGATATGAACGGCATTTTCATGGAAAGGCTCTCAAACGTGGTATGAACGAAGTGGCCAACTGCATGGACTGTCACCGCAACCATCTCAACCTTCCTGCAGATGATCCGAACTCGAGCATTCACCCCAATAATATTCAACAGACCTGTAGTTCAAATGCCTATTGTCATTCTGATGCTACGGCTAAATTTGCGGTTTCTGCAATTCACTCAGAACCTACCACTCAAAATAATCCCATCCTCTTCTTCGTAGAATGGGGATTCATCATATTAACCGCTGGAACTATGGCTCTGCTCTTTGCCCACATCTTTCTCGATTTTGGACGCTGGGTTGGTGATATCTGGATGCGGAGGAAAGAAAAATGAGTCGCGACTATACCCGCTTCACGATGAGTCAACGATTACAGCATATTTTCATGTTTGTCCCCTTTATCATTTTAGTTTTGACTGGATTTCCCATCAAATTCCCTGAAAGCGAGTTCTGGAGTGTCGTCATGTCCGCTGCCGGTGGGATTGAAAAGGCTCGTGTCATCCACCGCTTTGCTGCGGCAGTCATGATTCTTGATTTTGCCTTTCATATTCTTTATCTCGGTTATAATCTCTATAAAAAAAGACCATCCCTGGCAGACATGCATCTTGTGCCAAATGGAAGAGATGGTAAGAATATCATAGAGAACATGAAGTACTTCCTGTTTCTGTCTGATGAACGTCCCCGGTTTCATAGATTCTCATATATAGAGAAATTTGATTACTGGGCAGTTTTCTGGGGAATGTTTATCATGGCAGGGAGTGGAATCATTTTATGGTTCCCTGTCCTATTCAGCAAATTTTTACCAGGAATTGTGATTCAGATCGCCTATATCGCCCATAGTGATGAGGCCATGCTGGCCTTGCTAGCTATTATTATCTGGCATTTCTATAATGTTCATTTCAATCCTCGCATCTGGCCTGCAAATAAAGTCTGGTACAAGGGAACCTTATCTGAAGAAGAAATGGAACATGAGCATCCTCTTGAACTAGAGGAAATCAAAGCCAGAGAGGAGGCTTCAAAATGAAAAAAGCCTTGAAACTCTTTTATGGTCTTCTTGCCCTGGTTCTTGGGACCTTTGTTTCAGTAACTCTCATCAAAGCAGTGGTCTCACATGATACCCCACTCGAAACTGAGGTTCCTTCTGAATCCCGCTTCCCTGATTATGTAGAACAGTTAAATAGTTATTATGACAGTTATGAGAATCGTCAGAGTCATTTTCATCAGACCTCTGAACGCTATCTATTACCCATGGATCAGCAGGAAAATTGTTTGACCTGCCACTCCATATGGCCGCACGAAAAAGATCTGAGAACACGTGCTTTTAATAATCAACACTCCAGATATATGTCTTGCATGAGTTGTCACATTGATGAGCAACCCGGACGACCTGTAACATTTGAGTGGTACGACTTCGGTGTGGACAATTCCATCACCAGACAGGGTGCCTATGGCTTAGTTCGTGATGCCGATTCTAGGCTTTCAGGTTCAGACAATTTTATCAGTAAAATCCTTCCCATCATTTCTGATGGTGAAATTAAAACCCGACTATACACACCATATAGTTCTGAGCAATCCCTTCAATATCGAAACTCAGTTGATGCAGGTGATAAAGTTGATGAAGTCAAAGCCAGACAAGCTGCTGAAGCACTGGTAGGTGAAAAAGCGTTGACCTGTTCAAACTGTCATTCAGAATCTGCATCATTCCCCTGGGAGGATTTGGGTTTTAAAGGGGATAGATTAAATGAAATGCGACATTCAGCAGTAGTGGGTATGGTTGAGAAATACGAATCCTTCTATTTCCCTCCTGTTTTTGAGTAAATCAGAGAATTCGAGAGCATTCATGAGATTTAAGAAGCTGCTAATTGTTGTTCTGGCTGCCAGCTTTGGCCTAGTACAAAGTCTTATTGCTCAAGAAGTAAATTTTTCCCATGTCAGGACCCTGGAAGCAGATTTCAATTTTCCTACAGATCTGTGTGGAAATGATCGCGGTGATGTCTTTGTTCTGGATGGGATGAATGATCGTGTGGTTCAACTCAAAGCCAGTGGAGAAGTGGTTGAAATAAAACCCCAGCGAGAAACCATTTACAAGGCAGTAGGTATAGCCTGGATTAATGGTAATCTGTGGATTGCAGATACACCTCGTTCACGTCTTCTGAAAATGGAGATGAATGGACGCGTCAGCCAGGTTGTCCCATTGGATCATCAGACTGAACCGGTGGATGTCACTGATATGGGTGACAACTATGTAGTAACAGATCGCCTGAATCATAGCATCACAGTTCTTGATAAAGACTTCAAAGAAAAATATTACTGGGGTGATAGAGGAGAAAAGATTGGTGAATTTATCAATCCAGGTTTCCTGGCTCCTGGTCCTGAAAATAGAATCGTTATTGGAGATATCCTCAACCGCAGGGTTGTTTCCTACTCACCCAGTGGTCGCTACCCACAAATCATTGCCAAACCAGGTGTGGAAAAAGGACAAATATTCAGACCTAAAGGGATTGCTCTCGATTCGGAAAAGCGTATTTGGGTAGCTGATGGATATACAGGCGCCATTCAAGCCTTCTCTATTTCTGGAAAGTATCTGGGAATAGCCACCAGCGAGGGTAAGAATCTCGCCCTTTCGGCTCCTATGGGAGTTTATATAGACAAACAAGATCGTCTGTGGGTGGTTGAGTCATTCGCCAGCAAAGTAAGCGTGTGGCGGATCAAATGATGAGCACCACAAAAAGATTGGTCCTGGTTTTTGCTTCACTAAGTTTGTTTAGCACTTTTACTTTTGGACAACACAACCCGGATGGTCGAAAAGTGAGTCTGGATTGTGTCACCTGTCACGTAAGCTGGCACGATAATATTGATGCAGAGAAATCATTACTCCCGGAAATTGATGCTCCCATTCAGATTCAAGGGATGCCAGCCCTTATTCCCACGGCAGCCATGTGTTTTACCTGCCACGATGGAACGGTTAAGGATTCTCGTCAAACCTTCGCATCCAGCAACCACCAGATGGATATGGATGTTAAACATGCCAGTATTCAAGATCTACCACTTGACAAAGACGGCAAGATCTATTGCGGGACCTGCCACACCCCCCATAGTCTAAAACCAACCCGAAATGGTGGTCTGGCGCCTTTCCTCCGAATGGAAAAGATGAATTCGGCGATATGTCTGGATTGTCACTCCAATCAAGCCAAATCACATAAAAACCACCCCATCAAAGTGAAAGTATCACCTGATAATACCATGCCTGAAAGTACGTTCTGGGGTAAAGATGGTACTATGGAATGCATGACCTGTCATCCCATTCACGGAACAGAATCCGTGGTAGGAGTAACCGGAAATGATCGAAGTGAACTCTGCTCCTCATGTCATGAAACTTATTTTAACATCAAGCTTACTGATCACGATCTCACCAGCTCCCTGGAGAATAAATCTAGCGATATTGGTCCTGATTTTGGCGGACATGATCCATGTGCTGCTTGCCATGTTAGTCACGATGGTCAAGCCGAGCATATGTGGGCTATGGAAATTGATCCGAAGGCGGGGGAGAACGGCTACTGCATAGGTTGTCATAGTGACACTGGTCTAGGTCAGGAAAAAACATTCTCACATACTGGTCACCCCGTTTCAAAAATTAAACTGAGAAAAAATATTCCTGCGCTGGGAATAAAAGCAGGTGACAAATTACTATGTAAATCCTGCCATGATCCGCATCAGTGGGAATTCTCAAACAAACACGCCGTGAATGCCAGTAATGAAGAGGGTACTGAATATACCTCATTTCTGCGTTTGCCCGATGATGCCCAGGGTCAGTTATGCGTAAGCTGCCACTCCGGACAATCTAGTATGTTCAATTCTGATCATAGTGTTACCAGAGAAGGCTTCCAGCAGTTATTCAGAGAATCAAACACATTGAACGGGCAGTGTACAGTCTGCCATGGAGCTCATACAGATGCTCTGCAAGGATCGACAGAAGATGATCCCTATACTGTCCTATGCATGCGTTGTCATGATGGTCAGCATTTTGCCACATCAGTGGTTCATAATAATCATCCCATCGGTGTGCCCTTTGAATCAAAAAGCAATCTGCATGGGTATAGAAAGGATGGTCAAACTTTACTGAGTTGTAATACCTGTCATGATCCACATAAGTGGGGCAAGACAGTCGAAAAATCTCAAACAGTGGATTTAAATGGAGACGATAGAAATTCATTCCTCACCATTTCAAACTGGCCAGAACCTAAACTTTGTCTTGATTGTCACCCCGAACAGGAATCGATCTTAAATACAGATCATGATTTGACTGAAGCAGACAGAAGCGCCTGTAGTCTTTGCCATGCCCCTCACAATGCAGAGACCGAATATGGAATTTTAGCAAAATGGGGTGATGCACCTGGTGCCAGTTTTAATGAGAAACATTGTTTTAGTTGTCATAGTGAAGCAGGCTCAGCCTCAGCCAAACTGGTAGAGGGGTATAGTCATCCACGAGAATTTGGCATCCTGACTCCTCCTGCTAGAGGTACTGGAGATTGGTTGGATTTCCCACTCTTCACGGAAGCGGGTCCCAGCATGACAGTGGGTCATATCGATTGCTTCACTTGTCACAATCCCCATTCCTGGTCTTACAAACCGAAGTTTCAAGAGCTGAGCTCTGAAAACGAAGAAGGCAATGACCTCACATCATTTTTACGCAATCCAAGTCAGTTGACCCTTTGTACTGATTGTCATGGTGAGAGCACACTCTGGAAATACAATTATTACCATGATCCGGTTAAGAGAAAGAGATACTAAGATGAGAGTCATCCGATCTTTTAAACCTTACTTAACAGTTTTATCCCTCATGACAGCGGTTTTTATATCTGGACTTGTGGGATGTGCTTCAAGCAGCGAGGTCAGCGAGGTGATGAATTATCCCGCTGATATTCCCCAACCCTACTTGACCCTTGAACAAGTGATTGAAGGTGCTCAGGACACTCCTGAGGGCTTGTTTAGTCGTTTTCTAGGTATGATTGTAGGACCAGAGAGAAAATTCACTTTAAATCAGCCCACCGACATGGTCGTTGATCAAAAGGGACGTTTACTCATTGTTGAGTCTGAAGCAGGATATATCTCCATTTATAACGAAGTCGAGGGGGAATGGGTCAATAGTGAGAGAGTACGTCTCCCAGAAATTTTGCATCCCACCTCCATCGCTGCAGGGCCAGATAAGATATTTGTTAGTGATTTAATGGGTGGCACCGTTCATATCTTGGATTATGAGTTTAATCTGGTGGGGACAATAGATCACGCTGAAATGCAAAGACCAGGCGGTCTCTCTTATGATGGCCATTCCAATCGTTTATTGGTAGCCGATCCACCGGCCAATAGGGTCTTCGTTTTTTCACCGGATGGTGAATATCTCGCTCAATTGGGTCGAGGTGGACACTCTCACGCTGTTTTGCAAAGTCCCATTGCCATAACGGTGGATGCTGCCAATGGGAATATCTATGTATTAGATGGGATGGCTCGCAAAGTCAAACAATACGATCCTGAGTTTCAATTTATCAATAGTTTTGGCGAATATGATCAGGTCCCCGGTAGTTTTGCATTTCCCAAGGGTATTGCTCTGGCAATTGATGGTACACTATTCATTGGTGATGCAGCCTTTGGCAATATTCAAATGTTTGATCCAACGGGCGCCCTACTTTTCTATTTCGGTGAAACTGGGTCAGGACGGGGTCAATTCCTGATGCCGCGCAATTTGTTTATTGATCAGGAACAACGATTGTTTGTTGCCGATCCATATAATAACAGAGTACAAATATTTCGTTATTTCGCACAATAGTGAGCGGGGATATGAAGCTTAATTATACACATCAGACAACACCTCCCATGAAATTCATGGTGATGGGTGTTCTCGGCCTGATTCTGCTTGGCAGTCAAGTAGATGCTCTTGATCTGACAAGTATTGGTAGAGTTGAGAGTAGAGTTGGAATGATCTCCAATGATGCTGGGGATAGTAACAATTTGGTCCACATGGAACGCCTTAACTGGGGAATCCAACAGCAGTTAAATTATATGGACTTTAATTATAGTTTAAGTGGTGGTGGTCTCCTGCGAGGATCGACTCAGCTTGAAATGACTGAGTTTATTCCTGAATTCCAGGCCAAGGCACAATTTCAGCCCTTCCATCAAACCACCATTGAGATGTTCAGCTATTCTCAAATGAGAAATCCCATGCAGATCGCTCAGGACAGTCTGCAACATAAGGAGCAGGTCAACGGGCTTCAATTTCGTTCCAGCCTTCCCAATAACGGCCGACTACTTTTTGCCTTCGGATTCAGAAATTCCAAGCGAGACACTAATACAATAGATCACCAGTTTGCGAAACTTCATCTTGAACAAAAACTCCTGGGTTTGCAGTTCCGTTTCCGTGGTGAAAAAGATTTGATTAATAATGATGTTACAAGCGGGGACAACGACAGATCGAACATGTCCATTCAGTGGTACGGCAGTCCTGCAAAAGGATTAAACTGGACAGCAATTAATTCCGTTTACAACTATGGCGGAAATGCTTATTGGCGAGTTTATCAACGGGTAAACTATCAACTATCCAACCGTTCCACTGTCTGGGCACACTTTAACAATCAGCAGGTATCCTATCGTGGTAGCTATCTCAATACGCAGGCCTACGATGTGGACTATCGCTGGAAGAAAAGTGATGCCATAGCCTTTCAACTGCTAGGTGAGGGTAGTAAGGTCAATCCGCTTAGTGGGGATCCACAATACCATTGGAGAGCGTACCTCGCTGGGCTGCATTGGCGTCTAGGAGATAGAAAATCAGCTCTTGGTGTATTGCAGTTTGGATATAAAGAATCTTACCGATTCGGATCTGGTCTGGATATGCGTTTTGAATTTGAGGAACGGGTTCCCCTGATGCAAAACCGAAAATTGCGGGTGGGTTTGAGCGATCACTCCGAAGGTGAGGTTTTCATTGGGTTGGATGGAGTTAGTGAAGATCCAAGATATGACATAGACCATCGATTAGACTTCACCGTTGATCTGTGGCCTGGTCAGAAAGTTCAAGTTGCTAACACATTTAGACTATTGAATCATTTTGGAACAGATCTCGATTTTTCAGAAGATACTTTGCGTAATGCCATTACACACAATGTTCAGTTAAAATATGTAAAGAGAAAATTGAGAGCCTCCCTGGATCATCTCACTGTGAGTGACCTGGGAGAGGAGAGTGATTTACGTCTTCATCTGAATACAAGGTTTACATATCACATGTCTCCTGGTAGCAGCTTGAATTTGATCAGCATGTATCGCTATAAATCAGAAATCTATCCCGACTACCTCTGGCTGAATTCATTTATTAAAGTAAACATGCACTATTTCAATTGGGCACTTGAAGTTCAAGCTCAGGGCGAACCCGATACCATATTTGATGACAAATTCTCGGTATGGATGCGTTTTGTGAGGCAGCTATGATCAGACTAAAATTTATTCCAGTATTATTTTTACTCGCTGTGTCTGTTTGGGGCCAGGGTCTAGAGGATCTTCAGAATAAGAGCAAGATTGCTGATACTCCACATAACCTGATGATGAATAAAGACGCACTGATGTTGGATAGCATTCTCGTCGATTTCTCACTATGTCGTTCATGTCATGTGCCCAACAAGGCTACTGCAGTTGAACCCCTATGGTATCGGAAGATCTCGGTCCCAAGATTTGATATAAATAAAGAAATAGATCCTACCGATGAGCATGTTCATACCTTGGATCCAGGTAGTCGCAATTGTCTTTCCTGTCATGATGGCTCAATGGCTCGCAGTTTCCCTCATCGGGGAAACCAGAAGCATCCCCAGGTGAACATGACTGCTCCTGAAGTCCAGGCACCAGCCAATTACAATATGCACCTCTTCAATTTTCCAAAGTCCGGGAAGGAGATCAGTCGTCCAGATGCATCTTCTGAATTGATGCTCACTGATCAAAATCAGGTTGGTTGTATCACCTGTCATGATCCGCATAACAATGAGAAGGGTCATTTCCTACGAGTATCAAACCAGGGATCAGAAATATGCCTGGAATGCCATTCTATGCAGAACTGGGAACTGTCCACACATGGAAACCCCCAGAATCCTCTACATGCAGATCTTGAAGAAGTTGCCTGCCTGCAATGCCATTCCATTCATACGCTGCCCACCAATGCAAAATTACTCAAGGCCGATGAAAACACACTCTGTCTGACCTGTCATGATGGTAGAATTGATGAAGATACAGAAATTGCTAGCATAAAAAATCTTGAAGAAGTCTTCGAGAAACCATTTACTCACCCTATCCGGATCAACCCCAATGTTACAGATGTTGGCTATGATTCCGACAGTGATTCTCCGTGGAACTTTGGATTGGCTGATGATCGTTTTGTCCGTTGTGGTGATTGCCATAATCCACATGCCGTCACTGAGAAAAATGTTTCCCCTGTCCTGGATGGAAGTCTGGCCTTTGTTGAGGGTGTTGATGCAATAGGATTTCATAAGGATCAGGTCGATTATGAATATGAAGTTTGTTACAAATGCCATGGTCAAAACCAAAATGTGAACTCTGGAAATGATGTTGCTCGACTCCTCAGTGTGGGGAATCGGAGCTACCATCCTATCGAAAACATTGGATTATCGCAGTATGTCCCAAGTTTGAAGGAAGGCTGGAGTGAACAGTCCCTCATAACCTGTTCCGATTGTCACGGAAATGACGATCCCTATGGTCCCCAGGGTCCTCATGGTTCAAGTTTACCACATATCCTTAAAGCACCCTACAGTGACTTTCCCTATGCCAGCATAGATGAGCAGAAATTATGTTTTAAATGTCATGACCAGCGCAAGATTACTGGTAATGATGGCTTCAAATTCCACAATCTCCATATCAATAGAGCAGGCTATAGCTGCTCTGCTTGTCACAATCCCCATGGAAGTGTTGATTCCCCAGGTCTCATTGATTTGAATCAGTCTCACATCACCAGTATTAATGGTGTAAAGCAGGTTGAAAGTCTTGAACCGGGACATGGAACCTGTACGCTGAAGTGTCATGAGGGCAAACATTTGAGGGATGTCTATTAGCATTCGCTAAATACACACATTTTTGATCACAGCCCCATTGTCATTGAATTGAGAATGGGGCTGTTTCATTTCTGGCTCTAATCGGCTAACTCCAAATCTTCTACTCTAAGCCTATCGACTCCTCAGAGATGAGTGTTGTTGCCATTTGAACAAAAGTGGCCTTGTAAAGATTTAGTAAAGGTGAATAGGGTTGCTTAGCGGTGTATTTTCAACCAAGAAATTTGCATGAAATCAAACTGGAGGGGAAATCATGAAAGTCTTCATCAAGTGCCTAACTCTTACCCTGTTATTCTCACACATCTGGTCACAATCGGAGAGTGAAAATTTCGGATTTGAAATTCAAAGCCGCTACCTTGCTGGAGGAGGCTACGATACTCAAATGAAAATCGAAGGAAATATTCTGTACACTACTTTTGGTAATACCCTTGGAATTTTTGATGCTACTAATCTGGAGCAACTAGAACAGCTCTCTTATATCCTGTTACCTGGTTCAGATTACAATGAACCAATTCAACATGTTATGCAAATTGGAAATGATATTTGCCGGATCACCAGCATCGATCAAAACGACGGGATCCATCAAACACTGGTCAACGTGTCAAATCCTTCCAGCCCAGAAGTCATTTCTCAAAACTCCTATGAATTTGGGGGTCACACTGGTGATGCCGTCTTTGAGGATAATTACATTTACTATAGATCAAATAATGTCGTATTCATCGATTCTCTTGCGGCCGATGGTGAAATCGTGAGTTTGTCAAATTATAACATGTCTCAGCATGTTGAAATTGACGGCATTGCGAGAGATAGACTAATATTGCGCTCAGATCCAAATTATAGCGTTTACTTATTAGATTTAACTGATAAGTATGCCTTGGCAGTGACAGATACAATCCTGTTCGATTCAGAATCCTACAGATCTATTAATATTTGTGGGGATTATTTATTCATTACTGATGAATCATCAGGTACAGAATTTATAGACATCTCACAATCAGGTAATTTCCAGACGGTGTATACATCTGCAACCCCCCTCAACTATCAATACCCAACAATGAGGGGGGATTACTTATATACCATCGCTGCCAGAGCTGATTCGGTAGCGTTCGAAGTCATTGATTTTTCCGACCCATCATCGCCGCAGACCATTGCCTCAAAATATATACACGATGGTGGGTTTGGTGGGTTTAGTGTGGGATTAAACACGATGAGCGTTGGAGCAGATTACGCTGTCATTCACGGAGCCTTCTATGAAGTATATGAACTTGGTGAAGGTCTTTTTAGGTCATCCATTACAGATTGGGGAATAAAATGTATTGACCTCACTGAAAATTCTGATCCAGTACTTCATGTGGCACAGAGAGGACCTGCCCATCAGATGGAGCATTCCAGTCATGGATTATGGATACTAGGGTTTCCCTGGAATTTACTCGATATTGATGACCCCACCACCCCTACATCTCAGGGCCATATTGGTCAAGCCGTTACACCACAGTGGAATTATTGGAGTACGATTGAGAATAATCTATTGATTAACTTGACCTATGATGAGTCTGTCATGGAAGATACATCGTTAACAATAGATGCCTACGACCTAACAAATCCACTAAACCCAGAGTTAATTGGATCGATAAATCTTGAGTTATCAGAATATGGGACTCAAGCTATTGTGGTGAAAAATTCGACGGTTTATTTAGCTTGGGCAGATTCCTTGTATACAATTGACCTCAGCAATCCTGTTCAACCAGAATTGACGTCAAGTTTATATACTGGAAGATTTAGACATCTCGAAGTAAGTAAATCAGGTGACTTGATTTATGGAATTGTAGATGATCAATATGTCCTGGCAATTATTGATGTGAGTACCCCGCTGGAGCCTGAAATAACTGGTACGTACGATAGCGAAGCCCATGAATATGCTGTAGATGGAGATATTGGCTTCAGTTTGAGATGGAGTGGCATACACGATGGAAGTTTTTTAATACAAAGGCTAGATATTTCTGATCCACAGAATGTGATTGAATTGGACAGTTTTCTTTCAGGTCAGGAGATATGGGGTGATGGCAGACTTTGGCTATCTGGATCATTTCTCTATCTTTATAGTTTGGGAGTACTTGAGGTCTTTGATATTTCCGTGGCCGGTCAAGAAATTAAAATTGGTCGATACGAGACTGTTACAGCTGAACCGTTCTGGTTTTTCAGGGGATATGGTATTCGAGACATAATTGCAGAGAATGGAACTGTCTATCTACTGAATGATTTGGATGGTTTGCACATTATAACGCACAGTACAGCAACGGTAGCGATTGCAGAAAATTCTAACCTACCTAGAACAATTCAGCTAAGTCAAAATCACCCCAATCCCTTTAACCCCACCACGACAATAAACTACTCTTTACCCGAATTATCAATTGTCAGGCTAACTGTATTCGATATGCTGGGTCGAGAGGTCACAAAACTCTATAATGCTGAGAAACCTCCTGGCAATTATGAAGTGCAATGGAATGGTCTGGATCAAGAAGGTAATCAGTTAAGTACGGGTGTTTATTTCTGTCGATTAGACGCTGGATCAGTTAGCCAGACTATTAAAATGGTCTACCTACGCTAAAGCTTCGGAAGACGCGTGTATTTGGAATAGATATATCTTGCACTTATCTAAATAATGGAAAAGCCCTGCTGATATGGAGTTCAGCAGGGCTTTTTGATAAATCAAATAGCTTGGGGAGACAGCTTAATCCTCATCCTCCTCAGGTGGGTTGATATCTGAATCCGGGCTAGCGCCGCCATGTTCGTGTTCGAACATCTGCTTGGGCATTTTTCCAGTTAGCCAACTGGTATTCATGGGACCCACGCTGGGTCTAAATATGGTGTTATATAAGTGCCAGATGAGTATTGCTAGCGTGGCTAACCAGGCTTCCCAGTAGTGAATTACCAATGAGATATCGATAAAGGCACTGGAAAATTTCTGGATGAAGAAGTTATCAAACCAGAGCACCAGACCTGTGGCGATCATCACAATGTTACCCCAGACTCCCGCCCAGTATTCCAGCTTTTCTGCATAGGCAAATCGACCAAATCGAGGCTCGTGATTTTTGAAGTCAAAGAAGTATAGGATCATTTCCCAGAACTCACGGATATCCCTGATACCGGGGATCATGTCCTTGACAAACTGCTTCCCGCGTTTTGTGAACAGGAAGAAGAAGTGCCAGACCGAGGCTATGATCATGAAAACAGCAGCATAGCGATGAAGGACTCCTCTAAATTCAAATCCACCTTCCCAGCCAAAGAAGAACTCAGCTATCCAGGATTCATTGAAGCGTAATGAAAAACCAGAGATCACCAGTATGAAAAAGGATACCAATAATGCGGTATGCTGAGCAACTTCTAATCCGCGCATACGTCGGATCGAAGGTTCTTTCATCTGCATTCTGACCTGTTTCAAATAGTCCAGGACAGTGTGTAGAAACATACCGCCAATAACAACAGCTATGAGCAGAATGTATATTTTCTCAATGAGAACTGCCACCCAATGACGTGGATCTTCATCTCCAAGACCATGGATAGTGACCGCAGCAAGTTCATCACTCATGCCAGGATGACATTCGCCACACGTAGCGGCTAGATTTAAGGGATGTATTGATGAAGTCGTATCAGTACTGGGCAGGATCCGGTGTGCACCATGACAGGATTCACAGTTGGCTACGTGGAGGTCACCAGCCTGACTTTTCAAGCCATGATAACTATCAACATAGCTACTCACTTCTCCTCGATTTCCGAGACGTTCGTTGAGTGCTGTGGATTCATGACAAGGCTCACAAGTCGCAGCTGCCACACGATGCGATGATACCGGTGAAATGGGGTCATCTGGAGAGATAATTCCATGTTCCCCGTGACAATCGGTACAAACCGGGGCATTGGCCATGCCTCGTGCCGCTAGTTTTCCATGGATGCCTTCCATGTAATCTTTCTCGGCTTCTGGATGGCATTTACCACAAGTTTTTGGAATGTTGAGGTGATATATGGCGGACTCAGGATTAGTAGGAGGGTAAATCTCATGAGACGTACCTGCTGTTGAGTGGCAATCATCGCAAGAAGCAGCTTTGGCATTACCACCTCCGGTGGCTTTACCGTGTACCGAATTATTGTATACTTCTACAGGGTGATCTACGAGAATGTCATAGCGTTTCACTAGATCGATGTTTTCATGACAGTTGCCGCAAGTATTGGCCAGATTGGTAGGGTTAACTGTTGAGTTTAACATCGTACTGGGCAATACATTATGATCACCGTGGCAGTCAGCACAGGTAGGCATATCAGCACATTCACCCTTCACCGAACGACCATGGGCTTGATATTGATCCGATGCATCTTCATGACAATCACGACAACCTTCACAACCCGCTACAAAGTTTTCGGCTTCTTCGGTGTGTGGCTCAGTATCATGGTAAATGTGACAATCAAGACATTCTATTCCCTCGTGAATGGAATTATCCAGATCATCTTGAATGATGGTCTCCATTTCACTGGTGTCATGACAATCAATACACTGGTCACTATCGATAGATTCAAATTCATCATCCTGCCC
>JABHBL010000040.1 GCA_018673925.1 Fidelibacterota bacterium
AAGCCATAAGCCTTGGCTACCTCGCCCAGCGCTGAGCGTGGGCGGAAGCGATTGATCGTCCCTACCATCGCAACCTGGTCTGTCCCGTATTTCTCTAAGTGGTGTTCTTAAACGACAAAAACGAATGTCTGTTTCTAAACGTCTGAGCTTAGGTGTTGCGGGGAATTCCTCTGACTTTGGGGCAATACTCTATCTGAATGGATATTAGAGTGCTCCAACGGCATATAGCTGACATAAAGATATATTTAAATAAGTTGTTTTGATCTATGAAATTAGAGTTCGAGTCTCACTAGGTCTAAAAAAAAGACACCTTTTAGGTGTCTTTTTTAGTAGCCCGGTTAACGACAATTAGCGCATTGCTTCATCAAAAATCTTACTTTGATACCCCTGTTGCCTCAGACAAAACACTCCTAAACTTCTTGTATTTCTGGAAGTCAGGAGACCTTCATGAGGCATTCGATGAGTCTAAAAGCCCGTCGCGAACTGTTGCGTGCTACAGCAGGTCGCTATCAAAAATCTTCTAAAAAGGAAAAACAAATCATTCTCGATGAATTTGTAGCTGCCACAAATTACCACCGTAAATACGCAATCCAACAGCTAAAAAACGATTCCAGAGATTTAGATTCTCCCAAAAAACAACCGCGAAAACCGCGTGTGCGCAAATATGATGATGCAGTGAAAGCAGCGCTGGTCATCGTTTGGGAGGCAGCAAATCGGATTTGCTCTAAACGACTGGTTCCCTTTCTGCCAGAGATGGTCGCTGTATTGGAAAGGCATGACCATCTTTCACTTGTAGAGGATGTGCGGCCCCGACTGCTGGAGATGAGTCCCAGCACCGTTGATCGGTTGCTTTACAAAATCCGACGTGGCCGAAAAGGAGTTGGTATCGGAACAACCAAGCCAGGAGCCCTGCTCAAAAGCCAAGTGCCAATCCGCACCTTTTCCGAATGGGATGATACCAGCCCCGGGTTTATGGAAGCAGATTTAGTAGCCCATTGTGGAACTTTCGCCAGCGGACATTTTCTGCAAACGCTGGTCATGACGGATATCTCGACCGGCTGGACAGAATTTTCAGCGCTGCTATTTCGAAATCAGGAAACAGTTCTGCAAGAGATTCGTCGCATTCGAAAGCAGCTCCCATTCGATTTATCAGGTCTCGACACAGATAATGGGACTGAATTTCTCAATTACCTGCTTCTAACGTATTGTTTCGATGAAGAAATCACGTTTACCCGCTCGCGACCCTACAAAAAGAACGACCAGTGTTATGTAGAAGAGAAAAACGGCTCCATTATCCGCAAGTTTGTCGGATACGACCGCTTCGAAGGTTTTCAACCCTATCAAATCTTGGCGGCCCTGTATGAGCAACTGCGCTTGTACGTTAATTTCTTTCAGCCCTCCCTGAAGCTGATAGGGAAGACGCGCCTGGGCAGCAAGGTCATCAAAAAATATGATCGGGCTCAAACGCCCTATCAACGCCTTGTGGCAGCGGAAAGTATTTCAGAAACAACCAAAGAGAAGTTGAAGGAAGAATATGATGCGTTGGATCCGGTTTATTTGTTGACGAACATCCAGCGATTGCAAGACCTGCTCTGGCCCTTTGCGTATGTCGAGTTGGAGCAAAGCAGTAGTTCAAATCTTCTGCCTGTCTCTCAACAGAAAAAGACAAGGCAATCCAAAATGGAATCGCCTGTTCCCGGTGAGAAGGAATCCTGTTCAACTCAGTCGCAAGTGGAGAATGCAGATCGAATGTATCGTCGCACGAAAAAGAAACGAAAGGATAGCGATGGAAGGCGCTGGTGGAGAACACGGGCCGATCCTTTCGAGAATGTCTGGCCAGAGATTGAACAAAGATTAGCTGATAAACCGTACCTGAATGCAAAGATGATTTTCAATGATCTTCGGCAGGCACATCCAGGAAAATTTCAAGATGGCCAATTGCGAACCTTGCAGCGCCGTGTCAAACAATGGCGAATTGAACAATTTGATGACAAAATGAACGTTGAAAATCCGTTTTCTATTCCCGGCAACTGTGATTCAAAGTAAGATTATTACCTGACGCAACGTG
>JABHBL010000041.1 GCA_018673925.1 Fidelibacterota bacterium
TAAGATGCAAGATTTTAACACAAAGAATTATACTATTAGATTATGGGGACAAGATAGAGGTACTTTTGAACATAACACACTAGGTGAGGATAGTGCAGGTGGATTATGGTTTGATGGTGATAATTTAGATGATTATGATGGTGTTTATGAATTACCAAAGGAAGTAAAGCAATGGTTATTAGAAAATGAGTATACACATCTAGATTATCACGGTGAATGCCAATTAGAGGAGAACTAATATGAAATATACAGTATGGGTAGGTGGAACTGAAGTTACGGATTACCTCGTAGACAGAGATACAGCCGATGAAATATTAATGGACTACTTAGACAAAGGATACGATGAAAAAGACGTATGGATTGATGAAGTAGTAACACAAATAGACAGAGCAAAGGAGAAATAAGATGGACACAATCAAGAGAAAATACTATTGCCTAGTGGAACAACTAAGGAAAGACAATAAGGTAGTCTATTTTTATATGGATAAAGACGGCTATTTCACGGGTACTACATACATAAGGAGTTATTAAGATGATTAACTTTAGCGATTACATGGAGGAGGCATCAGCCAACTTCTTAACTACACCCTTACCTACGGATCATACCGAATGGGGTGATGTAGAATTTCAAAATCATATCGAAAGATATAAATGGGATACGGTGGACGCCTTGTCTTATGATGAGATTTATGTATTGATTGAGGCATGTGCTGAGGGTTTCTGGAGGCTACACAAGCGGGAGGCTACTCGTGGACAGTCATAAACTCATATGGTTAAACACGAGAGAGGACATTCTGGACTCAATCGCCGACGCCATCCTCAGTATGCAGGAGTCAGGTATGTACTCAGACGACTATATACTTGAATACTTGGACGATTTCATTAACCGTAAGTGCAACATATCCTTTATAGATTTTAGTCCCTTAGAGGGTAAATATGCTCGCATGGATATGTTTGTGGATTTACATGGATTCTTTGGGTTAGGTACCTAAGGATACCAAAAGTGTCCCGAGGGGGACAGAAAAAAGAGGAGAATAAGATGATGTTTGAGATTTTAGTGGGGGTATCTATCGTGTTTCAAGGGTGGTTGCTTTATTTAATTTATAATGAGGATTAGAGATGGAAGATTTAAGTATTTGTAAGTGTTGTCACCAACAGGTGGTAGAGATAAGAAGTTTTGATGAGGTATATGCTGAGGCTTTAGTAATTTGGGATAAGGAGGCTAACGATATAGCAGAGGAATACTTGTATGAGGTGGATAATAAACCCGCTTTAAACAGTTGGGAATCCTTTAAGGTATACAAGTTACTAGCTGAGAACATTAAGTCTCAAATTAAGCGTTTCTACGAGGTACATTGATGAACTTCAACAGAGACTCTAGGTTTATGAAAGACACCAAGCGCCGTAAAGCCTTACGTAAACTTAAGAAAGTAGATGGTAAATCCATAAGTTACGAGAAGTTTCTAAGGGATTACCTACGGAGTATGTCATTCACGTATCACACTAGTGGTTGTAACTCTAAGAAATATCGTAAGATTATGGATATGTGTGAGAGTATGGCGTTGAATCAATGGCAACAGTTACCACAAATAGAAGGGGAATGAAGATGAGTAAATGGAAATTATGGGAATTAACAGATGGCACCGTTGTGACAGTAGAATCAGTCCACAAAGTAACAGGTGTACCTAAGTCAACTATCTACCATAGGTTATCCAATGGTAAGAACACAAGAGAAGAGGTATTTGCCTTACGTGAGCCTAGATGTAGTAGGGGTGAGAAGATATACACCTTAACTGATGGTAGTGAGTGGACAGCTACGTCCCTAGCTAAACATTTAAACTGTAAGAAAGCAACAGCACAATCAAGATTCTACAGTAGGTTTGGACTAGACCCTGTGAGAATACTGAAACCCGTCAAGGGCGCCTCATTCTCGGAGTCTTGCTTGAATGACAAGAGGGTGAGAGCATCGGTACAAGCGCGTATGTGGTATGACATAGATGGTTTTTGGAAACTATTTAATAAGATGGACGTAAAGTTATCCACATAGTTATCCACAACGTAAGTTATTGATTTATATATAAAAACACTGTCATTTGATTTAAGACCACGCCCTGTACGGTAACCTTGAGCCAATGCACAGTAGTAACATAGGGGAATATAGATGTACGACATAGAAAAGTACGATACAGAGAACGAGGCAATGCAAGACCTCATGCTAGAGCAAGCCTTTATGGAGCACAAGTTCCATGAGGATGCTACAAAGAAGTATGAGAACTCTATGGCACGCATGGTATCAGCGGGTATCTTTAGTAATACCTCAGAGGGTAGTATCCTACAGAAGATGGCTATTGAACAAGTAGCAACCACCATGGAAGAGTGGGCGGAGGGCTCTAAAGAAAGAGGTAAGGCGGGTACCTATCGTACCTTTGTAAGGGAGTCCTTTACGGGGCGTTACGAGATACTGGCTTTCACGGTGATTGAATGCTTATTAAACTCCACCGCCACCAAGACTGCGAAGTTATCCCGTATGAGCATCCTAGTAACTCAACAGGTGCTCAACCTATTGTCCATTGAGGACTTCAAGAGGCGTGAGAGTAAACTCTACAAGTACCTTGAGTATGAGTATAGATCACGAGGCATAGGCTACATAAATAGTAGGAAACGTAAGTTAGCCCAGATGAAGTGTGGGTCTGAGGATACATCAGCCACCGAGGATACCTTTAAGTTACAGGTAGGTGCCCGATTGATTGACTGTGTTCTTAATAGTGGTTGTGGCCTCTTTGAGATGCGTAAGGACTACCACGCTAAGAAGAGCCTTAAGACCATTACGCTCACCGATGATGTCTTTAAGATAATGGGGCGTGTGAAGGATAAAAATATCCTATTCAGTGTCCAGTACAAGCCCTTGATAGTACCACCCCTACCTTGGAAGTCCCTATGGGGTAATGGAGGCTACTACACTAATAACCCCTTAACCTTTATTAGGAATCATCGCGCCACCCGCTACATAGAGTCCCTTGAGGAACCTGTAGACCTTAGTAGGATTTACAAGGTTATCAATCATATCCAAGGGACTCGTTGGCATGTTAATGAATTTATCCTAGGTGTTGTTAATGCAATCATTGACGACTCCATGGTAGACCCTAGTACACCTAAGAGTAACCCAACGTACTATGGTAAGATACCCTACATGAATACCCTTAATGTGTATGACATGGTACGCAAGGACTCCTACGGTGCCTTAGATTCTAAGGGTAAGCATGAGAACATTGAGGACTACCGTAGATGGTATAGGGACAAGGAGATACAACTTAAGAAACTTGAGGCTAATCGTAGTAAGCGTATTATGTTCCTCCTCGCCCACTCTATCGCAGAGGAATACAAGGATCGTGATGTAATGTACTTTACGTACAACACGGACTTCCGTGGTCGCCTGTACCCTATCCAACAGATCCTTAACCCACAGTCAACAGGTAGTGTTAAGAGTTTCCTAGAGTTTGCAGATGCCAAGGTTCTCGATGAAGATGGAGAGTACTGGCTTAAGATACATGTAGCCAACACCTATGGCTTGGATAAGATTTCATATGATGAGCGTATAGCATGGGTAGACAGCCACAAGGATTTGCTATTGTCCATAGCAGGCAACCCCTTGGAGCACCTTCAAGACTGGAATGAGGCTGATAATCCTCTGATGTTCCTTGCAGGGTGTGATGCCTATGCCTCTATGACTAGGGGTGAGGGGGTTCGCCTACCAGTCAGTTTAGATGCAACATGTAGTGGTCTACAACTGTATGCAGGTCTCCTTAAGGATCATGAGGGCGCCTCAGTAGTTAATGTAGTAGACAAAGTAGAAGGCCTAAGTGCTAACAAGCCTGCTGATGTATATACAGATGTAGCGGAGGAGGTTACCCGCCGTTTGGAGAACAAGGACTACCCTAAGAAGTTAACCTTTACGGATAGTGCAGGTGAGTTTAAGGTTGTAAACACAGCACAGGCCGCCTCAGACCTCCTAGGTAATGTAGATCGCAACCTCACTAAGCGTAATGTAATGACGGTACCCTACTCAGTTACCCAAAGGGGTATGTTTGATCAAGTTAGGGAACTCCTAAATGAGATGGAGGATAACGAGGAAGTATTCTGGAAAGGGGAGAAGTGGATTGTATCCAAGCTACTTGTAGAACTTAATAAGTCCTCGATTGCTAAGATTGTACCGAGTGCTATCGTGGGACAGGAGTATATCAAGTCCTTGGTAACTGAGTTCTATGACCTCCATAAGGAGAACGTACCACTCTACTGGACTACACCCTTCTTTAATTTTCCAGTAGTACAATGGAAGGTGGAGACTAAGAAAAAAGAGATATACACGGTACTTGGTAGATTAACCATCCGAATGGCCAAGAACAATGTCAATAAACGGCAGCAGAAGAACGGTATTGCCCCAAATTTGATACATTCACTGGATGCAACCCTAATGTACCGTACAGTTGAAAAACTCAAGGAACAGGGCGTTAACGACTTCATGCTAATACATGACTCATTCGGTATCCCTGCTAATGAGGTAGCTAAGCTGAACCATGCGGTGCGTGAGTCCTTTGTAGAATTATTTGAGGATGAGCCTCTATTTGAATGGGTGAACCAAATCCTCCCACACCTTGTAGAGTCATCAGGTGAGGTCATGATTGATACCCTTGATTTGAAGGAAGTACTTAAGAGTACCTACTTCTTCTCATAAGTTATACACAAAGTTATCCACAACGTAAGTCATTGATTTATAAGGAAAAGAGACATTGGGCAACCTAGAACCACGCCCCTAGTTACATCTTATGAAAATTAGGTATAATATAATAATTAAACTGAGGAATATATGCAAGAAACAGCTCTAAATTTAGAGTCCCTGGGGTCACTCCTGGATTCATTTAATGAGCAGGTACACAACATTGAAGATATGTATGTGGCACCTGGCGAAAGATTTCAAGCAAAACTCCATCTCATAAAAGGGATGCTTGACTGCTTAGGTATAGAATTAACTATGCTTGAGGCGGAGAAAAATGATCTACTAGTAATGCAAGGAGACGAGCAGGAACAACTAGATCTATTCGAGAGTTCCCATGATGCATACAAATGTGTTATGGCGAACTTATTTAAAACGTAAAACGGAGGCCAACATGGCAAATACACAGAGAAAAGGTGCAATTCAAGAGACAAAAGGAAAGTCACTAGTAACACCAGCAGGTTCATCACTATGGACTAAGGTAGATAAACCCACTTTTGACTACAACCCTAAGGGTCAGTACGAAGCAGGTATCGTAGTAGATCCCGCAGATGAGGGAGTAGCTAAATTCATTGCAACAATGGAGAAACTCCGAGATGCTGCGGTTAAGGAAGCTAAGGGTAACCTAAGTGAGGCTAAGGGTAACAAACTAGTCATCCGAGATATTGTTAAGGATGATGAGGACAAGGATGGTAACTCTACAGGTCTTGTAGTTATCAAAACTAAGGCATACGCAGTAGACTTCGACGGTAATACTGTAACAATCCCCGTGTTTAATTCTAAGGGCATTGTGCAGGAAGACTTCAATAAGCTAATCGGAAATGGTAGTACCCTAAAGTTACAAATCTGGGCATCACCATACCACATGGCATCTGATAACTCAGTAGGTATCTCTTACAAACTTAAGAAGGTACAACTAATTGAGTTAAAAGAATACTCAGGTGGTGACGACGCTTTCGGTGATGAATCAGGCTCAGGCTTTGAGGACTCAGACGATACTGCAGTTAATACTGACGAAGATTTTTAATCTCCCGCCTATAGAATGTGTAGGCTTTCCCTCAGGTACTTTCATGGCCTAGGGAAAATAGTTAAACCTGCGGTAGTCAGGGGCGCATTCCACTACCACACCTACCTCCTCAAGCATTGCTAGGGGTCCAAATTTAAAACAGACTGGGAGGTCATATGAGTTTCAAAGATGAAAGTAAGCCAGATTTCATAAAACACATCCCCTGCGAAAACTGTGGTAGCTCCGATGCGGGTGCTCTATATACAGATGGGGGAACATCCTGCCACAAGTGTGGTAAGGGGCGTATCAATGCTGAGTATGACGCCTTAACCGTGGGAGACCTCAGTAGCATAACAAGGGATCCAGTGTTTAAGGACTCCCAATTATACGATGGGGAATACAAGGCCTTAAGGTCACGTAAGATACCCGAGGAAATTTGTAGGAAATACGGGTACATGGTAGGCCACAAGAAGAATGGCGAGGCTATCCAAATTGCTAATTATTATGACACGCAGAGTAAGAAACTTACTGGTCAGAAAATTAGAACAGCAGACAAGGGTTTCTCAATTGCAGGCACCACGGACGGTGTAGGCCTCTTTGGTCAACAATGCTTTGGTGCAGGGTCATCCCGTCAGGTAATTATTACTGAGGGTGAGATAGATGCCTTATCAATTGCTACAGTTTTCGATGCTAGATTCGCCGTGGTATCCTTAATCAACGGTGCCAATAGTGCCTTTAAGAATATCAAGGCTAACCTAGAGTGGCTACTATCTTTTGATGAGGTAGTCCTATGGTTTGATGATGACGATGCAGGCAAACAGGCTGTTGAAGATGTAGCTGAATTGTTTAAGAAACCTGGGCACCTTAAGGTAATACAAGGTACTGGGTTCAAGGATGCTAACGATCTACTAATAGCCCAGGGAAAAGGTAAGGTATTAAGTGCGACCTACAATGCCTCTCCGATGATTATTGATGGGATCAAAAACGGTAACGAACTGTGGGACTTAGTATCCGTTGATGAGGTCTTTGAGACATACACATACCCGTTTCCAAAATTAGAGGAAAAATTTCAGGGCATCCGAAAGGGTGAACTTGTGACCTTTACCGCAGGCTCGGGTGTAGGCAAGTCTACGATCGTTAAGGAAATTACATACCACCTCACGATGACTGAGGGCCTTAAGGTAGGCTACATAGCCCTTGAGGAAAACCTAAAGCGTAGTGCCTTAGGCTTCATGGGTATGTACATGAACAAACCTATGTCTTACGACTACTCTAAGATTACCTTGGAAGAAAAACGTGAGGCCTTTGATGCTGTCCTAGGTGATGGAAAACTATACTTCTATGATCACTTCGGGTCACTAGAATCTGAGAACCTACTGAGAAAGATGCGCTTGCTTGTCCTACAAAACGAAGTCGACTTCCTGGTACTGGATCACGTATCCATTGTGGTCTCGGGTAATGCTGATGGTGATGAACGTAAGGCGATCGATGCCTTGATGACAAACCTACGCTCACTAGCTGAGGAAACACAGGCAGGTATCATTGTAGTCTCACACCTACGTAGACCTCAAGGTGACAAAGGACATGAGGATGGTGCTACAGTATCACTTGCACAACTTAGGGGCTCGGGCGCAATTGCTCAGCTATCCGATGGTGTTGTAGGTGTTGAGCGTGACATGCAGGACGCTGAGTTTGGTAATCATGTCAAACTTAGGGTACTTAAGAATAGATTTGTGGGTGATGTAGGTATGGCCGATACCCTAGAGTATTCTAAGGGGACAGGACGTATGACTACATGGGATCCAGAAATCATGCCTACGGGCAGTGAGTGGGAGGAATTTTAATGTTAATCTTTGACTTAGAAACAGATGGACTACTAGACACAGTAAGTACAGTACACTGTGCAGTAACCTATGATACGGACACTGAAGTATACACATTGTATAGGCCCGAGGACATACCAAAGCTCCTTGTAGACCTTAAGGCAGCCAAGGCTATCTCAGGTCACAATGTCATCACCTTCGACATCCCAGTACTTAAGAAGTTGTACGGGGTAGACCTATGGGATCACTGTGAGATTTTAGACACCTTACTTCTCAGCCGACTGGCCTACTACAACCTACAGGCCTTGGATGAACCTAGTAATTTACCACCTCGTATGAAGGGGATGCACGGACTTAAGGCGTGGGGCTATAGATTAGGTACTAACAAGGGAACCTACGGTGAGCAGGAGGATGCATGGTCTACATTCAGTGAGGAAATGCTTGAGTATTGTAAGCAGGACGTACACCTTAATGCTATATTGTATACACGCCTATTAACCAAGGGTGTACCCGAGGATGCACTAGATGTAGAGCAGAAGTTTGCCCGCATCATCCAACGCCAAGTGGAGCACGGATGGTTCTTCAATACCAAGAAGGCTGAGGAACTACATGTAAACCTAGTTGTAAAAAAGGAGAACCTCTTCACACAGCTAGAGGAGACCTTCACACCTTTAAAGGATTGGATAAGTCTTAAGCCTGCACCTATGTATACCCAGAAGGGTGACATAAGTGTTCGTCACAAAAATCAACTAGCTAAGGGAGCACACAACGATGAACAAAATGGGTGGGGATACTGGGAGGAGATTTACTTCAACCCAGGTTCGCGAGCACACATCAGAAGATGGATGGAAGAGGTCTACGGGTGGAAGAGCCCAAAGAAAACTGAAAAAGGTACTCCAATTATTAATGAGGAAGTCCTAAAGGGTGTTAAGTTTCCCGAGGCTATCCTATTAAGGGAATACTTTTTGACCCAAAAAATTCTAGGCATGGTTGCGGAAGGCAAAAACGCCTGGTTGAAACTTGTACAGAAGGACGGTCGAATACACGGTCAAGTAAATACCTTAGGTGCGGTCACTGGTAGATGTACACACAACAGACCTAATGTTGCACAGACACCTGCCTCACACAGCTTCATGGGTAAGGAATGTAGACAACTGTTCACGGTACCTAAGGGTAAGTTGATCGTAGGTTGTGATGCCAGTGGGCTAGAGTTACGTATGCTTGCACACTACATGGCTATCTATGATGATGGTGAGTATGGTGAGCAGGTAGTTAATGGTGACATCCACACGATCAATCAGAAGGCCGCAGGTTTACCTACACGTGACCAAGCTAAGACCTTCATCTATGGTTTTCTGTATGGTGCAGGTGTAGCTAAGCTAGGTCAGATCGTAAACGGTAGTGTAAAGCAGGGTAAGATTCTTAAGAACCGTTTCCTTGCCAAGCTACCAGCCTTGGAGAAGTTAAGTGATGCCGTGAAAGACAAGGCACACCACAAGTTTCTACTAGGACTTAACAAACGTAAGTACTACATACGCAGTGACCATAGTGCCTTGAATGTATTACTACAAGGTGCGGGTGCAATGATCATGAAGTA
>JABHBL010000042.1 GCA_018673925.1 Fidelibacterota bacterium
ATGCTGGACCACCCGACTATTTTATTTGGCTTTTTGAGACCTATAAATTCATAATTTGTAATTTATAATTCTTAATTAAAAAAGGGGCCCATAGCTCAATTGGTTAGAGCGCCGGACTCATAATCCGTCGGTTCGGGGTTCAAGTCCCTGTGGGCCCACCATCTAAACCCCTTGTAATTCATAGAGTTACGAGGGGTTTTTCATTTTCCCAGTTTTTCGAGTAATATATCCAATATGGACAAATTGGGACATTCTGGGCCATGCAGTGGGCACAAAGTGGGCACAGTTTAAAGGCGGATTGGATATATCAACTGGATAGAAAACATTGTGTTACAAGCTTTAAGGGTCATGGATGGGGACTATGCTTGTTGGTACGCCCGGGCAAAAAAAAAGCGCCTACATATGCAGACGCTTATTTTCTGTGGAGCTTTGTTTGATTAAAGGATGGATTCAAGAGCCTCGACACCATCACGGAGATTTGCATCTACTAGATGTGCATAGTGTGATTCAGTTACGGTGACAGAACTGTGCCCAAGGATCTTAGACACAGTAAAGATACTAACGCCCTGTTGCACAAGTAATGATCCAAAAGTGCGACGGAAGGTGTGGATGTTAGCATTCTTGATCTTGGCTTTCTCATAGTATTTCATCACCTTTTTAAGAGTATAGGAATACGTGAGAGGGAATGGAACGTGAAGACTTTTCATCTCAGATCGTCGTTTTAATATCTCGAACACAGCTTTGTCCATCGGAACGAATCTTACCTTGTCCTTTTTACCGACAATTTTGAGTCGTTTCCCGACAAAATCCACGTTGTCCCAGGTAAATCGATCTGCAAGAATCTCTTCACGTCGAGTTCCAGTATGCAAGTAAACCTGGACTAGATCTAAATAATCGTGGTCTCCTGCGTCACGGATAGCACCTAATAGTTTTTCAATTTCTTTCACTGTAAGAAACCGAATAGATATTGGTGGCTTGGGCGGAGGACTGAGTCCCTTCATGGGGTGAACCTCAATAAACTGATGGGTTATCAGATTATTAAAGAAGGCACGAAGTGTTCTGAACTCCAAGCCAACAGTCTGTGGGCTAAGCTTACAATCCTTTAATCGGTAGTCGAAGTATTTCGTTAAACCCCTGGCGGAAATGTGCCGCACTCGTATTCCTCCAAGGAAGAAGCTTAGGGAGTTAAGCACAATCATCTCGCGCTCAATAGTCTTCGGCTTATTGTTTGAGTGCTCCTTTGCGTAATCTATTGCTTCGCTCAGAAGGATGTTTTCGACTGCTCTGGTTTCAAGGCCGCTTTTGATACGAGTTTTTTTGTACTCAACCTCAGCTGCCATGCGCTCGGCTGTCTTTCGATCCGTATAAACTTTAATGCGTCGACGAGTACCATTTGAGTCATAGTAATCAATCCTATAGCCAGACCCTCTGGAGGTCTTGATAGCTGATATCTTTGTCATTTTAACCTCCTTTATACTGGTAAATGAATGTCCATGATGGACAGGTTTTTAGTTATGAGTTTGTCCAGATCAGATTGTTTAACACGGATCCTGGATCCCACTGTGTAAGTGGGAATGTTGAACTGATGTATCAGCCGACGTACCGTTTTTACGGATACATCCAGCAGTTGGGCTGCTGTTTTTAGGCTGTACATCTGTTCCATGATTAAATATCCTTATCTAGTTATTTGGTTCGGCCGAAGATGGATGGAAACTCTTGGGCATAAGTCATTTCTATTTCGGGTAATGGTGATAAGTCAGGCGCATCGCCCAACCCCATGTCTTCAAATACTTCAACCCGCGCAGTTGTGCGCTTTTTGGGATCCCGGTTTAGTGTGGGAATAGCATACGGAACGGTAAGTGCATCATACGTGATTAGATCGTATAGTCGATCGAAATCCTCGACGGTTGCGATGGTGAAATCAATTGAAACTGGCTGGGGAACGAAAGATAACATGATCTCTTCAGAGTAGTTTTCAAACTCAAGATCAAGATGAAACATGTTGGTGAAGGCTGATGAAGGGATACTCATATGAAATTCTCCTAAACGTTATGGTTATAATTCTTATTCCATAAAAGGAGGGGCACCTCCGAAGAAGTGCCCCAATCCTTTGCTTAGCCCTTGAGCAGAACCTCAACGCGAGCATTGATCGCGTCTTTCAGTCCAGCCATTTTGATGACCTGAGTCTCCAACTCGACCACCTCAGCCTTGAGCGCTAGAGCGTCAAGACTGTCCGTTGTGTTAGCGGCCAACTCAGTTTTCTCAAGGGCGGAAGCCTTGAGCCCGACGACTACGGCGTCAGCCATATCGCGAAGGTTGCGCAGTTTAATTGGATCATTAGTACGCTTGATCCCAGCAGCCTTACGGATGGCTACTGCGTATGTTAAAGGTTTAGTGCTGGCGACTTCCTCGCGTCCAGCATCATTTTGGAGTTGATCACTCATGATGATCTCCTTTTGTTGTCACCCAATTGGGTGGTTTGGATTAACTGTTTTCAATTCAAATAATTCGTAGCAGGTAGTTTTATGTGGGTATGGAGTTATTAGAGGAGTAGAACTTTCTTCTAACAAGTCTGACCACCAGTAGGTCAAGAGGTAGCTGAGCAGAAAGAGGTATCTGATGCGGCGAGTAACTGGAGGGTAGAAATTTGAGTAATTCATATGTAACTCCTTTCGCGTTATCCTCACTCACCAGGCTGAATAGTGAGTGAGGTCTGATTTTTTTAAAACTGGGGTTCATTAAATGAAACTGGCCTCAGGTAGTTTTGCGAGATGCTTGCGGATCTTCCGAACCAGACCGCCTTGACCACGGTGGCCGTATATCACTTCGTGTACTGACTGAACTTTCATGTGGAGTTGACCTGCGATGTATGAGAAAGACATCTTCTCGTGGATCATCAATGAGTAGACTTGCTTTTGACGATCAGTCCCGTGTTCGAGTACTATCTTTTCAATCGTGGGGAGTAAGTGACCAAACTTCTCGGTGAAAGAACCGCTGGTATCACCATACTCAGCGAGACTTTCATAGATCCGGTTAGCGTGAACTTCGTTGTAACCAACTTCCTTATTCACATAAGTTGTTTTGTAGTTTCTTACACCTTTGAGGTGATTTTGAAGGGTTGAACAAATCTGGTGACAAGTTTGGGATGCATTCTTGGGGCATGTTTGACAGAGTTCCATAAGATCTCTCCTGCGCTTTGGGTTTGCGCTCGTCCCGAGAAGTCATCTTGCTCTCGGACGAACACAGCGCAGGCGTGAGGAACCCCGTCACGCGTGTGATTTTCTGTGTCACAATTTTGGGTATAAAAAAACCCACCTGGAAAAGGCGGGTTTTGATGTTGAGAAGAGTTCTTAAATAAAAGTTTACAAGTGCCAGCTTTTTAGTTCACTTGGCGGCGGATCATAAATACACTCATAACCAGGGTGAAGATAATTTGTAAGGTGGATAACTAGTTCGGGGATATCCTTATTTATCTTTTCCTTTGCATTGGCAATCGACTTTGATACTGCTTGGCGGGCTTTTTCACCGGAATCGTGAGGTCTTTCTTTACCTCTCCAATTAAAGTTTCTGCTTCGCTCTTTTTTAACATGTTCTATTTCATCTTCTTTACTTAAATATTCTTTAGACCCAAGTTCGAGTTGATCTAACTCAGTCTCTAGTGAACGAATAGCATTTGAGTAATCAGTGTAGCTAAACTGTGGTCGAAATTGTATTAAAACTTCAGCCTCTTTTTTCTTCTTGTCAGTGTCTTCTTGTGAAACCATTTTCTTATTTGGTATTTTACCATACTGAAGGTGATCTGATCGTATTGGTTTTGATGGATTCATCAGTAGACTATGTATATGTTTCAAACCCACTATTTTTTTTAGATGAAATATCTCACCTTCAAACCGAATCTCCCATCTATCACCTTTCAGTTGAAACATGTACTCTGGTATATCTTTATTCACCCTATTCTTAATACCAGTTTGATAATCCTTGATAAATTCCTTCAGCTTTTCGAGATCATTAGATGATTGACATTCAAAATTATCCGGAATAATTATTTTAAAAATACCTGCAAGAGCTGGATCGTTTTCAATGATATCCTTAAATAGGTCCGTAACATTACTTGACCTCTCGACGGCATTTACAACATCTGCCCTATCAATTGGTTCTTCATATATAGTTGGCAGCTTATCATTTGTATTTAATTTTTCGTTACTGTACTCAGAAGTAAATTGATGAACATCTTCAATCAAACTTATCAGAAGCTGGGCAGCCTTTTCTTCAGGACTACCATCCCCTTGCATTCCCTTTTGTTTTAATAATTCACTTATTCCGTCCACAAGATCAAGTATAGGAAACATAGCACGAAACAATTTTTTCCCTACCTGCGTTAGACGTGGTTGTTTTTTTTGAATTAATTCAGTTGCAAATGATTCTAAAAGAGAAGCTGATTCAGCAATTCTTGCAGCTAGCGGGTTTTTGTATGACGGCTTAGAATCAAACATGAAGAAAGTGGGTCCTTTTCATACATTATCTATCCAGTTCTCCTGAAAATAGCATGGTAAGCTATCCAAGCCACTATGAAATATATCCAGTTTGTTCTGAGTTAAAGAAAAGGATCTGATCGATCCAATTCTTTGTGCTTCAGAGCTTCTCTACGGCTTCTGTTATCTCTTCATCTAAGACTTGAGCGTAGACAGTTGTTGTTTGTGGACTTGAATGCCCGAGTTGTTGTTGGACTAGCCTAAGATTCTTTGATACACGTAATAATTCTGAGGCATAAAAATGACGTGCGGAATGGATCGAAAACCGGGGAGGCAATCCACTACGTCTTGCCCACTTCTTAAACACCTTCTGAATAGCAGTCGGGAACATGTGATCCTGACGTTGCGAAGGGAACAGATATTCACTGTCCGATGTGCGGTAATCCAGATAATCTTGGATCAGAGTCTTGAGGCTAGAGCTGAACTTCACAACTCGAAGTTTATCTCCCTTCCCGTGACGTACAATCAATGAATTGCCTCCGCGCTTCAGATCTATGTCTTCTATCTTAAGTGCTGCGATCTCAGATACCCTTAAGCCGGTTCCTAATGCTAAAAGCAAACAACACTCGTCTCTCACAGGTCCTTGATGAGCTTTTGATTTTGCTATAATCGAAGCAGCTTCTAGTGTTTTACGAAGAGCTTTGACTTCGTCTTCACTCATGAGCTTCTCAAAACTCATGATCCATTGTGGACTCATAGCAACCTCTGATCACTGAAACTGAAAAAGTTGTCACCACTTCCCAGAACAAGATGGTCCAAAATTTGCGCGTCAATTGATTCTAAAGCAGTTGAGAGTTTCTTTGTCAATGCACGATCAGAACTACTTGGCGATGTAGAACCGCTGGGATGATTATGACCTACGATAATCGCTCCGGCCTCCAGTGCCAGTAATCGTTTAATAATCTCCCTTGGAAATACAGCTGCCGTACTCAGTGAACCAGAACTGATAAGCTCTGTGTCAATCACTTGAAGTTGTGAATCAAGGAATATTGTCACAAAGTGTTCTCGATCTTTTGGTTTGTCTGAAAGAAAAGCTCTGAGATGTTCAGCTGATGATCTGGCATTTCCAAGTCTTGCGCCAGTTTTTCTGGTAAAACGTTTTACATACTCCTCTCGCAGCTCTGAGTCAGAGATGCTTTCAATCGTTTGGTACATTTTAAAATCTCCTTTTTAAGCTACGTTGTTAATGCTGGTTGTTGCCACACTGTAGAGATCCAGTACAAACTGACTTACATCTCTACTCCTGAATGTTTTGCTTCGGGGGTGTGGTGAAATGCCAGCTATCGTTCTTGTAGTGTTAGCATCTTCGAGGGATTTAAAGCCGATGCTGATTCTGTTACTTCTCGTATTAACTCTGATTGTTTTGTAGCTGTCAAGTCCGAGCAATGAAAGCCCACTGGAAATGAGCCCGGCAAGCTCATCGCTGCAATATCTATCATCAGCAATTTTCAGGTAATGCATATGACCTCCTCTCATAAGCCTCGTTGGTTTGATTCCATCAGGATGTTGTAGGCGAACTCTTCATCTTCATTCATTCTATCTATGTCTTCAAATGACAGTTCTGACTGTGATGTGATTTCATCATTGTATGACCACTTCGATTTGAGTGTGACTCTGTGTGGATAGAGCTGTTGAAGTTTGGCTAGTTCATCTTCTGAGATGTGATCGATGACAGCGACTGGTGAATGTTGTGGCATGATTGTCTCCTATAGCAGTAGTCTGCGTTTCCTCCATTGGTGGTTATTTGTTTACCTCTATTCTTATTCCAGATTTTGTGGAATAAGAACAATATGGAGATCCATTCTGATCTTCATAAACCGTCAAATGAAATGAGGTAAAAAATGACGTTATTACTACATAGTGGAGGGGAGACTGCAAGTATTGAGGAACTCGCCGCTATCCCACTTCCAAAAGAAACCCGGAGCTACAAACCGGTTTCACACCAAGCGTTAGCAATTATGCTCAGTACTATTGCTTCTGATCTGCTTCCAGAGTTTGAGTTAGTAAACATGCAATTCGGATTAGCTCGTGACGGAGCTCAGATGTTTGGGATTCACACGTTTAAGAATGGCCACTCTGCAATGGGCTTATCCATTGGATTCAGGAATAGCTATGATAAGAGTCTGTCCGTTGGGCTAGCGGTAGGTTCGACAGTTTTCGTTTGTGATAACCTTTGCCTGAGTGGAGAGGTAACCGTGCTCAAGAAACACACACTAAATGTTAACGCATCAATAGAATCGTTGGCATTGTCGGCTATCTACAAATCAAGATCTGCATTTAATCAGATCCAGGAAGATGCTGAAGTTATGAAAGGTATCCCACTTTCAGATGATGATGCATACAGGACAATAGGCCTGCTGTACGGAAACGGGATATTAACGCCAAGGCAGATACCCGTTGTTAAAAACGAATGGCTCAAGCCCAGTCATGATGACTTTGAAGATCGTAATGTCTGGTCGTTTTATAACGCCTGTACAGAAAGCTTAAAGAGCAGCCCACCGCAGTCAATAATGGAAAGACATCTTGCATTGCATAGTCAGATAGTTGGACCTCAAGCCCACGCCTGACATAATCAAACACACATCTCAAATGAAAGGAACTGTATAGATGTTCAAAATACCTAGCATCGTAATCAAGGTGGTGACTGAAGCAGCGAAGGAAGTTGTGAAAGTCATTATTAAAAAAGGAATCAAGAAATGAACTCAAACAGAATATCAAAAATCATTAAGCACGCTGGAAAACTTTTAAAAGTAGTGCTGACCGAAATTTTTGGTGATAAAGAAGAGGAGGAATCAGATGACACGGGCAGAGATAAGGAGCCAGATTAGGCTGAGGCAAAGTTCCATTAAGGACTTCATGCTTTGTCCAAAGTTGTTTCAGTACAGACATCTTGACGGTATTGATCCGAAGACCAGATCAGCAAAAACTTTGAACGGGTCAGCCCTTCATCTTCTGATGTTTTGGCTCCATAACGGAGAGTGGGAAATGGATGTTGAAAACATGTACCCCAAAGCGTTTGCTCACTATGAGTATGCAAGTGATGAAAGTCATATTCCTGTGAGGTTTTATAAATCTAGGGAGGAGGACTTAAAAGCTTTCACAGCAATAGCTGTTGAAATTGTGGACGGTTACAGGCGGAGGCCTGAAAACGCTGAATCCACCATGCTATTTCAAGAGGTCAAGTTTCGTGTCAAGATCCTTGGTGAAATGTATGAAGGGACAATTGATGGAATTCGACAACTGCCAGACGGGAAGATTGAATTATTCGATTATAAGAGTAATGCAATTCGCCCCAACTTTCATACAGTAGCTGCTGATATTCAGTTAAATCTTTATACTTATGCAGCCAGGTTTGGTGAGTTTAAAGTTGGAGATGACTGGATAAAACCACGGGTTTTACCGGACTATAGTTCGATTTATTACCTGCCTGCTCATAAGATCAGGAAAAGAAACTCAAAACTTGGTCAAAAAGGTGAGGAGATGGGAAGCTCTCTTATTCGAACTACTAAAACCATAGAGGATTTGCGTGCATTCCGCAAAGAGGTTAGCAATATTCTAAAGTCGATGCTTCGTCCATGGCATTACCGGAATAATTCAACGGCTTGTGTATTCTGTCAGTATACAGACCTATGTCAGAGTCAAAATCCTGTTGTCTCAAATCGAATGGCTTCGAAGGCTAATGAGCTGTTGGCTGAGCTAGGAATATCAAATTAAAAGGAAGGAAGTTATGGAAAATCAAATGATAGTCCCAGACGAAATTAAGCAAGCATTGTCAGTTGCTGGCTGGGATTTATGCCAGGAGCTTGAGGAGCTTCAGAAAGAAAGTACCGGTTTTGAGCTCCCGCGTGTTCGCATTGAACATAAGGACAACGGAAAGCATCGATTATATATAGATCACGGGGAGAGTTATTTAGACGATGACTCCCAGGAAGTATATATAAAGGGAAACAGGCTTTCTGGTGTTGTGTTCGCTGAACAAGGAATTAGAGCCCTATGGCAAGAGGGAGCTGAAGTCCCTTTGTGCTCTGCCATCGATGATCAACCCATAGGTTTAGAACCACTTGCTGGTGATTGCAAAAAATGTCAGCATGGATTAATTGGCAATGCATGTAAACCCAAGGCAAGACTTTTCATGTTAGTGGAACAAGATGGTGAAGTAAAACCGCTGGTCTTTGCTTTGAGTCCCACGAGCATCTCAAGATGGGCTGCCCACAAGAAGAAGTTGGCTCGGTCCGGATTGCCGGTTGTGGCAATGTCGACTACTTTTGAACTTGAGGACGCAAAAAAGGGTACTTATCGGTGGGCGAAGGTGAAAATAGGTATCGAAGGAATAGCATCGAAGGAAATGCTGCTCTTAGCAAAGCAGGCTCGAACTGAATTTGAAGAAGTCACTAAACTTATAAGTTCAAATGACTTTTCAGATCCAGGTGATGTCAGCGTAGAACCGTTTTAGGACCCGTAAAGAAAGAAGTGCCACCCGGTACTTCTTTTTACCCCGTATTCATTTGCTTATACAGGTCTGAAAATTTTAAAAAAATAATTTCGTCAAAAGCATATACGCTCCAAAAACGAAGTGATCCTTTTGATCGAATAACCTGGTACTTGTCAAAACGGCCCCCGAACTATGTGGATACATCCTTGGGACTTTTTTATTATTGGGATATCTTGTTTGACTATGACTAAGCAAATCAAAGCCACCATTACCCGCTATCGACGACTTCTGAATATTGAGTGGAAAGAACACCATTTCATTAGTGATGGTGCTGGTAAACGCTTCATGATAGGACCTCTATATCTCCGAATTGATGATACAAAAGGTGCCATGGCACATTACAAATGGTTTGAGAAGATGTTTGATGATGATTCAGGTGAACCTTTTCACAGAATGGGATGGACTCTGACACTACAAAGGCATGGCGATGATCCTGCTGCTGAAAGAATGCTACTGATTGCTATGCTGAAAAATCTATATCTATTCCCACAACTATTTGGCGAGGATCTACCCAGAATAGACGGTTGGGAAGGGTCAAACTGGGAAAATCTTGAGTACATCACAGAAGCCCCCAAATGGATGTTAAATCTATGGAGTGAGGAAGAATTGGAATGGGCAAAGGGCATTTACTATAGTGAACAAGCTATAAAGATTCGTGATCGCTATATCACGATTAACCAGTTCCTTGAGCTTGAAAGGCCTGGAGAGAAGCGGTCAGAGTTAGTAATGGAAGCATCCAAACTTGTCCGTGGTGATTACAGCAGCATGCCCCTCTAATCGATAAGAATTTTCTTACCACGACCCAATCTGCCCCTTGGGGTAAACCCGATTCCTCTTTACAAACGGTACATTCTCCTTAATCCAGGCGATGAAATCAGCATGTGTCATACCATCAAACATCTTAGGATCATATTTTAACAGTTTATTTATCCGGGTCGTCCGGCAGTACTTGCAGAGTGTTACGCAATTATCAGCTGTAACTGGATTCGGATGGCTGATCTTATGATATCTGCGGTTTTTGTCATCAGTTTCACGGTCGCATCTAGCACATTTTAAATTGTCCCGTGAATCAACCTCTCTCCTTACTGTTTCAGGAAAATACAAACATAGCTCAAGAGCA
>JABHBL010000043.1 GCA_018673925.1 Fidelibacterota bacterium
CTTCACAAGTATCAGTGCGTCGGATGAGATGTTTGTTATGGACAGATTAAATAATAGGCCAAGGAAACGTCTTGGATTTAAAACACCCAATGATGTATTCTTTGGGAAACAAGAAATTGCACTTACTGGTTGAATTCAGGTAATCATATTAAGAGATATTCATGCTTATTTCTTGAGATTCTTCTTTAGATTAGGCACCAACCTCTGGAGATGCCTTTGAATAGAAAAAGTCCGAGCTGTAATTCCCAAAAAACCGGTCGTCCTTTGATGGAATATGACTCAAAGGCTGAGGCTAATTCTGCTGCAAAGCATGCCAATCTAAACTATGCCGGGAATCACATGGTTCCCTATAAGTGTAATAAATGTGGGTTCTGGCATCTATCACCAGAAGACCGGCAAACCCCCAGCCAGACCTGTACAACTTGTCGTGGCGCCGATGGCACACTGAAGGCGTCCTATGCTACTGAACGCGACGCTTTAAGACGAGCTGGGCATCTTCGTAAAGAACAGGGTGTAAAGTTAAATGTTTATGAATGCGAACACGGGAACGGTTGGCATTTATCAAAAAATCGAGATTAGCTTTCCAGGGGATCGATGGTGGGTTGCCATTGATAATGTCTTAATGGAATCACACCTGCCTCGGTAAAAACTACTCCTTCACTTTCCAATAGTTTGCGTTGTACCGCTCCACCCATCTCAAGGTTTAGACTGATCTTACCCTGGGCGTTGATCACTCTGTGCCAGGGGATATCATCTGATGGAACTACATGTAGCGCATATCCTACTTGACGAGCTTGCCGATAGTAACCCGAAAGGGTAGCAATCTGTCCATAAGTGGCAACCTTGCCTTCAGGAATCTGCTTCACCACGGAATAGATTGTTTCCCACTTATTTAGTTTGTTTCCCATAACACCTTTTATTGATTTGGCCGTATTACTCCACTCTCTGGAGAGTGAGTATGGTTTTAAATTTGAGATAACCCTCATCTCTGGTACCATCGTGAGCAATATTATCCAATATCTCCAAACGCATCTCATCACCCTGGATAACACACTGATAAACAGCCTTCCCACCTACAAAAGCGGGGGTCTTTGCAACTTCAACATAAGTAGTTAATTCTGACTCAGACAATTTATAACGACCCGTGTTGGTTACGATGGAATTGTAACTTTGAACCTTCTCAGCATCATTGGGTTGCCATTGATCAGCATAGGTTTCCTGCTGAGCTCTCAGGGGCATCCAGGTCATACTATAATGCTCCTCTGTAAAAATGAATAATCCGGGAAGTGCTGGATCAATTGTTGTGATATCTGCACCAGATTCATATACGACAGCTAGCAGCTTCCATACACCGACAATAGTGTTCCCCATATCTCTAGCCCTTTTTCTTCTTTCTGGACTTACGCTTCTTCTTCTTAATAATGTGTCTATTCTCATGAAAAAAACTGGCCATAATTTTGGAGACTGCCGCAGGAACAACCTTTTTTATAGCCTGCTTTGGAGTTAATAATTTTCGCTTTCGAAAATGTTTTTCATCCCATTTGTCTTTGAGTTTGGTGACCTCCATGTAATAGAGACGCACCTTATAGCTGCCACCCAGTTTTTCGTAGGTATAGGTCCCAATTTCATCAGGGAGAACCTCCCCTTTGATACCCGCCTCTTCCAGAGCCTCTTTGGCTGCAGATTCCTGCGCTGAAAGCTCCCAATCAATGGAACCCTTAGGAATAATCCAGCGTTTGCTACCTCTGGCCGTGATGACAACCACCTTCCCCTTATAAACAGGGATCACACCAGATTGTTTAAAGTATTTTAGCTTTATTTTTGACGACATTTAATCGAGTGGGGATACGTTAAGGTTTTCTTAATTCAGCAACACGCTTGATCAGACTACCGTCTTCCAGATAGCGATAGAGATCCTTACCTGGACATAAAGTCTCCGTATAGTCCTTGTGGCTTTTTATCAGGTCATTGGCCACCCCATACTTATCCGCCAAGGTTGCTGTCAGGAGGGCGAGCTGTTCAAACTGGGTTTCACTAAGTATCTGGTTTTCATAATTACCCATGACACAGATAAGAGCGTGTCCTCGTACATCATAATCGGTATTTGTATCACCTGGATATTCAATAGGACGTGCCTCATAGATTTTCCCCTGGAGATCTATCATATAGTGATAGGGATTGTCGATCCAGTTTTTATCAGAACGACTCCAGGATTGTAAACCGATCAAATATTTGATGACATCTTTGTCCTCAGGAAAGTCCTCCCCACCGTGGTGGATGGTAATGTATTTGATCTCATGGGTAGGAATAGTATCGGTGAGGGGCACCCATCCCCAATCGGCACGTGTTACCATCTCTAGCTGAGTTTCAACATGTGGGGTGACAGCTTGTGGCGATGTGCTTCTACTGGTTATACATGAACTCATCAACAACAGTACAAATCCTACGAAAATCAAATTCAGCTTCATTTATCTCTCCTAAAAAAAATAAATATAACCGCTAGCTCTAGTGAGGCAAATAATGGAGTTCCTTTCTTGAGAAATTAATATCCTGGGATGGTCTATATCCACCCAATGAATCAATTTGCGACCACGCCTCTCATATTTCAATTCCCCCTGAGCATATTCGGAGTATTTTTATCGCAATATAGGAGTCTTCAATGCGGATAGTTTCATGGAATGTTAACGGTATTCGAGCCGTCGTCAAAAAAGGTTTTTGGGATTGGTTTAACCTGGATGCACCTGATATCATGTGTTTTCAAGAAACCAAGGCACAACCGGATCAACTCGATGAATCATTGACAAGTCCTCTGGGATATCATGCCTATTATCATTCAGCTGAACGCAAAGGCTACAGTAGTGTTGCAACATGGTGTAAAACAGAACCTCTATCTGTGGAAACAGCTATTTTGGATGATGCCTTCAATCGCGAGGGTCGCATTGTCCTCACCGAACATGACAAATTCTTTTTATATAATGTCTATTTTCCCAACGGGCAAAAAGATCAGGATCGTCTCGATTATAAATTACGCTTTTATGGGGCCCTGCAGGAGCATATCAGGGAAAGAGATAAAATTAAACCTGTGATCATCGTGGGAGATTTTAATACTGCTCATACTGATATTGACCTGGCCCGACCAAAACCCAACGAAAAGACTTCTGGCTTTCTCCCAGAAGAGCGGGTTTGGGTCGATCGTTATTTGGATACTGGTTTCGTGGATACTTTTCGTCAGGAGCATCCTGGAGCCAAAGGCTATTATTCCTGGTGGAGCTTCCGTTCCAATGCCCGTGTAAACAATGTGGGCTGGAGAATTGATTACTTCCTGGTGAGTGAAAAAATATCAGACCTTGTGGAGGCCTCACGGATTCATCCCAATGTTACGGGTTCTGATCACTGTCCCATCAGTCTTGTGCTCAAAGATTAATCAGAAATGCCTGAGAAGTGCCTGAACTTCCTGAAGTAGAAACCGTCGTACGAGGTCTCCAGAATACTATTGTGGGTGAATCCATAGCAGATTTGGAAATCCCCTGGGAGAAAGCCCTGGTAGCCGATGATCCCTATGAGTCGATTGTCGGAAAATCAATCTCTCAGGTGCGTCGTCGAGCCAAATACATCATCATTCATTTCGATATAGGAGCACTTGTTGTTCACCTTCGAATGACAGGTAAGCTTACACCGGTTTTTCCAGAAAAGCATGTCACCGTCATACTGCATTTTGAATCTGGAAACAGTTTGTATTTTCAGGATACGCGTAAATTTGGTCGCATGGAATATACTGATGATCCTGAGGAACTCCTGGCTCACATCGGGCCAGAACCTCTCAGTGAACAATTTACACCTCAGGTATTTCACAAAATGCTGAGGAGTAAAAACCGTCTTCTCAAACCCCTCCTTCTGGATCAAACTTTTCTGGCTGGTCTCGGAAATATTTATGTGGATGAGGCTCTCTTTCAAGCGGGTATTCAACCATTGAGTATAGCCTCCTCCATACCCAGGGACCGGTCAAACCGACTCCATAGTGCTATTCAATCTATCCTTATAGATAGCATTAAAGCTCAAGGGACTACGGTTCTAAATTTTAGTCATGGTGATAACCAAAGCGGTACCTACCAAGCAGCATTACAAGTCTATGGGAGGAAGGATCAGCCTTGTCTCGTGTGTGATACGCCCATCACCAAGATAAAGGTAGGACAAAGAGGCACCCATTTTTGTTCTGAATGCCAGAAACTTTTTTGAGTGTTTTATCAGGATTGCATGACATCGTTGAAAGTCCATAAGCGATGTAGCTGACTATCATCTTCAATTTTCAACTGGTTAATCCCGGACCCCCCAACGAATAACGCTGAATTGTTGGTTCGGCACAATTCTAAAAGTTCACTGAATTCTGCTTGAGACTGTTGTGCATTTTCCACAAAAACAGAGGAAACATACACTCGTTCAGGATGGAAGGACTTAAAAACACTAGAAGTATCTCCCACTGGCGTCCTTTGTCCACTGAACAATACTTGAAAACCACGTAATTCAAGAAGGTGCTGAACCATTTTAGCGGGGATATCATGGAGTTCATCGCTGAACGTTAGAACGAAAGCTCTTTCTGTCCAATTTTCGGGCTTAACAACAATATCCTGCATTTTAATGATGGCATCTCTAATAGTTTGTGAAGCTAGATGCTCCTGGGCAATACTTAGATCGCCTCGTTCCCACTTGGACCCGATTTCATGTAAAACTGGCGTGATGAGGCCATCATATATAAGAACCAGATCGTGATGAACCATATATAGGCTGTTGAGAATATTTTGGATGATGGTTGATTCACAGAGAATGGACTTTTCTAAAAAGAATGGAATCAGTTCTTTAAACTCACCTCGGAGTAGTTCTTCATTTAGATCAAGATTCAATTCACTACCAAAAGGAATCAATGGGAGATGCTGAGCATACTTCTGATGTTCAATTGCAAAGGCAGCGAGATGTCGCATGAGGAACTTTCTGTGCCCGCCGGCAGTCTTTACACAATCCAGTTTTCCTGCTTCAGTCCATCGTTTCACTGTTGCCACATTAACATCCAGAATGCGGGCAACATCAACACTGCTAAGATAAGGACTGGTCTGTTCTAGGGCATTCATCATAAAATTCACCTTTTGCGCGTTTTTAAGATAATTAGCAAATTCTATATTTCAGCACTTATTCCGATAGTAGGCAAAATTCCAAAGCCTTGATTCTCTCCAACTTCACCGGTATTGGGGTCAAATGATGGTGCAGAAGATGACTTACGGTTATAAACATTCTGAATATCAATGTAGGTGATCAAGCCCCAGCTATTATTGGTCCAGCGACGATCAAGACGAACATCCAGATTATGGTTGGCATCCAAACGCAGGGCATTATATGATTCTGTTATCTGCATACCTGCATCATTTAATGGTGTATAGGGCCGACCAGAAGCATAGCGGAACTTGGTACTAAATTCCCATTTTTCATTGAAGACATATCCACCACCCAGATTCATGATCCAGGTTTGATCAAAACTTCCTGGACGTTCAACACCATCCAATGCTTTAAACATGGATTGGTTATAACTCATACTGATGGTGCCGTAATAGGGAACTTCAGACATTTTTTTCTGGACAAATAATTCAAGACCTCTTGCCCAGCCTGTCCCTTCACTACCTAGCGGATCAACACCGAAGGATGCAAAACCCTCCGTTGAACCACCAAAACCAGCACCAGTATTCACCATGACGAGATAATCTCGCGTTAGACTGACTGGGTACTTGCTATACTGTTTGGTATATGCTTCCAGTGTGACTTTTGTATCTGAACGCCAGAGATATTCCAATCCTAATACAAGCTGATCAGCTTGTATCGGATCAAGATTGCGGTTTGTCTCATTGGAGACCAGCCAGATCGTGCTTGGAAACTGGTTGTATCTGCCCACACTGGTTGATACCGAGATATCGCCGGTCAACTTATAGTTCATTGAGAAACGGGGGGAAAGTACTGGAGCAGCATCTAAAAAAGTAGAATGATCTGCTCTCAAACCTGCGGTGTAATTGAAACGGAAGAAACGCTGGGAAAGTTGTGCATATGCACCTGATTTGTAACCAACTTTGGCATACTCCTCTTCAATATTCAGGCTCCCAACACCAGGAACATCGTTTTGATTGAGAACCAGATCTGAGTAAAAGTCAACTCGGTTTAATTTTCCCCCTGTACTGAAACGAAGTGATTTGCTCAATTTCCAGGTCAAATCTGATTTGAGGGACGTTTGACGGTCATAGCTGCTATTGCTGAAAATGGGGGTTAAATCAGCATTTCTCTGGAGAAAATCATATTCGACATTCACCTGGCTCAGACTGGTAGTAAAAATGCCTGAATTCATTAAATGTCTATAATTAATACCGACCACGATTTGCTGTTGGTCACTTCCTAGAATTTGGCTGTTTGAGTTACGTTGCTTTTCGGTATCATTAAACCATTTCACATTATTCAAGGCAGCGATACCCAAGAAGGTAATCTGATCTGTTTGATTTAAATCGAAGGTGGCTTTTGTAAGAAAATCCCAATACTCCGGCACAAAGCCAAAGCCTGCAGCTTTAAACAGAAAATCCAGATAGCTACGACGTGCTGAGAAAAGAAAATTCCCATTTTTTGGTAAGGCGCCTTCCAGATTAAAGCCAAACTGACTAGCTGAGATGGTTGTTTTGGAGGCGAGTTGATCGCTGAGACCCTCACGCAATGATATATCCAGGACTGAACTGAGACGATCACCATATTTAGCAGTAAAACCGCCAGTTGAGAAAGATGTTTCATCCACAAAATCCAGGTTTACATAGCTCTGGGGACCCCCACTGGCACCCTGGGTTCCGAAGTGATTAATATTGGGGACTTCAATATTATCGATGATATACAGGTTCTCGCTTGGGGCTCCACCGCGAACAATAAGATCATTTCGGCCTCCATCAGCCTGGGCTACACCAGGGAGTATTGAAATCGCGCGGACAACATCTTCAAACCCACCAGGTAATCTTCTGATCTCTTCACTTGACTGTACCTGTGTGCTGGTGGGTGTATCCGGACTCTTTGTAAAATATTCTGCAACCACCACAGCAGCCTCTAGCTCTAGGATCGTTTCCTGTAATTCAATATTGATTACAGCAGGCCTGTTAGATTTTACCACAACGTCACTAATGATCCGTGAGGTATATCCAATGTAGTCTACTCTTAAGCGATAAGTACCGACTGGCATAGACTGGATATAAAAATCGCCCTCTACATCAGTTGCCGAACCGCGATTCACATCCTCAACAATTACGTTTGCGCCTATAATGGGCTGTTGGGTGGTTTCATCTATGACCTTGCCTTGGATGGAATTGCTCCCCTGCCCCAAAAGGGTAGTAGTGCTTAATATTATGATGCTCAATACTAGGTTTTTCATTTTCAAACTCCGATATTCATTGTCAAATCTGTCAGTTGTTCTCTTTATACATGACGAATATAGCCACGAATCATCTCGAAGCAACACAAAATGCGCGTTATGCGCGTTTTTATATTTAAAACAAGAAATTCACCTGTTTCTAAACTTTACCTTGATCGTGAAACGTGGGATTAGGTAATCACTGGTGCTTTGACTTTGTAGATAAAAACAAACAAGCCGAGAAGCACAAACCCCAGACTTAGAGTGTAGAGAAATGTGGTCCCCAGGGTTTCGACAATCAAACCAGCAATTGATATATATATAATAATAAAGGGTGCAATGGCGGTATCCAGAGCTGCGTAATAGAATTTCCGGTCACCCCCTTCTCCGGCAAACTCGTAGACAAAAACCATAAAAGATGACTGTCCTGCTCCAAAACCCATCCCGATAAAAAGAAACACCAGATAAGCCATCCAGGGTTCAGTGGCCAGGATGGCAGTCAAACCTGCCAGAAAATGACCAACAAAAAATCCGCTGATGGCAATCTTACGACCGAAGATGTCTCCGAGATAACCAAAAACGATATTGAAAATAGCCTGTCCTACAACCAGGAAGAAGGTGAATGTCCCAGCAGAGCTCAGGGGTAGATCAAAGCGATCCTGTAGATCGACTCCGTAGAATGCCAAAGGCATCATCGTGGCAGCTGCCAGTGCTCGGCTATATATGTAATGACGAAAATTCTTATCATCCCGGTAAATGGCTTTCAAACGCCGCCACCATCTCTCAACTTTTTCTGTATTAATAGTGGGAAGATGAATAACCCGCATGAAAATAAAGAAGACATTTCCCACTAGAATCGCCACTGTCATAATCAAAAATGCTGTGCCAAAATTTCTCGGAAAGCTCAAGGTCTCGATGGCTAATACTTCCTTAAGAACATAGCCTCCCAACATTCCACAAATGGCATTCACTGTGAATGTAATTCCAAAAAATCTTCCCCGACGGCCTGCAACAGTAACTGAAGCTAGAAAATCAGCCCAAACAGGTACCAAAAAACCTACACCCAGAGACCATATCACCCAGAGGATCAAATAAACCATGATCCCTGTTTGGCCGATAAATTCAAAGTGGTAAAAAGCCAGACCAATCATGAACGCGATGGGTGCCATACCGAAATGTAGGCCAACATTCCATTCCTTTACGTGGGGAGAATTCCGAAAAAGTGTGGCAGAGAGTAATTGTGGAATAGCCACCAGCAGAATGAATCCACCTGGAATGAGACCAATAATAAACGCAGAAGCCCCCAATTGAGCCAAAAACATGGGGATGACTGAATTCATATTGTGGAAAGCCATGGCGAAACCCCACAAGCCCTCGCCGGTTGCATTGAGTATGGTATTGCGTGTATGAATCTGCTGTGGATTTGAACTCTGCATGCCTGGAATGTAATCCGTGGCTGGCATCAAATAATATTTTGATTTGGTGCTCTGAAATGAAAGATTGGGACACAACTACGGCGTCAAAGGTAGTAAAAAGAGGCGGAGAGAAGAGATATGTCCATTTTCATTGATTCAGCAAATATTTCAGAGGTTAAAACAGCCCTGGAACTGGGATGGGTTCAAGGAATTACAACCAACCCATTGCTACTGGCCCAGTCTGATCTGGGGCCTTCAGCATTATTGGTTTCACTTCGAAAGTTGAGTGGTGGACCCATCTTTTATCAATTGACTTCAAACAGCTTTGAAACATCCATCGCCGAAGCCCACCAAGCTCTGGAACTCCTTGAGAAGCAACTGGTGATTAAATTACCACCCACTGAATTAGGATTTAAATTGTGCGCAGAACTGTCTTCTCGCATCCCCTGTTGCCCCACAGCCATCTATTCACCTGCTCAAGCCCTGGTAGCCAGAGAAGCTGGTGCACAATACCTGGCTGTTTATGTGAATAGAGCCACAAGACTCATGGGGGACGGATTAAAATTGGTTGAGGATATTGCTACAGTCTTGGAGGGCAGTCAAACCAAGCTTTTAGCCGCCAGTTTGAAATCACCCGACGAGGCCACCCTGGCATTTTTAGCAGGAGCACAACATCTCACCTTACCTTATTCAACCCTGAAGGAAATGTCCAGACATCCCTTAAGTGATGAAGCGATCCAACAATTCAATTTTGAGGGGAAAGGGTTAAACCAGGCCTAACAGGATTGAGCGATATTTCGTCTCAGCATCGTCAGAACGACTTAAAAGAATAACCGGAACACTGGCGCCAACAATTACTCCACCAACCTTGCATCCCCCAAGAGCTGATAGCCCCTTCACAAGATGATTGGCCGCCGTGGTACTGGGCATAAGAAAAACATCAATTTCACCTGCAATTTCAGACTCCAAACCCTTTTTTGTGGCCGCCTCACGGGACAGTGCCACATCGGGTGCAATGGGTCCTTCAATGGAAACCTTTTTTGACAAGACTTTAACTACTTTTTGGGCAATAATGGTCTCAGGAATTTTCTTACTCACTGTCTCAACCAGAGTCATCATTCCAAAATGGGGACTTTCAATACCTAACAATTTGAGATATTGAGTAATATTCACGACCATTTGCTGGTATACATTTTCATCGAGATGAAGATTTATGCCTCCGTCACTGATAAAGAGTAATTTGTGATAATGGGGAGACTCGATGACTGCGATATGATTTAGAAGTTCACCTTGGCGCAAACCCGTATCCCTATTCAGAATAGCCCGCAGAAGATCTCCGGTCTGGATTTTCCCCTTCATAAGTAAATCAGCTTTATCGGCATGGATGTAATTAATGGCATCGATTGCAGGATTTTGGCTATCCACGATTTCAAAGCTAGAGGCGTCAGGGGGATTGAGTGATTCAATTTTCCGGGAATTTCCAAACAGGATAAAGCGGGCAAGCCCCTCTTCCTGAGCTCTCTTAGCCGCTTCAATAAGAACAGGGTCCTCAGCGGCAACGAGAGCCACCCGTTTAGGCTGGGAATCCTTGACCATTTGATGAAGTTCGTTGAAGCTAGATATCATTTCTAATCCCCGTAACTAATAAAAAGAGCTGGAGACCTCGACAAGCTCAGTCATCAGCTCTTTCCTGGACGTTGAGCCTGTCGAAATGTCAATTAACTATTTTATTCTCCCAGAAAGGATCTAATTCCAAATTTTATCAGTAGCTGTTGGGTATCAATATCGGCTGCATCCGTACCCTTTTCAAAATTGTATTCGGCTTCAACGGTAAGACCCACATTTTTCGCTAAATTCAAAAGGAGACCTGCGCTGGCAACGAGACCTAATTCAGATTCATCTCTATATAATTCATCATCATTATAGAGTGTTTTATTCACAAGATAGTTGGCTCCACCCTTTATAAAGGGAGTTAACTCACTCTTCTTGCCACCAAAAAAGAAATAGACCCTTGGTCCCAGTGACATGGTGACACCTTCCAGAACATCTGGATCGTCTTCATCACCACTCTCTTGCATGGATTTTACGTAACCAAGATCAATTCCAGCTGCAAACTGTGGAAACAGGAATAGAGCAAGGTCCGTATTAATACCCCAGACGGAAGCTCTCAAATCTTGACTCAGGTCAGTCTGGTAGGTTCCAGATCCTGAAATCATGATGGTTCCCGATGCCCTTGATGTGGAATAAGTGCTCTGCCCGTATGCTATATTTAGCATCCCCATGAGCCCCAAAGCAACAAGCAGTGTCATTAATTTTCTCATGTTTATCTCCTTAAGTTTACTCACTTTTTAAAAAGCGATGAAAAATAGTCCTTCATATCATCTTCTGTGTGATTCTTATCATAATTCTTTGACTTTGGCTGGGGAGCTTCATCCGCTTCATCAGCCGGCGATTCCTCATGCTCTTTATCAGCTGTTTTTTCATTCTCAGAGTCTAAATCGACATCAACCTCACTAGCTTCACCGGCTTGTTTTAGCATATCGTCAAAGTTGCTTTCAAAATTCTTATTAGTCTTGTCAAATAACTCATCAAGTTCGTCATCCGTCTGCGATTCTGCAAATTCAGTTTTATCAGATGTATCTTCATCGGATTCGTGGAGATCATCCATGTCTAGATTTTTCTCATCACCATCTTCATCCTGGGTTTCACTCAGATCTCCCAATTGTAAAACAGGAGCATCCTCTTCATCTTCTTCAATAAATGGGTCACTTTCGATTTCAATAACTTCTTCTTCAGCATTATCCACGTTTTGATCATCGTCCAGAAGCTCAAAATCTGGAGTTTCCGACTTGTCTCCCTCCCCTTCAACCAAGGAGTCTCCTTCAATGTGGAGATCAGGGGTTTCGTTTTCCTCATCTTCAGAGCTTTTCTCCGGGTCTGTTCCTGAAGGTTCAGTAGTGTCTACAACATCATCATCAAAAGATGGCGTCTCAAGATCGGGAGTATCATCAATGTCCACTTCCATTTTTTGATGCTCATCTGGCTCAAGAAACTCTGAGTTCAATGGTTCATTATCTTCGGGCGTACTGGTTGCTTCGTCATGCACATCATAATCAGAGGTGACAGAATCATCTGCATCATCATCCATAGTCTCATCAGCGTATTCCTGTTTTGATTCTGGCGTATTTGACACGGGATTATCTTCATCAAATATTTTTGACTGATCCTCGTTCTTTTGATCCTCAAAATTATCAGCGTCATCATCTGTGGCGTTGAATTTGGTAATCCGGACATCGGTTCTAGTAAGCAGTCCGTCTTTTATCATGGGGCGAATACGTTCGATATACCTGTCAATTCGATTTCCTCTGCCTTGAAATTCTAATACAACTGGCAAGTTTTCAGAAGACCGAAGAATCTTTAGCTTTGTGGATTCATCTTGAGCGCCAAAGAAACCTTTGTCCCCAATGGTGACGGTTCCACCAGATAGGCGACTGTTGAAGGCAATCTCCAAAAGCAGCTCATATAGGACTATCCCTTCATACTTATCGTTTTTACTGATAAATATGCAGAGTTTTTGTCCTAAGTAATCTTCATCCATAAATTCTTCCCGTTTCTATCACCACAATTTAGCGATGCTAACCCCAGCCCAAACAGCAATAAGTGTCCCCATAACGTTAGCCAGAATATTTAATCCAGCAAACATCCATTCTCCATCTCGAGCAAGATTTAACGTCTCCAATGAGAAGGTTGAATAGGTGGTAAATGCCCCAAGCAAACCAACCAGTAAAAACAGTCTCATTTCCTGACTTACGATCATCTTTTCTATGAAGAGGGTAGCCAGTAAACCCAAAATGAAACTCCCCAATATGTTTACTGATAGGGTCCCATAGGGGAACCGGTCACCTAGACGTTGAGCAAGTCCACTGAGCCAAAATCGTCCAATCGCCCCGATAAAGCCACCCGTTCCAACGGCCAGTATTTTACTAAAATCTAGCATCCTAGTGTTCCACTTCATGGGGTAGTGGAATCAAATAGACTTCCTCGCAAACCACGGTTTTCATGCTTTTAAAATAATTCCAGCCCACAACGAAAAGGACTGCGGAAACGATGATCCAGGTCCACCCCAGATCAGCGAGAGTAGATGTCTCTTCATCCAGGCTCAGAAATAGTCCTGAAAATGCTGAAAAATTAAACAAGGCATGTGTGAGTATGGGGATAAGTATATTACCTGTTTTAGCCATGAACCATGCCAGTAGCAGTCCCAGGGAAATGAGTTCCACCATAGCTGGAAAGTAGAAGAGATAGCCCACATGGAAGAGGGCGAAAATAATGGTTGGTATGATCATGGCGGGAACCACGGATCCAAAATGATAAAACAGACTTTGCTGAAGGAGACCTCTAAACAAAAATTCTTCGACAATGGGAGCCACAAGGACAGCTGCAGATATCAGGATTACGTTAGCCAGAATGCCACCATCAAAAAGGGTCTCATCCATTTGCTGGAGAAAATCTGGTATTGGAAAATAGGGTAAAATGAGAACCTCAAACACTGAGACCAAACCGATCACTCCAGCAATGAACAGAACCGACATGCCAACAGTAACTGGTGATACCTTTTGGAGAGGTAATACATCGAGGAGGGCAATTTTTCGCTGGTTTAGGATGAATAGGGGTGGGGCAAGGATAGCCACTTCACCTAGAAACATGATTAGCCGATCGAGTAAGGCGGTATTCTCCATTCCAGATATCATACTCTGGAGACTCAGTCCTACAAACAAGCCAATAAACATGCTTGAGGCTACCATAAAGTAGGCTTCTCGTGTACTAAAAATATGAAATGAAAATCGTCTCAATGGGTGCCATCTTTTTTATCAAATTGCAGTATCTAAAAACAAAAACGGGGTGAAAATGAAAGTTGAGACAACAACCATCACTTTCACCCCATTAATAACAGTCAGGGAGTCAGGCTATTCTTTGATAACCCAGACTTTGACTTCAGCTTTGATATCAGTAGCAACCTTTATTGGGACATTATAGATGCCCAGGGCCTTGAGAGGTTCCTCAAGCAGGATGTCACGTTTGTCAATCTCATAGCCTTTGCCGGCCAGAAGTTCTGCTATATCAGCGGCAGTTACGGCACCAAAGACCTTATCTTCCTCGCCAACCTTCACTGAGGTTTCCAGAGAAAGGTTTCCAAGCTTGGCAGCCAGTTGCTCAGCCTGTGCTGTAGCACGAGCGTTGCGATTATCCTTTAATTTCTTCTCTTCTTCAAACACACGAGAGAAACTGCGGGTCGCTGGATAAGCCAGTTTTTGGGGAATAAGATAATTGCGGGCAAATCCATCTTTTACATTGACGGTTTCGCCAGCCAGACCCAGGGATTCGACATCTTCACGTAGAATTATTTTCATGATCAGATCCTCTCTCTTAGGCGTTCTTTACGTCATTGGTATATGGCAATAAAGCAATATTCCGTGCACGCTTGATAGCTGTTACCAGTCCCCTTTGATGTAGAGCGCAAGTACCTGTGATACGACGAGGTAAAATTTTGCCCTGCTCTGTCACGAAGCGACGTAGCATAGAGGGGTTTTTGTAATCAATTTCCATTTTCTTGTTTTCACAGAATTTGCAAATCTTTTTTCTATAGGTGAACATTTTCATATAGAATACTCTCTTTCTCTAATCCGGCCGATTACTCTGCGTCCGCAGGCTTTTCAGCTTCTTCTTCAGGTGTTTCGTCAGCGGATTCTTCAACTTCTGCTTCAGGAGTTGCAGGCTCTTCGGCCACTTCAACTTCCTCAACAACTTCTTCAGCTGCTTCCTCTGTGACTTCAACCGGTGTCTCTTCACTCACTTCGGCTGTTTCAGTTTTTTCCTCAGTTGCTTCAGCTGCAACTTCAGCCACTCCAGTGTCTTCCTCAACTACTTCATCAGAAGTTTCAGCTGCCGGTGCAGGTGCTGCTTCTTCCTGATTTTCATAGCGTCTGGGTCTGTGACCGTCCCTTGAATCTCTAGAATCTCTGCCACCAGGACGTCTTCCGCGTTCAGCTTCAAAAGCCTGTGGAACAGCCAAAGTCTCAAAATCAGGAAATTCATCTAGACGGATTGTCATGTAATGAAGTACACCTGATTCAATTTCAAACTCACGTGCCAGCTCTGAGATATCTGGGTTTTCGCCTTGAAAATGCATTAAGATATAATTTCCATAGCGTTCTTTATCGATAGCGTAGGCCAGTTTGCGTTTGCCCCAATGTTGGGTATTTGCAAGCTCACCGCCTACGTTCTTTAGGACTTCTTCCACTCTTGCAACAACGGCGGAGATTCCTTCACTATCAAAGTTGATATTTACAATATAAAGGCACTCATACTTTTTCAAGAGCGAACCTCCTTATAGACCTATGGTTGCAATCAGTGGTGCAATAACCAGTGATACAACCGACATTAATTTTATCAATATATTCAGTGATGGTCCTGAGGTATCCTTGAAGGGATCACCTACGGTATCACCGACAACGGCAGCTTTATGAACTTCGGAACCTTTACCATACTTAATTCCGCTAATTTCAACTCCGTCCTCTACCATTTTCTTTGCATTGTCCCAGGCACCACCAGCATTTGACTGGAAAATGGCCATAAGAACACCTGTTACTGTCACACCAGCTAATAGACCGCCTAGAGCTTCAGCACCAAATACGTATCCAACGACGACGGGTGTCAGAATGGCTAACAGACCCGGCAGCATCATTTCTTTAATAGCAGCCTCAGTGGAAATGGTTACACATTTTCCATATTCGGCTTTTCCATCGGCGGCATCAAAAGTCTTCTGATCTTCTGAAGACATTTCTGCACCTTCCTCATACTTGTTCATCACAACCAGGGCTGCGGCAAGTTCAGGAATGGTTTTGAACTGTCGACGTACTTCTTCGATCATGGCCATTGCAGCTCGACCAACAGCACCCATAGCCATGGATGAAAAGACAAAGGGCAACATACCACCTACAAACAAACCAGCCATAACTGTAGGATCAGTAATACTGATATTCATGGGGTCTCCACCGCGAATAACTTCGACTGTCGTCCGAAAGGCTGCAAAAAGAGCCAGGGCTGTCAAAGCAGCAGATCCGATTGCAAAACCTTTACCTACAGCTGCTGTGGTGTTACCTACTGCATCCAGCTTATCAGTCCGTTTGCGTACTTCTGGTGGTAATTGAGCCATTTCAGCAATACCACCGGCATTATCAGAGATAGGACCATAGGCATCGATGGCTAATTGCATTCCAGTATTGGCAAGCATTCCAAGAGCTGCCATGGCAATACCATAGAGTCCTGCAAATTCAAAAGCTGCCATAATACTGGCTGCGATAATCAATACGGGAATGGCTGTTGATTGCATTCCAACGCCAAGACCGGCAATCAGATTTGTGGCGGCACCAGTGGCTGACTGATTCACGATGGAGTTTACTGGACCTGTATTGGTTCCAGTATAATGCTCAGTAATAAATCCAATCCCAAGACCAGCGGCCAGACCAATAGTACTAGCCCAAAATACACCCATACTGGTATATTCAGAACCACCCAGGGTAAACGTAGCAGGCAGCATCATGGTGATCATGAAAAACATCACCACAACCATGATACCGGATGAACCAAATTCACCAATATTGAGACCCTTCTGCGGATCACCACCCTCTTTCACTGAGACCATAAAGGTTCCAATGATAGAGACAATGATTCCTGCTGCTGCAATGAGCAAGGGCAAAAACACAAATTCAGGGGCCAGGGCACCACTCACCATAATGGTGGCTCCCAAAACCATGGAACCAACAATTGAACCCACATAGGATTCAAAAAGATCAGCACCCATACCAGCAACGTCACCAACGTTGTCACCAACATTATCAGCAATGGTTGCAGGATTCAGAGGATGATCCTCAGGGATACCGGCTTCAACTTTTCCAACCAGATCAGCACCAACATCAGCAGCTTTGGTATAGATTCCGCCACCGACACGGGCAAATAAGGCAATGGAACTGGCTCCCAGTGAAAAACCTGAAAGCACAGACATCACCATGTTTAGGTCAGTAAATATCTCGCGATAGACTAAAAATAATCCACCGAGTCCAATAACACCAAGGCCCACAACACTCAAACCCATAACAGAGCCACCAGCAAAGGCAACTCCCAGAGCTTTAGCCAGACCTGTACGGGCTGCTTGTGATGTGCGATAATTGGCTTTGGTGGCCACACGCATTCCCAGAAAGCCAGCCAGACCTGATGCCAGGGCTCCAACAACAAATGATGCAGCTACAAGAGGACTTTTCCCCTCGCCGCTATTAGCAACACCCAATAGAATGGCCACAGCAACAATGAAGATCGCCAAAACGCGATACTCTGCTTTCAGGAAGGCCATGGCACCATCAGCAATGTGCTTGCCGATAGCTTTCATTTTATCAGAACCTTCATCCTGCTTACTGACCCAGCCTGTTTTCCAAAACGCAAACGCCAAGGCAACAAATCCCGATACGGGGACCCAGATCATCATTTCACTCATATTAATTTTCCTCCTCTAAATCCTCAGCCTGAGCTTTGCGGGGCTTGATATTGAAGCGATTCATTGTGTTATCAATATCGTCCTTCAGCCAATATTCAAGTGCATCAGCTGCTTTACCCAACTGCTCGGGGAGAACATTTAAATCATCTTTAGAATAATTCTCCAATACAAAATCTTCAGAAAGTCGCCGACCCTGATCTCCACCGATCCCCATACGAGTGCGGGGGAAGTTGGTTTCATTCAAGTGTTGGATGACCGATTGCATACCTCTGTGTGTTCCTGCACCACCCTGCTTACGCAGACGCAGTTCCGGGAAGAGAATATCAAGATCATCAAAAACGATCATGCAGTCTTCTACTTCGATTTTGAAATAATCTGTCAAATGACGTACGGCCTGACCACTATTATTCATGTACGTGGTTGGCTTCATCAGGATTGCATCCCGGGTTGCGCTTTTGGCAAAGACATAATTGCCCTTGCCTGGTTTAAAGCTGACCTGCCACCGTTGGGCAAGTTCATCAATAACCATGAATCCAGCATTGTGTCGGGTTTTAACATACCGACTCCCTGGGTTTCCAAGACCAATGATTGCTCTTAACACAATACGTCTTCTTGATACCGATTATTTTTCTTCGCTATCTGCTTCAGCTTCTTTTTTCTCACCGTCTTCTGATTCTGATCCTTCTTCATCCTCGAATTCCAGATCGTCTTCATCAACCTCAACAACAGGTTCTTCCATTTTCTGTGGAATAACGACTGAGATGATGGTGATATCTTCAGCGAGGAGCACTTCATAGACATCACTCTGGATGTCACTGGCGTGGATACCGTCACCGATATTTAGTTCGGATACATCGACTTCAATTGAGTCAGGCACATCTTCACCCTTACAGCGAACCACGACTTCGTGGATTGGCTGTTGGAGGACACCACCTTCCTGGACTCCGATTGCGAGACCGTTGGCAATGATAGCTACAGGAATTTCAATGATGTCACGAAGACGGACACCGAAGAAATCCATATGCAGGATTTTGTCGGTTACTGGATGCCACTGGACATCTTTCACCATAGCTCGGCGTTGTTCGCCGTCAATAGTGATGTTAAAAATTTGTTCTCCAGAATGCATAGCATCGCGCAGATGTGTTTCGGTCATGACATAGGACTGTGCTTCTTCACCACCAGAATAGAAATTCACGGGGACAAAGCCATTCCTGCGGAGTGCTTTTGCAGCTTTCCGACCAAATTCACTTCTCTGCTCAATCTGCAATTCGAAACGTTCTTTTGTTTTTTTTGCTTGAGCCATTTTTACTTCCTTTATCTCTTTTTACTAAACATCAAATAAAACACTGATTGATTCTTCGTTATGAATCCTCTGTATCGCCTCACCAAACACTGGAGCCACACTAATGGACTTCAGTTTTTCTATACGCTTTTTGGGATCGATATTGATAGTGTCCGTTACCAGGATACGATCAATGGGCGCCTTACTTAAGCGTCTGATGGCTGGGCCCGAAAGAACACCATGTGTCACTGCAGCATTCACTGAAAGTGCTCCCATGGCGCGAGCCTTTTTTGCCGCTGCAACCATGGTCCCGGCTGTATCCACCATATCATCCATGATGAGTACATTTTTAGCACCGACCTTACCAATCAAATGCATGACCTCAGCCTTGTTGTGTTCTGGTCGACGTTTGTCAATAATCGCCAGGCTGGCATCGAGTAGTTTTGCATAGGAGCGTGACATGGGTACAGAACCAATATCTGGTGCCAATACCACCATATTATCCAGACCAAGATCCTTAATCGCGCCAACTAAAACCTTTTTGGAATAGAGGTGATCAAAAGGGATGTTGAAATAGCCCTGGATCTGACTACTGTGTAAATCCATCGAGACCACACGGTCTGCTCCCGCAGTTTGAATGAGATCAGCAAACAATTTGGCGCTGATGGGAACACGCGGCTGATCTTTACGATCCTGTCTCGCATAACCATAATATGGGATCACAGCAGTGACGCGTCGAGCAGATGCCCGCTTGGCTGCATCCATCATTAACAACAACTCAATCATGTTGGTATCTGGCGGATTGGTGCTTTGAATAATGAAGACATCCTCACCGCGAATATTCTCATCAAAGCGAATCCACAACTCACCATCACTAAATGGCTTGATTGTCATTTTCCCTAATTCAATATCCAGATACTTGGCGACAGCCTGTCCAAACGCTGGGTTTGACCGGCCACAAAAAAATTTTGGTTTCATTCGCTCGATTTCCGTTTGTTGGTTTGCGTTTTGGGTAAGTAACTATCCAAGTCGTCCCAGTTCTGACTTTTGTCAGAGACCAGGTACATGTTGACTTGAAATAGAAAGTGTTCCGGGAGGAGGATTCGAACCCCCATATTCGGCACCAAAAGCCGAGGTCCTACCATTGAACGATCCCGGAAGGCAATATTTAGATGACGGGGAGGGTGATCTGGGTATGGTAACGGTTTATAAAAAACAATTGAGCAGCCTTTGCTTGATCAAGGTTGTCAAAGATGCCATACACAGTCGAGCCACTTCCCGACAAACTGGCAAAATATGCTCCCTGATTCAGGAGCTCGCTTTTAAGCGCGCCAATTTCTGGATGTATATGAAAAACTACAGATTCAAATTCGTTATCAAAAAACCGTACCAGTGTTGCCTTCTCTAAAAGGCGGCCAAAAGTAAACGGAGCTTTAGGGGGTGTCAATGGTATTTTTAGTGCTTCAAATGCCTGTTTTGTAGAGACATGAATAGGTGGAATAATGAGCAGGATGAAGCCCTCAAAGCCCAACTTCAGCTTCTCCAGTTTCTCTCCAACACCTTGACCATGCTGTAGGCCCCCCTCAATAAAGAAAGGCACATCAGCACCTAACTCCAAAGCCAGCTCCAGCAAACGTTGCGTAGACAGTGGCACATGAGCAATACGATTCAAGCCCTTGAGTACAGCAGCTCCATCTGCGCTACCCCCACCTATCCCGGAGCCAGGTGGAACTTTTTTCTCCAATAATATCTTTACAGGAAGTACCTCACCAGTGGCTTCTCTGAATAGTTGCTCGGCATGGCGACAAATGTTGTTCCCGCCATCGTCAAAGCTCAGACCAGTCATGGTAAAGCTAAATTCACTTGATGGCTCAAAATGGAGGATATCTCCCCAGTCCAACTCTTGAAATACGGTATCCAAATTGTGATATCCGTCAGGACGTTTGCCTGTGATACGTAGAGCCAGATTCACCTTAGTATGAGCTTCAATTGAAAAGGGTAAAAAGGTCATGCGCCAAATTTGGTTTTGGATTTTAGAAACACTACCCTTTTATCGTCTATATGTCCCTGTACTGTTTTATACAAACGTTCCTTCTAAGATTGGAGGGTGTCCATTCTTGAGCCAGGGCAAACTATTGACCCAGTATCCCATTATTCAAGGTCAAGGATATAAATCCGCTCCTGCCAGGCCGATAAACATCACCCCAATCGAGATGCTCATAATAAAGCTGGTTGGTCAAATTGTTTACACCAAGATTCAGTTTCAACCCAGATAGAACGTCAACCTCACCCTTGAGGTTAATAACTAAAAATGCAGGCGTCGAATTCTCACCACTCACTATTGAGTTGTCTGTCTGTGCAGCAGCAGCGCGGGTGTCCAGCTGAAGCCAAAAACGTTTATCCTCATAAGTCAACGAACCATGAAACTCCAATGGAGGAATGAGGGGAAGGCAGTCATCATAATCGTCCAGTCGACTCTTTTCATAGTTCACACCACCCTGAAACATGAAGTGACTGGAAAGCCGATGCAAAACAGACCATTCTAGACCAAAAATTCGAGCTGCACCACCATCAATATATTTCTTCCAACCATTAGCATAGCTAAAGGCATCTTCACTCATGACCTGGCCAAAGATATAGTGGTTAAATTTGTAAAAATACAGATTTAAACTCATGCGTCCCTGGGAAGATGTCAGGCTATTCTGCCATTCAACCTGCCGACTGGTTTCAATGGGCAAATCTGGGTTTCCAAGATACAGATATCCATCGACTGGATTGTACAGATAATATCCATAAGCCTCAGAAACAGTGGGCATGCGCTGGCCTGAAGCAAATGACAATAATGAGTTCCAATTATCCGTCATATTATAAGAGAGATGGGCATTGGCACTTAGTAGATGGTCTAGTCTTTCCAGGTCATTATCGGGGTAAAATATATGCAGCTCATCTTGACCCATTTCATTGGTTGCCATAGAATGGAATAAATCATATCGCATAGACAGATTGATGTTCATATCAGGCTTAATTATAGACTGATATTCCACGAACTGACCCATGTTCCAGCGTTCTACTCCAGGCCAGGTTACCATTTCCATAGGACTTGAATCCTGGGGATACATGACCATATCGGCATAGCTGGAGGTCCAATAAAAATCACTTTTTAATTTGAGCAAACTTTGAGCACTTTTCCCAAGAAGTAGGTCAATAAAGGAACCTGCTGTTCGGGTAAATCCTGGCATATCCATATGCATGTCCATGAAAAGAACGTCACGTTTGCTGTCATCCATCCAGTGATCAATGGCATTACCATAGACCTTCCACTCCGCATTTAAAAGATGAGGACTAATTCCTTTGGTCCTAAGAGTAAGACCTAACATTCTCAGGCGGGCATACCCAACATCCATAGGCAAGGCTGAATAACCCACATCGTAGGCATCATCACTAACCAACTCGAACAGGAGTTGGCTTTTCTGGTTAAGACGTTTCTTATACCCAAAATTCAGGTTCATTTTTTCAAAACCCGTAAAAGCTATAATCTGTTTATCAGCCGCAGTATAATCCCCCGCTTTTCGGTAGGCCCCGCTTAATGATAATCCACTCCCTGGAGTTTTCCTTTTCCACGAAAAAGAGAACTTACGTTCTTCTGATCCTGAGTCAAAACCACCTTTGATATGCCATTGCCACAATTTCTTTAGGGCATACTCAGGCTGATTCATGGTCAAGTTCAAGGATCCACCAACAGTGGAGCCATTTTGAATGGATAGTGCACCTTTTCCGATTTCAATGGAATTGAGTGCATCGGCCTCGACATAGGAAGTGATAGGATCCATGCGATCTGTACAAGCACCAAAACTTTTCATACCATTTATAGTAACATTCATCCGCCCCCCGGACATGCCACGTATACTTGGTTCCTGGGCATAACTCCCCCTGGCGATCAAGCTGACTCCTTCTATCATTGAAATCAAATTCTCTGTAGTTGATAGATTGGTCTGCTGGAGATGTCCCAGCATATGCCCTGAGGTTTTTTCCCCTTGAACCGTGACGAAATGCTTGGATTCAATGGTAACCGGCTCCAATTCAAATGTGAGGTCGATAGTTTGCCCGGCAATAACGGAAACAGGGTGTGTAACTGGGGCATACCCAATCATAGAGCAGGAGAGAATGTAGTTACCCTCGGCTAGCATGATGAAGAATAGCCCATCCAGGTCAGCCGCGGTTCCCAGATTCGAGTCCTGAACCATAATGTTTGCACCAACGAGAGGCAAGCCAGTCGAATGATCTGTCGCTTTTCCTCCAACCATCCCGGTCTGGGCGACAAGATTGCCGCCCAGGATCAGGATAATGAAGGATTTAGAAATTAACTGCATACTGAACCGTACCCAGCTCCTCAGCCCCCTGGGAAATTGTAAAGTCGATAGTCCAATAGCCAGTCATGCTAAAGGCAACACCACCTTCATACTTGCCATTTTCTGTGTAGACTGGATCAACATTTCCTTCAGAACCATGACCCATGTCGGGCATTTGAGGATTAATTGAAACAGTCAAATTGGCTACCTCGGGGAAACTCATCATGGTCTGCTTTTTGTGAATCGTCAGGACCAGATCATTTAAACCAACTTTTGGATCTTCCAGCCCATTGAGCGTGACGATATAAATCACCTGATTTGAATCAGCATCCACGAAGACCAAATTCTTCTTCATGTCAGTTTCCTGGACTGTGAGATTTTCAAAAACAACTATATGCGATGTGTTGGCATCCTGATTCTCAACGAAGACGGTATCATCCCAGGTCCCCATCATACCACTCGCCATGATGAAGACGACTTCACTTTCGAATAGTCCATCAGAATTGGATGTACCTTCTGGTCCAGCAACTGGACAAGAGTGATTCATGGTCTCCATATGCATGATTGGTTTTTGTGTGATTTGTGCATCAGTAACTTGATCTTCGGATGCATCAGTCAATTCAAAATAAAGTTTATTTAAACCGACCTTTAGTTCCTCATCGGAATACAGATCGACAGTTAGTCCATTATCTATGGCACTACCAATGAGGACCAGATCCTCCGTAGCATCTATATCTTTCTCGCTATCTTCACACCCCAGGATCATAAATAATGATCCCACCAGCGCGATAAGCAATATACGCAGCTTCATTTTACCTCCTGCAAATTGTGTTAATATTTTTTCTTCAACTGGTTCAAAGAACCTATTAACACTCGGGAGGTTGGCCAACTTTCTCTAAAATTATGTTTGTATAGGGGATGTTTTTTGTGAGGAATAATTCTGAATATTTGAAGCTGAGCGGTGTGCTGGCTTCAATGGAAAAGTGGGGATCTATTCCCAGGTTTACTACGACAATATTTGAACCTGCTTGAGTGGTTTCAGGAGCAGCCTGCTTGGTAACTTGTTTCGCAAGGTAACATTTCCCATTACACTCCAATTCAACAACAGCGACGTTCTCGCATTTTTCTGCAACAATCCGCTTATAGTCAATAGCGTATTCTATGAGGGGCAGGAAAACAGAACTTAAACCAATGCAGTATGCAACCAGTACAAAGAGGGTTAGATATGTTGTCAGTGGTTTATTCTGTTTCATTGTCCGGAAATCCCCGAGCCACAGTGTTCTGACTGTGGCTCAGGTTTGCCTTAAGTTTTTGTAAACTTTATCCGGCGGCGATCAAAAAGACATCGTCGATAACATGAACGACGCCATTTACAGCATCCACAGTACCCAGGATTTTACTTCCATTGACGAAAGTGCCTTCTTCAGTCACCTTCACATCAACATAATGACCGGTGGCCATATACAGTTGATCACCATCCTTCAAGCCATCGCCTGCATAGGTACCTGGAGAAGCATGAGAAGTTATAATGGCGGCCAGTTTTGATTTGTTTTCTGGTTTCAACAAGGTTTCCAAGGTGCCTTCTGGAAGCTTGTCAAAAGCGGCATTTGTGGGAGCAAAGACCGTCAGTGGACCAGCCCCGACCAGCACATTCTCAAGTTGAGTTGCCACGACCCCTGCCACCAGAGTGGTATGATCAGGACTACCCAGAGCTATCTGGAGAATGTTTGGATCGGAGACATCATCTTTGACGCCTGCCTGGTTATGATCTTTAGCGAAACTCTCAGTTTTCGCTGTTGCAGTATCTTCGCTCGTTGAACAGGCAAAAAAGACCATCACAACAAGACTTAATACCAGCATGATTTTTACGTTTTTCATTTTATTCCTCCTACTTGATTAATGTTTCTAACACTACAGATATTTATTCCACTTTCTTAAAAATTGGGATCAACGCATCTGTCTTCAAATCACCCAGAGTTTTATCAAAAAATGTGGTTTTCAGTTCGCTCCGTGTGGTTCCCCAAACTGTATGGATGGGACATGGATTTTCATTTGAGCATTCGTGGAGTCCCAGGATACAACGATCAAAAATGTCATCGTCACCAAAAATTTCAAGCACCACGGAGAGAGGTAGGCTATTGGCGTGGTCACATAGATCTATACCACCTGTTGGACCCGTGCTCGATTTGAGAATCTCATTCGTGATGAGGGCATTAGCCACTTTGGCGAGCTGGTAATAGGAAACATCCAAGTCGGTTGCCACATCCTTAATGCGAACATATTGGGGCAATGGTTGACGATCACTAAGATAGAAAATGAGTCTGATGGCATATTCTGTTGATCGAGATAAAATCATCGCTCATTCACCCTAAAAATCTTTTCTTGAAAATGCCCGATAACCCAACCATACCGGGGTTGCAACCCAGGTCCACAAAGCCAATACAGCCACAGCAGATCCGAACATATTTCCATAAAATTTTGAGAAAAGCGCACCGGTGTAACCCATGAGAGCAGCAATATCAAACTGTAGCAACATCAATATTCTCCCAAGATCAATGGGGTTAAACAGGGATAAAATTAGAGTCAGTTTTTCCAGGGGATACTCTTCCAGTGCAAACAAAATAAATAGGATAATACCATCATATAGAATGGCGAAAAACAGCCAGAGCACGATGGTCATCCCAATACCCTTTACTCGCTGTTCTGATAAAACTGCGATGAAAAAAGCAAGGGCGGTGAAAACCCAGGTTAGCGAAACACCGACCAGAAGCAGTATCCAATAGCCACCCGTCATTATCCCGGCGTGATACATAAAAGGAATACCCACACCGATGAGATAGACGGCTGAAAGGGGGAGTGTGAGACCAAGATACAGACCCAAAAACAAAGCGACTCTGCTAATGGGCTGAGATAAAAGTAGCTCCATGAACTCTCTAGAGTTGTAAAAAAACATGGTGCCAAAAACGATACTCACCAGTGGAATGATAAAAAGAACTACATTCATGAGACTCAGGGACACCTGACCTGGATCTCCTCCAAAACGAAACAGTCCGTCTGTGAGCAAAAAGAAAACAGCAGTGTAAATGATGAACCATTTGCCCCTGAGAAGGTCGTGTAGTTGATACTTAATAATTTTGAGTAAGGTAGTCATGGCATCAAGACATCATTTTTGCAATGGCACGTTCAAGGTTCTTTTCGCCTGTTTGTTCAATCAATTCATTGACAGGACCATCAAAAAATATTTTTCCATCCAACAAATAGAGAATAGTGTCAGCCAGCTCCTGAATCTCACTCATGATGTGGGAAGTAATAATAACTGTCTTGCCGGCAGCCTTTTCAGCATGGATCTTATCTTTCAAAAGACTACTGGAAACTGGATCAAGACCTGCTGTGGGTTCATCCAGAATCAGGATGTCAGGGTTGAACATGAGGGAGACAATGGCATTTACTTTCTGCCGTGTTCCACCAGAAAGTGTTTTCAGGGGTTTTTCCATTTCTCCGGAGAGTCTGAAATAACTAATCAGTTCTTCTGCCTGGGTGGCTGATCCTGTCCTTAAGTCTGAGATCATGGTAATTACTTCAGAGGCTGTGAGATTTTCAGGAAAACGGGCGATCTGCGGCATATACCCAATCTGGTTCCGATAACTCCAGTCACCATTGAGCTTAAAATCCTTGATAGTAATGTCACCGCTATCGTATTTATCCAGCCCAAGAAGACATTTAATCAAAGTGGTTTTACCTGAACCGTTGTGTCCCACAATGGCAGTAATTTTGTTTTCCTGGACCTCGGCATCGAGTTCCTTGAGAACCTCCAGACGACCAAAACATTTTTGCAAGCCCCTGATCTTGATCATTGATTCATCCTCATAAGAGGTTCTTCATCAATGAGGGTTGCCGGGGTCAAAATGGGTAAATAGCTTTCCGCCAAATCCATTATCTCCACAAAAATGCTACGCATGAGCATGAGGGCAGGCTCGTTTTTCTCAGTCAAAAGAGAGAATAGCTTAACCGGGCGAAAGGGCACATCTCCAATGCCGTCTTTATCCATATCATAACCTCGATACCTGTTCCAGTAGTTTTGACTAAAGGCATTAAAGTTTTGACGGCTGTTGGTTGCAATATCAAACGTGTTGGCGAGAAAGTTATTGCGAGTAAAAACATTGTCCATTGAATTGGCCATGATCTTTACGGCCCACCCATTATTCTCAAAATCGTTTTCCTCAACCTGAATTCTATTACAGGCCTCAGAGTAGAGTCCAACTGTATTACGGCTAAATTGGTTGTCGCTAATATTGCTATCATAAATATCTTTGAGAAGTAGTCCATAGGCTGAGCTACCCCAGTTATCAGCAAACACATTATTGTGCATGTCAACGTGACGTGAATACATCACAGCCACACCCGCACCATTCATATCGAATTGGTTGTTATTGTATTCATTATGATTCGAAAACATGAAGTGCAAACCATAGCGTAGATTTTTAGTGCTGTGGTTGGTGGTGACCACGCATTGCTCTACAAATTCCAGATATATGCCATCCCGATGGCCAGAGATGTAGTTACCCCGTATAGTTACATCCTTACTATACCAGAGATGTATGCCGTTCCCAGAACGAGATTCTGTCTTAGCTTGACCCTTAATAATATTGTTTTCAATAAGACATTTTTCTGATTGAGAGATATAGACAGCAAAAAAGTTGTCTTCAAATATATTATTGCTAACCCTTCCACCCTGCGTCTCTTCAAATCTAATGGCAGCGTTCTCATCAAGATGACTTAAGCCGGAGCCTTTAAAAGTAATTCCTTCAATTGTCACGTTGTCAGCAGTTACGGTAAGAATTTCACCTTCAAAATTTCCATCGATGACAGGATTATTCTGGCCGATCAAGGTGAGCTGGTGTGGAACAACCAAAGCTCTCTCCCTATAGGTCCCCGAGTGGACCATGAGGGTATCACCAGGGGTAGATACCTCTAACCCCTGCGAGATTGTCGTTTGAGGATAGTTTGCACCAACCTGTACAAGTCCAGCGTGCAATCCAGAACTCATCATTGAGATGATCAGTATGACTCGAATGATCGACATCTATTTTAACCAGGAAGTTTCCACGAATGCTTGGACCTGCTCCCAGCTCATCGTCTCACCGAAATAGAGTAGCGCGACATCGTCAGCGACTTTCTGATTACGATATCCAGACAGATTCAAGCCCATGGGGCTCTTGAGCTTCTTGGTCTGAACGAAGATCATCTCGCCCAGTGGATACAGGTTTCCGGCGTCTTCAAAATCAGTAAAATATAACTCATGGATGTATTCACGCTTCACCTCGTCTTTGATGACAAAGGCTGCAAGACATTCGATTGAGTCAAATTTATAAGCTTTGCCCTTGGTGGTGAGCAGTTCTGAACCGTAATGCTCTTCCACGATGGTCATGCGGCAATAGTCACAGCCATCCTGGCCATAATTAATTGTGCGAACCGTAGGCTCACAGCTGATCATAAAAACAGCCGTGAGAAGTATAGCAATTGATGTGAACCGCTTGATCATTGGGTTTGCTTTTCTCTCCAGGTTAGAAAGGCGGCCAAATAGCCCATAAAGATGGAAATAAAAGCAGCAATGCCACCCCATGATGGCAAAGATGTCGTCACAAAGTTCAACATGGTTTTCGTGCCGAAGAGAGGTGGTTGGTAAGTCATCCCCTCGATTTGAATGGCAGCATGTTCCGTATCGAGATTATGACCAAAATCGTAATTCCAGAGGTAAAAGTCGATTAATCCTATCAATGCGAGAAGAGAAAAGAAAGCCAGCCAGACATATAGAGTTTTCTTGCCACCCTTCCAAGCAACCAGCAGTCCCGAGACAATCAGAAAGCCTACAATAGGAGGCATATATTTTAACTCTGGTATAGATTCTGGAACGATCTCTTTCATACCAATGTAATGGTTGACAAGATTTAAATTTTTCAGGTCATTTTTTGCATGACCATCTACAGTGTTGATGCGAATATAGATTCCCAAACCTTCTGGGTATTGAGGAGCTTCCACAGTAATGGACCAAAGAGGGAAGATGTATGTTCCTATTAAGAGTAAGGCGCCCACCGCAAGTATCCACCTTGATTTTTTGTTCATTACAAACCAATCCATTCATGTAAGAAAAGCTGGGGACCTAGGGCCCCCAGCTTTCAGATTTTATTATTTTAGTTAAAGGAGATGGGGACTTTTGATCCCTTGGGTGACACTCTCACATAACCTTGCATTTCCTGATGGAGCGCTGAACAGAAATCTGTACAATAGAAGGGAAATACACCAACTTTTTTAGGTTCCCAGCGCAGTGTGTTTGTTGCTCCAGGCATAACAAGCAGCTCAGAATTTCTGGCTCCCTGTATGGCAAAACCGTGTGGGATGTCCCAATCTTGTTCAAGATTCGTTACATGGAAATAAACAACGTCGCCCACCTTGACACCTTCAATATTATCTGGTTTGAAGTGTGTACGGATGGTGGTCATGTAGACATGAACTTCATTGCCCTTACGTTCAACGCGAGCTTCTTTCTCGCTGAGAGCGCGGTAGGGGTGTTCATTGTGTTCGAGCTCATAGATCTTGGTTGTATTCGGGTGTACCAGATCAGCTGGAATTCCTTGAGCATAGTGAGGTTCACCAACGGTTGGGAAATCCAAGAGCAGCTTCATCTTTTCACCGGAAATATCGATTAACTGAGCAGCATGGGCCAACTCTGGTCCTGTGGAAAGATAGCGATCTTTAGTCATCTTATTAAGAGCAACAAGATATTTGCCCCATGGCTTCATAGATCCGCCACCAGGAATCATCAAGTGTCCGATTGAGTAGTAGGAAGGAATTCGATCAACGATTTCCCATGTACCCAGCTTCCACTTAACAACTTCAGAGGTAATAAAGGCTGAAGTATAAGCATAGCCTTTCCCATCAAACTCTGTATGCAGTGGGCCAAGACCAACATTGGTAACTTCACCAGCGATGGTTGCGTCATAATCCAGAATAGGTATACCGCCTGCTTCACCGATGACCTTGTTGTCTTCAATGGCTTTGATCATTTTTGAAAAGGAGTGTACAGAGAGGACAGCGGCCAGTTTACCACCACCAACGATATACTCACCTGTTGGGTCAACATCGACACCATGTGGAGATTTTGGTGTAGGTAGATAGTAAATCAAACCGGGACAATCAGCTGGATCTAGCACGGTTACTGTCTTATTGAGGGTTGATTCTGCTGAATGAGTTTTGTGGTTCATTCGATTCACATAGTGTTCACCGGGGCGTGTCTTGCCCTTGCCCTCAGCCAGATATTTCTCTGCCAGCTTCCAGTTTACAGCAGCAATGAAATCTTTATCATTCTTTGAGGCGTTAACCTCCAGAAGGGTATTGGCTTGTTCAGTATTGTAACTTGTAAAGAATGCCCAACCATGTGAAGGACCTTTTCCACCACTTGCAAGATCATAGTCAAACCCGGGTACGAGGATCTGGAACTCAATGTTCATGTGACCGTCATCTGGATTGACTTTGATAAAGGAAAGCGTTCCGTTAAAGTTTTCCTTGTAAGTATCGATCGGCACATCGGCCTGTGGAATGGGAACACTAAAACGCGTGGATGCCACAACATACTCAGTGTTTTGAGTCGTAAATGGCGAACCGTGATTTCCACCTGAATTGGGAATTTCGATAATTTCTGCTGTTTCAAAATTCTTCAGATCAATACGGGCAATACGGGGTGTATTGTTACCGTTGATGAAGATCCAACGGCCATCAGTCACACCCTCTGTCTGTGATAGTTCAGGGTGGTGGGAATCATCCCAGGGAATATGACCAAAGGATGTTTTGAGCATATCTTTGGTTTCTTCGTTAAATCCATAACCATTTTCAGGATCTAATGAAAAGACAGGAATTTCTTTAAAAAGACGTCCTGAGGGTAATCCATAAACACCCAGCTGACCACTAAAGCCACCTGATGTAAAGGCGTAAAATTCATCATAGTCTCCAGGGGCAACATATACTGCTGATGCTGCATCACCTGAGCCCAGGATTGGCTTCTCTTTTTTTGCACATTCTGAAATGAGCAGAAAGGTTGCAATTACCAGAATTACTCCCACTACTCTCATCATCGTTTTGTTCATACGCTTTCCTCCTACGTATTGTTTATTAATGCTCTTGTAAAAACCCTTCTGGGTTTTGTTTTAGAGTGTTCTCAAATATTCAAGAATGGCGCGAGCGTCATCTTCGGTCACATTCTGAAATGTCATTGGTACGTAAAACTCCGCCAACATGGCTTTCACTTCAGGGTGTTTCTTGACCATTTCATCAGGATTTAGAATCATATTCATGATGAATGCTGGTGAGCGTTTTGTTGTAATGCCAGCTAGTGGTGGACCAACCAGACGTTCATTTATTTTATGACAAGCCACACACTTCAGCTCGAAAACTTCTGCTCCCTTGGCTGCCAACACTTCGTCCTGTGGACCGAGAGTAAGTACGCCAATGGGACCGATGCCATGTTTGAGCTGTTCTTGAGTGAGTCCATCAGGGCTCAGTTTTGGAGCGGCAGCTTCCTTGGTCGCTTCAGTATCCCCTCCACCACAGTTCATAAGTATTAATGCTGCAATAAGGATCATCCCCGTTTTCTTAATCATTTTTCTTTAACTCCTTTGTAATGTGTAACTTTATGAGAGGTTTATTGTCACAATTCATGAGAAATAATAGCGTTTACTTGCTCGTAGTTAAGGCTCAAAAGCTATTTATGACCTATGGCGCATAAATTGATTCGGCAATGATGTTTTAGCAAGACGTATGTTGCTAATATGAAATATTTTTAATGTTAATTTTTATCTGCTTATACTGTTGGCAGTGATCAATAATCGAATGGATGAATGGTGGTCCTCAGAATGCGATTAAAACAAAGCGGCTACTACTTTACAGCATGGAAATACTTCGAATATGAAAATCGTAATGGAATGATGAATTAGATATCTTTTTCAGCCAGGTTCTCTTTGACTATCACGTAGCGATGAATCAAGAATCCACCTACCACAATAACGATAAGGATTGTAACCGTTGTGTTGTAGCGTTTCAAATAGACGCCAATCTGCTCCCAGTTTTCACCTATTGTACTCCCCAACCAGATCAATGTACCATTCCACAGGAGACTGGATATTGTAGATAGGGTGATAACCTTCCAGATATTGAGTTTTCCAATCCCTGAAAACAGACCTATCACACTTCTCAATCCCGCCAGAAAGCGGTTGATGAGTACGACACCGTAACCCCACTTCTCAAATAAGACTTCAACACGTTGGATACTGTTTGGTGAAAACCAGGTCTGTTGTTTGGAGTAGAAAAAGCCACGGCCATACTTGAATCCCGCCACATATAAAGTGAGAAAACCAAGGACACTTCCTAGCAGTGTTGTGATCATGGCTGTGGTGAAGGAAAGGTCTCCCCGACCCACCAAATAGGCTCCAAATATCAGGATGGTATCTCCTGGTATCGGTGGAAAAATATTTTCTATATATGATGCTAAAAAGACTGTGACAAAAACCATCCAGGGAGGCGCTTGCTCAATAAAACTAAAAAGGGATTCCAGCACGTTAGGACAACTGTACTAAATTTTTGAAAGGAGACAAACAGCCTGGGCAGCTACAGCATCTCCATTACCCGTCATACCCATACCTTCTGTCGTCGTAGCTTTTACTGATACCTGGTCGATTGAAACCTCAAGGGCTTCAGCTAGAATCTGACGCATCTCAGGTAAGAATGTCATCACTTTGGGACGTTGGAGGATGAGGGTGGCATCCACATTGGAAACCACAAACCCCTTGCCCTTGATCAGAGACACTACATGTTTGAGAAGATCAATGGAATAAACCCCTTCGAACTCCGGAGCGGTATCGGGAAAATGCTGGCCTATATCACCTAATGCCAGGGCACCTAGAATAGCATCAGCAATAGCATGTGTTAGTGCATCTCCATCTGAGTGTCCCAGAGTACCTTTTTCAAACGGAATTTTAACACCACCCAGAACCAGATCGCGATCTTCCACCAGACGATGGACATCATAACCAGTTCCTATTCTGAATAATGGTGTGCTGTTTGGCATTTTTATATTTTCTTATCTTTCCTCTTGATGTGTTCGACTTAGAGAACCTCAGCCAAACACATCCTCATTTCGATCAAGAAATGAACATGGCGTCGCCATAACTGAAAAAGCGATACTTCTTTTCAACGGCCACATTGTAAGCTTTTAGAATTTTCTCTTTTGATGAAAAGGCTGAAACCAACATGAGTAGGGTTGACTTTGGTTGATGAAAATTGGTGATGATGCCATCTACCACTCTAAAAATGTAAGGTGGGTAGATAAACTTGTTTGTCCAGCCATCACCAGGTTCCAACTCGCGAGGATACATCACCGCTGATTCAAGGGCACGTACCACAGTTGTTCCAACACCAATGACCCGTCGACCTTCTTCTTTAGCCTTTTTAATCGCAGTAACAGTCTCTTCGGGTACATTAAAATACTCAGCATCCATCTGATGCTTTGTGATGTCCTCAACATTTACGGGTCTAAACGTTCCCAGACCAACATGTAGCGTCACATATTGAATTTCTACACCTTTGGCCTTGGCTTTTTTCAGCAGGGCTTCAGTGAAATGCAACCCTGCAGTAGGGGCTGCAACTGCTCCACGATGTTCGGCATAAACAGTTTGATAACGATCCTTATCCTTGTCATCAGCCTCTCTAAGGATGTATGGAGGAAGCGGCCACTTACCGACTTCATCAAGAATGGAGTAGAAATCGCCCCCGTTTTTATCAAAGCGGACGACCCGTCCACCGGAAACGGTATTATCTACCACATCACAGGTAATCTTGTCTTCGATAACCAGCTTGTTTCCTACACGAACCTTGCGGGCAGGTTTCACAAGGGTTTCCCAGAGATTATTACCCAGTTCACGGAGTAAAAATAACTCTATCTCTGTATCTGTCTTATCCTTGCGGGCAAATAGTCTTGAAGGGAAAACCTTTGTATTGTTAAGGACGAGAACATCTCCTGATTTCAAGGAATCTACCACATTTGAAAACTTGCTATGCTCAACATCACCTGACTGGGCATCCATGACAAGTAATTTGGATCCATCACGTTTTGCAGTGGGATGTTGTGCTATTAGCTCTTCTGGCAATTCATAATCGAAATCAGAGAGGGTCAGTGCTTTTGCGCGATCAAACAGCATATATCATTCTTTCTTTCTTTGGAACATGTTGGTTTGGGATAACTCGGCTTTTAATACAAAGCCTAAATGTCTGTATGCTTGAGGGGTAGCCTGTCTACCACGGGCTGTCCTTACCAGAAAGCCTTCCATGATGAGAAAAGGTTCATAAACTTCTTCCAGGGTATTGGCTTCCTCGCCAACAGCCACCGAAAGGGAATTAAGACCCACAGGGCCACCTTCAAATTTTTCTATAAGCGCTTTGAGAATGCGTTTATCCATATCATCGAGACCGTACTCATCGACATTTAACATTCCAAGCGCATCATCAGCAATTTGTTTATCTATGGAGCCATTGCCTTTGACCTGAGCAAAGTCACGGGTCCTTCTCAAAAGTCTATTGGCAATACGTGGTGTGCCTCGACTACGACGGGCTAACTCCAGTGCACCTTCATCATCTATAGGAACATTCAAGATGTTTGCTGAACGTTTTACAATAAGCTGCAATTGTTCGGCTTCGTAGAAATCCATCCGAAGCACCACTCCAAAACGAGCTCGCATGGGTGGCGTCAACAGCCCTGCCCGCGTGGTAGCGCCTACCAGAGTAAAGGGTTCCAGATTCAACTGCACGCTTCGGGCACTTGGACCTTTGTCAATCATGATGTCTATCCGATAATCTTCCATGGCTGAATACAGGTACTCTTCAACGACATGATTCAAGCGATGGACTTCATCTATGAAGAAGACATCTCTGTCTTCAAGATTGGTCAAGAGACCGGCCAGATCAGCAGCCTTATCCAGAACAGGGCCAGAAGTGATTTTGATATTCACACCAAGTTCTTTAGCAACCAGCATAGCCAGAGTCGTTTTGCCCAGACCAGGAGGTCCGAAAAGAAGGACGTGATCGAGAGCTTCATTGCGCTGTTTAGCAGCTTCAATAAATATCTTTAGCTGAGCAACAACATCTTCTTGACCCACGAAATCTTCAAGGCTCTGAGGTCTTAGAGCACGATCAAATTCCTGTTCTTCGGTCAATAATTGTGGTTGTGTTAAATCACTCATCTAATCAATCTTCGCTTGTCTCTCTTTAAATTTTGGTCTCTTGAACTTCTTCTCAAAATGTGCCGGCAAATATAGTCGGTGAGGTAGGCTGTTTCCAAGTGAAGCCTTGATGGGGCAAGAGGACGATCATGTTGTGCAGCTCAATTATTTAATCGATTCTGCAAAGGCAAGGACATGTCGATCCGGATCCAGGCAATAACCAACACGATCACCCCAGTCTCGCATTGAAACTTTCTGTATATGTTCCGCCCCATTTTGGATTGCCCGATCAAGGAACTGCTGGGCATTTCTAACATGGAGATACAACTCAACACGAGGGCTCTTTTCATCTACATCTAGGAATATGTCCTTTCCCAAGAGCCGTTTTATTCCGTCCAGAGGCATCAACCCCAGAACAAAACCACTCTCCAGACGAAACTCTGTCATACCAGGCACATCCAGAGATGGTTGAACTTGAAGTGCGGACTGATAGAATATCTTTGAAGCCTCCTGGTCAGATACATAAAGGATGGTCATGCCTTGCTCTATCATTATATCATCCCTACTTAGCCAGCATTTCTTTCAGATAATACCCAGTATAGGATCTTTCCTCCCTGGATACTTCTTCGGGAGTGCCAGAAGCTAGGAGCTCGCCACCCCCATCGCCACCCTCTGGCCCGAGATCTATGACATGATCGGCGGATTTGATGACATCAAGATTGTGCTCAATGACCAACACAGTATTGCCCTTGTCAACCAGGCGATTTAAGACAGACAACAACATGTTTACATCTTCGAAATGCAGACCGGTTGTTGGTTCATCAAGGATGTAAAAGGTACGACCTGTCCCGACCTTACTAAGCTCGCTGGCCAACTTAACTCGCTGGGCTTCTCCACCTGATAAGGTTGTAGCTTGTTGACCTAACTTGATATAACCAAGACCTACATCTACCAGAGTTTTAAGCTTTCGATTCAAGGCAGGAATTGCCTTAAAGAAACCCAGACCTTCCTCAACAGACATATCTAATATCTCAGAAATATTTTTCTTCTTATACTGAATTTGGAGGGTTTCCCTGTTATAGCGTTTTCCCTTACAGTCTTCACACTGAACATAGACATCAGGTAAAAAGTGCATCTCGATCTTACGGATACCATCACCCTGGCAGCTTTCACAGCGACCTCCCTTGACGTTAAATGAAAACCTTCCGGGCTTATAGCCACGCAACTTTGCCTCGGGCAATTGTGAAAAAAGATCTCTGATAAATGTGAATGAGCCCGTGTATGTGGCTGGGTTGGACCGCGGGGTGCGTCCAATGGCAGATTGATCAATATTGATAACCTTATCGATATAAGCCAGCCCTTCAACGCGATCAAAGGGTAGTGTCGTTATCTTTGTATTATAGATGGATCTGGCCATTGCAGGATAAAGGGTCTGGTTTATGAGTGATGATTTACCAGAACCTGAGACACCGGTTACACATATGAATTTTCCCAGTGGAAAATCTATACTGAGTTTTTGCAGATTATTACCCCGAGCACCAATTAAAGATATTTTGCTGTTCTTACCTTCTCTCCTTTGCATTGGAACAGGGATTGATAACTCACCTGTTAAATACTTAGCTGTGAGAGACTTTTTATTTTTCAGAAATGATTTTGGTGGACCAAAGGCAACAATCTCTCCACCGTGTTCTCCTGCACCGGGACCCATATCAACCAGGATGTCTGCTTCTTCCATGGTTTCTTGATCATGCTCAATAACGATAACTGTATTTCCCAGATCACGTAGATGTTTCAAAGTTTCAATAAGTCTTCGGTTATCTCTTTGATGGAGACCAATTGATGGTTCATCTAAAATGTATAGAACTCCCACAAGCTGGGAGCCAATCTGTGTTGCTAGTCTTATGCGCTGGGCTTCTCCACCAGATAAAGTTCCTGCTGTTCTGAATAAGTTTAAATAATCTAAACCCACATTTACTAGAAAACTTAATCTCTCTTTAACTTCTTTTAAGATTTGCTTTCCTATCTGTTCTTCTGTCTCTGTGAGTTTTAATTCATTAAAGAATGTTTGCAGTTCTTTTATGGGCAAATAGCTCAGGTCAGTTATACTTTTCTTTCCAAGGAGAATATGATTTGCCTCGATACGAAGTCGCGAGCCACCACAGGTTTCGCAAGGCAGGGAACTCATATAGCCTTCGATCCACTTTCTTACACCTGGAGAAGTGGTTTGTTTATATCGGCGTTCGAGATTTGGGATGACGCCCTCAAAACCGCCCTCGTACTCACCTTTCCAGCGATCAGACTCATAGGCCATCTTAATCTTCTTGTCGCCAGTTCCACGAATAACGGCCTCCTTGGCCTCATCGCTAATACTGCTCCAGGGTTGTGTGAACTTGAAATTATAATGTGATGCTAGACTTTTAAGAATAGCTGCATACCAATTACCACGGGGTTGTTCACCAAGTGGAGCTATTGCTCCTTGTAACAGTGATTTTCTTTTATCGGGAACAATGAGATTAATATCCATACTGGTTTGCATACCGAGACCATCACAGCTTGGGCATGCACCATAGGGACCATTAAAAGAAAACAAACGTGGTTCGAGATCGGGATAGCTTATCTCACAATATGGACAAGCATAGTGCTCTGAGAAAACATGTTCATCCTCACCCACGACATCAATAATAACCATGCCGGTTCCATGTTTTAATGCCAGCTCAACTGAGTCTGTTAATCTATCTTTGAACTCTTCATTGATTACAAGACGATCTATAACGATCTCTATTTTATGTTTTTTATTTTTATCCAGAGATATCGATCTACCTACTTCTTGAATTTTACCATCTACACGAACTCGTACAAAGCCTTCTCTCTTAATCTCTTTAAATATTTCTTTAAACTCGCCTTTTCGACTCTGTACAATGGGTGCAAGAATTTGAATATGTGCATCAGCTTTAAGATTTAAGATGGAATCTACAACTTGTTGTACTGTTTGTCGAGTTATAGGTCGACCACAATTGTAACATTCAGGTTTTGCTATGCGCGCAAATAACAGTCTGAGATAATCGTGAATTTCTGTTACGGTACCCACAGTTGATCTGGGATTTCTACCAGCTGATTTTTGCTCTATGGAAATTGCTGGAGACAGACCATCTATATAATCAACATCTGGTTTTTCCATGAGCCCAAGAAATTGACGTGCATATGCAGATAATGATTCAACATACCGTCGTTGTCCTTCGGCATAGATAGTATCAAAGGCCAGGGAAGTTTTGCCTGAACCAGATAGACCAGTTATTACTATAAATTTATCTCTGGGGAGTTCTATATTTACATTTTTTAGGTTGTGCTCACGGGCACCATGTACTACTAATTTTTCGCTGCGCATAAAATCCTCAATTCAAACTTTGAAGATATTTGAAGGACTGGCCGGGTGGAAGAACAATTTGCATTTTCTAGAATATTCATTGGTTTTCTATCTCCTCCACTAGATAAGTCCCTATTTTGGACTTCTTCAATATTTATATGCCCATATATGCACCTCACGCCTCACGGTCGTTCTCAACACTTACGATGAGTCTTTTGGTGGCTGAACTGCCAAAAAAGGATTACCACTCAACCCTTTTGACTAAAGACACTTATCGAGAAATAGTTATCAACACTTTTTTGATTGCTGGCGTGGTTTTCAAGAATCCAATATTATCCTACCCTTTCTTCATATATGAAGTTACAGATTCCATTAAGTGATATAGTTTTTAGATGATTATGAGAGATCTGGCAACAATCTTATCATATCTGGATTCACCTTGCCACATAGCAAAATATATCGAAATATGACTCGCTGGTCGGGGTTCTATGGTTTTTCCCAATTTTGGTCGATCTCAACAAGGGTTCCAATTAATGGCAAATATGCTGCTTCGAAACGCTACAATATGTCCTTTTGCCGGTTTGTGCACCACCGAATTTCGCATAGTATGTCATCAGGTTAAATTTAATGAAATGAACCATTATTTATCAGATTCCTGTCAATTCCACACATCATCCTGGTAGGTGGGTTGATTTTTTCTCCATTCTACTACTCAGGCGAGACCCCACGAATAATTCAAATCAAAATCGATTGGTTATCAGTTAAAAATGTAACGAGTTTGCATATCGATTACCTGGAGTTTTAATTACTTTAATTAAAACTCCAGGTAAATATACTGGTAGTTTCTGCAGCCTCACTTATCCCAGTTCACTGAGTTTACCACATCTAGCGAATAGCTATGCCGTCTAGCGTTAATATTTTCAACTCAACGAAAATATCCCCCCTGCTAAGCATGTCGCTTATATTCATTCGACCTGACAAAGTATTTATATATAAGGATTCACTGCATGAATGCATTGACGCTCAACAATATTACCAAAACCTTTAACGAATTTACAGCAGTGGACATGCTGTCACTTGATGTTCCTGAAGGCAGTATATACGGGTTCATAGGTCCCAATGGCTCTGGCAAAACCACTACCATCCGTATGATTATGAACATTCTACATCCAGATTCAGGCGATATTCAAATACTCGGTTCCCCCAGGGGTTCAATAGACAACGACATGGTTGGCTATTTACCCGAAGAACGTGGTCTATATAAAAAAATGAAGATCCGTGAACTTCTTCAATTCTATGGACAACTAAAAACTGGTCATGGCGTTTTAACTGATGTTGACTTTTGGCTTGAAAAGCTTGATCTCACAGACTGGGGCAACAAGAAGGTCGAAGCCTTGAGCAAGGGAATGAGTCAGAAGGTTCAATTTATTGCTACTGTCGTCTCACATCCCAAACTTGTTATCCTGGATGAACCCTTTAGTGGACTCGACCCAGTAAATACGGATGTGCTTCTGCAGGCCATGCTGGAACTTCAAAAGAATGGCTCCACCGTGATTTTCAGCACTCACGATATGGCCACTGCTGAGAAGGTCTGCGATTATGTTTTCATGATTCATAAAGGTAAAAAAGTCCTAGATGGTACTTTACATGACATTCAGGATAAATATGGAAGCGATACACTGCGCATTCGATGTGATAATAAGCCTTCAGGGTTAGATCGCATTGCAGGTGTAGATAAGGTTCATGATTTTGGTCAATCACAGGAATTGAGAATTGCCCCTGGATCCAACCCTCAGGAAATTCTAAAGAACTTAATGAAAGACAATACCGTGCTTAGTTTTGAACTCATGAAACCTTCTCTGCATGATATCTTTGTTCGAATAGCTGGCGCTGAGGAGGTTGATCATGTATAAGGTCATACGACTCGCCCTCAGAGAATACTACGCAGCTGTCCGCACCAAGGGATTCATTATTGGTCTCATCATGCTGCCTGTTTTTATGAGTGGTAGCATTATTGCCATGGCTCTCTTGAAGGATCACGTCGATATCCGTGAGCGCCACATCGTCGTGGTTGATGAAGCTGGTCAATTTAGCGAGATGCTCCAGGAAGCTGCCTCCATTCGCAATACCCAACACATCTTTGACGAGGAAGACAGCTCTCAAGTGAAGCCAGTATATAGTATTGAGTTTGTGGAAGTGGATACTGCTAATATCATCATACAACTCGGTGCTCTATCAGATCGCGTTCGAGAAGGTGAAATTCATGCCATTCTACACATTGGATCATCATTAGTCCATCCCGGTGAAGACCCCAACAATGCCTTTGTGAATTATCATGCAGAAAGTGCAGCACTGGATGATATTCGCGGTTGGTTGCGTGACCCCATAAACAATCACCTCCGTCGCTTGAGGCTTGAACAGGCCGGTATTGATGAAGCTGATATTCCAGATCTGTTTCATTGGTCCTGGGTTAATGCCAAAGGACTACTCACAGTTGATGATGAGGGTAATGTTACTGATGCTGGTGCCAGCAATGAAATCCGCGCCATCGCTGTCCCATTGGTTATGATGATGCTCATGTTTATGATGTCCATGATGGGTGCCACGCCTCAACTCAGTGCGGTCATGGAAGAGAAGACCCAAAGAATTGTTGAAGTCATCCTGGGCTCCATCACCCCATTTCAGTTTATGCTGGGGAAAATTCTTGGTGGTCTTGCAGTGGCTCTCACCAGTACCCTGGTCTATCTGGGCGGCGGTACAGCCTTTATGCAGTGGCGTGGTTTTGAAGCCTACATTCCTTATGACATCCTCCCCTGGTTTGTGGTGAACCTGGTCGTTCTCCTGTTTATGCTGGGAGCACTTATGACCAGTCTGGGATCTGTTGCGAATGATGCCAAAGATGCACAGTCGCTATCCTTCCCGGCAATGTTTCCCATGATGATTCCCATGTTTATTATGATGCCTGTTTTGAAAGAGCCACTATCAACTTTTGCCACTGTCATGTCATTGATTCCTCCGTTTACCCCCATGGTGATGACCTTGAGAATGGCATCGCCTGTCACCATTCCAGCCTGGCAACCCTGGGCAGGTCTTGCTGGTGTTATAATCTTTACACTGTTTGTTGTCTGGGGTGGAGCACGCATCTTCCGCACAGCCATTCTCATGCAGGGTGTTCCACTTAAATTTTCAAACATTATGCGTTGGATGACCAAAGGATAAAGGAGGCGTTATGGCCGAGAATAAAGTTTATACCTGGACAAAAGATCGCTCAATTGCAAGGAGCTATCATTTTCAACTCAGCCCTAAGCTCCAGGGAAAAATCACACGCAAGGGTCTCTGGAGTCCAGATGGGTTTGGCGAAATGGGTGAGCGCATGTTACGGTTCAGTTCAAATGGGAAAGCCAACATGAGCTTAAAGGTTATTGAGGGTTCTTCACAGGAACAGGTGGGAAAATTTAACTTTTACTGGAAGGACTTTCAGAAGAGTAAGCTTGAGCTGAGCAATGGTAGCATCTACTATTTTCGTTCTTTTAATTTGCTGAGAGGTGTCTGGAGTTGGATCAAGAAAGATGCAGCAAAAGAACAGTTCATCTTCACGGTAGATAGTCCATTTCATCGCTCCGGGACCATAGAAAGTCCAGCAAAAGATTTACCCGCACTAGAGCGTGATATATTGCTGCTCCTTGGTCTACACCTACAGCACTATATCAATATTTGGCTGATCACGATTATTGTCGTGATAATCGCTGTAGTTTCAGGAAACTAATCTGATTTAGTGCGCAAATTTACCAGGGCATCGACCAGATAGACAACAATCAGGTTTGTCAAAACAGAAAAGCCAATAAACCAGGTCCAGGCTAAACCCTGACTCTTCATCAGAAAGACAATGAGCATGGATGCCACAAGTCCACAAATCAGACTTATCTGAGAAAAGTCTCTGTCAATTTTTGTAAGCAGGAAAAGACCCAGCAACCCACCATAGGTGAATGAGGCAATCTCCAGCCCCATGACCACAATTGCTTTGTCAGATTCATCAAAAACCAGGGCAATACCAATCAGAACGATGGCCCAGACGAAGCTGATTATACGTGATGTCTTGATGGAAGCCTTTTTGCCCATCCAGTCTGTTGTCGTGGATGAGGCCAGTGAGTTAATTGACGAACTCAGGGTAGACATGGCGGCGGACAACACACCTGCGAGCAACAACCCCTTTAGACCAACAGGAAGCTCACTTACAATAAAAGTTGAAAATTCTCTGTCCTTCTCCAGCTCAATTCCACCGAGATAAATGTATATGAGAGAGCCTGCCAACAAGAATACTGAGAACTGAATGAATACAAAGATACCACTTCCTATCATGGCTTTTCGAGCGCCAGTCAGGTTACGCACTGACAAAACCCTTTGAACCATCATGTAATCAGCACCATGTGATGCAAAGGACAGCAGCATACCACCAAACACTGCAGAGATGAACAGCCAGGGATTTGAAAATAGATCCCAACCCCAACGGACAATATCCAACTTGCCCTGATCATTCAATTGCGTCATCATAGTACCAAGGCTGGCATCGCTATGCATGAGGATATAAATGATGGCGATGAGACCACCACCGATATAGAGTACAAATTGAAAACTGTCTACCCAGACCACCGTGCGTATGCCACCCATGAGGGTATAAACTATGGTCACAGCACCAATAATCAACACAGCCACAGGCAGGGACCAACCAGTCACAACCTGGACAATTACTGCAGTCGCCAGGAACCTGATTCCATCAGCCAGGATACGGGTTATCAGAAAGACACCGGAGGCTGTTTTCTGAATTTTTATTCCAAATCGATCTCCCAGTACTTCATAGATGGATGTGATTCCACCCTTGAAATAGGCGGGTAGTAAAAAGATGCTCACCAGGATACGACCCAGGATGTAACCAAGTGCCAACTGTAGAAAGAACCAATTGTCTCGATATGCAAGGCCAGGAATGCTGATAAAGGTTAATACCGAGGTTTCCGTGGCCACAATAGAGAGCATGGCTGCCCACCAGGGCATATCCCGCCCGGCTAAAAAATAATCTTCCGATGTCTTGTTGAAGCGACTGTTATATATTCCGTAAGCAGAAATACCGACTAGAAAAAGAATGATGATGCTGAAGTCGAGGGTGGAGAGCATGATGTGTCCTTAATTAATAGTAAATCAAAATGACTAGAATTTCGTCACCCCGAGCGGAGTCGAGGGGTACTGGTTTTAAGAAAAGATAGATCATTATCCCTCGACTCCGCTCGGGATGACAATCCACAATTAACTAACCCTTCAGGTGGTTGCTTAAATATTCCAGCGCTTCCAGGTAAGATTCCACTTTTTTTCCATAAAACTGGGCTGCGCAAACGTCTTTGGTTACAGAGATTTTGCGAAAGTCTTCCCGCTCATAAATATTTGAAAGATGAGCCTCTACCACAGGGATTTGAATGCCTTCAATGGCATCACGTATGGCATAGGAATAATGTGTGAATGCACCTGGATTAATAATCACGCCATCAGCCCATTTCCGTCGACGATGCAGGAGGTCAATAATGCGACCCTCATGATTGGTCTGAATGATACGGGTCTCCACATCAAGCTCACGGGCTTTTTTGCGAATCGCAGTGTTGACCTTATCCAGGGTTAATGTTCCATATTGATCCGGGTCCCTTGTCCCCAGGAGATTCAAGTTGGGACCGTGAATAATGAAGATTCGTTTCTTTTCAGTTGTGAGCTTTGCCATGGGGTGAATCTAATTAGGAATGGCCAATATAGAAATGGAACCCTGAAACTGTCGAAGGGCACACTTAGTTAAACGGAATCTTGGGGATGAATTAAGAAAAGGGCGAGATCATCACTCGGCTTTTTGGGCACAAAAAAAGGCGAGGTTTCCCTCGCCCTTTTTGAATTCAAGATTTGGAAGGTTTAGCTCTCTGCAGAGAGATCAGCCTCTTCAATGATAAGATTGTACATGTACCCTGCTCCAAAATCTTTATCCAGAGCGACTTTACCGCTAAAGACGACAACATCATCTTTACTGACAACAGCTTGAGTCGTAATAGTAACATCAAAGGCATCCCCAGATTTTGTACCATCCTGGAGGTGAACCCAATTGCGGCCCATGATACCGGCATTGAACTTGGTAACCTGACCTCGCACAGTGACAACCTTACCTTCATAGTCTGCTTTGTTGGAATAAAGCTCTGATATGCTGATACTGCCGGCAACTTTTTCAATAGATATCTCTTTGGCTGGCTCCATGGGTTTTTTTCCACTCATAGCACTGGCAGCAGCACTGGATGTACCGCGCATCTGACCCACAAAGAAAATACTATCAAAGGTTCTATCAACTTCCTTGCTGGTGAAATCCTTCATTTCCAGACCCTGATCATAGTGCAGAGTCATACCCACTTCTAAAGGTTGCTTGGCCGTGGCTATCCAATATTCCTTGTCGCCTTCTGCAACAAACAGGTAAGTATAGCTCTTGGCTTGCAGGACTTCTTTTACCAGAATAGTGTGTGCATTACCCAAAGACTGCTGAGGTGCTACAGCTTGTGGATTGTGGGCGGGAGCCTTGACTCTCTCCTTTGAATCACAGGCAACAATTACCATCACTGCCATCATAATTATTACAAATAGTTTGAAACGCATTTTATTCCCTTTCAATAAATTTTTTAGCCGGGAGATTATAGAATAAAACAGCTCGCATATCATGGATTTATTTGACGATACGATTAATAACTTTTCATCTTTTAAAATGTGAATTACTTGAAAGTTGGGCTTCACCCAGGTTGATATGTTGCAGCAGCTCAGGGAAAAACTTCAAGAATCCAGATTCTATGGCTTTGTAATTATGGTGCACTTCCTCAATGGAGCCGTGAAAATCGTGTTTCAGCTTCAGGCGGCCGGCCAGTCCATCCAATGCTCGTCCCACATGGTCCAGCTCGGCATATGATCTGATCCAATCTCGCTTGATCATCCAACCCACCACCATCTCCATGCGCGGCGGCATGAGTTCACGATGCTGCCAGAGGTCCTCATAACAATGGTCTACAAAAACATGAAATTCGTTTGATGAATATTGCTCCCAATATTTGATAAGAAAGTGATCAAAAACCACATCTAAAACGATGCCGGAAAATCTCCTTTTTGCAGGACTGAAGTGCTTGCGCAAATCCTTAACCACTTCATGGGAATCTGTAAAGCTGTCAACTGATCGGTGTAGCTGAATCCCCTCCCAAACCTTATCAGGCAAGGTCTCCTGGTCAACATCTCGCATGAAGTCGGCCATGATATTTCCTAATCGCGATAAGCCATCATCAGGAGAGATCAATAAATGAGCTAGATAATTCACCACCCAGTCTAATACGAATTTTCTCCGTTTAAAACTCTATCTTGTAACTGAGAGATGGAACAACGATCACTTCTTCAACCAATTGAACCTGATCTGATTCATAGTCAAATTCATAATATGAGGCAGTTGGACTACCCAGAGCATTCATCAGTTGCAAGGCCCAGACACTCGAATGTTTCGCTTTATTCTTACGGTAGGTGACACTGATGTCCAGCATGGCCTTGTCACCATCCTGTTCTTCAAATGCCCGGGATTCATCTGGGATGATCTCTTGGGCGGCAATCGTTTTTGCGATATCAGCAGGTGATCTTCTGGCACCCCCTGCAACTTTCAGTTTAAAATTAAGACCCAAAATGTTTTCCTTCGTTTTGCCCAACAGGTATTCTTTCCCCATTAATCCATTCACCACATATTTGGTGGCATATCGGGTTTCACGTTCTATTCCGTCACCCCCCGTGTATTTAGATTCAAACATTGAGGCAGTAACTAGAAAATACATATTGTTGCTCAGGTATCGTTCCAGGGTTACATCCAAACCATAATTATGGCCACGCCCGTCATTCACCAGAGGACTATTAAAACTGAGATCCTGTGTAAAATTCAACATTGAGAAAGAGCTGTCCTGAATAACTGGTACGTTATAAGCGAGTTGAATATATGGCTCGACTTTAATGATTGTGTTCAGAGACAGTTTCTGCTGGTAGGCCAAAATAAGGTGGTGAGCTTTTGAAAGACCCAAATTCTGATTGGGTCTTGTGATTCCGCTATTCCCGAGTTGCTCAATAAAATAGACTCGCAGCTCCTCCATTTGACTGTGATCACCGTATCCCACACTCAGAAAACGAGTGGGGTCAATCTTCCAGGTCAAACCCAACCTGGGTTCTACTGTAATTTCATCATTTACACTAAAGTGTTGGATGTGAACTCCAGTATTGAGTTCAAGTTTTGGACTCAACCCAAAGCGAGATTGAGAATATGCCTGGGTCAAATTGGCCACATCATTTTGATCCACCAGCCTTGTTAACGGCAAGGTATTGTTCAGAGCAGCTTGCTGGTCAAAATGGAAATTCAATCGGTCAAAAATCACACCTGTGCGATTGGTGTGTCTCCGGCTGAATCGTGTGTTGAGATAGGACGATAAGGTTACCGTCCCCGATTTGTTCTCCGCCAAATAATTATCCTGAAGGATCAATGCATCATCAAGCCGATACATATTCATGGAGGAGTGTTGCTCAGTCCGTACTACACTTGTCTTTAAATAAGTGTTTTGGGTTGCCAGATATTTGTGAGTAAGACCTAGAACATTCATTCCCATCTCAAGATCATAAGCCACTCTATCCCACGGAACTGTCCATAAACTTGAGTCAGCCTCCTCCGGTTCAACATTTAAATCACTCGAACCAATACCCCATATTGAGAACTTACCAAGTTTCCTTGTGGGGAGGGCTATCTTGAAAGCATAGTCAGTATATTCTGGAATCTGTTCTGAAGGTATCAAGCTCTTTATCAATGCAAAAGTTGAATAGCGGTAATTGAAAAGGTAGGATGAATTCTCAATACCAGGGAGGGGTCCTTCAGCGGCAACATCTATACCTAGGAGACCAGCTTGAAATGTATACTCCCTCATTTCTGTGTTCCCCTCTCGTAACTTCATGTCAAACACACCAGCCAGTGCATTTCCATACTCGGCTGGAAACGCTCCAGTATAAAAATCTGAATTACCCAGAACATGACTACTCAAAACAGAAACGAACCCGCCACCAGCTACATTTATATCAGGGAAATGATTGGGACTGGGAACACGAACACCCTCTACCTGCCACAACAATCCCTTGGCAGAATTTCCTCTTACTATAATGGCATTGTCCTGGGCAGCTCCTGTAGAAACGCCTGCAAAAGAAGATGCCAGGCGGGCTGGGTCATCCATCCCCCCAGCATATCTGCGGGCCTCCTCAACGGTAAATGTCCTGGCACTCACCACAGCCATTGAGTTTTGAGGGATCTCCTTGCTACTTGCGCCTTCAACGATAACCTGCTCAGTTTCTAAAACAGATTGAACCAGTTGAAAGGTTACCACAACTTCTTTGGCGGAACTTACCAGTAATTCGGGTAAGACCTGTGGTTCAAAACCAATATAGCTGGTTTTTAAATCATATCGACCTACCGGGATTCTATCTATCCAGAAAAGTCCATTATGATCAGTTGTCGCCCCTCTCACTGGCTCAATCCCGAGAACCATCACATTTGCTCCGATCAATGGTTCTTGAGTGTCTTGATCTAACACTTTTCCTTTGATAGTTTGAGTAAGAGGTTGAGCCCATAGCATACTGCAGCTTAGCAGTAAAAATAGCATGGAAATAGAAGATCGTTTTGTGTACGTGAAATTGATAGGTCTGCTTGAGTGTCGGTTTGTCATTTTGGCCCCTTCAGCTTTAGGGCCTTCAGACTTTCAAACTCCAGGCCATCATCAGAAATGACCGTGAACACGCAGTTCTCAACTACGAAACAGGTTGAACTATATCTATATGATATAAAACCTCACTGCTATGGTATGGAATCCTATATTTTGTTTTAGAGTCCCAGATCCTTATCAATGATAATCTTGGTCACAGCCAGAATTTCAGCTGTTTCAACCCGCAGCAATTTGAGAAAGAGATCATATCCCTCTTCCTTCTCATATAGTTCACCTGCCAGTAGAAGCTCTGCCCCTAATAACTCACCAATTCTGGTTGTCTGTGCCTCTGTCAGAAGTCCTGACAACTGAAGTTTCTGTTCTTCTAGAACGGCCTGTAGGTCCTTGCGGGCAATCAGGACGAACTGATGGTTTTGTGCCACAGATAACTGAACCTGTTCCTGGAAGTATTCAGCACTCAGGCCAGAATGTTCAGTTTTTGCATGAATTGGGAGGACTCCCAATCTTCTGGAATCCTCAATCTTGAGTGTAGAGTAGTCGATAAGATTGGAAATAGCTTCTTTGAAGAGCTTGGACAGGGTTTCCTCTTTGGATTCATGGTCCACTTTTTCAGCTTCAAAATATCCCTCATCAATTTCCAGGGGTTCATCTGTAAAGTTGGAGATTTCCTCCTTCGCCAGTCGCATGATAATGGCTTCCAGTTTATCGGTCTGATAATTGGAACCTGTATGATGACTCACACTACCTGTCACGCCGCCGGTGTTTTCACCTGTCTCTTTGCCATAGGTTAAAAACAGATATTTGGCATAAGTAAGTTGAGAAATCTGTCGCAATACATACTCGCCACGCAGACCAAGACCCCCGGTTCCCACTGTGAATAATTTGAGGCCCTTCTTTTTGGCTTCCAGGGCCGCCGTGATGTAAGTATATCTTTGTCCATAGTCCAGGTGGGCTGAGGCATCTGTAATGACAAATCCCAGACGCAGACCATCCTCATTCCAGTCCACATTTCGTATGGCCTTATGTAAGGCTGCCTGCAAATCTTCTGGGGTATCACCGCCACCGCCCGCTCTCACCTCTTCCAGGGCTGTACGGAATTCATCAATATCAGCAGTAAGAGGCACCACACTTGTACGGTATTTATCATCCTTATCTCGATAGAGAACCATCCCAAATCGAATCAATGCCTTGCTCGAAAGTGCTGACAGATTCATATGAATCAAATCTATGGTAGCGATGAGACGTTTGATTTCCTCCCCCATGCTTCCAGTGGTATCCAGGATAAAAACAATATCTACCGGTACACGTGGTTGCACGTCTCGTGTTTTTTCTGCCTGAATAGTAATCTTACGAGGACCATAGCGCTTTACTAACACGGTCCGATAAACATCATCCAGGGTGTAGCCGACATAGAAGGTTTTGTCTTTTGCAGCAACTTCAGAGGGATAGAAAAAGTATGAACCATCCGCATAAGTTTTACCCTCATCCAGCAGTCGACTCTCTTTGCCATCAAAAATCTTTACATCCACATTAGGGAGACTCTTGCCATCTTTGTCTTCCAACATCAAATGGATACGCTCACTGATGTCATAGCCATAACTATTCACTGATGACCGGTATTGATTTAAAAAGTTTAGAAAATAATTGAATTGCTGGTTGTCATCGGCAAACCCGGCCTTCAAACCTCCGGATTTCGGAGGAGCGGGTTTTCTGGTGAGGCCTTTCTCTGAGGGAGAAGTTTTATCCAATGCATTTTTGTCAGTATCATTAATTGGTGCTGGAGCTTTAACCCAATCTGATCCTAATTCACCGACGGGATTGTCAACCCATTCATCCTCAAGACTTTCCGTGTTCTCGCTTTCGGCGGGTAACGTCGGTCGAGGTCTTGTCAACCTCCCCGGTTCTGGTGGTGGTGTATTTTCACGATCTTTTTTCGCTGGTTTTTTGCCTGAAGAGCTACCCCCCATCACCTTTGGTGATGTTTCTGAGCTTTTTGATGAAGTACTTCCCTTGGCAACCAGTGGTCTCGAGGCTGTGACAGTGACCGATTCTCCTTTAATTTTTTGAGGCTTCAGCTGAAAATTGACTTTCTTTATTTTTCCGGCTTTTACTTTTACCTTCTTAACTGACTCAGGGGTATAACCAATCATGGTGGCCTTCAGTGTATATACCCCTTCAGGAACATTGAATATTTTATAATTACCCTTAAGGTCTGTTGCAGCACCCATATTATGCTTTTCAATGATCACATTTACTCCAGCGAGGGGCTCACCGGTCTTGTCATCGGTTACACGGCCCTTAATGCCGCCGGTTGAAGCTGACATGAGTGGCATGACAAAAACTAGAAGTGCTAGAAGTAGACGTTTCATTCTGATCCCCCGTCTTGAATTTTGGAACCAATTTTTACAATCATAACTGGCATATTATACTGAAAATACACCCTAATGTTTCTTATGGGGTTCTGCATACCCATAATTGGATGGTGCCCTTACCTGTAATTTGGGTTTCAACCACATCAAGCCCAAGGGTCTTTATCAGTGCCGGCATACCACCCTGCCTCATGAACGATCGAAAACCAGCATAGTGCGCTTTGCCAGCTATTCGTTCAACCAGGTGAGTACTGAACTTCTTCATCAGGGGAGGCTGGGGATAAATCCAATCCACTAGAATGAGTTGCTTCCCGATCCGCATCATCTCTTTGAGCACGGGCATGCGCACCTCCTCGGGCATTTCATGGATAACCATGCTCGTCATGGTGTAGTCAAAAGTTTGGTTCTCCATATTTGTCAGGTTACTGGCATCTGCTAACAAAAATTCGCAGTTTGTGATTTCCCTTTTGCGAGCCTGCTCCTGGCAGGTGTTGATCATGGCTTCAGACAATTCTACACCCAGTCCAGATTTTATTTGTTTTGAGATGAAAAATAATTGATCACCGGTTCCACAACCCACATCAAGCACAGTACTGTTTTCGGGGATGAGTCGAGAAATTCTTATTCGAATACCCCTGAGAGAAGGATCCAAAAGGTTTCTGTAAATCCAACCATCATAAAAATGATTTTGTGCCTGAGTTTCCACTGGCAGTTTATCCAATTGTGTGACTCCTCTACCCCCCTAAGCCTTTACATGTGCTTTTTCAAGGGAAAGCTATAATTATGTTTGACTAAAATCCATACGTTGAATGATCTTTCGACAATCTCGAAACTCTGCCAATCTTATACTAGTAGGAGGGTAAAATTAACATTCCTAAGCCATTTACCCAGAATTGAGATAATAAACTTAAATCATAATATTTTGTCACTTTAACTCCTTTTTTTAATCTAATTAAAGCTTCCTTATCCCTTGACAGGTGTAGGGGTTAAAATTAATTTCGCTGGCTTTGTATCAATTGCGGTCAAAGCAGTAACGGAAGGAGCCTATGGCTAAAAAAGTTAAACGGATCGGTGGAGACACAAATCGCAGCCTCAGTAAGTACCTTGAGGAAATTGGTCAATATGAACCGCTTGATCCAAAAGATGAGATCTCGCTGGCCCAGAGGGTCAAGCAGGGTGACCGTCTTGCTCTGAAAAAATTAACTGAAGCCAACCTCCGTTTTGTAGTCTCTGTAGCTAAAGATTATCAGGGCCAAGGCTTGCCTTTGACTGACCTCATCAATGAGGGAAATCTTGGTTTGATCAAGGCCGCTGAGCGTTTCGATGAGACACGTGGTTTCAAGTTTATTTCCTACGCTGTCTGGTGGATTCGTCAATCTATTCTCCAGGCTCTGGCCGAGCATTCACGTATTGTTCGTTTACCACTCAACCGGGTTGGTACCATTTCCAAAATCTCCAAGACTTCAGATCGTTTGGAGCAAAAACTGGAAAGAACACCTACAGAACGTGAGATCGCCAAAGAGCTTGATATGGCCCCAGAAGAAGTAGCTGACGCAATACGTATTTCCAAGCGTCATCACTCATTGGATGCCCCCTTTCAGGAAGAAGAAAAAAATTCACTCATGGATGTGATTGAGGATGAGCATCAAGATGCTCCCGATTTCGATCTCATGTCTGATTCATTAAAAAAAGAAATTCGATCAGCCCTGGACACTCTAAAAGATAGAGAGCGGGAAGTAATCCGCATGTATTTCGGTATTGATCGTGAATATGCTTTAACCCTCAATGAAATTGGGGAAGAATTCAACCTGACGCGGGAACGTGTTCGTCAGATCAAGGAGAAAGCTATCAAGCGTCTCCAGCATAAATCCCGCAGTCGCAAACTGCAGACCTATTTAGGTTAATTTAGAAGGAGGTGAGATCGCACTATGTCAGTAATGGTTACCGTAAAACGGGATGAACCCTTTGAAAAAGCGCTAAGGCGTTTCAAGAAGAAATACGAGAAAGCCGGCATTCTTAAAGATGTTAAGAAGAACTCCTTCTATTTAAAGCCATCAGAAGACCGCCGTCTGCGTCGGGCTAAAGCCGCCAAGCGTAGTCGTCAGACCAGCCGCTATTAATCAATAGCCTGATCTAAGATTAAAAACCCGGGGTCTTCTCCGGGTTTTTTTTGTTTTAGAAAGATTAATTTTCTTACCCAAGACTCTCTACTACCCTATAATAGCTTATATAATGATGATTGTTTTTATCCTGTTCAGTATTATATAAGTGCCCTAAAGGTAAGAATACCATTTATTTATCATTTTTAAGGGGTGATTTATGTCTGAAATAAACAATGGACGCAATTCTTTTCTTCCGCGGGGCTACAGCACTGAAGACTCTCAGGCGCGGAGGGATTGGGTCAAAAACTTTACTGGTGTCGATATAGATGATACCCTGACAGATGATGTAGAAGATCTCAAGGGCATCATTGAAAACCATGTGGGTAGCATGAAAATACCCATGGCTGTCGTAGGACCTCTGAACATCAATGGTACCTATGCAAATGGTGACTTCATGATACCACTTTGTACTTTGGAAGGAACTTTGGCAGCCTCTATGAATCGGGGTATCTATGCCTCCACCCTCAGTGGTGGAACCACAGTACGCCATTTCCGACAGGAACTTTCACGGGCACCTGTATTCATTTTTGACAACATCATTGAGAGTGCTGAATTTCAGAAATGGGTATCAAAAAACGAAGCCAAGATCATGGAAGTGGCTGAAAGTACAACCAAACACGGTAAGGTTCTGAGAATTGATCAAATTACCGTCCAAAACTATGTTGTTCTCGATCTGGTGTTGGACACCAAGAACGCCGCAGGACAAAATATGGTGACCCTGGCTGCCCAGGTTGCTTGTGAATACATTCAGGCTGAAACAGGCCATAACTATTTTCTGGAATCCAACTTTAATAGTGATAAAAAAGCTTCAGGGCGAAATATGCTGCTGGGCCGTGGTCATGCTGTTCATGCTGAAACCACAATCAAGAATAGTGTCCTAAAAAGAATCCTCAAAATGGATCCCGATATCTTGTTTGATTCATGGAACTTTTTCCCAACAGTGTCAAGCCTGGCGGGCACCCATGGAAATGGATTGCATGTCTCAAACGCAATCACGGCAATTTATCTTGCCACTGGTCAGGATACGGCTTGTGCTGCTGAAAACAGTATTGCACATCTCGGGCTGGAAAAACAAGAAGATGGTCTCAAATTTAAATTGACGCTTCCATCCCTCACCGTGGGAACTGTTGGTGGTGGTACACGCCTGAAAATGCAGCAGAGAAACTTGGAAGTGCTGGGTTGTGCAGAAGGTGAAAACTCATCCAGAAAACTGGCAGAAATTATTGCTGCAGCTACCCTTGCTCTAGAAATATCGCTCATCTGTGCCATTGGTTCTCATACCTGGAATGATGCACACATGAAATATGGTAGAAAATAGAGTCCATTATGGATGTGCTAGACAATCCGAAATACACCTATCTCGTAGGTAAACAGCCTTTTTACTATAAAATCTGGAAAACCTTATTTTATTACTATAGTAAAACTGTATTTACATTTTACACACCCCTGAAGGTTCATGGTCGCGAAAATATTCCTGATTCATCATTTATCTTTTGCAGTAATCACAATAGCCATATGGATGTAGCGCTTCTTTCTGCAGCCGCCCAAAAAAGTTTTAATCATTTTGGTATGATGGCAGCAAAAGACTACTGGTTTGATAGCTGGACAAGACGAACCTTGATAAATACTGTCATGAACTTGATTCCCATTGATCGCAAAGTGAATGGGGTGAGCCAGTTTTCAATCAAAGACACCATTAAATTGTGCAAATCCTTTATGAATTATAAGCAACGCAGTTTGATCTTTTTTCCTGAGGGCACCCGAGGAACTCCAGGTAAGATATTACCCTTTAAAAAAGGGGCTGCCCGTTTTTCTTTGGATTTAAAGGCACCAATTTTACCGGCAGTAATACATGGTTCCCATAAAGCCTGGCCACGAGGTAATTTTTTAATGCGCCCGACTGGCATTGCTGTCTATATTCTTGAACCAATTTATCCTGAATCTTTTATGGAAAATGATAATCCCAGCGAAGATGATTTGAGAAACGCTTCAAAAAAAATGATATCAGCGTTGGAACAAGCCATTACAAAAAAGGCCACAGAACTTTATGACGAATAAAAAAAATTCAGTGGAGAAAAAATTCTTTGCTGTAAACAATGATAACTGGGGACACAAATGGGGATACCGAGATTCAGAATTTCTGCTGAATAAAGACGGAAGCGTCAGCATGACCGGTAATCGATATGAGCTGTGTGGTTTCGATATGCCGGATTTTATTCCCTATGTTGAAGAGATGTTGGATATGACTGTGGATGTCGATGATGTGTTGCCTGAGGTTGACAACAAACCTGTTGTGGAAGCTCAAATTAACCAGGCTTTTACAGATGCCATCAAGGCCACATTCGCTGAGGACCGCTATTCCTTTGGTGATGCAGAACGACTCATGCACAGTGCGGGACAGACCACTGATGAAATTTATAACGTTGTCTTTGCAAAAATTGACAAAGTAGCAGATATGGCATTCTACATTGAGTCCGAAGACGAAGCCAAAAAATTGATCGAACTGGCCATTGAACATGATGTGTGTCTCATCCCATATGGCGGTGGTACAAGTGTAAGTAATGCCCTGCAAATTCCTCAATTTGAAACAAGGATGGTTGTAGCAGTAGACACTCGACGAATGGATAAAATCGAATCAATTGATGTGGAAAACCGTCGCGTGGTAGTCCAGGCCGGAATCCTGGGCGGCAAGCTGGAAGAACTCTTGGAAGCCGAAGGACTCACTGTCGGACATGAACCTGACAGTATTGAGTTGTCAACTCTGGGAGGTTGGATTTCAACCAACGCCAGCGGGATGAAAAAAAATCGATACGGAAATATTGAAGATATCGTTGAGAATGTAACCATGATTACTCCCAATGGTGTTGTGGAGCAGGTAAATCCGATTACAAGAGCTTCTATTGGTGTTAGTTCACAAAACATGTTATTAGGTTCTGAAGGTAATTTTGGAATCATCACCAAAGCCACTTTAAAGGTGCATACGCTCCCGGAATCATCTGATTATAATTCTGCCCTGTTTCACGACTGGGAGACCGGTGTAGCCTTTATGTATGAATTGTCGAAAAGTGGTGCGGTACCCGCCAGTGCACGTCTCATGGATAACGCGCAATTCCGCTTTGGACAGGCTTTGAATGCCAAGCCTAGTGGACTAAAGGTATGGATAAAAAAACTGGAAAAGTTTGTCGTTCTAAATGTTAAAAAGTTTGATCCATACAAAATGGTGGTGACTTCATTCAAATTAGAGGGTTCCAAGGACGAAGTTGATCTGCAACAGAAAACCATAAAGCGGTTAACCAACAAATATAATGGCATGGTTGGCGGTTCAGAAAATGGAAAAAAGGGTTATAACCTGACTTTTGCTATCGCTTATATCAGAGATTTTATGACGAGATATCGGATTATTGGTGAAACCATGGAAACATCGGTTCCCTGGAGCAAAGTGCATGAGGTTTGCGAAGCTGCTACCAATAAAATTAACGAGCTTCACAAAAAGCATAATATCCCGGGGAAACCCTATATCTCCTATCGTGTGCCACAGATCTACCATACAGGAGTCTGTATCTATTTTATGTTTGCCATGAGTATCAAAGGGGTAAAGAATCCTATTGAGGTTTTTAATTCAATTGAATATGCCATGAGAGAAGCAATCATGGAAGCTGGTGGTTCCATATCCCATCATCATGGTGTTGGAAAACTGCGTAAAGATTTTATGAAGGGAACCCTTTCCCCTGCAAGTATCGAAATGCTAAAACAGGTGAAAACGGGGCATGATCCTAAAAACATTTTTGGCGTTGCTAACAACGTCTTCTTTGAGTAAGCGAAACATAATTCAAGGTTAAAAAATGATTATTGCTGGAAAGGTCTTCATAATAACCGGAGCGTCATCTGGTATTGGTGAAGAATTATCTCGTGTGCTCGCTCAACGGGGCGCCAGGGTTGTCTGTGCAGCGCGGAGAGCGGATGAACTCAAGCGGGTGTGTGATTCCATCAACGCTTCAGGTGGATCGGCTCTGGCTGTGCAAACCGATATCACCAATTTAGACGCTTGCCATAACATGGTCCAAGAAACCCTTAAAGCTTATGGTCAATTGGATGGTCTTATCCTGAATGCTGGTATCAGTATGTGGAGTCGTTTTGAAGATATTTCTGATATATCATTTTTCCAGGATTTGATGGATGTGAATTATCATGGTGCGGTAAACTGTTGTCATGCTGCCCTGCCCCATTTGAAACAGACGCAGGGAAAAATCGTAAGCTGTTCAACAGCTCAAGCTATTATGGGTTTTCCCAATCACTCCGGCTATGTTGCTTCAAAGCATGCCCTGCATGGTTTTTTAGAAACTCTGGATATGGAGCTACGAGGTGAAATTACCATTCTCGAAGCGGTGTTGAGCTGGATCAGGGGCACCAATCTCAGGGGAAACGCCTTTGGCGCAGATGGAAAAAAACATGAGCATTCTGCCCGAAAGCATACCAGCGAATCTGTAAGTCTTGAAGACTGCGTCGCCCAAATTATCCAGGCCATTGAAAGAGATAAAAAAACTGTCTACATCCCAGGCAAACTTGGCCTGGTTCCTTTTCTGAACACATTTTTTAAGGGCTTTCTTCAGCGCAAAGTCATGAGGGCGATTGACAAAAACGAAACCTAGACTGGTTTTGAAACTTTTTAAAGCACGACCCCGCTTCTGTTTATCCTATCGCAAGTAAACCATCTTAATCGTCTTTGAATGACCACCAGCCTGGAGTCGACATAAATACACGCCTGTACTCACCTGAGTTCCTGACTGATCCACCCCATTCCATTGAAATTCATAATTGCCCTGAGATTTTACTTCATCCTGGAGGTTCATGATTTCTTGACCTCGAATATCAAATACCGTCAGCTTGACAGAGGATTGCTCTGGAAGTGAGTAGATGATGGTTGTGGTTGGGTTGAAGGGGTTGGGGTAGACATTCAACAGCAACTGTGATTCGGGAAGCGAGAATTTGTCAGAACCATCATAGGATGTAAAAACGTGGTTGGTACCCATACTCCAGGTGGTTTCAGATAACTGAATGTCGGCATCACCCACAAGGTCTTCAACAATTGAACCTGTCCCCTGGTTCATATCCCAGGCTGCAAGTAAACCCACACCAGCTGCATTAATTCCCTGATACATGATGGTCTGGACTGCTGATTCATCCAGAACGACCTCCCACAGAGATACTTCATCCAGTACACCATGAAAACTGCGAGTATTCTCGATTGAACCAATTGTTATAGGATTCATTGACATATCCGCCAGGGGTCCACTGCCAGAACCTACAGATGTAACTTCAACCGGGCTGCCATTCACATACATCTTCACCTCACTGGAATTCGCATCGTAGCTCATGGCCACATGCATCCAGTTGTCCAGCCAGATGGCATTTATGGAAGCCTGATGATAGCTTGGGGGACCACTTTCGTGAAAGAGTTGCAGGAATAGGGTGTGCTGATCCTGACTTGTGGCATTTTTGCTAATGGAGAACCAGAATGCTCCCTTTGATATGATGCCACCTCCATAAACCTGGTCGCTGCCCCACCCTAAAGGATATATCCATGCTGTCACGCCCAATGCATTCTGTGGATTTAAATTCATCGCGGTATCGCTGATGGAATAGCTGGTTCGTCCATTAAAAAAGAGACCTGTCTCACCAGGATCATGGACATGGATCATGTCCTCCTCCATATGATCACTGCTTCGATTTGAATTATCGACGTTTACAGAGACAGAATAAATGCCGGGAGATGTATAGGTTCCTATTGGTGTTGGACCATTCAGATCAACTTCCCCATCTGAGTCAATATCCCAATTCCAGTTTTCAAGTGGGGGAGCTGCATAGGAATGATCACTGAATTGGACCTGAAGTGGGGTTTCCCCCTCTCTAGGTTCTGCATGGAAACGGATTCCGATATAGTCATCCGGGAGTGGTGTGATGAGAATCGTATCTTCGTCAAAGAAGGGCAAGGCCAATAAGGTATCCCTCTCGATTATTGAGATATTTGCAGCCCCTGAGCCATTGTTAAAAACGGTGACTGGAGGATGGACAAACTCATCATTGTACATGTGGATAGCGCCCGTTGACCAGCTGGAAATATACAGATTCCCCTGATGGTCCATCGCCATGCCATCGAACCCTCCTATTTCGGTATCAATGATGGGCGAAACGCTTGAATCCGCCTTTTGAATGCTCCATAAAGTTTTACTGCCATTATAGGTACACAGGATCATTCTGTCATTCATAGGGTCAAAAATGATATCCTGGGGTTGTCCTGGAAATGCACCCTGGACCCAGGTCCAGTAAGTCTCATCTGAAAGACGTATTTTGTATACTGTACTGTTGGTCCCCAGGGCATACAGGTGGTCCTCATGGTACAGAAGACCATCTAACCCAACAGATCCGGGAATCGTAATGGTTGAGATTGTTGCCGCAGTGTTCAGGTTCAAAATGGTAACCGAGGTCCCTGTAGAGATAAACAGGCTATCCCCATGAATATCAAAACTCAAACTTTGGTTCAATCCTGATTTGAAAACAGTCTGATTCCCATCCATATCCAAACTGACGATGGTACCATTATAATAGTTTGAGATCAAATATCTATCACGTGCTTCATCCAGCATGATGCACTCTGGTCCTGAGAAAAGATTTTGTGCCAATGTGCTACCGCTTATGATGATAGAAAAGAATACGACTTTTAGAACCGTTGTCATGATACCTCCAATTTGTCTGACAGAGGAAAATAATGCGTGTGAGGAGGACTCATATCTTGAATCAATGAGTAAACCCTATGCCTTGTTTAGCGGATGCTTGATTCCGTAAACGGTAATTGGCTGCATTTTGGACCTGTAACCAGAATTCATCTAAACCCTGTGCGCAATCATATATCAAGAGGGTGGAGCGTCCCCTTGGACAAGTTTAGAGACCCTCGCCTCTACGGTGCCAAAGGCAGGGATTATCGAACCTTGGAGCTATCAAATAAATTACTCGTTTGATATCACCTGAGATTTGTTTCTATTTATGAATAGTTAAATATTGAATGAGGGAGATATCATGAAAATAATGGCCACCATTCTTGCAGTAATGACACTAAGCCTGTTATCCTGTGGACTTGAAGATGAATTAGATAAGGCAATCATCGATATATCTGGTGAAGTAAGCCACGATGGCAATGGTGTAGCTGGAGTATTAGTCCTTTTAGTTGAGGGGACGACCATTGCTGATGGGTTCAACCTATCAAATGGAAGCATTACAGATAATAGCGGTCGCTACACGATTTTGGGCGTGGAAGCTGGTGAGTATTATCTGCTGGCAGTAGATGACAGCAACAGCAATCTAGAATTTGATGCTGATACCGATCGGTTGGGTTTTCATGGAGTCAATACCCAAAACCTGGATTTGGAACCCGATCTAATTACAGTTGCTGACTCTGATGTTGAGAATATTAATGTAATCAGCCTGTATTCATTATAGTTGTTACAAAAGTAGCGCTGTTCGTTTAAAAGTGCTATTTAAGCGTTACTCCTCATCCTTCGTGTCCGCCTCCCAGGGCACTCCCAACCACTTCTCAAAAACCAGTTTCTGGTGCTCATCTGGTTCCTTGATCTGTTTTAGTTCTGCAATTGTGGTGGGTTCAAATCCAACAGTGAGATGAATATCTACGAGAATACCATTGCGACTCACTGTACAAATGATCCTGTCACCTGGAACCTTTTCTCTGAAGTAATCTGGTTTTGCACTTTTTACTCTAAACCCATCAATGGCTACCAGTTCATCATGGACATTGAGACCGGCATCCCAGGCCGGGGAATTCTCCAACACTGAGGTGATCATGATACGACCACTTCTTTCTCGTAAAGTGGTTCCGAGAGAGGAACTCTTCTCAGTTGTGGAGTCTAAATCCAGACCGGACAAAGCAAAAACATCATCATAGGGTAGAGGCTCTACACCAAACACAAAATCGTCGAAAAACTGTGATAATTTCAACCCGCTCACAGCTTCGCAGACCCTACGGACATCATCACTGGTATAGCTTTTCTGTTTCTGGGCAAAATCGCGATTCAGCCTGAACATGACCTCATCCAAGTTTGAATTTCCATCGGTTGCTGCAATAATCTTGATGTCCAAAAGCAGTCCCAGTAAGTGACCCTTGTTGTAATAAGATATGGTTGAGTTGCTGGAGTGTTCATTGGATCTATAATATTTGATCCAAGCATCGAAACTGGCTTCTGTTACGGATTGGTGATTTCGCCCAGGACGACTTTCCAGAGTATTGATCTCATCTCTCAATACCTCCAGATAGGTTTTCCTATCAACATGTCCTATACGTTGTAAAATGAGCTCATCGTAATAGCTGGTAAATCCCTCTGCCATCCATAGCTCATCTAGATAGTTTTCATTGTTATAGTCAAAACTGGCCACGCCCTTTGGTACGATACGTTTCACATTCCAGGTATGGAAAAATTCATGGGATACCAAGGACAGAAGGCTTTTATAGCGTTTCTCATCATTAAATGACCAGCGTCTAATAAAGTTGACGGAGGAATTAGCGTGTTCCAGACCACCACGCCCTTCTTCCACATGAAAAATGAAACTATAATGATCATAGGGTAAACTGCCGAAGATTTTTGTTTCAGCTTCAATAATTTTTGTAAAGTCACTCACCAGCACTGAATCATCATAATTGCTGGCTCCGTACAGAGCCATGACATGGGGTTTTCCCAAAACTTCAAAATTCACCACATGCTGGTTACTCAGCTCAAGAGGAGAGTCCACCAATTCATCATAATCCTTTGCAATGAAATCCACATTACCTGGTTTATTAAACGGTTCCAGGGCTGTTGTGATCTCAGACCAATTCTCAGGCATATTGATGTGAAGTTGGTGATTTCGCTGCTGGTTTTTCTGCCAGTACATAAGGACACTGGCAGGTACGACCAGAGCATGGTCCGCATTGAGATAGCTGGTTCGTACACTATGCTCATAAGCATAGACTCGATAGGAAACAATGATATCCTGGCGACCCTTGCCTTTGACCTGCCAATGATTCTTGTCAATCTTCTTGATCTTTAATACAGTATCATCTTCACTGCGGGCACTGATATCCTGTACATTCCTTGCATATTCTCTCACGAGATAGGAGCCTGGTGTCCAGACAGGGAGTGCCACCACTTCCGTTCCTCGGGCTCCATCAAGCCGCATCTCAACTTCAAAGAGATGGGTGTGGGGCTCCGACATGGAAAGGGTGTATTGAACACTTTTTCCCCACAAACTTGTTGAGATCAGAACTAGAAGATATATAGATCTTACCGTAAAACGCATGGTGCTCTCCTGAATAAAATTTATCCTCAAAATATGCTCAGAAATAAAATCGTGGCAAGGGTTGTTGTGCCTATTTTACCATGTTGGGATCGTGGTATACCGGGTCGGGATTGTGATATACCAGGTTGGAGTTGCAATATGCCAGGCTGGGATTCGAATCCCAGCCGAGGACTTGCACCAATCCATTTTATTTTACCCCAACCCCAATAAAAAGGATTCACCATGCGACATCGCAACACACGGCGACGACCCTATCGTCGTTTTGGATATTATTTCATAACCACAAACGTGAGCGAGGGATTTTCCATTCTCGATCAGTATGAATATGGACATCTGTTGGAACATATTATTTTTTATGCGGCCAGTATTCACTCTGTTCAGGTGATTGCCTTTAAACTCAATCCAGATCATGTCCATCTCGTAGCTCAAATCGGAAAGATTGGGACCATCTCTGACTATATGGCATCCTGGAAGCGACAGTTTTCAAGACAGGTGAATGTTCTTCTACATCATCGATATTCCCCAGGTCGGGATTCGAAGCCCGACCTCGAAAAGATCAATAAATTCCGATGGCAGCCCTCGTATCACTCCCACCTCATCACAAGCAAACCGGACTTTGACAATCACATCAACTATATCATCAATCAGAAAAAGCATCACAATTTGGGGGAAAACAAATTTTGTTTTGTTGACCATAAACATGTTTTCAACTTTAAATAATCGGTCAGATCAGGATTGTGCAAATCAAGGCTGGGATTCAAATCCCAGCCTTGTCCATAGAATTCCTACACCTTCCGATATAAAAAAGGGCCGGCGAACCGACCCTTTTAATTAATCTGTTGAACAATTACTATTTAGCGAACTGCTCAGCTACAAAATCCCAGTTGAAAATCTTCCAGATTTCTTCCAGATATTTTGGACGCGCATTACGATAATCCACGTAATAAGCATGTTCCCACACATCAACCGTGAGGAGGGCAGTCTGACCATTGGTCATTGGTGTGCCAGCATTTGAAGTAGAGGCAATTGCCAGAGAACCGTCAGCATTCTTAACCAACCAGGTCCAACCAGCACCAAAATTGGTAGCAGCAGCCTTGGTAAACTCGGCTTTGAAATTGTCAAATGAACCAAAGGCTGAATCAATAGCAGAAGCCAGGGCTCCTGATGGAACGCCGCCACCATTTGGTGAGAGACAGTTCCAGTAGAAGGTGTGATTCCAGACCTGGGCAGCATTATTGAAAACACCACCAGAAGCTTTCATAATAATTTCTTCCAGACTTGAGTTTTCAAACTCAGTTCCAGGGACCAGATTGTTCAAGTTTGTAACATAGGCATTGTGGTGCTTGCCATAGTGGTAATCAAGTGTCTCAGCTGAAATAACTGGAGCTAAGGCGTCCTGAGCAAATGGCAGAGCTGGTAATTCATGTTTCATCATTTATCTCCTTAAATTTAAGGGCTTAACATTACGTATTTTATCATCTTTACAGTATAAACGGAGAAACCCCCTTGTAAAGCGACAACTTTGTGAGAAAAGTCCCGCTAAAATAGCAGGTAAATCCATCCTCATGAAGGGAAATAAATAATTATAGACTCTCATGGTTCAGGTCTTGAAGCAATTAAATTTGTTAGATAATGCCAGTATCCATCCTGCTATTAATTGCTTAATTTTAAAGCCTTGTGAACAATATCAAACGACATCCAATTTTTCTGGTCTTCATCTTCTTTGGGCTTGTGTTAAGTACGAGAGCTGAAATCGTATATGAGTCAGGTGATCTCATGGAGTTTATTGGTGGTGTTTCAGCGAGTACGGCCTACGACAATTATGTCAGTCATGTTTCAGAAGGTATCGCTGATGAGGGTTACAATGACTATGGTCCTGATTGGGTTGATGTACAAACTGACGGTTTTGGCGACTATCGGATTATTCCTGAGTCTAGCTATACCCTGACACACTGGCGCAATATTTTTGAAGCGCTACTCCAGAATGATCTCACACTGGCGGACCAGCTGCTCACTGATTCACTTGAGACCTTTAACTACGATCTTGTTCAATTTGAAGATGTGGTTTATGACCGCACCCTCTATCTCATTCGTGAACGTCTCGATATGTCCTATGTAGACCAGAACCAGGATGGGGTTCTGGGGGATGAAGTTACAGGGAGTTTTGCCAATGGATGGGGGCTGTATATTCTTAACCCAAATGCCAGCAGACAACATGTGGTGGTCGAAATACCACACCCCAGTGATGATTTTATTGCACCTTATCTAGGGACTGAAATGTTTCTCCAGACAGATGCCCTGGCCATGATGATCTCAGGTGCAGGTAGAGAGGTCAAGTGGACAGAATCTGGAAATTATTCCAATAACAAATCTTTGTCGGACCCAGCCCGTAACAGCAATACAGTTTTCCATGTCTTTCATGAAGTCCTGGTAGATTCCCTGATGCAATTAGGACCTCATTCACCATTGGTCCTGCATGCCCATAGCTATGATGATAATGCTGCTCATGCAGACTTTGAGAGTATTGTCCTCTCAGGTGGCTGGGATGCAGACAATGCCAATAAACCTATCCGGGATATTTCTGACGATAATCTTGATCTTGTAAACTTTACAGCAGAATATCCTGTTGAAGCAGGACAGTTTGGTGAACATGATCAGGTGCGGGTTGATGAATTTTACCGTGTCCACTATAGTGGCAGTTTTATCTATCATGGCCTTCATGGTGATATCAATATGCCACATACCTACACGCTACTGGGACCCAACACCGGTGTCCAGATGAATTACCTCAGACAGTTTTTCAACAATAATGAGGTGTATGAACCCTGGGTCCAGATCGAATTTTTTGAAAAGCCCATGCTCTTCCAGGATATGGATATGCCACTCACAGAGCTCTATGCTGGTGAGTATCCGAGCTCCTACCAAAATCACAGTATCCTCCTTGAATATTATCAGCCCTTTATTGATGCCCTGGAAGCTTATCTCACAAACTGGATGACTGTCCCTGATGAGACCCCTCCCCCTGCTATCCCTGGTTGGAGAACAGAATTTGATGGACAAACTTATGTGAGCCTGAGATGGGACCCTGTATATGACACCAATCACAAGACCTATCGAATCATATATGGTTTAGACAGCCTCACATCCGATTCTCATTTCATGGATGCATCAACAAGCATGCAATTCGCCAACCCAAACATGAACCACTTTATGATGGAAAATCTTGATCCTGATGGAGACTACGTTTTCAGAATTGAGGCTGAAGATCATTTTGGAAATTTTAGTCCCGCAAGTGAAATCATTAATGACAATATTCCCGGACACGAACCTATCACTGTCCTGGAAAATTTTGATTCAGGAGAGATCTACCTGCAATCTTATCCAAATGAAGATCAACATCCACTATCCTGGGTTTTGGATTCTGATAGAACATTTATGAACTCGGATTATTCGCTGGAAATTTGGGGCAATACCTGGAAGTCTCAAACTATTGATCCACACCCGGTTTTAGAGGGTTCAGTTTTTCAGATGGCTGCATATATCCAAAACATTGGTGAAATTCAAGGGATCGCCTTCCAGGATTCGCTTAATACACTTTTTTATGCCTTTGATGGCAGTCAGCAATTGGATATCGAAGAATGGGTCACGGTTTATCAGGGATATTTTCCCGAAGATACCTGGAATCTGTTTCGCCTGCCTGTGGGAGATGACTGGTTTGCCCGTTTTGATTACTACCCCATACTGACCAGCATGGTCTATATCAATGACAGGGATGATGATCCATATAGTCGCATCTTTTTTGATGAAATTTTTGATATCACCAATGCCATTGCCTTTGCCCCTGAGGTAGAAATACAACATTCTCAAAACTCACTTTACAGAAACAGTTCAAATCAACGGAGTGTGGATGTCAACTTTCAAGCCGTGATCAACGATGCGGATAGCGAAACTCACAGCTATTTGTGGAATTTCGGTGACGGTGAAACCAGTCAATCTGCCAATCCTTCGCATACATATCTGGTTGAAGATGACCATGACTATACTGTTCTGTTACAGGTGACGGATGAATCGGGAACCATGGGACAGGCCAGAGCCCAGATCACCGTTGATCAGGGGAATGACAGTTTCCCATTAAAACTGAACTTTGTGGGTGATATCATGATCGCCAGGCGTTATGAAGACGCTGGTGGCATCCTGGAAACCCAGGGTATAGATGCTCTGTTCGAACCTACCAGGGGGCTCTTGGGAGACGCCGCTGATCTGAGTATCGCCAATCTTGAATGCGTCATGACGATTAATGGTGAGGAGCATCCCACCAAGTCAGTAACCTACAAGGGTCGCCCTGAATATGTCACTGCTCTGGCAGATGCTGGTATTGATCTTGTCTCTCTGGCCAACAACCACACGCTGGATTTTGGCCTGTTAGGATTACAAACCACACAGGCAGCCCTGGCAGCAAACGATATTCTATACTCAGGTTCCGGAGAAGATAGTGATGAAGCCTATCAACCCATTTTTACCAATAATCTGGGTGTGTCCATCGCCTGGTTGGCAAATTGTGATCGGACCGGTCAATACAACAATTATCAGCCCTATCTGAATGCCGGCTACAACAAACCTGGCTTTGCCTATCTGACGCCTTACTACCTCCTGCAGCAAATCAGTGCTGTTCGAGATGTGGCTGATCTCGTCGTTATGGAAATGCATGCGGGAAGTGAATACTCCAGGGCTCCAGGAGCTGGTTATGACAGATATTTTGGTCCTGATGTTCCTCCTGATGAATGGGTCGCCCCCCTGGAAATAATATCTAATATGGACTTAGAGGACGATTGGGATGAGGATGAAAACTATTCACCTCTCCTGGATGTACCCCATATGTGGGATCGTGAAATTCGCCACCTGGCCATTGATGGCGGTGCCGATTTGGTCGTGGTTCATCATCCTCACATCATTCAGGGTTTTGAAGCCTATAACGGAAAATTGATTGCCCATTCCCTGGGTAATTTCATCTTCGATCTGAATTATCATGAAACCTTCCCTTCAGTCATTCTCAACGCTGAAGTGAATACCAGTGGATTTGCGGCCTACTCAGCAACGCCTGTCTATCTGGATGATTATATCCCCGTCCCAGCCTATGGTGATCTCGGTGTTCACCTGCTGGATTATCTTGCAGGCAAGTCCAAAGATCTGGACACCTATCTTTATGTCGACAGGGAAAATGCTTCCGCCTCAGTCTGGCTGGACACCCTCTCCATGCCACGTACTTCCATTTATAACCGGCGTGCTTTTGATCTACATCTTGTAGAATCTACCTGGGTCTCAGATCCCCTGGAGATACACCAGATGGGGAACCTCTCATCGCTGGATTCGCCTCCAGGAACAGGTTGGGAATATCGCCTGGGACGTGAACTCCTCTGGTATGGTAACATGGAGGACGAAGGTGCCAGTGAATGGAACACAAACAGTAGTGACGAGTGGTTTGATCTAACAGAAGCACATTCCGGGGAGCGTTCTATTGGGCAGCATCGCACATCCAGCTCAGGCGATAATGTGATTACCAATCTGGAAAACCGCATCCGCCTGGATGCATCAAGGACCCATCATATTTCTGCCTATCTCATGACTCGGAACGCCAGTAATGTTAAAATTCAGGTAAGATATTATGCTGGTCGTACCACCTCGACCATCCTGGCCACCCATGATATGAATTCAGGTGTAAACGGCACAACGGAGTGGGCATATTTCCATCAGGAGACTGTACCACCATCCAATGCCACCTATTTCGATATTCGACTCAACACGGATACCCCTACTGCTGGTGATGGATTTGGTTGGTTTGATGATGTGCATTTTATTGAATGGACAGATTGGCGAGATGCTCCAGAGGCAAGTGTCAAATCACCCAATGATTATTATTTTGTTCAATTCAAAAATGGAATTATCGCCCAGGATCTCTCTTTCGAATTTATCGAAACGGTCTATACTGATCCTGAAGTGGTGATGCCAGATTTTGAAACAGATGGCAATATCGAGCTCATTGACACGGAAATTCACTTCACTGACCTCTCTACTGGTCCAGTAGGCTGGTGGGAGTGGGATTTTGGTGATGGGAATCAAAGTGTGGAGCAACACCCCGCACACATTTATACAGAGCCCGGCTTATATGATGTTAGTCTTTCGATTCGTGATCATACCGGAGCCATTCAAACAGAAATGCGTCAAGACCTGATACGGATCTTTTCCCAGTATATGCCTGGTGATCTAAATTTTGATGGCCAGAACTCTGTCAGTGACATTGTTATCCTGGTGAACATCATCATTGGTGAGATCGCTCCCACAGACGCTCAGTATGAAACTGCAGATGTGAATGGTGATGAACTAATTAATGTGCAAGATCTGGTATCACTAATAAATATTATACTGTATAATTGAACAACCCTCTTATTTTATAGTTAACAATTAACCCTCAAAAACTATTTTCCTCTTATGACCAATTGGCGTGTTGTAGACATTATCAAAACAAGTGCTGACTTTCTGGAAAAGAAGGGTGTTCCTGATGCCCGGCTGGATGCAGAAATCCTTCTGGGACATGTTCTCAATAAAAATCGTCTGGAACTTTATCTCTTTTTTGATCGACCCATGGGCAAAGAAGAGATGGATATTTATCGAGAATATATCAGACGCAGGGGAACCAGGGAACCACTCCAGCATATTGTAGCTGAGACTGGTTTTATGAACCTCATTCTTAAAACGACCTCTGCGGCGTTAATTCCGCGACCTGAAACAGAGATTCTGGTTGAGAAGACCCTTACATTGGATATCAAGCCCTCAGCCCGTATTCTGGATATCGGCACGGGGTCTGGATGTATCGCCATTGCGTTAGCTCAGTCTCTTGAGGATGTAAAGGTACTAGGGATCGACATTTCCACAGATGCGTTGGCCTTAGCAAAAGAGAATGCTGTGCTCAATGAAACTCAAGTGGTCTTCCAGGAAATTGATATTCTTACATCCCTCCCAAAGATTGATGAGCGTTTTGATGTGGTTGTCTCAAACCCACCCTATATTGCCCTCAGCGAGAAGGATCAACTCCAGACAGAGGTCGCACAGTTTGATCCAGAGCAAGCGCTGTTTGATGGAGGAGATGGACTTTCATTTTATCATCGGTTTGCTGAGATTCTACCTGAATTACTAATTCCCGGTGGGCACTTTCTATTTGAATTTGGCGGGAGTCCCCAGGAAAATCCTGTGCTAAATATTTTTATGGAGAAGGGTTTCCACGATCTGAAAATCATCCAGGATTACAATGGTGATCCCCGCATTATATCAGGTAAATACCTCCCCTGAACTATTTGAAAGGAACCAAAATTGAAATCTCGAATTATCCCCTACATATTCATGATTATTTTCCTGGCCGCTCATTTTTCCCGTGGGGGGAATAACATTCTTGCAGTGCTCACATTGCTTATTCCTTTCCTCTTCTTCGTTAAACAGAAATGGGTGATTATCAGCCTCGAGATTGTTGCTTATTTGGCGGCACTCGTCTGGTTATATGGAGCGTATGGGTATATACAACTTCGAATCGCTACTGGTGATGATTGGATCAGACTTCTAGTCATCATGGGGGGTGTAGCTCTTTACACTGCCTGGACTGGTTTCTTTCTAAGGTCTGATAAAATCAAAGAAGTTTATGGGATGAATGGATGATTCACAAAGGGGAACCGCAGGAGGCTTTTGATACCTTTTGTAATGATTTAGATATCGCTCTCCCCATTGTCGGGGGTGCCATGTATCCCTGTTCCAATCCGGAATTGGTTGCAGCAATTTCTGAGGCTGGCGGTATCGGTATTGTCCAACCCCTGAGCTTGACCTACGTCCATGGTTATGATTTTCGAGAAGGACTTCGCTATATTCGTAGTCTCACCTCAAAACCCATTGGAGTAAATCTACTCATAGAAAAAAGCTCGCAACGCTATCTAGATCGTATTAAAGCCTGGTTGGATATTTCTTTGGAAGAGGGTTTTTCGTTTTTTGTCACAGCTCTAGGCAATCCCAAATACTACGCCGAAAAAATCCATGCACATGGAGGCCTGGTATATCACAATACCACAACCCGGAGGTGGGCTGAGAAAGCAATTCTCGGGGATGTTGATGGTCTCATCTGTGTCAATGATCGCGCCGGGGGACATGCAGGAACCGAGGGGGCAGAAAAGCTCTACGAGGATCTGGTTGACTGCGGAAAGCCATTAATTTGTGCTGGGGGAATTAGCTCCCCTGAGGATGTTACCCGTATGTTGGAGCTGGGATATTCCGGTATCCAGATGGGTACACGATTTATCGCTACACAGGAGTGCAATGCACACCCCGATTATAAACAAGCCATTCTGGATGCCCGTGAAAACCAGATTGTCCTCACTGACAAGCTTTCAGGTGTGCCTGTGTCTGTTATTCAAACTGATCATATCAAAAAAATGGGTCTTAAAGCAGGACCATTGGCTCGATGGATGCTGCGGGGATCCAAAACGAAAAAATATATGCGCATGTTCTATTCATTACGCTCATTTAGAACCCTCAAAAATGATAGGGATAAAACAGGGAGCTATCACCACTTCCTGCAAGCTGGAAAGAGTGTTGGGGGCATTCATGAAATTCAGTCTGTCGCTGAAATAATGGACCAATATCGGCAAACACTGGAGCAATAAACGCCTATCGTTTGACCTGTTTACAAGACGTTAAGACCACCATCATCAAGCTTCAGGGGTCGCTTCCAATAATTATATTGTGGTGTCCAGTCTTCCTCACCCATACCAGCAAGACCCAGTAATCCCCACATAGAACAATAGATATCCCCGGGGCCAAATTCGCTGGAGTTTTTACGAAATATTTCATCGCCAACACGCTCATAAACCACGGCTCCAGGTGAGTTGCCCTCACCTTCTGTTACGGTTTGTTCACGGATGTATTCACCGCCACCATGTGAGGCGAGACGAAAACGCCAACCTCTCTCATTGGCAAAGCGACGTTGCAGCTCTGGAGTGTCTTTAGATACGAGCGTGACCGACATGGCTGACTCGAGATGTGGTAAAAACCCGTTAAAACCATCAGCCCAGAGCATGCAATAACGACAACCCTGTCCCATGTTGTGAATCATGAGCAATCTATCATTTTCTCCAAAGAGCTCGAGGAGAGTAATTTCACCCTCAACGGTTTTAAATGTATAATTAGGAACTTTTGTGGTTGGACTGGCCTTGCGCAGAGTTGTGAGTTTTTCGTTCAGTTTATAGATCTGATTTTCAATATCTTTAATCTCATTACTCATGAGTGCTATCCTTTCTGATTGAATGAAACCCCCAATTCAATATAGGGCACAGAACCCTCCTGTGAAAAAATTTTGCTTCACACGCATTTTTGAACAATAATATTGAGATGGGTCTATCGGCGAGGCGTGTAGTCTAAGTAATTATCCAATGGATTGGATGAGTCCGTGTTTAGAGATAGGATGTAATCCACAGTAGGTTGATGATAGTTCATCTCAGTATAGTAGGGGTCAGGATCATAAGCTTGGAAGAAATTGTCTTCCTGGATATACAGGTAATCTGTGGTCAATACGGAATAGACGCTATCCCGATTGAATGCGGTTCCATCACTATGGCGATATCCTTGTGATGTTGTCATTCCCGCCACCACATGGTTCTGCAGGCAATCAATCACCTCTTGTCCTGTCAGTCTGAGCTCCAGGATGTTGTTGTCAAACGGTAATACACCAACAATGTCACCCTTGGTAATCTCCCCCGCCTCTATCGCTTGACGAATACCCCCACTATTTGTAATGGCGATATCTGCGTTGGGATAATTATATAGCCATGAATCGGTGACCAGATTATGCATCTCAGGGGAAGATCTACCTATTTGGACTTCAGTATATCCGATGACCTCTCCCAGTGCTTGAGAGGTGGCTGCTTCCCAGCTATTCACGACGCTTTCGACTGCTGGATCAGCAGTGCCTCCAAAATTTTCAAAGGTTGTAGCTGCCAGGTTAGATACGGTCATGGTTTCCCGATTATACCAGATATCCAGTCGGGCATAATAGTCCATTCTTGAACCCCCTTCAATGAGAGCAACCGTTCCAGCCCCACGTATTTCACTGACCAGAGCGTGACAATGCCCTCCTCCAATCATACTGATACCAAGCTCTTTGGCCTGAATCACCAATCCCATCATTTCAAATTCACAAATGTGAGCAACGCATAGTATGATTTCAACACCCTCAGCCCAGATTTGAGGGACATACTCCCGGAGAGCCTCGTCATAATCAATAAAGTTAAAATCTTCCACATAGGTAGGAAATGCTGTATAGCTAGCGCTCCTGGTGGTTAAGCCAATGATTCCCACCAGAATATCATTCACTTCTCTTGTGACATATGGTTCAACAAAATCAGGAATACTATCATTTGACTTCAGACGAATATTAGCTGAAAGGTAGGGGAAATTTGCCTGGGCAACCCGCTCCTGCAACCCAGCCACTTGAAAATCAAATTCATGATTGCCAATGGCGGCTGCACTGTAGCCCATGGCGTTCATAGTCTCTACAGTAGATTCTCCCTGGAACCAGGTTGAAATCGCCGGACCCGTCCAGTTGTCTCCTCCACTGAGAATCAAATAGGAGCTATTTTCTGTATAGCCTTCCACATCTCTCCAGACGCCCATTAATTTTGCGGCACCATCTGTATCATCTGTCTCAGATATCCAACCATGTTCATCGTTGGTATAGAGAATGGTCAGATCTGAGGGACCCAGGTTTGGAGTATCCTCTTCCTTTTCACAAGATTGTAGCAGAAAACAAAACAACAGTGGAAATAGTATAAATTTGATGGCTTTAATTGGCATAAAACATCGTCCCACCTGAGATTAACCTAACTCAATCGTCACTCATACAAAAAACTGTATCATTTTCTATTCACAGACTCAATCCGTAAAACCGGATTCTCTTTACTCGCTAGATAATGGGTTTACTTTGACCCACTATGAATGTATCACACAAAACCTTAAAACTACTCGCTGCTTTGATCTGGTACATAGGTCCTGTCATTCTTTTTAATAAAGGTGCGGATCTTGCCAATGAAGCATATAATATAGAACCTCATGGCTGGGGACGGCTCTTTAGCTGGACTGCCGGCATCGCTATTGGGCTGGTAAAAACTCGCTATATCTTTCTTAAAAGCTGCCGAAAGAACCTTGCTCGCATCGATGCGTTGACCTCGCCAAAACTTGGACAGTTTTATCGGATCCAGTTCTTTTTTGCCTTGGCATCAATGATCGCTCTTGGGGCTTTCCTTTCAAGGGTATCCCAGGGAAATCACACCTTTCTGGTCTTTGTTGCAACCCTGGATATCAGCATTGGTACAGCACTGCTGGTTAGCAGCAAGGTGTTCTGGGAACAGGGTGTCTTTTCGTTCTCAAAACAGGGCGTTCAGTAGACTACTTGTAATCTGATTGTCTGGACTGGTTCTGTTCCGGGTCGTTTTAAAAAATGTATGGAATTAAATACTTCGAGTGTTTTTTGTACTCGGACCATTCCTCATACCGGGACATGGATCTTTCTTTCATGATTATATTTATGGAGAAATATCCCAGCCAAACCCAGGCCAGAATGGCCCAGGGAATCCAATGCCAAGCCAGTAAAGCAAATGAGCCATAAATCAACATTTCACCAAGATAGTTGGGATGTCTGATCATGCGGAACATGCCAGTCGTGATAAGCCCTTTTTGGTGTTTAAGCGTAAAGTACTTTTGAGCATCCGCTGTGATCATCAGCGCGAGACCGATGGCATAAACGAATATCGCTGTAGCCGTCCAAATCCAATTCGCACCGATATGAGCCTCACCGAGAACTGGTGAAATCAGTAGGAATGGTGCCACCCAATAAGGTCCCAAAACAGCAACTACAGCACTGATGGCACCACCAAAGGTGATCTTAGCCTGCCATTTGTTGTCGGGAAATGTAACATCCTTTAGAATCCAGATTATTCCATAACTTCCATGTAAGGCGAGGTAGACCCAGGCCTGTGTTGAGTAATTATCGAAAAAATACATTAATCCCATGACCCAGAACAGGGTCATGCCCTTTTGAAAATTGATGACCCAGTTAAAATTGAGAACTCTAGGTCCCCCAAGAAGATCATGACTCAAATAATGAGTGGCTTTATGAATTGATGAAATCATAATAGGTATCACCTTATTCCTTCTCAGCGATGAGGATATAGCTTAGTGGAATTTCAGGTCCCGATTCCTGATTCTTGCCATGGAGTGTTGAAATATCATCGGGATACTCAGAGAAGTGTCTCACTTTCATCCCGTTATCAATAATTCCCATGAGGATGTCTGAGAGTGTCCAAACAAACCAGTACATGGATTTTGATTTATAAGTGGTTTTTCCAACATAGTCGATACCGTCATTGTCGATATAGGGCTCCTGTTTAAAATAAGGCTCAATAATTTTCATTGGATCCACATTATCCAGATCATCAGATGGGAGCATTTCGGAGAAGGGATGAGATTCGTGGATAAACAGTTCTCCATCCTCATTCAGAAGTGCAGCCACCTTGCCAAAGAAGCGCTGTATGGCTGGCATCCAACCCAGACAACCGATGCTGATGTATACGATGTCAAACGTGTCATGATACTTCTCAGGGATGTCATAGGCATCAGTTTGAACAAACTCACAAGCAATATCAACTCGGGCTGCTCTTTCTCGAGCCTCCTGGATGGCCTCATCTGATATATCAAAGCCAACACATTCACCGGCTCCCATGTTTTTGAGGGACATCAACTCAACGCCATTGTTGCAGCAAACATGGGCAATTTTCTGTCCCTGGAAATTCAGCGACTCTATCAATGAGAGCTCAGGTTCCTTTATTACAGAAAAGCCCTTGTCCGAAAACGCAATATCCCATTTGTCAGCATTAGATTTCTGGTGATGTGGCATGGCTTCATTCCAGGCTTCCCGATTGGCTTGTGTATATTTTTTTATATCACTCATAAATGATTATCTGCTTCCTTTTCTATCTCTTTAAAAAGGTGGCTCAGGCAAATTGAATTCAGCTTTGGCTGATCGCTTGAATTGCTCACTTTTCTTATTCTTCAGATACATCGCCTGTTTAAAACCACGATCTCTCAATGCGCTTATTCCCACCGTGGCTGAAGTGCCCTTATAAATTCTTTTACCAAAACGTCGGATCACATCCCAGTCAATTTCTATACCCAGACCAGGATTGTCGGGAATTTTTATCCTGCCTTCTGAATCGCGGGGAAACCCGCCTTTGATAAATCGTGCCCAGGCGTCCGCTGTCCAATTTCCTTCCAATGGATATTCCAAAAGGCTGCGCTCGGCCTCAGGAATAACACCAACCAACTGCAAAGCAATGGCGAATCCAAGCCCAGTGGTCCACGTATGAGGACAAAACTTAATTTTATCTGAATTGTTTTCTAGGTTGCGTTTCTGAATCTCCTTGATCAGCCAGTAAACATTGGAAATACCCCCAGCATAGGTACCACCGGCCATGACCGCATCTGGTTGATAAATATCCAGACTCCCAAAATCCAACATGGCTTTAAAATCCCGCCAGGTCGAATTTAGCTCGCCACCGGCAATAGGTGTTTTGGTATTATTGCGAAGTTCCGCCAGTCCTTCAAAATTTCCCCGGTTTAAGGGTTCTTCCAGCCAGTAGACATTATGGGGTTCAAGACCTTTGGCAAAATTCAAGGCTGTTTCAAGATTCCATTTGGGGGTTTCGTCAATGAGGTCCACAGGCCACCCCTGGTTGGCATCCACCATAATTTTCATATCTGGTCCCACCTGATCACGGGCTGCGCCTACATAATCTACCATCTCATTGACATCAACGCCCTTCACACGCAATTTGATGCCCTTGTAGGCCTGATTTTGAGCCCAGGAGCTAAGTTCTCGACTCTTACTCTGATTATGACCGTGGTTTGCACCTGTGGACATATAGGGTGAAACATATCCACCGCTACCCCCTAATACCTTCCAGAGGGGTTCATTCCGACTTTTCCCAATGATGTCCCAGATAGCTCCATCGATCCAACCATTCCGCATACCGATGTATGAAAACTCCTGAATCCGCTGATTCATCAGGCGAATATCGAGGGGGTTGAGACCCATAAGATAGTTCCCCAGAATTGAGCCCAGACCACTGCGTTCAGGTCCCATTCCCACTGTTGCAGCCACACCTTCCAGGCCAGTATCTGTACCAAGCTTCAACAGATAAAACCTGACTTCAGATTGTCTAAATCCAGGAATCCAACTCGGGTTGAAGTAAGCGGGTTGTGCAAAGAAACCGGGTTTGTTTTCTTCCAGAGGAATCTTTACATAATAAAGTTCTATGCGATCAATTTTCATAACTATCCACCCCAAATGTTAGCACCAGCAAATTGAATTTAAAACTCTGAGTGTGGGAAATTATGATAGAGACCAATTTTAGCAAGGAGCTTCTATGAATCACCTCTCAGCTCAACCCTTTTCACTTCCTCCCGTCTGCTTCTGGTTTAGTTTCAGACATGCTTCCCTGGATCACTATTCTCCGACCACTAAATCTACTTCAAGCCACCCTGGCGGTAGTTCTGACCACTGCCTTTTTAGGTGAGCTGGATCAGATACGCAGCCTCATGTTTTTAATTTTGTCGGTGATCACCATAAATGCCGGTGGAAACATCATTAATGACATATATGATCTGGAAATTGACCGAATAAACAGACCTGATCGTCCTTTGCCATCAGGCACAATGAGTGTGGGTCAGGCACGCATCTACCTCATTGTTCTTTTTGCCATCGGATTGCTATTCTCATGGCTGATATCATTGGAAACCTTCATTATTGCAGGTCCAATATCCATCCCAACCCTCATTGCCTACTCCGCTTGTTTTAAACGTCAGCCTCTTATTGGAAATCTGACCGTTTCATTTATGCTGGGACTGGCCTTCATCTATGTGGGGGCCGCTTTTGGTAATATTCAGGCTACCCTGGTGATGGCTGCTCTTGCTTTTGGCTTTACACTCATCCGCGAAATAGTCAAGGATCTGGAGGATATGGAAGGTGATGCCAAGGATGATGCAAGAACGCTCCCTCTGGTATGGGGAGAGAGCAACACCCTGAATCTGGTACTGTTTCTCATAGCTGCATTCATCGCTCTTGATGTATTGCCCTATGCTCTGGGTGTCTATAATCAAATCTATCTCTGGATAGTCATATTGGGGATAAATCTGCCCCTTTTGATATTCGCTTTTATTCTGTGGAAGCAACCAATCAAAAAAAATTACTCCAGAGTGCAATTGTTTTTAAAACTCGATATTTTTGTGGGTCTCGCCGCTCTATATTTCGGCCAGACTTTTTAACTGCTTTTCCCTTCGGGGAATCACAATAAGGATACACCGTGGCTGAATTCGTTCACCTTCACAATCACTCCCATTACTCGCTTCTGGACGGCGCTGCTCGTATAGATCAGATCATTTCCAAAGTTTCTGAGCTTGAGATGAAAAGTTTCGCCTTGACTGATCATGGTAACATGTTTGGTGCCGTAGAGTTCTATAAGGCTGCAACTAAAGCTAATATCAAACCCATCATTGGGATGGAGGCATATGTCTCTCCAGGGGTGCACACTGAAAAACGCATGCCCACTGAAGGGAAGCGAGCCTATCATCTAGTTTTACTGGCGAAAAACAACACAGGCTATCGAAACCTCATGAAATTGACTTCCATGGCTTATCAGGATGGGTTTTACTTTGTTCCACGTGTTGATAAGGATCTCTTGAGACAATACTCGGAAGGTTTGGTCGCTACATCAGCCTGCCTCAGTGGACAGGTAACCTATCATGCCAGTCGTGGAGATTATGACCGGGCAAAAGAACAGGCCATAGAGTATGATGAAATTTTTGGTCGGGGAAATTTCTTTCTGGAAATGCAAAGACACTTCACCCTCGAGGGTCGTGAATTTGAACGCGAGGCTATTGCCCGGGAAGTCATTCAAAAAGTCTCAAAAGACACGGGAATCCCCCTCGTAGCAACCAATGATGCTCATTATGTCAGCGCCGAACATCACAAAGCCCATGATGCCTTGATTTGTATCGGTCGTGGCAAGTATGTCAGCGATACCAATCGCATGAAATACGATACCAAGGATATTTACATAAAAAGTGCTGAGCAAATGGTTGAACTCTTCAAAGATGTTCCAGAAGCCATTGAAAACACACTACGCATAAATGAAATGTGCCAGTTCAAGCTGGAAACCGGTGTTAATCACATGCCTGAATTTCCCATCCCAGAAGGTCGTTCTCTGAATGACCACCTCGATTCAATCACCTGGGAAGGCATGGAACGTCGGGTAAAACAAATTGACACCCGCTACAAGGAACGCCTGGATTATGAGCTGGATGTCATCAAGAAGATGGGTTTCCCTGGATACTTCCTCATTACCCATGACTTTGTGAAATATGCTAAAAAAGAAGGCATTCCTGTTGGACCGGGACGTGGTTCAGCAGCTGGAAGTCTGGTGGCTTATTCATTAGGTATTACTGATCTCGATCCACTTCAATATGATTTGCTGTTTGAGCGCTTTCTGAATCCTGATCGCGTGAGTATGCCTGATATCGATATCGATTTTTGTTATGATAGACGTGAAGAGGTTATCGATTACATGCGTGATCGCTTTGGGCATGATTCAGTTACCCAGATCATCACCTTTAATAAGCTGAAGGCCCGAGCGGTTATTCGCGATGTAGGCCGAGTCCTGGAAGTTCCTATCAAGGAGACAGACCGCATTGCCAAGCTGGTGCCTGAGGAGTTGGGTATCAAACTGCCCCAGGCTTTGAAGAAAAGTCCTGAGCTGAAACAGGCTTCTGAATTGGATGAAGTCCATACACAATTGTTTGAATACTCCGAAGTACTGGAAGGCATGAACCGTAATGCTGGCAAGCATGCTGCTGGTCTGGTAATCGCTCCAGGAAAACTCACAGATTACATTCCCCTTTACAAATCTGCCAAAGACGGCTCCGTAACCAGCCAGTACGACATGAAAGCGCTGGAAGATGTGGGTCTTATCAAGTTTGACTTCCTTGGTCTAAGAACTCTCACCGTTATCCAGGAAGCCGTTGAGCTCATTAAGAAGTTTCATGGTGTGGAAATTGATATTGCCACCATCCCTATGGATGACCCTGCCGTTTATAAACTCTTTGCCGACGGTCTTACTATCGGTCTTTTCCAGTTTGAATCCACTGGAATGCGAGAATACCTCAAAAAACTCAAGCCAACTGTTCTTGAAGATTTATTTGCCATGAATGCCCTATATCGTCCTGGTCCCATGGGCAATATCAATGACTTTATCGCTCGTAAGCATGGCGAGCAGAAAGTCACATCGCTGCATCCCCTCATGGAGGAGATTCTAAAAGAAACCTACGGAATTATTGTCTACCAGGAACAGGTCATGCAGCTGGGTTCCGTAATCGCCGGCTTCTCTCTCTCAAAAGCCGATTTAATGCGCCGGGCCATGGGTAAGAAAATCAAGTCCCTCATGGATGAGATGAAGGAAGAGTTCATCTCAGGTGCCAAGAAAAACGACATCAATGAAAAACTCGCAAGTAAGATCTGGGATTTAATTGAAAAGTTTGCAGAATACGGCTTTAACAAAAGTCACTCAGCAGCTTATTCGGTCATCGCCTACCAGACCGCTTACCTGAAGACCCATTATCCTGTAGAATTCCTCGCTGCAAATATGAGTTCTGAAAAGGACAATACTGAAAAGATTCAGATGCTTCTCGCAGAATGTCGTAAGTTGGGTATCAAAACGATTCCGCCTGATGTTAATGCCAGTATGGTTCACTTCGCCCCTGGCGAGAACAAAAGTATTATTTACGGGTTGAATGCCATCAAGAAGGTGGGTTTCAAAGCTGCTGAAGTCATCATGCAGGAACGCCTGGAAAATGGTCCTTTTGAATCCATTTTTGATTTTTGTTCACGCGTGGATTCTCAAAATACCAACAAAGGTGTGGTAGAAGCCCTGGTCGGTAGTGGTGCCATGGATACACTCCCAGGAACCCGTTGGGAAAAATTCCTCAGTGTTGAAGATGCAGTTTACCACGGTCAACGTGTTCAAACTTTGAAAAACACAAACCAGACTGATCTCTTTGGTGGTGGCGGTGATTCAGCCATGATCCGCGAGCCAGAACTTGGCGATGCACCAGCCTGGAACAACATGGATATGCTCAATCGTGAGCGTGAATACATTGGCTTCTATCTAACCGGCCACCCCCTACATGGTTTTGAAAGTGAAATCAACGCCTTCTCCAATGTGGATCTCATTGATCTCACTGCCACTCGGGATGAGCAAGAAGTTCGCATTGGCGGCATTATCTCAGGGATGAAAATTCACTATGATAAGCGCAATAACCAGATGTCGTTTTTTACCCTGAATGGTCTGGATGGCTCCATTGAAGCTCTGGCTTTTTCAGATGCCTTTACCAAGTATAAAGAATATATCGCCAACGATTCCAGGGTTTATATGGAGGGTCGTATTTCGAAAAGAAGTGACGACGATTTGAAGGTTTTGGTGAACAAGGTTATCCCCCTGGAGGAAGGTCAAAATGAATACGCCCGTGAAGTTCATATCGCCTTTGACCCCGCTCTCCTTGCTGGAAATGTCCTGGATGAGACCCAGGTTTTAGCCAAGCGCTATTCTGGTGCCTGTACCCTGATTTTCCATCTCCGTGAGGGAGATAAGCGGGAAAGGATCATGATGGCCAGGAGTACCCGAGTATCTGCCAACAGGGGCTTTATGAGAACCTTAAGAGAATCTTTTGGCCAGGAAAACGTCTGGTTGAAATAGCTCTATGATCGCAGTTATTCAAAGAGTCAGCAGCGGGGAAGTAAAAATATCTGGTCGCAGCAGGGGAAAAATTGGCATTGGTTATGTCATCCTGTTAGGGGTTGCAGAGGATGATTCGCAGCAGGATGCTGATTGGCTGGCAGAAAAAATCGTTGGCTTAAGAATATTCGAAGATGAAAATGAAAAGATGAATCTATCCATCAAAGATGTTGAGGGGAAAGCCCTGGTTATATCCCAATTTACTCTATTAGCTGATTACAAGCGGGGTCGCAGACCTGGTTTCACCAAAGCAGCACGACCTGAAAAAGCGATCCCACTTTATGAATATTTTATGGACCAGCTCTGGCACCAGGGTATTGAAGTTGAAAAGGGCGAGTTTGGCGCTGAGATGCAGGTGCATATCATGAATGAAGGGCCTGTCACTCTGGTTATGGATAGTACAGTTAAGTATCCCCGCTAAATCCCCGGACATTGAGTTCATCGAAATGTCCAGTCCCTTTCAGAAGAACAACCTCAGGCTTCGACAAGCTCAGCCGCCGGGAGTCTCGTGGTTCCTACAGTTTCCAGTTTCATCCCCATACCCAAGCCTTAACTTCATCCCAATTTTAGAAGGGGTTCTATGTCTCAAATCGGAAGAATGAATACGCTCCATGTCATGCGTGAAGTAGACTTTGGGATTTATCTGGATGGAGAAGAACTGGGTGATATTCTTCTGCCAAAGCGTGAGGTCCCAGCCGGCACCAAAATTGACGATATGCTTGAAGTTTTTGTCTACTTTGACTCCACCGACACGATTATCGCTTCCACCATAAAACCCAAAACCATGGTGGGTGAATTTGCCAGCCTCAAAGTTATCGATAATAACGAGATGGGCGCCTTTCTGGATTGGGGTCTTCCCAAAGACCTGCTGGTTCCCTTTCGCGAGCAGAGCCACAAACTTCTCGAAGGTCGACATTATGTGGTTCACACCTATTTTGACATTGTCAGCAATCGCATCGCTGCCAGCACAAAGCTTGATAAATTTCTGAGTGATGAGAACCCACGTTTTTCTGTGGGTGAAAAGGTTGATCTGTTTATTGTCAATCGCACAGATTTGGGATATAAAGCAATTATTGAGAACGGATATTGGGGACTGCTATTCAAAGATGAGGTCTTTCAACCCCTGCAACAGGGGCAACAGCTTGAGGGCTACATAAAAAATATTCGTGACGATGGTAAGATTGATCTCACGCTTCAAGAACCCGGTGTACAGCACATGGACGCCGCGAGTCAAAAGATTCTGGATTTACTACAGGAACATCAAGGATTTCTGCCCTTTAATGACAAAACACCACCAGATGTCATTTATCGCGAATTTGGTTTGAGTAAAAAGGTCTTTAAACGTTCAATTGGAGCTCTCTACAAAAAACGTTTGATCAAGCTGGAACCCCGGGGAATTCAACTCTTAGACGACAATTGATTTCAAGAATGAGGCACTCCTCATGATTCAGGTAAATGATCTTCACTTTGCTTATGGCTCCAATTCTCACGACACGCTTAAGGGCTTAAATTTCCAGGTTGACACCGGTGAAATATTTGGATTTCTCGGTCCCAGTGGTGCTGGAAAAAGCACAACCCAGAAAATACTCATTGGCATTCTGAAAAATTATCGAGGTGCGGTACAAGTCAATGGTTTAGATCTTCACCATCTGAATTCTGAATTCTATGAGTCCATTGGTGTCGCTTTTGAAACCCCGAATTTATATTCAAAATTTACAGCCCTGGAGAACCTGGAATTCTTTGCCCAGTTTTATACCAATGAAACCCGTAACCCCCTTGAGCTTTTAGCTGCTGTTGGACTGGAAGACGCTTCAGAAACCCGTGTCAGCGATTTTTCAAAAGGGATGAAGGTCCGTTTGAATTTTTGCCGCAGCCTGTTAAACAACCCAAAACTTCTATTCCTGGATGAGCCCACTGCTGGTTTGGATCCTGTTAATTTGCGCAAGATGGAAGCACTGATTCTTGCTGAGAAAGCCAGGGGTAACACGATATGCATCACCACCCATGACATGCATGTGGCGGATACCCTGTGCGATCGTGTAGCCTTTATTGTGGATGGTGAGGTCAGTCTCATTGATTCACCTAGAGACCTCAAACTTCAACATGGGGAAAGATTTTTAGAAATAGAATATCGCGTAGGTGATTCAGTACAGACTAAATCAATATCAATGGAAAAACTTGGTACGAATGACACCTTTCAAAACATTCTGAACAATCATTACGTTGAGACCATTCATAGCAGAGAAGCCAGCCTTGAAGATGTGTTTGTCAAGACGACCGGGAGATTACTACAGTGAGATTGCTGGCCGCTGTGGCTCAGGATATTCGCTTTCAATTCAGGCATGGTTTTTACTATGCTTACCTGGTTTTGACCGTTCTCTATATCATCACCTTGAGATTGTTACCTGAAAGCCTGGTTCATCCAGCTCTGACTCTGATTCTTTTTACTGATATCTGTGCTCTCGGATTTTTCTTTATTGGCGCTATTGTCCTGCTTGAGCGTGGGCAAAATTTGCCCCAGAGTTTGTTTGTAACCCCCCTGAGGCTTCATGAATACCTACTGGCTAAAATCTTCTCCTTTCTCTTCCTGTCTATCGCCTCTGCCTTTCTCATCATGCTCGGAGCTTTTGTTGGGGGCCAGGATCTAATCTGGTTCATCTTTGGAGCTATTATGAGCACGTTAATCTACACGCTCTTCGGTCTCGTCTTTGCTGCAAGGGCGCGACATGTAAATGATTACTTCGTAAAAGCCCTCGGAATTGGTCTATTAATCAGTCTCCCCATATTCGCTTATTTACGTCTTTTTGACACACCCCTATTTTATGTTTTCCCAACTCGAGCAACCCTGATATTATTGGATGTATTGAATGTTGACTATTCAATTTCTGAAAAATTATTTTCAGTCGTCAGTCTGGTGATCTGGTTTTTCATCCTGAGTGGCATTACATATCAACGCTTTGATAAACATGTCAGGCATCCTGCATAATGAAGACGCCTGTTACCGCTCTGGCAAGGGGAGACCTGAAGCTTATTGTCCGCGACTCCACCCTGGTCATGGCTGTCTTTGGTCCTCTGGCTATCACAATTTTATTGTTCTTTCTCCCTTCGATTGAAGCTCTCATCCTGATCAAGTTTGGATTTGATCCCGGTCCCTTCCGACTATTTATTGTCAGTTTTCTCAGCCTGATTCCCGGGATGCTTTTCGCAATGATTTATGGCTTTATTGTTCTGGATGAGCGCGATGAAGAGGTGATTGATTTTATCAGTATCACCCCCTTGAGGAAAGAGGGTTATCTAACCTATAAACTTATCATGCCTATGTTGCTTAGTGCTGGTTTCTTTCTATTCATTATATACGCAACATCTCTTGTTCGACTCAATCCTATTCATGCTATGGGTATCGCAATTATGGTGGCTATCGAGACCGCTATTGGGACACTATTTCTGGTGGCTTTCTCTGAGAACAAGGTTGAGGGGTTGGCTTTTAGCAAGGTGCTGGGGATTATGTATTTGGCCATACCTCTCGTATTCTTCTGGAATTCGAGCTGGCACTGGATATCAGCCTTTTTACCACCTTTTTGGATAGCTAAAGCTTTTATACACAGTCAGACATCATCTATCTGGATATGGGGTGATCTTGTTTTAGGTACAGCAGTACATCTTGTTATACTGCAATATTTTCTGCAGGTCTTTCTGAGAAAACAGTAATTAGTTCAATTTGCGATTTATCTTTTTTACTTCTTCAAGTATGGATATTAGGACGGCATCATCACCCTCAACCACTTCTGGTGGAGCTGGCTTTGCGCCCCTGAGATTGCCCTGATAGACCTTAATCTTTGCTCTCAGCTCCGTATGTAGCGTTTCAAACTCAACCAAACCTTCTAACCGGCCTTCATGTCCGCCTGCCTGAGCCCCCTGGCCAGCAGTTTGAACCAGCAAGGTTCCAATTTCTAGCCACCTTTCGTAGAGAGAACGAGCAAGGGTGAAATCAGTTATGGCAGAATAAGGAATACTGACACTTTTTTTGAAGAGAATTCCTTTATGAATAACAAGACGTTCATCATCAACTACATATTTTAAATTGATAATCCATAAATATTGAAACCAGGGTACAATAACCCAGCCTGCAATAAGAAACCCGGCCACCCATGACCAGACATATTTGACAAATTCATCGTTGGTCACTTCAGAATCTAAAATAACGACAAGGGCCTGGACAATGAGCGTGCAGATAACAATAACTGTCGTGATAGTGAGAAAGGTATAAATTTCTCGTCTCATCAATCGACCAAGATCTGGTTTTAATTCCATGATATTCCTCCCCTAAAATACTCTAAGATTAATTGCTCAAGGATTTGGGTTGAATCTCCAGATACTGTTGAACATTCACCTCATCTATATACTTAGCATCAAGAAATTGATCAGCGTAGTCTTGAAATACACCTTCGGAGAGAAAGACATCAAACAGGTCGGCATCTATATGGTGATCGGCTTTGAAAAAGCCCATGATCCGCATAGCCTCTGATAGTGTCTTACCCTTTTTATAGGGTCGGTCACTGGCTGTCAGTGCTTCAAAAATATCAGCTATTCCCATGATACGAGCCTGCACCGACATATCTGACTTGGTTAATCCTTTTGGATAACCTGTACCTATCATGGTCTCATGATGACCCCCGGCAAATTCTGGAACCCGTTTGAGATGTTTGGGGAAGGGTAGTTTCTCCAACATGTCGATGGTGACCACAATATGGTCATTAATTTTATCTCGCTCGTCATTATTCAGAGTGCCACGAGAAATGTTCAAATTCAGAACCCAGTCATCACTCAGGAGGTTCTGTTTTTCGCCGTTAAGCACAATCTGGCGCTTAGATATATTGAGGACTCTTTCCTTTTTGTCATCGGCCATAAATTCACCACCGGTGTTACACTCATTGAGGAATTGTTGGTCATCTTCAATCGCGGCGATCTCTGCCAATTTTTCAGCTTCCAGGTCAGCTTGCTGTTCTGGATTGGCCAGAACGGCTTGCAAATACTTGATTTCAGCATCACGGATAATGACTTCAAACCGGGTATTCATTTCATGAACACGATCATAAATGGTTTCCAGTTTGGTAGCCTTATCAACCACATACTCTGGTGTAGTAATTTTTCCAACATCGTGAAGCCAGGCGGCAATTCTCAACTCATCCATATCCTCTCGTGAGAATTGGACATCGCCAAAAGGACCTTCTTTGGTCTGATTGACTTTCTCAGCAAGCATAATGGCCAGGGCAGGAACACGTGAACAGTGTCCACCTGTGTAAGGTGATTTCTCATCAATGGCATCAGCAATCAATTGAATGAATGACTCCAACAATGATTCCAGTCCCTCAATGAGACGGACCGTGGTAATGGCTACCGCTGCCTGACTTGCTAAAGATTCTATCAACTTTTGCATGTCTTCAGAGAAAGGAATAATCTCACCAGTAATTGGATCAGCAGCATTGATTAGTTGCAGAACGCCTATAATATCGCTCTCATGATTTTTCATGGCTATACAGAGAAAAGACTTCGATCGATAATTGGCTTTGGAGTCGAAAGCCTTGGTGCCTGAGAAATCAAAAACTTCATTCTCGTAAGCATCTGGGATATTTAATGTTTCTCCTGATAATCCCACATGAGCAGAAATCATATGGTCATTGGGCTCACCATCCTGCATGTAAAGTTTTACTGGATAAATAAAATCAGGAATGGGGGTTCCACTCACACCCCCCCAATCGGTACCGAGAGTTTTGGTCTTCATAATTTCGAAGGCGAGACGATCATCTTCTGTTCTCAGATAGAGAGTACCACCATCTGAGTTGGTGATGCGCATACCTTCTTCAATAATAAGGTTGAGTAGTGTGGGAAGATCACGTTCTGCTGAGAGTTGGAAGCCGATTTCAGCCAGCTTGTCAATCTGTACTTCGCATTGCTCGATGTAATTCAATACAGTCGGGTCTGCCGTAGCGAGATAATTTTTCACATCAGAACGATTTATGTAGGCTTTCTTGCTCATTTAGAAATCTCCAGGTTGTTATCATGTAAAGAGTTCTAAAATAACCGCAGTGATGCTAAATAGGTCTCTTTTTTCATTCGGAATGACAACAATTCAACCAATCAAAAATTTCCTTTTCTGCTACTTCGATTAAAAAACGTATATGTATTGTTCAGTCTGATTTATTACATTATTTCCAATCATTTTCAAAAGGAGCCTTCATGAAAAAGACGCTCGTTCTAGATACTAATGTCATTCTCCATGATAGTGACTGCATCTACCATTTTGAAGACAACGATATCGTGTTGCCAATGGCTGTCCTGGAAGAACTCGATCACTTTAAAAAAGGCAATGATGTTCTGAATTATCACGCCCGAGCCTTTGTGCGTGCCATTGATAAGCTGTCTACAGAGAAGATGTTTGAAAAAGGGGTCAAACTGGGAGCCAAACAGGGTGTTTTTCGGGTTGAAATAAATTCAACCAGTGAGGAGTTAGCAGGGGTCTTTGCTGAAGATATTACTGATCATCGTATTCTTTATACTGCTTACGAACTCTCCAAGGCTCAAAAACAGCGGGTCGTATTGGTGAGCAAGGATGTCAATCTGCGTATGAAGGCCAAGGCTCTGGGTATGGAAGCCCAGGATTACTTCACAGACAAAGTTGCCAGCGTTGATGAACTCTATACCGGGAAATCAATCCAGGAGCATGTCGATTCAGGAGTTATTGATACACTTTATAAAACGCCTTTTGAAATGCCCTTAGATCAAACTGGAATTGAGGATGCACCAGCTCCCTGGCACCATTTTATTTTAAAAAACGAACAGAAGTCGGCGTTGGCAGTTTACAATCCAAATCAGGATCTCATACAGCGCCTTGACAAGCGTGCTGCCCATGGGATTATCCCCCGGAACGCAGAACAATTGTTTGCACTCGATATACTGACCAATGATGATATACCCCTGGTTTCTATCACAGGAAAAGCAGGAACCGGTAAGACGTTGCTGGCGCTGGCTGCTGCCATGGAGAAAAAACGATCATATCGGCAAATATATATCGCCCGACCCATTGTACCCCTGAGCAATAAAGATATTGGTTATTTGCCAGGTGATATCAAATCCAAGATTGATCCATATTTGCAGCCGCTTTGGGACAATCTGAAAGTGATTCAAAATCAGTATTTAAATGATAATTCAGAGTTTGAGAAAATAAACAAGTTGGTTGAAGAGGAGAAGATTGTCATCGCACCCCTCACCTATATCCGTGGTCGCAGCTTACAGAAAATCTTCTTTATCGTTGATGAAGCTCAGAATCTGACCCCTCATGAAATTAAAACCATCATTACTCGTGCTGGTGAGGGCACCAAGGTTGTCTTCACAGGAGATGTTTTCCAGATTGACCACCCCTTCCTGGACAGTCAATCCAATGGTCTCTCCTATCTCATTGATCGTTTCAAGGGACAACGCTTGTATGCCCATATGAACCTGGAGAAAGGCGAACGCTCTGCCCTGGCTGAGCTGGCATCCAATCTATTGTAAAATTGATGTCATACAGGCGGGGATTCAAATCCCCGCCTTGGAAACATTGTTAAAACAGGGTGGGTGTGTACTTCTGCTGCTCCAGATCCAGGAGTTTTCGTTTGATTTCCAATCCGCCTGTGTATCCACCCAGTGAACCATCAGCAGCAATAACCCGGTGACAGGGAATGATGATAGGGATGGGGTTTTGACCATTGGCCGCACCGACTGCCCGCATGCCGCCAGGTGAGTTGAGGGTGGTCGCTAGCGCTCCATATGAAATAGTTTTACCATAGGGAATCTCCACAAGACCGTTCCAGACTTGTTTTTGAAATTCCGATCCAGATAAAAACATTTTCAAATCAAAATCGGTGCGTTCTCCAGCGAAATATTCAGAGAGTTGAAGAATTGCTTCCTTTAATATTGGTTTGGATGCTTTGATTTCCGCATCAGGGAAGACTTTGTTGATATAGGCAAAGAGTTTGTCTTTAGCTCCCTCACCAAGACTTAAACAACATAGGCCATTGGCGTGTTGAGCCAGATATAAACGTCCCAGTGGAGATTCCACTGCAGTATAATGAATAATCATTGGGAGGCTTTATGCCTGTTCTGACAAAAGCTCCTGAATCCGTTGTTTTAAGTCATCCCGGGTCTTGCGGTAATCAGGAAGTTTGGACTCATCTACATCCCAACCATGAAAGGGATCTTTAAGGCCCCAATGAATTCGTTGAACATCACCTGGAAAAGTGGGACAGGTTTGGGCAGCATGGTCACATACTGAGATGACAATATCGATCCCAGAATCCAGATAATCATTTACATCATCAGATGTTTGATGACTAATATCTATTCCCAGTTCTTGCATCACCAAAATGGACATGGGGTGAATTCGACTGGGTTCCACTCCAGCCGAAAATACTTCGTACTTATCACCGGCCATATCCCGCATCAAGCCTTCACCAATTTGAGAACGACAGGAGTTTCCCGTACATAAAAAGAGAACCTTTTTTTTCATGTAAATCGAATCTCAACCTCTGTTTAAATAGACAACCTGCCAGTCATCATTTATTTTGCCTGCCAGATAACCAATGCCATACGAAATGCCACCCCAAAGGGCAATACTTAGCAACTGTTGGCCTGGTTCAATATCAACTTCATTTCCATCCAGGTCTGTTGTAGTCCCACCCGATGCCAACCAGGCTCCGAGATTAAAACCCACACACGCCCCCGCACAGTTTTGACCAAATTTTTTAGCTTTTCCGGATTTTGCCATCACCTGAACGACCTCTGAGAGCGTGAAGACCTGATCCTGCCCTCCAACATCAAGAGTGACAGATTCCATGGTCATGCGCAAATCTTTCCCTTCCAGAGTCATACCATTTGATAAGAATACTTTGCCCATAGCGTATTCCTGTGTGGCAACCTGTGCACTTAACAGAGTGACCATTAAACTCAATAAAACAATCGTACTGACTGAACTATATTTTCTTAACATTCCGACCCCTTTTTTTCAAAATTTATGAACTTCAATTTAGACCATTTTTTAAAAGAATAAAGACCAAGCTATCCAAGAAGCACTTCAATTTCATATTCATATATCTCGTTAATAGACCACCGCTTAATAGAGCATAACGATTGTGTTTTACACATAATGCATTATCTTCAGCATATATTTACAATAATAACATAACTATTATTAGGTGATTATGGGTTTAGATAAAATTGACAGGCAAATTTTAGACATTCTGCAGGAAAATGGTCGTATTTCCAATGCTGAGTTAGCCCGACGTATAAATATGTCCCCTCCTCCAACACTGGAGCGTGTAAAAAAACTAGAGCGTCATGGGATTATTCAAAATTATGTAGCACTTGCCAACCCTGCCAAACTCGGGCTGAACTGCTTTACATATGTTGAGGTCACTCTGGTTCGACATGGTCGTGAAGGTGTTGAGCGATTTATGAAATCAATCACCTCCCTGGATGAAGTGATGGAATGTCATCACATTACCGGTGGCGCAGACTTTCTGCTGAAAGTTGCCAGCCAGGATATCCCGGATTATGAAAATTTCGTACTCCATAAATTGACTGCTCTACCTGAGGTCCAACATTTGAAAACCATGGTGGTTCTATCCACTTTGAAACATGAAACCAGAATGCCCACCGATTTAAACACACAGGATTCTAAGTAAGCATGTTGATCAATAAGGGTTCTGCCCGAAAACACCTCATTGCACTGGTGGGTTTCGGTCACGTAGCCCGGGGGTTATGTGAGATTCTCCTGGAAAAACGTGACCTCCTCAAAGAGGAACACCAATTTGAGTTTGAAATTGTTGCTGTGAGTTCCCGCAGTCGTGGTTCCATGTTTCACCCTGCTGGCTTGTCCCTTTCCTACCTCAATTATCTCACTCAAAACGAAACGCCTTTTGTGGAAAATGTAAAAGACTGGGATTCTGAGGACATGATCCGTGAGTCAAATGCTACAGTGATTATCGAGCTCGCCCATACCAACCTGGTTGATGCTGAGCCCGCACTGACTCACTGTCGGACGGCCTTCAAAACAGGGAAGCATGTTATTTCCGCGAATAAAGGTCCTGCTGCACTGGCTTATTCAGAGATGAAAATGCTAGCTCGGAAACGGGGTTGTGCTTTTCTCAATGAGGCAACCGTGTTGAGTGGTACGCCTGCCATCAGCTTTTTTAAAAGTTCTCTGAAGGGCAACCTTGTTTCAGGCGTACGAGGTATTTTAAATGGAGCCACCAACTTCATTTTAAGCGAAATGGAGTCTGGTTCAGGCTATGATGAGGCCCTCCAACAGGCCGAAAAAAGAGGGTATCTCGAAGCAGACAAGTCTGCTGATATTGATGGCAAAGATGCCCAGGCCAAGCTGGCTATTCTGGCAAACGAACTCTTTGACTTGACCATTGACCTCGCAGATATCGAGCGGGTGGGGATTTCAGCCATCACTCAGGTGCACATTGAAGATGCCCGTCGTGAAGGCAAACGCTGGAAACTGGTTGCCACACTTTCCACTGGAGGTGACAAAATAGTCGCTCAAGTCAAGCCTGAAAAGCTAGCGCTTTCTGACCCGCTAGCCCAGGTGAAGGGAAGTTTGAATGCCATCACCTTTTCAACTGATCTAATTGGAGATGTAACTATTACAGGTCCGGGAGCCGGTAGCAAGGAAACCGGTTATGCCGTGTTATCTGATCTTTTATCATTAAACACTGGAGTGTATTCATGAGTCTAAATTTAAAAAACAAGGGTATTAATACCCGAGTAACCCACGCTGGTGAAAATCCTGACACGGTTCATGGTAGTGTTGGAGTTCCTATTTACCAAACATCCACATTTAAGTTTCAAGACGCCGACCATGGCGCTCGTCTCTTTGGAGGAGAAGAAAAAGGCTATATCTATACCCGAATTGGTAATCCAACGACCAATACATTTGAAGAGGCTGTGGCCTTACTTGAACATGGCTATGGTGGAATCGCAACTGCCTCTGGAATGGCCGCAGTAAGTAGTGTCTATATGGCTTACCTGGGAGCTGGAGCCCATATGGTGGGAACAGATGCCGTTTATGGCTCATCAAGGATGGTTATTGAAAATGACTTTAGTCGTTTTGGTGTCGAAAGCTCTTTTATTGATACAGCTGACCTGGATCTGATTCGACGCTCCATGAAACCCAACACCAAATTGCTTTACATAGAAACACCTGCCAACCCTACCATTAAACTGGCTGACATTGAGGCATGTGCAGAAATTGCCCATGAACATGGTGCCGTTCTGGTTGTGGATAACACCTTTATGAGTCCCATACTTCAGAACCCCCTGGATCTGGGAGCTGACGTGGTCCTCCATAGCATCACAAAATATATTAATGGACACACTGATGTCGTTGGTGGGGTGATTATTACCAAAACCGAGGAAGAGTTTAGTCGTGTAAAGTCTGTAATAAACGCTCTCGGCGGAACTATGGACCCCCATCAGAGCTGGTTGGTTCTAAGGGGCATGCGCACACTATCCTTGAGAGTTCAACGTGGTGAAGAGAACGCCCACAAACTGGCTGAATATCTGGAATCTCATCCCAAAATTGAGTGGGTCCGTTACCCCGGTTTGAAATCTCATCCACAGCATGATTTGGCCAAACGTCAGATGAAAGGTTTTGGATCTATGATCAGCTTTGAAGTCAAGGGTGGTCTGGAAAACGGAAAGACACTTTTAAACAATGTGAAAATCCCACAACTGGCAGTTTCACTAGGTGGGTATGAGTCTCTTATTCAGCATCCTGCTTCAATGACCCACGCCAACATGCCAGAAAATGAAAGAGTGGATGCGGGCATAACCAACGGTCTGGTTCGATTCGCCGTTGGAACTGAGGATGTCGAAGATTTGCAGGCTGATTTAGAAGCAGCCCTGGCACTGATCTAAACCAATATCTCAGCATAACACTATGAATCCCCGTTGATAATTCAGCGGGGATTTTCTTTTTAAGGCTTCCTGTTTCATGACCATATTGTAAGCTCATGACAAAACAAGAATGTCATATACAGTTATCGAGGTCACCATGAGTCAAAAAGCTGCACTTATCCTCATCATCATGCTGGTGCTATCAGCCTGTGTGGGGACACAATCCATGCTTGTTGAAGACCAGCCCTTAAAGGGGATTAACATTACTATTGATCCTGGTCACGGTGCCACCCAGGCCTATGATTCATTTCGAATTGGTCAAACAGGAGAACGGGAAGAGTGGATCAACCTCCGGGTTGCCAAGATACTAAGTAGAAAACTCACCCTGGCCGGAGCCAATGTGCTTATGACTCGCACCAAAGACAGGGATGTCAGCCTGGGTGGACGCGCCTCCATGGCGATAATTCATCAAAGCGACCTGTTTGTTTCCATCCACCATAATGGGTCGGTAAATGACCTGTCGATGGATCTCCCCATCGTCTACTTTTACGGTTCGGGTGATATGAATCCTGCCTCTGTAGATTTTGCCAGGATCCTTATTGACAGCATGCGCGCTGAAATGGACTTCCAGCAGCAGCTGGCTGGTGCTGTTTACAGCGACCATCTGATTTATAACTCAGGAACCTCGGTTTTGAGAAATACCATTGATGACATGCCAGGTGTCATTGGAGAAGGTGGGTTTTTCACCAATCCCTCTGGGGAGGGACGACTTAAATCAAAAGCTTACAATAAGCTGGAGGCAGAAATTTATTATAAAGCCATCCTGGAGTATTTTGATCGAGGTATACCGTCAGCTATGTGCTTATTACCTGACACCCTAAAATATATTGATCTGCTCAGACCAATTGCATTCGAACTGGATGATGGTTTTGGTAACACATTTTTTGTTGAAAACAGCTTCAAGGTTTTACAGGATGGCGTGCAAATTCAATCCATTTGGGATTCAAATTCAGGAATTCTTACAGCGACGCCCGACTCGTCTCTGGAACAGAATGTTTCCTTCCAGGTTTTTGCGCGTAACCTCCAGGGAAATGCCATACATCCTGTCCCGTTCAAGTTTATGACTAAAGCAGGTTATGAATGGTTATCTCATGAGAAGTGGTTTGAGGCATTTGATGAGGCAGAAACCCTCTATTCCCAGGCAATTCAAAACAGTGAGCTAGATGTCCTTGATTCAACCTTGCATCTTTATCAATTAAGTCTGGAGCTTCAGATAGTTCATCCCAAAGCCAGGATTGCTGAAGAAAAAATCCTCGAGTTGCTAAAAAAGAAGCAGACTTTGGTTGACGGTGATATCAGCGATGAAATTGAAGCCCAGCAGTCACGGATAAGGGAATACTATCCTAATTAACTGCTTGAGATAAATTCTCTGAGATCTGAATGGAGCAGCTTATTCAAGTCGCTCATGTCATTTGCTGGCACCTTGCACATGAGAAATCCGAACAGCGGGAATTTCTGAAAATCTGTCTTCCTTAATTCCAGTGGATTACGGATCGTTGCAAGTAGAGCATCATAATCAAAACGGGCAATTTCTTTCCCCGCTATGCCAGTACTGTTATTTAATACAACCAGGGCATATACATGGTCTGGATCAATTTTCGTCAGGTGATCCCAGTTCGGTTTAACTGACTTTACCACCGCCTCATAAAGATTCATATCCCAGGCATATTGAGCCAGATCTGCTGTGGAACACCAGCCTCCAAAACGCAATGGATTTATTTCTATAGCTGCTATCTCATCAGCATCGATTCTGATTTCGATATGGGCTTGAAATTTTCTGAGATTAAAAAGACTGCCCAATATATTCAGGTAACTCTGAACGGGTTCCAGATATTGCTTCATAATGGACGATGAGGTGATGTAAACTCGGTCATTTACGTCATCTCCAGAGGCAAACAGATGTTTCATCATATTCAGAATGACAACCTGCCCTAGCTCGTCAAAATAGCAATCCACCGCAAACTCTTCTCCGGGAATTACTTCTTCTATGATGAAAGTGGAGTTATCCAGGACACCAGAAGGATAGATACCATCATAGCTCGAAGTCATCATATTCAAAGTTGAAAGCGTGTCCACCCATTGATCCTGATTATCGACTCTTTGTACTCCAAGACTAAAAAAGCCAACCGATGGTTTCAGGATCACCGGAAAGGGAAGGGAAGCTGAATCTACATTTTGCAGCTCGCCATACGGGCATCCACTATAGTAATAGCCGGGGTGAATCTGAGCCAAAACATCTCGGAAGCACACTTTGTCTTTCAGTTGCGCCACTATAAGTGCCAACTCGCTTCCTGGAAATTGGGCTAGAATCCAGTCCAGAGCATTTTCAGAATTTGTATGAAACTGAATCTGCCGATCAGAGTTATAGGTCTGGACAGCCTTGCGCTCAGAGATATAATTTATTTTATATCCAGCCAGTGCCTCTTCTGCATAAGCGGTTTGGATAACAGGATTTTTGAGCTCTTGAAGGGTTTGTTTCAGATATTCAGAAACAAAGGGCGCATCGATTAAAAACATGGATTATGATCTTGTTGACTGCCAAGAGATTTTGGCTGTAGCTACTCTTGGAAACTTAATAGACTTGTTCAAGAATTTCTATTTCAACATTGCCCAGGACAGGGATGAGATTTGTTAAATTTTCAAAATCACCTTCAACCAGTGCAATGTGCGTAGCATCTGCAGGAAATTGATTCAGACTGGGATCCACATCTACCCACTCACCATCTATGGCAACAACAGGCCAGGCGTGGAAGAGGAAGCGTCCCTGGAGATAAACCAATCCGATGTGAATCTTTGTAGGAACACCTGCAGCACGACTTAGGGCCGTATAGAGTGTAGTATGTTCAGTACAGTCACCAACACCTGTATTTAGAATGTCCACGGCACCTGAAATACTGGCAACTGGCCTCTTCTCCAAATAGTTGTAAACCCACTGGGTCAGGGTGTGACTAATGGCAATGGCTTGACTCTCATCACCCAATATCTGATTCGCTTTTTCACGAATTTGATCATGATCGCTCTGGACCATATCGGAGGCTTTCAAGTTTAGCTCAAGTTCATTTGGGTGCAAGGGGGTCGAAACTTGACTCAAGGTTACCACCAAGGGGTCTGTACTAATAATTTTCTGCCGCTCCGATGACAATCCTGCCAAGACGTCTGATGTGACGCCAGAGAGACCAATTTTTAACTCTTTTAGCTTCTTAGAGTTGGAGATGGGATAGCTGGGTATGACTGCAAAACCATTTAGTAAATCGACCTGTCCTGACTCAGCTTTTGCCAATGCCAATTCAGGTGTGGTTCTCTCCATCATCATCCCCATGATGGTTTCTTCCTTGTAAGTAATACCATTGTCATCCAGCCACATGATGGATGGTATACTCTTAAACTCAATCCGCAATTTGTTGAGTAAATGTTTCTCACCAGCTACGCTAATGATCTCCTTGCCCTCATGGGTGATGGTCACATCGGCCATTTCATTGGACATGGCGTCATAGGCGGGTACCCTCATGGTTTGACCTTCTAAAATACCCTTGCTGGCAACCATGGGTTGAATGGCGGTATAAGTATAGAGATCTTTAGGCACGGTGATTTCAGTTCGGTTGGTATCCTCACCTTGAATGAATTCCAGCTCCATGATTGTGCCATACTTCTGTCCTTGAACATGGGTTGAATACTGATCAGATAGCATCCAGAAACTAAAAGCCTCAAGTCGGAAAGAGGTGTCCATAACTGCTGTGTTTTCAAGATGAATTTCTGACTCCAGGCCACCAAAAACCACATTCAAGTTGCTTGAACTCTTAATGGTATAGCCATTGGCTCCTTGGTTTTCTATGGAATAAACGGTGTGTCCCATTTTTTTACCATCGAGATAAATATTCATCCACTCCGATTCGCTGGGAAGTTCGCGCAGGCCTGAGGCCAGAGAGAGATAGGATCCAGCGCCTCCATTGAAGTAGGTCATATAGAAAAGTCTGCCAGACAGGAAAAGCCAGACTAAGGCAAGTGAGATGAGATAAATTCTTTTCTTCATTGAAAACTTCTAATGCGACCTTTCATTCATGGCATATCAAACTAGATCTAAAAGAGAAATACTTGTTTTCTCGAGGCATATTGGGCACAAATTTAGGCGTGATTCCAAATATTGGAAGTAAGATTAACGTTTAATCTTGTCAGGTTTGTGAGCCATGGCAAGTCTCCAAAATTGAAAGGGTTTCCTAAATGCAATCAAAATCCACAACCATAGAAGATTATCTCAGCAATCTACCTGACGATCGAGCAGAGCAAATTACCCGGGTAAGACAAACTATTCTTGAAAATCTGCCTGAGGGCTATGAAGAAACTATGAACTGGGGTATGATCAGCTATCAGGTGCCCTTGAGTGTATATCCAGATACCTACAACAAGCAACCACTTCTATATGCCGCGCTGGCGTCTCAAAAAAACCATATGGCCGTTTATCTGTCAGGGATTTATACGTTTGAAGATCGATATACAGCGTTTGAGGCTGCCTATCGCGAAACGGGAAAACGATTAGATATGGGTAAGTCTTGTGTTCGATTTCGTAAAATAGAAAACCTGCCCCTGGAACTTATTGGTAAAACAATCGCCTCACTGCCCATGGTAGATTTTGTAGAGCACGTGAAGAAAGTGCATTCACGTAGGAAGAGCCGGAAAAAATAACCCCGGGAACCTGTTACTCCACCAAAGGACAGGCTACAAAATGATCTTTGGCCTGCTCCTTAAACTCTGGTTTTGATTCCGCACAAGCAGGTTGGGCAATAGGACAACGCGTCCTGAAGGCACAGCCGCTTGGTTTATTCAGAGGGGTTGGAACATCACCTTCCAGCACTATTCTTTTACGGTTTTTGCGACTGGGATCAGGCAATGGAACCGCTGATAGCAGAGCTTTGCTATAAGGATGTCTGGGTTGATGATATACATCCTGAGCATTGCCATATTCAGCCATATCTCCCAGATACATGACTGCAATTTTATCGGAAATATGCTCTACAACAGAGAGATCATGGGCAATAAACAGATAGGAAACATCAAACTCATCCTGAAGATCCATCATCAAGTTGATCACCTGGGCTTGAATCGAAACATCCAGAGCCGAGACCGGTTCATCACAGATAATCAGATCCGGATTTGTTGCCAGGGCTCTGGCAATGCCCACACGCTGTCGTTGACCACCTGAAAACTCATGAGGATAGCGTCGGGCCTGTTCTGGTTGTAATCCAACTTTATCCAGCAGCCAGCCTACGCGCTCAGCTTGTTCCTTATTGGTCATATCAGTATGGAGCTGAAGGGGCTCGCTAATGATTTGTGCTACCGTCATACGCGGATTCAATGAGGCGTAAGGATCCTGAAAAATCATTTGAACTCTTGAGCGATATTTTCTCACTTCGCTGGAGCTTAAGCTGGCAAAATCAACAATCTCATCACCAAAGTGATATTCAATGCTGCCACCGATTTCAACATCTGGTGCCACATGACGCAGAATGTTTATCATGGCTCTGCCAACCGTGGTTTTACCACAGCCTGATTCACCAACCATACCAACAATCTGTTTGCGATCAATTGAAAAATTTATGCCATCCACAGCCTTAACTGTAGCAACTCGCTTTGAAAAGACACCGCCATGTACTGGAAAGTGTACAGATAGGTTTTTTACGTCTACCAGTGTGTTCTTACTCATGCGGACACCTGCTCTTCCTGGGTCACAAAACAGCGTACAAAATGACCTGGAGTAATCTCCTGCAGTGGCGGTTCTTCTGTATCACATTTATCCAATTTAACTGTACATCGAGTACAAAACTTACAACCCACGGGTAACTCAAGAATATTGGGAACCATTCCAGGAATTGTTTCAAGACGTTCCCTTTGGGAATTGATGTCTGGTCTGGGTATTGACCCCAATAATCCATGAGTATAGGGGTGCAGTGGTTTACTAAACAAGTCATTAACCTCAGCCACCTCCTGGATGACCCCGCCATACATCACAATAACTCTTTCGCAGGTCTCAGCAACAACAGCCAGATCATGAGTGATCAGAACCACTGCAGCTTCTGTATTGAATTTTTTAAGGTCTAACATCAAATCCAGAATCTGAGCTTGAATGGTTACATCCAGGGCGGTGGTTGGTTCGTCAGCTATCAGCAATGAAGGGTTTTTTGCCAGCGCCATGGCGATCATGACACGTTGACGCATACCACCAGAAAATTGGTGGGGGTAGTCGTTGATTCGACGTTCTGCATCTGGGATACCAACAGTATCCAACAGCTTCACTGCTGAATCGAAGAGTTCCTGATGTCGGGTTTTGAACTCATCACTGATAAGCTTATCTATTCCAATGATTAAATAGGCAATGCCAGTCGGCACGAGCCCTCCAATGATCAAACTTATAAGCATAGAGAGAGGATTGAAGCTCCATCCAGCAGCCAGTTGTGAAAAGAAGAGAACCACAACCGCAAAAACACCAGATGTTTGGGCTCGACTTTTAATGGAATAGCTTTTTAGATTCGCCGCTCGACTCACAAACCAGGCTTTGAATGAATCCTTGAGCGGCGTTGGTTTGATTGCTTCCATCATCTGCATGCCGATATTGAACACTGGATTCAATGATGTCATTGGTTCCTGGAAAATCATGGCAATTTCTGACCCGCGAATATCCCACATTCGGCTGTAGATATTTTCTCTAAACTCAGCCATAGCAACATTCTGGGGTGAATTATAAAATAGGTGGACCATCACAGACAGAGCCACGATGAGCGATAGAATACCCCAGGCAAAACCACTTATGGGTAAGAGGAAATGTATAAGCATCCATGCAATAAAGAAAACTCCCGCAACGGTGTTTCGTTTTTCTTCTGGAATCTTCTGGAAGTATTTATACTGGGGAACCTCTCTAACGCGAGCCAGGTCGTCCGCATCAAAAATCTTTTCACCTTTAAAAATAATCTCGCCGTCAGAAACTTCTCCTGGGGGATTCGGAATTAATTGAATTAAGGAGAGGACTGAGACCGATTTACCTGATCCTGATTCTCCCACAATACCTAATGTTTCGCCCTCGTAAATATCAAAACTGACACCATCGACGGCTTTAGCCCATTCTCCACCAACCTTGAATCGAGTTTTAAGCCCTTTGACTTCTACCAGCTTTTCGCGACTCATCGTAACCTCGAATATACTTTGGGGTCAAAGGCTTCACGTACAGCCTCCCCGATAAATACAACCATTATCAATGTGGAAAATAGAGCAGAGATCGGTGCAAAGACCATCCAGGCTTTCGTGATATTCTGAAGACCAACGTCCAACATTTGTCCCCAACTGGGGGTTGGTGGCGGCATTCCAAAACCGAGATAATCAAGACTCACCAATGCAGAGATTCCACCTACAACGGCAAAAGGGAAAAAGGTGATAATAGGCACCATGGCATTGGGTAAAATATGCTTGAACATCACTTTAAAGTTTGTTTGTCCCATGGACAGGGCTGCCGCAACATAATCCTTGGATTTTTCACGATAAAATTCTGCTCGCATGAGATAAGTCATGCCAATCCAGTTGACGATGGTGTAGATGAAAATCAACAAGAAGAAGGATGGACGAATGATGGAACTGATAATAATGATCACAAACAACATGGGCAAACTGGACCAGATCTCAATGATTCTTTGAAAAAAGAGATCGAATTTTCCACCGAAATAGCCCATGCTTCCCCCAATGAGAACTCCAATGAAATAATTCAGGATGGTGAGAACCAGGGCAAATGAGATGGAAATATTGAAGGCATAGCATAACCTGGAAAACACATCCCTTCCTGTATTATCCGTACCAAGCCAATGTGTACTGGAGGGAGGATCATACATCTTATTACCGGTTACGGTAATATCCTCGTAGGGGCTATATGGATAGACCGGCATGATCATCCAGTTATCACTGTCTTCCGTTTCCCAGGTAGCCTGGAGTTGCCTATAAATAGTTTCGCCAGGTACATCTTGTCCAAACTCTGAACCGGCATAGTATCCTGATACAACTGGAAAATACATCTCTCCTTCATAGCTGAGAATCAGAGCTCGATTGTTTACCAGCAGAGGTAAAAACCAGGAAAGGATATATAGGATAACCAGGAGGACGAATGAATAGTATCCTCTTTTCAGGGTTTTGAATTTAAGCCATCGCTTCTTTAGGATGGAAAGGGATATTTCTTGTTGTTCTGGCATTTTCTTACTTTCCATCTCTATTTGAATCTGATTCTAGGGTCAACGGTTGCCAGTGCTATATCCGACAGGATATTAGACACAAGTCGGATCACCACCACTATGACCAGGAAACCCAGGGTAATGGGATAATCTCGATCTAGAATGGCCTGGAAACCCATTTTTCCAAAACCATCAATATTGAAAACTTTTTCGATGAGGTATGAACCTGCGATAACCACCCCAATGACACCACCGATACCAGAGGCAATTGGAATGATTGAATTGCGAATGGCGTGAACCCAAATGACCCTTTTTTCCTGTAGACCTTTCGCAAAAGCAGTCCGGATGTAATCCTGTGAAATGTTTTCCAGTAGACTGTTTTTCATGAGGATTGTCAAGCCTGCGAAACTACTGATTGACCAGGCAATGATGGGCAGTATCATGTGCCAGACTTGATCCTTAATCTTTCCCCAGAGAGTCAAAGTTTCCCACACTTCTGTAGGTGAGCGAAAGCCTCCCAGGGGGAAAATATCCCAGAACGAGCCTCCACCTAACAAGACCAGTAATACCATCCCCAAGGCATACCCTGGAATGGAATATGCAGCAAATACAACTACGCTGGAAAGGAAATCAAAGGCGGATCCATGGTTGAGCGCTTTTCTGATTCCCAGTGGAATACAAACGAGATAAGACAGGAACAAGCCAGTGAGGCCAAAAAACATGGAAATTTTAAAGCGTGGAGCCATCACCTCTGTCACTGGCTGATCATATGTGTAGGAAGTGCCCAGATTACCCGTGAGAATGCCAGAGAACTCTGTTTGAAAGATAGTGGCAACAATCTTGTCATCTTCTGAGGCTTCCCGGTCTATAGCCCCTTTCCAAATATCACTAATCTTTCCATCCTTATCATAAACACCTATTTGCTCTCCTTCAAGACGTAGAGTCATATAGGTACCGCGGCCAACGTTTTTACTGACTTCCTTTACATCAGCACTAAAATCCACCTCGCGGTGCTTGATCTCACGGGGCCAAACACCCAGCCAGATCAGATATCGCTGATAAACAGGCTTGTCAAATCCATAAAAGCGTCTCAATTCTCGCATGGCAGATTCTGGTAATACGGAGCTCCCACCACTCATGATATCACCTACGCTTCCAACCGATTCTCCCTGCTGCATCGCACCAGCCTGTAATTGTTGAATAGTCCTTTCTAAAGGTCCACCAGGCGCCATCTGAAGGATGACAAAAATGAGGATGGTAGATCCTAAAAAAGTAGGAATCATAAGTAAAATGCGGCGAATAAAATATGTAGTCATGGGGGGTTACCGTTTTTCAGGAATTGAGAAGGCAGTCTTCACATTTAATTTTTGATCTGTGAAGACTGCCTGTCTAGAAAAATATCTAGTTAGAAGTTGCTTTTAAATAGTCAGGCCAGAACATGACATTGATCTCACCCTTGGGCAGATCGGTTCCGTTGGCCATGGCCTCTTCAAGTGCTTTTCCCTTATCCTCTTCAAACCACCAGTGTGTAAACACGGTTCTATAATCACCCGTATAACGACCAACCATATATTCTGGATAACCAAATTTATCCCAAAAAAGGACGCGTTGATAATTTCTGGCAATACCCCAGGCTGCTGGATGGATATCTGAATAAATACCATCGATTTCTCGAATAATTTCTACTCGACGAGCTTGAGTAAAAGTGATATCATACTCTTCAAGCAGTTCATCAACACGGGCATCTTTAAATCCACCGATGTTATTATTGTTGTCCTGATCAGCCAAAGAGGAATGCAGAGATGTTTCTGGGTTAGGAAATACCAGCCCGCTCCAGTTTTGCATGAAGAGCGTGAAATTACGTTCCATGAGGTTTTTCCAGTTGGCATTGCCATCGATATACTTGATCTGCATATCAATGCCATATTCTTTCATCATCTGCTGGACTGGCGTAACCATATAGTCCAGGCCCTTCATGATGGCGAGTTCGAAGCGTAAAATGCGTCCATCCTCATGTACCAACCAACCTTCTTGGTTCCGGGTTGTATATCCAGCTTCTTCTAAAAGTTTTACAGCTTTTTCGGGACTGTATACAACTTTTTCATTGTCTGGGTTTTCATAAACAGAACCAGAATACAGTGAGTTCATCATTGAGTATTCACTGTAGTACATTTCCTCGTTCATTTTCTCGCGATTGTATAAATAGGTAAATGCCATGCGAACACGTTTATCATCAAAAGGCCATTTTCGCATATTGAATGCATAACCTGAAGTCCCTGCGGGTTTTTCTGAATAAATCTTATGTTTCTGTACCCAACCCTTTTGAACAGATTCGAAATCAGTTTCTTCAACCCATTCACGGGCAGCTGCAACGGTGTAAAAGTCTGCTTCGCCCTTCTTAAATTTTTCAAAGATGAGTGGGTTGTTATCCTTAACAACGATAAACTTTATTTTGTCGAAGTTGGAGGTGAACTTATTCGCAGGATCATCTTTACCCCAGTAGTCTGTCCGACGGGTCAGGGTAAAGGACTCTTGGTTGATGATGTCATCTTCATGGATTTCATAAGGTCCTGTACCGGGCATCATTTTAAACTGGTATTCTTTGAGATACTCAGAACCATCTACCTGATTCAGATAATATGAAGGAAGAATGGACATGCCGCCAAAATAGAGAAAATTTCTCCAGCTCAGCTCTTTAGCCACCACAGAAACAAGATATTTTCCTTCAACAATTGGACGTTCAAATTTTCCAAATGTCAGCTGATCTGAGGGTGAGAGAATGGTTTCATCCATATGGAGATCCCAGGTGGCTACAACATCTTCTGCTATAACCTCGCGTCCATCTGACCAGCGTGCATCTGGATTGATGCGAAACCAGAATTTCATTTTGTCATCGGAGATTTTCCAGTGTGTCGCTAAAGCAGGTATAAACTCGAGAGTCAATGGGTGTGTTCCAATCAAGCTTTCGTAACAGAGACCTGCAATTGTGCTGTTCTCTACATAATTGGCATTCTGACCTTCGGTGCGCATCGTGGCAGGAAAGCGAGTGGTGATATGACGAAGCAAACCACCTTTTTTAGCACGTGGATCACCAAAGAAGATTTGCTCTTGGGGTTTCATTTCATAAGTAGAGTAACCTAAATCATCTGCTAATTTTTCAAAACCATAACCACCTGCTTCTGCAGGAGTAGCCATATCTTTAACTATGGCACTAGTTTCGGCTCCTGTATTCTCAGCAGCTTGTTTGTCGCCACCTCCGCATGACCAAAACACGAGGGAAACAGCAAGAATTAACAGAACAAAAATCTGATTTCGTTTCATGTGAACACCTTCATTTATGTTTAATTATTACTAGATGTTTATAGCTACTCATTTGAGCATTCAACATACATTTTTTATGCCGTTTTGGCTACCTTTTGATAGTTAGTTTCCTTGCGTTTTAATAACAAAGTCAGAGTTTCAAAAGCACTTTGTGACTAACGGTAGTCAAGGCTAGCCAAACGGTGATTACCTTCGATTAATAGATCGTACAATCACCAGACCCACAACGCCGGTAAAAATAGATATCAAAAACCTAAGTGAAAGGGTGATGTGGGTTTCTGGAATAATTTGATAGTTCTGAAAATTGAAATTGTGGAGGGTGCCTGGATCTTGACTTTCAACTTTTTCCAGGAAGAGAAGAAAATCGTCCACACTTCGATATCGAATGCATATTTCAGCATCTGGAGCAAGGGTTAACCTGACAAAAGGGTCATGATAGGAAGCTCGCCAGAGATTGGCAGGCCATAGAGGTTTATCAGAACTGCATACTGCATAAAAACCTGGGTTGTCGAGCCCAACTTGCATGTTTTTTAAGAAAAGTGCTAGCCCCTGATTTTTCAGGGTGAGCTTTTTGATCAACACCTGTTTGTCTGTCTCTGAGAGAGTTCCAGGTACTTTGTTATGCCATACAGTAAGAATTGTAAATACAGACAAAAGCGACAGGGCTCCCAATATAGTGCGGGCACTACGCCTAATTTTCATAGATGAATCTCTTTAAAGACCGTTTTCTTTGAAACAACTCACGTACTCCTGATCAGCACCCAGGATATGTTCAATCAACCAGGCCTTGAGAAATTCTATGACGTTGGGGATGTCAAAGGTGCCATTGACCTCAAATTGGTAAACAAGCTTTTCGACCTGAGTGATTAAGTCAGCATGTTCTGTGATGTGATCATCTGTCTTGTCATAGTCGAATTGTCTGAAGTAGAGCTCCTCCTGAGCAAAATGATCCTTTGTGTAAAACACAATTCCGTTGAGAACTTTAACTACAGTCTCTCTATTATCCGATTTACCAAGAGCCAGTTCCAGCTCGTTGATAAAATCGATAAGCTTTTGATGTTGATCATCTATTTCCTGTATGCCAACACTATAGCTGGAATCCCAACTCAACATTGGTTTACCTCCAATTATGGTTCTGGTGAGTCATCAATACATAAGGTAATTGAGCGCTCAATTTGAAACCATTATTTGTTTTTGAAGACATGCTGTCGGGAATGCATGACCAGACCAAGCCAGTAAAATACCAGGGCACCAATATTCCAGCTATAATCAGAGCTACTAATGGAAGGGTCCAAAAGATTGAAATCCGTGATGCTGGTGTTTACGACCAAAGCGATGACTGCAACCAAGCCAATGACCAAAATGAGTTTAATAAAGTCTGGTTCCATTTTTCTGGCAGTCAGAAAAAAGAGACCTGCCCACCCGAAAGTTAGGAATGAAATGATCCGATCCTGATATGGATAGGAGGGCACGTTGTAGTAAACGAAAAGACCAGGAATTTTACTTCCAAATGAGTGTGCTATTGCCACTCCCAGGAAATATACCGCACCGGAATATAGAAGAAATTTCAGGATTTGATCCTGGCTCAATTTTTTCACTTCTTGACCTCTAGGTATTTTTTAAACCAAGCCACAGTTTCTTTGATGGCTAGCTCATGACTGGTAACATCAGCTCCAAAGGCGGTTTCAAATTTTGTGTGATCCACAAGATATGCCTCTTCCCAAGTGTATAACATCTCCTGGGTTTCCTTAATCATTGGACTGAAATAGCCCAAGATAGATAGCGTGAAATTTCCAGCAACCCGAATTTTGATTGTACTTTCCAGCTCTGCCTCAATTAGCTTGACCATTTCCCTAGTAGAGATCGTAGGTGCATTTGGGGTATGCCATACCTCACCAAAGGCTGACTCATTGCTCCCCAGTGTCACCAATCCTTTTGCAAAATCCTTGATATAGCTAAAAGTGTGGGGCAGATCAATATCCCCCAGGAGATTCACTGTTTTTCCACTGAGGGCGGGCTTGAAAAACATCTCCCCCAGCATAGCGTTGATGGTGTAAGGACCAAAGAAGTCCGATGCTCGACCAATTGTAACCTGGTTATCTTCGCGCTCATGGGCTGCCATAAATTGACGTGCAACAAACTCCCTGGTGCGACCTTTGTGACCAGCAGCATCATGGGCTACTATTTCGCTAATGCGTGTTCCCTGGGTAGGCCCATATAAGTAAAGATTATCACCAAAAATCACCTTGGCTTTGGTTCTGGCAACACCCTTAAGAAAGCCAACCACCAGGGGTGGAAACAGGTCAGGCCAATTGGTATATGGTGGCATGGCACAAAAGTATACTGCATCCATATCCTGACAGACTTTGGCTACTTCATCAGGTTGAGTGGCATCACAGGCATGTATTTTGACTTTATCCGGTAACGTATTATCGATTTTACCACTACGACTGGCCAGAGCAACAGTATCACCTTTTTCCAACAAGGTCTGCATAACCCACCAGGCCAGGGGACCAGTTCCAAATACTATGTTTTTCATACAAACTCCTTCATCAGATTTCCCCTGAATTATTGTGCTTCTCTACCCAGTGGATTGCTTGTGAAAATGCGTAAGACCATATCCAAGTGCAATGAGGAATATGGGACCTCCATAGGTCATCAAGATGGCTTTTGCAGCTTCCCAGCCGGTTTCAGCATCCACATAGTAATCAATACCTGCTCCGAAAAATGCAGCGACACTGATTATTAGTGTACCCAACGCCACTGAATGAGCCACTTTATTTGAACGCATCATTGTGAAGGGTCCCGGATTATTGTTCATTCTAAAAACCAGATATGCAGCAGCTAAAATCATATAGGGAATCACCAGGCTCAGAGCAGTCAAGTCAGTAATCAGCCGGAAAAAAGCATCTATGGATTCCAAACCAATCAACGGGATAGCAATGAGAACAATCACCACACCTGCCTGAATCCACAAGGCATGGGTTAGTCCACCATCAGCATTTTTTCGTGTCAACATTTCCGGGAAAGTTCCATCAGGTACTTCTGAAAACATGGCTCGCAAAGGAGATTCGATCCAGACGACATAAGCCGCTACCGATGTCACTAGAAAAATCATCGCGAATAAACGCACCACCAGGTCACCACTAACCCCCAAACTCTCAGCCAACAATTTGTGAACCACAAAAATGGCATCTTTTAAACCTGCTTCTGACAATTCTGCTGGGGAAGCCACCAAACTCACAGCAAAGGATCCCAGGATATAGGCCACGCCCACCAGCATGGTAGCCATGATGACGCCGCGGGGGAAATTCCGAAGGGGACTGTTTACTTTATCAATGTAGGTACCTGCAACTTCGGCACCTGAAACAGCCAGAAGTAACCAGGAGAAGGTGGCAAAGTAACTGGTTGAAAAATCCGGCATCATGCTGTCCATAGAAAACTCTGTCGCTGAAGGAGTGCCTTTTAGATAGGCTAGAAAGGCAAAAACAATAAATCCTCCCGTTACGGCAATGGTCAACTTTCCTCCCAGGTTACTCAATTTGGAAAATGATTTGACTCCCCGACTGGCAATCCAGGTCAGCATGAGACACAATAAAATGGAGTAGTAGGGCAGCAAGCTCACATTGGCATCTGTAAAGCGATTTTCTCCAAACAAAGCCCATGAGGCCATGACAGGGATACGGGCAAAGACAAATTGTAGATAGAACAAATTTGAAATAAAATAAGACCAGGTGCCAAAAAAAGCCCAGCGATGACCCAGGCTGAAGGCAATCCAACTGTAAATTCCACCACGCTTATTCTCGTTAACCGAGGCCATTTCGGCAATGATTGCTGTCAGAGGTAAGAAATAAAATATACAGACTATCACCCAGGAAGGAATGGCTGCTGGTCCCAGTGCCACACCATTTGTAGTGATATTATTAAAACCAAAAGTCGGGACAAAGATCAGCATGACCAATGTCCAGAGAGAGAGTCCTTTTGTGGTTTTCGACAGTTTCAATCTAAAGTTTAACCCGCTTGTGAACTCTTCTTATAGATGACACCCCTCGCCTCGAGATATTTTAAAACAGTATCCAGACAACCCGATGTTTCACCAACAAACTCAGGTGGACTGATTCCTTTGCGTTCATACTGACCATCTAATACGAGCTGGGTGACTGCCGTACAGGTATATCCTGTGGTTCTGGCCATAGAAGATGTTTTTGTGGAGGGATCATAGCGATCCAGTAGCTCATACTTATGTTTGAATTGCTTACCTCCATCCATTCCTTCAATGAGGATATTCATGATGGTAAACTCTTCTTCCTCCTCCCCGAGTTTCCATTTGGGAAACAGTAGTGAGGTGGTCAGGTCGATTGGTCTCACGCTCTGGTCTCCGATTTGAAGCTTTTGCTCTCCAAAGAAGCCCGTTTCTCGAAGGATGCGCATCAGTTCTATATGTCCTGGATAGCGTAGGGTTTTCTCTTTCATATTGGGGATTTTCATGGTGTAAATCAAACTTCTCAAACCATCGGTATTGAAGGCTTCCAATGTTCCTACTTCAGGAAAATCAATCAGCTCTGGTTCTGACAGTGCTACCTTTTCAACCGTTTTACTATTTTCAACAATACGGGAGGGACGGGTGTATTCGGCGATCACATCAATGGGCGAAAAAGGGGCTTTGTATTCATAGGGCCAGGTCCTCTCTTTTGGTAATCCACCCACATAGCAGGTGAAATCAGTAACCTTCATCTCCTTTTGGTAGGAACCCAATATTAGGTTGCTCATTCCAGGTGCTACACCTGCATCCATCACGGCAGTCACACCCTTGGATTTCGCCAGAGCATCCAATTCAAATGGATCTTCTGAGAAAAAAGAAATATCTACAATGTTCTTCCCTGCCTTGATAACAGTTTCAAGTGTTTTGAATCCCATAAAACCAGGGACGGCTCCCACCACAATGTCAGCATCAGCTATTACTTTTGTGACTGCATCAGCATCCGCCAGATCGGCCTGTGCAGTTGCCAGGTTTTCGTGGTTAGATAGGAATGCCAGCGCGCTCACATCTCTATCCACGGAAAGTACTTTATGTTGCTTGCTCAAATCGATGGCCATGGCTCTTCCAACCATGCCTGCACCCAATACGACAACTTTTTTGCCCATGTCTATATCCTGTTTTATGCCCCGGTTCGTACCACAGGGGGAATTAAATAGCCATCCGAAACGTATAGGACTAGATGACTTTGGAATGAGAATCCAAATGTCTGGTTCGACTGGGGAAAGCTTTTATGGAAGCAAAATCAGTTCGTGAAAAACTTGGCCTGATCCACCAATTCCCGATATTCAGTATTTGGATTGATTTCAAATGCTAATTGCGCCTCTAAAATTGCCAGTCTTGGTTTTTCCTGAAGCAGATAAATTTTGGCCAGCAAGGCATGGCTGTAATGATCGTTCTGATCTGTGATTAAGGCTTGATCACATTGTTGTCTGGCAGCATCCAACCAGGAGAGACTTTCAGATCTAGCCAGATCAATATACAATTCTGCCAGGCGGTGTCTTCCCTCAATGACCTGGGGGAAATGATAGAGATAATTTTGTAGTACTTTTACAGCCTCTTTTTGATCCTGATCCTGCATCATGAAATCGACATAAGCGTCCCAGACAGATTTGTCTTTGGGGGACAGCTTGACCGCAAGGGCATAATTTTCAAGAATATCTTTGTCCTTAGTGGCGGTTTGTTCTTGTGCCAGGGCTAGAGCACCATAGGCAGCACCTAACATGGGCTCGCTTTTTACAGCTTCCTGCAGCATTTCAATTGATCCAGCTGTATTGCCAGAATTTCTTAGTGTGTTGGCCTTGCCAACAGTTGCTTCATAATTGGCCGAATCCAACTCAAGTGCTGTATCAAAGTGAGCCATAGCCTGTTCATATAAATCTTTTTCATCAAGGATATAACCAAGACTAATCTGGGCAGCAACATCTTGGGGGTTAGCCTGGACTGCCAGGCGATAATATTGGTAAGCATTTTCCATGCTACCACTCAAATGATATATCTCTCCGATATATCTCAATATTTGAGATGAGTCCGCCTGGGCATCCAAACCACGTCTGCATTGGTTGACAGCATCTGTTAGATTGTTGTCCTCAAAGAACAGTCGTGCAGCAAATAAATATGCCGGTGTATACTCGGGGTGGGATTGTTGAATAACCAGAAGCAGGCTCAACGCTTTTTGACGTGAACCTAAGGCAGCTTCGGTTTCGGCTTTTGAGAAAAGTATATCTGGATCTTCACTGCATGCAGTTAGTATAAACATCCCAACAATTGTAAGAATGAGCCCGCGTTTCAGCCTCATAGTGTCTCTCCTAAGCCAATTGGAAAAAATTAACTTGAGCTACATGTTCAGCAAGGGTTATTTGTTGAAGTCAATCACTGATAGGCCGAGCAAAGAAGCTCTGTGATCGTAAAACAGCCCAGCTCGAGTTCGCTAGTTCACCATCAGAGATTGTTCCAGATAATACTCTTCCCCACCGCTGGTCCAGTTCAGCTTGATTCGCCATAATCCGGGATCCATATCCGGGAGATCAATGGTCTGGAGACTGTCACCTTCCAATGTGAGACGGAACAGTCTGTCCTTATGAAGATCAGCCGGACGAAAGAGCAGCACTTCTCCATCAGTAGGTGTGTGCCCCAGAGCCAACGGGAATTTCAAGTCCAGAACTTGAGTGGTTTGATGATAAGTTAAAATTGGTTGTATCGTAAGAGCTTGCGTTCTGGCCACCCGTTTAATCTGCTGCTCAAAAACCACATCTTTATCGTAGTAGTTATCATAAACCAGCTCAACATCATCCTGAAAGGTCCAGATGGCAAATCCTACAAAGAAAGCAATAAAGATCACAATTGTGGCTGTGAGACCCCACATCCAAAGTCCACCGGATTTTGCTTGTCTCTCCATTATTTCCTCGGTCCCATAAATGATGTTTTTACTGTTTCCAGCATGCGGTCATTACTAAACACTGCTATCTTTATTTTAGCCTCTGTGCCGTCCAGTAAATCGCCTGATAAATCAATAAAAAAGGCACCCTCTGTTTTGCCCTGACCACTGACTTTTAAATCACTACCTATCATGGTCAATGTGCCTTCAGGCTCAAGTAATTCAAGCCGGATCGGTATGTCATCAAAGGTTTTGTTGAGCACTTTAATGGTATATAAATTTGTGAAGTGGTTATTCCCCACTTCCTGATACATGGTACCATATGAACGCAGGATGGTTGATTCCACATCGGATCGAGTCCCAAGCAGAATGAAAAAGAAAATCACGAGAGCTACCAATACTATAGAATAGCCAATATTACGGAAATTCATACCACGTGTCTCCCCGGTACGAATGCCATCAAATGAATCATAGCGGATCAAACCCTGGGGCTTTTTAACCCTGTCCATGACAGTATCGCAGGCATCAATACAGGCTGTACAATTGACACATTCCAACTGGGTACCATTACGAATATCTATCCCTGTGGGACAAACTTCCACACATTGATTACAGTCAATGCAATCACCCAGATCTTCTGGGCTATTTTTTTTGGGTCTGCCCCGTTTTTCACCCCGGATATAATCATAAACCACGACGATGGATTTGTCATCGAGCAGCACAGATTGCAAACGACCATAAGGACAGATTTGGGTGCAAATCTGTTCCCGGAAAAAGGCATAGATGTAATAAAAAATAGTGGTGAAGAGAACCATGATGGCGAATCCACCAGCATGCTCTGAAACCGGTGAGGTGATGATCTGGTAAAGTTCATCCTTGCCAATGATATAAGCCAGAAACGTGTTGCCAATAATAAAGGATAGCATCCAGAAAATGCCATGTTTCAGCACCCGCTTAAAAACCTTTTCAGTATTCCAATCCTGAGCCTTGAGTTTACGCTGTTTGTTGGCATTGCCATCGATAAGATATTCAATTTTACGAAAGACCATCTCCATAAAGATGGTTTGTGGACAGGCCCATCCACAAAACAGACGTCCGAAAATGACGGTAAACAGGAGAATACCCACCACAAAGGTCAGGGTGGCCAATACAAAAATAAAACTGTCCTGGGGCCAGAAGGCCATACCCAGAATGATAAATTTGCGCTCAATAATGTTGAGGAGGAGAAAAGGACGACCGTTAATGGTTATAAACGGTCCACTGAACATGATAAGGAGCAATAGGTATGAGAACCAGGTTCTGGCATTATAGAAACGACCTGAAGGTTTTCGAGGGAAAACCCATTTTCGCTTACCATCCGCATCCATGGAAGCTATTCTATCTCTAAATGCTGATGGGGCATCTATGTTTGTGAGATTTCTGTCCGGCTGACTCATTTACCTGCCATCTCCAAGTATTTGTTTGCTATAAACTAATATGTCAAAAGGAACTCACGTATTAGCGTGAGTTCCTTCACCAGTCTATATCCTATTTATGGGCTAACCCTCGTCCAATTCTCCCTGTGGAGCTTTGGCAACTGCGGGCGTAGTACCAACCAGCTTCACTTTGATATAGCTGGAAACTTGCATGATCTGATCAGGAGTCAATGTAGCCTCCCAGGGGATCATACCCTTGGTTGGTACTCCCACTTTAATGAGGTTGACAATTGACGCCATGTCTCCACCATGTATCCAGTAATTATCAGTCATGTTTGGACCAATGCTTCCACCACCATCGTTGAGATGGCAGGTAAAACATTGGGTGTCCCATATCTTTTTTCCTGCGGCCAGGCTGGCCTCATCAGTAAGTGCGGCCATCTCTGTGACTGGAGCTGCAGCGACGGGCTCTTCCTTCTCAACAGGTGCTGGTTCTGGTGCAGTTGAAGCACCTTCACCATAGGCAGCAATGACATCTGGAAAAGCAGCTTTAAGCTTCGCCAATTGATCAGAATCTGCTTTTGCCATAGCTCGCATCAACTGTTCATCAAAGGGAGCGTCCAGTATTTTATCCATCTCTGCCCGTAAAGCTGGTGTGATCTCGCCATCACTGGCCCAGGGAGATGAATAGGACGAAAAGGCACTGCGGCCAGCACTTGCTTCCACATATGTGCCCATTTCCTTTTGATATTCAGCATCCTGTAAATCACCAAAGAGGTGGTAATACGGTACATATATAACTGATACGATTATTGTGATGAGAAAAAGAGTTTTCCACCAACCTGGTAGGTCGTTGTCATACTCCTGAATTCCATCATAATCGTGATCAATGAGTTCGTTCGTGACTTTGCCCATTATAAATGGCCTCCATTATTTTGATCATCCCCGCTCTCGAGGGGCATATTACTCATTTTACTTATGTATCCCTTCCGCATGGTTACGATCATAACAATCGCTCCCACAAAAACCAGAAAGAATAGAACCAGGGATAGCCCTTGAAAGAACTGGAGGCCATCTGCTCCCGGATAAATACGACTTAACATAAGAATCTAATCCTGCCCTAGTTAGGGAGGATTCCTGTTCCCAGTTTCTGCATATAGGCAATAAGAGCGATAATCTCTTTGTCCCAGGATGTTTCAATGCCCGAGTCCTTTAGGTTGGCAACGATACCTTCAGCCTGTTTCTTAAGATCATCCAGAGCTACATCCTCATATCCTTCTGCATAGGGAACACCCAGAGTTCTCATGGCGCTAATCTTCATAGGAAGATCAGCATAGTCATTGGATCGTTCTAACAACCAGGGATAGACCGGCATAATAGAACCGGGACTCATTGAGCGCGGATTGTCCATGTGATTGTAATGCCAGGCATCAGGTTTTTTCAACTTACCAACACCTTCACGATGGAGATCGGGTCCTGTTCTCTTGGAACCCCAGAGGAAGGGGTGATCATAAACGAATTCACCAGCCTTGGAGTATTCACCATAGCGTTCAGTTTCACTTCGGAAGGGACGAATCATCTGGGAATGGCAGTTAAAACAGCCCTCCTTGATGTAGATGTCGCGTCCTTCAAGCTCCAGGGGTGAGTAAGGTGTCACCGTAGAGATAGTGGGGATATTAGATTTCACCACAAACATGGGTACAAATTCTACAATACCACCAATGGCAACAGCTACTAGGGCTGCAGCCAGGAAGTACATGGGACGGGCTTCAAGCCAGCGGTGTTTATGTTCACCTGGCTCCGACACGATGGGTTTCAGGGGAGCCGCTTCCATTTCCTGATCAGGAATCGGAGCTCCGGAGCGGGCAGTTTTGACCAGGTTATAAACCATGATCAGGGAACCAGCCAGATAAAGCGTACCACCAAAAGCTCGGGTCCAGTACATGGGCACCAGCTGTAATACGGTTTCCAGAAAGTTTGGATAGACCAGTAAACCCTCGGGAGTGAACTGTTTCCAGATCAAAGCCTGGGTAATACCCGTCCAGTACATGGGAATGACATAAAAAATGATGCCCAGCGTGGCTAGCCAGAAGTGAACATTGGCAAGCTTGACTGAATACAGTTTGGCATTCCATAAACGAGGTGCCAACCAGTACAACATTCCAAAGGTCAGCAGACCGTTCCAGCCCAGCGCGCCAATATGGACGTGGGCAATGGTATAATCTGTGAAGTGCGAGATGGCATTATAATTTTTCAATGACATCATGGGACCTTCAAAGGTGGACATTCCATAGGCTGAAACAGCCACAACCATAAACTTGAGGATGGGATCCTGTCGAACTCGATCCCAGGCACCACGTAGCGTGAGGAGACCATTAAGCATGCCACCCCATGAGGGGGCAATCAGCATAATGGAGAACACGGTTCCCAGGGTTTGAGCCCAGTCAGGTGTTGAAGTATAAAGCAGGTGGTGAGGACCAGCCCAGATATACAGAAAGATGAGAGCCCAGAAATGAATAATCGACAGTCGATAAGAATAGACTGGTCTTTGAGCCGCTTTGGGCATGAAATAGTACATCAGACCCAGATAGGGTGTTGTCAGGAAGAATGCGACAGCGTTGTGACCATACCACCATTGAACAAGAGCATCCTGTACGCCGGCATAGAGTGAGTAGCTTTTCCAGAAGCTCACTGGTATGGCCAGAGAATTCACAATATGGAGCATGGCAACGGTGACAAAAGTGGCGATATAAAACCATATCGCTACATAGAGATGTTTCTCACGTCGTTTAAGGATGGTTCCCATCATGTTCACACCCCAGGCAACCCAGATCAGAGCAATGGCGATATCAATGGGCCATTCCAGCTCTGCGTATTCTTTGGCTGAGGTAAGACCAGCAGGCAGTGTTAACGCCGCTGAGACAATGATACCCTGCCACCCCCAGAAATGCACTTTACTAAGTACATCAGAAAAATTTCGGGCCTTAAGCAATCTTTGAGCTGAATAGTAGTATCCCATAAATATACCGTTGCCAACAAATGCAAAAATAGCAGCGTTGGTATGCAAGGGACGCAGGCGACCGAAGGTCAACCATGAAGTGCCGAAATTAAAGACCGGCGCAGGTAACTGAAGCGCAATAGTGAGTCCAACCAAAAAGGCCGTTACGCCCCAGATAACGGTGGCCCAGAAAAACATTCGCACGATTTTATTATCGTACTGAAATTTTTCCATCTCCATTATTTATTCTCCTCGTTTTTTTCACCCGAATTAAGACCGGGTTCCGTTTTCTTTGATGTTTTTTTATCTTCAAATAACATTCGTACTGATGGTGTGTATTTGTCATCAAACTGTCCGGATTTAACAGACCAGATATAGGCACCTAAAAAAATCAGCGATGCGGTCAGACTAAAGGCCATCAGAATAAACATTACATACAAAATAATTGCTCACGTTTCATCAAGTTAATTTCATCATGCGGGCTCGCAAGCTTGTAGTAAATGTGGTAAAGGCCACGACAGAAATTGAGCTGGCAGGCATAAGAATAGCCGAAACCAGGGGGGATAATTTTCCCGCTACTGCAAAACTAACTCCAACCACATTATAGATAATTGAGATCACAAAACTGGCCACAATAACTGAGGTGGTCGCTTTGGACATTTTTATAAAAGACCCTAATAAATGAAGGTTCTTGCCGGTGAGAATTCCATCACTTGCAGGAGAAAAAGCAGATACATCATCAGTGACGGCAATGCCCACCTCACTGGCTCTCAAAGCTCCGGCATCATTGAGACCATCACCCACCATAAGCACGTGGGCACCTTCTCCCTGCACTTTGGATACAAAATCCAATTTGTTTTCCGGTGTTTGACGAAACTGTAGGTTTTCTTCGCTTCCAAAGAGATTAACAAGGGTGGCTTTTTCCCGCTCAGTATCACCAGACAGGAGATACATGCTGAATTGTTTTTTCAAGTCGGATAGCAACGGTCGCAAACCCTTGCGAAACACATTAGCGATAAGAAATGAGCCCATAATGTCATCATTCATACTAAGGAAAACGCGGGTTTTCATATCTTCTGCATCACTGGCATCTTCCTGAAGTCCCAACCATTTTGCAGAACCGAGCTTGATGGTGCGCCCATCTACAAGACCCTGGATTCCTTTGCCGGAGACTTCTTCAAAGTTTTCCACCGCGTGGATTGCGTGAACATCCAAAACCTGGAAGATTTTTTGGCTCAAAGGATGGGTTGAATGTTGAACAAGTGATTTGATAATTTTCTGATCTTCGTGGGAAAGCATGTCCCCAGAGAACTCAATGGTTTCCTGCTGGGACTCCGTTAGCGTACCTGTTTTATCCATAACGATGGTATTGATTTTTGAAAGTGCTTCAACTGTGTCGGTATTTTTCACATAAAAACCTTTACGCCCAAAAATGCGCATGGCCGTTCCCAGAGCAAAAGGTGAGGATAAGGCAAGAGCGCAGGGACAGGCCACGATCAGAACTGCAGTAAACACCTTAATCCCAGTGGCTGTATCAATCTGAAACCAGTACAGGGAGGCAATTATGGCGATGGCTAATACACCAAATGTGAAGTAATGACTCACCTGATTTACCATGACATTCAGACGCGAAAAGCGGGGCTTGTTGAAGACATCATTGTTCCAAAGTTGGGTAAGATAGCTCTGTGAGGGTTCCTTGATTACTTCCAACTCAATGGTTGTTCCAGCCTGACGACCACCGGCATATATAAAGTCGCCGGCATTCTTTGTTACTGGAGTGGACTCTCCACTAACAAAACTATAATCGATGTAAGCCTCCGTCTTGAGCAGAACTGAATCAGCAGGAATCAACTCCTGGTTCCGCACCACGATACGATCACCGGGCTTCAGCTTTGAAACCGGAACAACAGCCTCGATACTGTTGATTTTCCGGGTAACAGATAATGGAAAAAATGACTTATAATCTCTTTCAAACGAGAGGACTTCGTAGGTTTTCTGCTGGAAGAGACGACCCACGAGTAAAAAGAATACCAGACCGGTGAATGAGTCTAGATAGCCGACACCGGTTTGGGTGAGGATTTCCCAGGCGGATCTGAAAAAGAGCATCCCGATGCCCAGGGTAATGGGAACATCAATATTGACCGTGCGGCTCTTGATGCCAGCCCAGGCTGATAAATAGTAGTCTTTTGTAGCAAAGAGAAGAACTGGTATGGACAACAGCAGGCTGAGATAGCCGAACACTATTTTGAAGATTGGATCAACCGAACCGACTCTCGAGAGGTATTCTGGAAAACTTAGAATCATGACATTACCAAATGCAAAACCGGCCAGGCCAATCTTCAGATATAATTTCTTTTCTGCAGAGGATTGTTCCCGCTTACCAACTGTATCCAGGCTAACCAGGGGTTCATAACCCAGGGATGAAATAAGTGTGGCTGCCTCACTGAGCTTCATCTCATTCAGGTTATAGGTAATGGTCACCTGTTTGCGGGGAAAATTTACAACTGAGCTATAGATTCGTGGATCCATGTCGTGGAGTTTTTCCAGGAGCCAAATACATGAGGCGCAGTGCATGGTGGGTGTGTGGAAGGTAACTTTTTCAGTCTTTCCGTCTGAGAAATCGATAACCTGAGGTTTAACAGTCTCATCATCAAGATATTCAAACCGATCAGAAATCAAATCCTGCTTGGGGGTAATTCCAGGGGTGTCTTCAATGGCATAATAATCACACATCTCATTGGCATTAAGGATTTCAAATACGGTTTTGCAGCCATGACAACAAAAGCTCTTGTCCCCGATTGATATGGTTTGGTCTGGGCAGGCTTCACCACAATGAAAACAACTCAGAGCTTTTTCCTGCTCTGTAGACGGCCGGTCAGCTTCATATTTGCCGAAATTAATTGCCACGGGAACCCTCGGTCTCTTCTGTATTGACCGGAATACCACACATGGCATCAGAACCATCACCAAAGCCACTGGCTGCCAGATCAAAATTGACCTGAGCCAATTCTTTAATTTTTTTGCCCCCTAAAATTTTCTGGATGGCATCCTGGGCCTCGTGCCAGACCAGATGTACTGCACAGTGGTTGGAAAATTGACAGGCCACGTCACCCTGCATGCAGACATTTAAATATATAGGACCTTCAACAGCCTCAATAACTTCCAGTAAGGTTTTGTTCTCGGCACCTTCAGCAAGGCGAACGCCACCACCATTGCCCTGGAAAGAATTGATAAATCCTAATTTTGCAAATTGAGAAACAATAGTTCTGAGAAATCGCTGTGGGATGTTTTGGTTTTCTGCTATTTCACGGGCAGAGACAAGTTGCTCACGGTCCCGTCCCGCTAGATAAACCATGAGCCGAACGGCATACTCGCCCTCATTTGTTAAGCGAAAAGGCAAATTGACCCCTTTTCTTCAAACGGATATTTTTGTTTTTGAGTAAAATATGTTGAACTGTTAAGCATGATTTCAGCACAAAATAATATTGAACATCTCAAATGCCATGAAAATAGTGATGTTTGAGAAAAAAAGCTCTGCTGAAGAGGGGGAGTTTGTCTGGACAGGAGCGTCGCGATTGCCCCTTATACAAAAAAAGGGCAGGCGATTGCCTACCCTTTTTGATACTACATTTGAGACCAGTTAATTTTGATCAAGCCTCAATTTAAAACCTACCAGGATGGCGGCACTTGGCGTCCACTCATTATCCTTGGTATAAACAAGCAGGCTGATCGGCAAGCCCAGGGTCTTATTGATATTATAGGTGTATTTAGTCATGATACTGGGACCAGAAACCTGGAAAACAGCTTCATGACGTGGGAAACGCTTCTCTATGAGGGGCGAGGCATAGTCAAGACGGAAGAAAAGCCCTGATTCATCCAGTGAAGCAGCATCACCATTGGTGAACTCCTCTGTGGTATCTGCTGGATTTACACCATACGTCCTTTTCTCATTCTGGAAGCTGACACGATCATCAATAATTTTACTGTGGTCAACCCTTGCTATTACCGCACCAAGGCGGATTTGTAGGGCGCCTGCAAAAAGACGCTTCTCTTTACCCATAGGAATACCTGAAATGGTGGTATTAAAACTAAGATTCATTAAACCACCCAGATCGTAACTATTTATATGTGTACCACTGGCCAGAGCTGCCTCAAGGGATTGGAAAAACAACTCCCCGTACAAAACTTTGTACTTAAAGGCTCCAAAGCCACCAATACCACCAGTGAGGTGATCATCAGCATCGTCGGTACCGGCACGGTAACCCAGGGGAATGGAGGGTGATGGCACCTGAATTCCCATCTTGAAGATAGGGGTGATCACACCAAAACGGGCAAAGCCGGCTTCACCGTAGGGACGACCAAAAAGTTCGTTGCCCCATTCAACTGTTATTCCACCAGATTTTCCAAAGAGATAAACCAAACGATCCGTACCAATCTGTAAATCAGTATGGGTCCAGAATGATTCTACCTCCAGATAGTCAATCTCTGGTCGATGTTTGGTTGATTCATAGGGTTCAGAAGTGTCCAGATGATAATAGGTTTCTTTCTCTGAAATGGTTTGAGCCAACGTGCTACCCAGTACCCATTTCACCTCCATATTATCGATGACATTGTAACCTTCTGAGACTGTTCCATAGCGAATTTGATAAAGCTGTCTCTGACCCGATTTGGATCTAACAGCAATCACATTGTCTGTTGACGCAATGGGGGGCAATTCAGTTTCGTTGAGAGTAATGTACTCCTCCACGGCATTCTCAATAAGAAGACGGAAAGGTTCGTACTCAACTGTCCAGGCATCAAAGCGACGGGGGTCCAGCATTGGCGGGGCCTTGGGCTGAGCCCAAACCGTGGAGATTGAGATAATCAGTACAAGTGTTATCAGGAGTGTTTTGCGAATTGATGTATTCATATTCAAATCCTCCTAGAAGTACAATGCTACGGATGGGACAATATAGAAACCTGGTTCCCATTCATATTCAAGAGTTGTGGTTGAGCCCGGAGTGGGATCAACATAATTGAAGGTCATTGGACTCCAGAAATAGGTCATATTTAAATTGACACCCAGCCATTCCGTGATGGTATAGGCCGTTGTAAAGTCAAAACCACCAAAACCGTTCAGGCCAATGTTGAGTTGAGCTGCCATCTTGATTCTATTAAAAAAGCGATTGTTCATATCTGAGGCATATTCTGCTCTGAACAGACCAAACATTGATTCCAGGGGATCACTCTTATCCAGCAATCCGAAAGCGCCAATACCATCTGAAACACCGGCTTCAGTATCCAGGACATTACCATAGGCAAATTGCATATAGCTAAACCCTATTTGAAGTCGCAATGATCCAAGAGGTACAAAACCTGGCTGGTCAGCAGTGGTTCCAATACGGCTGGTAAAGCTATAGTAGAATTGACCTGAAGATGGATTATAAACCACATGAGAAGGATTCAAAAATGAGGTCGTATCCGTATTGCCGAGAAAGTTCATGTCCTGAAAGGACAGGCTACCGCCAAAATTAGGTGAGTCAAATTTCAGCACGCCACCGAAAGTTCCTTCAAGCGGAGAGTTGCTACTCTTCAACAGGTTTAAATAGGAGGCCGGCAAGGTGACATAAAATTTCAGGACCTCTGTAGCCAGACCCATATTTAAGGTCCTGGATGCAGCAGCGGGAAATCCCAGATCCTGTCTACCAAACTCTGTAGCAAAGGCAAAGTTGGGATTCACACGAATAAACATCCGAGGAAAAACGGATATATCAACACGGCGATGGGTCCACCAGAAGGCATCTCTAACCTGCTTGTTACTTCGCTCTTCAAAGACATTGACCACATCACCACGACCACCGCCAACATCGACAGCAGCGAGGTAATCCCAGTTGTATTTGCGACTTTGAATACGCGTCACCATTTCTGCATCCATACTATCTAAAACAGCATTGACCAGCTTGTTCAAGACACCGCTACGACCTTTGGCATAGATGCTTTCCAGGCTGGCATTGCCTTCTACATCAATCCCGACAATCACTCTTAATTCATCGGTTTCTTGAACTTCCAGTTCGGCCATATCATCAATTTCCATAAGGGTATCGATATAGGCTTCCATGAAGCTGCGACTGAATTCGCGATCCTTAACAACCCATTCCAGCTTGCCAGTTTCCTGAAACCCCTGTGCCCACATGGTGGATACAAAGACAAGCATAATAACTAAAGTTATGAGGTTTCGTATTTTCACTGGTCCCTCCTTCTTATCATTTCAAACATATTTTATTCTGCATCTTTCATTTAGTAGTTATAGATAAACATTTTGCGATATGAGGTAGCGCTTTTGTTCTGATCATCCACACTAAATTTGATTTCCTGAGATTCAACATTATCGAAGGGTTCCTCTAACTCAACTTCCCAGCGGTAGACCTTGCGGCTACCCAGAACCTGAGCTTCTCCCATCTGGCGATTTGAACCAATACCCCCCTTTTTCCTGAAGCGACGAATGCTATTGTTTTTGCCATAGGTGGTGATTTCAAAGGTCAGATAATTCCCATCTCGACCCACGGGATTAATTGAAACCTTGGGTGCAGGTGGCTTGACCACTTTAAGGGAGTGATCCATACCCTTGACATCACGTCCATCTACAAGGACCTGGAAGGTAATGGTCCCCTCCTCGGTCAAATCGGGTAGTTGGGCAATAGTACCGGGCATGATACCGCCACGGACAGCCGTTCCTCCAACCCGGATAGAAGTCTCAGAGGAAGGAATATCTCGCAGAGCACCTTCAAACATATAGGGGTCACCTACATAGGCCTCTGTAATGGATGGTTCTTTTAGCCACACTGGCGGCCTCACCTGAAGCTGGAAGTCTACATCAGTATATTCTTCGTCGGACAGCCTGGTTCCCCTCAGGGTAATTTGACCATCTCTGCGACCTCTACCAGACACCACCGTTACAGGAGTACCCGCATTAAGCTTACCAACCAGCTTGGCGCCCTTAATGGCTTTTATCTCCAAATCATCTGAATCCACAATTCCACCAATAATAACTCGAACTTCCCAGGGCAATCCTTCAACAATACTGACCCGAGGGCGATCCACGGTAATTGTGAAAGGTGCCTGAATGGCACCCCCGGCAGGATCCAAAGGATTTTGGAATTGCTTGTCCAGGGAAATTTCGCCTACATCAGTCATGGCATCCATAATCTTGTGGACAATGGTTTTATCTGAATAGGATTTCTCCAGTTCCAGCTGGACAAGATCTTCATCAGGCATCACGCTGATTTCTGCCGACATACGATAAAGAATCTCGGCTTTTAGATCAAAATCTGATTTAGGGATGATGGCAATAAAGGTCTTGTTGTCCGGATCTTGATTTTTAGGGGCAAGATCGTAGGTTAATTCTTTTAGACCCAACTCCTCCGGTGCATCAATGGGATTGAGATGAACGCTCCCCTCAAACGAATCTTTTGAAAAAGCACCATCAAGGGAGACTTTCAGGTTAATGGTATCCTTACTATGGATATCCGTGGCGTTACGAATCGTTACCAGATTCTGAATTTTATCTTTGGAAACTTCCAAAAGGATTTTCTTCTGGTTGTCTTTGAAATGTTTTACTTCACCTTCGATAGCGAAGAAGCTGACAATCGTGGCGATATAAATGATAAAATAAACTTCGACACGAGCTTGGAACTTTTTCTTGCGAGCCATGCGGCTACTCCTGTCGGTTTATTTGGCACTCATATTGGCGCTTAACAATCGTTGAATCTCATTGCGGACCCGGATATTGATCTGTTCATCAGCCAGCTCTTTTAAATGTTGGTTCAAATTCTCACTTTGCTCTGCATTTTTTGCCAGTTTATCAATAAGGACACTGGCCTGTTTGGTAAATTTGTTGATTTCCTTGGCAACTTCGGGGACATCTGCAGACTGTACTGCAAATTCTTTTACAGGCGCAGGGCTACCATCTGCGGATTCACCGCCACCCTCCATTTCCGAAGCTTCTTCTTCAAGGGTCATGAGAAAGGTTTCTTTTCCTGCCTGATAAATGGTCAAAGCATATAATAGCAAGAGACTGAATTCCACAGCCAGGGCACCAATTGTTACAAACTCAATAAATCCGAAGCCTTCTTCTGCCACAGAAAGAACCGTTCTCAATCCTGTGACTAAAATCAGAAATGCTGCTCCAGAATACACCAAAGCCTGTCGACTTGGGTATTGCTCCATGATTGTCTTTTTTCTAGTATATCCCTGTACTTTTGCCATAGCTTTTTCTTCCGTTTTATTCAGTTAAAATGACGAACTAGCGTAAATCTTATGCAATAGACACAATTTTTTTTGCCGGTTTTAAATAAGTCTCTAAATGTTGCTTGTCAGGCTTGCTTTGTCAAGGAGGATTCTTGTCATCTATACCTGCTGTATTCTACTTCTGGAGTTCAATATCCAAATACCTTGACTCATAGGGGTCCTGGGACTTAAAATCATATTCAAATTGAGTTTCACCGTTATTCAGCGTAACCATCCGATCAGGTGCTTGAGTAAAGTTGACAGTCTGGCTACCATAGACCACTCGCAACGCCCAGTCGGGGAGCGCATGATTCATGGTGAATTCATAAAGAAATTTTTGATCAAATACTTCCTCCATGGATTTATAAGTAAAGCCGAATGCCAGATTGCTGTTGGATACCTGAAAGACCAACCACTCCCCCTTGTCATCTTTCACAATACTAGATGGTATACTTGCTCCATCACCCGCTTTAACCCATGGGTTGGTGGCATTGAATGGCAGTAAACACTCAAAACGCAGAGGCCATTCCAGACCATCTCTTAGCTGCCCCTCAATTTCAACATCAAAATTCTTGTAAGCTGGATCGGGATGAATGGTCATGCTGAAAGTATTGAAAGGTGTGTTTTTTGATGACCATTCATTAAAAGCAAAAATAAAGGGGATGGATATCCAGACTTCCTCAGGTTCGCCCTGTCGCGTGGCAGGTTCAAAGGGAGTGCGCTTGATAGCGTTGGTTACGATCTGGTCCAATTCAGGATATAGGGGCTCTATCACGCGGGTCTGTTTGACCTGACCTTCTACTGAGATAAGGGCATTTATGACCACAGTCCCTTCAATACCTGCTTCACGGATGGCTCGAGGATAGTGAATGCGTGCGCTCAAGGTTTCATAACCACCCATAGGCTGGGGTTTAACAAGATCAACCGGGTCCTTTTCACCAAAAAACCAGGCACATTGCTGGAGAAGTAACAGCAAACAAATCGACTGGATCACCGCTATTGGGAACCGATATTGTTGTGCGCGCATAATACACCTCCCTATACCGTTTCTAGATAATTTCGAATATAAGGTCTTGCATGATAATAACAATGATTTAGGGCACAGGGAACTGCCCTTTGAAAGGTGTTTGAGAAATTGGTTCTATTGAATTATCAGTCAGAAATCAACAGAGATAGCAAGCTTTTTCCATCTATTTTATTCAAGGGCTCCACACCGAGGATCTCACCAATTGTGGCAGCCATATCCAGTATGGCCACAGAATCCATGAGGCTTGCAGAATGCAATTTTTCGGAGCTAAAGATGAGAGGAACATGACTATCATATTCGTATGGGGTGCTGTGTGAAGTACCATATGGATTACGGAATAACCAACCCTCATCAAGCAGGGTATATAAATCCGGGCTCAATTCCGGATGCATGAAGTTTCTTAACCGGTAGGCCAGATAGTCATCTGGTGTTGCCGCCAATAGTTCAGCCTTGGTATAAAGTCTGAAAACGCCCTCAATTGACTCCATGTAGGTCTGCAATGTTGAGTCTACCAACGCTGGCTTGACTCCCATTGAATCCATCATGGCGAAATCATAGTAATAACTGGAACCTTTTCGGTAAATAAACTCATGATTCCCATAGAGCGAATCCAACTCGTCGTAAGCTTTATTGCGAGTAGCCTGATAATGTTCTTCGTCTACTCGACCACCAGATTTATTCATGACGTGGGTCCAATGTTCAGGCAAGGGCAAACCACCATGATCAGATGAAAAGACAAAAGTCACATGCTCAAGACCAACATTTTGATCTAGAAAATCAATAAAGTTCATGATATAACCATCCACTTTTACTAGATGATCCATCACTTCATGGGAAAAGGGTCCATAATAGTGGGCTAACCAATCCATGGTGGACAAACCAATATTCAAGACATCGGGATCATCATCCTGGCCCAGATCCTCTTTTAGCACAATTGTGGAAGCCAGATCAAGCGTGTTGCGATCCATCCAGGGACGTCCAGGCATTTCGCTGAACACCTTGGAGTCATCCCAATCATCCTCATAACCAATGGGGAAAACTGGACTGTATGTAGCTTTGTCAAAGCGATCAGTCTCGCCATAAAACGAGTCACCATGTGTGTATTCAGCCAGAAGTTCTGGGCTGATATTTGTGTTCCAGACAGAATCTCTGAATCCCAGGACATTGAGGTCATTGTTGAAATCATAGAGCCAGCTGGGGATGGTATCTGTGTAATAATCAGTGGTAGTGAATGACCCTTGGTAATTATACCACAAGGCCAGATCAGGATTTTTACCTGACATCATTATAGAAGATCTGTCCTTGGTTGATACACCATATACTTTGGATTGGGGTGAAACAGCTTTTAGCCAACCTCCATAGCTCGTGCCATTTACTTTTTTGTACGACACATGATATGCAGGAATATCCAATTCGTTGGCATCAGGATCTTCAACGCAATACACGTCTTTTTTGTTGACGCGGTCATACCAGTAGTTCCCCAATACACCGGCAGGCCCAGGGTTCAGTCCAGAGCCTAGAACAAAATGCCCCGGTCCTGTAGCACAATAGCCATGTTCGTAGTGGGCATTGTCAAAACTATTTCCATGATCATCCAGCCATTTGAACCCCTGAGTAAAAACCGGCCTGTAATGCTCATAAGTAAAATGTGCGAGGTGGTCGACAACTATGACGACAACTAAGCGGGGTGGTTTTTGGGCTGGTGTGCAAGCAAGTAGCAACAGGATTGGAATTAATAAGAATGTCTTTTTAAAGTTGAACATAAATCTATAAGCCCCCTGGCTATTTCTCTCTTGGTTGTGTCCTGCTGGTCATGTCAACAAGGATGGTGTGCTACAAAGCCTTCATGGTTTCAATATGTTCTCGCAGCTTGTCCAGAGATTGAGCATAGTGATCAAGTTTATCACGCTCTTTTGTTACAACAGCTTCTGGAGCACGATCCACAAAGTTTTTATTGGCCAATTTGCCCTGGACTGATTTTAAGAGACCTTCTGTGGTGGCAATTTCCTTCTGCAGACGCTCAATTTCTTTTTCAAGATCAATGATGCCTTCCAGGGGAATAAATAATTCCATTTTCTCAACCATGGCTGAAGCAGAAAAACCAGGTTTTTCCACATCCAGACCCAGTGTGATATCATCACAACGGGTGAGTTTGGCTATAGTCTCCTTGGTTTTGGTCAGGATGTCCAGTTGGACCTGGGTATGCACACGACCCACCAGTTTGATTCCATGTGATGGTGGTACATTCATCTCTGAACGAATGGTGCGTACTGCCGTAATCACCTTTTTTAAAAAGTCAGTTTCCTTGGCTTCTGCAGGAGCATTAAATGCTTTGTTTACCGATGGCCACTCAGCAACGATGAGATCAGGCTCATCGGCCAGCTTAACTTGCTGCCAGATCTCTTCACTCATAAATGGCGCGTAGGGATGGAGCATCTTCATGATATCCCTGAGCACGTAAATGGCTACGGACATAGCAGTCTGCTTCTGGACCTCTGTCCCGTCGTACAGACGCATCTTGATCATCTCGATGTACCAGTCACAGAAGTCATTCCAGATAAAGTCCCAAAGTGAACGGGCTGTCTCATCAAAGGAGAAGTTCTCGAGTTGCTTGGTAACTTTTGAGATGGTCAAATTGAGACGATGGAGAATCCAGCGATCCGGTAACTCCAACTCTTGCCATTTCTCAGGATTAAGGTGATCAGCTGTGAGTTCAAAATCCTTGTTCATAAGTACAAAGCGACTGGCATTCCAGACCTTGTTCATAAAGTTGCGGGCTACATCCAAACGTTCCTCGGTAAAGAGGATATCCTGACCCTTAGGCGCAATGAGCATGACACCAAAGCGCAGAGCGTCGGCTCCATATTTTTCAATCAGGTCAAGTGGATCGGGAGAATTCCCCAAAGACTTGGACATCTTACGACCGTCAGCGTCCCGAATAATGCTGGTGAAATAGACATTCTCAAAAGGAATGTCACCTTTAAACTGATTCCCCGCCATGATCATGCGTGCCACCCAGAAAAAGATGATATCCGGACCGGTCACCAGATCGTTAGTGGGATAGTAGTAATCTAGATCTTTGCTGTCTTCAGGCCACTGATGTACGGCAAAAGGCCATAACCAGGATGATGACCAGGTATCAAGGACATCTTCATCCTGATGCAGCTTGTCTGAGCCACACTTGCTACAGCCGATGGGACTTTCAACCTGAACCATGATCTCGTTACAATCCTGACAGGTATAGACAGGAATACGGTGACCCCACCATAACTGACGACTGATACACCAATCTTTGATATTGGTCATCCAATGCTCATAAGTCTTGGTCCAATGGGCAGGATGAAACTTAATTTTGTCATCGCGTACTGCCTGAAGAGCTGGCTTGACCAATTCAGTCATATTCATGAACCATTGTTCAGATTCGTATGGTTCAATGGGCACATTGCCACGTTCGGAGTAACCCACTTTATGGACATGTTCTTCGATCTTTTCCATAAGGTCCAGCTCTTTGAGCTGTTCAATCACAACTTCCCGGGCCTCAAAACGATCCAGGCCAATGAATTTGCCTGGAACATTGGTATTCATGGACGCATCTTCATTAAAGATGTTGATAAATTCCAGGTCGTGACGTTTGCCCATATCCCAGTCATTGGGGTCGTGGGATGGTGTGACTTTGACACAACCGGTTCCAAAATCTTTATCTACATATTCATCAGAGAAAATGGGGATTTCACGCCCAACCAGGGGCAGGACAACATGCTTGCCAATAAGATGCTGATAACGTTCATCATCGGGATGGACAGCAACGCCACTATCACCCAACATGGTTTCAGGTCGTGTAGTGGCTACTACCAGGAACTCTGAGGAATCTTTTATGGGATAGCGCATATGCCAGAGATGACTGTTGCGTTCCTGATAAATAACTTCCTCATCAGAGATAGCTGACTTGGTTTTGGGACACCAGTTTACCAGTCGTGTTCCGCGATAGATATAGCCTGCATTATAAAGTTCAACAAAGGAGTGTAGGACGGCCTTATAGTAATCTTCGTCCATGGTGAAACGTTCCCGCTCCCAGTCACACGAAGCACCCAGCTTTTTGAGCTGTTCGATGATAATACCACCGTATTTCTCTTTCCATTCCCAGGCATGTTCCAGGAAGACATCTCTGCCAATCTCGTGTTTGGTGATGCCCTTTTCCCGAAGCATGTTCACGACTTTGGTTTCTGTGGCAATGGAGGCGTGGTCTGTTCCAGGAATCCAGCATGCTTCACGACCTTGCATACGGCGCCAGCGCATAAGAATATCCTGCATGGTGTTGTTGAGGACGTGGCCCAGGGTCAAAATCCCTGTCACATTAGGTGGAGGAATGACAATGGTATAAGGTTCTTTGTTCTCATCAGGTTCTGAGTGGAAGTAATTTTGTTCCAGCCAGTGCTGGTACCATTTATCCTCGATGAGTGATGCGTCGTAACGTTTGCTGAGTTCTTGTGTCATGTTTACATCTTGCCTTTTATTTATCAAAAGCTAGTCATTGCGAGGACACCGCTGTAGCCGGGGGCCGCGGCAATCTAGAATTTTGAGATCGCCACAGTCACTATGCTCCTTCGCGAAGACGGTAAGGGGCTTTCATATCTGAAAATGACTGTCTTTTATTCAAATTTTCAAGCTATGAATTTAGACGCCGTGATACGGTGGTGTAAGGGGAAATTAGATTTTAGTTAGAAGAGTTTTATGCGTTACTAAGCTTTTTGATCACGCATATCACCAGACATTGAGTTTATCGAAAGGTGCAACTATACAGCCAGGTTCAGCAGTTGGGTGGGAAAGAACTTAGTATCTGATAGCGAGACGAATGGAGGCATCATTTTGCCAGGAAATCACAGAATCCTCATCGAATTCCACCCAGGCATCGCCATAGATCCACTTGTTGGGTTCAATAATATCCGGGGCTCCCTGAATGGCAGCCACTTCATCCCGTCTCGATCCCACACCAAAATAGCGCTCCGAATAGAAGCGATTGGGATCCAGGATTATCCCAACTTTCAAGGGATTCAGTTCTGAATTTGTCCACGAAATCACCTTGTTGCCATCAAACTGAATTGTTGAGAAGCCATAACGCCATTCCGGACCCCTGATTTGCAAGGGTGGTCCCTGGACGGTAGACACCCATTCCTTGTCTGATCCCAAGGTAAAAAAAGTATCCTGGACAACCACTTCAACCACTGGCTCATCTTTTTTTTCAGCAGCTTTGGCTCTGGCTTGTTCAGCTTCTTTTCTCTGGAGAGCTTCTATTTTGGCAGTTGTCTCGAGGTTGGTCTTCTCGGTAAATTGTTTATAGCGATCCTTTGGTGAATCAAAGAGAGATGACCCAAGCATAAAAAAGAACCCAACCAGAACAATCAAAATGGCAGCGACAAAAAGGGCCGTTGCTCCGGGTAAATAATCACCAATGGACATGCTTTCTTCAAAAAGATCTGGTTCAGGCTCAGGTTTTGGTCTCTTCTTGGGGCGCGGCGGGGGTTTCGGTCGCTCCTTTTTTGGGGGGGGCTTGGGGCGCTCTTTTTTAGGTGGTGGTTCAGGTTCTGGCCGGGGTCTCGGTCGAGGTCTGGCCTGTTCCTGCTGGTATCTGGGTGGTGGTTTTGGAGGCTCAAACCCCATACCTGCACCGGCATTATCATCCTTGACGTGACGGAAATGACCGTATTTCTCCACATAGGCCAGAGCAACGGTTTTGGCTTCATTGATAATTTTAATTTGTGCTTCAGCCTTAGCTCCCACTCGTTCATCATTTTGAAAGCGGTCTGGGTGCCAGATCTTAGCTAGATCGCGATAGGCTTGTTTGACATCATTGGCGTCAGCAGATTTCTCAACACCTAGATGTTTGAGTGCTTCGGCTATTTTCATGCCTTTACTGGCCATGGATGTCTTTTACCCTTTCAAGCGCTTGAATAACTTTCGTATACGGCCTCCAAGATATTCAGGTGAGACTCAATAATCTAGAGCATATCTCTGGTTTTCGCAGACTAATGGTCTTTCATCTCCAGGCTTTCACGGCATCTACAATAAGTGATTTCTTGTATAAATAGTCCGAATGACTAGATTTGCCTTTGATCCAAAATGGGGACGGGGAATCTCATGCAAAAGATAGCTTATACCGGCCAGATACAGGACATATTCGTCCAGAAAGATTCTAGATCTGTTTTTTGTATCTTAACCATTAGTGTGGTTGACTGATGTTACCGATGAAAATAAAGAGAGTGCCAGGCGCTGCCATAACTGTAAGAGCAATTTTGATAACAGTCGTGTCCTGCAATGAACCTATTAAAACTGACCCCCATGGCCAAATTAATTAGATAGAATGATGCTGGATTTGACAATGAAAGTAACCATAATAACAACACTTTTACTCATCGGCCTATTATCGACCTGTGAAAAAGTCATCTACAATTATGACACCCCACCTTCACAAGAAATACTCATTCCAAACGATACGACGGTCTGGCGACATTGGTTGTATGACGCATCCATTCAAGTTACTGAAATCAACTTTGATACTGTTGACGTTTTCATTCAGAATGCCCAGGGAGATATTTATCCCCTTAGTGTTTCACCCGCCGGAATCAGCTCCGTAACACTCCAGCGACCCGTCTACCCCTATTGGGGTTCTGGTCCTGGATTCAGAATTGGTCTCGCCAGGAGTGGTGTCAATACAATTTATAGCAAACCGTTTACGATTGAGAACATAGATCCTCCCCAACAAGACCTTGCTAAAGTCCTCACCCTGGGCACTAAGTATTTCTACACACAAAACACTGATGAGATGCTGTCCTATTGGCAAGAGGAGGTTGTCGGGGATACCTCAATTGACGGTGTCAACTACTCCGTGGTGAGCGGCTACGGCTGGCGTCATAAACCTATACAACGCTCGGATGCTAGCAGCCTGTATTATTTCTCCAGTAATGGAGAGGATCTTATGTATGATTTGAACCTTTCGGATACCACCTCAAATCGGATAGTCTTTGGCCTTGAGGTACCCTTCATTAGCAAATCTGATGGTGATGCTACGCTTGTTTACACAAAATATTTTGGACAGACTTATTATAGTATTTTCAATATGCAATGGATGACCAATTCATGGTCTTTATCAGCAGTTAGGATTGATGGGGTTGTATATGGCGATACCACTGAAATAGGTTCAAATTGATGAAGAGGCAAGGTCTAGCTGGATTACCATGTTAAACCGACACGTAATTTTGCTCACCTTTTTCTTACGGATTACTGTCAAGTTGGCGGGATGATTAACCACATATGAATTCACCTAGATTACCGTCGATTTTTATACTGCTCACAACATTGGTGTTGATTGCCTGTGATGATCCCAATAAGGGTCATCCACCCCCTTACCACCTGACAGGCATCCTTCAGGGTGATGGATATATTCTCCAATCTTCAGTGATTGATGGTGCATCAATTGACCTCTTTATGAATGACTCCCTAATTACATCATCTATCTCTGACTCTGCAGGTCAATTTCGATTTGATGGCTTGATTACAGCTCAATATCAGCTGGTTATAAGCAAACTTCTCCCCTACAATAATTCAATCTGTGACACGCTCTCGGTCTCTGTGTTCGATGATGATGTTGATTTAAAAATTTTCAGAGTAGCACATGTGGAAAAGGATTATTTTCCTTTGCATGTTGGCAATACCTGGACATATCAATCGAAAAGTGAACGTTCACCCGGTGCTGGTGGTGATATCTCTGAGACCTGGAGTATTCTCACCCTGGAGATTCTGTCCAAGACTATCGACATAAACGGGGCAACCTATCAATCCCGTTACACCAACGAACAATATCGACGCGTAATAACCCGTGAATGGGGTGATACGCTTCTCGTGGATGATCAACCATATACAAGCGTAGATTCAATTGATATAATTGAATCTGAAGGCGCAATTTCAGGAATCTTTAATGGATTCCATGTGTATCAAAACCAGGAGTCAGCCCCTGCTTTTTCTCGTGTGACCTACTCAGATAGCATTCTATTTTTTGATGAAACGTTAAGATCATTTTTGCTTCGAGAGCAGGAAACCATGGAGGACGAAAGCTATACAACCCTGATTGAGAATATTGGTCCGGTTAGCAAGTATAGTTCCCAGGGTATGGGCGGATGGAGCGTAACATCTCGCATACTGATTGAGTGGTCACTTAATTGAAATTACATATTATTTGAGGTAAAGATGTACAATACAATCCTGGTAAAAATATCCCTCTGTAGTCTGATTACCCTGACACCACTCTTTGCTCAAGTTGGATTTATCCCTCACACCCTTGTTGATGTCTATTTTCATCCATCTCACTCTGCGTCGATCACAAGTATTGATGTTGATGGAGATGGGGATTTAGACCTTCTTACGGCATCAGTGGGGGATGATAAGTTCTTCTGGTATGAGAATGATAATTTTCAGGGGTTTAACCTCCACGAAATCGAAAATGGGGACGTTGAGGATCCTGGGTGGGGCCCCCAAAATATCTTTGGTGCCGATATGGATGGAGATGGAGATACAGATGTGCTTTATGGCTCTCAATTGTGGGATGGTAGGCTTGCCTGGCTTGAAAATAATGGACAGGAACACTTCACACTCCACATTATTTCTGAGTCAGTTTCCTCGCCAGAATCTGTGCATGCCGTGGATATTGATGGCGATGGTGACATAGATGTTTTATCGGCAAATAGGCACAATGGAGAGGTCGTTTTGTATGATAATGATGGGAATATGGTTTTTTCAGAAAATATTCTCAATTCTACGGCTCCTGGAGCCAATACAGTATATCCTGCAGATATAGATGGTGACGGCGATCTTGATGTGATTTCTACAACAGTACCATCGGGGAGGGTGGGTGAACGAATTGACTGGTACGAGAATACCGGATTGGGGACATTTCTTATTCATGATATTTTATTTGATATTTTGACTCCAGCGTGTGTACATGCTAACGATTTGGACGGGGATGGGGATACTGATATAGTTGTATCAGGATCGGAAATGGTTTGGCTTGAAAATGATGGTCTTGGAAACTTTGAGCTGCATATTTTATTTGACCAGGCAAGTTCTATGTACTCAATAATGTCAGTTGATCTGGATCTGGATGGAGATATAGATATCCTGGGCGATCCTGAGGGAGATTTCGAATGGTTTGAAAATGATGGAGAGCAAAATTTTAGTGCACACCTAATTCGCCCGAAACTTACCAGCTACGGTGCTGATCGAATCTATTCTATGCATGTCAATGATCTTGACTCTGATGGAGATATTGACATCATTTCAGCCATTCCCTATGCCAGTCAAGTTATATGGTTTAAAAATGATGGAGAACAAAATTTTGAAATCATTCCTGTCACTGAGGCAGACGGGGCAACTTCCATTATGGCCACAGATATCAATGGGGATGGGGATATAGATATTCTGTCAGCTTCCTACAAAGATGATAAAGTCGTCTGGTATGAGAACGAAAGAAATGGTGTTTTTGATACCCATATCATCACCTCTCAAACAGATGGTGCTGCCTGCGTTTTTGCAACTGATGTAGATGGCGATGGCGACATGGATGTGCTTACTGCATCAGGTGAAGATGATAAAATTGCCTGGCACGAGAATGATGGTTGGTCCTATTTTTCAACTCACGTGATAAGCACATCAGCCAATGGTGCCAATTCAGTCTTCTCCATCGATATGGATGATGATGGGGATATGGATGTTCTCTCAGCTTCATGGCGTGATGATAAAGTCGTATTGTATGAGAATGACGGGGACCAGAATTTTACAACACTACTCATCACCGATGAAGCGGATGCCGCCTATAGTGTCCATGCTGCTGATATGGATGGGGATGATGATATTGATATTGTCTCAGCCTCCTTTGCTGCAAATGAAATAACCTGGTATGAAAACGGAACTGAGCCAAACTTCAGTCCACATGTCCTTTCTAACGAAGTCCAAGGTCCTCGTTTTATATATACAGCAGATATAGATGGCGATGGCGATATGGATGCCCTCTCTGCTTCTGATGATGGAAAAATCAATTTTTATGAGAATCAGGGACAATGGTATTTTAGCACCCATACCATTACATCATCAGCTTCTGGGGCTCGCTCTGTTTATGCCGAAGATGTAGACTCAGATGGGGATATGGA